>NZ_BMNT01000034.1:0-45128 GCF_014646695.1 Sphaerisporangium melleum
TTGAGCATGGCGTCGAGGACGGCGTCGCTGATCTGGTCGGCGATCTTGTCCGGGTGACCCTCGGTGACCGACTCGGAGGTGAACAGGCGGCGGGACATCTTCACTCCTCGGGAATCTTGGCGCGAGAGGGATCTCGCGCCGCGGGCTCGAACTCGGCTCGAACCGGGGCGCGGACATTGGACGCCGGCGGGCATCGCGTGCCCGGCCGATGCCGGGAGAAAATGCCGCCGCGCGGCGGCGCCGAGCCTGATCATGGATATTCGATTACCAAAAGCAAGGGCCACCGTGCGAATGGCGCTCGCGCGATGGCCCTTGCCCGCGTGGGGACTTACCGCGAAGGAAACCAGCGACCAGAGACATCACCTCTTCATGCGGCTCAAATTCCTTGCCAAGCTCGATTGATTCGATGCTAGACCGGCGCCGAACCCCGGTGAAACCCCAGGGTGACCCCTACCACCCGATCCGCGGAATAGCGGCGTTATCCGGCCTACCCCGAAGACCCCTGAAAGGCGCGGGCGGCAGGGCGGGCCATCTTGGGCGTATGCCATTCAGCGCCCTTGATCGCGCTATTACCACCCCGCCGCCACGGGCGGACGCGCCCTTGGCACGCCGCATGCGGCACGCCGCCGTCACCCGGCGGCCGCGAGCCGGTGATCGGCCGGCGCGCGGCGGCACCGACGCGCAGACCCCCTGAACAAAATATTGTCCGGTTGATATGCGTGTTCACCGATGCCTTTTCCATCAGGAATTCGCCCTAGTTGTCCCGGCCGTCGAGTTGTACCATGCGAGACAAGTGGTGTGGGCCGAGGGGAGGGGCGACCGCCACCGTATGCCGCGCACGCGGTCCTGTTGAGGCCGAGTGACCTTCTCGCCCCACCGGCGGGCCGATAATGGTCACGGCGAGGACGCAGTAGCACGAAGACTTACGGGGGTCCCGCGGGTCTTCCGGCAAGGAGTCACTGGTGGAGTTCCGCATCCTGGGGCCGCTCGAGGTGGTCGCGGGCACCGCACGGGTGGACATCGGAGGGACGCGACAGCGCATCACCCTGGCCAACCTCCTGCTCGACGCCAACCGCGTGGTGACCGTCGACCGCCTCGCCGAGGCGATCTACGGCATCGACCTGCCGCCCACCGCGCGGGCACAGGTGCAGATCTGCATCTCGTCCCTGCGGCGCACGTTCGCCGCGCACGGACAAGGCGACATCATCTCGACCCAGTCGCGCGGCTACATGATCCGGGT
This sequence comes from Sphaerisporangium melleum, assembly GCF_014646695.1. Lineage (GTDB taxonomy): Bacteria > Actinomycetota > Actinomycetes > Streptosporangiales > Streptosporangiaceae > Sphaerisporangium > Sphaerisporangium melleum. Next base: position 1,241 of record NZ_BMNT01000034.1, read on the forward strand.
CGAGGAGGGCCGGCTCGACGCCCAGCGGTTCGAGGCGCTGACCCTGAAGGCCCGCCGGGTCCGCGACGCCGGCGATCTCGACCAGGCCGTCCAGGCGTACCGCGAGGCGCTGGCACTGTGGCGCGGCGCGGAGGCATTGGAGTGCATCGACAGCAGACCGGTGCAGTCGGCGGCGAGCCGGCTCACCGAAGAGCGGATGACCACCAATGAGGACTGCGTCCAGCTGGAGCTCGACCTCGGCCGCCATCAGGAGCTGATCGGCGAGCTGACCCGGCTGGTCGAGCACTACCCGCTGCGCGAGCGGCTGCGCGGCCAGCTCATGCTGGCGCTGTACCGCTGCGACCGCAGGGCCGAGGCGCTCCAGGTGTACCGCCTGGCCCGCGAGACGATGATCGAGGAGCTGGGCATCGAGCCCAACGAGCAGCTCCAGCGCCTCGAACACGCCATCCTCACCGCGGACGCGAGCCTCGACCCGCCCGGCAGGACGCCGAAGACCACCGTCGACGCGCCCGCCGCGCCGGCCCCGTCCGTGGTCCCCGTGCCGTTCCTGCTGCCCCGGGCGATCGCCGACTTCACCGGCCGCACCAAGCAGATCGACGCGATCGAGCGCGAGCTCGCGCTGGCCGACGAGGACCCGGGCCGGTTCGCCGTACCGGTCGTCATCGTGGCGGGCAAGGGCGGCATCGGCAAGACCACCGTCGCGGTGCACGCCGCGCACACCGTCGCCGAGCGCTATCCGGACGGCCGGCTGTTCGCCGACCTGCACGGTGGGGCGGCCCGGCAGGTCAGCGCGATGCACGTGCTGGAGCGCTTCCTGCGCGCGCTCGGCGTCCCCGGCGGCGACATGCCCGAGGGCCTGGAGGAGCGCGCCGAGATGTACCGCGCGCTGCTCGCCGACCGCAAAGCGCTGATCGTCCTGGACGACGCGGCCAGCGAGAGCCAGGTCCAGCCGCTCCTGCCCGGCACCAAGACCTCCGCGGTGATCATCACCAGCCGCAGCCGGCTGGCCGGGCTGCCCGGCGCGATCCACATCGACGTCGGCGTCTTCGACACCGACCAGTCGATCGAGCTGCTGGAGCGCATCGCCGGCACCGAGCGGGTGCAGGCCGAGATCGAGGCCGCCAAGGCACTGGCCGAGCTGTGCGGGCACCTGCCGCTGGCGCTGCGCATCGCCGGGGCGCGATTAGCGGCCCGCCCGCACTGGAGCATCGATCAGCTCGTGAACCGCCTGACGGACGAGACACGGCGGCTGGACGAGCTCAACCACGGCGACATGGGCATCCGGGCCAGCCTCTCGCTGACCTACGAGAGCGTCGGCGAGGACGCCAGAAGGCTGTTCCGGCGCCTCGCCATCCTCGACGGCGGGATCTTCGCGGCCTGGGCGGGCGCCGCGCTCATGGACGTGTCGTTCTACGACGCCGAGGACCTCTTGGACGAACTCGCCGACGCCCACCTGATCGAGGCCGCCGGCGGCCACGGCGTGCACAGCGCCTACCGTCTGCACGACCTGGTGCGCATGTTCGCCCGCGAGCGGCTGGTGGCCGAGGAGTCCCCCGTCCAGCGCAAGGCCGGCCTCGAACGGGTGCTCGGCGCCCTGCTGTTCCTGGCCGAGTCCGCCCACCGCAGCGCCTACGGCGCCGACTATGCCCGCATCCGCAGCGACGCCCCTCGCTGGCCGCTGCCCGAACGGCTGACCGGCGAACTGGTCGCCGACCCCTTCGCGTGGCTGGAACGCGAGCGCCCGTTGCTGGTGTCCGGCATCCGCCAGGCGGCGCACGCGGGATTCGCGGCGATGTCGTGGGACCTGGCGTTCGCCGCGGTGACCCTGTTCGAGTCGCGGGTCTACCTGGACGACTGGCGCGAGACGCACGAGGTCGCGCTGGCGGCCACCCGGCAGGCGTCCGACGTGCGCGGCCAGGCCGCGATGCTGTACTCGCGAGGCTCGCTGCGCATCGCCGAGAACCGCTATCCGCAGGCCCGGGGCGACTTCGACGAGGCGTTCCGCCTGTTCACCGAGATCGGCGACGACCGCGGCGCCGCCCTGGTAATGGGCAACCTCGCCTTCCTGGCGCGCATGAGCGGCCATGTGGAGGACGCGGCGGAGCAGTACCGCCGGGCGCTCGAGATCTTCACCAGCACCGGCGACCACGTGTCGTGCGCGTACATGCTGCACAACATGGCGCAGCTGCGGCTGGACGCCTCCGACCCTGAGGGGGCGAGCAACCTGCTGGCGGAGGCCCTGGAGCTCAGCCGCAAGGGCGGCAGCAGACGGGTCGAGGCCCAGGTGCTGTACCGGATGGGCCACACCTACCTGGCGTGGAACGAGCTCGTCCTGGCCACCCAGGTGTTCCAGACGGCGCTGGAGATGGTCCGCGGCATCAGCGACGAGGCCGGTGAGGCGCACATCCTCAGCGGGCTCGGCGTCGCCCGGCTGCGCCAGGGCGAGACCGCGCTGGCGGAGGAGGCGCTCACCGAGTCGGCGCGGCTGTCCGGCCTGGGCGGCGACCACTTCGCCGAGGGCCGGGCGCTGCTCGGGCTCGGCGAGCTCGCCGTCACCCGTGGGGACGCCCGCCACGCCGTGTCGTGCTTCGAGCAGGCGCTGAGGATCTTCCAGGCGATCGACACCCCGACCCTCGAGGCACGTGCGCTCGCCCTGCTGACCGAGGCACGCGGCATGCTCGCGGGCGACGCGGGACGCATGGGCGAGACCGGCGAACTGGTAGGCTGACCCGCCGGGGAAGGGTGACGCGACGGCGCGCCGATAGGGCTCGCCCGGGTCATTCCTTTCCAACTTTCGCCGCCCCGGCACGCATGAATGCGGCGCGCATCTCGCAAAGAGCCGTTCTCCTCGCCGGAAGACCGAATTAGCGGCTCGGGCGCGCCTGCCCGCCGCGATTACTCCGGAAATGCGCGGGGGAAGGTCATGGCCGGGCCGCTGACCACGGCGGGAGCCCGGCACGCCATTTATCGCGGCCCGCCCCTGCGCTCACCCTTACCCTTCCCGCTGCTGCCCTAGCCCGGTGCCGCGCGGTCCCGAGAAAGATTTCGGTTGACGCCTCGTCGAACGGTGGCGTCGATACGCTTGGCGTGTGATCGCCATGCGAGTGAGGTACGAAAGGTCCCCGGGGGGCGGCGTTTCCGATATCGCCGTTTCCACCAGGGAGCGAACCGCCGCATGCCCGTCTTCCCGGGTGTCCGGCGGCGGACCCGCGCGCATCGGCACCCCGTCCAGACCCGTCCATCCTCTGCCGGCCGGTGCGACCCCGCTCGCCCGAAGCCCCCTGCCGCCTCGCGAGGGATCATGATCAAGTCCATCCTGCCCGACTTCGTCGTGGCCGTCGACATGTTCACCGATCCGCCGGACCCGATGCTCTTCCCGGAGGAAGAGCAGGTCATCGCTCATGCCGACGAGCGGCGGCGGCAGGAGTTCGGCACGGCCCGGGTGTGCGCCCACGACGCGTTGCGCAAGCTCGGCGTGCGCCCCGGCCCGGTGCTGCCAGGACTGCGCGGCGAGCCGCAGTGGCCCACCGGCGTGGTCGGCAGCATCACCCACTGCGCCGGCTACCGGGGCGCCGTGGTCGCCACCGCCTCCAAGGTCACGGCGATCGGCATCGACGCCGAGCCGAACGAGCCGCTGGTGCCCGGTGTCCTGGACGCCGTCTCGCTGCCGGAGGAGCGCGAGAGCCTGGCCAAGCTCGCCGCCCGGCACCCGCGTGTGCAGTGGGACCGCATGCTCTTCAGCGCCAAGGAGTCGGTGTTCAAGGCATGGTTCCCGCTGGCCAAGCGCTGGCTGGACTTCCAGGACATCCTGGTCAACGTCGATCCGGCGGGCGGCGAGTTCACCGCGTGGCTGCGGGTCGGCGGCCCCCGGGTGCGCGGCCAGCGGATCACCGCCTTCTCCGGCCGGTGGGTCTCGGACGCCGGGCTGGTGCTGACCGCCGTCGTCCTGCCCGCCCCTGGACGCGCCGCCACGTCCACCGGTGCGGGCGTGCGCCGCTCCCCCGTCTACGGCCGCGTCCAGCACCCCACCTACAGCCGCTCCTCATGACCGCCCCACGCCGTCCGGCGGGTTTCTCCCGCCGCCGGCGGCGGGATGGTGTGCGGCGAACCTGGTCGCCACTCCAGGAAGCGACCGCTCGAATGTACGTTTGAAAACGTGGCATACACTGCGAGTATGGACACAGCGTTCCAGGCTTCGCTGCTCGACATGGGCGAGGAGACCGGCCCCGGCCCGCTGGGTGCGACGGTGCGGCGCACGCCTCTCGCGCACGGCGCGTGGCTCGATCTGCGGCCGGGCTGGCTCACCGGTGCGGACGCGCTCTTCGAGCGGCTGGCGAGGACGGTGCCGTGGCGGGCCGAGCGGCGGCACATGTACGACCGGGTGGTCGACGTCCCGCGGTTGCTCAAGTTCTACGACGAGGACGAGCCGCTGCCCGATCCGCTGCTGGAGGAGGCCAGGCGCATCCTGAACCGCCACTACGCGGGCGAGCTCGGCGAGCCGTTCCGGACGGCCGGCCTGTGCTTCTACCGCGACGGCCGCGACAGCGTGGCCTGGCACGGCGACCGCACCGGCCGGGGGAACAGCGAGGACACCATGGTGGCGATCGTCTCGGTCGGCACGCCGCGCAGCCTGCTGCTGCGGCCGAACGGCGGCGGAGGGCCGACGTTGCGCCACGATCTCGGCCACGGCGACCTCATCGTGATGGGCGGCAGTTGCCAGCGCACCTGGGAGCACGCCATCCCCAAGACCAGCCGCCCCACCGGCCCGCGCATCAGCATCCAGTTCCGCCCCCGCGGCGTCCGCTGACCCTGCCCACGGCCCCCGCGCGGGTTCTGCGCCTCGCCCGTGGACGTACTGCCGCTCACCTCGCGGAGGCGTGCCCTACGCACGGCCTGGGGTGTGCGCGCCGGCCCGCCGCGAGACGTCCGGAGCGCTTCCCCTGCCTCAACGCGGGCGGCTCCCCAGATGGGGAGCCGCCGGTGCCGCGAGGTGTCAGTCGTCGGACTCGCCGTCGTCGTCACGGTCGGCGCCGCCCGTCCCGCTGTGGTCGTCGTCGTCCACCTCGTGGGAGGCCACCGCGCCGGTCGTGGCGTCGATGTCGAATTCGTGCTCGGTGCCGTCGGAGGCGTCCACCTCGACGTCCCAGACCTGCCGCCCGTGCTCGGTCTCCAGCTCGGTGGAGGTCACCCGGCCCCCGGACACCTTGCCGAGCGCCGTACGCTCCGCCTCCTCCCGGGCGATCTTGGGAGCGGCGGCGGGGCCGTCCTGCGGCGAGGCCGAGGCGGTCGGGGTGACCTGCGCGGCCGGCCGGTCCTCGGTGGGCGAGGCCGCGGGGGACGGGCTGAGGTCGGCCGCCGCGAGTGCGGTTCCGCCGCCCACCACGAGCAGGGTCGCGGTGGCGAGACCGGCAATGATCTTGGACCTGTTCATCGGAGACTCCGTCCGAACGATGTGCTCTGCTTGACGGGTCCAAGCCTGCGCCGATCATCGATAGCGGGAGGCTGCAGTGTTCCTAACGCGGGGTTAACGCGGCTCCGGGGACGCCGGTCCACTGACGGAGGCCGGCCGGCACGCCTCGGCTTCCGGCGACCGCGGGGAGGAACGACGGCCCGGACGGGTGGTCAGGCCGGGCGCGGCCCGAACTCCACCACGACGCGGGTGCCACCGTCCGGGCCGGCGCCGAAGGACGCCGAGCCGCCGGAGCGTTCGGCGGTGCGGCGCACGATGTCGAGGCCGAGTCCGGTGGAGGAACCGCCGCTCACTCCGCGCTCCACCGCGGCGGCGTGTGCGAAGCCCGGCCCACCGTCGGTGACCGTGAGCACCGCGCCGCCTCCGTGCCGGGGTGACAGGCTCACGGTGAATCCGGTCGCCTCGGGGGTGTGCGCGAAGACGTTCTCCAGCAGCGCGTCCACGCAGGCCGTGAGCGGCTCCTCGCCGACACCGACGGCCAGGGGAGGATCGGCCAGATCGCGGGTGACCGGGCGGTCCTGGTCGCGCGCGAGCATCGACCAGTGGTGGACGCGGGCCGCGACGACCTGCGCGGCGTCACATTCGCCGGGCTCGTCCTGCCGGGATCGCCGGGCATCCCGGATCACCTGGGTGACCATGCGTTCCATCGCGTCCACGGCCGCGCCCACCCGGGCGGCCTGCTCGCTCTGCGGCAGTGCCTCGGCCTCCAGCCGCAGCACGGTGAGCGGGGTGCGCAACTGGTGCGACAGGTCGGCCACCGCCTCCCGTTCCTGAGCCAGCAGGACCGTGATGCGGCGGGCGAGATGGTTGAGCGCGCCCGCCACCTGGCGTAGCTCTTTCGGCCCCTCGGCGGGGGCGCGCGCGGTGAGGTCACCGGCGGCCAGGCGGTGGGAGACACCGGCCACGCCGGTGATGAGGCGGATCTGCGACCGGGCGAGCCGGTCGGCGACCATCAGGCTGACGACCAGCACCCCGACGCCGACGAGCGCGAGGATCAGCCACGCCCGCCGTACTCCCCGGGTGAGCTCGGCGTCGGAGACGAACGTGCGGATGACGGCCGCTCCCGAGGAACGACCGGTGACGGCGACGACGATCTCACGGCCGCCGTCCGCCCGCGCGGTGAGGCTGCGCCCGGTGAAGGCCAGCCGTACCGCGTCCGACCGTTCGGCCGGCGCCCCGAGGGCCGCCCCGCCGGAGAGGAACACCGTGAGGGGGTGGCCGCCGGCGCTGTTGGCCTGCTGCACGGCCAGCCCCAGCGCCTCCGGCGTGCCGACCGACGCCACGGGGACCAGTGACTGGGCACGCACCAGAGCGTCCGCGGTGGCACGGTCGGCGGCCAGCATCTGCGCGAGCACCGCGAGCGGCACCACGAAGGCCACCAGCGCGAGCGACACCATGGAGCCGACCAGCACCAGCAGACGCCGTCTCATGCTCCCGGGTCCACCAGCTTGACACCGACCCCGCGCACGGCGCGGATGTACCGGGGCTCCTGCGCCGACTCGCCGAGCTTGTTGCGCAGCCAGGACAGGTGGACGTCCACGGTCTTGTCCGCGCCGCCGTACGGCATCCGCCACACCTCGGTCATCAGTTCGCGCTTGCCGACCACCTGGTCGGGCCGCGCCGCGAGGTAGTGCAGCAGGTCGAACTCCTTGGGCCGCAGGTCCAGCACCCGTCCCGCCAGCGTCACCTCACGGGAGCGCGGGTCGATGCGCAGCTCCCCCACGGTGAACGATCGCGCCCCGTCGGCGTCTTCGCTCTGGAGCCGCCGCAGCACCGCACGGATCCTCGCGTCCAGTTGGACGGCCCCGAACGGCTTGACGACGTAGTCGTCCGCTCCGGCGTCCAGCACTCGTGCGATCTCCCGCTCGTCGTCCCGCGCCGTCGCCACGATCAGCGGCACGGCACTGACCGCGCGCAACATGCGGATGACCTCGTACCCGTCGACGTCCGGCAGCCCGAGGTCCAGGATCACCAGATCAGGCCGCTCGTCCACGGCCATCCGCAGGCCCGCCATGCCGGTGACGGCCGACGTCACCCCGTGCCCGCGCTCGCCCAGGGCCCGCATGAGCGCGGACCGCACCGCGGCGTCGTCCTCGACCAGCAGTAGTTGTGCCATCGCCTCAACAGTAAGGGGGTTCCGGGCGCCCGATGCCGGGCCGTATCTCCGTTGAGGTGGCGTTAGGCCAGATTTAGGACTGTCCATGGCACTCTGACAGAGTGAAACGAGGTCCACTGCTGGCGACCCTCGGCTGGCTCGCCGCCGCCACCTTCACCACCGGCACCACCACCTGGGCCATCGCGCTCCTCGGCCAGGGCCTCAGCGAACCGGTCGTCTCCCCCATGTCCGCCGCCCAGCTCACCCAGGCCCTCGCCACGGCGACGGCAGCCCCCGTGCCCCCGGCGACCACGTCCCCGGAAGGCTCCGCCTCGCCCTCGGCGACCGCACGGTCCGGCCGCGTCTTCACCACCCAGGGCGGCACCGTCGTCGCGGCGTGCGTCGCCGGCCGCCCCACCCTCCAGGCCTGGAGCCCCGCCCAGGGATACCAGGTCGACGATGTCGAGGACCGGTCCGGCCACCTCGTCTCCGTGGAGTTCGAGTCGGAGAACACCAAGATCGAAGTGCGGATCACCTGCGCGGCGGACCTCCCGTCGGTCACCACCAGAGTCGAACGGGACTAGAGCGGCACCGCGCGAGCCGTGCCCCCGGCCGCCGGAGTTCCGGCGTCCCGCCCGCCACGAAGCGTGAGACGGCGGGCCGGTCACCGTGGGATGAGCAGGCCGCCCATGCCGATGAAGATCGCTCCGGTGATGATGTCGAGCCTCCTGCGGGCCCGCCGGTAGAGGCGGGTGATGACCGGGGTCGCGGCCAGCACCGACACGATGCCGAACCAGGCGAAGGCGATGGCGACCATGGTCGCCAGCGTCGCGGCCCGCGCGGCGAGGCCGGCCCCGTGCGGCAGCAGGCTCGCGAACAGCGCGCCGAAGAACGCCAGTGCCTTGGGGTTGGCCAGGTTGGTGAACAACCCGACCCGCCATTCCCTGAATCCGCTCCCGGGCCCCGTGCCGCCGGCGCGGCCGAAGCCCTCCCCCGCTGCGGCGCCCTCGTCCGGCAGCGCATCGGGTCCGGCGGAGCCCCTCGGGGACTCCGCCACGGCGGCAGCGTCCGCTCCGGCGCCGGCCCGTGTAGCGGGCCCATGGGTGTCGGCGGGAGCAGCCCGGCGGGCGGCGCGGATGGTCGCCACGCCCAGCGCGACGAGGAACAGCGCTCCCGCGACCCGGCCGGCCGTGTACAGCCACTCGTAGCGTTCGATCACGACGGTCAGCCCGAACAGCGCGGCGAGCGCCCACACGGCGATGCCGGTGGTGACGCCGGCGGCCACCCGCAGGCCGCTGCGCCACGACCGGCCGGCCGCGTACCTCAGAGTGATCACGAAGTCCGGCCCCGGGCTGATCACCGCGAGGGTCCAGATCCCGAGCAGGGGAAGCAGTGCGAACCATGACATGGCCAGGCGGTCCTTTCGTCGCAGGGAGTTCAGCCGACCACCGGCGAGGCGATGACGACGGTGATGTCGGCCGCCTCCTCGCCGGTGCGGTACAGGTGCGGGCGATCGCCGGCGAAGGCGAGCAGGTCGCCGTGGCGCAGTTCCCGCAGGTCGTCGCCCGGCCCGGCGGTGAGCGCGCCGGAGCCGACGACAAGGTGCTCGACGGTGCCGGGTGCGTGCGGCAGGCCGTCCAGGCTGGTATGCGGCGGCACGCGCAGCCGCCACAGCTCCAGGGTGTGCCCACCGCCCACCCGGCGCAGCAGCTCGCGCGTCGGCCCGTCCCGCTCGGGCTCGGTGGCCAGGACGTGGACGGGACCGGCGTCGGTGTCCCGGGCGAGCAGGTCGGTCAGCGGGATGTGCAGCGCGAGGGCGATCGCGTCCAGCGTCTCGATCGTCGGGTTGCCGGTGCCGGCCTCCAGCCCCGACAGCGTCGCCTTGCTCAGCCCCGCCCGGCGGGCCAGCTCGGCCGCCGACATGCCGCGTTGCAGCCGCCGCTGCCGCACCTGCGCACCCACCGCCGCCGCAGTCGCGCCCCCCGCCCCCCGCCGCTCCCCGCTCACCCGCACCAACCCCGCCCAGCCATCGTCCGAGTGCACCCGTTTCGTTGAACCATACGTTCAATATACCGAACGCGCAAGGCGGGCGGTGGCCGGGTCAGGGTGGGGTGGGGGCGGTGGACCAGCCGGCGTGGCGGGCGGTGGCTATGGCGTCGCGCAGGGTCCTGCGGGTCACCTCGCCCCGCCGGCCGCCGAGCCGGAGCAGATGGTCGTCCTCCAGCAGGGCGTACTCGTGCCGGTCACCGTTGACGCGGTACCAGCCGACCTCGTCGTGTTCGCACGCCACCTGCGCCCCGGGTGGCTCGGCGTCCGGCGAACCGGGCGACATTCCCTCGGCCGCCATGCCGGGTTCCCCGTCCTCCGGGACGCCGCCGGCGAGGGTGCCGGCCGTACCGGGCCGGGCCGGGCCCGGTACGGCCGCGGGCCGGGCCTCGGGCGGGTGGAGGCCGGGCCGGCGGGAGGCGGGCGGGGCGGTGTCGTGGACCGGCCAGTGGCGGCACAGTTCGTCGCTGAACGAGCTCCGGTCCACGCCGAACCACACCCGCTCGCCCTCCGGGGAGATGTAGTACGCCTGGAAACCCTCGTCGTTGTACACGCTGACGGTCTCCTGGGCGGGCTCGTACCCCGGGAGGTCGACCACGTAGACCAGCTCGGGGGACACCCCCTGCGCCCTGAGATCGTCGAAGTGGACCCCGGCGAGTGTCACCCCGGTGCCGCAGCCCGCCACCAGCGCGAGCCCGGGCATCATCAGCAGACCGGCGCGTCGCATCACGCCGCCACCTTCTCGCACCCGGCCCGCCCGACGCCCGCATTAGGCGCCCGGTTGCCGCAGCCTTTACCTTCGGCCGTGCCGGGCGCCGTTCTCCCTGTCCTCCGTCGCGGGGAGGTGACCGTTCCGCGTCTCTCGGACGGGAGTGGCCGTCGGCACCCTGGCGGCGCGGCGCCGCGTGGAGCGGCGGCCGTCAGGAGGGGGCGACGGCCGCGGGGCCCGCCTGCGTCCAGGCGCGGGTGCCGAACGAAGCGCAGGACGCCGAGGCGACCGCGACGGCGAAGGCCAGCGCGGCGGCGAAGCCGTCCGGGGTGAGCCGGTCCGCCTGCCCTGCCACGGTGCCCCGCTCGAAGGACCGCCCCGGGGCGGCCAGGGCGCGGCACAGGGCGAAGGCCAGCGCCCCGTGCAGGATGTCCCCGGCGCCGAGGGTGTCCACGACCTCGACCGGCGGGACGGGGCAGGATCGCACCCGGTCGCCTTCCCCCGGCGCGCGCCACAGCACCGGCTCGGGGCCGCGGCTGACCGCCGCCCACGGCACGCCCGCCGCCCGCAGGTCGGCGAGGACCTCCTCTGGCGTGCGGGTGCCGGGCGGGCGGAAGTCGGCCGAGGCCACGGCGACGTCGATGTACGGAAGCAGTTCGGCGGTGCCGGGTTTCCAGCTCCCGCCGTCCAGCAGGGTCAGGCGGCCCCGCTCGCGTGCGAGCCGGGCCGCCGCGAGGGCGAGGGCGGGATGGTGCCCGTCCAGGTGGACCGCCTGGCTCGCCTCCACCAGTGCGGCGAGCCCGGCCGGGGGTGACAGGCTCCGTCCGGCGGCGTTGACCGAGACCACGGCGCGGTCGCCGCTCCCCCGGGTGACCATGATCGTGGACATGGCGGGCGGCACGGGGGCGCCGGCGGCGAGGTCCACCAGCCGTACGCCGTGGCCGGCCAGGTCGGCGCGGACGCCGGCCGCGAGCGAGTGGGCGCCCACCGCGCTGACCAGCGTGGCGTCCCCGCCCAGGAAGGAGAACGCGACGGCCGCGTTGGTGGCGGGTCCACCGGCGGCCACCGTCTGCCCCAGCGCGGTGATCTTCTCGTTGGCGGAGGGCATCCGCTCCACCGACTGCACCAGGTCCAGCGTGCACAGCCCGGCGAACAACGCGACCGGCTTGGTCATCGGCAACCTCCGTGCAGCCCCGCCTCGTGGAGCGGTCAGGCGAGGGACCTGCGCCGGTCGTAGTGCTCGCGGGCGGCCAGGACCTGCGGCATCTCACCTTCGAGCCATTCGATCAGGCCGAGCAGGCGGCGGGCGGCCTCGCGGCCGAGCGGGGTGAGGCTGTATTCGACCCGGGGCGGGATGGTGTGCTGGGCCTCGCGGTGCACCAGGCCGTCCCGTTCGAGTGCCTGCAGGGTCTGGGCGAGCATCTTCTCGCTCACTCCGTCGACCCTGCGGCGCAGCGCGTTGAAACGGTAGGCCTCCTCTCCGAGCGCGAGCAGGGCGAGGATGCCCCAGCGGCCGGTGATGTGCTCCATGGCCTCCCGGGACGGGCAGCCGCGCGCGAAGACATCGAAGACGATCTGCTCGTGCTCGTCACGCTCGGCGATAGCCTGCTCTTCCATGGCGCAAGAATACGCCTCCTTCATACCACCATCTGGACTGTACTCATCGAAAAGATGGTACTTTCTCTGAGTTAGTGCTACTGAATACACAATGCGCGGGCAGAGGAGTGGGCATGATCGTGGTGACCGGTGCGACCGGGCAACTCGGCCGTCTCGTCGTGCAGGGCCTGCTGGAACGGCTGCCCGCGGGCGAGATCGTGGCGGCGGTCCGCAACCCCGGGAAGGCGGCCGACCTCGCCGGGCGCGGCGTGCGGGTCCGCGAGGTGGACTACGACCGGCCCGAGACGCTGAAGGACGCCTTCGGCGCCGGGGACGTGGTGCTGCTGATCTCGGCGGACGAGGTCGGCTCCCGCGTGCCCCAGCACACCGCCGTCGTGGACGCGGCAGCGGCGGCGGGGGTGGCGCGCATCTCGTACACGAGCGTGCTGCACGCCGACGTCTCCACCACCCCGGTCGCACCCGACCACAGGGCCACCGAGAAGCACATCGCCGCCTCGGGCCTGCCGTACACGTTCCTGCGCAACGGGTGGTACACCGAGAACTACGAGGCGGCGATCACCCAGGGCGCCGCGCAGGGCACGATCTACGGCAGTGCCGGCGAGGGCCGCGTCGCGAGCGCCACGCGGGCCGACTACGCCGCCGCCGCGGTGGCCGTCCTGACCGGCGAGGGCCACGAGAACAAGGTCTACGAGCTGTCCGGCGACGCCGCCTGGACCATGGCCGATCTCGCGGCCGAGGTCGCCGCGGCCGCCGGACGGCAGGTCGCCTACCAGGACCTGCCGCTGGAAGCCTACGAGCAGGCCCTGGTGAACGCCGGGCTGCCGGCCGGGGCGGCCGCCGTGATCGCCGGCTGCGACGCCGCGGTCGCCGGCGGCGAGCTCGCCGACACCCCGGGCGACCTGCGTGCGCTCATCGGCCGTCCGGCCACTCCCCTGCGCGACACCGTGGCCGCCGTCCTGGGCAAGTCCTGACCCATCCCGGAGCGAGAGGCGAGCCGGCGCCGGGTACGTCCCGGCGCGTGAGCGCACCTCGTAGCGCGCCCTGGGTGGTCCGCGCTCCCCTGACCGACAATTGCCATATATCGGACATAAGCCCCAATTAGGCTGCACTGGTGGATTCGACGACCGACCTGCGGCCGCAGTTCGACAACGCCCGCGACTACTACCTGAGTCTCGGGCATGCGGACCGCTCCGACGGCGACCCCGCCCTCTACCGCAGCGGCGTGCCGCACAGCCTGCTCAACGGAGTGCTGCGCCTCGGCGACAAGGACGTGGACGAGGCGCTGGCCGAAGCCCGCGGCAGGCTGGACGGCGTGCCCTGGTGGTGGTGGATCGGCGCGGACAGCCGCTCCGGCGTGGAGGAGGCGCTGCTCACGCGGGGAGGGGCGTTCGTCCAGCCCATGCCGGTGATGGCCGTCTCGCTCGACCGGGTGGCCGACGTGCCCGCGCCGGCCGGGCTGACGGTCGAGCAGGTCACCGCGTCCGGCATCCGGGAGTGGGTCCAGACGTTCGCCCCGGCGTTCAGCATGAGCCCGGCCCTGCACGAGGACATCAGCCGGATCGAGGCCGCGCGCGCCGGTCACCCGGGCACCCTGATCCGGTTCGCGGCGCGCATCGACGGGCAGATGGTCGGCACCGCGGCGCTGTTCGACGCGCACGGCGTGGCCGGGATCTACGCCGTCTCCACGGTCGAGACCCACCGGCGCCGCGGCATCGGCGCCCATCTCACCACCGTGGCGCTGCACACGGGACGGGAACGCGGGCTGCGGGTCGGCACTCTGCAGGCGAGCAGCGCCGGCGCGCACGTCTACCGCGGCATGGGCTTCGAGACCGTCGCGGAGTACCACATCTTCCAGCTCCCTCCGGCCTGAGCGGGGCGCACGACCACGGGCACCGGGCCTTTCAGTCGAGGGCGCCGAACGTGATGCCCTCGATGATGTGGCGCTGGGCGGCGACGGCGACCAGCAGGACTGGGACGATGGTGATCAGCGAGGCCGCCATGATCAGGTTGTACTGCGTGGTGAACTGGCTCTGGAACACCGACAGGCCCTGCGACAGGACCGACATCTCAGTGGTGTTCACCACGATCAGCGGGAACAGGAAGTTGTTCCAGTTCTGCAGGAACAGGATGATGGCCAGCGCGGCGACGACCGGCCGGGCCAGCGGGGCGTACACGCTGAGGAAGACCCGCAGCTCCGAGGCGCCGTCGAGCCGGGCCGCCTCTCCGAGCTCCCGCGGTGTGCCGAGGAAGAACTGGCGGAACAGGAACGCGCCGAGCGCCGAGGCGATGTTCGGCACGATGAGGCCCTGGTAGGTGTTCAGCCAGCCGAGGTCGCCGAGCAGCTGCGCCATCGGGACGATGATCGCGCTGAACGGCACCATCAGCCCGCTCAGCGCGACCAGGAAGAGCACCCGCCGGCCCGGGAAGTCGAGCACGGCGAAGGCGTACCCGGCCAGCAGCCCGCTGGTGAGCTGCCCGGCGGTCGCCGCCACTCCGAAGACCGCGGTGTTGAGGTACCACCGGCCGAACGGGGCCTGGCCGAGGGCGCGGCCGATGTTGCCCCACTGCGGATGAGCCGGCCACAGCGGCGCGGCCGGGTTGATGATCTCGGCGTCGGTCTTCAGCGCGCTCACCGCCATCCACAGCAGCGGGAACGCCACGACGAGCACGGCCACGCCGAGCAGCAGGTAGACCACGGCGCGGCGGGCGATCAGGCTAGCGGGCACGGTCCACCCGCCCGAGCAGCCAGATCTGCGCGACCGTGACCAGCAGGGAGATCAGGAACAGCAGGACGCCCATGGCGTTGGCGCGGCCGGTGTCGAACTGCACGAACCCCTCGTTGTAGACGTAGTAGAGGGCGGTCTGGGTGGCTCCGTCCGGCCCGCCCTGGGTGAGCACGTAGATCTGGGTGAAGGTCTGCAGGCCGGTGAGCGTGGTCACCACCCAGATCAGCAGGGTCTGCCGGCGCATCATCGGCCACTGGACATGCGCGAACCGGCGCCAGGCGCCGGCGCCGTCCACGCTCGCGGCGTCCAGGACGTCCCGGGGCACCGATTTCAGGGCCGCCACGTAGAGGATGACGTTCTGCCCGAAGAACTGCCACGCGCCGAAGGTCAGCACGGCGAGCAGCGCGGTCCCCGGGGAGGCCGGCAGGTCGGCCGGGGGCAGGCCGAGGGCGGCCAGCAGCCGGTCGATCGGGCCGAAGCGCGGAGCGAACATGTTCGCCCAGATCAGCGCGGTGGCCACCACCGGGACGACGAGCGGGATGATGAACGGGGCGCGCAGCCGGGCCACTCCGGGCGCCCGGGAGTTCAGCAGCAGCGCCAGCGCCAGCCCGGCGCCCATGGTGAGCACGACGAAGCCGGCGGTGTACACACCCGTGACGCCCAGGGCCCGCGCGCCGCCCTCGGCGAGCATGCCGGTGTAGTTGTCCAGGCCGACGAAGCGGGGAGCGAGGTCGAAGACGCCGCCGCCGTACAGGCTGCGCCACAGCAGCATGGCCAGCGGGACGAGGGAGAACAGCACGGTCAGCAGCACGGTGGGCGCGACGAACGCGTACCCGAGCGCCCAGGTGCGGCGGCGGTCGCGCGGCCCCGCCACCAAGCCCGCGCGGCCGGCGCGCGGGCCAGGGGCGGCCGGATCGGCGGCGCGCCGGGACGCCGCCCGTGTTCCGGCCCGCCCCGCGCGGGCGGCCTGCCGCATCAGCCGAGCTTCTTCAGCGCGGCGTCGCCCTCCCGCGCCGCCGCGGCCAGGGCCTCGGCCGGGGTCTTGCGGCCCTTGAGCGCCGCGTTGATCTCGGTCCACAGGCTCTGCGAGATGGCGTTGTAGGCGGGGGTGATCGGGCGTACCTTTCCGGTCTTCTCCGCCTCGGCGAACACCGCGTAGGCGGGGTTCTTCGCGATGTGGTCCTTCAGCGCCGGCTGCCGGAGCTGGGCCGGGTCCGACGGCAGGCCGCCGCTCTTGACCGCCAGGTAGGCGCCCTGCTCGGGGGTGGCGAGGAACCTCAGGAACGCAAGGCCGGCCTTCTCGGCGGCCGGGTCGGTCTTCAGCAGCGCGGCCACGCCGATGCCGAGGCTGGTGGCGGTGCCGGCGGTGCCGGCGGGCATCGGGGCGACGCCGAAGTCGATCCCGGCCTTCTCGAACGTCGGCACCGCCCACTGTCCGTTGACGATCATCGCGACCGCACCGCTGGCGAAGGCGGGAGCGCCGTCGAAGCTGCCCGCCTGCGCGTAGCCGGTGCTCGGCGCGGCTCCGCTCTTGATCAGGTCCACCCAGGTGGTGAGGGCCCGTACCCCGGCGGGGCCGTTGAAGGCGGTCGCGGTGCCGTCGGGGGTGAGGAAGGCCCCGCCCTCGGCGTACAGCATGGGCGCCCAGGCGAAGGAGATCCACTCGGCCTCGCCGAGCGGCACGTAGAAGCCGTACCTGCCCTTGGCGGGGTCGGAGAGCTTCTTGGCGTCGGCGGCCAGCTCGGCCCAGGTGGCGGGAGGCCGTGCGATGCCGGCCGCGGCGAAGGCCTTCTTGTTGTAGAACAGCACGATGTCGCCGACCCCGGCGAGGGCCATGCCGAGCTGGTGGCCCTTGTGGAACAGCGACTCCCTGATGCCGGGGTACAGCGCGCCGGTCTCGGCGTCGAGCTTGCCGTCCAGCGGGATCAGCTTGCCGCTCTGCGCGATGACCGGCAGGTCGGAGGGGTTCTGGGTGAGCAGGACGGTGGGGTGGGTGCCGTTCTTCAGCGCCGAGATGACCTTGGGCAGGTACTGGTCGGATGCGGCGATGTACTGCCCCTTGGCGTGCATGCCGGGGTTGGCTCGGGCGAAGGCGGCGTCGACCTCGGCGATCTGGTCGGGTTGCCAGCCGCTGGTCCAGTAGGTGAACGTGCCGCCTTGGGCGGCCGTCCCGCCGGAGCCGCCGGCGGTATCGCTCGTGCCGCCGCACGCCGCGGCGGCGAGGAGGAGAAGCGACGCGACGGCGCCGGCGGCGACCCTGCTCCTGATCATCGTCATCCGTCCCAAGCCGGGAATCATGGCCACCCACTTTAAATGTAGGTAAAAGGGGTTTGTGAAGAGGTGATGCTCCTACCGTGTACCCCAAGATCGCCCGGCCGTCACTCCCGGCGCCTCGACGGCCACCGCCTCGCCCCGATCCACGCCGGACGCGTGCCCGGCGAAGGGAGGGGTACCTCAAAGCGGAACATTCTTGTCCGTCACGCCGAAAGGACCGTCCATGGCCGACCGGCAACGCGTCGTCATCGCGGGCGCGGGGTTCGCGGGCTTCACCGCGGCACGCCACCTCGCCCGCCTCTCCCGAGGCGCGATCGAGATCGTCCTGATCAACCCCACCGACTACTTCCTCTATCTCCCCCTGCTCCCCGAGGTGGCCGCGGGCATCCTCGACCCGCGCAAGGTGGCCGTCCCGCTGACCGGCAACTGCCCGGGCGTACGCCACCTGCTGGCCGCCGTGGACGGGGTCGACCTCGACGCGCGCCGGGTGGTGTGCACCGACGCCGAGGGAAAGCGCCGGGACCTGCGCTACGACCGGCTGCTGCTGACGGTCGGCAGCGTCAGCAAGCTGCTGCCGATCCCCGGGGTGGCCGAGCACGCCCACGGGTTCCGCAGCATCGCCGAGGCGCTCTACCTGCGTGACCACCTGATCCGGCAGATCGAACTGGCCGACGCGGCCGACGACCCCAAGGACCGGGACGCGCGCTGCACGTTCGTCGTGGTGGGCGCCGGCTACACCGGCACCGAGGTGGCGGCGCAGGGACAGCTTCTCACCCTGGACACCAAGGCGCGCCGCCCGCGGCTGCGCGACCAGCAGGTCCGCTGGCTGCTGGTGGACAAGGCCCCCCGCATCCTGCCCGAGCTGGACGAGCGCCTGTCGCAAACGGCGCACCGCACGCTCGGCTCGCGGGGCGTGGAGATCCGGCCCGGGGTCACCGTGGAGGAGGCGACCTCCGAGGGCGTCAAGCTGTCGGACGGGGAGTTCGTGGCCACCCGGTCGCTGATCTGGTGCGTCGGGGTGCGTCCCGACCCGCTGATCGAATCGCTCGGCCTGCCCGCCGAGCGGGGCCGGCTGCTGGTGGACGAGTACCTTCGGGTGCCGGGACGCCCGGAGGTCTTCGCCTGCGGCGACGCGGCGGCGGTACCCGACCTGACCCGCCCCGGCGAGTACACCGCCATGACCGCCCAGCACGCCACCCGGCAGGGCAGGCAGGCGGCCGGCAACATCGCCGCCTCCTACGGCCGGGGCGAGCGCCGCGCGTACCGGCACGGCGACCTGGGGTTCGTGGTCGACCTCGGCGGGGCGAAGGCCGCCGCCAACCCGCTCGGCGTGCCGCTGTCGGGCGTGGTGGCCAAGGCGGTCACCCGGGGGTACCACCTGCTGTCGGTCCCGAACGGGCGCACCCGCATCGCGGGCAACTGGCTGCTGGACGCCGTGCTGCCCCGGCAGACCGTCCAACTCGATCTCGTGCGCGGCCCGGCCGTCCCGCTGGAGTCCGCCGTCCCCGAACACCCCCGAGGCACCGGGGCCTGACCGCCGCGGCTCCGGCCTGGGCGATGTTTGCGGGACGCGGCGGTGGTAGAGGGGCGGGATGCCCGACGATCTCCCCCGCTCCCGCGTCCTGGTCGGCACGGCGTCCTGGACCGACCGGAGCCTGCTCACCTCCGGGTGGTACCCGCCGGACGCTGCGACCCCCGCGGCCCGGCTGGCCTACTACGCCTCGCGCTTCCCCTTGGTGGAGGTGGACGCCACCTACTACAACCCGCCGTCCCTGCGCACCGCCGAGGCGTGGCGCGACCGCACCCCGGACGGCTTCACCTTCGACGTCAAGGCGTTCTCCCTGCTGACCGGGCACCCGACGCGGCGGGCGTCACTGTACAAGGACCTGCGTGAGCGGCTCGGCACGGCCAAGGAGACGCTCTACCTGCGCGACGTCGGCCCCGCGATCGCCGAGGAGGTGTGGGACCGCTTCCTCGGCGCGCTGGCGCCGCTGCACGAGGCCGGCAAGCTCGGCATCGTGCTGCTGCAGTTCCCGCCCTGGTTCGGCCCGGGCGAGCGCAACCGCGAGTACCTGCTGCGCTGCGTGGAACGCTGCCGGCCGATGCGCGCGGGTGTGGAGTTCCGCAACGCCGGCTGGATGACCGCCGAACACCGCGACCACACCCTCGGCCTCCTGGCCGCGCACGACATCCCGTACGTGGCGGTGGACATGCCGCAGGGGTACCCGTCATCGGTGCCGCCGGTGCTGGCGGCCACCGCCGACCTGGCCGTGGTCCGCTTCCACGGCCACTCCGGCAAGTGGGACAGCAAGCGCATCGAGGAGCGGTTCGGCTACCTGTACTCCGAGGAGGAGCTGCGCGGGTGGGCCGCCGACCTGGCCGGGCTGGCGGCCCGCGCCCGCACCGTCCACGTGCTGATGAACAACTGCTGCGCCGACAACGCCCAGCGCAACGCCGCCTTCCTGGCATCGCTCCTCGAAAGCGCCCCCGTGGGCGGGTGATCTCAGAGCTCGACGAAGCCGCCGCTGCGCCAGTAGACGTTGTTCTCCCTGCTCATCAGGCCCTCGACCACCAGGTGACGCCGCAGGGCGGGGTAGTCGTCGTGGAAGGCGCGCAGCACCACGTCCACCTCCCGCTCGGGATAGCGGACCCCCGGCTCGAAGGCCCGGGCGATGTAGTGCAGCACGGCCAGGCGTTTCTCGCGCCGCGACGGGATCGCCCGCAGCCGCCCGTCGACCAGGAAGGCGCGCACCACGCGCTCCTCCTCCGAGACCGGAGCGGCGGGCGGCCGGGCCGTGGCGTGCAGCAGCTCACGGAACCGCTCGCGCCGCACCCGCCAGCCGCCGTCCTCGCGGGACACCAGCCCGCCGCGTTCCAGCCGTTCGAGTGCCCTGCGCGCGACGTCCCGGGCGAGCCCGCTGCCGTCCGCGCTGCCGGTCAGCACCAGCGCGGACAGCACGCGCAGGGTGTCGTCCTGGTAGAGGAGGCCGAGGACGCGCCTGACCTCCTCGTCGATGTCTTCCTCGCTCATGGTCTCCAGCCGATCGACCCGGCGGCCTTCCGGGACCGCAAGGCCCGGGCTCGTCCGCAGGGTCGATCCTCCCACCGGACGAGGAGTGGTGCGCTCAGACGGCCCGGTGGTACTGGTGCGGCCAGCGCGGCTGCGCGCCGAGCTCACGGGCGGCCCGGTTCGGCCAGTACGGGTCGCGCAGCAGTTCGCGGCCGAGCATGACGGCGTCCGCCTGCCCGGAGGCGATGATCTCCTCGGCCTGCGCGGGCTCGGTGATCAGGCCGACGGCGGAGACGGGCAGGTCGGTCTCGGCCTTGACCCGCGCCGCGAACGGAACCTGGTAGCCGGGGCGGAGAGGAATGCGCGCGTGGGAGACGTTGCCGCCGGTCGAGACGTCCAGCAGGTCGACGCCGTGCGCGAGCAGTTCCTTGGCCAGGAGCACGGTGTCGTCTGCGGTCCAGCCCGTACGCGGGTCTTCGGCGTCCTCGGCCAGCCAGTCGGTCGCCGAGACGCGGAACAGCACGGGCAGCTCGTCGGGCCAGACCTCGCGGACGGCGTCCACGACCTCCAGGGCCAGGCGCATCCGGTTGGCTGCGGAGCCGCCGTAGGCGTCGGTGCGGTGGTTGCTGTGCGGGGACAGGAACTGGTGGATCAGATAGCCGTGCGCGCCGTGCACCTCGGCGACCTGGAAGCCGGCGGCCAGGGCCCGGCGGGCGGAGGCGGCGAAGGCGGCGACGATCTCGGCGATCTGGCCGGTGCTGAGCTCGGTGGGCGTGGGGTGGCCGTCGGCGAACGGGACGGCGCTGGGCGCCACCGTCTGCCAGCCGCCGTCCTGCGGGGCGACCGGCTTGCCGCCGGTCCAGGGCCGGTCGGTGGACGCCTTGCGGCCGGCGTGCGCGAGCTGGACGCCGGGGACGGCGCCGTGCTCGCGCAGGAAGGAGGTGATCCGGGTGAACGCCTGCTGCTGGCGGTCGTTCCACAGGCCGAGGTCGTAGGGGCTGATGCGGCCCTCGGGGGTGACGGCGGTCGCCTCGGTGATGATGAGGCCGGTGCCGCCGACCGCGCGGGCGCCCTGGTGGACCACGTGCCAGTCGTGCGGCACTCCCTGCTCGGGGCCGTCGGCGGCCGCGCTGTACTGGCACATCGGGGTCATCCAGACCCGGTTGGGAATGGTGAGGTTCCGCAGCGTCAGCGGTTCGAACAGTGCGCTCACGACAGGCTCCTTGGTGTGGGTGTGGGATGCCGGGCGGGGACGCCTGGCGCCCGGTCCCGCGGCAATTGGTACGATACATGGCGTACTACGGCAGGTGTCAAACTACGACGTTCGTCGTACGATTAGGGCCCTGCACCCGAGGAAGGGACGAACGGTGACCACCACGTCGGCCAGACTCCTGGAGCACCCCCCGCGCGAGGAGATCAGGCTGGAACAGGTGCTGCACGCCCTGGCCGACCCCATGCGCCTGCACGTCGTACGCCATCTCGCCGCACTGGCCTCCGGCGAGGAGGCCACCTGCTCCGAGATCGACCTGGCGGTCACCAAGTCGACGTCCACCCACCACTTCCGGGTGCTGCGCGAGGCGGGGGTGATCTGGCAGATCTACCGGGGCACGGCCAAGATGAACCGGCTCCGGCGCGAGGATCTGGACGAGTTGTTCCCGTCGCTGCTCGCCACGGTACTCGACGCCGACGCCGCCCAGCGGTGCCGCCTCTCCGACGGCCCCTGACGCTGCCGGTCCGCCCCAAGGCCGACCGCTCCCCTGCCGTCCCTTTGCCGGCGGCGATCCGGCTCGTCCGGACCCATCCCGGCGGGCGGCCTCCGGCGTGCGCCCCACGCGGCCGCGTTCGTTCCTCCACAAGAGGGAGAACGCCCGTCGTGCACCCCCGGCACGGGAAGTGTGCTGAAAGTGTTCTTGCTAATCATGGGCTCGCTGGGCAATTATTTTCATCCGAACGCCTGCCCCGCCCGCCCGGCGTGCCCGAGCGCACCGGCCACGCGCACGAGCCGGCGATCAGGGCCTGCCGGGTGGACCGCCGCGGGGAAGGAGCTCGATGCCGATGGAGATCGGAGCCATGGCCTACGCCGACCAGGCGGGCAGGCTGCTGAGTGAGGTCGCCGCGGGCCAGGAGCCCGCCGTGCGCGAGGCCGCCGCGCTGCTGTGCGACTGCCTGCGGGCCGGCGGGGTGATCCAGGCGTTCGGCTCAGGGCACTCCGAGGCGATCGCGATGGAGATCGCCGGGCGGGCCGGCGGCCTGGTGCCCACCAACCGGCTCTCCCTGCGCGACCTGGTGCTGTACGGCGGGGAGCCGCCTGAGACGCTGCGCCCGGCGGAACTGGAACGCGACCCGTCCATCGCCCGGCGCGTCTACGACCTGGCACCGGTGCGACCGCAGGACGCCTTCGTCATCGCCTCCAGCTCGGGAGTGAACGGCTCGGTGGTGGAGCTGGCCTCGATCGTCAAGGAGCGCGGGCACCGGCTGGTCGCGCTGACCTCGGTGCGGCACAGCACGGCGATGACCTCCCGCCACCCGTCCGGGCGCAAGCTCCTCGACCTCGCCGACGTGGTGCTCGACAACGGCGCGCCCTACGGCGACGCCGTCCTCCCGCTGCCCGGCGGCGGGACCTACGGCGCGGTGTCCACGATCACCTCGGCGCTGCTGGCGCAGATGGTCGTCGCCGAGGTGGTGCGGCTGCTGCTGGAGGCGGGCGAGGAGCCGCCCATCTACCGGTCGGCGAACGTCACCGGCGGCGACGAGCACAACAAGGCGCTGGAGGCCCGCTACACCGGGCGCATCCGCCGCGGCGGGTGAGCGTGCCAGGTGCCGGCCCCGCCGCCGCCAACGGCCTGAGCAGGTTCGACCGAAGGACGCTCCGCCGCACCGGGCCCGGCGCGGCGGGGCGGGGCGGGACTCCAGCCCCCCAGGAGGACTGATGGCGCGAAACCCTGTCACCCGGCGCGAACTGCTGCGCAGCGCGGCCCTCGCCGGACTGCTGCTCCCGGCGGCCGGCGCGCTGTCGGCGTGCGCGACCCCGGCGGGCGGCGGCCCGTCGAGCGCACCCATGGCCACCGGGCCGACGAGCGCGGCCAACCCGCTCGGCATCCCCGCGGACAAGCCCTTCGAGGTGGTGATCTTCGACGGCGGGTACGGCGACGCGTACGCCAGGCAGATCCACGAGCCGCTGTTCACCGGCAGGCATCCGGGCGTCCAGATCAAGCACACGGCCACCAAGGAGATCGCCAAGACGCTGCAGCCGAGGTTCGCCGGGGGCGACCCGCCGGAGTTCGTCAACAACTCCGGCGACAACTCGATGGACTTCGGCGCGCTGGCGCAGGACGGCCAGCTCCAGGACCTCGGCGAGCTGCTCGACGCGCCGAGCTGGGACGACCCCGCCGTCAAGGTGCGCGACACCATCCTGCCGGCGGCGATCGAGCTCGGCACCTACGACGGCACGTACTGCGTGCTGGAGTACGCCAGCACGGTCTGGGGCATCTGGTACTCCCAGAAGCTGTTCGACGACAACGGCTGGCAGGTGCCGAAGACCTGGGACGAGTTCACCGCGCTGTGCGAGACGATCAAGAAGTCCGGCAGGTGCGCGCCGTTCACCTACGCGGGCAAGCACCCGTTCTACATCTACGAGACGATCCTCACCCTGGCCGCCAAGATCGGGGGCGTCGATGTGCTGAAGAACATCGACAACCTGGCCGAAGGCGCCTGGAAGGCCGGGCCGCTCACCCAGGCCGCGGAGGCGTTCGCCGAGATCGGCGCGAAGTACCTGCTGCAGGGCACCCAGGGCCTGGACCACATCCAGACCCAGACGGTGCACAACAAGTACCAGGTGGCCATGCTGCCCTGCGGGTCGTGGCTGGAGAACGAGCAGAAGGACTCCACCCCCGACGGCTTCGGCTACGCCATGTTCCCGCTGCCGTCCTTCTCCGGCTCCGACGCGCTGCCCTACGGCACCGTGCACTCCCGCCCCGGCGAGGAGTACTTCGTCGCCGCCCGCTCGGCCAACCCGCGCGCCGCGATGGAGTACATGCGCGCCATGCTGTCCAAGGAGGGCGCCGGCCGGTTCAGCGAGACGCTGAGCACGCTCACCGTGGTGAAGGGCGCCGCCGAGGGCCGTACGCTCACCCCGGGGCTGCGGGCCGCGGCGACCGCGCTGAAGAACGCCGGCACCAACACCACCTACTTCCGCTTCCGGCAGTGGTACCAGCCGCTGCACGACGAGGTGGCCGCCGCCACCGGCCAGCTCATGGCGGGCCGGCTGAAGCCCGGCGAGTGGGCCGACCGCTGCCAGAAGAAGGCCGACGAGATCAGAAACGACTCCTCGGTCAAGAAGTTCACCCGCTGACGTGCCGGAGCGGGACGCCCGCGAGCCCGTGACCGGTCGCACGCCCGTCCTCGCGGGCGCCGGGGAGAAAGGCAGGAACGCGATGGCCCGTCCGGCCGCCGGTGGACGCCGGTCCGCCGCGCCGCGCAGGATCGACGCCGCCAGGGCCCGGTTCATCGCGGGCTTCCTGGCGGCCCCGGTGCTGCTCTACGCCGTCTACGTGATCGCGCCGTACGCGCAGGCGTTCTCCATCGCGCTGACCGACTGGCGCGGGGTGAGCGCCTCCCCGCGGTTCGTCGGGCTGGAGAACTTCCGGCGGCTGGCCGGCGACTCGGTGTTCTGGACGGCCGTCGGGCACAACGCCCTGCTGCTGGTGCTGCTGCCGCTGCTCACCATCGCGATCGCCCTGTCGTTCGCCTTCCTGCTCAACGCGGGCGGCGCGAACGGCGGCGGCGTGGCCGGCTCGCGGTTCTACCGGGTGGTGTTCTTCTTCCCCCAGGTGCTGGCCGTCGCGATCGTCGCCGTGCTGTTCCAGCAGGTGTTCCGGCCGGACGGCAGCGGCATGCTCAACGCACCGCTGATCGCGCTTGGGCTGGAGCCGGTCGGCTTCCTGTCCGACCCGGGCGTGGCGTTCTGGTCGATCCTCGGCGTCCTGGTCTGGCAGGCCGTCGGCTTCTACGTGGTGCTGTTCTCCGCCGGCATGGCCTCCATCCCGCGCGAGATGTACGAGGCCGCGCGCATCGACGGGGCCGGTCCCGGCCGGTTGTTCTTCCGGATCACCCTGCCGCTGCTGTGGGACACCGTGCAGGTGGGGTGGATCTATCTCGGCATCGCGGCGCTGGACGTGTTCGCCGTCGTGTGGGTGATGACCCCCGAGCGCGGCGGGCCCGACCACTCCACGACGGTGATGGCCGCCGAGATCTACCGCAACGCCTTCCAGTACTTCCGGTTCGGCTACGCCTCGGCCATGGGCGTGGTGCTGTTCTTCTTCACGGTCGCCTTCGCGGCGGCGGCCCTGCGGCTGTCGCGGCGCGAGCGAGTCGAGTACTGACGAGGGGGTCCGGCGAGGTGGTTTCACAGGCGGGCAAGGTGACGCTCGGCCGCAGCGCGTCCCGCGAGCGGCGGCGGGCACGGCTCGGCCCGCTGTCGGGGCTGTCCCACGCGGCGCTGGTGGTCTGGACGGCGCTGGTCACGGTGCCGATCGCCTGGACGTTCCTCGCCTCGGTCAAGAGCGAGGACGAGATCTTCGGCAGCGCGTGGTCGCTGCCGGCCTCCCTCCGCTGGGACAACTGGGCCCGCGCCTTCGAGAACGCGCACGTGGGCCGGTACATGCTCAACAGCCTGGTCGTCGTCGCGCTGAGCACGACCGGCACCATGCTGCTGGGCTCCATGGCGGCGTACGTGCTGGCCCGCTACCGGTTCCGCGGCAACCGCGCGATCTACCTGCTGTTCGTGTCGGGGCTGGCCTTCCCGGTCTACCTGGCGCTCACGCCGCTGTTCTTCGTCGTGCAGAACATGGGCCGGCTGCCGCTGGTGGGCCCGCTCATCGGGCTGGACACCTACGGCGGGCTGGTGCTGGTGTACATCGCCTACTCGCTGCCGTTCACGATCTTCTTCCTGTCGGCGTTCTTCCGCACGCTGCCCGAGGCGGTCGCCGAGGCCGCGTTCGTGGACGGCGCCTCGCACGCGCGGGTGTTCTTCCAGATCATGCTGCCGATGGCGCGGCCGGGCATCGTGAGCATCACGATCTTCAACGTGCTCGGCCAGTGGAACCAGTACCAGATCCCCCTGGTGCTGCTCAGCGGGCAGGCGCAGGACAAGTGGGTGCTGACCCAGGGCATCGCGGCGATCTCCACGGCGGCGGGCTACGACGCCGACTGGTCGGCGCTGTTCGCCGCGCTCAGCATGGCGATCCTGCCCATGCTGGTGGTGTACACGGTCTTCCAGCGGCAGATCCAGGCCGGGCTGACCGCGGGCGCGCTCAAGTGACCGCGCGCCACGGCGCGCGGCCGATCAGGAAGGGACGCTAGCCGGTGCGCACGAACCGGTCCCGGCTCCTCGCCGCGCCGGCCCGGCGCTCGTCGGGGTCGGTCCCGCCCCAGATGCCGTGCTCCTGGCCGGTCCGCAGGGCGTAGTCCAGGCACGGGTTCTGCACCGGGCACCGCCGGCACACGGCCTTGGCCCGTTCGTGCTGGACGTGCCCCGGGCCCTTCGCCGAGATCGGGAAGAACAACTCGGGGTCCTCGCCGCGGCAGGCGGCGCGGCGCAGCCACGAGACGGCCGGTATGAGCGTGTCCTGGATGACCATAGTGATCCCATGAGAGTGAGTGGCGTGATGCGGTCTGCCGAGGATTCGCCTGCCCGCTCTGACGGAGTTGACACTAGTTTGTGGAATTAATTTAAGGAGTCCGTTTTGGCGGTTTCGGTCGGCTGACCTCGGTCGGCCGCGGCCGGACGCCCGGCTCACTCCTCCTCGTCATCGTCGGCTTCGGCGTACAGAGTGGCCTGCTCAGAGCCCGGCGGCACGTGACGGCGCGGGGTGAAGCCGAGCAGCTCCCCGACCAGCTCGTCGTTGCCCGCGTACCCCGCGTCGGCGTCGAAGACCTGGGCGCCGTCCCAGAGCGCGAGGATCGTCGACACCGTCCGCAGCTCGCTGTCGTGCATCAGGTCGTAGTGCGCGATCATCGGCACCGTCGGATAGGTGCACCACAGGTCATGGCCGGTCATGAACAGGTCCAGGTCGAACTGCACGGTCAGCCCGAGCAGCTCGGGCTTGTAGTTGTCGTCGATGCCGGCGAACGCCTCGTCCAGCGCGATCATCCGCGGGCAGGAGGCCCGGCCCGAGGAGTACAGGGCGTTGGCCGCGGCGAACAGCGGCAGGTGGATGGACGCCGACTTCTCCCCGCCGGACAGCTGGGAGTGCCTGGCCCGGGTCAGCCGGGCCTCCGGCTCGCCGCGCCGGGCCATCAGCAGCTCGAAGGTGTACCAGGAGCGGTAGTCCAGCGCGGCCGCCAGGGCCTCTTTGTAGGTCGCCCGGGAGTTGCGGGCCCGGTGATCCCTGATCATCTGCCGCAGATGGCCGCGCAGCGCCGCCAGGCCCTGCGGGCCGAGCGCCCCGGCGTCCCGCGCGAGCAGCCCCGCCACCGCGCGCCGGGCGTCGTCGATGCGGTCGGACTGCACCCAGCGGATGCCGATCGTGGTGCCCGACGACATGGGCTTGGCGCGGGTCTCGGCGTTCATGCCGCGCACCAGCTCGCGGGCCGCGGTCACCCGGGCGTGGATCTGCCGGGCCAGCCCGGCGAGCAGCTCGTCCTCCAGGACGGTGCGCTCGCGGTCCTCCAGCAGCACCCCCTGCGCGGCGGCGCGCTCGGCGACGGCCCGTGCGAACGCCGACACCGGCATCCGCCCTTCGG
Source organism: Sphaerisporangium melleum (assembly GCF_014646695.1). Lineage (GTDB taxonomy): Bacteria > Actinomycetota > Actinomycetes > Streptosporangiales > Streptosporangiaceae > Sphaerisporangium > Sphaerisporangium melleum. The sequence continues at coordinate 28,931 of NZ_BMNT01000034.1, forward strand.
CGTCGATGACGTGGACGGTGAGCACCGCGCCCGGCTCCCAGTCGAGCCGGTAGTCCTCCTGGCAGCGCTCCAGCGCCGCCTGGAAGTCGCGCAGCCCGCCGCCGACCCGGTCCAGGGTGCTCTTCAGGGTGGCCTCGGTGACCGCGCGCCCACTCCGGGTGGCGGCGTCGAAGGCGTCGAGCAGCGTGAGCGCGCCTGGGGGCAGGGTCGCCCGGACGCTCGCCACCGGGTCGGGGGCGGGGTGCTCCAGCATCAGGTCGGCGACGGACTTGGCCGCCTGCTCCGGCCCGCCGGGGTCGCTCTCGAGCGGCCAGGGCGTGGCGTCCCGGACGCCGAGCAGCGGGCGAAGGTCGGCCTCGGTGTGCGGGACGAACTCCGCGACCGCGCCGGACAGGGACGCGAAGGCGGCGGTGAGCGACTCGCGGGCGTGGTCCAGCTCGGCGCCGGACAGCACCTCGGCCTCCCGTTCGCGGGTGGCCGCCCGGTCGCGCTCGTCGCGGGCGGCGCGCGCCTCGGAGATCAGCCGCTCGGTCTCGGCGATCTGGGCGAGCACCTCGCGCAGACCGGCGTCGAAGGTGCTCTCCAGCGTCGCCAGCCGCTCGGTGAGCGCCAGGTGCGCCTCCTCCCGCTCGGCCAGCGCGGCGGCGGCCTCGTCCCGCTCGGCGGCCAGCCGCCCGGCGGTCTCCTCACGCGCGGCCAGATCGCCCTCGGCGGTGGCGGCCTTCTCCCGCTCGGCCCGCAGGCCCTCGGCGGCGCGGGTGAGGTCGTCCAGCGCCTGGGCGACGGCGTCCACCTCACGCGGGTCGCGCGGCATCGCCAGCTCGGCCGCGGCCTGGCCCAGCCTGCGGCCGGCCGCTCCGGCCTCGGCCACCCTGCCGTCGAGCTCGCGGCCGGCCTCCTCCAGCCGGGCGCGGGCCACGGCGAGCCGGGTGGCCCGGTCGGCGACCTCGCGCGCCGCCGCCACGATCGGGGAGGTCTCGGGCAGTTCCCCGCGGGCCGTGGCGAAGCCGGCCGCGAGCGCGCCGACGCGCTCGGACTCCCCGGCCAGGCCGGCCAGGGCCGCCTCGTGCCCGGCGATCAGCTCGTCGTACTCGGCGAGGCGGACACGGCGGCGCGCGGCCCGGGCGGTCGCGCCGATGTACTCGGCCGCCGCCTTGGGCCGGCCGCCGAGCCGCGGGCCGAGCCCGTACCGCGCGTCGGCGCCGGCCACCGGGTGCGGCCCGGCGAGGTCGCCGCCCAGGGCGATCGAGCCGAGCACGGCCTCGACCACGGCGGGCGGGACCATGTCCTGCTCTTCGGGGACCAGGACGCCGGCCAGGGTGGGCCCCGCCGGGCGGCGGTCCTCAGGGAGGGCGACCAGGTAGCGGCCGGCCGTCCCGGCGGCCAGCTCGGCCATGGTCAGCGCGGGATCGGGGTGGATCCAGGCGGTGAGCAGGCCGGCCCCCTCCAGCGCACCCTCGATGCCGGCCGCGGAGCGCTCGTCCACCCCTTCGGCGAACCGCACGAGCCGCCACAACGGCGCGCCGGCCCGCGCCGCGGGCGCGGCGCCTTCCGTGGCCGTCCCGTCCGTCCCGGAGTTCTCCGGCCGCGTGACCGGAGCGGCGGCGGGGGCGTCGCCGTCGGAGGGGTCGCCGGGCGGGGCGTCGTCGCGCTCGGCGGCGACCGCGTCCCGCTCGGCGCGCAGGCCGCGCAGCAGGTCCGACAGGCGGGCCCGCTCGGCCGCGACACCGGCCCTGGTCTCGATCACTCCGGCCCGGCGCTCGTCGGTCAGCTCGCCGTAGACCTCGGGCAGGCGCCGCGCGCCGGGCTCGCCGATCGCCTCCAGCGTCCGCGCCAGTGCGGCGACGTCGGCGGCGGTCACCACGCCCGGGAAGGGCGCATGTCCCTGCTTTTCGGGGCAGGGGTCACCGGTCCAGCGCTCCGCCCACCGGGTCAGGGCTCCGGCCGCCTCGCCGCGGGCACGGTCGAGCGCTTCCTGGGCGTCGCCGAGCCGTGCCTCGATCTCGGCGACCGCCCGGCCGGCGTCCTGCCCGGCCCGCTCGGCGCGTCCCCGGCGGGCCTCGGCGGCCTCGACCGCGGCCAGGTGGCCGCGCACCGTCGCCACGTCTTCGCGCCGGGCGGCGGCGCGGGCCCTGGCCATGGCCGGGACGTCCTCCGGTGCGGCCTCGGCGATCTCGGCCCCGCCGGCCACTCCCGCCCGTCCCGCCGCCTCCAACAGCTCGTTCAGGTGCAGGCCGGCTTGCCCGCGGGCGGCGGCGAGCCGCTCGGCGACCTTGGCCGCCTCGGCGCCGAGCCGCGTGAGGTGGTCGCCGGCCTGCGCCAGGCGACGGCCTTCCGCCTCGATGGCCGCGCCGTCCTGCGCGACGCGGCGGCGCAACCCGTCCAGCTCCCCGCGCGCCTGGTAGGCCTCGTGCTGCTTGAGCGCGTCCAGCCGCGCCTCGTAGCGGGCCAGCCCGGCCTCGGCGGTCTCCCGCCCCTGGACGGCCTCGGCGCGGGCGGCGCGGGCGCGGCGCAGCTCGCCCGCGGCCCTGGCGACCCGGGCGGCGGCCGCCGCCGCGCCCTCGGTGCGCTCGCCCACCCGGTCGAGCCGGTGCCGGACGTGGGCGCGCAGGTAGGCGGTGTAGTGGCCGAGGAATTCCTTGACCGCCTGGTCGGCGAGGCTGAGGTCGTCGAAGAGCCGCTGCACGGCCGCGAGGTTCTCGAAGTCGCGTGCCGCCTGCTCCACCAGCACCGGATCGACCGGGCTGAGGCCGGCGCTGAGGGTGTCGGAGACCTTCACCGGGTCGAGGTCCTTGGCCAGCAGCGGGCGGCGCAGCGCCAGCAGCAGGTCCAGCAGCTGGGCGTAGCGCTCCTTGCCCAGCCCGAACAGGCGGGCGTCCACGGCCGCGCGGTAGTCGGTGGCGGTGCGGTAGCGTGCCCCCGGCTCCAGGACGGCCTTGAGCTGCTTCTCGGTCAGCGGACGCGAGTCGGCCGACAGCAGGCCGAAGTCGACGCCGACCCGCCGCCCGGTCACGAAGAACGACGCGGCGACGCCGTCGCGGTGCCGGTGCGCGCGGAGCCCGATGATGAGGGTGACCGCCTCGGCCTCATCTCCGTCGCCGTCGCGGGCGAACTCCGTCCACACGTATCCGTACTCGGCCTCCTGCCCGCGGTAGAGCAGGTTGGACTTCATGGTGCGGTTCTCGCCGCTGAACGGGTCCAGGCGGCGGGCGTCGCTCACCCCGTCCAGGATGAACGGGAACAGCACCTCCAGGGCCTTGGTCTTGCCCGACCCGTTGTGCCCGCGCAGCACCAGGCGCCCGTCGGCGAAGACGAACTCCTCGTCGACGTAGTCCCAGATGTTGATCAGGCCGGCGCGGGACGGCTTGAACCGGCCGAGTGCGGGTGTCATGAAGCGGGCTCCTCCGGCGCGCAGGTCGTGTCCAGGGCGAGACGGCCCTGCTCGGCGCGGCGGTCGGGCAGCGCCAGGGTGATGTTGCGGTAGCGGGCGAACGCGGGCAGCAGCAGCACGCCGCCGGGGTGGCGACGCACCAGCCTCAGCTCGGCCAGCAGGGTCAGCGCGGCCTCCAGCAGCCCCTCGGGGTCGTGCTGCCAGACGGCCGAGAACGAGGCGGCGCCCAGCTCGGCGTACAGCTCGTGGATCATGCCGGCCAGCCTGGCCCGTTCGACCAGCACGAGCTCGCCCGTCGTCCCGCCCTCGCCGGAGGCGGCTCCGGCACCGCCGCCCACCGCTGTGCCGGAGGGCGTCCAGGCGAGCGCCTCGGCCACCCCGGCGCGCGGCAGCGCGGAGTCGACGCGGGCGAGCAGCTCGCGCTGGTCGTGCCCGCCCGCGGGCGGCTCGACGCGGCGCAGCGCGTCGCGTTCGCCGGGTTCCTCCAGCAGGTCGGCCATCTTGGCCAGCAGCAGCCCGGCCGCGCGGTTGACCGCGCCACCGCGTCCCGGGAACGGCTTGTCGGTGAAGCGGCCGCCGGGGTCGGCGAGCATGACGCCCTCGGCCCGGCGTTCGACGACCAGCCCGGTGAGCCGCGCGAGGTCGGCGGCGAGGGCGGGCCGGCGCAACTCCTCGGCCACCTCGGGCTCGACCTCCGCGAAATAGACCACGGGATGCTCCACCAGCAGGCGGCGGGCGCGGCGGGCCGCCTCGCCGGCGCGCGAGCCTCCGGCGGCACCCGACCCCTCCAGCAGGCCGGCGGCGCTGGTGAGGTGCTGCACCGGGCGGGCGGGCCTGAACAGGATCGCGCAGATGTCGTGGTCGATGTCGAACAGGGCGTCGCCCCGCTCGGTGTCGTGCGCCCAGGAGTCCAGCGAACCGTCCGAGACGCGCAGCGCGCCGCGTTCGACCAGCCAGTCGAGGCAGTCGACGACGGCGGCCTTGTGCGCCCCGACGGTCGGGTCGAAGCCTAGCCCGCCGATCGCGCCCGCGGCCGGGGCGAACGCGCGCACCAGGTCGGCCAGGCTGACCTCGACGCGCGAGCGCTGGAACAGCGACAGCACCAGGCACAGGTAGGCCAGGCGCCGGCGGTCGAAGGGCTTGCCGTTCTTGGCGAACAGGTGCCGCTGGGTGTCGTCCAGCGCGTCCAGCCGGCGCACGACGCGCACGTGCCGGGTGGTGGCGACGACGGTGTAGCCGAGCAGCTCGCGCAGGTCGCCGGTGAGCCGGTCGGCCCACCGCAGGACGTGCTCCAGCACGCCGGGGCGCGGGCGCGCCGAGGTGATCAGGTCATTGGTGAGGACCAGGCGCACGGCCTCCTGGTAGGAGCCGAGGTCGGCCGGCGGCACTCCGGCCGCGGCCCGCGGGCTCATCGCCGCGCTCCCCGCGCGTGCACGGCGGGGGCGAGCTCCAGCCGCAGGCCGGGCAGGTGCAGGACGCCGTGCGCGGTGCGCACCGCGCTGCCCTCGGGCGCGGGCACCAGGCGGACGGTCAGCACCTCGTTGCCGCCGGAGGCGTCGCGCAGGCGGCCGGCGACGACGGTGCGGGACTCCATCGCGCGGGTCAGCAGCCGCAGCACGACGCGCGTCTCGGCCTCGTCCAGCACCCGCCCGTGCACCCCCGCCTCGGCCAGCCCGCTCGCCGCCTCCCGCTCGGCGGCACGGTGGGACGCCTGACGGCGGCGCAGCTCACCACGGATGCCCGCCCTGCCCCGCGCCGGCTGCGGAAGGCCGGGCGAGGGCGCCTTGCCCCTGCGGAACAGCGGGACCGAGATCTCCACGCCGGGCGCGTCCCACCAGGTGGAGCGCACCGAGACCACCTCGACGTCCTCGTGCGCGCCGCCCAGGTGACGGGCGGTGCGCACGTTGAACGCCGCGGCCATCAGGGCGTGCGCGGCCCCCTCGTCGGGCGCGTCGAACACCCACTCGGCCAGGTGGCGAAGCTGCGTCGAGCGGTTGACCCCGCCGCGCCGCGCCTCGGCGATCTGGCGCAGCAGTGCGATGACGCCCGACACGCCGGTGCGGGTGGCGGCGCGCAGCTCGGCGGCCCTGGACGGCTCGGCGCCGTCGGCGGCGAACCACGCGCGCAGCACCGCCCACCGGCGCCGCCAGTCCTCAAGCCGCTCGTCGTGGCCGAGGAAGGGCCGCTCGTCGGCGGCGGCGGCGCGGCGCAGCAGCCCTTCGGCGCCGGTGCGCTCCACGTCGCGCACGGCCTGGTCCAGCCGGGGCAGGTAGCGGTCGAGCTCGGCCATGAAGTCGGTCATGTGCGTGAGCAGGGTGTTCTTGTGGCGCAGGAACGTCTCGGGCGAGGCGTCGGTGGAGCGGGTGATCTCGGCGAGGGTGAGATGGAAGCGCGCCGAGCGGCGGGCCATGTCCTCCATGACGGCGTCCAGCCGGGAGAGCCTGCGCCAGACCTGCTCGCCGTTCCCTGCGCGGTTGGCGGCGGCCAGCGCGCGCAGGTCGTCCAGGATGTCGGAGAACACCAGCCGGGACAGGTTGGCGTCCTGCGGGCGCGCCGCCAGGACCTCCTCCACGGCCGTGAAGGCCTGGTAGCCCAGCTCGCTGAACTGGTACACCGACTGGCGGTTGCGGTAGCGGACCAGGCTGCCCGCCCGGGAGGCGTCCTCGAGCCGGTGGACGACGCCGTCCTCGGCGAGGGCGTCCAGGCGGCCCCGGAGGTTCTCCTCGGCCGAGGGCACCTGGTCGTGGGACCGGCCCAGCTCGGCCAGCACGCGGGCGACGTCGTCGGGGTGGGCCTGCATCTGGTGGACGGCGCGCAGGCGGTCCATCGCGCGCAGCACCCACAGGTAGACCAGATGGTCGTCGCGGCGGGTGAAGTTGAACAACCGGAAACGGTCGCTCACCGCGGTCGTGCCCAGCTCGAAGGCGCGTGACCCGCCCGTGCCGCCGGTGACGGCTCTGTCCCTCATCCCACTCCCCCGGCCGGCGCGGGCCCGCCGGGCGGGCGGCCCGCGGCGGCGATCAGCACCACGGAGCACGCGTCTCCCCCGGCGACCTCACCACCCGCGTCACGACCTCATGGCCGCATGCGGTGCGCTCCGCGTACGAACAAAGGATCGATCACCTATGGATACACGAAGATCGGTCCTCGCGTGACCTCCATGCGCCGTCCCGCCGTCGCCGTCCGCACGAAGATCACGTCAGGACCTCGGCGTGCCGGCCGGTCGCGTGGCGGAGGCGCGCGCCTTGCGACCGGCCACGTCGCCGCTCGGGCGGTAGCCCCTGACGTGGTCGATGGTGAAGCGCTTCGGGTAGGAATGCTCGGTCGGCGCGGCCGGGCCGGGGAACTCGTAGACACCCAGCATGAGCTGCATCGGATAGCTCGGTGACTGCCGGACCGTGCGGATGTGCCGGCCGTCGACGAAGAAGGCGACGTGCTCGGGCGTCCACTCGGCGGCGTACACGTGGAAGTCGCGTACATCGATGGGCAGGGACTCGACGGTGAAGTCGTCCTTGATGGCAGGGTCGCCGAACGGGTGCAGGCCCATGCCGATCTTCGCGCCGCCGGGACGGACGTCCCGCCCGAAGATCTCGCAGATGCAGATCTCGGCCGACCGCTCGGGGGCGTCCTCGTAGCCGATCATCCAGAACGCGACCATGCACCGCGGGTCGGCGATCGCCTTGGCCCGCAGCTCGAACAGGCCGTACCGCGGCGTGTAGAGGGCGACGGCGGGCGTGGGCTCGCGCACCACCGCCCGGGAGTCGCGCCCGTGCTGCCCGACACGGCCGCCCACCGGCCCGGCGTACACGCCGGTCTGCAGGGACGAGACCCGAAGGCCCCCTTCGAGCTCCGGACACCAGGGCGGCTGGTCGTGCTCGATCAGCAGGTTCAGGCGCCCGTCACCGACCTCGTACCGCGCCGCCGCGGCCTCCCGGGTGGTCCACTGCGGGAGGTACGCGGGCACCCAGCGCGTCTCGTCGAGCCTGTCGCCCGCGAACACGTCCTGAAACTCCAGCTCGTAGCCTTCCTTGGTGACCGGATCGGGCACGCGCGGCCCGCGCAGGCTGCCCCGCGCCATGGATTCCCCCTTCGCTCGGCCGTGCGGACGGGCGGGCCGCCCGTCCGCACGCGACCCGCCCACCGTATCGGCCTGTACCGACAGTTCCCGGCGCTCTAGTCGCTGCTCGAACTGCTGGAGCTGCTGCTCGAACTCGAACTGCTGGAGCCGCCCGAACCGCTGCTCGAGCTACTCGAGCTACTGGAGCTACTGGAACTGCTCGAGCCGCCGGAACCGTCGTCCCAGTCCGAGCCTCTGCTGGAACTCGAGCTGGAACTGGAACTGGAGCTCGAACTGGAGCCGCTGGAGCCGCCGTCGTGCGGCCGGCGCTCGTGCGGGCGGCAGTACCTGTGCCCGCAGTCGTCGTCCAGCGGGACCGAAAGGCGCGGCGCGGCGGGAGTGTGGTTCGTCACCACGGCACTCGCGCCCGCCGGCTGCACCGGGGCGGCCGCGGGGCCGATCAGCGCGGATGCCACCATCGCACCGGCGGCGAGGACCTGCTTGAGCATGGCACATCACTCCGTGTCGGAAGTCGAGCCCGGCGTGCTGCTCGGGCTGCTACGGAGCGCCGTATCGGTTCCCGGGAAGATGTCGAGACGACGTCTTGCCTTGCGTCCACGCTAGATGAGGTGAATCCGGGCGGTCATCCCGGATAGCGCCAAACCTCGGTCCGCGCTCAGCAAGCCGCGCGCGGCCACACCGTGGGCGGTCCCACCCGATGCGCCCCCGTTCGCGCCCTCGGTCCGCTCGTCACGGCCTTCGATCTGGCAGTGCGCCACCGGGAGCGCGCCCGGGGCCGAAATCCGACCTCGGCCAGGGAAGCCGCCGTGGCCTCGGGAGACCTGACCGCTATTGTGAGAGTTGATAGGACTTGAGGGGTTCCAACCGGTTCACGGATCCTGAACGCTCCCGTAACCGGCGCGGCCGTCTTCCCTGCGAAGATCCACCCCGACGACCGCCCGCGGTGGAAGAAAGAGGATCGATGGGCATCATCTCGCGCGGCTTCCGCGGCCGGCCGAGGGACGAGGGCGTCAAGCTCCCGCCCGGCCAGTACCTCACCCACGACTTTCCCGTGCTCTCGGCCGGGCCGACCCCGCGCGTCCGGCTGGACACCTGGGAGTTCACCATCGACACCGAGACCGGGCAGACCCACCGCTGGACCTGGCGGCAACTGCTCGACCTGCCGAGCGAGACGCCCACGGTCGACCTGCACTGCGTGACCAAGTGGTCCAAGCTCGGCACCTCCTGGAAGGGCGTCTCGCTCGACGTGCTGATGGAGGACGTCGAGACCACCGCGGAGTACGCGCTGGTCTACTCCTACGGCGGCTACACCACCAACCTGCCGCTGCAGGACCTGCTCGACGGCCAGGCGTGGATCACCTACGAGTACGACGGTGAGGAGCTCGCCCCCGCGCACGGCGGGCCGGCCCGGCTGCTCGTGCCGCACCTGTATTTGTGGAAGTCGGCCAAGTGGGTGCGCGGCATCCGGCTGCTCAACGAGGACTGGCCCGGCTTCTGGGAGACGGCGGGCTACCACAACTACGGCGACCCGTGGCGCGAGCAGCGCTACCAGGGCGATTGAGCGCCCAAAGGACGGCCTGGCGAGACGCGCGCCTGGTCGCGGCGCGCGCCGAGACCGGCGCCGCGCGCACGCTGGTCTTCAAGATTCCCGGCTGGCCCGGTCACCTGGCCGGCCAGCACGTGGACGTCCGCCTGACCGCCGAGGACGGCTACAGCACCCAGCGCAGCTACTCGATCGCCTCGGCCACCGACGGCGACCTGGTGGAGCTGACGGTGCAGAACGTCCCGGACGGGGAGGTCTCGCCGTATCTGGTGGAGGTCCTCGAAGTCGGCGACGAGGTGGAGATCCGCGGCCCCGTGGGCGGCTGGTTCGTGTGGCGGCCCAGCAGCGAACGCCCGGTGCTGCTGGTCGGCGGCGGGTCGGGCATCGTGCCGCTGATGGCCATGATCCGCGCGCGCAGGCAGGCGGCCGGCCGCACGCCGTTCCGCCTGGTCTACTCGGTGCGCGAGCCCGGCCAGCGGTTCTATGCCGGCGAGCTGCGCCGGCACGACCCCGCCGACGCCGGGCTCGACGTCGCCTACCTGTACACGCGCGCCGTCCCCGACGGCTGGCCCCGCCCGGCGGGACGCCTGACGGTGGCCGACCTGAACACCCATGGCTGGCCGGCCGACTTCGAGCCCGACTGCTACGTCTGCGGGCCCACCGGGTTCGTCGAGACCGCCGCCGACATCCTGATCGCCCTCGGTCACGATCCGCGCCGGATCAGAACCGAACGTTTCGGCCCCACCGGAGGCTGACATGACCGCATCCATCGAAGACGCCTACCAGGACGGCAACGCCCTGGCCGGTCCGCTGCGCGAGATCTTCGCGGTGGACATGACCGCCGCCGAGGGGCGGTGCGCGAGCTGCGGGCTCACCGGCCCGCTCGCCTCGCTGCGGGTGTACGGGCCCGAGCCGGGCTGGGTGGCCCGCTGCCCCGGCTGCGAGGAGGTGCTGCTGCGCCTGGTGCGCGGACCGCAGGCCGCCTGGCTCGACCTGCGCGGCATCGTCAACCTGCGGATCTCCCTTCCCGCCGAGGCGGAGGCGGCCGGGGCCTGAACGACGCCGCACGAGGGCGGCACTGAACACTCGTTCGAGAAACCTGGGCTCCAGGTCTTCCGGAACGACGCCGGCGAGGTGGATACTGACGCACTGTGACCATGCCGCCGCACGGAAGGGTGCGCTGATGACCGTCCTCCTGGCCCTCGGAACCGCGAAGGGGCTGTTCCTGGCCCGCAGTGACGACCGCTCGTCCTGGGAGGTCAGCGGCCCGCACTTCCCGATGACGGGCGTCTACGGGGTGTGCTTCGACAAGCGGCGGGCGACGCCCCGGCTGCTGGCCGGGGTCACCAGTTCGCACTACGGGCCGAGCCTGGCCTACAGCGATGATCTCGGCGTCTCCTGGCACGAGCCCGAGCATCCGCCGGTTGCCTTCCCGCAGGACACCGGCAGGGCCCTCGAGCGGGTGTGGCAGATCGTCCCCGACCCGTTCGTCCCCGATCGCGTGTGGGCCGGCACCGAGCCGTCCGCGCTGTTCGTCTCCGACGACGGCGGCGTGACGTTCGAGATGGTGCGCTCCCTGTGGGACCACCCGCACCGGCCCGAGTGGCAGGCCGGCTTCGGCGGGCAGGCCGTCCACACGATCCTCCCCCACCCCGACGAGCCGTCGTCGCTGCTCGTGGCCATGTCCACCGGGGGCGTCTACCGCAGCACCGACTCCGGTGCGTCCTGGGCTCCGGCCAACTCCGGCATCCAGGCCACCTTCATGCCCGACCGCTTCCCCGAGTTCGGCCAGTGCGTGCACAAGGTCACCCGGGACGCCGCCGACCCCGAGCGGCTCTACGCGCAGAACCACCACGGGGTCTACCGCTCCGACGACGGCGGCACGCTGTGGGAGTCGATCGCCGAGGGCCTGCCCAGCGACTTCGGCTTCGCCATCGTCGCCCACCCCACCCGGCCGGACGTCGTGTACAACTTCCCGCTGGCCGCCGACGCGATGCGCTTCCCGCCCGACGCGCGCTGCCGCGTCTACCGCTCGCAGGACGCCGGCAAGAGCTGGGAGGCGCTGTCCGACGGCCTGCCGTCCGAGCCGTTCTATCCGAGCGTGCTGCGTGACGCGATGTGCGCCGATGACGCCGACCCGGCCGGGGTCTACTTCGGCACCCGGTCCGGCGAGGTCTACGCCAGCCGCGACGAGGGCGACTCCTGGACGCTGGTCGCCTCGCATCTGCCCGACGTGCTGTGCGTCCGCGCGGCGGTGGTGTGAGCGATGCCGGTGACCGTGCTGGTGCCCTCCACGCTGCGCGGCGACGCCGGGGACGCCAAGGCTCTCAGCGTCGACGCCTCAGGGACACTGCGCGCCGTGCTGGACGAGATGGGCCGCCGGTGGCCGCGTCTTGAGCGGCGGGTGCGCGACGAGCAGGGGGCCCTGCGGCGCTACATGAACGTCTACATCGACGGGGTCGACTGCCGGGTTCTCGGCGGCGCGGACGCGCCGGTCACGGCGGACGCCGAGGTCCATCTGCTGCCGAGCGTCGCGGGCGGCTGAGCAACGGCGGACGCGCAACGCCGCGGTGCGCGGCTCGGGCGGCCATCGGCAGGGAAGACCCCGGACAACGACGATGCGGCCGGAGCCGTGGGCTCCGGCCGCATCGAAACAGGCGGTCAGCGCAGGGGTCAGCCCCAGGGCGTGTTGCTCGTCTTCGCGGGGGTCAGAGGCTCAACGATCACCGAGGAGAATGTGTCGAGCGGGATGTCACGGTGGGCGGTGGTGCTGACGTGAACACTCATTGCAACTGACCCCTCGTCCGTGGCGGTGCCGGCGTTGTGCCGTCCTGCCGTCGCATGAGCAAACGTATTCGAGGCCGCTATTCAGTCCCTATCCGTCCACTTCCCGGATGCGAGATGCCACTCTGAGCAGGGGTTTCGCGAATGCCGGCGATGGTCGGCCATCGGGTGCCCGGCATCGGCCCCCCGGACAACGGTCGTCGATTCCCGGCTTTTCGGTCCCACCGTTAATCGGACGGCAACCGAGCTGTCGATAAGCGGTAACCTTCCGGGTAAATCCGCGTTGAGGGCATCACCGTCGCCGGCGGCTTGACGTCTCCTGTCAACTCCGGCCACTTCGCATCACCCTCCGCGACGCCGCCCCCGGCGAACACCCGGCGGGTCGAGCGCACCGGACGACGTCCGCCCGCCACCTGCCGAACCCGGCGAAGACCCGGCAGACCGGGTGCGCCGGACGACCCGGGGCGGCCACCTGCGGGCCCGCCTGGCCGCGGCGCCCGATCCCCGCTTCGCCGCTCGTCCGCTGAGCCGACGAGCCGGCACCCACCGACCGCACCTGCGGCGGGTGCCGGCTCGCCGGGCCGTACGCCGGCCCGGGTGGCACCGCCGGGCCCCTTGCTCAGGGCCCGCGCGCCGTCTCCCTGACCGGCAGCTTCCTGGTCGCGCCGTGCCCGGCCGGTTCCTAGTGCTCCGAGCGGCGCCGGGCGCACCAGCAGCCGCCCGAGCCGTGGGGGCCGAAGGACATGGCTCCGGGACACCCGGCGCACTTCATGGCCGGATCGCACGCGTCCGCTCCGGCCGAGGCCCGGTAGGCGCCCCAGCGCTCCTGCGCGTCGCGCACGGCGGCCTGCCGCTGCGCCTCGGCGAACTCGGCCTCCCAGAGTGCGGCGTGCTCCTCCCACGCGGCGAGATGGGCGTCGAGGCCGGCGTCCCGCCCGGCTGGACGGTCGTCGTGCTCGCTCGGCGGCACGGCGTCCCATCGCCAGGCGGTCTGCGATGCCGGTGCGGGCCGCTCGCCGCGTGATGCGGCGCGGCGCTGCCGCCGGGTGGCGCGCTGGGCCCTGATGGCGGCCTGCTCGGGGGGTGTGACGTGCTCATCGGGTGCGGACATCGGCATTCCTCATCGTCGTCGTCGGGTGGAGGGCCCGCAGGCCCTCCCTTGCTATCGGTCCCTCGCGGGGACGTCGGGTGTGGCGTCCCGGAAGGGGCGCGTGCGCGTCGGCCTGGGGAGAGGCGGGCCGGGGCGCCGAGCCCGCGGACCTCACCGTCCCGGGATCAGGGCCACCACGCGAGGCCGAGGAGGAAGGACCGCCCGGAACCGGGCGCGTTCCCGTCGTGCTCGTCCTCCGGCGACCGCTCGTCCCGCTCGTCGCCGCTCTCTGCCTCTTCCGCCCCGCCCCGGTCCTCACGGTGCCCGTTGGGGTGGTCGCCCAGGCGGCCGCGCGGCTCGGCCGCCTGGGAGTCTTCGTCGCCGTTCCGGGAATTCTCGCTGTCTACCATTCAGTGCTGACCTTCGATATCGGCGTCATCTCGTCGTCTGGCCCGCTGATGCCATGGCGCACGGCCGCCTGGCCGTACGGTGCCTCGCCCCGGCGACGGTCCCGGCCGGACGCCGCGGGAGAAGGAAAAGGGTCAGTTGAAGATCTTGGTGAGCCAGTCCTGCCAGGCCTGCTCGACCTTCCTCGGGTCGATCTTGTCGGCGAAGATGTGGTGCCCCACCACCACCGTGTCGCCCTGACCCAGGATGAACCGGTACAACCCCTCACCGGTACGCACCCCGAGGAAGCCGGGCGCCACATAGTCGACCACGCCCTCGATCGGCGCGAACCCCGCCGGGGTCAACCGCACCCGATCACCCTGCACCACCTTGCGTCCCGAAAGCCCGAGCCCGCGCTCCAGCACCTCCCACACCGGCTCCACCCCATCGGCCGCCCGCGCCGCGAACACCACCAGCGCGAACTGACCCGGGAAATGGGTCAGATACTGGTCCAGCGTGTGCAGATACATGTCCCAGCCACGCTCCAACGCCTCAACCTCCGCCTGCCATTCATCACCCAGAACCCCGCTGTGCACCAGACGCAGCACCGTGCCACCCTGCGCACGCCCCTCCACCTGGAACTCGATCGCCATGAACGTCCCGTCCGGCCCCTCCGGCGACACGAAGGCGAATCGCCGCCCCGGCTCCCACACCGACACCCGCGCCTCCTCGGCGACCTCACCGAAGAACTGCGCCACCCGGCCGCCCACCCACGGCTCCACCTCACTGCGGCCCAGGAACCACGAATCCAGCCCCGGCCCGCCCGACACCGCCTCCCACACCTGCTCGGCCGAAGCCGAAAGCTCGATCTGCTTGCGCAATTCGAACCGATGCGTCATCGCACGCCTCCCTCAACGTCGCCGTCCTGGCCGTTCGCTACATAGGGGTGCATCGCGACGATGAGGCGGTGCACCCGGCCGCCCTCGGCCTTCTCGTCGTGGTACTCGCCGGCCAGCGCGGTGACGGCCTCGGCGAGGCGCTGCGCGAAGGCCGCGCGGTCCGCCGCCGAGGCGAAACGCACCTCACCGTCGATGGTGAAGGTCGCCACCCGTCTGCGGGCCCGGGCCGCGGCGGCCACGAGATGGCCGACGTCGCGCACCAGCCGGGCCGCCACCGCCAGCAGCCATCGCGCCGACAGCTGGTCGGGAGCACGCGCCGGGTCGGGCGCGACCGCGGCCAGCGCCACCGGCGAGATCACAGAGGAGGCCGCCGTGCCCCGCATCACCCGCTCGATCACGTTGCCCTCTCGTCGTTCCTCCGCCGGCTCGATCGGTCCAGGACGTTCCCGCGCCCTGAGGTGGTGGTGCACCTCCTGGCGCGGCGACCCGAGCCGCCCGGCCGGTGTCGCGGCCGAAGCCGGCTCGGCCGGCTCGCCCAGGAGCCGGGCCCGTGCCGGGTCCAGTGCGGCCTGGGCCGCCACCGGATCTTCGATCACCGCAACTTCGAACATGCTCTAACGGTCTCACCGAAAAATGAAGTTGTCAAGACTGCGGAAGTTGTCGGGTGGGACGACGCGATCGTTCCAGGTCCGGGTGCCGGGCCGCGTCCACCGGCCCGCGGCGCGAGCGCTCCACCGGTCCGGCATACCGCAGGCCACGGCCTCCGGTTTGCGCGCGGCGTGGCCGCGGGCATAGCCCTTTCGTGATCGATGACTCCGCCGACCCGGCGGCCATGCTGTCGGTGGCGCTGGAAGAGGCCAGGAAGGGGTACGCCGAGGGCGGCGTCCCGGTCGGTGCGGCGCTGTTCGGCCCGGACGGCACGCTGCTCGGCCGCGGGCGCAACCGCCGCGTGCAGGACGGAGATCCGTCGGTGCACGGAGAGACCGCCGCCTTCCGCGCCGCCGGCCGGCAGCGCACCTATCGCGGGACCACGATGGTGACGACGCTGTCACCGTGCTGGTACTGCGGCGGCCTGATCCGTCAGTTCGGCATCACCGGACTGGTGGTCGGCGAGAGCCGTACGTTCACCGGGCAGCACGAATGGCTGGCCCGCCACGGGGTGCACGTGGTCGTGCTCGACGATCCGGAGTGCGTCGCGCTGATGCGCGCGTTCATCGCCGAGCGTCCCGGCTTGTGGTACGAGGACATCGGCCAGGACTCCTGACCGGCGGCCGGCCCCGGCTCACGCCTCCCGGACGGCGGGAGCGGCGGCCTCGGCGGGCGCCGCCTCGGTCTCGGTCTCGGTCTCGGCGCCGGCGGAGACGGGAGCGGGCTCGGTGACCGGGCCGGGGTCCGCACCGGCCGGCAGGTGGATGACGAAACGGCTGCCGTCGCTGTAGCCGGTGTCCAGCTCGATGCGCCCGCCGTGGTAGGCGACGATCTTGCGGCACAGCGCGAGGCCGATGCCGGTGCCCTCGTAGGCGTCGCGGTTGTGCAGCCGCTGGAAGATCAGGAAGATCTTCTCGGCGAACCGCGGCTCGATGCCGATGCCGTTGTCGCTCACCGTGAGCCGCCACTCTGCGTCCACACGCTCGGCCTCCACCCGCACGACGGGCTCGCGGTCGGGCCGGCGGAACTTCAGCGCGTTGCCGATCAGGTTCTGCCACAGCATCACCAGCTGCGTGCGGTCCCCGGTGACCTCGGGCAGCTCGTCCACCTCGACCCTGCCGCCGGTGTCCTCGATGCGGGCCGAGAGGTTGCGCACCGCGGCCTCCACCGTCTCACCGAGCCGCACCGGGCTCTCCTCGGCGTTCACCCGGCCGATGCGGGAGAAGGTCAGCAGCTCGTTGATGAGCTTCTGCATGCGCTTGGCGCCGTCCACGGCGAACCCGATGTACTGCTTGGCCCGGTCGTCGAGCTGGTCACCGTAGCGCTGCTCCAGCATCTGGGTGAAGCTCGCCACCTTGCGCAGCGGCTCCTGCAGGTC
>NZ_BMNT01000034.1:45179-108401 GCF_014646695.1 Sphaerisporangium melleum
AACGTAGGCGAACTGCTCCAGCTCGCCGTTGGAGCGGCGCAGCTCCTCGGCCTGCCGGGCCAGCAGCTCACGGGACTGGCGGGTCTCCTCCAGCTCGGTCACGATGCGCCGGCGCATCGCCTCGATGTCGGCGGCCAGCTCCTCGACGTCGGCCGGGCCTCCGGTGTCGATGTGGTGGTTGAAGTCGCCGGCGGTGACCCGGCGTGAGGCGGTGCGCAGCCGTTCCAGCGGCCGGAACACGACCAGCCGCAGCAGCACGGCCAGCGCGATGATGGTGAGCAGGAAGAACGCGACGAGGCCGAGGAGGCTGACGTTCCTCAGGGTTCTGGCCGACGCCAGGTCGGCGCGGGAGTCGTCGCGCATCGACTGCCAGGCGGCGTCCTGGGCGTCCAGCGCGGCGCGCAGGCCGTCGAAGGCGCGCCGGCTCGCCTCGGTGGCGGAGGCCGGGACGGTGTCGGGGCCCTTGCGCCGGACGACGGCGATCTGCGGCTCGGCGTACTGTGCGCGCCACTGGGCGCTGAGCCGCTCGACCTCGCCCAGCTCGCGGAGCGGCGGGGTGCCGGGGGCGAGCCGGCGGACCTCCTGGGCGGCCGCCCGCTCGGCCGCCTGCCCGGAGACGTACGGCCTGAGGAAGTCCTCCTGACCGGTGAGCAGGTAGCCGCGCACGCCGGTCTCCTGGTCGACCAGGGCGCTGCGCACGCGCTCGGCCTGGATGCGCGCGGGGGAGATCACATCGGACAGCCGGTTGGAGACCTCGGTCGTGTGACGCAGGACCATGACGGCCGCCAGCGTCGACAGCAGCAGGACGACGACCATGACGACCAGGACCAGGGCGAACCACGCCTGGGCGCTCCAGCGTGTTCTCATCGGGCGCCCGGCACGACCTCGGCGAGCAGCGGCATGACAGGAATCGTAGCTTTCCCACGGCGTGCCCGGGACGGCCGCCCCGCCACCCCCACGAGGACGCGCTCACCTGCGCCGGGAATAACGCGATAGAGTGGCGACGCTTAGGTGATTGAAATTTCAACAACATGAAGGTGATGAGGGAGATGCAGTTCGGGATCTTCAGTGTGGGCGACGTCACCACCGACCCGACGACGGGCAGGACGCCGACCGAGCACGAGCGGATCAAGGCGATCGTGGCCATCGCCCTGAAGGCCGAAGAGGTGGGCCTTGACGTGTTCGCGACCGGCGAGCACCACAACCCGCCCTTCGTCCCCTCGTCGCCGACCACGATGCTCGGCTACATCGCCGCCCGCACCGAGAAGCTGATCCTGTCCACCGCCACCACGCTGATCACCACCAACGACCCGGTGAAGATCGCCGAGGACTTCGCGATGCTCCAGCACCTGGCCGGCGGGCGCGTCGACCTGATGCTCGGGCGCGGCAACACCGGACCGGTGTACCCCTGGTTCGGCCAGGACATCCGCAACGGCATCCCGCTCGCGATCGAGAACTACGCGCTGCTGCACCGGCTCTGGCGCGAGGACGTCGTCGACTGGGAGGGCCGCTTCCGCACCCCGCTGCAGGGCTTCACCTCCACCCCGCGCCCGCTGGACGGCGTCCCGCCGTTCGTCTGGCACGGCTCGATCCGCAGCCCCGAGATCGCCGAGCAGGCGGCCTACTACGGCGACGGGTTCTTCGCCAACAACATCTTCTGGCCCAAAGAGCACTTCATGCGGCTGATCGCGCTGTACCGGCAGCGCTACGCCCACTACGGGCACGGCACCCCGGAGCAGGCCATGGTCGGCCTGGGCGGCCAGGTGTTCATGCGCAAGAACTCCCAGGACGCGGTGCGTGAGTTCCGCCCCTACTTCGACAACGCCCCGGTGTACGGCCACGGCCCGTCGCTGGAGGAGTTCACCGAGCAGACTCCGCTCACGGTGGGCAGCCCGCAGGAGGTCATCGACAAGACGCTGACCTTCCGCGAGTCCTTCGGCGACTACCAGCGCCAGCTCTTCCTGATGGACCACGCCGGCCTGCCGCTGAAGACTGTGCTGGAGCAGCTCGACATCCTCGGCGAGGAGGTCGTCCCCGTCCTGCGCAAGGAGTTCGCCGCGCTCAGGCCGAGCCAGGTGCCGGACGGTCCCACCCACGCGGCCCTGGTCGCCCGCAGGGACGCCGCCGCTCTCGCCGGCGAGAACGAGACGCCCGTCCCCACCGGCCCGGCCTCCTGAGCGGCGCCGTACCGCCCGTCGCCGCGGCGACGGGCCCCCACGGCCCCCGACCCCCGGCGCCGGGACCGCCCCGCGGTCCCGGCGCCCCCACCACCCCCCGCAACCCGCGTGATCACCAGGAGGATCACTTGACCCCGTTGAAGCTCGTCGCCATCTCCGCCGGCCTCAGCCTGCCCTCCTCCACCCGGCTGCTCGCCGACCGGCTCACCCAGGCCACGCGCGACCACCTGGAGCCCGGGCGGCCGGTGGAGGTGCGGGTCATCGAGCTGCGCGACCTCGCGGTCGACATCGCCAACAACCTCGTCACCGGGTTCCCCTCCCCCGCGCTGGCCGACGCACTGCGAGCGGTCACCGAGGCCGACGGCCTCATCGCGGTCACGCCGATCTTCACGGCCTCCTACAGCGGCCTGTTCAAGTCGTTCGTCGACGTCGTGGACAACGACGCGCTGACCGGAAAGCCGGTGCTGATCGCGGCGACCGGCGGCACGGCCCGGCACTCCCTCGCCCTGGAGCACGCCATGCGCCCGCTGTTCGCCTACCTGCGCGCGATTGTCGTGCCGACGGCCGTGTACGCCGCCGCCGAGGACTGGGGATCCACCGGGGACGCGCGCACCGGCGGTCTGGCCGAGCGCATCGGCCGCGCCGCGGGCGAGCTGGCCGGCCTGATGGCGGGCCGCCCTGCGGGCGCGCCGCCCGCCGAGGAGGAGGTCATCCCCTTCGAACAGCAACTCGCCGCCCTGCGCCCCTGATCGCCCGCGGACGCGGGGACTCGCGTCCGATCCGCGCGGTCGCCGGTGGAGCCCGGCCCGCCGGACCTGACGCGGTCCGGGTGGCGCCGGTCGATGCCATGATTGGGCGATGCGAACGCCATCCGCACCGCGGGACCGCGCCTCGGCCACCGCCGCCGGCCGCCGCGACCCCGGCCCGCGCCGGGCGGCGGACTACCTGATCGAAGAGGAACTGCGCGCCGCCGGTGCGCAGGCCATCGCCGGAGTGGACGAGGTCGGGCGGGGCGCCTGGGCGGGGCCGGTCGTGGTCTGCGCCGCCGTCACGACGCTGAGCCCTCCTCCCGAGCTGCCGGGCCGCCGCGGGGGCGCGCCGGTGCGGCTCACCGACTCCAAGCTGCTGGCCCCGGCGCACCGCGAGGCGTTCGCCGAGGCCCTGCCCGGGTGGCTGTCGGCCCATGCCATCGGCGCGGCCGGGCCGGAGGAGATCGACGAGTTCGGCATGACCGAGGCGCTGCGCCGTGCGACGTCCCGCGCTCTCTCCGCGCTGCCCCGGCGACCCGATGTCGTCATCCTGGACGGCAAGCACGACTTCCTCGGCCGGCCGTGGCGGGTGCGCTGCGAGGTCAAGGCCGACCAGCGGTCGGTCAGCGTGGCGGCGGCCTCGGTGCTGGCCAAGGTGCACCGCGACCGGCTGATGGCCGAGTTGCACCCCGGCCACCCGGCCTACGACTTCGCGGGCAACGCCGGCTACCCCTCCCCCGCCCACCAGAGCGCGCTCGCCGAGCACGGCCCGACGCCGTACCACCGGCTCTCGTGGTCGTTCATGGACGATCTGCCCCGCTGGCGGCACCTGAAGAAGCACCGCGACCCCCTCGCCGCCTCCGGCCAGCTCACCCTGATGTGAGCACCACCCGTGAGCCGGGCCGGCACGCCACCCCCGCCCACGCGGCCCGGGTACGACACGGGACCCCGGGACGACACGGGACAGGGCGTCGCCCGCCGGTTCGCATCGGGGGCGAGATCGCCCGTCCTGTCCACCGCCGGGAGGGCCTCGGCCGCCGCCGCTCGCATCGTCCATCGGGTCGCGCGAGCGTCCGGTCGTACCGGGATCAGGTCAGGCCGCCACCAAGGTCGCCCCGGGCCACGCCGCCTTGGCAACGGTCGGCCCCAGCCACGCAGCCCCCGCAACCGTCGCCCCCGGCCACGCTGCCTGGGCACTGGTCGGGCCCAGCCACGCAGTCCCGGCCACCGTCGGCCCCAGCCAGGCGGCCTTGCCGACCGTCGGCCCCAGCCACGCCGCCTTGGCAACCGTCGGCCCTGACCACGCGGCCTCGGCAACCGTCGCCCCCGGCCACGCTGCCTCGGCACTGGTCGGGCCCAGCCACGCGGCCTGGGCACTGGTCGGGCCCAGCCACGCGGTCTTGGCACCGCCCGGGCCGGCCCAGGCCAGGGCGCTCGGCGTGGACGCCGCCACCGTTCCCAGCAGGGTCGCGCCCAGGATGACCGCTGTGAAACGCTTCGTAAGCATGAGACCCTCCGGTTGGATCGCGTGCGGGCCGCAGGCCCGCCGGCCCGGTGGTTCCGGGCGGTACGCGATCCATCCTGTCGCCCGGGCGGGCCCCTGTCATTGACGCTGCGTGCCGACCCCTTGACCGAGCGTGCCCAATAGTGGGGAGTCCACGAGGCGGTGGACCGACGACGCGGGCCCGGACGCGGCGGCGTGGGACGTCGCCGCCACGGCGGCGCCGGTGGCGCGCACGCCGGTCAGCGGGCGGTGAGGGCGGCCGAGGGGGGCAGGAGGTCGGCGGTGCGGGTGAGGACGGCGCCGAGGGGTGCGTCGACGGTGAGGTCGGCGTAGTCGTCGCCGCGCGTCGGCCCCTGGTTGACGATCGCCACCGGGATGCCGAGTTTGGCGGCCCGCAGCACGAACCGGCGGCCGGACATCACGGTGAGGGACGAGCCGAGCACCAGCAGCAGCCGGGCGCGTTCGACCAGCGCGAAGCAGGCGGCGACGCGGTCGGCGGGGACGGTCTCGCCGAAGAAGACGACATCGGGCTTGAGCATGCCGCCGCCGCAGGCCCGGCAGGTCACGGTGCGGAACGCCTCGATCTCCTCATCGGGCAGCTCGACGTCGCCGTCGGGGTTGACCGCGGTGACCAGGGCGCCGAACCGCGGGTTGGCCTGCCGTAGGCGGCGGTCGAGGTCTTCCCGGGAGGTTGCGTCGCCGCAGTCGAGGCAGGTGACGCGGTGCAGGCTGCCGTGCAACTCGATGACGTCCCGTGCGCCGCCCGCCTGGTGCAGGCCGTCCACGTTCTGCGTGACCACGCCGGCCAGCAGACCGGCGTGCTGGAGGCGGGCCACGGCGTGGTGACCGGTGTTCGGCCTGGCCCTGGCCATGGCGTGCCATCCGGCATGGCTGCGGGCCCAGTAGCGGCGCCGGGCGGCCGGGTCGCCGGTGAAGGTCTGGTAGGTCATCGGGGTGTGCCGCCTGCGGGCGCCGCTCGGCCCGCGGTAATCGGGGATGCCCGACTCGGTGGACAGGCCGGCCCCGCTGAGGACCACCACCTCGCCCCCCGCCAGGATCTCCGCCAGCATGTCGGCGCCGTCGTTCACCCTTCCATGGTGCCCTACGCCCGCGCCGGCGTGGGAACCGTCGCGCCCCCGGCCGCCTCACCGGCCGGGGGCGGCGGTAGAGGATCCGTCAGGAGAGGCCGCCCGGGGGCACGGGCCGGTGGGGCCGCAGGTGGCGGCGCAGACGGGTCAGCAACGGAATACCGGCGCCGGAGCGGCGTCCGGCGCCGGGCCGTGGCTCCCGGGCGGACCGCTCGCCGGCGGCCGCCGGCGCGAGCTGGGAGCCACTCGGGACCTGGCCCCAGCGGGCGCGTACCATCCACTCGACGTAGGACTGCATGCCGGAGTTCATCGCACACCTCGTTTCTCGGCTTCGGGGGAATCGACCGGCTTCGCGGCGTCGCTGAGCTTCACCGCGTCGGCGGCGTCTTTGCGGGGTCAGCGCGCCCCGGGCCGCTCGTCGCCGGGCGCGGGCCGGAAGAGGCCGAGGAGTGCGCCGAGCTCGGACCGGTCGCCGATGCCGAGCTTGCGGTAGGCGCGCTGCAGGTGGTTCTCGACGGTGCGCACCGACAGCACGAAGTGGGCGCTGATCTCCTTGCTGGACATGCCCTTGGCGGCCAGCTCGGCGATCTGGTGCTCGCGGCGGGTGAGCCGCGGGCGCTCCAGCGCGCACAGGGCGGGCGTCCACGCGCCGCTGGACTCGGCCAGGCGGAGCGCGCGAGCCGCGGCGGCCGAGGCGGCGGCCAGGTCTCCAGCGGCGCGGTGGCAGTTCGCCTGCTCCGCCGCGGCCTCCGCGGCGAGCAGCGGGCTACCGAGCCGTTCGAGATCGGCCGAGGAGGCGGCCAGTCCGTCGCCGTCCCCGGCCGCCGCGGCGGCCACGTGCGCCGCGTACAGCGGCACGGCGCCCTCGCCCGCCTGCCCGGCCAGCTCGCGGAGCCGGCCGAGCACGTGCTGGGGGGCGCCCATCCGGGCCACGTCGTGCAGGGCGAGGGCCTCCATGCCGACGGCGCCGAACTCCCGGGCCAGCGCCGCGCCCTTCTCGGCGATCGCGGGCGCCTCGGGTGAGTCGCCGGCGGCGGCGACCCACGAGCGGGCCAGTTCGATCCACGGCTGCAGCAGCCACAGCGACCGCTGGTCCAGGCCGTCGGCCTCGGCCAGCGCCCGGCGGGCGGCCTTGAGGTCCCCGGCCAGCGCCAGGCCCTGGGCGAGCTGGGCGAGCAGGACGGCCAGCAGGCCGCGGTTGCCGTGCTCGCGGGCGATGGCGATGCCCTCGCGGCAGCGGTGCAGTTCCTCGCGCACCTGGCCACGGGCCCGGGCGACCAGGGCGCGCAGCAGGCAGAACCAGGCGATGGCGAAGGGGAACCGCCGCGCCACGGCCCGGTCGTACCCTTCGGCGGCGTGCGCCTGGGCCTGCAGGAAGCAGCCGGTGAGCAGGCAGGCGTGCACCCGCCCCAGCTCGATGAAGATCTCCAGCCAGGGCAGCTCTCCCTGCCAGGGCAGGCTCAGCTCGCGGGCCTGGGCGAGCGCCTGGAAGCTCTCTTCGGGGCGGCGCAGGAAGGCCAGCGCGACCCCGCGGGCGACCTCGGCGACGCAGCGGCCGCGCGACCCGGCGGGCGACGTCGCGATGACGCGTTCGGCGAGCACCACGCCGGCGTGGCAGCGTCCGGCGAACACGTGGAGCAGAGCCCGCAGGGCGTGCAGCTCGGCGCGCGGTTCCTCCTCGGTGAGGTCGCCCAGGGTCGAGCGCAGCAGCAGGCTCGCCTCCGGCACGCTGTCGAGCCCGAAGGCGAGGGTGAATGCCCGCACACCGGCAAGGCGTGCCTGGCCGTGCTCGCTCACGGGTCGTGGAAGGGCCGCCAGCCGCGCCTCGGCGTCGCCGGGGCGGCCGGCGAACATCAGCCCGTATCCCAGCGGCTCGGCGACCTCGGCGCCCTTGCCCGCGGCGACGGCACAGCTCGCGAGCTGCCGGCTGAGCGGCAGGTCCAGGCAGGACCAGGCGTCCCGCAGCGCGGCGGCGACGGCGCCGGCGGGCGGCTGGACGCCGTTCTCCAGGCGCCAGGCGGCGATCCTGAGCAGGTCGCCGGGCCCGGTGGCGGCGGCCTCGACGGCGTCGGCCAGTTCCTCCCTGCACCGCCGGGCCCGCAGCCGGGGGACGCGGGCGCGCAGCACGTCCCCGTACAGGGGGTAGACCAGGCGGGCCCGGTCGCCTTCGGGGTGCCGCTCGACCGTGACGATGCCCCGGGCCTCGGCGGTCTCGACCGCGGCGCGGGAGACCAGGGCGGCCAGCACCTCGGGGCCAATGGCCTCGCCGAACGCCAGCAGTTCCAGGGCGCGGCGGCACTCGGGGGTGAGATCGGCGAGCCGTTTGTCGACCAGGCCCGCCAGGCGGGAGGTCACCGGCGTCTCCTCACCACCGCGCCAGACGCCTTCGGCGAGGGTGAGCGACCCGGTCTCCAGCATCGCGGTGACCAGTTCGCGCAGCAGGAAGGCGTTGCCGCCGGTGGCCTCCCAGCAGTGCTGGACCAGCACGCCCTCGGCCGGGCCGCCGAGGGTGCTCTCCAGCAGCTCGCCGACCTCCTCGCGGGTGAAGGGGCGCACCTCGATCCACTCGGCCAGGCCGCTGGTGCACAGCTCGGCTATCGGGTCGGGGATGCCGTCGCCGCTGCGGGTGGCGGCCAGCACGAAGGCCTCGCGGCGGCGGGCCATCTGGAACGCCAGGGCGACCGACGCCTCGTCGAGCAGGTGGGCGTCGTCGATGACGAGCAGCAGGTCGCGCCCTCCGGCCTGGCCGATCAGCGCGTCGGCGGCCATGCGCAGCGCGTTGCCGTTGAAGGCGGTGTCCATGAGCGCCGCGGGCAGGTACTGCGCGAAGGCGCCGAAGGGGACGGTGACGGTGGCCTGGCAGGCGCAGGTCCGCACGACCGTGAAGCGGTCCTGTTCGGCCCGCCGGACCACTTCGGTGAGCAGGCGGCTCTTGCCGGTGCCGTCGTCGCCGATGAGGGCCACGCCGGAGGACTCCGGGTGGCGCATCGCGGCGTGGATGCGGTCGAGTTCGGCCCGCCGGCCGACGAATATCTGTCCGAGCTCGGCCATGGCGATCCATGACCGGGGGACGTACAGCGGGGATCGTCCGGTGCTCGCGACCGGGCCGACCTGTTCCGGCGCGACGGGGACTTCTAGCGTCATTTCGCCTCTCCGGTGCCGTCGGTTCGCGTATCGGGATCATTGTCTTTTGCCGCCGCGAGCAGGCACCAGTGCGCCGGTCACCGGGCCGATGTGAATTCGTCATGCGCGTTCCCTCAACCGCTCACGGCGGGTCGACCGGCGGCCTGACGGGGGGAAAGCGGGTGAGTAACCGGGCCGTGCCCGTTGAGTACCCGAGCCCGGCCAACAGAGCAGCGCGAGCCATTAACCCGGGATTATCCGCGACCTACCTTGGTCGCAGGGCGCAGGCCTTCCGATCGGACCGCCTCCTCACAACGATCAGGGAAACCTTCTCGAGAAAGCGGCTCAATGCGTATAACGAAAATCTCAGGCCCGCAGCCGGCGGAGGTAGTGGAGAAAGGCTGGAGCCACGGCCGGCTTCCCATTTCGGAGAACGTCGAATGGGAGGAGTTCGCGAAGTTCTGGGACGACCTCCCACGCGACGAGTACGTGCAGAAGAGCCACGGCACCACCCGGCACCGCCGCATCGGCCACCTGCTGGCCCGGGGCGGTCAGGACGCGGGCGTGACCTTGGAGCGGGCGCCGCACGGGGCGTTCTTCCAGAGCAGCGAGATCAACTCGGTGTACGGGGGACAGAAGCGCACCTTCCCGCCGATCACCGACGCCGCCTACGACAACCTCGTGTTCCGCGCGGCCGTGGAGAGCGACCTGCACGTGGTCAGGCGCCTGGAGGGCGACCGGCCGACCTGGCTGGTCACCGTGCACATGATCCGCATCCTGGCGAGCGGGGACGCGGCCTCCGCGCCGGCTCCCGAGGGGCGGCACACCGACGGGCACGACTACGTGATCATGCACCTGATCAACCGGCGGCACTGCCTCGGCGGCCTCAGCCGCGTCTACCGCAAGGGCGGCGACCGCCCGGCGCTGGAGCACACGCTGCTGGAGCCGATGGAGACGCTCATCGTCGACGACCGCACGATGGAGCACGAGGTCAGCCCGATCAGGCCCGCCGACGGCGGCGTCGCCGTCCGGGACATGATGATCATCGACTTCGACCGCGTGACCCCCGGCGGCTGACCCGCCGCCGTCACGCGGCGAACGGTCAGTGGATCAGCCGGGCCGGCCTCGGCCTCCGTTCGCAGGCCGTGGAGGCCCCTCCCGGGCCCGCGCGGGGCCGAACACCTTTCGTCACCCGATCCGCAACCCACCATCGAGGAGTATTCATGGCAAACATCACGGCCGCCCCCGCCTGCCTGCAGTGCGAGACGGACATCCCAGTGCCGTCCGACGCCGAGCTGGGCGACATCCTGGCCTGCCGCGGCTGCGGCCAGGAGCACGAAGTCCTGGACATCGCGCCCGTCGTCCGTCTGGACCTGGCGCCGGAGGTCGAGGAGGACTGGGGTGAGTGACGCCCCCGCGGACGTGCTCGTCTCGGTCACGATCATGCGGCCGGAGGAGCGCGCGCTTCTCGAGGCGTTCCGCGCGGCCGGTCTGACCGCCCACTCCGTGACCCCACGGCACGCCGCCACGTTCCTCAACGACCGGGCACTGGCCCCCCGGCTGGTCGTTCTGCGCAACATCTCCCACCGTGAGCTGGCGGGGATGTCCGGCCGCTTCGAGCAGGCCGGCATCCCCACCCTCAACAACCCGCACGCCGTCCGGCTGTGCCTGTCCAAGGAACTGCAGGCCCTGGCCTTCGCCAGGGCCGGCGTCTCCCACCCGCGCACCCTCATCGCCTTCTCCACCGAGCAGGTGGGCGAGCAGGTGGCGGCCCTCGGCGGCGACGCCGTGGTCAAACCGGTCAGCGGGTCGTGGGGCCGGGGCATCGTACGCGTCACAGGGGAGAGCGAGTTCGCCGCCTGGCGCGGCGGATGGGAGGCCCTGGACCCGGGCGAGCGCTCCTTCCCCGTCGTGGTCCAGCAGTACGTCGACAAGCCCGGCTACAACGAGCGGGTGATCGTCATCGGCGACCGCGCGGTCGTCGCCTACCGGCAGGTGAGCGACAACCTGCGGACCAACACCCACCTCGGCGGCACGGTCCAGCCGGTCGCGCTGTCGCCGCGGGCGGTGGAGCTGGCCGAGCGGGTCGTCGCCCTGTTCGGGCCGGGTTTCTACGGCATCGACCTGGCCGAGTCCTCGACGACCGGCGAGCTGTTCGTGCTGGAGGTCAACACCAACCCCGAGTTCGCCCGGTCGGCCGGGATCCACGGCGTGGACATCCCCGGCCTGCTGGCCCGCTACGTCCGGTCGGTCCTCGACGGGCAGGACGTGGACGGCGGGCCGGCGGAGCGAGAGGAGAAGGCGGCATGACCGACCGGATCAAGGTCGCGGTGCTCGGGGCCAGCGGCTTCATCGGCGCCGAGGTGATCCGGCTGCTGAGCGCCCACCCGCAGGCCGAGGTGGCCTTCATGTCCTCCCAGCAGCACGCGGGCAAGCCGCTCGGGCAGGTGGTGTCCGGGCTGCGCAACTCGCGGGCGGCCGGGCGGCGGCTGCGCTCCCTCGACGAGCTGTCGAAGGTGGACGTGGCCATCTCCTGCCTGCCCAACGGCGTGCTGCCCAAGGTGCTCGACGACGTCAGCGGCCAGGCCGACCTGGTGCTGAACGTGGCGGGCGACTACCGGCTGCGCGACCCGGAGGAGATCGCCCAGTACTACCCCGGGTCGGTGGGCGGCTGGCGGCAGGACATTCCCTACTACGTGCCGGAGTTCGGCGAGAAGCCGAGCGAGCCGGTGGTCAACCTGCCCGGCTGCATGGCCTCGGCCGGCCTGTACGCCCTCTACCCGCTGTTCCGGGACGGGCTGGCCGAGCCGCGGGCGGTGGTCGACGCCAAGACCGGCTCCAGTGGCGGCGGCAACACCACCACGGAGAACCCCTCGCTGCGCGCGGGCAACGTGCGGGTGCACAAGCTGCACGGGCACCGGCACGGCCCCGAGATCAGGCAGGCACTGGCCACCTGGACCGGGACCGCGCCCGAGCTGCAGTTCTCGGCGTTCAGCCTGCCGGTCGTGCGCGGGGTGTTCGCCACCGCCTACACCTGGCTGCGCGAGGGCGCCGGCACGGCCGAGGTGCGCCGGGCCTACGCCAGGGCGTACGCGGACGCGCCGTTCGTACGGATGAGCAACGGGCGCTCCCCCGTGGCGCTGCCCATGCTCAAGACCGTGGTCGGCTCCAACACCGCCGAGGTCGGGGTGTCGGTGGAGGGCTCGCGCTGCGTGGCGGTGTGCGCCCTGGACAACCTGATCAAGGGTGGGGCCGGCCAGGCGGTCCAGGCCATGAACCGGGTCTTCGGCCTGGAGGAGACCCTCGGACTCCCGGAGGTGGGACCATGGCCGTGACGACGCGGGAGACCGGGTACGACCCGGCCGCCCTCAAGGCGACCAGCCCGCACCGGGCGCTGTACGTGGTCAAACTGGGCAGCGCGACGCTGCGGCACACCGAGGTGTTCGACGAGCTGGCCGAGCTGGCCGGGCGTGGCGTCCGGCTGCTGGTCGTCACCGGCGGCGCCGCCGACATCAAGCTGCACTACGCCCTCATCGGCAGGCCGATCAGGACGCTGGTGCTGCGCGGCGGCGACGAGGTGCGCTACTGCCCGCCGGAGGAGATGACCCACATCATCGACGCCTACGAGCAGATCACCCTGCCCAGGGTGCGTGAGGAGCTCGGCCGGCGCGGCCTGTCGGTGTTCGCCACCACCGGCCGCGTCGAGGAGCTGGTCTCCGCCACGCCGAACGGGCCGATCAGGGCGCTGGACGGCGACCGGCAGCGGTTCGTGCGCGACCACCGCGCGGGCACCGTCGCCCGGGTGGACGCCGCCCGGCTGACCGAGCTGCTGGAGGCCTTCGACGTGGTCTGCGTCTCGCCGCCGGTGGCCGCCACCGACGGCGGGTCGGCGCTCAACGTCGACGCCGACGTGCTGGCCGCCGAGGCGGCCCTGGCGCTCGGCGCGTCCCACCTGCGCCTGGTGACCGGGACGGCGGGTCTGCTCACCGACCCGTCCGACCCGGCCAGCACCCTCCCGCACGCCACCGCCGGGGAGGGCATGGCCTACGCCGGCGGCCGGATGAAGCAGAAGGTGCGCGCGGCCGAGCTGGCGCTGGCGGGCACGCCCGACATCGCCATCACCGGCCCGCACACCCTCGACGCCCGCCGGGGGACCCGCTTCTGGCGGGCCCCGGCCCCGGCCGCCGACCTCGGACTGCTGGCCAACATGGTCGAGCTGTCCTCGGTGTCCGGCGACGAGCGGGAGCTGGCCGAGTACCTGGTGGACTGGTGCCAGGCCAACGGCGTGGACGCCGAGATCGACCCGGCCGGCAACCTGGTGGCCACCCGCGGCGGCGGCCCCCGGCGGCTGCTCATGGTCGGCCACATGGACACCGTTCCGCACCTGTGGCCGGTCCGCTGGGACGGCGAGACGATCACCGGCCGCGGCTGCGTGGACGCCAAGGGCGGCCTGGCCGCGTTCCTGGCCACCCTGGCCGCCCTGGACGTGCCCGAGGACGCCACCGTGCGCGTCATCGGGACCGTCGAGGAGGAACGCACCGCGGCCGGAGCGTTCTACGCCCGCGACCACTACCCGGCGGACGCGGTGATCGTCGGCGAGCCGAGCGGGGCCGCCGCCCTGACCATCGGCTACCACGGGGTGTGCAAGGTGCGGCTGAGCGTCGCCCAGACGACCGCGCACACCGCGGGCAAGGCGGCGCGGACCGCCGCGAGCCGCATCGCCGACGCCGTCATCGCCGCCGAGGCCGAGGTCGCCTACCTGGGCGCCGACACGCTGTTCAACGTGCTCGGGCTGCGTGGCGGCAGCCAGGGCGGCACCCAGACGGCCGAGGCGGTCCTCGACGTGCGGGTCCCGCCCGGAACGAGCCCGCAGGACATCATCGAGGCGGTGCGCCGGAGCGCCCCCGACCCGGTGCGGGCCGAGGTGCTGCTGGCGACCCCGGCCGTGGCCACACCGCGCACCAGCGCGCTGGTCAAGGCGTTCACCCGGGCCCTGCGGGCCGCCACCGGCGCCTCCCCCCGGCTGCTGGCCAAGAAGGGCAGCAGCGACATGAACACCCTCGCCACCACCTGGCAGGGCGTGCCCATGGTCGCCTACGGGCCGGGGGACGCCTCGCTGGACCACACACCGGACGAGCGCCTGGACGCGGCCGAGTACCGGCTGGCCACCACCGTGCTCGCCGACGCGGTGCGGCGCTGGCTGGGCGGCGGCGCCGCGTCCGCGACGGCCGTGCCGGCCGGGGCGGGCGCCGTGAGGACGGGAGAGGGGAGATGAACGAGTTCGACCTGGCCCGCGAGCGCGCCCTGCGCGCCCGCGGGTCCGTGGTGGACATGGCGGCGAGCCCCACCGGCTGCCACCTGGGCGGCAGCCTGTCGGTGCTGGACATCCTGGTCGCCGCCCACTCGGTGGCGCAGGCCAGGCCGGGCGTGGAGGTCGTGCTGAGCAAGGGCCACGCCGCCGCCGGGCTGTACGCGGTCCTGCACCACATGGGCGTGATCGAGGACGACCCCGCGCCGCTGTACGGCCGGGCGGGCGCTCCGTACACCGGGCACCCCTCCCCCAAGGTGCCCGGGGTGCGCTTCCCCACCGGCAGCCTCGGCCACGGGCTGGCGTACGCGGCCGGCTGGGCGCTGTCACGGCGCCTGCTCGGCGAACCCGGCGGCGCCATCGCGGTGGTCGGCGACGGCGAGCTGCAGGAGGGCCTGGTCTGGGAGACCCTCCAGATCGTCCAGGCCAAGCGCATCGGCGGCCTCACCGTCGTGGTGGACGTCAACGGCGGCCAGAACGACGGCTACGTCGCCGACATCTCGCCGCTGACCGACCTTCCCGCCCGGCTGGCCGCCTTCGGGTTCGAGGTGTTCGAGGCCGACGGCCACGACATCGAGAAGCTCTGCGCGCTGCTGCCCCCCGAGGACCGGCCCAAGGCGGTGCTCGCGTCCACGGTCAAGGGCAAGGGCGTGCCCGCCACCGAGGGCAAGACCGGCTCGCACTACGTCAAGATCAGCCCGGCGCGCGCCCGGCAGTGGAAGGCGGTGCTCCGATGAGCCTGTGCGGACGCGAGGCGTACAAGGCCGAGCTGACCGCGCTCGCGGACGGCGACCCGCGCATCATCTGCCTGGAGGCCGACCTCGGCGGCCCGTCCCACCCGTTCGCCGAGCGTCACCCCGGCCGGTTCCTGAACCTCGGGATCGCCGAGGCGGCGGCGGTGGACATGGCGGTCGGGCTGGCCTCGGCCGGGCTGCGCCCGTTCCTGAGCACCTTCGCCGCCTTCGGCACCTGGCGGGCCGCCGAGAGCGTCAAGCTCGGGCTCGGCTACCAGGGCGCCCCCGTCGTGCTGGTCTGCCCGTACGGCGGGGTGTCCGGCGGCTGGTTCGGGCCCACGCACCACAGCCTCGAGGACCTGGCCGTGGCGCAGAGCCTGCCCGGGGTGCGCATCGCCGTGCCGTGCGGGGAGGAGGAGACCCGCGCGGTCATCCGGACGGCCGCGGCCGACGACCGCCCCTGTTACGTACGGCTCGCGCGCAACGAGCCGTTCGACGCGCCGTTCCCGCCGGCCGGCCGGGGCGAGGTCGGCTGGGTCCACGGGCCCGCGGGGCCGACCTGCCTGGTGTCGGTCGGCGAGAAGCCGGCGGCCCTGTGCGCCGCTGCGACCGAGCAGCGGCCCGAGCTCTCGCACGCCCACCTGTGCTGGGTGGACGCCGAGAGCCTGGCGACGGCCGCGGCCGAGCTGGCCGGCTCGGCACGGCGGATCGTCGTCGTGGAGGAGCACCGCGCCGCCGGAGGCGTCGCCTCCACGCTGGCGCTGATGCTTCCCCGCCATGAGGTGCTCGGCGTCAACGCCGGGCCGTCGTGGCCGTCGGAGGGCGGCGGCCACGACGACGTCCTCGCCGCGCTCGGCCTCACCGTCGCGGCCGTGCTCGACGCGGCGAGCGCGCACGCGCCCACCGTGATCGGCCTCGCGGGCCCCCGCGCCGGCCGTGCAACCCCCGTATCCAGCAAGGCGAGCCCCGGAGCCCTGCACCCGTCCACCACCACCTGACGCAGGGAGCGACATGACCATCACCGCACACAAGAGCGCGACCGCCATCGAAGTGACCCGGCAGACCCTGGCCGACCCGGCGCTCACCCGGCGCAGCCCCGGCGAGGAGTTCGCCTGGGCGGTGTCGCGCGACCACGACGGCGCCGACGTCGTCGTCCCGATCAACGGATACCTGCCGGCGGCGTTCCCGCTGTTCGCCACCCGGCCCCGCTACACCGTCCGCCACCTGCTGAAGGTGGCCAGCGTCAACGACCGGCCCACGGCCTTCGTCCGCGAGGCGCCGCACCCGGGCCGGGACGTGCCCGGCAACTCCTACGACAGCACTCCGGAGTCGGCGTTCGGGCCGAGCGTCCAGCACGCCGAGCTGACCGACCTGGCGATCGACGTCCCGGTGCCCAAGGGGCTGCTCGACGAGCCGGCCCTGCTGGCCGCGTTCGTGGACTACCGCGTCCTGGTCCGCCTGGGCGTGGTGGAGAACGAGTCGCTGCTGCACGGCACGGCCGACGGCACCATCCCCGGCCTGCTCAACCTGCCCGAGGTGCGCACCGGGCCGTTCGGTGACGACGTGTGCGAGGCACTGACCTCGGCCGCCGCCCGGGTGGAGGACACCGGCGGCTCTTGCGACGGGATCGTCGCCCACCCGGCCCTGTACTGGCGGCTGGTGCACGACGGCACCCTGAGCAAGCTGACCGAGGTCGGCATCAAGGTGGCCCGCACCCGGATGATGCCGCGCGGCCAGGCGCTGCTCGGCGACTTCCGCGCCGCGGTCACCCTGCTCGACCCCGGCGTCTCCTCGCTCACGCTGCGCAGGGGCGCCGGGCCCGAGGGCGAGGACGTGGTCAGGGCGCACGCCCGGGTCGGCCTGGCCGTGCACCTGCCGCAGCACTTCCTGCTGCTGTCCCGTCCCTGACGCCGACCGGAGGTTCACACGCGATGACCGACCGACCGAGAGTCCTGTACATCACCGGCTGGCTGCGCAGCGGCAGCACCCTGGTCGGCAACGTGCTCAACGAGCTTCCCGGCGTCGTGCACGCCGGCGAGCTGCACTACTTGTGGCAGAACGGGGTGCTGCGGGCGGGTACGAACTCGGTCTGCGGCTGCGGGGAGCAGGTTCGCGCCTGCTCCCTGTGGTCGGCGGTCCTCGCCTCCACGGGCGAGGACGACCTCACCGCGCTGGCGCGCCGCATGACGGCCGCCCAGCGACGCCTGCTGCGCACCCGGCACACGCGGGCCCGCCTGGCCGAACTCCGGCCGGGCGGGGCCGCCCCCGCCCCGGTGACCGCCGTGCTGGACCGGATGGCGGGGCTGTACCGGGAACTGGCCGCCCGGGGCGGCGAGCGGCTGGTGGTCGACGGGTCGAAGTACCCGGCCGAGGCCGCCGCGCTGCTCGGACGGGACGACCTGGACGTGCGGGTGCTGCACGTGGTGCGCGACCCGCGCGCCACCGCCCTGTCCTACCACCGCAGCAAGCAGTACATCGACCCGATGAGCCCGGCCGCCAGCACGGCCTACTGGACGGCCTTCAACCTCGCCTCCGAACGGGTCGGCGCCGCCGCGGGCGGACGCTACCTGCGGGTGCGCCACGAGGACCTGGCCCGCCGCCCGGCCGAGGTGATCGGGCAGGTGATGG
Source organism: Sphaerisporangium melleum (assembly GCF_014646695.1). GTDB lineage: Bacteria > Actinomycetota > Actinomycetes > Streptosporangiales > Streptosporangiaceae > Sphaerisporangium > Sphaerisporangium melleum. The sequence continues at coordinate 62,491 of NZ_BMNT01000034.1, forward strand.
AGTTCGCCGGGCTGGACGACCCGTCGCCGGTGGCCGCCGGCGGCACCGTGCTGCTGGGGCCCAACCACACGGTCACCGGCAACCCCGACCGGCTGACCCACGGCGCGGTGACCATCCGGCCGGACGAGCGGTGGCGCACCGAGCTGCCGTCCCGGCACACGCTGACCGCGACCGCGCTCGCGTTCCCCCTGCTGGCCCGGTACGGCTACCCGGTGCGGGCGGCCGGCCGCCCCACCCCGATCGGAAAGGAGAGCCTGCGATGGACCTCGGACTGACCGGGCGGGTCGCCATGGTCGCCGCGGCGAGCAGCGGCCTCGGCCTGGGCGTGGCCCGGGCCCTGGCCGCCGAGGGGGCCCATGTGTCCATCGCCGCCCGCGACCCCGGGCGGCTGGCCGCCGCGCACGCCGAGGTGGACGCCGCCGGGCCGGGGCGGGTGCTGAGCACCCCGGTGGACATGCGCGACGACGACGCCGTGCAGGCGTGGGTCGAGCGCACCGCCGCGGAGTTCGGTGCCCTGCACGTGGTGGTGACCAACGCCGGCGGCGTGCCGCACGGCAAGGCCGACGCCTTCACCCCGGGCCAGTACCGCGAGGCGATGGACTCCTCGATGCTGCCGCACGTGGCGATGTCCCTGGCGGCGCTCCCCCACCTGCGGGCCGCCGGCTGGGGCCGCATCCTGATGATCACCTCGGAGGCCGTGCGGCAGCCGCTGCCGGGCACCGCCCTGTCGGCGACCGCGCGGGTCGGCCTGCTCGGCTTCGCCAAGGGCCTGGTGCACGCGCTCGGCCCGAGCGGCGTCACGGTGAACGTGCTGGCGCCCGGCTGCCACCGCACGCCCGCGTTCGAGACGTTCCTGGAAGCGCGCCTGGCCCACGACAAGGAGACCGCGCTCAAGGAGATCACCGCGGAGATCCCGCTCGGCACGGTCGGCGACCCGGAGGACTTCGGCGCGCTGGCGGCGTTCCTCGCCAGTGAGCAGGCGCGGTTCGTCACCGGGACGGTGCTGGTGGCCGACGGCGGCAACACCAGGGGGCTGGGATGAGCCCGGCCATGGTGGACTACCAGCTCGGGCAGCTCGACGCGCTGGAGTCGGAGGCGATTCACGTCTTCCGCGAGGTGGCCGCCGAGTTCGAGCGCCCCGCCCTGCTGTTCTCCGGCGGCAAGGACTCCATCGTCCTGCTCCGCCTGGCCGAGAAGGCGTTCTGGCCGGCGCCGATCCCCTTCCCCGCGGTGCACGTGGACACCGGCCACAACTTCCCCGAGGTGCTCGACTTCCGCGACCGGCGGGTCGCCGAGCTCGGGATGCGGCTGGTCGTCGGCTCGGTGCAGGCGTCCATCGACGCCGGCCGGGTCGCCGAGCAGGGGGGCCGGTGGCCGACCCGCAACCGGCTGCAGACCACCACCCTGCTGGACACCATCGCCGAGCACCGCTTCGACGCGATGTTCGGCGGCGCCCGCCGGGACGAGGACAAGGCGCGGGCCAAGGAGCGCATGCTCTCCTTCCGCGACGAGTTCGGGCAGTGGGACCCCAAGAACCAGCGCCCCGAGCTGTGGAACCTGTTCAACACGCGCATCCGCAAGGGTGAGCACATCCGGGTCTTCCCGCTGTCCAACTGGACCGAGCTGGACGTGTGGCAGTACATCGCCCGGGAAGGCCTGGAGGTCCCCTCCATCTACTTCGCCCACACCAGGCGGGTGTTCGACCGCGACGGCATGCTGCTCGCCGAGAACCCGCACCTCGCGCCCGGCCCGGACGAGCCGGTGTACGAGACGACGGTGCGCTTCCGGACGGTGGGCGACATGACCTGCACCGGAGCGGTCTCCTCGGCGGCCACCGACGTGGAGTCGATCATCAAGGAGATCGCGGTCGCCCGGACCACCGAGCGCGGGGCGACCCGTGCCGACGACCGGGCCAGCGAGGCGGCGATGGAGGACCGCAAGCGCGAAGGCTACTTCTGACCCCGGTGCGCCGGGCCGGCCGCCGCCGGCCCGGCGCACCGGGACCGGCCCCGACCACCGTTGGTTTCCGACCCCGGCGAATCGAGCTCACATGGACATCCTCCGGTTCGCTACGGCCGGCTCGGTCGACGACGGCAAGAGCACCCTCGTCGGCCGCCTGCTGTACGACTCCAAATCGATCTTCGAGGACCAGCTCGACGCGGTCGAACGGGCCAGCACGGCCCGCGGCAACGACCGCATCGACCTGGCACTGCTCACCGACGGCCTGCGCGCCGAACGCGAGCAGGGCATCACCATCGACGTGGCCTACCGCTACTTCGCCACGCCCAAGCGCAAGTTCATCATCGCCGACACCCCCGGCCACCTGCAGTACACCCGCAACATGGTGACCGGCGCCTCCACCGCCGACCTGGCCATCGTCCTGGTCGACGCCACCAAGGGCGTGCTGGAGCAGAGCCGCAGGCACGCCGTGCTGCTCAGCCTGCTCGGCGTGCCGCACATCGTGGTCTGCGTGAACAAGATGGACCTGGTCGGCTACAGCCGCGAGGTCTTCGAACGCATCCGGGAGGAGTTCACGGCCTTCGCCGCCAAGCTGACCGCCTCCGACGTGACGTTCGTGCCCATCTCGGCGCTGAACGGCGACAACGTGGTGGAGCGCTCGCACGAGATGCCCTGGTACGAGGGCGGCTCGCTGCTGCACCTGCTGGAGACCGTGCACATCGCCTCCGACCGCAACCTGGTCGACCTGCGCTTCCCGGTGCAGTACGTCATCAGGCCGCGCTCGGGCGGGGCCTACCACGACTACCGCGGGTACGCCGGCCAGCTCGCCGGCGGGACGCTGCGGCCCGGCGACGAGGTGCTGCACCTGCCCTCGGGGCTGACCACCCGGGTGACCGGCATCGACACCATCGACGGGCCGGTGGCCGAGGCGTTCCCGCCGATGTCGGTCACGCTGCGGCTGGCCGACGACATCGACATCTCCCGCGGCGACATGCTCTGCCGCCCGCGCAACGCGCCGCAGATCACCCAGGACGTGGACCTGATGGTGTGCTGGATGGGCGACCGGCCCCTGCACCCGCGCACCACCCTGGCGGTCAAGCACACCACCCGCACCGCGCGGGCGCTGGTGCGCGACCTGCACTACCGGCTGGACGTGCACACGCTGCACCGCGACCAGGACGCGAGCCAGCTGCGGCGCAACGAGATCGGCCGGGTGAGCCTGCGCGTCACCCAGCCGCTGTTCTGCGACACCTACTCGCGCAACCGCCTGACCGGCGGCGTCATCCTCATCGACGAGGCGACCAACGCCACCGTCGGCGCCGGCATGATCACCGGCTCCGGCGGCATCGACTGACGGCGGCGCCTCGAAGGGCCCGCCCCCACTCGGCGCCGCGCGGAATTGAGTAGTGCGCGGCGCCAAGTGGGTAACGCAGGCCATTGCTCCGGCACCACCGCCTTTCGTACCTTCTTCTTGGTCAACCAGCGCTGTCAGCCAGTTCCCACGGACCCCCTGGATCCCCCGGACACCAGAGCACTGGAAGGAGCTCCGATGCCGACCCTTCGACCGTCGGACGTCCATACCCTCGCCACCGCCGTCGTGGACTCCATCGCGGTGGCCCTCGACCCCGACGCCCCGCACTCCGGCCTGTACTACTGGGAGTGCGCCCGCCCGTACACCGGCAAGGTGGTGGAGGCGGTGCGCGACGCCGAGAACCCCACCATCAGAGAGCTCGGACGCGCCCTGATCGACGCCCCCGCCGACCCAGAGCGGTACGCCGCCCTGCGCGAGGCGCTGAAGGCCCCGGAGGCGCAGGGGCCTGACACCGACCGCATCTTCGACCTGGCCTGGGAGTCGGAGTGCAACAACCGGCTCGGCCACCACGTGGGCGCGCACTACACCGCCAAGGAGGGCCTGGTCAGCGTCGACGACCTGCGCACCCTGCCCCCGGGCCCGGGCCTGCCGCCCGGCGCCGACCCGGAGGTGCTGATCGTGGTGCCGTTCCGCGACCGCGACACCGGCGGCGCCCGCCTGCGCAACCTGCTCGCCTGCTTACAGTCGCTGCGCGACCAGTCCTTACCCCGTGACCGCTACCAGGTCACCGTCGTGGAATCCGACTCCTTCCCCCGCTGGCGCGACGTCATCGAGCCGTACGCCGACAACTACCTGTTCGCCCCCAAGGCGAGCACGTTCAACAAGTCGTGGGTGGTCAACGTCGGCGTGGTGCACTCCCCCGGCCGCTCGGAGGTCGTCTCCATCCTGGACGCCGACGTGCTCGCCGACCGGGACTTCGTCCGCCGCAACGCCGAGCGGTTCGAGCGCCCCGGCACGATGGGCCACCTGACCTACCGCAACATGCTCTGCCTGGACACCCCCTCCAGCCAGCGGGCGATCAGGGAGCGGCTGTGGGACCGCGCCGCCCAGCCCGACCTGGACCACCTGCGCGGCTACACCCTGCGCCGCGGGCCCGGCTGCTCGCTGTGGGTGCGCACCAGCGCGTTCTTCCGCATCGACGGCATGGACGAGCGCTACGAGGGCTGGGGCGGCGAGGACATCGACTTCAACTACCGCTTCGACTTCGCCAACGCCTACGACAGCTACGACGACCCGCTGCTGCACCTGCGCCACCCTCCGGCGTCGGCGCTGCGCGAGGACGGCGAGCTGGTCAACGCGCACATCCCGCCGCTGAGCTGGAAGCCCGAGGAGCCGATCGGCCGCATCGACCGCTTCGCCCACGAGATCACGCCCGTCACGGGCGAACAGACGAAAGAAACGGTGGAAGCGGCATGACGCTCATCCAGGACCTGCCCTCCGGCGCCGCCGGCCTGGCCCCCGAGGGGGCCGGCCGGGCGCCGCGCACCCTCGGCACCGACCGGATCGACCGCAACCTCGACCTGGCCGGGAAGATCTACCAGCGGTCGATCTACCCGAGCGTCGAGCGGGTCGCCGAAGGAGGGCGGCTGTCGTCGCCGCTGGTGGTCGACCTCGACCCGACCACGCTGTGCGACCTGGCCTGCCCGGAGTGCATCAGCTCGGGCGTGCTGCACAAGGGCGCCCTGTCGCGCGACCGCATCGTGGAACTGGCGCACGAGCTGGCCGCCTCCAACGTCAAGGCGGTGATCCTGATCGGCGGCGGCGAGCCCCTCATGCACCGGTCGATCGGCACGATCATCACCATCCTGCACGAGGCCGGCATCCAGATCGGGCTGGTCACCAACGGCACCCTCCTCGGCCGCTACATGGACCAGATCGCCGAGATGGTGTCCTGGGTGCGGGTGTCGATGGACGCCGGCACCCTGCAGACCTACGACAAGTTCCGGCCGAGCCGCCGCAAGACCAGCGTCTTCCCGACCATCATCGACAACATCCGGCAGCTCGCCGAGCGCAAGCGCGGCGCCCTCGGGTACTCCTTCCTGCTGATGCAGCGCCGCGACGCCGACGGCGCCGTGGTGGACACCAACTACCACGAGGTGTACACGGCGGGGAAGCTCGCCAAGGACCTGGGCTGCGACTACTTCGAGCTGAAGGCGATGCTCGACGACGACCACTTCACGGTCAACCAGACGCCGGACGACGTCGCCATGGTGGAGGAGCAGCTCGCCCGGCTGCGCGAGCTGGAGGACGGCACGTTCCACCTGCTGGGCTCGTCCAACTGGGAGACCGTGCGCCGCGACCTCGACCCGGTGCAGCCCAAGGACTACGCCACCTGCCACGTGGCCGAGCTGCGCACGACGGTCACCCCGAACGGCGTGTTCGTCTGCCCCTACCACCGGGGCAACCCCAAGGCCCGGCTCGGTGACATCAACGACTCGTCGTTCGCCGAACTGTGGCACCAGGCCGACACCACCGTGGTCGATCCCCGCACGGACTGCAAGTTCCACTGCGCCCGGCACCAGACCAACCTGGAGATCGCCGCGGTGCCGGGCCGGGAACGCCCGGTGGAACTCCTCGACGACTTCGACCCCTTCATCTAGCACCTAGCGGCGGGACGGACCATGCGCATCGCGGTGATCGGAGCGGGGCCCGCGGGCCTCACCAGTGCCCGGCAGGCACTGGAGGCGGGACACGACGTCGAGGTCTTCGAACGGCACGACGACGTGGGCGGGATCTGGAACCCGGCGTCCATGGGCGCCTACGAGGGCGTCAGGATGCAGACCTCGCGGTCGGGCTTCCCGTTCTCCGACTACGCGCCGGAGCGGGGAGGAGAGTTCCTCACGGTCGCCGAGATGCATTCCTACCTGCGCGAGTACGCCGCAAGGTCCGGTGTGGCGCCGGTCATCCGGTTCGGGCACGAGGTGACCCGGGTGGCCCGCCACGACGAGGGCTGGCAGGTCACCGCCGCGCACCGCGGCGTGGCGGGCACCGGCCGGTTCGACGCGGTCATGGTCGCCAACGGCGAGCTGTGGCGGCCCCGGGTGCCGGCGGCCGCGGCCGCCGCGCCACCGGGGGTGCGGGTGATGACCGCCAAGGACTACCGGAACCCGGGCGCCCTGCGCGGCCTGCGGGTGCTGGTCGCCGGGGGCGGGGTGAGCGGGGCCGACATCGCCTCCGAACTGGTCGGCGAGGCGGCGTCGGTCGACTGGGCGGTGCGCCGCAGGCAGTTGTTCCTGCCGCGCGACTGCGGCGGCCTGGCCAACGACATGCTGTTCTCCTACATCGGCCGGGTCGCCCTGGAGGAGATGCCCTTCGGCGCTTACCTGGAGTGGCTGGAGCGGCTGCTGCCGGAGTACATGAGCATGTACCGCGCCACGGGGCTGCTGCCGGAGACCGGCTTCCACGGCGCCGTGCACGTGAACGAGAAGATCATCCCGCACGTGTTCCGCGGCGACGTCCGGGCGCGGGCGGCGTTCGACCGCTTCGACGCGAGCGGCGCGGTGCAGTTCGCCGACGGCGGCCGCGAGCAATACGACGTGGTCATCCTGTGCTTCGGCTACGAGATGCCCGACTACGGGTTCATCGAGGGCTTCCGCCGCCAGGAGCTGTACGAGCACTTCTTCTGGTACCGCCATCCGAGCCTGGTCGTGGTCAACACGCCGGTGGACACCGACGCGTTCGGCACGGCCTGCCCGTACTTCGAGGCCATCGCCGGATGGGGACTGGCCGTGCTGTCGGGCCGGGCGGAGCTGCCCGGCCGGGAGGAGATGGCCGCCTGGTGCGAGCGGCACCTGGGCGCGCTGCACGACCGGCGCTACTACGACTGCTGGCTGGAGACCGTCCGCATCGGCCTGGAAAGCGGCGCGCTGCCCGACCCTGCCACCCGGTTCGCCGACTACTGGCGCCTGGTGTCCGGTCTGGTGGTCCCGGCCAACCTGCGGCCCGGCGCGCAGCAGGACCTGCCCGCGCCCTGCGACGACCTGTTCGACCTCACCGAGCTCCGGCGGCGGCTGCTGGCCTGGCTCCCCGAGCCGGCCCGGGACGCGCTGCTGGCCGGCGGGCAGATCGACGCCGCGGACCACGCGGCCGCGGGGCAGGTGACGCCGGCCCTGCGCATCCCCCCGTGGCTGCCCTACCGCCAGCGCCTCGACGACGGCCAGGCGCCGCCCCTGCCCGGCACGCAGCGCGTCCCGGCCGGCGCCGCCTAGCCCCCACCCCCTAGGAGACGATGTGTATTCCACCAAGAGCAGCGGCCTGCGGATCTTCATGGACGGCGCGGTCACCCGCCTCGCCGCAGCCACCGCCGCGATCGGGGTGGGGGGCGCGATGGTGGTCCCCACCGTCAGCCTGTTCCTGTCGGACGCCGTGCACGCCACCCCGTTCATGATCGGCGCCTTCATCGCCGGGCGCGCGATCGCGGAGATCGCCACCGACCTGTCGGTCGGTGTGCTGTCGGACCGTGTCGGCAACCGCCGCATCGTGCTCGGCGTGTGCGCCCTGTTCGCCGCCGGGGGCGCGCTGTGCTACCTGCTGCTGCGCGACTACTGGCTGCTGCTGGTCTCCTCGGCCGTCATGTTCGGCCTCGGCGGCGCCACCTTCCCGCAGATGTACGCCTACACCCGTGAGCTGGCCGAGTTCCGCGGCCACGGCGTCACCTTCTTCAACTCCGCCATGCGCGCGGTCACCTCGCTGGCCTGGATCGTCGGCCCGCCCCTGGCGTTCGGGCTGATCGCGCTGCGCGGCTTCGAGACGCTGTACGCGGTCGCCGCCGTGCTGTACGCGATCGGCGGCGTGATCTGCTTCATCGGGCTGCCCAACACCGACCGGCGCCGCGCGCCCGCCCCCGAGAGCACCTCGTCGATCATCTCGGGCGACGCCGCGGCGGCCGATCAGCCCGCGGACGCACCGCCGCGGCCCAAGGCGGGCAACCCGTTCTCCGGGCTGCCGGCGCGGGTCAAGGCACTGCTCGTCACGATCGTCCTGCTGCTGGCCGTCAACGCGATGTACCAGTTCGACATCGCGCTGTACATCACCAAGGACCTGGGCATGGACGAGAGCTTCACCGGCCTGGTCCTCGGCCTCGGCTCGGCGCTGGAGATCCCCGCCATCATGTACATCGGCGCCAAGGCCGACCGCATCGGCCACTGGCGGGTGGTGATCGGCGCCGCCGTCTGCGCCATCGTGTTCTTCGTCGCGATGCCGTTCGCCCACACCCAGTGGGCGCTGCTGCTGCTCCAGGTGCCGAACGCCATCTGGACGGCCGTCGCGCTCAGCATCCCGGTGACCATCCTGCAGGACTCCATGCCCGACCGGCCGGGCGTGGCCTCCTCGCTGTACTCCAGCGCCTTCAAGGCCGGCATGTTCCTCGGCGGCATCGTCGCCGGGATCGTCGCGCAGTACGTGGGCTTCACCAACGTCTTCTGGGCCTGCGCCACCCTGTCGGCGTTCGCCCTGCTGTCGGTGCTGCTGCGTGGGAACACCCCCCGTCCCGCCCCGCGCGCCGCCTGACACCCGCCGGGCGAGCCGCCCGGTGCGACACCCCACCCACCTCTCGCCGGTGCGAGGGGACGCCACCCATCCCAGCGAGGGTTCCCGTTTCCCCCTGACAGGGCGGGGGCCGCCGAACCTTTCAGGAGCCTCGATGTCCAGCACGCCGAAAGCGACCGTCGTCATCCCGACCTACAACCGGGCCGAACTGCTCGGCCATACCCTGCATTCGCTCACCCGGCAGACCGTGCCTCCCGGCGACTTCGAGGTCGTGGTGGTGGACGACGGGTCCAGCGACGACACCGCCGCCGTGGCCGAGTCGTTCAAGGACCGCCTCGACCTGCGGTACTTCTTCCAGGAGGACGAGGGCTACCGGGTGGCCAAGGCCCGCAACGTGGGCATCGAGCACGCCCGCGGCCCGGTGTGCGTGTTCGTCGACTCCGGCGTGCTGCTCGACTCCGGCTGCCTGGCGGCGCACCTGGCCGCGCACGCCGGCCGGCCGGACCCGGTGGCGGTGGTCGGCTACGTGTACTGCTTCAACGAGGACAACGAGGATGGCGCGCGGATGGCGAGCGTCATCGACGTCGCCGCGCCCGACACCACCATCGCCATGCTGCGCGACAAGGGCCAGTGGGTGGACCTGCGCGAGGACTTCTACGACCTCTACACCGACGAGCTGGCCGATCTGCCGGCGCCGTGGCTGGTCTACTGGACCTGCAACGTGTCGGCGCCGACGGGCCTGCTGCGCGAGATCGGCGGGTTCGACGAGTGGTTCACCTGCTGGGGCGGCGAGGACGTCGAGATCGGCTACCGCCTGCACCGCGGCGGGGCCCGGTTCGTGCTCAGCCGGGAGGCGGCCTCCATCCACCACCCGCACGAGAAGAGCTACGACTCCAACGTCAGCGGCGCGCAGGGCAACTACGAGTACATCGCCCGCAAGTACGACACCCCGATCACCCGCCTGCTCCTCGGCAACCACTTCTTCCTGATCAACGACCTGATCCGCGAGCGCGGCCTGCCCTCCTGCGAGGACTACCTCGCCGGCCGCCTGGACGCCGCGGCGCGGCTGCGGGCCGAGGCCGTGTACCCGCAGCCGCTGCCGCTGCCGGAGCAGAACGACATCGTGCTCGCCCGGGCGCGCGCGGCCCGGGAGCGGGCGCAGGACAAGGTGGTGGAGTATGCGCACTGATCCGGCACGCGAGACCGTCATCGTCTTCTCACCGCACCCCGACGACGAGACCATCGCCTGCGGCGGCACCATCGCCGGCAAGGTCGCCGCGGGCGCCCGCGTGAAGATCGTCTTCTCCACCGACGGGTCACGCTCGCACAGCGCCGTGCTCGGCATCGACCGCGACCCCACGCCGGAGGAGCTGGCGGCGATCCGCCACAAGGAGGCCGAGGCGGCGGCCAAGGCGCTCGGCGTGGACCCGGCCGACGTGGTCTTCCTCGGGCACACCGACACCCTGCTGGCCGCGTCGATGAGCACCTTCCGCCTGCGGGTGCGCCGCCTGCTCGCCGAGCACCGCGACGTGACCGAGGTGTACCTGCCGCACGAGGTGCGTGAGCTGAACGCCGACCACCGGCTGACCGGCGAGGGCGTGGTGGACGCGCTGACCGAGCTCGGCCTCGCGCCGCGGCTGCGCCGGTACGTGGTGTGGGACGAGGACACCGAGGCGGCGTTCGCGTTCACCAACCGCGTCGCGCCCGAACGGGAGACCTCCCCGACCGAGCGGCTGGTCGGCGTGGACATCACGCCCTGGCTCGGCCGCAAGCTGAGCGCCCTTGAGGAGCACCGCACCCAGGTGACGCTGTTCTCCCCGGCGCAGACCCGCACCGTGGTACCCGAGACGTTCCTCGCGCGGCTGCGCGCCAAGCGCACCGAGGAGTTCTGGATCGACGAACCGGAGGAAGGCGCATGAGCGAGCCGTCCGTGGACGCGGCGGCGTCCGTCACCGAGGAGCCGGCGGCCGGCGCCGCGCTGCCCTACTTCCCGCAGTGGCCCCGCGTGCGCTCGGCGTTCCCGCGCGACCCCGGCATGGAGGAGCGCATCGAGGGCATCCTCGCCCAGATGACGCTGGAGGAGAAGCTCGGGCAGATGATCCAGCCCGAGCTGGCCGAGCTGACCGCCGAGGACGCCCGCACGTACAAGATCGGCTCGGCGCTGAACGGCGCGGGCATCTGGCCGGGCGGCGACCGGCACGCCGGGGTCAAGAGCTGGGTCGAGACCGTCGACGCGTACTGGGAGGCCGTCGAGGAGGCCTGGCGGGACCGTCCGTTCCGCATCCCGTTCATGTGGGCCACCGACGCCGTGCACGGGCACAACAACGTGTACGGGGCGACGATCTTCCCGCACAACATCGGCCTCGGCGCCGCGCGGGACCCCGGCCTGGTGCGCAGGATCGGCGCGGCCACCGCGCGGGAGATCGCCGCGACCGGCATGGACTGGACCTTCGCCCCCACCGTCGCCACGCCGCGCGACCGCCGCTGGGGCCGCTACTACGAGGGCTACTCCGAAGACCCCGAGGTCGTCTTCGCCTACGCCCGCGAGATGGTGACCGGCCTGCAGGGCGGCGCCGAGGGCCTTTCCGGCGACACGCACGTCATCTCCACCATCAAGCACTGGGTGGGCGACGGCGCCACCTTCGAGGGCGTGGACCGCGGCACCGCCCGCTGCGAGGAGGACGTGCTCCGCAACGTCCACGCGATGGGGTTCGTCTCGGGCATCGAGGCGGGCGCGCAGGCCGTCATGGCCTCCTTCAGCGGCTGGTCCGGGCCGGAGAACTACGACCACACCCCGGGCCGGCCGGTGGCCTACAACCACAAGATCTGCGGCAGCCGCTACCTGCTCACCGACGTCCTGAAGGACGCCATGGGCTTCGACGGCATCGTGATCAGCGACTGGGACGCCCACGCCGAGGTGGCCGGCTGCGCGATCGGCGACGCCGGGTACGCCATCAACGCCGGGCTCGACGTGCTGATGGTCGCCGGGCGGGAGGCCTGGCAGTCGGTGTGGCGCACCGCCCGCGAGCAGGTGCTGGCCGGCGTCATCCCCATGGAGCGCGTCGACGACGCCGTACGGCGGGTCCTGCGGGTGAAGATGCGGGCCGGCCTGTGGGACAAGCCCCGCCCGCGCGAGCGGTCGCTGGCCGGCGAGGCGTCGGTGGTGGGCCACGAGGACCACCGCGCTCTCGCCCGCGAGGCGGTGCGCAAGTCGCTGGTGCTGCTGAAGAACGCCGGTGGCGTGCTGCCGCTGTCGCCCGCCGCGCGGGTGCTGGTCGCCGGCAGCGGCGCCGACGACATCCGCAAGCAGGCCGGCGGCTGGACGCTGAGCTGGCAGGGCAACGACGTCACCCTGGCCGACCTGCCCGGCGCCTCCACGCTCGGCATGGCGGTCGCCGGCGTCACCGGAGCGGACGGCTGCCGGGTCGACCCGTACCTGGAGGACACCGACCCGGCCGGTTACGACGTGGCGGTGGTCGCGATCGGCGAGGACGCCTACGCCGAGATGCGCGGCACGATCAAGCCATGGGGGACGCTGGAGTACGCGCGGCTCAAGCAGTCCTACGCCCGCGACCTCGCGACGCTGCACAGGCTGCGCGCGGCCGGGGTGCCGGTGGTGACCGTCCTGTTCACCGGGCGCCCGCTGTACGTCACCGACGAGATCAACCTGTCGGACGCGTTCGTGGTGGCCTGGCTGCCCGGGACCGAGGCGACCGGGATCACCGACGTGCTGTTCGCCGGGCCGGACGGCGAACCGGCGCACGACTTCCAGGGGCGGCTGACCTTCAGCTGGCCGCGGCGCAAGCGCTCGATGAGCGTCAACCGCATCCCGCCGCACATCCCCGGCTACCGGGTGCCCGCCGAGGAGCAGGCCCCCGAGGGCGAGCACGAGCCGCTGTTCCCCTACGGCTTCGGGCTGTCGGTCCGCGACACCGGCCCGCTCGCCGACCCCGGCCCGCTGCCGGTGGACGAGGAACCCCCGCCGCCGCCCGCTCCCCCGGTCTCCGGCCCGCTGGAGGTTCACGGCCCGCGCGCGGGCGGCGCGTACCGGCTGCGCATCGGCGGCCACAACACCTGGTCGCGCGAGGACATCTCCTCCGAGCGGCCCACCGAGACGCTGGTCGTGCGGGCCGAGCCGGTCGGCGACCCGGCCCGTCCCGGCGCGGTGTCGCTGCGCTTCAACGGGTTCGTGGCGTTCGTCTACGCCCAGGACCCCGATCAGCGGCCGCGCGACCTGCGCGGCTACCGCGAGGCCGGCGGCCGGCTGAGCATTGAGGTACGCGTGGTGGAGGCGCCGGACGCGCCGCTCTACCTCGCCTGCCACGACGACTATCCGGCCCAGCCCGGGCTGGATGTGACGCGGTCCCTGCGGGAGCTGCCCGCGGGGACCTGGACCACGATGGAGGTGCCGCTGGAGGAACTCGAACGCATCGGCGTGGATCTGCGCCACGTGGACGTTCCCTTCATGCTCTACACCGAGGGCAGGGCCGTCCTGGACATCGGCGAGGTGCGCTGGCTGACCGCCTGACCGATGGCCTGACCGTGGGCGGCGAGGGGACCGGTACCCTCGCCGCCCACGCGCGCGCCCGGGGTGATTTTTCCCGACAAAATGGGGGCAGAGCGCCGCTTACGTTTGCGCTCCGAGCCACATAGGGTTATCGGGAACCGACGAAGGGAAGCGCGGGTGCCTACGGAAAGCGGGAGCTGTTGGTGCGCACCCTGAAGATCCTCTTGGCCGAGGACGTTCACATGGTGCGCGGAGCGCTCGTCGCTCTGCTGGAGCTGGAGCCGGACCTCACCGTCGTCGCCGACGTCGACCGCGGCGACGCGATCGTGTCCGCCGCGATGGAGCACCGGCCCGACGTGGCGGTCATCGACATCGACCTGCCCGTGGTGGACGGCCTGACCGCGGCGGAGCTGCTGCACAAGGAGCTGCCGTCCTGCCGCACGCTCATCCTCACCAGCCTCGGCCGGCCCGGCACGGTCCGCCGCGCGCTGGCCGCCCACGTCACCGGGTTCCTGCTCAAGGACGCCCCCGCCGACCAGCTCGCCGAGGCGGTGCGCAACGTCGCGGCCGGCAAGCGCGTCTTCGACCCGCAGCTCGCGCTGAGCGCGTGGGACATCGGCGACAACCCGCTGTCGGAGCGCGAGCTGCAGGTGCTGCGCATGGCCGCCAAGGGCGCCGAGGCGGCCGAGATCGCCGCCGGCCTGCACCTGTCGGCGGGCACCGTGCGCAACTACCTGACCACCATCGTCATGAAGCTCAACGCCCGCAACCGCGTGGACGCCATCCGCATCGCCACCGAGGCCGGCTGGGTCCCCTGACCCCGCCCATGCCGCCTGCCTCACAGGGGAAGCGGGGTGCGGTCCAGGAACCAGTAGAGGCTCACGGCCACGATGCCGGCCGACATCACCAGGGCCGCCTGGCGGGCGGCGGGCGTGCGGCGCAGCAGGGCCAGCAGCGGGAACACCACGGCGATGATGGCGAGCTGCGCCGCCTCGACGCCGACGTTGAAGCTCAGCAGCGACAGCAGCAGCTCCCATGATCCGCGCTCGGTGATGTCCAGCGCGCCCGCGAAGCCGAGGCCGTGCACCAGGCCGAAGGCGAAGACGACCGGCAGCCGCCAGCGGCCCAGCCTGTCCTCGCCACGGCCGAGGAGGGTGGCGAGCGCCACGACCGTGATGGACGCCGCGATGACCGGCTCGACGATCGCGGAGGGGACCTCGACGATCCCCAGCGCCGCCAGCAGGAACGTGACGCTGTGCGCGACCGTGAACGCCGAGGCGGTGACCACGACGTCACGGACGCGGCGCGCGCCGATGAGCAGGGCCAGCAGGAAGAGGATGTGGTCGAAGCCGAGCAGCAGGTGCTCGATGCCGAGCAGGAAGAACTCCCCGGCCTGGCTCGACGCCCGGCGCTGGTCGACGCGCAGCGTCGGGCTCGCGGCGACCAGGACCGCCGAGCCCTTCCTGCCGTCCAGGTCGTACCGCAGGAGCGTCTCGGTGCTGTGCACGAAGCTCTCGGCGTCGGGGAACAGCGCGCTGGAGATCGCGTGCGCTCCCCCGGCCTCGCCCGCGCAGTCGTAGGCGAGGGTCAGCACCGCGAAGGCCTTCTTGTCGCGGGCGCGCACGTCCGCGTCGCCGGACATGGTGGGCGCGCACGGCCTGCCCTCGTAGGCCACGTCGAAGCGGCGGGTGACGTACTCGGTGACCGCGTCGCGGTTGATCGTGAGCTGGCGGAGCTGCTCGGCCCGTTCCTTGGCGTCGTAGGCCTGCGCGTACAACCAGGCGGACTTCATCAGCAGGTCGTACTCCAGCTCGAGCACGACCCGGACGTCCGGGCCCGCACCGGCGGCGGTCACCTCGGCGTGGGCCTTGGTGGTCGCGTCGTGCGCCGCCGCGGGCTCGGGACGTGCCAGGCCGGTCAGCACGACGGCGACCAGCGCGGCGAGCAGCACGGCGAGCGGCCGCGGCATGGCGGACGGCACGGCGGCGGGGGCCGGGGTGGACGGCCGGCGCCTGCGGGACATGTCTGTGGCCTCCATAGGGGGATGCCGCCCCGGACGCGGTCCGGGGCGGCGGTGACGGATCAGCGGTGGATCAGCGGTGGAACCAGTGGTAGTAGGGCGAACCGGGTCCCCAGGTTCCCGGGCGCCCGTGCTCGTCCTTGGTGACGAAGACGCTGGGCTCGGAGGCGGTGACGCCGCCGCCGGTCGAGCGGGCCGTGACGAACCAGGCGTAGACCGTGTCGTCCTTCAGGCGGTCCCAGGTCACCGAGGCGACCTGTCCCGACGCGACCGTGCTCTTGCCGATGACCCGCGTGGGCTTGTAGAGCGCCAGGGAGTCGGTCCGGAAGCTCGTCGAGCGGGAGGTGAGGTCGACCGGCAGCACCATGTTGTCCTCACGGCCGTCATAGCGGTGCAGCGGGTCGAACTCGGCGGCGCCGAAGTCGTTCAGCAGCGGGGAGTAGGTGTCCACGCTGAGCTCCGCCCGCTTGACGTTGAACTGCAGCAGCCGGAAGAAGCTCGCGCCGAACTGGAGCTGGTCGGCCGGGTCGTACCCGCCGATCTGGGTGAGCCCGAGCCGGTCGGCCGACACGGTGTAGAACTGGTAGTCGGCCAGCAGCTCGACGACGCCCTTGCCGACCTGGCCGACCTTCGGCTTGACGTTGGTTCCGACGCCGTGCTCGTGCCCGGCGAGGATGAGGAAGACGTTCGGGTTCTTCTCGACCACCGTCTTGTACAGCATGGACCCGTCGGGGGCCGAGAAGCCGGCGCCGCGCCCGTCGGGGTTGGTGCTCGGCACGAGGTAGTCGTGCGAGAGCAGGATGCCGTTGCGGTCAGGGAACTTCTTGAAGACCGAGTCGGCCCACTCGGCCTCGTCCCGGGTCACGCCGTACGACAGGCCGACCACGACGAAGTCCAGCCCGCCGGCCGAGAACAGGTCGTAGTGGTTCTGGTTGTCGCCCTCCTTCCACGGGCCGCCGTACTCGGCGTGCCGCCAGCCCTTCGAGGCGTCCTGGTAGCGGCTCGGTCCGTAGTACTTGTTGTAGATCGCGCCGGGGCCGTCCTCGGTGCCCGACTGGTTGTCGTGGTTGCCGGCGATCACGCCGTTCGGGATGCGCGCCTCGTCCAGCCCGCGCTGCAGCTTCGAGGACAGCTCGAACTCGCCGGCGACCTGCCGCTGCATGGCCTCGTCGGCGGGCTTGCGGATGTTGTTCTCGATGATGTCGCCGGTGTGCGCGACGTAGGAGATCTTGCGCGCGTCCTTGTTCGCCTTGATCCAGTCGACGACCTTGCCGTAGGCCGACTCCCACACCGCGCGCTCCTGCTCGGTCTCCTGCTCCACCGCGCCCTCGGAGAGGTACTGCGTGTCGGTGTAGTGGACGATCGAGAAGTCGTAGGAGGCGGGGTCGGCGAAGCCGTTCGGGTCGCCGGGGTCGATGTCGTCGGCGAACGGGTCCTCGCCCGTCACCATGACGTGCACCTTCTGCCGGTCGATGTGGCCGGCGTCCACGACGGCCGAAAGGACGGTGTCGCCCTCCGCGGCGCCGCGGGCGCTGGTCAGCACGTCCCAGGCGCCGGTGTCCGTGTTCCACACGCGCAGCGAGACCAGGCGCTCGGGGTCGATGTCGCCCTCCCAGCGCAGCACGGGGGACTCGGCGTGCCCCTTCACCTGGACGTCGTACCGCTGGTAGGTGACGTCCCGTCCGGCGGGCGCGTCCAGCGTCCGGCCGTCGGCGGGCTCCAGCCCCTCCGCCTTGACCTTCCGCTCGCCGGGGACCTTGAGGGTGGTCGGGACGGACGCCGCCGTACCCTGGAACACCTCCTGCGGGGTGAGGATCTCGGCCTGGGAGAACGTCGCGGTCACCTTGCCGCCGCCGGGTTCGCCGACCTTGGCCGTGAGCTTGACCGGGTCCGACACGTCGGTGGTCCCGCTCGCCGGGGTCAGCCCGTCGGGGACGTCCGGGACGCCGGCCGACTGGAACCTGATCTCGCGGGTCGCGGTGTTGCCGAGCCCGTCGGTACCGGTGACGGCGAGCGTGTGCTCGCCCGCGCCGAGGCCGGGGCCCACCTTCGCGCCCAGTTCGATCGGCGTGCCGTCGAGCTTGATGTCGGGGCCGGAGACGACGCCGGAGGCGTCCTTCAGCTTGACGTCCAGCACCACCGCGGCGGTGATCTTCTCACCGGCCGCCGGGACGCTGGAGGCGATGGCCGGCGCCGAGTTGTCGCTGATCAGCACGCGGGTGGCGACCTCGCCGGTGGCCGAGGTGGCGGCGAGGGTGTGCTTGCCGTCCTTGATGGCGGTGGTGTCCAGGTCGGCGCGCAGGCCGCGGGCCGGCGCGTCCACCAGGAATTCCAGGTCGATCTCGGTCAGCGGGTTGACGTTGTCGCCGCAGTTTCCGTCGCCCATGCCGTAGGAGCTCTTGAGCATCTGGCCGGTCGCCGTGCCGCCCACCGGGGCCAGCGCGATGGCGGAGATGGTGAAGTCGTCGCGGTTGTTCCCGCACGAGGTCGGGAAGGTGCCGGCGACGAAGTCGATCGTGTTCCAGCCCGGCACCAGGTACTCGTTCGGGATGGGCAGGTCGACGCGGCGGCTGACGAAGTCGCCGTCGAGCACGACCTTCTGGCCGTTGATCAGAACATAGTTCTGGTAGCGCGCCTCGATCGAGTTGCTGCCCACGGTGAAGCTGAGAGTCGCCTGGCCCGAGCCGAGCGTCTCGACGGTGCGCACCGCCGGGGCGTCGATGGTGTAGCGCAGCTCGGCCTCGCGCGGGAGTGCCTGGTCGCTGCCGCAGTCGCCGTCGCCGATGCCGTAGGACGGCTGGACGTCCTTGCCGGTCACGGTGGCGCCGTCGAGGGCGAGGGCGAGGTTCGCGATCGTGAAGTCGTCGCGGTCGTTGCCGCAGGTGCTCTTCCAGTCGCCGGCGACGACCTTGATCGTGTTCTCCCCGGGCACCAGGAAACGGGCCGGGATCGCGACGCTCACCCGCCGGCTCGCGTAGGAGCCGCCGAGGTCGACGCGCTTGCCGTTGACGAGCAGATGGTCGTCGTACTTGTCCTCGATCGCGTCCGCGCCGACGTCGAAGGAGAACGTCGCGGCGCCGTTGCCCAGCGTGCCCTTGGCGGGCGGCTTCTCGCCGTCGACGGTGAGGGAGGCGACGCCGCTTCCCCCCGTGGCCGGGACGTTGGCGAAGACCGGCTTGGTGCCCGCCACGAGGGTGCCGTCCGTGGGCGTCAGCCGCGGCGCGCCCGCCGGGGCGTTGTTCACGGTCACGGTGTGCTCGACGGTGACCCCGGCGGCCGTGGTGGCCGTGATGGCGTGCTCGCCGTTGGCCAGCTTGGCGGTGTCCAGGTCGGCCGTGAGCCCGGTGGTCCCCCGCGGGTCGGACTGCACGAAGAACTTCAGCGTGGCACGGGTCAGCAGCGAGGTGTTCGAACCGCAGCTCCCGTCGCCGAAGGACAGGGTGTAGGGGTTCTCCTCGCCGTCGGCGACCTCGCCGAGCAGTTCGAGGCCCACGTCGGAGAGTACGAAGTCGTCGTAGTTGACCCCGCACGAGCCCTGGATCGTACCGACGACGATCTCGATCGTGTTCTCGCCCTTGACCAGGTGCTCGTTGGGGATCTCCATGATCGCCCGCTCGTTCACGTGGTCGCCGATGTCGCTGCGGTAGGCGCCGTTGACCAGCACGTGGCTGTGGTACTGCGCCTCGGTGGAGTTGGAGCCGACGTCGAAGGCGAGCCGGGAGACGCCGAGCGTCCTGGTCGCCTCGAGCGGGGTGGCGTCCACGGCGAGTTTCGTGACGCTGTCACCGGCGGTGGCCGGGACCGCCGCGACCTTGGCCGTCCCCTCCAGGTACGCGCCGTCGGCGGGGATGAGCGTCGGAGGGGCCGGGGCCTGGGTGCTCGTCGGGGCCGGGGTGGGCCGGCCCCGGTCCTGGTCCCCCGGTGCCGGGTCGGCGTACGCGGTCGTCGTGGCGCCGCTGATGAGCAGCGCCACGGCGACCACGACGGCGGTGAGGCGTCCCCGCCCCCGCAGGCCCCTCGGCGAACTTCGTGCTGCCATTGGCCGCATGTGATGCAGTTCCTTCCACGGTGTCGGCAAGCACGATCAGATGGCTTGCTCTCGGCCCGACACGATGGAGCGCACGAGTGAACGGATCGCATGCGGAGGCTGACGAGAATGGGAACCTAGCGCCTCAATTTGATCATTTCCCCCAATAGTGGACGAACAGCGCCATCACCGTCAGCGCTGCGGATCCGGCCGATCACGCCCAGGGGTC
This sequence comes from Sphaerisporangium melleum, assembly GCF_014646695.1. GTDB lineage: Bacteria > Actinomycetota > Actinomycetes > Streptosporangiales > Streptosporangiaceae > Sphaerisporangium > Sphaerisporangium melleum. The sequence goes on from NZ_BMNT01000034.1 coordinate 82,092, forward strand.
GAACGGGATGCCGCCGGGCTTGGCGCGCGAGAGGAGGTCCGAGAACCGCCCATCGTTGATCTTGATGGTGGCGGACCCGAAGTCCGCCGTCATCAGCCGGTCGCGCAGCGAGGTGCTCGGCCAGCCGTTCCAGTCCACCAGCGGCGGGTACCGCCAGGTGTGGTAGTGGTTCTCCGGCGGCTCGTCGTTGCCGTTGGCGAGCCGGAAGAAGTGGGTGGACGCCCCGTCCTTGTGGTAGACGACCTTCGGGTGCGACCCGTCGAACCGCACCTGCGAACGCGCGTACGTCACCACGCTGCTGTGCTGCGTGGTCGACACGTACTCCACCCGGTCGGCGGCCTGGTCGATCCAGGAGATGACATGCTCCCAGTCGTGCCGGTGCCCGCCCAGGCTGATGCCGGGCAGCGCCTGGTCCTTCTCGAAGTAACTGGCGTAGACGACGGCGCACCAGCCGTTGTTGCACTTTGAACGGGCGTAGGTCTGCGAGTTGTCCAGGTCCGACTGGTCACGGCAGTTGCCGTTGACCGCGCCGGTCGGGTTCAGCCCCGGAGCGAGGGTGCCGTCCGGCCCGATGGCCGGGGTGGCGTAGCAGCCGTCGCCGTCGTAGTCGTAGGCGGGCGAGAAGGACTGCTCGTACCCTCCGGCAAACTGGGGGAGGTTGCGCGGCGGTTCGGCGAGCGCCGCCGACGCCGGGATCACGACCCCGAGCGCGGTGGCGGCGAGCACGACACCGACCCGCGAAAGGCCGCGCCCGGAGGATGGGGTGCGCCCGCCGCGCGCGGTCGCCGGCTTCGATGTCCAGGCGGTGGGGGTGAATGACGACAGTGTTCGCATTCTTCCGCTTTCTCGAAGGACGTGCTCCATGACCTGCGTCGCACCGGGGTGACAGGGAAGGCGTCGCTCGTCGCGTTCGGCGATTGTGAGCAAGCCTCGCATTGCCACGGCACCACAGGGCCGGCGCTTGATCAAGGTCCTCGAGCCGGATGACACCGACATGTATCCACGACGGCCGGAACATGGCCCCCGAGCGAACCTCGCGCGCAGCCGACCGCGGTCGATCGCGCCGGCGCCTCTCGGGCACTCCGCCCACTCCGCATCACGAGCCGTCGGAGGTGTGGTCGGGTGACCGGAACAGGGATTACGGAAATGAGCATTCACGAGCGGATGCGCGCTCGACCGCCACGAGATTCCCGCGACCTCCGATATGACGGTCTTCGGGGTTCATGACCGATACATATTGCAAGGCGTTGACCATCCAGTTCGGATGTGCTTTTATGATCAAGCCGATCAGTGACGTGCCACGAACGGCCCGCCGGGAAGTCGCGAATTCCGGGACCACCGACGGCCTGAGAGCCGTCACGCAGATTGGGTTCCCATGGATGAGTTGAACGGGTTATCTCGTCGCGGCGTCATCAAGGCGGGGATCGGCGGTCTCGCCGCCCTGTCGTTACCCTCGGCACCCGCTGCGGCGTCCGCTCCGGACGACGGCGCAGGCGTCTCCTCCGTACCGGACAACGCGCTCCGCTTCACCGCCGGCACCAACGCCTCGGTGACCGTCTCGCCAACCGGCCGTCAGCTGATCGCCGAAGTGCAGGGCGTGTTATGGTCCATCCCCCGAGAGGGCGGGACGGCCAGAGCCCTGACCGACCCTGAGCTGGAGCCGACCCGGCCATCCTGGTCCCCGGACGGCTCACAGATCGCCTTCTGCGCGTTCAAGGGCGGCGGGTTCCACATCTGGACCATGGCACCGGACGGCTCCCGGCTCCGTCAGCTCACCTCCGGCCCCTGGGACGACCGGGGCGTTGCCTGGTCGCCCGACGGCACGCGCATCGCGTTCTCCTCAGAGCGCGGTGGCGACCCGGTGACCGGCGCCTCCTACGACATCTGGACCGTGGACGTGCGCTCCGGGGAACTGAAGCGCCTCACCGACGACACGGGCACGGAGGACTACGACCCCGCCTGGTACCCGGACGGCGGCGCGGTGCTGTTCGTCAGGGCGGGCACGCAGGGCGCGCGCACACTGGCCGCCGTCCCCGCCGCGGGCGGCGCGGTGTCGGTGGTACGCACAGTGGAGGCGGGGGTCCTCTCCGGACCGGCGATCTCCGCCGACGGCCGGGTGGCGTACGTGCAACTGGGCGAGGTCGTCCAGCCCGCCAACGCGCCGAGCTCGGTGCTGATGGTGGACGGCGCCCCGGTGAGCGACGGCGAGGACGTCTCGCCGCTCCCGCCCTGCTGGACGGCCGGCGGCGAGCTCCTGTACTTCGCCGACGGGCGGTTACGCTCCCGGCGCCCGGGAAGGTCGGCCCCGGGCGCCGCGCCGGAGTGGATCGCCTTCACCGCGTCGCTGGCCGTGCGGCGGCCGGCGTACCGCAAGAAGCGCCACGACTTCGACTCGACGGCGGCCCGCGAGGTGCGCGGGATCCACCTCCCGGTGCTCTCCCCCGACGGGAGATCGGTCGCGTTCGCCGCGCTCAACGCCCTGTGGCTGATGCCGATCGGCGGCCGTCCCCGCAAGCTCGTGCAAGGCAACCCCTCGGGCTATGTGCAGATGCCCTCCTTCGCGCCGGACGGGCACAGCGTGCTCTACTCCTACGAGGGCGAGGCGAACGGCAACGGCCTCATCAGCGTGCACCGCCACTGGCCGGCGGACGGCCGCGACGAGGTGCTGGCCGGCGGCGGGCGGCTGAACCCGGTGCTCTCCCCCGACGGCACGCGGCTGGCCTGCCAGGACTCCACCGGCAACCTCCTCGTCCGCGACCTCGCGACCGGGACGGAGAAGACGCTCGTCGCCCCACTCGGCGCCAATGGCCTTCCCGGACGCCCGACCTGGTCACCGGACGGCCGGTACATCGCGTTCTGCGACCGCAATCGGCTCAACCGGCGGTTCCGCGAGGGGTACAACCTCATCCGCGTCGTCGACGCCACCACGGGGGAGTGGGCGCTGCACCAGCCGATGCCGCACGCCTCGCTGTCCGACCGGGGCAACGCCGGCCCGGTGTGGGCGCCGGACGGCTCGGCCATGGCGTTCATCATGGACTCCGCGCTATGGGTGCTGCCGGTCGGCCCGGACGGCGCGCCCACCGGGGAGCCGCGCCGCCTCACCGACGAGGCGGCCGACCACCCGTCCTGGTCGGGCGACTCCCGCACCCTGCTGTACGAGTCGAGCGGCCGGCTCAGGCTCGTCGGCCGGGACGGCTCGGGCGTGCGCACCGTCCGCGTGCCGCTCACCTATGGCCGCCGCCTGCCGTCCCGCTCGGCCATCACCCGGGTGCACGCCGGGCGACTGTGGGACGGGACCGGCGAGACGGTCCGCGAGAACGTCGACATCGTCATCCGCGGCAACCGCGTCGTGGCCGTGGAGCCGCACCGCGCCGGAGGCGGGCGGGCCGGCGAGACGGTCCTGGACGCGTCCGGCTCCACCGTCATCCCGGGACTGTGGGATCCGCACACCCACCCCTGGCAGTACACCTACGGCGGCCGGCAGGCCACCTGCATGCTCGCCTACGGCGTCACCACCAATGTCTCACTGGGCGGCTTCGCGCACGAGGCGGTGCGGATCCGCGAATCGGTCGCCGCGGGTGAGATGGCCGGGCCGCGGCTGTTCGCCACGGGAGAGTTGATCGACGGCACCCGGGTCGCCTACAGCATGGGGCGGGCGCACCGGACCGCGGACGGGGTCCGGCGATCCCTGGAACGGGCGGTGGCCCTGGACTACGACTTCGTGAAGACCTACGTCCGTGCCCCCGCCGCGGTCATGCGGGAGGCGGCGCGCACCGCGCACGAGAAGCTGGGCGTGCCGTCCGGCAGCCACTTCCTCACCCCGGGCGTGAACGTCGGCCAGGACCTGACCAGCCACCTGCAGGCCACGCAGCGCTTCGAGTACGGGCGCGCCTACTCTCCGACCGGGCACTCCTACCAGGACGTCCTGGAGACCTACCGGCGCGGCATGCTGCAGATCATCGTCACGCCGTTCAGCGCGCTCTCGCTGCTCGGGGTGGACCCGGCACTCGCCACGGACCCGCGGGTCACCACCCTGCTGCCCCCGTGGGACAGCGCCATCGTGCGGAACTACGCGGCGACCCCGCCCACCGCGGCCGCGCTCCAGGCCATCGAACAGGAGACGGCGGTCTACCGGGCGATCATCGACGAGGGCGGCACGCTCGCCCTGGGCACCGATGCCCCTCTGACCCCCCTCGGGCTGCACATCCACCTCGGCCTGCGCGCCCTGCACCGCTACGCCGGTCTGTCCACCGCGCAGGCGTTGCGCACCGTGACCGTCGTCCCCGCCCGGATGTTCGGCGTCGCCGACGACCTCGGCACGCTCGAACCGGGCAAGCTGGCCGACCTGGCCGTGATCGACGGTGATCCGTTCGAGAACTTCGACGATCTGGTGCGCACTTCCTGGGTCATGCGGGACGGCATCGTGCACCGGCAGGAGGACCTGATCCGGGCGTTCACCGTGCCCACGGCGCAACAGGCCGCCGACCACACCGACTGGCTGGAGGTCGGCCGGCGGCTGCACCGCGAGGCCTGCTGCTCGGAGTACGCCTTCGGTCACTAGGGCCGCGTTACAACGCCGGCGGTGCGAGAGGGTCAGGGGATGAGGAGGGTCTTGCCGATGGTGGCGCGGGCTTCGATGGCCTGATGGGCCTTGGCCGCATCGGCCAGCGGGTGGGTCTGGCCGACGGTGGGGCGCAGCGTGCCCGCCGCCGCGCGGGCGAGCGCCTCCTCGGTGAACGCGCGCATGTCGGCCGCCGTGGGCGGCGCCGCGGCGATCACTTCCACTCCGTCCCCCGGCTGCGTCCAGGCACCGCCGGCCATGCCGTACACGCGGGCACGCCCACCGGGCCGCACGACGCTCATGGCCTCCGCCCCGGCGCGTCCGCCGACCCCGTCGAAGACCAGATCGACACCGGCGCCGCCGGTCAGCCCGGCCACCTCGCGCTCCCAGCCGGGGCGGGTGTAGTCGACGCAGGCGACCGCGCCGAGCGCGGTGACCTGCTCGCCCTTCCCGGGACCGGCCGCGCCGATCACCTTGGCCCCCGAACCGGACGCGAGCTGGACGAGCAGGGTGCCCACCCCGCCGCCGGCCGCCAGCACCAGCACCCACTCCCCCGGCTCGACCTGTGCCTGCCGGTGCAGCATGACCGCCGTACGGCCGTCGGCGAGCAGCGCCACCGCGTCGCGCAACGCCACCCCGTCCGGGACCACGACCGCGTCCTCCGCCCGCCCCAGGGCGAGTTCGGCGTACCCTCCGGCGCCGCCCGTGGTCGTCACCACGGTCGCACCGGCCAGGCCGGGGTCGACGCCCGCGCCCACCTGCCGCACCCGTCCGCCGACGCCGTTGCCGGGAATCCGGGGCAGCTCGGGCCGTCCCATGACCGGTGGCGCGTTCCCGGCCCGCACCTGCGTCTCGACGAACGTGATGCTCGCGTAGGCGACCTCGACGAGCACCTGCCCGGGGCCGGGAACCGGGTCCTCGACCTCCCGGAGCTCCAATACCTCCGGCCCGCCGAACCGCTCCATCACCACAGCGCGCACGATCGCCGTCTCCTCTCCAAGACCATCACCGCCACTCCGCGTCCCGGCGGCCGGCGCGGGCCCCCGCTTCCCCGCCGGCCGTGGGCCCGCACCGCCCCGGACCCACGACGGGCCGGGCGCTCGCGCCAGGATGCAAGGTGAAGTGGACTTCAGGTCAAGGCGGCCGGGACGCTCACCCCGCGGAGAGGGCCTCGTAGGCGGCGGTGACGATGGTGATGGCCCTGGTGTCGCCGAGGGTGTCGCCGGCCATCCGGTTCATCATGAACGCGACCGTCATGCGGGCGTCGAGGTCGTTCACCACCAGGGAACCGCCCCAGCCGCCCCAGAAGCAGGTGCGCGGGCCGGGGAACCCGCCGGTGTCGAGCCCGTACCCCATGCCGTAGCGCATCGGTGCGCCCAGCACCTCGTCGGTGCCGCGGAACTGCTCCTCGAAGACGCGCTCGCACCCCTCCGGGGACAGCAGCCGCACCCCCCGCGCCGTCCCGCCGCAGGCCAGCACCGACTGCACCTCGCCGACCGAGCGGGCGTTGCCGTGCCCGTTGGCGGCCGGGATCTCGGCGCGCCGCCACGGGAGGGTGTTGGCCTCCGCGGGGTTCAGCGGCGGGTTGGCGCGCTCCTCCCCGTTCGGCGGGGGCGGGACGATCTGGGCCACCCGGTGGTCGTGCTCGGCGGGCAGGCCGATGTGGAAGTCGGCGCCGAGCGGCCCGGCGACCTCCTCGGCGAAGAACGTGCCGAGCGTGCGGCCGGTGACACGGCGGACGACCTCGCCGACGAGGTAGCCCTGGGTAATGGCGTGGTAGCCGGCCCGGGTGCCCGGCTCCCAGCGCGGCGCCTGCGCGGCCAGCCGCGAGGTGGCCTTCTCCCAGTCGTACAGATCTTCGGCCGTCATCGGCTCGTCCCAGCCGGGCAGGCCGGCGGTGTGGGAGAGCAGGTGCCGGACCAGCACATCCTGCTTGCCCGCCGCCGCGAACTCGGGCCAGTACTTCGCGACCGGCGCGGCGAGGTCGAGGTCGCCCCGGTCGGCCAGGATGAGCGCGCACAAGGCGGTCATCGTCTTGGTGGTGGACCAGACGTTGGTGATGGTGTCGCGTTCCCAGGGGACGGTGCGCGCCTCGTCGGCGTACCCGCCCCAGATGTCGGCCACCGGCTCGCCGTCCAGGTGGACCGCCACCGAGGCGCCCAGGTCGTCGGCCAGGATGGCGGCAAGAGCCTCGCGCACGACCTCGAACCTGCCGGTGCACTCCCCGTGAATCTCAACCATGGGACGAACCTATCCCGGGCACCCCGCCCGGGACAGGCCGGGCCGTCGCCGGTGGGCGGCCTCAGGCGGGGTCGGGCGTGATGCCCTCGACGGTGGTGACCTCGTCGAGCCCGGAGATCGTCAGGACCGGGGCGAGCAGGGAGTTGGCGACGAGCCGGATGCGCGAGGCGTGGGAGAACAGGACGGTGAGGCCGGCACTGTCGAGGTAGTCCACCGCGCTCAGGTCGACCAGCAGGGAGGCCTCGCCGGCCGGCCTGCTGAGCGCGTCGTCCAGCACACCGGCGTTGCTCATGTCGATCTCACCGGTGACCACGAGGACCGGGGTGCCGTCGGGCCGCTCCGAGGCGACCAGGGTCAGTGGAGTGCTCACTTGCCGATCCTCGCATGCATGTCGACGATGGTCCCGGCGGCGCCGGGCTGGATGGTCACCTCGTGCATCAGAGCGCGCATGAGGGCGACGCCCCTGCCGCGATGAGCGTTGGCCTCGGGTTGCGGTGGCTTCCAGCGGCCGCTGTCGGCGACGGTCAGGCGCAGGTCGCCGGGAGTGGCGACCGCGCGCAGGCGGATCATGCGGCCGGGAGCGTGGCGGTGCCCGTGTTCGATGGCGTTCGCGCAGGCCTCCCCCGCAGCGACCAGGACGTTCTGGATCAGCGAGGGGGCGAGCTGGCACCGGGTCAGCCAGTCGCGCAGTGCGTTGCGCACGGGGGCGAGCTGGCTCGACTCGGCGGGGAAGGCGACCTCCAGCGGGGTCGGCTGGCGGTACAGCAGCAGGGCGACGTCGTCGTTGAAGCCGCCGTCCGGCGCCAGGAGGGTCATGACGTCGGCCGCGAGGTCCTCGATGGGAGTGGACCGGCCGGCCTGGACGGCGGCGCTGGCCTGCTCGATGCCGGCCGTGAGCGGGCGCCGGCGGCGTTCGACCAGGCCGTCGGTGTACAGCAGCAGGGTGGACAGGGCCGGCATGGTGCAGCTGCCTTCGGGCCGGGCATGGCCCGGCCGTACGGCCAGCGGGAGGGAGCGGCCGTCTTCCAGCAGCCGGGTGCTCCCGTCGGAGTGGGCGAGGATGCCCGGCGGGTGACCGGCGCTGGAGTAGACGAGGTCGCCGGTGGTGGTGTCCAGGACGCCGCAGAAGACGGTGGTGCACCTGGCGCCCGGGACGAGGGCGGCGAACCGGTCGAGCGCGGCCAGCACCTGGGCCGGGCCGGCGTCCTGCAGCAGCAGGGCGCGGCAGGCGCTGCGGAGCTGGCCCATGACGGCCGCCGCTTCCAGGCCGCGGCCCACGCAGTCGCCGACCACGATGCCGATGCGCTCGTCGCTCAGCGGCACGATGTCGTACCAGTCGCCGCCCACCTCCAGGGGGCGGGTGGCCGGTTCGTAACGTACGGCGAAGCCGTCGGGCAGCCGGGACGGGCCGAGGATGGCGCGCTGGAGTGCCACGGCGGCCTCGCGCTGCTGGTCGAGCTGGTGGACCCGGTGCAGGCCCTGGCCGAGGTGACCGGCGAGCAGCGCGAGCAGCGTCTGGTCCTCGCCGGTGAAGGGCCGGTTCTGGCCGAGGTCGATCCAGATGGCCAGCAGTCCCTCGGGATGCTCCAGGGTGACGCCGGCCCCGCCCGGCCCGGGGGCGACCGGGCGCAGTGGCGGCTGCCCGCGCAGGGCGGTCAGCCTCTCACGCGACTGTTCGGGCAGGTCCTGCCAGCCGCCGCCGGTGGGCGCGCACATGAGGTCCGGCGGGGTGTCGTCGCGCCAGACGGCGGCCATGACCCGGCGCGCCGCCCAGACCTCCTGGAACGCCTCCAGTGCCCCGCCGAGGGCGTCCGGCACGTCCTCCGCCTGCGAGACGCGCACGCTGAGCGCGGCCAGCGCGCTCTCGCGCTGCACGAGGTAGCGCTCGGCGGTGACGTCGCGCAGGGTGCCCACGATGTGACGCCGGCCGGTGTCGGGGTCGGTGACGTCGTTGAAGGTGACCGTGACCCAGACCCGGTGCCCGTCACGGTGGGTGACAGGGATGACGTGGCTTCCCCTGCCCTCCTCGACGAGCCCACTGAACGCCTCGGCGACCAGCGCATGCGCCTGCGGGTCGTCACTCTTGTCCGGCCACCAGGGGTGGATCGGGCTGTAGGGCAGGCCTTCGGGCCCGTAGCCGAGGATGTCGGCGAACGCGGAGTTGACCTCGATCACGGTGCCGTGCTCGTCGGTGAGGAAGAACGCCTCCTGCAGAGAGTCGATCATGGCGTTGCGCCACCGGGTGTGGTGGCTGCGCATCCGGGCCAGTTCCACGTTGGCCCGGGCCCGCGCCAGCAGCTCGGCGGCGGAGAACGGCTTGACCAGGTAGTCGTCCGCTCCCGCCTCCAGGCCCTCGATGGAGGCCTCCTGCCCGGCGCGGGCCGACAGCAGCAGCACGGGAACGCCCGCGGTGCGCGGATCGGCCCGCAGCGCCGCGACCAGGGCGAGGCCGTCCAGGCGGGGCATCATGACGTCGCTGACCACCAGGTCGGGAGCCTCCGCGCGGACGGCGTCCAGGGCCTGCAGCCCGTCGCTGACCGCGTCGACGCGATATCCGGCGCCCTTGAGCAGGCGCAGGAGGTACTCGCGCATGTCGGCGTTGTCGTCGGCGACCAGCACCCGGGCCGGCGTGCCGTCACCCGAGGCCGGCAAGCCCGCGCCGGTGGAGGCGTCGGCGGTGGCCGTCTCCCCGGCGGCCGTGCCGTCCTCGGGGAGCCAGCGCAGGGCCTCCTCGACGAAGGGGTCGGCGGTCGCCGAGACCGCCTCCGCCGATCCGGGCGGGACCAGGCTGCCGGCCGGGAGGTGAGCGGAGCCGAAGGGCAGGCGGATGGTGAAGGTCGTCCCCTCGTCCTGGACGCTCTCCGCCGTGATCGTTCCGCCGTGCAGGCCGACCAGCTCCTGTACCAGGGCCAGTCCGATGCCGCTGCCCTCGTTGGATCGCGACCGGGCGCTCTCGATGCGGTGGAACCGCTCGAACAGCCGCGGCACCTCTTCGGCCGGGACGCCGATGCCGGTGTCGGCGACGGTCACCACCGCGTGGCCGTCCCGCGCGCTCACGGTGACGCCGATCGATCCCTCGAAGGTGAACTTCAGCGCGTTGCTCAACAGGTTGAGCACTACCTTCTCCCACATGCCGCGGTCGAGGTAGACCGGCTCGGCCAGCGCGGGGCAGTCGACCTCGAAGACCAGGCCGGCCTTGTCGATCGCGGAGCGGAAGACGCTGGCCAGCTCGGCGGTCACCACGGCCAGATCGACCGGCTCGTAGCGGGCCTGCATGCGGCCGGCCTCGATGCGGGAGAAGTCGAGCAGGGTGTTGACGAGCTTGCCCAGGCGCAGCCCGTTGCGGTGGACGACCTCAAGATCCTGGCGCACCTGCCGGTCGGCGCCGGCCAGCGTGGTGCGCAGCTCCTGCACCGGCCCCATGATCAGCGTGAGGGGCGTGCGGAACTCGTGGCTGATGTTGGAGAAGAACACCGTCTTCGCGCGGTCCAGCTCGGCCAGTTCTTCCGCCCGCCGCTGCTGGGCCTGGTAGCTGCGGGCGCTCGCGACGCCGGCCGCGACGTGCCCGGCGGCCAGTTCGACGAACCCGCGGTAGCCCTGGTCCAGCGGCCGGTACCGGTTGAGCGCGGCCACCAGGAAGCCGTACGGCGCGCTGCCCTGCTGCAGCAGCGGCACCACCAGTGCCTGGGTGGGCGGCTCGGTCCAGTCGCCGTGCGGCAGTCCGGTGAACGCCGGGCCGTCCAGCGCCACCAGCACCGACTCGCCTCGGGCCAGCACCGTCACCGGCCAGACACCCTGCTCATCGCCGAGCGGGAGGCTGTGCGGCGCGGCCGGGTGCCCTGCGGTGATCCCGGTCGTCCCCGCCAGCCGTGCGCTGCCGTCGTCGAACAGGTAGGTCAGCGTGAACGGGAGGTCCTGCGGGTTGCGGCCGAGCTGCCGGCAGGCGAAGGCCAGCATCTCCTGCTCGGTGCGGACCACGCTGGGGTCGGAGCCGAGATCCCGCAGCGTCGCCATCCGGCGTTCGCCGATGACCCGCTCGGTGTCCTCGCTGACCACGCACAGCATGCCGACGACCGCCCCGCCGTCGTCGCGGAGCGGGCTGTAGGAGAAGGTGTGGTAGGTCTCCTCCGGGTAGCCGGCCCGTTCCAGGAACAGCCGCAGCGCCTCGTCCCAGGTCGCCTGGCCCGTGGCCAGGACGGCGTCGATGCGCGGGCCGATGTCGTTCCAGATCTCCGCCCACACCTCGCGGGCCGGCCGGCCCAGCGCCCAGGGGTACTTCCGGCCCAGGGTGTCGCGGCGGTAGGCGGCGTTGCAGAAGAAGGTCAGCTCCGGGCCCCAGGCCATCCACATGGGGAACCGGGAGGACAGCAGGATGCTCACCGCGGTCTGCAGGCTCTGCGGCCATCCGGCCGGCGGCCCCAGCGGGGTGGCCGGCCAGTCGACCTTCACCAGGTCGCGGCCGATCTCCTCGTCGACCCGGAATATCTCCGCCCCGGCCGCTGCCACGGGCCCGTACTCGGCGTCGTCACCGCGCGTCATTCGGCACCCTTTCGCTCGCGCCGGGCCTGCCCGCCCGTGCTGGGATCATCAAAAGTACCGTCGTCGCCCGCCACCCGGGCCCGGAAAGACGGCCGGCGCCGCCCGGTGAACCGCGCACACCCATGCCCGCCGGCGTCGCCGGGGCGCGCCGAAGCTCGTGCAAGGACATGGTCAACGGTACGTACAATAGGGCAACTGTTCCGGGGGCCTTGTGTCCGCCCCGCGCGGCAATCAGCAGCGAGGTGGAAGGAGCCTGACGTCAGCACCCCCGACGAAGCGCACCGGCTGGCCGCCGTCCGCCGCTACACGTTGCCGGACGCCCCTGGTGACGCCGCACTCGACCGGGTGGTCTCACTGGCCGCGCGGATCCTGCGGGTGCCCATCGCCACGGTGACCTTCGTGGACGACCAGTGGGTGCACTGCCGCGCCGCGCACGGGATGCCCGTGCCGCTCCGCCCTGCCAGGCGGGCCGTGAGCCTGTGCGCCGCGGCCATCGACGACGACGGTGCCTGCGTCGTCCCGGACACCATGGCCGACCCGCGCGGCACCGCCGACCCGATGGTCGGCGGCGACCCCGGCGTCCGCTTCTACGCGGCGGCCCCGATCATCACCGCGGACGGCCACCGCCTGGGCAGCGTCAACGTCATGGACACCCGTCCCCGGGAGGTGGACACCGAGGAGGTCAAGGCCCTGCAGGATCTGGCCGCCCTGGTGATGGGCGAGCTGGAGCTGCGGCTGGCCGCCTCGCGCATCGTCGCCGCCGAACGCGAGTTGCGGGCCGGCGCCGAACGCCTGGCCAGGACGCTGCAGCGCACGCTCCTGCCCCCGGCCCTGCCGCAGGTGCCGGGCCTGCGCGCGGCCGCGGCCTACCATCCGGTCTCCGCCGACGAGATCGGCGGCGACTTCTACGACCTGTTCCCGCTCGACGGCAACCGCTGGGGGTTCTTCCTGGGGGACGTCTGCGGCAAGGGCGCCGACGCGGCCGCCCTGACCTCTCTGGTCCGCTACACGCTGCGCGCCGCCGCCGTCTACGACCCGGACCCGTGCACGGTGCTGGCCAACCTGGACGCCGTCCTCCAGCAGGAGCACTCCGGCAGCGGCACGCCACCGCCCTACTGCACGGCCCTGTTCGGGGTTCTCACGCCCGACCCCGGCGGGTTCACCGTCACGCTCGCCGGCGGCGGGCATCCTCCCGCCATGGTCGTGCGGAAGGACGGCGGGGTCGAGGCCGTCCGCCCGGAGGGCGGGCAGCTGATCGGCATCCTGCGCGACCCGCACTTCGCGGAGGTGAGCACCCGCCTGGACGCCGGGGACGCGCTGCTGCTCTACACCGACGGCCTGACCGAGGCCCGCACCGCGACCGGGTCCATGCTGGACGAGGAAGGGCTGGCCGCCCATCTGGCGGCCGTCGCGCCCACCAGCGCCGACAACCTCCTCGCCATGGTGCATAAACTGATCGAGACCCTGGGCGAGGGCGTGTCCGATGACACGGCGGTGCTCGCCTTGTCCGTCCCCGTCCGTTAGACGGCCGTCCCTCTCAGGAGCCCTGGTGCGACATGACCACGGTCTGACCGTCACCCTCCGGCCGCACTCGACGCGTATCCAGGTGCTGGCCGTGGCCGGCGACCTCGATCACCACACCGCCCCCCGCCTGCGCGCGGCCCTGGAGGAGCTGACGCTCGCTCCCGGCGGCGCGCTGGTGATGGACCTGTCGGCGCTCACGTTCTGCGACTCCACCGGGATCTCGCTGCTGGTCGCGGCGCACCAGCGCGCCCAGGACGCCGGCGCCGCGCTGGCCCTGGCCGGGCTGCACAGCGACATCGCCCACGTCTTCACGATCATGGGTCTGGACCGGCTGTTCTCCTTCTACGAGAGCACCGAGAAGGCCATACCCGCTCTGCAGTGAGACCGCCGACCCGGCGGTGATCACGACGGCCGTGGACCGGCCGCCGTGATCGCGCACCATGCCGTGGACGCGAGCGGCCGGTCAGGCGGTCAGCGCCCGGCCGCCCTGGGCGGTGTCCTGATCGGCGCACAGGACGGCCAGTTCGTCCAGGGACATCCCCAGCGCCGCGGCCAGAGCGGCCACGGTGAAGAAGGCCGGGGTCGGCGCCCGGCCCGTCTCGATCTTGCGCAGCGTCTCGGCGGACACTCCCGCCGCCGCGGCGATCGCCACCATGCTGCGCTCGCCGCGCGCCTCGCGCAGCAGCGCGCCGAGCCGCTCGCCGCGCTCTCTCTCCCACCGGGTCAACGGAGTTCGCACCATGCCCGTTATAGTAATACCGGTATAAGAATTGGCCGCCCTCGGGCGGGGAACAGGGAGTACCGGAGTCATGGTGGAGATCAAGGACGACGCGGCGATGGACGCCATGCGCGAGGCCGGCCGGGTCGTGGGCCGGGCACTTGAGGCCGTGCGCGCGGCGGCGACCGTCGGAGTGTCACTGCTGGAACTGGACGAGGCGGCCCGCGCGGTGCTGGCCGAGGCCGGGGCGCGTTCGCCGTTCCTCGGCTACCGGCCGTCCTTCGCCCCCACGCCCTTCCCCGCGGTGATCTGCACCTCGGTGAACGACGCCATCGTGCACGGCATCCCCACCGGCTACCGGCTGCGTGACGGCGACCTGGTGAGCATCGATTGCGGCGCCGAGGTGGACGGCTGGACCGGCGACGCCGCGACCAGCTTCACCGTCGGCACGCCGCGTCCGGGCGACCTGGAGCTCATCGAGGCCACCCGGCGCGCCCTGGACGCCGGCATCGCCGCCGCCGTCGCGGGCAACCGCATCGGCGACATCTCGCACGCCATCGGCGCGGTGGCCCGCGAGGCCGGGTGCGGGATGCCCGCCGACTTCGGCGGGCACGGCATCGGCCGGCGCATGCACGAGGACCCGCCCGTGCCCAACCGGGGACGTCCCGGGCGCGGCTACCCGCTGCGCCATGGCCTCACCCTGGCCATCGAGCCCATGCTGATGAGCGGCGGAGCCGACGACTACCACAGCGCCGCCGACGGCTGGACCCTGCTCACGACCGACGGCAGCCGGGCCGCCCACATGGAGCACACCGTCGCCATCACCGAGGACGGCCCGCGCGTGCTCACCCTTCCCTGACCGGGAGGGCCGGGGCCGTGTCCGGCCCTCCCGGAGATTCGGGCGGGTGCGCGGCGGTCTTTCAGGTGGCGGACGCCAGGACCGCGGCCACGTAGCGCTCGGGCTCGGGGAGGGTGACCGGGTCCTCCTCGATCTCGACCTCCCCGTAGGCCGCGGCGAGGACGGCGCGGACGCCCCGGACGAGCACCCGGGCCAGCAGCGGCTCGACGACCCGGTCGTACATCGGCACCCCGAGGTCGAACCGCGCCTCGAAGAGGACCTCACAGGACGGCCGCGCCGCGGCCACGCCGTTCGGCGACACCCCGTTGCCGGAGACGGGCGCGGCGCCCGCGGGCGCGAACCCGTTGGCGGACACCGGGGCGGCGTCCCGCGACCCGGCACCGGTCGCCGCGAAGCGCCAGGTGCCGGAGTACCGGGCGAAGTCGCCCTCGACCTGCTCGAAGGCGATGCCCGGCGCCGCGGAGGAGGCGTCCGCCGCCGCGGCGGTCACCTGCTCGCGCTGGCGCCAGCGCACCGAACCGCCGCGGAAGGGCAGGGCCCATTCGCTCAGGCGGTCGCCGTCACGCCCCACTCCGGCCTGTCCGGCCGGGCTCACCGGACGGCCGGCCGCCGCCTCGGTGCCGGTGGGCGTCTCAACGTCCGTGGCCGCGGCATCGCCGGCTCCGGCGTCCGTGACCGCCAGGACACCGGCGGAGAGCACGTCACGCCAGGCGCCGTCCGCCAGGCGGGCGAGCGCGGCGCCGGCGTCGAGCGGGACGTGGGCCCGCACCCCTACTTTTCGCATGTCACGCTCCCCTTTCGCTTCCCGCCGGCCCCGCCGGCGCCGTGCCGTCACCGGATCCGCGTGAGACGCGGGGCGGGGTCATGGCGATGCCCTGCAGGTGGGTCGTGCGGATCATCATGTAGCTGGCCTCGCCGAACACACCGCTGGTGAGGCCGGTGCCACCGTGCGAGGGCATGTACGGGTAGAAGCCGCAGTGGGAGTCGTCGTTCACCTTCAGCACCCCGCCGTTGCGCACCTCGGTGACGAACCGCCCGGCCACCCGCTCGTCGGCGGTCCACAGCGAGTTGCGCAGGCCGTAGGCGTTGCCGTCGATGAACCGGAGCACCTCATCCAGCAGCCGCTCGTCCGAGACGCCCGGTTCGGGAACGACCACGGGCAGCAGCGGGAAGAAGGTCTCGCCGCGCACGGCCTCGACCTCGCGCGCGCCGGCCAGCCCGTCCACCCGTACCACGGTCGGCTCGATGAAGAACCCGGTGTCGGACGGGGTGCCGTCCACCTCCAGGCGCCGCCCGCCGCACACCAGCCGCGCCCCCTTGCGCAGCGCGTCCTGCAGGAAGGCGAAGTACCCGTCGGCGGCCAGGACGGGGGTGAGCACCACGCCCTCCTCCTCGGGGTAGCCGGGGCGGATGCGCGCGGCGGCGGCCTTCAGCCGCTCGATCAGTTCATCGGCGATGGCGGGGTGGGCGATGACCTGGTTGGGGATGTTGCAGATCTGGCCGGAGGCGTGGAACGCCTCGACCAGGGCGCCGGCGGCGAGGTCGAGGTCGGCGTCGCGCCAGACCACCGCGCAGTCGTTGCCGGCCAGCTCCAGGATCGGCTTCTTGCCGGCCGCGACGCAGTCGCGCTGGAACGCCATCCCCTTCTCGACGCCGCCGAAGTAGATGATGTCGTCGACGTGCTCGCTGCCGAGCCAGTCCTCCATCATCGGCGGCCCGCAGACCACGTTGAGGGTGCCGGGCGGGGCACCGACCTCCTCCAGCGCCGGGGCGATGATCTCCCGCAGGGCGTACATGACGCCGAAGGGGATGCTGCGCGGCGCGCGTACCACGACCGTGTTGCCCGACAGCAGGGCGGCCGCGCCGTAGATGCAGTTGGAGTGCGGCGCGTTCTGCGGCGGGGCGACGCACACGACGCCGTCGGCCTTGCGCCGCATCGAGATGCTCTTGCCGCCGTAGGAGAAGTCGCGTTGCAGCAGTTCCGCACACCAGCTCAGCGTCTCGGGGCTGAAGATGTGCGTCAGGCCGTCGATCTCCCACTCGGCCAGCGTCCGGGTGCGTCCCTCGGCGACCATGATGTCGACGAACGCGGGCCGGGTCTCGGCCAGCCGCTTGCGGATCAGCTCGCCGAGCCGCAGCCGCACCTCCAGCGGGCTGCTGCTCCACTCGCGCACCGCCCCGGCCGCCGCCGACAGGGCGGCCCGCACGGTGTCGGGGCCGGCGAGCGCGCACCGGCCGATGACCTCCGGCCCGGCCGAGGCCGGGTCGATCAGTCCGCGCTCCAGCATGCGCTTCAGGCGCAGGGCGCCGGGGGCGTCCCGCAGTATGGCGCGGGTCGACACGGCGTAGATGTGCTCGGCCGCGTCGATGTCGCGTCCTCCCACATAGGAGGCGTAGGTCGGCAAGGGGGCGTCAGGTGCACGCATCAGGCGGTCTCCGCTCGTCGAGAGGCGTCGGTGCCGTGCGCGGCGCGCCCGGCCGTGGGGCGCGCGCGGCGGCGGTCGGGACGGTCAGGGGGCGTGCTCGCGGCCGAGGAACTCCCGGGCGACGACGAGCTTGGTCGCGGCGGCGGTGCCGTCGGCGAGCTGCGTGCCGATCAGGTCGCGCAGCCGCCGGGCCACCGGCCCGTCCTCCGACCAGCCGTAGTGCCCCATGGTGATCAGTGCCTGGTGGGCGGCCTCGGCGGCCGTCTTGGGCGCCCACCACTTGGACATGCTCGCCTCGACCCGGTGCGGGAGCCCGGCGTCGTTGCGCCACAGCGCCTCGTAGGCGAGCAGGCGAGCGGCGTGCAGGTAGGTGGCGTGCTCGACCAGCGGGAACGTCAGCGCCTGGTTGGTGGTGAGCGGCCGGCCGAACGCCTCCCGGTCGCGGGCGTGCGCCAGCGCGGCCTCCACGGTCACGTTCGCGGCGCTCACGGCCATCAGGGCGATCAGCGCCCGCGAGTAGTCGAATCCCCGCATGCCCTGGGCGAAGCCGAGCCCGGTGCCGCCGACCACGTTCTCCGGGCCGACGCGCAGCCCGTCGAACACCATGTGGGCGCGGCCGCCGGTGCGGCTGCCCAGGCTCGGCAGCGTGGTCCGGGTGACGTGGGCGTCGTCCAGGCGGGTGTAGAAGGCGGTAACGCCGCGGGATCGCTCGGCCTTCTCGCCGGTGCGGGCGAAGACCAGGCCGTGGGTGGCGTACGCGCCGAGCATGATGGAGGTCTTCTCGCCCGACAGCCGCCAGCCGTCGCCGTCCGGCTCGGCGGCCAGCTCCAGGGCGGCGGCGTCGGTGCCGTGCCCGGGCTCGGTCATGCAGACGGCGACGATGGCGTCGCCGTGGGCGATGGACGGCAGCCAGCGCGCCTTGAGCTCCTCGCCGCCGCTCTGGTTGAGCACCCCGCCGACCAGGGCGGCGTTCAGTACCGGGTAGCAGGCGGTGATGTCGCCGCGCGCCAGCTCCTCCAGCGCGATGCCGGTGCTGACGGCGTCCAGGCCCATGCCGCCGTACTCGGCGGGGATGCGCAGTCCGAACAGGCCCTCGGCCGCCAGCTCGGCGAACAGCCCGGGCGCGAAACGTCCCTCGCGGTCGCTCTCGGCCGCGGCCGGGGCGAGCCGGTCGGCGACGTAGGCGCGGACCTTCTCGGCCAGCGCGTCCTGCTCAGGGGTGAAGAGAAAGTCCATGAGATCCTCACTCAGCCGTCGCGCCGGCCAGCCGGTCGCGGAGCACGAACTTCTGCACCTTGCCCGAGGGGGTCCTCGGCAGCGCGTCGAGGACCTCGACGCGCTCGGGCCAGTACTGCTTGGCCATGTCCAGCTCTGCCAGGTGGACGCGCAGGTCCTCAAGGGTCGGCGGGGTGCCGTCGGCGACGATGACGGCGCAGGCGCGCTCGCCGAACCGCTCGTCGGGGACGCCGACCACCGCGATGACGGCGCAGGCGCGCTCGCCGAACCGCTCGTCGGGGACGCCGACCACCGCGATGTCGCGGATCGCCGGGTGGCGCAGCAGCGCGGCCTCCACCTCGACCACCGGCACCTTCACCCCGCCGCGCGAGATGACGTCCTTGACCCGGCCGGCGATGCGGATGCCGCCGTACCCGTCGTCCCTGGCCAGGTCGCCGGTGTCGAACCACCCGTCCGGCGTGACCGACTCGGCGTACAGCTCCTCGCGCCGGTAGTAGCCCAGGCACTGGCTCGCGCCGCGCACCTGGAGCAGGCCGGTGCCGCCGGGGGGCACCGGTTCCCCGGTCTCCTCGTCCACGATGCGGACCTCCATGCCGGGCACCGGCACCCCGTCGCTCTCGGCGGCCCGCATCGGCGGGTCCTGCGGGCGGGTGATGGTGACCGCGCCGTTCTCGGTCATCCCCCACAGCGCGTACAGCCGGCAGCCCAGCACGTCGCGGGCCTGCTCGACCAGCACCGGCGGGATGGGGGCGCTGCCGGTGGCGAAGGATCGCAACGCCGACAGGTCCCGGGGGTTCTCCTGCTGGGCGCGGATGAGGTCCATCAGGAACGGCGGCGGCCCGTAGAAGAAGGTGACCCGCTCCTGTTCCATGACCCGCAGCATCAGATCGGGCTTCCAGGCGTCGATCTGCACGGCCGTGGCGCCCAGGATCAGCGGCATCAGGAAGTTCCAGGTGTAGCCCGCCTGCAGGGTGGTGGGCGAGCCCATGGCGGTGACCTCGTCCGACGTCAGGCCCAGCACCTCGATCTGCGCCCGGTTGAGCGCGCCGAGCGTGTTGTGGCTGTGCATGACGCCCTTGGGTTCACCAGTGGTGCCGGAGGTGAACATGACCTGCGCCAGGTCGTCGGGCCGGGCCTCGCGGGCGTCCAGCACGCCGGGGGCGACCTCCTGCTCCCACGCCCGGCCGAGCAGGTCGCGTTCGAAGTCGAGCACGTCGTCGCGGCCCTGCTCCACCGCCGGCACGCCGGGCGCGCCGAGCAGCACGCGGCGCTTCAGCGTCGGCACCTCGGCGGCGACCTCGGCCGCCATGCCGGCGAAGGAGAAGTCACGCACCTGGGCGGCGGCCACGTAGAGCGGGCTGCGGGTCAGCCGGGTCATGAACGCGACCTCGCGGCGGCGCATGATGGTCGCGACCGGCCCGGCGATCGCACCGACCCGGGCGCACGCGAGGGACAGCGCGACGAGCTGCCAGGAGTTCGGCAACTGGAGGGTCACCACGTCCCCGCGGCGCACGCCGAGGCCGTGCAGCGCCGCGGCCAGCCGCTCGACGCGGGCGGCCAGCTCGGTGTAGGTGAGACGGTCGGGTTCACGGCCGTCCACGTGCCGGCACACCACGGCCGTACGGTCGGGGAACCGCCGGACCGCGTCGCGCAGGTCGTCCATCGCGGTGCGGTCGTGCCACACCCCCTCGGCTCTGAAACGGTCGCCGGTCATTTCCAGCACCGGAGCCATTCTCCGCTCCCTTCCCTGGAGGCAGCCTGTCCACTGATCAGCCGGTCGGGCTTTCGCCCTCGATTCGTGTCACCGATTTCGGCGGGATTTCGCCGGCATAGCGCTGCGGCGCGTTCCCCCGCGGCTCGCCGGGTTCGGTTCATTCGCTCAGTACGGCATTTCACGGCCGGCGGGGGTGCGCAGATCCGATTGCTCGGCGCAGCGTTTCCTCGCGAGTTTCCCGGCGGCGCTTCTCGTGCAGCGGATCCGACGCATGCCGGTGCTCCCTCCGGTCGTTTCGACGTGGCACAAGTGTGCGCGGACGGCCCGCGGCGGGGCCACTGAGCGGGTCACCAGTGCGATGTGAAGGATTCACGCCGGGAAGATGAACGGTGAACTGGCCGCGCTCGCGCAGGTCGGGAACAATACGGTGCGCGGGATCGCCACCACCGGCCGGCGGAGTGCCGTCCCCGTCCGCGGGTAGGCGCCGGCCGAGGCGGCGAGAGCCGCCCGTGTTCCTGTGCCCCTCGACGGCCCGGAGGCTCTCATGGTGCAAGCGGAAACCGGCGCGGGCGCCCCCGTCGCCCACCGTCGCCTCGGCGCGCCCCCGGCCGCGGGCCGCGGCGGCCGGCCGGCCGAGAAGGCCGCGGCGGCGGCGCAGACGCGTGGCGGCGATCCCGCGCCAATCCTCGACCCGGCCCCCGAAACGGAGGCGGACGCACGGCCGGTTCCCCCCGCGGCCCCGGAACCCGGCACGGCGCCGGACGCGGGTGCGGACACCGGGCCGCGCGTGGGCTTCAAGAGCCACCTGCGCCCCGAGATCGTCCCCGGCGACGGCGTCTACCTGCTCTCGGCGCGCGGGACGACCGCGCTCTCGGGCAGGCCGGCCCAGGTGCTGGCCCCGCTGCTCGACGGCAGCCGCAGCCTGGCCGAGATCCGCCGGGAGGCCTCCCGCGAGCTGCCCCCGGAGCAGGTCGGCGCCGCGCTGGCCAGGATGGCCAAGGCCAACCTGGTCGGCTACCGCCGCGCGGACACCGGCGCGGACGCCGCCTCCGAGGCCTACTGGGACCTGGCCGGGCTCGACGGCGGCGCCGCCCCCGAGCGGCTCGCGCAGGCCGTGGTCGGCGTCCAGGCCCTCGGCCGGGTGGACGCCGGCCCGCTCGTGGCCGCCTGCGGCACGGCCGGCCTGACCGCCGTTCCGGTGACCGGGGCCGGCGACTCCAGTGAAGAGCTGCTGCTGGTGGTCTGCGACGACTACCTCGACCCGGCGCTGGCCGCGATCAACACGCGGCGGCTGGCCGACGGGCGTCCCTGGCTGCTGGTCAAGCCGGGCGGGGCGGACGTGTGGATCGGTCCGGTGTTCCGGCCGGGCGCGGGCCCGTGCTGGACCTGCCTGGAGCGGCGGCTTCGCGGCCACCGCCGCGCCGAGAGCTGCCTGTCGTCCGCCTCGGGCGTGCCCACGCCGCCGCCGGAGGCGTCCACCCCGATCACCCGCGGCCTGGGCATGCTGTCGGCCGCGCTGGAGGCCGCCAAGTGGCTGGCCGGGCACCGCCACGCCGGGCAGGACGCCGTGTGGACGCTGGACACCCTCACCATGGCCGGCCGGCACCACCCGCTGACCCGGCGCCCGCAGTGCCCCTCGTGCGGCGACCCGGGCCTGGTCGACCGGCAGGTGCGCCGCCCGGTGCGACCGGCCTCCCGCCCCAAGCAGGCGCGCGGCGGCACCGGCGAGCGGGCCCTTTCGGCGCAGCATGTCTGGGACCGCTACAGCGGGCTGGCCGACCCGGTCACCGGGATCACCGGCGCGATCCGCCGCGACCCGCGCAGTCCCGCCTTCCTGCAGTGCTACCTGGCCGGCCCCAACCTGGCGCTGCCGGTGGACAGCCTGTCGACGGCGCGGGCGGGTCTGCGGGCGCAGGCCGGCGGCAAGGGCGTCACCGACCTGGAGGCGCGGGTCAGCGCCCTGTGCGAGTCGGTGGAGCGCTACTGCGGCTCCCGGGCCGGCGACGAGCCGGTGGTGGTGGACACCTACCGGGGGCTGGGCGAGGCGGCCGTGCATCCGGACTCCTGCCAGCTGTTCCACCCGCGCCAGTTCCGCGACCGCGAACGGTGGAACGCCGCGCACCCGCCGTTCCAGCACGTGCCGGCGCCGTTCGACGACGGCGTGCCGCTGGAGTGGACGCCGGTGTGGTCGCTCACCGCGTCCCGGCACCGCTACCTGCCCACCGACCTGCTGTACTACCGCCCCTTCGACCGGGGCGGCTCCTGCCCGGTGCGCGCCGACTCCAACGGCGCGGCGGCGGGCGCGAGCCTCGAGGACGCCATCCTGCAGGGGTTTTTCGAACTGGTCGAACGCGACGCCGTGGCGCTGTGGTGGTACAACCGCACCCGCCAGCCGGGGGTGGCGCTGGACTCCTTCGCCGACCCGTGGGTGGAGCAGGTGCGGCAGGGCCTCGCCGCCCTCGGGCGCGAGACCTGGGCGCTGGACCTCACCTCCGACCTCGGCATCCCGGTCTTCGCCGCCGTCTCACGGCGCGCCGGCGGCCCGGCCGAGGACATCATGTTCGGCTTCGGCGCGCACTTCGACCCGGCGGTGGCGCTGCGCCGCGCGATGGCCGAGCTGGGCCAGCTCCTGCCGGTCACCCTCGGCGCGGCGGGGGACGGCACCGGGTACGCCACCAGCGACCCGACGCTGCTGTCCTGGTGGACGCGGGCGACCATCGCCACCCACCCCTACCTGGCGCCCGGCCCCGGCCTGCCGGAGACGACGGCGGCCGGCCATCCGTACACCCCGCGCGGAGACCTGCGCGAGGACATCGCGCACATCACCGCGCTGGCCCGTGCCAAGAACCTGGAGGTTCTCGTGCTCGACCAGACCCGGCCGGACGTGGGGATGCCCGTGGTGAAGGTCGTCGTGCCCGGGCTGCGCCACTTCTGGGCGAGGTTCGCCCCCGGACGCCTGTACGACGTCCCGGTCGAGCTCGGCCGCCTGGACGCGCCGACGCCGTACCAGGATCTCAACCCCGTCCCGTTCTTCCTGTGACGGCGTGCCCGCCGTGAGAGACATCAGGAGAAGCCCCGTGTCACCACCTCCAGACCAGGACGACGCCCCCGGAGGGCGCTTTCTGCTGTGGTCACTGCGCGAGGACGTGCACGTGGAGGCCGACGCCGGCAAGGGTGCGGTGATCCTGCACAGCCGCTGGGGCGACGAGAGCGTGCCGCATCCGGCTCCCCAGGTGGTGGACGCGTTGCGCCGCATGAGCCTCGGCCCGGTCTCGCTGGAGAACGCCGTCACCGACCCCGCCGGCCGCGCCGAACTCGACCGGCTGCTCGGCCGGCTGCAGCACCTGGTGGTCCGCTCGCTCGGGCTGGACCAGGAACGCGCGCTGCTGTCGGTGGTACCGCTGAGCCGGCAGGCCCGCTTCGAGCCGGCGCGGCTGTCTCCGGTGCGGGCCCTGCGCATGTCCCGGTTCGCCGTGCTGCACGCCGAGGACGGCGCCTACAGCCTGGAGTCGCCGCTGTCGCTGCACCGGGTGGTCCTGCACCGGGCCGAGGCGATGTGGCTGATCGGGACGCTGAGTCGCGCGACCACTCCGGCCGCGGTGCTCGACGGGCTGCCCTCCCCCATGCCGGCCGGCGAGGCGCTCGGCTACCTGGTGGCGACCGGCATGGTGGTGCAGGCCGAGCCCGGCGGCTCGGCACGCGCGCCGGTGTTCGCCGAGGACACCGACCCCGCCCTGGTCACCTGGCTGCCGCAGGATCTGATGTTCCACACGCGGTCCACCCTCGGC
The DNA here is from genome assembly GCF_014646695.1 of Sphaerisporangium melleum. Classification (GTDB taxonomy): domain Bacteria; phylum Actinomycetota; class Actinomycetes; order Streptosporangiales; family Streptosporangiaceae; genus Sphaerisporangium; species Sphaerisporangium melleum. The sequence continues at coordinate 105,698 of NZ_BMNT01000034.1, forward strand.
CGGCACGACCGTGACTTCGGCGCGACCTATCCGATGGGCGAGCGGTGGACGGTCGAGCCGGTCACCAAGCCGGCCACCGAGGGCGGGTACGTGCCGCTGCCCCGGCCGTCCTGGAACCGGCTCATCGCCTCCGATCCGCCGCTCACCGCCGCGATCGAGGGCCACCGGCCGACGCGGCGCTTCGCCCGCGAGCCGCTCACGGCGCGCCAGCTCGGCGAGGTGCTCTACCGGACGGCCCGGGTGCGCTCGCTCGTCGGCTCGGCCGGTGGCCTCACGGGCGGCCTGGCGAGCGACCGCCCGTACGCGAGCACGGGGTCGGCGTACGAGCTGGAGCTGTACGCGGCGGTCCGCGGCTGTCCCGACATCACCGACGGGATGTACCACTACGACCCGCTCGGGCACCGGCTGGAGCCCATCGACATGGACGCCGTCGATCTGTGCGAGCTGGTCGAACGTGGACGCACCTCGGCGGGCCTGGCGACCGCGCCGCCGGTGCTGATCCTGGTCACCGCGCGGTTCCGCCGCGTGTCGTGGAAGTACACCGGGCCCGGCTACGCGCTGATCCTGAAGAACACGGGGGCGCTGGTCCAGACGCTGTACCTGGTCAGCGCGGCGATGGGCCTGACGGGATGCGCCCTGGACGCCGCGGACATCGAGGTGACGACCCGGGCGCTCGGCACCGACTGGCGCACCGAGTCGTGCGTCAGCGGGTTCGCGCTCGGCCACGGGGACGAGGAGCCCGCCGGGCCGCCCGCCGGACGGCGGCCGGCGAACGACGCGGCCTGGGGCGAGCTCGCCACGGAACTGCTTCCCAAACCCTCCGCCTGATCCACGCGCGCCCCGTCCGCGACCGCTCGCCGTCCTGAGCCGCTCGCCACCTTGCACACGGGTGCGCGCCGGTGCACGGGCCCGCGCGCCTCGGCCGAACGCCCGGGTGACTGTTCTGCGCGCGCCTGTCCCGGTGCAGCAGAGGCCCCGGGCACCGAGGGGCGCCCAGGTACACGCACGGGACGCCCTGCGCCGCCACGGCGGCGATGGGCCCCAGCACGGCCTGTGAGGAGTGCATGCCCGGCCGTGGTTCGACGGGGCGCCAAGGCCCGGTGGAAGCCGCGGCACGTGGCGTCGAGGGGCCCGGAGGACGGACACACCCCGGATGCGGACCGGCGAAACCCCGCAGGCCGCAAGGGCCGCCCCCTGCTCACAAGGGGCCGGCCCCGGTCGTGGCGCGGAGCGCCACGACCGGGGCCATCGGCCACGCCCTGGCGTCTCCCCTGGTGGGGAAGGCGCGATGATCAGATGACGCCCCGGCCATGCCACGAGCGAATTTCGGTCGGCACCAAATCATTCCACGGACCGCAGGAATAACCGCCGTGAGGAATTCATGAGGGGTTTGTGATACCCGTACTTCCGCCACCGGCATTCACCCCGCACAATTAAGAACAGCTCGGACACCGCACCAGAACAGGAGAAGGCCATGTCGATCCGCACCCTCGACAATGACACGCACTTCACGGCCGTCGTGGCCGGTTGCTGGCCGGAGTCGCAGATCGCAGCGCTGCTCGAAAGCGGCACGGCCGCGGCGCCCACCGGGTCCGGTATTCTCGCCGAGCACCTGGAAAACGACCTGAAATTGCGGGTGGACGTGGACTTCGAGATGCTCATCGAGGAGCTGGACGGGTCCAACCCGTCCTACGCGCTGCCGACCTACACCACCTGAAACCGGTGTCCGGCCGGAACCACCGATCGGGTTTCCTCCCGAGACCGCACGATGCCCGTACCGCACCTCCCCCGTTCGACACTTCGCCGCCGCACCACGACGCACAGCGGGTCACCCCGCCCGCACCTGGACGGCCCCGGGAACCTCTCGGCCGGCACACCCGCCAGGCGGACCTCCGTCCAGCGGTCACGGCCGCCGGCCTGATCCCGTCCCGCCACCGGTCCGCGCCCGGCACCGGTGAACGGCGGCTCCCGTCCCCCCGTACAATCCCTCCTGAGACCCTGATCACGGCGCGCACCATCCCTGGCCCCCTCATCACGGCGGGCACATGGGAGCGCTCCCAGTCCTCGCCCCTCCGGAGCGGGAGTCAATGGAAAGCGAAGTGTCGAACGGGCTTCCACCCAAGCGGCCGTGGTGGACACGGCGAGCCGCACCAACATGGACGCCTCCCGGCGAGGTGGAGGGCGAGCCATGGACTCCCCAGGTGGTGCTGCCCATCACCTTGGTCATGCTGGCCGGGTTCGCGCTGACGACGATCATCAACGTCCTGCTGACCGATCCGGACCCGGCCCGGCTCCTCGGCTTCGCCGTCTGTCTTCCGGTGGTCTTCACCCTCCAGCTCGCCCACTCGCTGGCCGGCCCCCGATATTGGCCGGCCCGCGTCAGGACCATCACCCTGTCGGTCCAGTGCCTGGCGACCTACCTGCCGTTCACCTGGCTCGGCAGCGCGTGGGGGTCGATGGTGGGGCTGCTGGCCGGATCCGTGCTGCTCACGGTGCCCGGCCCCGGGCGCTGGGCCCTGTACGCGGCCAGCGGCGCGGCGATCCAGCCGCTGCTCGCCGCCCAGGGGGTGCCCCCGATCGGCCTGATCTACGGAGTCGGCTTCACGCTGCTCACCGGCCTGGTGGTCTACGGGATGAGTTCGCTGTCGACGCTGGTGGCCGAACTGTACGCCGCCCGCGGCAAACTCGCCCGCATGGCCGTCAC
>NZ_BMNT01000035.1:0-18674 GCF_014646695.1 Sphaerisporangium melleum
CGAACGGGGCTAACAGGCCAGATCACCCAGGGCTCCGCCTGGAATTCCCACGTTCTGAATAAGACTCTCCGCCACTATAACGCGGGCGGCCGGCCACCAAGGATGTGATGGCCGGCCCTCCGGTCGCTCAGCCCGAGATGCGGACGGGGTTGACGATGTCGGCGTAGACCAGCAGCACGCCCATGATCAGCAGCGCGAACGACATGACGTACGTCAGCGGCAGCGCCTTGGCGATGTCGACGTACCCGGGCATCGGGCGGCGGCGGACCCGGGCGTACCCCCGCTTGACGCCCTCCCACAGGCCGCCGACGATCTGGCCGCCGTCCAGCGGAAGCAGCGGGATGAGGTTGAACATGCCGATCGCGAGGTTGAACCCGGCGAGGAGCTGAACGAATCCAGCGATCTTCGTCGACAGCGGGATGTTCGCGGCGGCGATCTCGCCGCCGATACGGCCGGCGCCGACGACGCTCTGCGGACTGTCCAGGGCGCGCTCGGCGCCGCCGAAGGCCGCCTGCCAGACACCGACGAGCTTCTCCGGCATGTGGACGAGGGCCGCTCCGGTGCGGCTGATCAGGTCTCCGAGGACGCTGAAGACGTAACCGATGCTCTGCTTCTCCACGACCTCGGTGGGCGAGACACCGAGGAAGCCGACGTTCTTGTCGATCTTGGTGGGGTCGTCGGGGTTGGGGCGGTCCTCGGCGATGAGGGCGGCGTGCAGCGTCACCGGCTTGCCGGCGCGGACGATGCCGATGTCGACCGGGCCCGCGCCGTGGCCGCGGATCAGCCTGGTGGCGTCCTCCCAGGAGTTCACCGGCCGTCCGCCCATCGACACGATCTTGTCGCCCGCCTTCAGTCCCGCCAGCGCCGCCGGGCTCTGCCGGTGATCGGGGCCGCACTTCGCGCCCTGCTTCACCTCCGCCACGGTCATGACGCACTGGGAGACCGTCGCGACGACGGGCTTGGCCACCACGACGCCGAAGCCCATGATGACGCCGGCGAACAGAAGGAAGGCGAGCACGAAGTTCATGGCCGGCCCGCCGGAGTAGATGATGACCTTCTGCCACCAGGGCTTGCGGTACAGGACGCGGTCGGCGTCGCCGGGCCCGACCTCCTCCAGGGACGCCTGCCGGGCGCTCTCGATGAGGCCCTGCCAGGGGCCGGTGGGCAGGTCGCGGAGTTTGCCGGCGTCGGCGGCCCGGGGCGGAAGCGGGCCGATCATACGGATGTAGCCGCCGAACGGAATCCACTTCACGCCGTATTCGGTTTCGCCGCGGCGCCGTGACCAGATGGTGGGCCCGAAACCGACCATGTACTGCGTGACCTTGACCCCGAACAGCTTGGCGGGGACCAGATGACCCAACTCGTGGAGCGCAATGGACGCGGCCAACCCGACGAAGAAGATGAGAAACCCGGCCACGACGAGCCAGCTCATAGGTGCTACCCCCACCAGCGGAGAAGAGTCTTCTGTTTGGATTGCCCCATCCGAGCGTAACCGAACTCGCGAGGACTTCGGCCGGGCTCGAAAACGACACTCAACGACCAAGCGTAGGAGTCACTTGCGCGGCGTGGAGCGAATCGGGAGACTGCATTGACGGTAAGCAATCATGTAGACACGGTGGGATATGAGTCGGCGAAGTGCAATTTGCCGGATCTGTTCCATGGCCCAAGGGAGCACCTTGATACGCATCCTGGTCGCCGAGCATCTCCCTCTGGTACGCCGAGGACTGGTGGCGTCGCTGAACGGGGAGAAGGACCTCATGGTGATCGCCGACGTCGCCTCCGGCGAATACATCCTGCCGGCGGCCATGGAACTCGCCCCTGACGTGGCCGTGATCGACATGGATCTTCCCGACGTCGACGGCATCACCGCGGCCGAGCGCCTGCACCAGAGGGCCCCGCAGTGCAAGGTGCTCCTGCTGTCGGCCCGGCCGAACCCCGGGCAGGTCCGCCGTGCGTTCGCCGCCCACGCCCTCGGCTTCCTGAGCACCAACGTCGCCCCCGAGCACCTGGCCGATGGCATCCGCAGGGTCGCCTCGGGGCGCAAGGCCATCGACTCCGACCTCGCCATCGCCGCGCTCACCTCGGCCGACAACCCGCTCACGCCGCGCGAGCAGGACGTGCTGCGCATCGCCGCCCAAGGGGCGTCCTCCAAAGAGATCGCCGCGAAGTTATACCTGTCGGTGGGAACGGTCCGAAATCACCTGTCGCGCATCATCTACAAGACCGGAGCGCGCAACCGCTCCGATGCCGTGCGTGTCGCGGCCGAGGCCGGGTGGCTGTGACGCCGCCGCCTACGGGCGCCAGATGAGGATCAGCGCGCAGTCGTCGTTGTGCCCGGCCGACATGGAGTTGACCAGCGGGCGGGCACCGTCGTAGAAGCCCGAGGGGACCAGCCGCTCGGCCTCCCCCAGCAGGCGGTCGAGCCCGGAGTCGATGTCGCGCCCCGGCTGCTCGATCAGGCCGTCGGTATAGAGCATCAGGGCGTCACCCTTGCGCAGCACCCCGCTGTCGGGCTCGCAGTGCAGGTCGGGGACCACGCCGAGCACCACCCCCTTGGCCGCCGACACCTGCCACGTGCCGGTGCCCGCGTCGAACTTCACCACCGGCGGGTGGCCCGCCGAGGTGATCTCGTACGCGCCGGTGGACAGGTCGAGCCGCAGGTGGACCGCGGTGACGAAGCCCTCTCCCTCGGGCTGGCGGTGCAGGTAGGCGTTGCAGGCCGGCAGGAAGGAGTCCACCGAGCCGAGCAGCCCGCCGAAGGTGCCCGACAGCATCAGCGCGCGGGTGCCGGCGTCCACGCCCTTGCCGGAGACGTCCACCAGCGCGACCTCCAGGATGTCCCCATGGCGCATGGAGACCAGGAAGTCACCGCCGAACGACGAGCCGCCGGCCTGTTTGAGCACGACGCGTGAGCCCCACTCCTTGCGGTTCAGCGGCGGCAGCTCGCCCTGGCGCCTGAGCCGGTCGCGCAGCTCCAGGAGCATCGCGTCACCGCGCAGGCCCTGCACGCCGAGCTTGCCGCGGGTGCGCGCCATGAGGAACCCCAGCACCGTGGTGAACCCGATGGTGACCAGCAGCCCGGGGGTGACCGGCCGCACGCCGAGCACGGCGGCGATGTAGACCAGGGAGACCGCGACCGCGCCCACGAGGATCGCCAGGCTGCGCATGCGCAGCTGCAGGCCGCCGTTCAGCAGGACCAGGATGAACAGGCTCGGCGAGAACCACTCGGTGGAAACGCGCGCGGCGAGGGCGCCGAGCAGCAGGGTCGCCGCGCTCAGCGTGATGAGCAGGTTCCTGTCACGCGCCAAAGGCCCCCTCCGCAGGAATCGCACGATCCGCACCAGCAACGGTATGCGTACCAAGATCGCGCGGAGCCGCGGGGGGATCAGCGGCACCGGACGGGAAGTCATGATGCGCTCGACTCTATCCGCCCGCCCGTCGTTTGGGCAGCCGACTTGACCAAGACCTTGATCATTAAACGGGGATATTAGGTGGCCGATCCGGTTTGCCCGGTCATAACGTGGGCCAGGTGAACAGCGAACCAAGCGCGCAGCCGGGCATGGTCATCCGCCCCATTCAGCAGGCCGAGTGGCCGGCATGGCTCGCCGTGGACGAAGAGGCGTTCTCCGACGACACCTCCCCCGCCCGGGCGGAGCGGTTCAGGGCGAACATGGAGTTCGACCGTTCCCTCGGCGCCTTCGACGCCGACCTGCTCGTCGGCGTCACGGCGGGGCTGACCTTCTCGATGACCGTCCCCGGCGGGCCCCGTCCGGTGTGCGGCGTCACCGCCGTCGCCGTGCTCCCCTCCCACCGGCGCCGGGGCGTGCTGTCCTCCCTCATGCGCCGCCAGCTCGCCGACCTGCACGAGGGCGGCGAGCCGGTCGCCGTGCTGTACGCGTCCGAGGCCGCCATCTACCAGCGGTTCGGGTACGGCCGCGCCGCCGACAACCTGTTCTTCCGCATTCCCACGCGCGGCACGGCCTTCGTCCGGCACGCGCCCGCCGACCCCGCGCTGCGGCTGCGCGTCGTCCGGCCCGCCGCCGCGGCGCGCGCGGACATGCAGAAGGTCTTCGACGCCGTGCAGCCCACCCGTCCCGGGATGTACGCCCGCGCCGACTCCAAGTGGGACCTGCTGCTCGCCGACGACCCCGAGTTCCGGGGCGGGGCGAGCGCGCGGCGCTGCGTCATCGCCGAGGACGACGCCGGGCCACGGGGGTATGCCCTGTTCCGCGTCAAGACCGGCTTCACCGACCACGACGTGCCCGACGGCGAGCTGCGGCTGATCGAGCTGTTCGGGCTGGACCCTGCGGCCTACGCCCTGCTGTGGCGGCACATGCTCGACCGTGACCTGTGCTCGCGGGTCTACGCGGCCAACCGCCCGGTCGACGACCCGATCATGCACCTGCTCGCCGAGCCCCGGCTGCTGAACGCCGGCTGGCTGGACGAGATGTGGGTGCGGGTGGTGGACCTCGGCCGTGCCATGCCCGCCCGCGCGTACGCCGCGCCGGTGGACGTCGTGCTCGACGTGCGCGACGAGGTGTGCCCGTGGAACGCCGGGCGCTGGCGGCTGTCGGCGGACGCCTCGGGGGCCACCTGCGCCCGCACGACCGACCCGGCCGACATCGAGCTGCCGGTGAGCGTGCTCGGCGCGGCCTATCTCGGCGGGCGGACGCTCGGGACCTTCGCCGCGGCCGGCGTCGCCCGCGAGACCCGCCCGGGTGCGCTGCGTGCCCTGTCCACGGCGATGGCCTGGGACACCCCGCCGTGGAGCGGCCTGGTCTTCTAGGATTTCCCCATGGCACTGCAGAGCTTGCAGATCACCGCGATCACGGCGATGCGGGCGCGGGACGTCTCGCGCCCCTCCGCCGAGGAAGTCGAGGCCGCCGACCGGCGGCCGCTGCGTGACGAGACGGCCCGTAAGGCCGAGGCGCCACGCCGGACCGAGCCGCAGCGCAGGGCCGAGCCCGCGCGCAAACCCGAGGCGCGACGCCGCAAGGACGATTGACACCCGGCACCGGCGCCCTGGTGACTCGGCAGGGCGCCGGCGTCATGGCCGGGCGCGGTGAGGTCAGCGGCCGGGCAGCGGCGGCTTGGCGCCGTCGGCCTCGTACTCATTGATCTGGTCGATGCGGCGCTGGTGCCGCTGCTCACCGGAGAACGGCGTGCTCAGAAAGACCTCGACGAACCGCGTGGCCTCCTCCGGCGAGTGCATGCGGGCGCCGAGGCTGATGACGTTGGCGTCGTTGTGCTGCCGGGCCAGCGAGGCGGTCTGCTCGCTCCAGGCCAGCGCCGCACGGACGCCCCGCACCTTGTTCGCCGCGATCTGCTCTCCGTTGCCCGAGCCCCCGATCACCACGCCGAGGGCGCCGGGGTCGTTCACCACGCCCTCGGCGGCGCGGAGCACGAAGGCCGGGTAGTCGTCCTCGGCGTCGTAGACGAACGGGCCGTCGTCGACGACCTCGTGGCCGTGCTCCTTCAACCAGGCGACCAGGTGGTTCTTCAGTTCGTAGCCGGCGTGATCGGCACCGATGTAAACGCGCACGTGCCCCATTGTCGCAGCCCCGCTCAGGGCCGGTCCATCGGGCCGCGCCGAACTTCCCGTACCGGCTCCTACCGGGGCGGATTCGGCTAGAGTAATGGTCAGCTGGCCATCCGACCCCTTACAGGAGAGCTGCATGCGCGAGATCCGCGTGATCGGGGACCCCGTCCTGCGCACCCCCGCCGAGCCGGTCACGGAGTTCGACCGCGATCTGCGGCGGCTGATCGACGAGATGATGGAGACGATGTACGCGGCCGACGGCGTCGGGCTGGCCGCGCCGCAGATCGGGGTGTCCAGAACGCTCTTCGTGTACGACGCGGCCGGCCGCAAGGGGCACGTCGTCAACCCCGAACTGACCGTGGACGACGCCGAGGAGGTCCTCGACGAGGAGGGGTGCCTCTCGGTGCCCGGCCGCGACACCGGCAAGCCGCTGTACGAGCGCACGCCGCGGGCGGCCGGGGTGACGGTGAGCGGCTTCGACCGTCTCGGCCGGCCGGTGCGGGTGAAGGCCAGAGGGCTGCTGTCCCGCTGCTTCCAGCACGAGGTCGATCACCTCAGGGGCATGCTGTTCGTCGACCGCCTGCCCAAGGACGCCGCTCGCCGCGTCCTGCTGCGCACCCCCTGACCGCCGGGCCCTCCCGCCCGCGGGGTCACCCGGGGCCGGCGGGGCGCGCGGCCCGCACCATCGCGAGCACGCCCAGCAGCGGGCGCGCGATCAGGCCCAGCCCCGCCGCCAGGAGCGCGGCCACGACCACCCATTCGTTGGAGCCGCCCGGTCCGTACACATGGCCGCGCCGCCCGGTGTCGAAGGCCGGCGAGGTGGCCCCGGGGGTGAACGTGCCCCGCTCGCTGCCGTAGAAGCCGATCTCCTCGCGCACGTCCCTGCCGTCGCGGGAGCGGAACGTGCCGACCCAGTTGCACTGCTCGTGCCCGGGATGCTGGATGCAGTCGAGGCGGCGGGCGGTGAAGGTGCCCGGCACCCCTTCGCCGCGCAGCGCCGCCAGGGCGGGGCCGGCGTTCTGGACGGCGAGTACCACCAGCAGCAGCCCGCCGAGCGCCAGTGCGATGTCGAACACGCCGACCCGGCGCCCGCGGGTAACAGACCGCTCCACTCTCAACCGCCTTCCGGCTACAACTGCAGGGACTTGACCTCGAGGTACTCCTCCAGGCCGAGCTCTCCGAGCTCCCGGCCGACACCGGACTGCTTGTAGCCGCCGAACGGAGCCGAGGGGTTGAACCGGCCGCCGTTGATCGAGACCTGTCCGGTGCGCAGCCTGCGCGCCACGGCCACCGCCTCCTCCTGCGTCGCCGCCCACACCGCGCCCGACAGGCCGTACGGAGTGCCGTTGGCGATCTCGACGGCCTCGTCCACCGTACGGTAGGGGATGACCGCCAGCACAGGCCCGAAGATCTCCTCCTGCTCGATCACCATGCCCGGCTCGACGCCGGCGAAAACCGCGGGTTCCACGTAGTACCCGCGTTCCAGGGGCCGGTCACCGCCGCCGGTCACCAGGCGCGCGCCCTCCTCCTGGCCGCGGTTGACGTAACCGGCCACGCGGTCGCGCTGCGCGGCCGACACGAGCGGGCCGAGGCGGGTGCCCTCCTCGAACGGGCCGCCGAGGGTGTAGCCGGCGGCGAGCGCCGCGGCATGGACCACCGCCTCGTCGTACCGGTCGCGGTGGACGAGCATGCGGCTGAGGGCCGAGCAGGTCTGGCCCGAGTTGACGAAGGCGCCCGCCACCCCGGCCTTGACGGCCGCCGCAAGGTCGGCGCCGGGAAGGATGACGTTGGCCGACTTGCCGCCGAGTTCCAGCGCGACGCGCTTGACCGTGTGCGAGGCGAGGGCCGCGACCCGCCTGCCGCCCCGGGTGGAGCCGGTGAAGGAGACCATGTCGACGCCGGGGTGGGCGGCGATGGCCTCGCCGACCACCGGCCCGGACCCGCTGACCATGTTGAACACACCGGCGGGCAGCCCGGCCTCGTGCAGGATCTCGGTGAAGGCGTAGGCGGCCAGCGGCGCCACCTCGCTGGGCTTGAGCACCACCGTGCAGCCCGCGGCGAGCGCGGGGGCGACCTTGCACACGACCTGGTGCAGGGGGTAGTTCCAGGGCGTGATCGCGCCCACGACGCCGGCCGGCTCGCGGACGATGAGCGAGTTGCCGGCGCGGGTCTCTGCGTCCCCGCGTTCCTCGGCCATCCGCGCGTAGCCGGCCAGCACACCGGCCGGCATCAGCGTCTGCACCTTCAGCGCGAACCCGTACGGCGAGCCCATGTCGGTGGCGATGGTGCGCGCCATCTGCTCGGCGCGGTCCTTGAGCAGCTCGGCCGCCGCGCCGAGGATCTTCCCCCGGTCGGCCGGAGCGGTGGCCGCCCAGGCGGGGAACGCCGCGCGAGCCGCCGAGACGGCCCGGTCGACGTCATCGGGGGAGCCCGCGGGCACCCGGTCGATGACCTCCTCCGTCGACGGGTCGACCACGTCCACACCCGCCCCCGAGGAGGAGGGCGTCCAGGTTCCTTGCAGGTAAAGCTGACGCATGCCCCTCGATCCTTGCGCGCGGATCGCCGCGGCGTCCGGCCGCGCCCGCCGGACGGGAAGTCCGCGCCGTCCGGAGGCGGTCGCCTTCGCGCTGATGGCGCCGCGCGATCGTCGCCATCAACCACCCTTCATCTCCCACTACGGTCGGCCAGGGAGAACGGATCGAGTTGACCATGGCTCACCGATCCGGCGCAACCCTCCGTGGGCGGCCGATCACGGTCGGATGACGAAGCCGGGCCCGTCATCCGGCCGGAACGCGCCGTGCCGCGCTCAGTCGAAGATCGGGTCGCGGGTGCGCGAGCGCTTCAGCTCGAAGAAGCCGTCGGTGCGGGCGACGAGCAGCACGCCGTCCCACAGGCGGGCCGCCGCCTCGCCGCGCGGGGTGGGCGAGACCACGGGGCCGAAGAACGCCGTGCCGTCCACGGCGATGACGGGGGTGCCGACCTCCTGGCCGACCAGCGAGATCCCCTCCTCGTGCGAGCGGCGCACGGCCGCGTCGTACTCGGTGGAGTCGGCGGCGGCCGCGAGACCCGGGTCGAGCCCGGCGGCCCGCAGTGCATCGGCGAGCACTTCGCGCAGCGCCGCGGCCGGGTCGAAACCCTCCTCCTTCCCGGGGGGCGGCTTCAACCGGCCCTGGTTGTGAATGCGAAGGCCGATCTCGGTGTAGAGGTCGCCGGCGACCTCCTCGCCGTACTTCTCGGTCGCGGCCTGCACGACGCGCACGGGGGCCATGGCGTCCTTGAGGAACGCGCGGTAGTCGGAAGAGATGTCCTTGTCCTCGTTGAGCACGAAAAGGCTCATGATGTGCCAGCGCGGCTCGACGGGCCGTAGCTCGCGCACTTCGAGCACCCATCGGGAGGCCATCCAGGCCCAGGGGCACAGAGGGTCGAACCAGAAGTCAATGGGAGTACGTTCTGACATGGCCGGCTCCTGATCGGGTTCATGGCTGATGCCATCCACTACCCACCTGCGAACCCGGCGACCCCCGCCCCTATTCCCCTTTGCGCGTGTGGGGAAATGTCATCGGCGTTCGCCTCGCCTCCGGTGCGGCATCGCGGCGCCCGACGTGGCAGGATTCATGCAATCCCTCTCGCGAGGAGGCAGGGGGGCGTCGTGATGAGGAGCGGATGTGGCAGGCAATCTGACCCGTGACGAGGCCCGAGTGCGGGCTCGTCTGCTTAAGGTGCACTCATACTCGGTCGAACTCGACCTGACCGAGGGCGACGAGCGCTTCGAGAGCGTCACCACGGTCCGATTCTCCTGCGCCGAGCCCGGCGCGTCCACGTTCATCGACCTGGTCGGCGCCAAGGTCCGCAAGGCCGTGCTGAACGACGCCGCGCTCGACGTCGCGGCCTACGACCCCGAGACCGGCCGGCTGCCCCTGCCCGGGCTGGCCGCCGAGAACGAGCTGGTCATCGACGCCGACTGCACCTACATGCGCACCGGCGAGGGCCTCACCCGGTTCGTCGACCCGCTCGACCAGAAGGTCTACCTGCACTCGCAGTTCGAGACCGCCGACGCGCACCGGATGTACGCCTGCTTCGACCAGCCCGACCTGAAGGCGACCTTCGAGCTCGGCGTGCTCGCCCCCTCCGACTGGGAGGTCATCTCCAACGCCGCGCCCGACTCGGTGCAGAAGCTGGAGGAGCACCACGGCCGTCACGGCACGCTGCAGCAGGCCAGGCGCTGGCACTTCCCGCCGACCCCGGTGATGTCGACCTACATCACCGCGCTGGTCGCCGGCCCGTACGCCGCGGTGCGCGACGAGCACGACGGCATCCCGCTCGGGGTCTTCTGCCGCGCGTCGCTGGCCGAGCACCTCGACGCCGGCAACATCTTCGAGGTCACCAAGCAGGGCTTCGACTTCTACCACCGCGTTTTCGGCACCCGTTACCCGTTCGGCAAGTACGACCAGATCTTCGTACCCGAGTTCAACGCCGGGGCCATGGAGAACGCCGGCGCGGTGACGTTCCTGGAGGACTACATCTTCCGCTCCCGCGTCACCGACGCCGTGGTGGAGCGCCGTGCCGAGACGATCCTGCACGAGATGGCGCACATGTGGTTCGGCGACCTGGTCACGATGCGCTGGTGGGACGACCTGTGGCTGAACGAGTCGTTCGCCACCTACATGTCGGTGCTGTGCCAGGCCGAGGCCACCCGCTGGGGCCAGGGCTCGTGGACCACCTTCGCCAACGTGGAGAAGTCCTGGGCCTACCGTCAGGACCAGCTGCCCTCCACCCACCCGATCGCCGCCGACATCCCCGACATGCAGGCGGTCGAGGTCAACTTCGACGGCATCACCTACGCCAAGGGCGCCTCGGTGCTCAAGCAGCTCGTCGCCTACGTCGGGCTGGACAACTTCCTCGCCGGGGTGCGCGACTACTTCGCCGAGCACGCCTGGGGCAACACCGAGCTGAAGGACCTGCTGTCGGCGCTCGAGCGCACCTCGGGCCGCGACCTGTCGTCCTGGTCCAAGGAGTGGCTGGAGACCTCCTGGGTCAACACGCTGCGGCCGTCGTTCACCGTGGACACCGAGGGCCGGTTCCTGACCTTCGACGTGCTCCAGGAGGCCCCCGCCGACTACCCGACGCTGCGCTCGCACCGCGTCGCCATCGGCCTGTACTCCCGGGTGGACGGCACGCTCACGCGGGTCAAGCGGGTGGAGCTCGACGTCGTCGGCGCCCGTACGGCCGTGCCCGAGCTGCTCGGCGAGGTCCAGCCCGACCTGGTGCTGATCAACGACGACGACCTGACCTACGCCAAGATCCGCCTGGACGAGCGCTCGATGCGCACGCTGGTCGACGGCGGGATCGCCGCCTTCGCCGACTCGCTGCCGCGGGCACTGTGCTGGTCGGCCGCCTGGGACATGACCCGCGACGCCGAGATGGCCACCCGCGACTACGTCCGCCTGGTCACCTCCAACGTCCACTCGATCGCCGACATCACGGTCCTGCAGACCGTGCTGCGGCAGGCGCGCCTGGCGGTCCAGCAGTACGCCGACCCGGCGTGGCAGGCGGCCGGCATGGCCGAGCTGTCGGCGGCCCTGCGCGGCCTGATCGCCTCGGCGGAGCCCGGTTCGGACCACCAGCTCGCCTACGTCAACGCCTTCACCGCGACCGCCACCGCCGAAGACGACCTCGCCTTCGTCAAGGGCGTGCTGGACGGCACCTCGGCGCCCGAGGGCCTGACGGTGGACGCCGACCTGCGCTGGACGCTCACGTACGCGCTGGTCTCCGGTGGGGTGCTGACGGCGGCCGACATCGCGGCGGAGCTGCGGCGCGACCCGTCGGCCCGCGGTGAGCAGTCGGCGGCGATGTGCCGTGCGGCCATCCCGTCCGAGAGCGCCAAGGCCGAGGCGTGGGGCTCCATCACCGGCGGCACGCTGAGCGGCGCGGTGCTGCGCGCCACCATCTCCGGCTTCATGGACCCGCACCACATCGAGCTGCTCCAGCCCTACGGCGCGCGGTTCTTCGAGGAGGTCGGCCGCATCTACAAGAGCTGGCCGTCCGACAGCGCCCAGCGGTTCGCCATGGGCTGCTACCCGGCGCTGCTCATCGAGCCCGGGACGGTGGCCACCACGCAGGACTACATCTCCTCCTCCCAGCCGGTGCCGGCGCTGCGCCGCCTCCTGCTGGAGGGCGCCGACTCGATCAGCCGGGCCCTGCGTGCCCGGGCCAAGGACGCCTCGGCCGCCTGAGTCGCCGGGGCATGGCCCGCCTGATGTTCAAGTCCGGTTGAACGCCAGGCGGGCCGATCGGCGTCCCCGCGAGGGCATCGGGGTCCCGCCGGTCACTCAGCAGGTTGTAACCCTCCTGCAAGCCGCCTGCGGTGAGATGGGGCCAACGAACGACGGCGGCTCCACGCACACCGACCCGAGTGATCTCAGGGCGCGCCGTCACCGCCAGCCGGGAGGCCCCCCTTGATCGCTCTCGCCGCCGTCGGCGTCCTCGCCCTCGCCCTGCTGCTCTTCCTCGTCACGACCTACAACGGGCTGGTCCGCAGGCGCGGCGCGGTGGACAACGCGTGGGCGCAGATCGACGTCCAGCTCGAACGCCGTCACGACCTGATCCCCAACCTGGTGGAGACCGTCAAGGGGTACGCCGCGCACGAGCGCACGACCCTGGAGGCCGTCGTCTCCGCGCGCCGGCAGGCCGTCGCGGCCCAGGGACCCCGCGACCAGGCCCAGGCCGAGGACCTGCTCACCGGCGCGCTGGGGAACCTGTTCGCCCTCTCGGAGGCCTACCCCGGCCTCCAGGCGAACCAGAACTTCGCCGCCCTGCAGGAGGAACTGGCGGCCGGTGAGAACCGGATCGCCTACTCCCGCCAGTACCACAACGACGCCGTCCTGGCCTACAACAACGCCATCCAGACGGTGCCGGCCAACATCGTCGCGGGCTTGACCGGCTTCGTGCCGCGCGAGTACTTCCAGGCGCCCGGGGACGAACGCGGCCCGGTCCGAGTCCGCTTCTGACGGAAGACCGCAGACCATGGTCTGGTTCCTCGCGGCGGCGGCCGCACTCGGCCTGTGGCTCGCCCTGGTGGCCGCCCTCGCGTACGCGACCCGCAACCCCGCGGTGACACCTGCACCCCCCACGGCCGACCTGGGCGAGGAGTCGCCCGCGGTGGTGGATCTGATCACGGGTGACTGGCGGCTGTGCGACGAGGCCGCCTCGGCCACCTTGCTCGACCTGGCCGCCAGGGGTGCCGTCCAGATCGAGGAGATCGGCCCCGAACTGTCGCTGGTCCGGTTGCGCACGCCGCGCGCCCCGCTGGCGCCGCACGAGAAGCTCGTCCTGGACCATGTGACCTCGCTGGCGACCGACGGGGTGGTGGCCACCGGGGCGCTCGCCGAAGGCGCGCGCGACCTCCAGCGCTGGTGGAAGAGCTTCCGCAGGAAGGTCATCGCCGAGGCCCGGCGGCAGGGCCTGTCGCGCCCGCGCTGGAGCCGCGCACAGGCGCTCGTCCTCACCATCGCCGCCGCGGCGCCGGCGCTCGCCACGGGCGTGGCCGTGTTCGCGACGGCCGACACCGACGACCGGGGAGGCGGCATCGGCGCGGCCATCATCGCCTTCGCGGCGCTCTTCGCGCTGGCCGAGCGGCTCAACGGTGAACGCGGCACGGCGCGGGGGGCGGAGGCGGCGGGCCGCTGGCTGGGCGTGCGGGCTCATCTGGCCTCGGGGAACTTCGCCGAGCGACCCGCCGCGGCGGTCACCATATGGGGACGGCACCTGGCCTACGCCGCCGCCCTCGGCCTGGCCGGGCGCGCGGTGACCAGCCTGCCGGTCAGCGTCCCCGCCGACGACCGGCGGGCCTGGTCCGACTACGGGGGCCTGTGGCACGTGGTCGACGTGCGCTACCCGCGGCGCATCCTGTGGGGGCGCCCGCCCAGGCCGGTGGTCTTCGGCGGCGTGGTCGCCGGGCTCGCCACCGGGTTCTGGCTGTGGCTGGCCGGCGTCGTCGCCGGCGACGTGTTCGACCTGCCCGATCTGCCGGCCTCGGGTCTGGCGTTCCTCGGCGGGGGCGTGGCGGCCGCCGTCCCCATCGCGTTCGCCGTCGCCGATCTGGCCGCCAGGGCGGAGATCGTGGGGCAGGTCATCCGATTGCGCGCCTTCCAGGTGGACTCGAGCGAGGACGATTCCGCCAGGTACGCCTACTGGGTGGCGGTGGACGACGGCCACCGGCGCCGGGTCAAGGCCTTCGGCATCGGCGAGTCGCTGTGGCGGACCCTGGCCGAGGGGGACGTGATCAGGGCACGCGCCGGCCGCAGACTGGGCTGGGTCCACGCCGTCGAGGTCCTCCGGCGCTCCCGGCACCGCGGCGCCTCCTCCTATGACGACACAGGAGAGCATCCGCTGGAGGCACCGGAGAACCTCGGCGAAGCGCTCGCCCTGGCCAGGTCGCCCGGTATCCCCGCGAGAGGGGCGGGCGGCGGAGACGCCGGCGCCGCCGCCTTGGTGACCCGGGCGGACCTGCGCCGGGTTCTCGGGGTGCCGGTCGGTCCCGCCGAGGCGTACACCGGCACGCTGCCCACCCCGCAGTGGCTGCGGGTGCGTTCCTGTCGCTATCAGGGCACCGGCGGCGATCCGGTCACCGTGGACGTGCACATGGCCTCGGGTCCGCACGGCGGCTACCTGATGGCGCTCGGCCACCTGCTCACCCGGGTCGAGGGGCGTCGCGTCCCGCGCATGGACGGCGCCGCGATGCTGTACCCGGGCGTGGTCTCGGTGCGCGCCGCTGCGGGGGCGGTCGCCATCCACGTGCACTCCCCCGCCGGGCCGCCGCCTCCCGGCGCGCTCATCGAGCTGGCCCGCATCGCGGCCTCCCGCATGGAACGACCATCTCCGCCGGCATGAAAGGGTGGGTTGACGTGCCCCCTGCTCCTTCCGACCTGCTCGGCCCGCCTTCGCCGCTGGACCTGCTCACCGCGCTCGCCCGGCGGTACGCCTTCGCCGATCTCGGTGCCCTGGCCCCGATGGTCCTGCCGGAGGCGGTCCACATCTCCGCGGTGTGCGAGTTCGGGCAGCGCCTGCTCACCCTCGACGCCGAGGACTTCGCGACCGAGGTGGACCGGGCCGTGCCCGCCGCGCTGCGCCGCCGCGCGCGCGAGTGCCATATGCCGCAGACGTCGCGCGAGCAGCCGCGCGGAGCGCTGTCCTCGCTCAGGCCCGCCTTCGGCCTGCTGCTGGAGGTCATCCGGGTGCGCTGGGAGCGGCGCGAGCTGAGTTCGGTGATGTCCGCGCTGCACATCGCCGGCGAGTACCTCCCGCTGCTCGCCTTCGAGCCGGTGCTCGGGCACGCGGGCGACCCGGTGCGCTGGCCCGAGGGCCTGCGGGCGCCGGGCAGCCGGTTCGGGGTGATCGGCGACCGCGAGTGCGACCACACCAAGCCGGAGAAGTCCGCCGCCGAGCGCACTCTGCGCGTCGCGCACGAGCCGGGCGAGGGCTGGCGTGCCTACTTCGACCGCCAGCACAGCCAGGTGTCGGGCGCGCTCGCGACGTGCGTCGCCAAGTGCCGCAAGCCGTGTACCGCGATGAGCTGGGTGCCGGCGGACGCCCGCGACGACCTGGCCGGGCGCGCCAAGATAGCGCTCGCGTTCGCCGACACGCCGCTGGTGCGGCTGCGGCACGCCGCGCCGGTCGGCCACGGCTTCGGGGTGCCCTCGCCGGAGGAGGTGCTGGACGCCTGGGCGCGCAGCCGGGCCCACCTGGACAAGAACGAGGTGGGCCACCAGGCGCTGCGAGAGGACGGCTTCCCCCTGCCGGGCCTGCCCAGCCTGTTCTCGGCCGTCGCCGCCGCGCCGATCGTCCCGGCGACCCTGCTGGCCGATGTCGCCGCCCATCTGATGGCTCTGCTGGCCGAGGCCCGTCGCCCCGGCGCCGCGCCGTCTGCCGGCAGGGCGGGTGAGCGACGGCCGCTGCGCGCGGTGCGGGCCCCGCGGCGGGGGTGAGCAGGCCGGCGGGCACGAACGCCCGTACGGCCGCGGCCTGTTCCACGGCCGTGAGATCATGTATCCGCGTCGCACCACCGCGCACATAAGGCCGAGGACCGGGGCATATCCAGAGTGGAAGATTGTTGATACCCGGCCGAGGGCCTGACAATGCGCGAACGCGGGGCAACAAAAATGTGAACTAGCCAACACTAGGCACACCCTTTGGGCGTCAACTACCGTGAGTTACGTGGATTCCGGCCTCGAACCCGACGACGGTCACAATACGTCACCCATTTGGGTGAGTGATCGCCCCTCGCAGCCGAGATCTCGGCCCGCCGATCCGGAGGAGACCTATGCTCCGGTCGGCCGCGCGTCGTTGCTCGGTCTGCTTCAGCAGCCCAAATACCGGCACCTGCGTCTTCGCGCGCTGATCGCCGCCGGGGCGGGGCTGCTCGTCGGCATCCCGATGTGGAGCTGGCGCCTCGGCCTCATCGCGGCGATCCTCGCCGCGATCGGTGACACGGTGTACCGCGCGCAGACCGTCTCCTCGGTCCCGCCCTGGCGCCGGGCCTCGGCCGCCGAGCGCCGCACCGAGGCCCAGTTGCGCAAACTCGAGAGAAACGGCTACCTCACCCTGCACGCCCGTTCCATCCCGAACAGCGAGGCCCAGATCGACCACCTGGTCATCGGCCCGACCGGGGTGTACGCCGTCGACTCCGAGAAGTGGGACAAACGCCTGCCGGTCCGCGTGCAGTCGCACCGCAAGCTGTTCCACGGCCCGTTCAACCAGAAGCCTCGTCTGGACGAGGCGCGCTGGGAGGCGTCTCAGGCCAGCGAGCTGATCACCCAGGGGCTCGGCCGCGAGATCACCGTCATCCCGTCCCTGGCGATCTACGGGCCCGCCATCCCGTGGAAGATCCTCAACATCCGCGAGGTGGACGTCTTCGACGGCAGCCGGGTGCGCAAGTGGATCACCAACCGCGAGCGCTCGCTGACCGGTGAGGAGATCCAGGACATCTACGCCATCGCCGAGCAGGCCCTTCCCGCGCGCTATCCCGATTGACGCGCTCCCCGGCCCGTGCAGGGCCGGGGATCTTCTCCTGTGCGGCTTCCTGTCTCGCCGGGTCCTGCGGCGTGTCTTCCGCCCGAGAACGTCCGCGCTGTCCACGCTGTGGACGGCCGGTCTCGTCAGCCGGGCGTTGGCCGTACCATTTGAAGACTTGGACGTCGTCGGATGGGAGAACGGTCATGCCGGCCCTCAGGTCTCGTACGGTCACTCACGGCAGGAACATGGCGGGCGCGCGCGCCCTTCTCCGGGCCACGGGTGTAGCCGGCGCCGACCTCGGCAAGCCGATCGTCGCCATCGCCAACAGCTTCACCCAGTTCGTCCCCGGCCACGTCCACCTGCGCGAGGTGGCCGAGGTGGTCGCGGGCGCGGTCCGCGAGGCGGGGGCGATCCCGCGTGAGTTCAACACCATCGCGGTCGATGACGGCATCGCCATGGGTCACGGCGGCATGCTGTACTCCCTGCCGTCCCGCGAGCTCATCGCCGACGCCGTGGAGTACATGGTCAACGCCCACTGCGCCGACGCGCTGGTCTGCGTCTCCAACTGCGACAAGATCACCCCGGGCATGCTGCTGGCCGCCTTCCGGCTGAACATCCCGACGGTCTTCGTCTCCGGCGGTCCCATGGAGGCCGGCAAGACCCCGGGCCGCAAGCTCGACCTCATCGACCCCATGATCGCCGCCGCGGACGACAGCGTCTCGGACGCCGAGCTGCTCGAGATGGAGGAGAACGCCTGCCCGACCTGCGGTTCGTGCAGCGGCATGTTCACCGCCAACTCGATGAACTGCCTCGCCGAGGCCATCGGCCTGGCGCTGCCGGGCAACGGCACCACGCTCGCCACGCACAAGGCGCGCAAGGCGCTGTTCGAGCGGGCCGGCCACCAGATCGTCGAGCTGACCCGGCGCTACTACGACGGCGACGACGAGTCGGTGCTGCCGCGCAGCATCGCCACCCGTGACGCCTTCGAGAACGCCATGGCGCTGGACGTCGCCATGGGCGGCTCGACCAACACGATCCTCCACCTGCTCGCGGCGGCCCGCGAGGCGGGCGTCGACTTCGGGCTGAAGGAGATCAACGAGCTGTCGCTGCGGGTGCCCTGCCTGTGCAAGGTCGCCCCCGCCACCGCCAAGTACCACGTAGAGGACGTCCACCGCGCGGGCGGCATCCCGGCGATCCTCGGCGAGCTCGACCGGGCGGGGCTGCTCCACCGCGACACGCACACCATCCACTCGGCCTCGCTCAGCGACTACCTCTCCGCGTGGGATCCCAAGTCTCCCGAGGTGAAGCCCGAGGCGATCGAGCTGTGGCACGCCGGGCCGGGCAACGTCCGCACCGTCAAGGCGTTCTCGCAGGGCGCTCGCTGGGAGTCCCTGGACCTCGACCGCGCCGAGGGCTGCATCCGCGACTTCGAGCACGCCTACACCCGTGACGGCGGCCTGGCCGTGCTGTACGGCAACCTCGCTCCCGAGGGCGCCATCGTCAAGACGGCCGGCGTCGACGAGTCGATCTGGCGGTTCAGCGGGCCGGCCGTGGTGTTCGAGTCGCAGGAGGACGCCTCCGAGGGCATCCTCGGCAACAAGGTCAAAGCGGGCGACGTGGTGGTCATCCGGTACGAGGGCCCCAAGGGCGGCCCCGGCATGCAGGAGATGCTGTACCCGACGAGCTTCCTCAAGGGCAAGGGGCTCGGCAAGGCGTGCGCGCTGATCACCGACGGCCGCTTCTCCGGCGGCACCTCCGGCCTGTCCATCGGGCACGCCTCGCCCGAGGCGGCCGAGGGCGGCATCATCGCCCTGGTCGAGGACGGCGACCTGATCGAGATCGACATCCCGGGCCGCGGCATCGAGCTGAAGGTCTCCGAGGCCGAGCTGGCCGCGCGGCGCGAGCGGCTGCTGGCCGACCTTGGCCGCTACCGCCCGCGTGACCGCGACCGGCCGGTCAGCGCCGCCCTGCAGGCGTACGCCGCGCTCACCACCTCCGCCTCCACCGGGGCATCGCGCGACCTGTCCCAGCTCTCCACCCACTGACCGGACGCCCGTGGCCGGCACGGCAGGCGCTCCCGCCCTGCCGGCCACGGCACGAGAGTTCTACCTGCGAAGACAGCCGA
>NZ_BMNT01000035.1:18707-107096 GCF_014646695.1 Sphaerisporangium melleum
CCGTGACCTGCGGGTAAAGAAGAGTCACCCTCCGGACGACCCGGAGGTGATCTGGTGTTCGAAAAATGTCGGTGCCGGGACGTACTGTGGGGATATGGCAAACGTCACCACATCGCCCCTGACGACCGCCGAAATCGCCGCCCTCGCCCTGTCTCTCGCCCATCTCGGCGAGGGCCCACAGGCGCTGACCGCCCGCCGCGGGCTGCGCCGCGTGTTCGACCGGCTCGACCTCGATGACGACGTCGTGGCGACCACGCTGGACACCCTGACCACACCCTTGCCGCCCGAGATCGCGCGGCGCGCCCGCACGATCGCCGGGGCGATCACCGGGCGGCAGGTGGTGCTGCTGCACTACCGCGACGCGGCCGGCCGGGTGACCTCGCGCGAGGTCGAGCCGGTCACCTGCCTGGTGCACCGCGACCACTGGTATCTCGTGGGGTGGTGCCGCGCCAGGGGCGCCATCCGCGCCTTCCGGTTCGACCGCGTCGTCGCGGTCGAGCAGACGCTGGTGCCCGCCCGGCCGCATCGGGCCGAGCGCTATCTGCCCTTCCAGCGCAGGGCGACCGCCGAGCGCCGCACCACCCGTCCGCTCTTCCCGCTGCCGAACCGCCGGCCCGCCTGACCAGCGGCCCGGCGGGCACCGCACCACCCTGAAGGCGCCGCCGGCATCAGGAGACGACAGACCGCCGGTGCCGGTGAGCGGCGGCGGTCTGGGCGGAGGTCAGCCGCAGCAGCCGCCGCCGCAACACCCGCCACCGCCGCCGGCCGGGCGCGGCGCGGCGGCGCCGCCGGTGACGGCGACCGTGGACAGCAGTTTCACCGTGTCGTCGTGGCCTTCGGGACACACCGCGGCGTCCCCCGCGGCGGACATGGGCCGGGACAGCTCGAAGGTCGAACCACAGGCCCTGCATCGATAGTCATAACGCGGCATGGCACAAGGGTACGACGGCTGCCCGCCGCCGGGGAGAAGCCTTCGGGCACGATCGCCGCCCCTCTCGTCGCCGCACGGGGCGCGAGCCCGCAGCGGACGTGTGGCGGAGGGCCACAGGGGCAGGCCTCCGCCACACGACCGAGCGGCACACGAGCCGCGTCAGGCGGCCGTTTCGGTGAGATAGGGCGCCCACTGCGGGTCGCCGTCGAGCTGGGCGCCGATGAGCCTCCAGTGGGCGCCGCGTGGCACCACCGGAGTGACCCGCAGCGACCAGCCGATCTCCTCGAGCAGCCGGTCGGCCTTGCGGTGGTTGCACGTCATGCAGGAGGCGACGCAGTTCTCCCAGGTGTGCAGCCCACCACGCGAGCGCGGCAGGACGTGGTCGATGGTCTCGGCCCGCTGCCCGCAGTAGGCACAGCGGTAGTCGTCCCGGCGCATGAGCGCGGCCCGGGTCAGGGGGATGCGAGACCGGTAGGGGATGCGGACGTAGCGCCGCAGCCGGATGACCGACGGCACTTCCATGGTGCGCGAGGCCGAGCGCAGCACCGCGCCCCGCCCGTCACGATGGACGACGTCCGCCTTCTCTCTGATCACGAGCACGACGGCCCGATGCAGGTTGAGTGTGGTGAGCGGTTCGAACGTGGCGTTCAGCAGCAGCACCTGGCGCATCAGCGGACCTTCTCCGCCGCTGTGAACACCGCTATGAGGGATGTGCCGCGGCACATCCCGGTTTGCGGCCCGTCGTCTTGGGCTCCGGATGCTTCCGTCACGTGCACCTCCGCCGGGCGGCCCAGCGGATGGGTTCCACGGCACCGCCCTTCAGCAAGTGTGGCCTCTCGGTCGACTCTCCCGCCACCCCAATTAACGGTCGTGTCTCCCAGACCCCGCCTACCGGTTTATGTCCGTTTCACCCCGCTAAGCAAACCTATTAGGCAAAGATCACTGAGAACCGGTCCAATCTCCGCGACACGAACAGCGCACGGCAGCGGAAAGCGCGGCTCACGTCGGGTAACGCGGTGCCTTAGGCTCACTCCATGACCCGTACGCCGTACCCGAACGCACGCCGTGACGACGTCGTGGACGACTACCACGGCACCCCGGTCCCCGATCCGTACCGCTGGCTGGAAGATCCCGACCAGCCCGCGGTCAAGGAATGGCTGGACGCGCAGAGCGACCTGTTCGGTGCGGAGATGGCCTCCGCACCGGGACGGGACGCGTTCCGCGACCGCGTGGCCGAGCTGGTGCGCTCGGGCAGCGTCGGCGCCCCGGTGTGGCGGGGAGAACGCCGCTTCTTCACCCGGCGCACGGCCGAGCAGGAGCATGCCGTGCTCTACACCGCCGGCCCCAACGGGGTCGAGCAGGCGCTGCTCGACCCGATGGCGCTCGACCCGTCCGGCCTGACCACGATCGACAGCTGGCAGCCGGACAAGGAGGGCAGGCGGCTGGCGTACCAGATCTCGGTGGGCGGCGACGAGGAGTCCCGGCTGCACGTCATCGACGTGGCCTCCGGCGAGCGGCTGGACGGGCCGATCGACCGGTGCCGCTACTCCCCCATCGCCTGGCTGCCCGGCGGTGAGGCCTTCTACTACGTGCGCAGGCTCGCCCCCGGCCAGGTGCCCGAAGGCGAGGAGCAGTTCCACCGCCGGGTCTACCTGCATCGCGTCGGCGCCTCCACGGACGAGGACGTCATGATCCTCGGCGAAGGGCTGGAGAAGACCAACTACTACGGCGTCGCGGTCTCCCGGGACGGCCGGTGGCTGTCCATCTCCGCCTCCCGCGGCACCGCGCCGCGCAACGACCTGTGGGCGGCCGACCTGTCGGCCTCGGCGATCGACGCACCCGCGCTGGTCTCCGTCCAGCAGGGGGTGGACGCGCAGACCTCGCTGCTGTTCGGCCGGGACGGCCGCCTGTACGTCTTCACCGACCGGGACGCCCCCCGCGCACGGGTGTGCGTCACCTCCCCCGAGACGCCCGCGTACGAGAACTGGCGTGACCTGATCCCCGAAGACCCCGAGGCGGTGATGTCGGACTTCGCGATCCTGGACGACCTGGACCACCCGGTGATGCTCGTGGGGTGGACCCGCCACGCGATCAGCGAGATCACCGTGCACGACCTGGCCACCGGCGCGAAGGTCGGCCAGGTGCCCACCCCCGGCCTCGGCACGATCGGCGGCATCCACGAGCGGCCCGAGGGCGGCCACGAGGCGTGGTTCGCCTACACCGACCACACCACCCCGACCGGCGTCATGCGCTACGACGCCCGCACCGGTCAGACCACGCTGTGGGAGGCCTCACCCGGCGCGGTGGAGGTGCCGGAGGTCACCACCGAGCAGGTCGTCTACCAGTCGGCGGACGGCACCGCGGTCCACATGATCGTCGTGTCCCGGCCCGGCGACGGTCCCCGGCCGACGATCCTCTACGGGTACGGCGGCTTCGGGCTGTCCATGACCCCGGGGTTCTCGGCCTCGACTCTCGCCTGGGTCGAGGCGGGCGGGGTCTACGCCGTCGCGCAACTGCGCGGCGGCGGCGAGCAGGGCGAAGAATGGCACCGCGCGGGCATGCTCGCTCACAAGCAGAACGTCTTCGACGACCTGCACGCGGCGGCCGAGCACCTGATCGCCACCGGGGTCACCACGCCGGAGCAACTGGCGATCTCCGGCGGGTCGAACGGCGGCCTGCTGGTCGGAGCCGCGCTGACCCAGCGGCCCGAACTGTACGCGGCCGTGGCCTGCGCCGCGCCGCTGCTGGACATGGTGCGCTACGAGAAGTTCGGCCTCGGGGCGACGTGGAACGTGGAGTACGGCTCGGCCGACGACCCCGAGCAGTTCGGCTGGCTGCGGGGCTACTCCCCCTACCACCACGTCCGCGAGGGGGTGCGCTACCCCGCGACGCTGTTCCTGGTCTTCGGCTCCGACACCCGGGTGCACCCGCTGCACGCGTGGAAGATGTGCGCCGCGCTGCAGCACGCGCAGGCGGCGGACGACCGGCCGATCTTGCTGCGCAACGAGAGCGAGGTGGGGCACGGGGCGCGTGCGGTCAGCCGCTCGGTGGAGCTCGCCGCCGACCAGCTCACGTTCCTGGCCCGGCACACCGGCCTGACCCGCTGATCCGGCCGCCCCGCCGTCCGCTTCCCGCCCGCTCACGCGGTGACGCGGGAGCGGGCGGCGGGGCCGTCAGCGCGGGAAGACGACGGTCTTGTGGCCGTCCAGCAGCACGCGCTGCTCGGCGTGCCACCGCACGGCGCGGGCGAGCGCCTGGCATTCCAGGTCGCGCCCCTTGGCGGCGAGGTCCTCGGGTGAGTGGGTGTGGTCCACCCGGGCGACCTCCTGCTCGATGATGGGCCCCTCGTCCAGGTCGGCGGTCACGTAGTGCGCGGTGGCGCCGATGAGCTTGACGCCGCGCGCGTGCGCCTGGTGGTAGGGACGGGCGCCCTTGAAGGACGGCAGGAACGAGTGATGGATGTTGATCACTTTGCCCGACAGCTTGCCGCAGAGGTCCTCCGACAGCACCTGCATGTACCGGGCGAGCACCACCAGCTCGGCGCGGTAGTGGTCGACGAGGGTGAGCACCTCGGCCTCCTGGCGTCCCTTGGTCTCGGGCGTCACCGGCAGGTGGTGGTAGTCGATGCCGTACGACTGGGTGAGCGGACGTAGATCGGGATGGTTGGACACCACCGCGATGATCTCGATGTCCAGCAGCCCTGAGCGCACGCGGTAGAGCAGGTCGTTCAGGCAGTGCCCGAGCTTGCTCACCATGACCAGCACCCGGGGCTTGACGGCGAGGTCGTGCAGCCGGAAGTCCATGGCCAGGTCGGGCGCGAGCCCGGCGAAGGCGGCACGCAGGTCGTCCTCACCGAGCGTGGAGGTGAACTGCACGCGCATGAAGAAGCGGCCGGCCTCCCGGTCACCGAACTGCTGGCTCTCGGTGATGTTGCATCCGTGCGCGGCCAGCAGCCCGGACACGGCCGCGACCACCCCCGGCCGGTCGGGGCACGAAAGCGTCAGCACGTAATCGGAGGTCATCGGCCACCCACCCTCTCGCCAATCCGTTGACGCAGATTACCGCTCCGGACCCCCATCGCCGCGTCCACTTCCCGAAGATCGCCTCGACGTGGCGCCACGGCGGGTCGCCTCCCGGTACGGTCAAAGTCCATTACAGTCGGCCGACGGTACGGTGACGCAATCCCGCGCGGTCACTTGCCCTGTCTTGACCTGCGGCCTCATAGCCTTAATAACGTGAAATGGGTCGACAGCAGAGGATTTGAGGTCGAAGTGCTGGTCCTGGGCAACCAGCCCTGGCTGCGCGTGCGCAGAGGCCGCCACTACGTCGCCTACTACCCCGACGTCGCAGAGCTGTCCCGGCACCTGGACCTGACCGATCTCGTCGTGTCCAGCGACTGAACACCGCCCTCACCGCCCCCAGCGCTCCGCGCACGGCCGTCCACGATGCTGCCGGCCTGCCACGACGAGGCGTACAGTGGCGCCCGGAGGAGCGGAAGGAGCCCGCGGGTGCTGAAGTGGGACCAGTTGTCGCCAGGAGAGAAGCGTGCCGCCGTCGCTCTGGCGGCCATGTTGCCCGGTTACATCAATGCCGTGTTCGTCGCAGAGCATCTGGCCGAGGCGATCGCCTGGCAGCGCGGCGAACTCACCGACGAGCAGCTCATGGAGCGCACCGGCTGGACGTTCAACGCCACGCCCGAGCAGTACGCCGACATGGCGATGCGATCCGCCCGGCGGGCCGGGGTCGACCCCGTGGAGTGGCTCGACGCGATGAAGGGCGCCTACGAGGAGCAGCGCGCCATCGCCGCCGAGCTCCAGCAGCGCGGCGCCGAGCAGGCGGCCGCCCGCGGGGACGAGTTCTGGGAGATCATCAGGGCCAACACCTGGCCGGACGGCCTCGACGGCCCGAGTGAGGCGGACGGAGCCAACGATCCCGGCGGGCCGGACGTCCCGGGAAAACCCGAGTCACCGGGCCGTCCCTAGCGGGCCCGGCCGATGGAGATCAGTGATCGGCCGGCCGCGCGGGTGATCTGCCTGGACGGCACCGGCCGGGTCCTGTTACTGCACTGGCGCGACCCGATCAACGGCGTGACGTTCTGGGAGCCCCCCGGCGGCGGCATCGACCCCGGGGAGACGCCGCTGTCCGCCGCGCGGCGCGAGCTGACAGAGGAGACCGGGTTACCCGGTGACGCCGTGGTGGACATCTGGGTGCCGGTGGAGCGCGACTACCACTGGCTGGGCGTCCACTACGTCAAGGTCGAGCCGTTCTACCTGGCGCGCTTCGCGTCGGTGCCGCCGGTCGCGCCCACCACGCCGACCGCCGAGGAACAGGACACCTATCTCGGCCACGGCTGGTTCACACCGGCGGAGCTCGCCTCACTGGCCGAGCCGGTCGAGCCGCCCGCGCTCGCCGAGGTGATCGCCCTGCTGGCGGACCCGCCCGCCCGCGAATGAGACGGTGGCCCGGCGCGGACGCCGTGCGCCGGCCGGGCCGTGGCGGTCAGGACTCGGCGAGGGCCGCGCGGATGTCCGGGTCGTCGGGATCAAGGTCGTGGGCGCGCCGCAGATCGGCCCCGGCGTCGGCGTGCCTGCCGAGATCCTTCAGCGCGATCGCGCGGTTGTAGTAGAGAGTCGCCTGCTCCCCCAGCTCGATCGCGCGCGTGAGGTCGGCCACGGCACCCTCGAGATCACCGGTCTCGTAGCGCAGGATGGCCCGGTTCGCCCAGGCCGGGGCGAGGTCGGGAGCATTCGACACGGCCAGGTCGTAGGCCGCTCTGGCCTGCGCGTGGCGGCCCGCCGGGGCTTCGATCTGACCGAGCACACACGACAGGTGCGGGTTCCCGGGCGCCAGGGCCAGGCCGGCGGCCACGTCCGCGCGCGCCTGCTCGTCCAGACCGAGTTGCACGAGCAGACCGGCCCGGTTGATGTAGGCGTCCAGGTAGCCGGGATCGAGCTCCAGGACGCGATCGAGATCGGCCTTCGCTCCGTGCGGGTCCCCGGTGGCGAGCAGCAGTTGCGCCCGGTTGTAGTACCCCTCGGGGAGTGGCGGGCTGAGGTCGATCGCCGCGTCGTACTCGGCGCGTGCGGCTTCCGGGCGTCCCGCGCGGTAGAGCAGGTTGCCGCGGTCGAGGCGCTGATCCGGATAGGCGGGGTCGGCCGTGACCGCGGTGTCCATCTCGGTCAGCGCCTCGGGCAACCGGCCCAGCCTGGCGAGCAACTGGGCGCGGTTGGCGTGCAGGACCATCCGGTGGATCGGGTGCCGTCCCGGTGGCAGGTCGCGTCCGGCCAGTTCGATGGCCTGGTCCACCAGTGCGAGCGCCGCGTCGGCCCGGCCGCGCCGCATCTCGATCAGCGCCTTGCCGTTGAGGTCGAAGCCCAGCTTGAACGCCCGGACGGCGCGGTCCGGCAGCAGATGGGAGATCGCGATGGCCTCGTTGACCCAGCCCTCGGCCCGGCCGAGATCGCGCCGGGCGGGGTCGGGGTGCCTGGCGTCCAGCATGGCCGTGCCGTACGCGCACGCCGCGTGCACCTCCGGGTCCACGCTGGTGCGCCGGGCCGTGTCGTACAGGTCACGGGCCTCGTCGGTGCGTCCCAGGCCGGCCAGGGCCGTCGCGGTGCCCTGCAGGAGGTTCCACCAGCGCTTCGAGCCGGGCTCGGCGAGCCGCAGGCCGCGCGCGCCGAGGTCGGCGGCGGCGTCCAGGAAACCTTCGCGCATGCAGTGGTCGAGCGCGGCGGACAGCGCCGCCACCCCGGCCCCTCTCGGGTCGGAGCCGTGCTCGCGATGGTAGGGGATGGCCCCCAGGGTCCATGAGGTCAGGCCGGTGGCGGCGAGTTCGTCCGCCCGGTGATCGTGCAGGCGGGCGCGCTCGGCGGCCGGCAACGCGTGGTAGGCGTCAACCGCCCGCGGGTCGTCCAGGACGCCGTCGGCGGCGACGTAACGGGCCGCGAGGTTTTCCGGCGCCACCGATGTGGATGATTCGGCCTTTATCTCACGACCATCGAAAAAAGGCGGCGGCGGTTCGGTGGAACAGCAGACAATTATCAGCCGTTGCGGATCGCAGCGCCGCAGGAGGGTCGCCAGGAGTTCCCTGTCGGTGGCGTCGGCACGATCGGCATTGTCCACGGCGATGATCGGCGGGGCGGCTCCGCAGTCGCGGACGAATTCCGTGATGCCATTCGCGAGGCGCAGGGTGCGGCGAGGGGCGGGGACGAGGATGCGCTCGTCGGCCGGGACCCTCGCCTCCAGGGGCTCGTGGCGGGCGGCCACCCGATCACGGAGATCGGGTGCCGCCGCTCTGATCTCGATGTCATGCCGGCCGACCACCAGGGAGGAGCGCTGCGACGCGGCGGGGAGCAGGGCCGCGAGCAGGCCTCCCCCGAAGGTGTACGGCCCACGCAGCCGCCGGTGGGCGTCGAACACCGGGATGCCCTGACGGGCGGTGCCCGGAGCCGCGAGCAGGTCCCGCAACACCTTCCGGCGGTCCACCGAGCGTCCCCCATGGATCCAGAGGTTGCGACCGGTGTGGCCGGTCACCCCTTGTGGATGGCGCTGGCGGAACCGGACAGTTGCACCATTCCAGGCTTACGGACGACGATCTTCTTCACTTCGGGCCTCCTGCGCATGCAGCAACAAAGATCCCATTATGTGGAGGAAAATGAAGCATCCGCAAGCATCGCCGCTGATCTGTTCGGCATAAGTGAATACTTGTCGCTAATGAGTTAGTTGGGTGGACGGCTGGGGAAGGAGATGCTTCTCTCCGTAAACCACCACCAGGCCGCCCCGGTCCTCCCTGCGCACCTCGCGCCAGCCGTACTTGCGGTACAACTCGAGCGCGGCCCCCTGCTGGAGGGTCGTGTCGCCACGCAAGGCGCGGTATCCGAGTCGCGTCGCGGCCTCCTCCAGGGCCTCCAGCACCCGGCTGGCGAAGCCGCGGCGCTGGAAGCCCGGACGTACCCGCAACCGGCACAGCTCGGCCGTATCGTCGTCGACACGCCGGAGGCCGCCCATCGCCACGATGCCCGCGCCCTCCACCTCACCGACCAGGAACTCACCGCGATCGGCCAGATAGACCTGGGTGATCCGCGGTATGTCGTCCTCGTAGTAGACCCCGTCCCCCTCGATGATGCCGACCTCGGCGAGACAGGTGCGGTGGAGCTCCAGGACGGCGTCCCGATCCGACCAGCGATAGCGCCGGAGCCTCAGCGTCATACGGGCTCCGCGGCTGGGGTGGTGGGCGGAGAGGACGCGAGGACGTCCCGGAAGGTCTGCAGGCCCGCGATGTCGCCGCACCGGGCGTGGATCGCCCGGACGAGCTCGTTGGCCCGGCGCAGGATGATGTCGGTACGGAAGCCCTCGCCGACCTGGCGCACGGCCTCCATGCCCAGGCGCAGCGCCTCGTCCCCGTCGCCCTCCAGCAGCCGGCAGTGCGCCCGGTCGAACCGGATCAGCGTCTGGTCGAGCAGATCGCCTTCGTACTTCTCCAGCGCCTGCTCCAGGATCAGGTCGGCCTCAATGGTCTGGCCGAGCCGCGCCAGCGTGTCGCCCTGGTGGAAGTAGAGCTGGCGCTCGGTGTAGCCGAAGACGGTGTCCTCCTGCTGGGCGGGGGTCATCTGGGCGAACGCCGCCCGCGCCCGCGACAGCGCCCGCTTGGCCTGGTCCACGACGTCCTTCTTGCCGCCGGCGTTCGCCAGCATCGACAGAGCCCTGGCCTCGACCACCGGCGCCATCGCCTTGGCCGCGCACGGTGTCTGCCCGGCGAGGTCCCGGCTCTTCTTGGCGAGGGTGAGCGCGTCGCGAGGGTCGCCGAGGAACAGGGGGACCAGCGCCTCGCGCGCGGTGACCCAGGCCCGCAGCGCGCGGTCACCGGTCTCGTCGGCCGCCAGGCGGGCGGTGCGGAAGAACGACCTGGACATCCGCTGGTCACCGAAATCGATCATGATGATGCCCGCCAGGCCCGACAGCCGGGCGGCGAGGATGCAAAGGCGCTCCTGGAGGTCGATCGGCTGGTGCCGGTCGAGCGCCTGGCGCACCTGGCTGAACTCCAGGAGCACGTCGCAGAGCTGCCGCATGGGCGGCGTGTTCATGTACTGCTTGCCGAAGGAGGTCGCGGCCTCCTCCCAATGGTCCAGCATGGCCGGCGAGACGGTGCTCGACACCAGGGTGTCGTCCATCCGCCGACGGATGCCGTCGGCGGCGCCGAGCACAGGAGCGGTCAGCGGCACGGCGGCTCCGGCTCCGCCCGCCATGATCTGCAGCAGCGTCCTACGTAACACGTTCTCGTCCTCCTCACCCCCGTCCGTCGTCGAGGGGTCGCTGAGCGGCTTGATCCACAACTCGCGCGGATCGATGGGAGGACCAGGCTCGGCATCCTGCTGGCCGCCCCGCACGACGCCCGGCATCCGGTGGCCGTGGCCACAGATGCACGGGCCCTCGAAGCCGAGGGCGGCCGGCTCGACCCGGTAGACGGAACACAGGTAGTGGAGATATTCGGGCCCGGGACGCTTCAGCCCGCTTTCGTAGGCGCTGAGAAGAGTCTCACCAATGCCGGGCATCGGCTTGCCGTCGCGTTCGAACAAGGCCCGCACCTGTTCGACAACGTCGGCCAAAGCGATTCCGTGAGCGAGACGATGAGATTTGATCCGAGTTGTCCCGAATTGCGGGCCGCACTCTTCGAAAATCTCCTCGGCGATCCGGGCCATGGTGCGCCCGCCCGCCAGGCCTCGCGCACGAGTCCGCCGCGCCAACTCCGTTTCCTTGTGCTGCCTGCCGGACATCCCGGCCCCTCTCTCGTGGCCAGTTGCCATGTGGTCGTCAAGCGGTCGCCCGCCCTGACCGGTCCCATCCGCGCTGACGCAGCGCAGGATGTCACGCTCCGTCTAACAAGAATGATGGACCAGTAATGACCGGCCTTGAAAGGACACTGGAACCTGCTGGGATAGGATCGTCCCCCTCTGGGGGCGTTCTTTCAACCCACTTGAAATATCCCCTCACCCGGGCCCCTCCGAACCTTCGTTGACCCATCGGCAACGAGTGAGTCAGATTTGGCCCACCAGCACCGATTCACCGATGAGATCACCGGTGGAAGGGTCGCAGAGAGGATGACGCGAAGTGGACGAAAGCTTCCAACACCTGGAACGCCTGGTCGACGAACTCGACGCTCGGGGGCTGCTCGCCCGGGTGGTGCACACGCAATCAGGAAGGGCGTTCGTCCGCGTGATCAATCCCAGGGCCACCAGTCTCGCCGAGAACGTCACCTGCCGGCCGCAGGCCACCCCCGCCTACTACTGGTGGTCGTGGGGCGAGCGCATGCACCAGGTCGACGATCCGGCGGGGGCGGCGACGAAGGTCGCCCGCGTGCTGGCCGCGGTGAGCGAGTAGGACACGTGACGGACGCGGTGCAGCGCAGTCACCGCCGTCCGTCCGTGGGCACCGCGGCTCTTCGGGGTCGGCGGGGTGCCCGGTGCGGAGCGTCCGGCGGCCGTGGCGACACGGCCGTCCCGGACGCTGGGCATCCCGCCGGCTCTGTATCCCTACGGCCTTCTCCGGCCGTCTCGCGCGTGTCACCACGCGCAGGGCTTTCATGAACGACCACCCGGCCGGGCCTCTCGCCCCGGCCGGGTGGTGATCGGGGAACTCCCGATCGGAAACGGAGCGGGACACGCTTCCGGGTGCGTGTCCCGTCCGAGCCGCTCGTCACCGGGGTGCCCCGGGCCCGCCCTCCGCGGCCCCGGGCCCGGGCACTCCCGTCTTCCCCGGCGTGATGTGACGGCGGCCGGGCCGGCCGGCGACGGCGATCAGGTCAAGTACCGTTCCATGTAGGTCAAGGCCTGATAATTGTCTTCGCCGGCCGACCCGATCCGAGAGGTGCCTTCGCGTGTTGACGCCCGCTGTCGAGCCCAATCCCGTAACGTCTCCCGGCGTACCGTGGATCTCCGACATGGGAAAGGCCATGACCAGCGCCTGCGTCAGCGGCGGCAACGACGACGTGGCCTGCACCCTGCTGCTCAACTGGCTGCCCGCCGGGTGGGCCTCACCGCTGGCCTGGCTGATCAGCGTGGTCCTCATCGCGGTGGCCGCGCTCATCGCGCGGGCGCTGCTGCACCGGCTGATCGACCGGGTGATCCGGCGCGCGGCCGACGGCGTGCTGCCCGAGCGGCTGCGGCTGCGCAACGCCGGGGTCGCCGACGGCGCGGCGGCCCTGCTCACCGAGCGCCGCCGTCAGCGGGCCGAGACCCTGGGGTCGGTGCTGCGAAGCCTGGTCTCCGTGGTCATCTATGGCACCGCCGCGATGATGATCCTCGCGCGCTTCGGGCTGAACCTCACGCCCATCCTCACCAGCGTCGGCATCCTCGGCGTGGCCGTGGGCTTCGGCGCCCAAGAGCTGGTCAAGGACTTCATCGCCGGCATGTTCATGCTGATGGAGGACCAGTACGGCGTCGGCGACATGATCGACACCGGCACGGCGGTCGGCACGGTCGAGGCCGTGACGCTGCGCATCACCCGGCTGCGCGACGCCGACGGCCGTGTGTGGTACGTCCGCAACGGCACGATCACCCGCATCGGCAACGAGTCGCAGGGGTGGTCGCGCGCGCTGGTGGACGTCCCGGTGGCCTACAACGCCGACATCGCCGCGATCCGCGACCTGCTCAAGCGCATCGCCGAGGAGATCTGGGAGGACCCCACCTTCCGCGACACGGCGATCGTGGAGGAGCCGCAGGTCTTCGGCCTGGAGCAGATCTCCGCCGAAGCGATGATCTTCCGGATCACCGTGAAGACCGTCCCCGCCCACCAGGCCGAGGTCGCCCGCGAGATGCGCATGCGGGTCAAATCGGCGCTCGACCGGGCGGGCGTCGCCCTCGCCGTCGTCTGAGTAGGCTGGAGACCGTGTCCGCTACTCCTGCAGAGTCCATGTCCTTCTACGACGCCGTGGGCGGCTCGGAGGCCTTCGAGCGTCTGGTCCACCGCTTCTACCAGGGCGTCGCGGAGGACCCCTTGCTCCGCCCGCTGTACCCCGAGGAAGACCTCACCGGGGCCGAAGAGCGGCTGCGGCTGTTCCTCATCCAATACTGGGGCGGCCCGAAGACCTATGGCGACCGGCGGGGCCACCCGCGGCTGCGCATGCGGCACGCGCCGTTCGTGATCGGCGAACCCGAGCGCGACGCATGGCTGAAGCACATGCGTGACGCCGTGGACTCCCTCGAACTTCCCGAGGAGCGGTCGGCCGAGCTGTGGACCTACCTGCAGTACGCCGCGCACAGTCTCGTCAACGCGTGATCGCCGACCACGCGACCTGCCATCGGGCGTGACCTCTCCGCACGCACGACCTTCCGCCCAACGCATAACCCTCCGTCCGGAGGGGCAGCCAAGGACATGTGATGGAATCCCCTTGGTGGCGTGACGCCGTCGTTTACGAGATCTACGTTCGCAGTTTCGCCGACGCCTCCGGAGACGGTGTCGGCGACCTCGAGGGCATCCGCTCCCGCCTTCCCTATCTGGCGGAGCTGGGCGTGGACGCCATCTGGCTGACTCCCTTCCAGCCGTCCCCGATGGCCGATGGCGGATACGACGTGGCCGACTACCGGGGCGTCGACCCGCTGTTCGGCACGGTGGCCGACTTCGACGCGCTGGTCGCCGACGCCCACGCGCACGGCCTGCGGCTGATGGTCGACGTCGTGCCCAACCACAGCTCCTCCGCCCATCCCTGGTTCCAGGCCGCCCTGGCCGCCGGGCCGGGGTCCCCTGAGCGCGACCGCTACATCTTCCGCGACGGTGAGGCCCCGCCGAACAACTGGACCTCGGTGTTCAGCGGGCCGGCCTGGACCCGCCTGCCCGACGGGCAGTGGTACCTCCACCTGTTCGCCCCCGAGCAGCCCGACTTCAACTGGCGCAATCAGGACGTCCATCAGGAGTTCCTGGACATCCTGCGGTTCT
The DNA here is from genome assembly GCF_014646695.1 of Sphaerisporangium melleum. GTDB lineage: Bacteria > Actinomycetota > Actinomycetes > Streptosporangiales > Streptosporangiaceae > Sphaerisporangium > Sphaerisporangium melleum. The sequence goes on from NZ_BMNT01000035.1 coordinate 32,569, forward strand.
GGCTGGACCGCGGCGTGGACGGGTTCCGCATCGACGTGGCGATGGGCCTGTACAAGGAGGCCGGCCTGCCGGACGTGCCACCGTCGGACGAGGGCTTCCAGTCCCGCTCGCCCGTCTGGAGCCGGCCGGAGGTCCACGAGGTGTATCGCGCGTGGCGCAAGGTGCTCGACTCCTACCCCGGCGACCGCGCCGCGGTGGGCGAGGTGTGGACCGACACGGCCGAGGACCTCGCCCTCTACGTCCGCCCGGACGAACTGCACCAGAGCTTCAACTTCGCCTGGCTGGAGGCGCCCTGGTCGGCCACGGCGTTCCGCAAGATCATTGATGACACGCTGGTCGCGGTCACCGCGCCCACCTGGGTGCTGTCCAACCATGACGTGGTGCGCCACATCACCCGGTACGGCGAGGGCTCGCTGGACCCCGAGGCGGGGCTCGCCCGGGGAAGGGCCGCCCTGCTGGCCATGCTGGCACTGCCCGGATCGGCGTATCTCTACCAGGGGGAGGAGTTGGGCCTGCCGGAGGTGAAGGATATTCCCCCGGAGGCGCGTCAGGACCCGATCTTCGCCCGGTCCAAGGGCGAGTTGGCGGGCCGGGACGGCTGCCGGGTGCCGCTGCCGTGGTCCGGCGCCGCGGAGCCGTTCGGGTTCTCCCCCGGCGGCGCCCGCCCGTGGCTGCCCCAGCCCGCCGGGTGGGCCGGGCTCACGGCGGAGCGGCAGGCGGCGGACCCACGTTCCACGCTGTCGTTCTATCGGCGGGCTCTGGAACTGCGCCGGTCGCTGCGCGCCTCGTTGCCGGAGGCCATCGCCTGGCGGGACTCGCCGGACGACACGCTCGTCTTCGAGCGGGGACAGCTGATCTGCGCGGTGAACTGCGGCGAGGCGCCCGTGCCACTGCCGCCGCACCGCGAGATCCTGCTGTCCAGCGGCACGCCCGACGAGACGACCCTGGCCCCCGACACAGCGGTCTGGCTCCGCTCCGCCTGATGCGCCGGCCGCGGAGTCGTGCCGTGCTCGCCGGCTCCGCGCTTCGTCCCAGCGCCGGTGGGTCTGCACCAGGGGAGAAAACTCTTCACCCGATCCGGAGGACAACCCTCCACCCGGTGCTGGGACTGCGGAGGGTTACTTCACCGCTCTGATGAATAGAAGCCCACCCACAGCGAGTAAAAGTCCTCCTTGTGCGCCGACCACGGTGGAGAAATGCTCCTCCGGTTGTGGTTTCTCCCCACTGGGCCGGGCGTACCGGCCTCGTCGGACCTCGCGCACCGAAGGCCAGGGGCGCATCGAGCCGACCGGCCCGGTGGTGGAGGACCACTCCCGGGCCGGAGCGGCCATGCGTCAGTCGCGGGTGAGCTTGCGGTAGGTGACGCTGTGCGGGCGCGCGGCCTCGGCGCCCAGTCGCTCGACCTTGTTCTTCTCGTAGTCGGCGAAGTTGCCCTCGAACCAGAACCAGTTGGAGCCGCCCTCCCACGCCAGGATGTGCGTGGCCGTACGGTCCAGGAACCACCGGTCGTGCGAGGTGATCACCGCGCAGCCCGGGAAGTCGAGCAGTGCGTTCTCCAGGCTGGACAGGGTCTCGGTGTCGAGGTCGTTGGTGGGCTCGTCGAGCAGCAGCACGTTGCCGCCCTGCTTGAGGGTGAGCGCCAGGTTGAGGCGGTTGCGCTCGCCGCCGGACAGGATGCCCGCGGGCTTCTGCTGGTCGGGGCCCTTGAAACCGAAGGCCGCGATGTAGGCCCGCGAGGGCATCTCGACGTGGCCGACCTTGATGTGGTCCAGCCCGTCGGAGACGACCTGCCAGACGTTCTTGGCCGGGTCGATGTTGCTGCGGCCCTGGTCCACGTAGGAGATCTTGACGGTCTCACCGACGGTGATGTCGCCGCTGTCGGGCTTCTCGGCCTGCATGATCATGCGGAACAGGGTCGTCTTACCGACGCCGTTCGGGCCGATGATGCCGACGATGCCGTTACGCGGCAGGTCGAACGACAGGTTCTCCATCAGCAGGCGGTCACCGAAGCCCTTGGTCAGGTCGTGTGCCTGGATGACCGTGGTGCCGAGGCGCGGACCCGGCGGGATCTGGATCTCCTCGAAGTCGAGCTTGCGGTACTTGTCGGCCTCCGCGGCCATCTCTTCGTACCGCTGCAGACGCGCCCGGCTCTTGGTCTGGCGGGCCCTGGCGTTGGAGCGCACCCACTGGAGCTCCTCCTCCAGGCGCTTCTTGCGCTTGGCGTCCTTCTGCCCCTCGACCTTGAGACGGGCGGCCTTCTGCTCCAGGTAGGTGGAGTAGTTGCCCTCGTACGGGAAGCAGCGGCCACGGTCGAGCTCGAGAATCCAGCCGGCGACGTTGTCCAGGAAGTAACGGTCGTGGGTGACGGCCAGGACGGTGCCGGGGTACTTCTCCAGGTGCTGCTCCAGCCACTGGACGCTCTCGGCGTCGAGGTGGTTGGTGGGCTCGTCCAGCAGCAGCAGATCGGGCTGCTCGAGCAGCAGCTTGCACAGCGCCACACGACGGCGCTCGCCACCGGACAGCTTGGTGACGTCGGCGTCCGGCGGGGGGCAGCGGAGAGCGTCCATCGCCTGCTCGAGCTGGCTGTCGACGTCCCACCCGTTGCGGTGGTCCAGCGCCTCCTGCAGCTTGCCCATCTCGTCGAGGAGCGCGTCGCTGTAGTCGGTCGCCATCAGCTCGGCGATCTCCTCGAACCGGGCGCGCATGGCCAGCGTCTCGGCGACGCCCTCCTGCACGTTGCCCAGCACGGTCTTGGACTCGTTCAGCGGCGGCTCCTGCTGGAGCATGCCGACGGTGAAGCCGGGCATGAGCCGCGCATCGCCGTTGGACGGCTGCTCGAGGCCGGCCATCATGCGCAGCAGCGTGGACTTACCAGTGCCGTTGGGGCCCAGCACACCGATCTTGGCTCCGGGCAGGAAATGCAGCGTGACGTCATCAAGGATGACCTTGTCGCCGTGCGCCTTGCGAACGCGCTGCATCGTATAGATGTACTCGGGCATGCTACAAGACTAGGGGATTCCGCCGTCGGCGTTGTCCGCTCGCGCGTGTGGCGGGGGCTCGGGTGCGACCGGGAGGCAGATGCGGTCACGGCCGAGCTCCTTGGCCCGGTAGAGAGCGAGGTCGGCCGCGGCGAGCAGCTCGATCAGATCGTCGCCGTGCAGGCTCATCACGGCGACCCCCGCGGACACGGTCACCGAGATCATCGTGTCCTCGACGGGGATCGCCACGCGGCCGACCCGGGATCTCAGCCGCTCGGCGACCCTGCGGGCCTCGGCCACGTCGGCACGCGGCAGCAGCACCACGAACTCCTCACCGCCGAACCGGCCCACCACGTCGTAGTCGCGGAGCTGGCTGCGCAGCGCGTCGGCGACGCCGGCCAGCACCTGGTCGCCGACCAGATGGCCGTAGGTGTCGTTGACCCGCTTGAAGTGATCGATGTCGACGATCAGGAGGGCGAGCGTCTCACCGGTGCGCCGGGCCCGGACGATCTCGGTGTCGGCCTCACACTGCCACGCCGTGGCGTTGAGCAGCCCGGTCTTGGCGTCGGTGCGGGCGGCGGCGGTGAGCTGGGCGTGCAGCAGGCTGCGCTGCAGCAGCACGACCGGGGGCAGGGTGAGCAGCAGCAGAAGCGGGCTCAGGGCGCAGGCGATGGCCACCAGCACGCCGAGACACAGCTCCACCACGTCGAGCAGGACGCGCTCGCGGTCCCACAGGGCCTCCCGCCAGCGGGTGTTGCCGGGATCGGAGACGTACAGCGCGATGGCGATCAGCGCGGTGTTGAGCACGGTGAAGATCACGCCGCACGCCACCGCCGCCGCGAGCGCGCCGCCTGAGCCGAGCGGCACGTCCGCGTCGCCCGAGGCCGCCGCATGGAAGATCATCGAGGCGGTGCCCGCGGCCAGGCCGATGGCGGCGGCGCTGAACACCCGCCGGTACAGAACGGTCTGCCGCACGCGCATCTGCAGCAGGAACTGCAGCGGCAGCGGCGCCAGCAGTGCGTAGACCGGTGGCAGCAGGAACGCGGCGGGCAGCCACCAGGCGGACAGCAGGTCACGTGAGACCCCGGCCGGCATGCCGAGCCGCCGGGTCGCTTCGATGCAGACGGCCCCGCAGGCCATCAACGCCAGGAATGTGAGCAGCTCCGGCCACCGGAACGGGGTCGAGGCCGCCAGGCAGACCGCCACGCCGAGCGCGAGGGCCACCGTGCCGCAGAGGTAGGCGACCAGGGCTGCGGGCTGGGCCAGCAAGGGCCATCGGTCGGCGAGCGACAGCATGCCGTCTCGCGGCTCTGCCGAGAGTTCACCGGACGCCGTCATCGCATCCCCCAACGCTCACATCTATCCGGACCGCTTCGCCGCCCCGACTCCTAGCCTCACGATGTGTAACACAATAGTCGCACGGTGTGCGGCCCGCGACGGGAACCGCTACCTTTGGCTGTCCGGCCGACGCGGAGTGTCGGCCTCGTCACACCCGCTCGCCGTCGAGCGGGCCCGGGGAAAGGAGCAGCCATGGTGCGGGGCATCATCTGGACCTGATCATCCCCCGAGCACACCCACCTCGCGCGCCCCAGCACTCACCCTCCGCGCCCACGCACGCGCGCACCACTGTGGGACCTCTGGGGCGCGGCACAGCACCAGCCCACTCCCCCCAGCGCAACGTCACACCCCGGCCCCACCGCCGGCTGCCCCCTTCAGGCGACCCGGCCGCCGGCGCACGCGAGCGGCTCGTGCCAGTGGAGCGGCGCAAGGACACCCTGTATGCGATGCGGTCACACGCCCGCTTCCGCGTCACCGGCACTTCGGGGGACGGCGCGCAGAGCGATCTCCACGGTGGCGTGCAGGCTCGCCCGGTCGACGCCGGCCGCGGCGTGGACGGCGTTGCCCTCGCTGACGACCATGACATAGCGGGCCAGGGCCGCCGGATCGGTCCCGGCCGGCAGGTCCCCCTCATCCACCGCTCGGGACAGGCGTTCCGCCAGGGCCTGCTCGCCGGCGAGCCGGCTCGCGGCGAGGAACCGGGCGATGCTGCCGCCGTCACTGCCGGTGGACAGGCCTCCCTGGATGGAAAGGCACCCTGATGGGCGGTCGGCCCTGGTGAGCGCGTCGGCGTTCGCTCGCAGGAACTTCTCGATCACCTGGTAAGCCGTCGGCTCCGCGAGCGCTTCCCGCGCGTAGGCCATGTCGGCCTCGGCGTAGCGCGCGACGGCCAGGCGGAACAACTCCTCCTTGTTGCCGTAGGCGGCGTACATGCTCGGCCGGCTGATGCCCATGGCGTCGGTGAGGTCGCTGAGCGAGGCGCCTTCGTAGCCCTGCCGCCAGAACACCTCTATCGCCCGGTCGAGCGCCACGTCCGCGTCGAAGGCTCTCGGACGGCCGCGCTCCCGAATCTTCTCTGCCATTCCCGTCTCCGGCGTAGTGTCGCACCTCACCTTAACCGATCGGTACAGAAGTGTCCGCACACGTGATAACGTTCCGACTTGTGTACCGATCGATACAGAAATCGGGACGGGGCAGGACTCAGCGCCTCCGCCACGTAGTCGGCCGATACACGTCCAGATCAGGCGTTCCGCCACCCGAGCGATCGGATGTGCGCAACGCACCGGCGAAACCCCGGCTCATCCGGCCTGCCGCTCCGGCGCATGGCGCGAGCCGGCCGCCCTCATGAAGCGAACGAAGGAGAAACGACCATGGGACAGCTCACCGGCAAGACCGCCCTCGTCACCGGCGCCACCTCGGGCATCGGCCTCGCGGCGGCCCGCCGCCTCGCCGCCGAAGGCGCGTACGTCTTCCTGACCGGCCGGCGGCAGGCGGCGCTCGACGCCGCCGTCGCCGAGATCGGGGAGAACGCCATCGGCGTGCAGGCCGACGTGGCCACGCTGACCGACCTCGGCCGGGTCGCCGCGGCGATCCGGGACCGCGGCGCCGGGCTGGACATCGTGTTCGCCAACGCCGGCGGCGGTGAGTTCGCCACGCTCGGCGAGATCACCTGGCAGCACTACGCCGACACCTTCAACACCAACGTCGGCGGCACTCTGTTCACCGTTCAGGCGGTGCTTCCTCTCCTCAACCGCGGGGCCTCTATCGTGATCACCAGCTCCAACATCGACGTGAAGGCGGCCGCGGCGTTCAGTGTCTACGCCGCCAGCAAGGCGGCCCTGCGCTCCTTCACCCGTAGTTGGGCGGCCGAGCTCGTGGGCCGCGAGATCCGGGTCAACAGCATCGCGCCCGGGCCGATCGAGACCCCCGGCCTCAGCGGCCTCGCCCCCGACGCCGAGGGCGCGGAGCGGTTGCTCAAGGACCTCGCCTCCGGTGTGCCGATGAACCGGCTGGGCCGCCCGGAGGAGATCGCCGACGCGGTCGTCTTCCTCGCCTCCGGTGCCAGCACTTTCATGACCGGCGCCGAGATCTATGTGGACGGCGGCGTCAGCCAGGTCTGAGGGCCTCGGCGATCCGCGTCCCGCAGCCCGAAGCCGATCTCAGGACGAATCATGCGCGCCCGGTGCCTCAACTCACCGCCCGCTTCACCAGCGCGGCGATCCGGGTCTCCCGGCGGCGGGCGGCCGGGGCCGAGGTCGGATAGGAGGTGTCAGACAGCGGGGCAGCCCTCAGGAGGCACTCACCTCCCTCATCACCGTCAGGCGGCGACGGGGTCGGTGGCGAAGGGGGCGACCCATTGCGGGGCGCCGGTCTCGGCCGGGCTCAGCGGGGCCCGCTCGGCCGCCGTGGCCACCTCGGCCTCAGGGAAGGGCTCGGCCATGGCGGACGGCTCCGCGGGGTCCCAGTCGGGCGGCGGCGCTTGGGCGGCCGGGAGGGTGGGGTCCCACTCGGATGCCACCGCGGGCTCTGCGAAGGGGATCGCGAAGGGAGCATCGGCGACCGGAGCCGGCGCCCGATCGCCGGGAGCGGCTGTGGGTGGCCCACCGGGAAGCGCCGTCAGGTGGCCATCGGCGGCGGCGGGAAAGCGCGTGTGGGGTGCGGCGACGAGATGCTCGTGGGCGGCCTGATCGAGGGCGGGAGAAGAGGGGCCGCGTTGCGGCCGCTGGAAGGTGCTCACGCCCCGCCGCAGGTCATGCCCGACAGAGGTGGCCTCGACCTCCGCCGAGGTGCGGCGCTGGCCATCGCGCTCGTAGGACCGGATGCGGAGCTTGCCGTACACGACGATGGGCTGCCCCAGCCGGACCGACCGGGCGACGTTCTCGGCGAGGGTGCGGTAACACCGCACCGCGTAGAAGGTGGTCTCACCGTCGTGCCAGGTCTGGGACGCCCTGTCGAACACACGACGCGTCGAGGCGAGCCGGAGCGAGGTGGCCCGGGACCCGTCACTGCAGTCGTACTGCCGCGGCTCGGCGCTGACATTGCCGACCAGCGTGATGTAGGTGTCGTTCATCGTGCCTCCCATGGCGGACCGGCGGACCCGCTCCACCGGCACGGGAGTCAGTCTGACCCGGCCCATCACGCCCCGCGGTTACCGAACCACATTCTGTGGACAGAGCACGACGCCGATCGCACACCTGTGGACGAAGGGACGCCCCACCAGCCCACCGGCAGGTCATCCCCCAGGACCGGGCCGATCCGGTGGAGTACCCGCGGCGCCGGCCGCGTGCCGCACCGTTTCCGGGCGGCTTCGGTGGACCGAGGGAAGGATGACCATGATCAGGCCCGTGGCAACGCCGGGGCGCGACCATCCGATCACGATCGAACGCAACCTCGCCCGCGTGGTGGTCATGGCCGGGGGCCGGGCAGGTGCCCCCTACCTCCTAGCGACCCACCGTCGACGCGGCCATCAGCAGGTTCTGCTGCCTACTCGGCCGCCACATGAACCGATCACCGATTCTCCTACGGAAGGGACCGGGCCGAGGAGCTGCACGAGTGTGCTCTGCCTCGCGCCTTCACCTGCGCGGATCCCGATGGCCGCCCCGCACCCCGCGACTCATGGCCGGGCGATCCGGCCGGCCTGGTGGGGCACGGGCTGGGCCGGGCCGAGGTCAGCGGCGGGCGACGGCGAGAGCGGCGAAGAACTCGTTGTAACGGCCGAGCTCCTGCTCCACCGGCTGGATGACCATCTCCTTGGACACCACGGAGATCCGCCGCCGCATCTCGCGTTCGAGCTGCTCGCGCTCGGCCCCCGCACCCAGGACCACGAAGTTGCGGCTGGCGATCGCCGAAAGCAGGCCGAGCCCGAGCACACTGACCATCATCAGCCCCAGCCATGGCAGCGTCGAGACGTCGCCCAGCAGATCGGCCGGCGCCTGGCCGACCTTGAACACGCCGTACGCCAGGATGGCGCCGGCCCAGCCGACCCCCGCGACGAACAGCACGACGAGGAGGTACTGCCAGATCTTCAGCAGCCACCACCAGCGCGGCACACGGTCGAGGCTGGGCGCGATCTCGGCGAGCTCCTTGGACAGCACTTCGGGAAGTTTGCCGAGCTGGGCGCGGGCGGCGTCCCTGACACCGTTGCGCCATGCCTCCGGCATGCCGGAGCCGAGAACGTCGGCGAGCGCCTGGACGGCGTTCTCGACCTCCGCCGGCTGGGCGCTCACCGAGGCCGCGGTCACCGTCTTGATCTCGTCGCGGATGTTGCCCAGGCGCAGGCTGTTCAGCGGGTCGGGACGCAGCCGCGCCGCCCACCGGGCAAGCGGCCAGCCGACCCAGTCGATGGAGCGCACGCCGTAGACGTTCTCCATGGCCTCACCCACGGCCGGTACGCCCACCGCGTCGCACAGCGCGTCGGTGAGCCCTTCCTGCCGGGCGAGGTCGACGGTGGGCTGCACGGCCATGGCCTCGGGCGCCGGCATCACCTTGGCGAACTTCACCATGATCCGGTTGACGTCGGCCTCCAGGCGCTGGACAGCGGCGCGCCGCTGGACGACCGACTCGGCCAGCACGCTCTTGAGGCTGTTCACCCCCCGCCCGGTGGTGGCCGAGGTGGGCACGATGCGCGGATGCTGCACGCCCTGGCGTTTGAGCAGGTCGGACAGGTCGACCACGCACTCGGCGAGCTCTTCGGGCGCCAGCTTGTCGGCCTGGTTGAGCGCGAACACGGTGACCGCCTCGTGCCCCGCCAGCTCCGAGACGTACTTGGTGTGCGTGGCGGCGTCGGCGTACTTCTGCGGGTCGAGAACCCACACGATCAGGTCGGCCACCTGGATCAGGCGGTCGGCCTCGTGGTCGGTGAGCGCCCTGATCGAGTCGTGGTCGGGCAGGTCGAGCAGGATCAGGCCGTGGAGCTGGCTCTCGCCCCGGTCGAGGGCGCTGGCGCGGGCGAACCGGTGGCGCCACTGCACCTGGAGCCAGTCGAGCAGCGGACCCGCTCCGTCCAGGCCCCACACGCAGGCGTGGGTGCGGGCGGTCGTCGGGCGGCGTACCCCGGTCGGGGACAGCTCCAGCCCGGAGATGCGGTTGAACAGCGAGGACTTGCCGCTGCCCGTACCGCCCGCCAGCGCGACGACGGTGTGCTCACCGGAGAGCTTGAGCCGGTCGCCCGCGCGCAGCAGCAGCCGGCCGGCCTCGCTGATGAGCGCGGGATCGACCCTGCCCGGCCCGAGCTCCACGATCTTGGACAGCGCGGAGAGCCGGTGCCCCAGGTCGTTACGCGGCTCGGTCGTCGCGGCACGGACGCTGACACTCATCGGGCGACCTCAAGGTTGTACGTTGCCTGGTAGAGCCGCTTGGCCGCGGCCTCGTCGGGGATGCCCACCTCGTCGAGCACCTGCACGTATCTGAACGTCTCTTCGTCGAACAGCACACTGACGCGGGCCCGCAGGTCGCTGCGCGCCTTGGTGCCGATGCTGCGCAGCGCCTCGGCGCCGAGCACTCCGCGAAGCAGCCGCTCCGGGAGCGTGCCCGTGCCGGAGACGGCCGCGACGTCGGAGTTGCCGTAGCCGAGCAGGCCCATCACGAAGACCATCGACAGGGCCTCCTCGTCGAAGCCGACGAGCTTGGCGACCGACCGTTTGGTCACCCCGCCGGAGCGGATCAACCCGATCACGTGCTCCTGCCAGGCACCCACGGTGCGGCCGACCCGGCGGGCGAACTCCTCCGACGGCCGGCCGAGCCCCGGCGTGTCGGCCAGGCGCTCGCCCGCGCCGTCCCGCTGGCGCCAGCGCAGCACGACCTCCTCGGCCGCCCGCTGGCCCGCGGAGACGATCACGGCCTCCAGGGCGGAGCGGAGCGCCGCCCGCAAGGCGTGCAGACGCGCGGGCGCCTGCTGGGCGGACTTCGCGGCCTGCCTGCCGGGACGGCGCAGGTGCAGGGTCTTCATCAGGTCGCCCGACCCGGCGAAGTCCTGCCAGCGGGCGAGGACCTCGCCGCGCAGCAGCGAGCCGTCGCCGAACGCGTCGTCGATCTCGGCCAGCGCGCCCATGTAGGCGGCGTCCACGTCGGTGCGCAGCTCGGCGCGGAGCGCGACCTGCGCCTCCATGTGCCGCGCGAGTGCCGGGACGCGGCTGCGGAAGCTGTTCAGCACACCGTCCAGCGTGGCCTTGACCGCCTGCTCGCGGCGCTGGTCGTCCACCGAGAGCTCGGTGAGCCACATGCGCAGCTCCGAGATCTCCTGCTCGGGCAGGCGCCCCGCGGTGATCGTGGTCTCGTTGACCACGAACCGTTCCACTTCGCCGAGGCCGTACTCCTGCAGCATCCGGGCGAAGTGCTTGTCGATCACGTCCCGGGACTTGGGCGGCACCCGGGAGAGCACGATCGCGATGCGCGCGCCGCGCTCCTTGGCCAGCCGTAACAGGTTCCACGCGGGCGCGTCGGCGTAGCGGGTGGCGGTGGTGACGAAGACCCACAGGTCGGCGGCGTCCAGCATGCGCTGGGCCATCGCGTGATGGGACTCCTCCACCGAGTCGATGTCGGGGGTGTCGAGCAGCGCCACCCCGGGGGGCAGTCGCTCGCTGGAGGACAGAACGAGGCTCTCCAGGCCGCTTCCGGGCGTCGGACGGTCGACGCGCACCAGCCCGCCGAGCACCTCGCCCTTCGCGAACCACTCCCCGTCGTCGGGGTGACAGACCAGGACGGGGGTGCCCGTCGTGGGGCGCCGGACGCCCGTCGTGCTCACCTTGGCGGCGGCGAGGGTGTTGACCAGGGTGGACTTGCCCGCCCCGGTGGAGCCGACGACGGCGACCAATGCCGGCGCGGTGCTCATGTGCACCCGCGGGATGACGTAGTCCTGGATCTGGGCGAGGATCTCGGTCTGCGCCTTGCGGGCCTCGTCGACGCCGGGCACCTCCAGGCCCAGCCGTACGCCGCCGACGCTGTCGCGCAGCCCGGCGAGCGCCGCGCTGAGCGCCCGTGACACCGGCTTGGGCAGCGGCACTTCGCGTACCCGCCTGAGCTGATCGGCGCCGGACTCCGGATCGGCCCGGGTGACGGGGTCGGGCCAGGCGGGGTCATGGCGTGACGCGGTACCGGCCGGCGCCTCCGGCTCCGTTCGCGCCTCCGCGTCCACGGACGCCACCGCGTCCGGCTCCGCTTCAGCGCCCACCCGCGCTTCGGCGTCCTCGCCGACGTCGGCGTCTTCCCGAGCTTCGGTGTCCTCCTGGGCTATGGCGTCTTCCTGGACTTCCGCGGCGGCCGGGGACGCCAACTCGGCGGGCGAGACGGAATCAGCCGCGAGGTCGTCGTCCGGCCCGTGCTCTGCCTCTGTGGCAGGCTCCGCGGTGATGTGCGGTGCTTCCTCGTGCACAGCGGTGTCCGCCGCCGGCGAGGTGGCCGGTGCGTCATCGGCGTCCGGGACGGTCTGCCCGGTGTCCCAGGCATCCCAGGTGTCGTGGACGTCCTGGAGGATCCCGAAGTCCAGTGGGCCGGCGGCGTTCCCGGCGCCCTGGAGGGACTGCGAGCCGGTGGCGTCACCGGTGTCCGGAGCGTTCTGGGTGCCTGTGGCGTTCCGGGTGTCCTGCCGGTCGTGCCGGGCCGGCTCGAACAGGCTGCCGCCCGTCTCTTCCACCGCGGTGTCCTGCGCCGGACGGAACAGGCTGCCGGGGCTTCCACTGGAAGAGCCCTCCTGCGCGGGCTGGAACAGGCTGCGCGGAGTCGTACCCGAGGGAAGGCCCTGCGCGGGTTGGAACAGGCTGCCGGGAGCCGCACCGGAGGAGACGGCATGGGCGGGGCGGAACAGATCGCCCACCGTCTCGCCGGACGCCTCTTCCGGGGCGGCCCCTCCCCCTGCGTTCTCGGCATCCCGGCCTTGCTCGGCGGGTCGCGTGGTTTCGGCGTCCGCGTCGGACGGCTCCCCGGCCTCGACGCGTGGCAGGTCTTCCGCGGGGGCGGAGGCGCCCTCGCCGCCCGATCCACCGGCGCTTGCGGCATCGGCGGCCTCGCCACCCGGCGCGGTGTCCCCGGCATCTTCCGGAACGTCAACGGGCGCGGTGGAACCCGGGCCCTCGTCCCCGGGCTGGAGCGCTTGGAACGTTATCGTCTGCTCCTGCGGGGCCTCCGGGACCTCCGGGGCCTCGTGGGTCTCGCCGCCCATCACCGCTTCACCCGACCGCTCGGTCTGTCCGTCGGCGCGTGCGGTCTTGTTCGCAGCCGATTTCACGGAACCCGCTCCGCTCGAACCATTTCGATCTCCTGGCCGACCCTGACGACGTCGCCGACGACCACGATCGCCGGAGGCCGCGTCCCAGCGGCGGTCACTCGCTCCGCCACCGTGGAAAGACTGGCATAAAGAGCGCGCTGGGTCGGAAGAGTACCGTCCTGTACCACCATCACGGGGGTTTCCGGCGAACGTCCCTCGCGTAGCAGTGTGTCAGCGATCATGGCTATTCGTTCGACAGCCATCAGAAGTACCAGGGTTCCCGTGGATCTCGCCAGTCCCGCCCAGTCAACAGTTGATTTCGGATCGTCGGGCGCGACATGGACGGAGATGACGTGGAACTCCTGGCTGACCCCGCGGTGGGTCACCGGCACGCCGGCGGCGGCGGGCACGGCCACCGCGCTGGTGACGCCGGGCACCACGATGACCGGGATGCCGGCCCGGGCGCAGGCCAGGGCCTCCTCGCCGCCGCGGCCGAAGACGTAGGGATCTCCGCCCTTGAGCCGGACGACGAAGCGTCCCTGCCGCGCGTGCTCGATCATCAGCTCATTGATCTTCTCCTGGGCGAGATAGCGCCCGTACGGGATCTTCGCGGCGTCGATCAGCTCGACGTCCGGGGCGAGCTCGTCCAGCAGAGGGCGGGGGGCGAGGCGGTCGGCGATGACCACGTCGGCCTGGGCGAGAAGCTGACGGCCACGGACGGTGATCAGCCCGGGGTCGCCGGGGCCGCCGCCGACCAGGGCGACGCCGACCGGCTTGCTGCGGTTGCGCCGGGCGCCGACCGTGCCGTCGCGAAGCGCCTCGACCACGGCGTCCCTGATGCCGGCGGCGCGGCGCGGGTCGCCGCCCGCGGTGATGGCCACGCTGATCTCGTCCACCCGCCCGCTGGCCGGTGTCCAGGCGGCGGAGGCGTCGCGGTCGTCGGCGCGCACACACCAGATGTGCTTGGCCTCGGCCTCGGCGGCCACCGCGGCGTTGACGGAGCGGTCGGAGGTGCACGCCTGCACCAGCCACGCGCCGTCGCAGTCGCCGACCTGGTAGCGCCGGCGGACCCAGGTGATCCGGCCGTCGGCGATGAGATCGTCGAGCGCCGGTGTCAGGCTCGGCGAGACGAGAGTGACCGACGCGCCGGCCTGGAGCAGGGTGGGCACCCTGCGCTGGGCCACGCGCCCGCCGCCGACGACGAGAACGCGCCTGCCGTTGAGGCGCAGACCGAGCAGGTAGGGCGACGACATGGGACGGTGTTCCCTTTCCCAGGAAGAGGCAAGACCCGTAATCCGTGGAGTAAACCTACAGGCCCGGCACGGTGGGGGGCACGGTTCGCCGGCCGGACAGCAGTGGCGCGCGCGGATCCCAGGGCTCGCCGCCGGACGCGACCGCGCGCCTGCGCGCGATGCCGGACAGGGCCTCCAGCACGACGCGGTTGCCGAGATAGGCGGTGATGTCGGCGTGGTCGTACGGCGGGGCCACTTCGACCACGTCCATCCCGACCACGGGGAGCTCGTAACAGATGCGCCGGACGGCGTCGAGGAGCTGGCGGGCGGACAGGCCGCCGGGCTCGGGCGTCCCGGTGCCGGGCGCGTGGCCGGGGTCGCACACGTCGATGTCCACCGACAGGAACACCCCGTCGCACTCGTCGGTGGCGATGGCGAACGCCTCGGTCAGGCATTCGGTCAGCCCGCGTTCCACGATCTCGGTCATCTCGTAGGAGCGCATGCGCTGCCCGGCCATCCAGTCCAGCGTCTCGGGGCCGGGCCAGTAACCGCGCAGGCCGATCTGCAGGAACCGGTCGCCGCGCAGCGCCCCGGACTCGATGAGCCTGCGCATCGGCTGGCCGTGCCCGTACAGGTGGCCGAACTCGATGTTCCCGGTGTCGGCGTGCGCGTCGAAGTGGATCATCGACACCCGGCCGAACCCGTGGTGGCGGGCGACGCCGCGCGCGTCCGGCAGGGCGACGGTGTGGTCCCCGCCGAGGACGAGCGGGGTCGCGCCGGAGGCCGCGATCGTGTACACGGCCTGCTCGATGGCGGCGATCGACGTTTCGATGTCGCCCGAGTAGCACTCGACGTCACCGGCGTCCAGGACCGTGAGGTCGCGCAGCGGGTCGACGCGCAGCGCGAGGCTGGGCCGGGAGCCGTCGTGCGGCAGGTAGCACGCCTGCCGCAGGGCCGCCGGGCCGAACCTGGCGCCGGGACGGTTGCTGGTGCCGCCGTCGAACGGGGCTCCGACGATCACGATGTCCGCTCCCGCGAAGCTCTCCGGGTCACCGAGGTCACAGCGCGGCACGCCGAGGAACGTGATGTCGGGACCGAACATCGGGCCGTAGCGCATCATGGTCCAATCACGCCGAAATCGCAGAATGTCACCATTTAACCGCATCGTCGGCAGAGTCCTGGCGACATCGACGCGGCCGCACACCGCCGGGCAGGGCGCCGGCGATGCGCGGCCATCGCGAGTCCCGCGCGTCGAGGGTGTCCGGGCGGCATGGGAGCCCGGACGTCACCCCGCGGCGGTCTGGGTGTTCTTGTCGGTGACGCCGGCGGAGTCGAAGGTGGCGACCTCGTGCATGACGCGGACGGCCGCACCGACCAGGGGGTAGGCCAGCAGCGCGCCGGTGCCCTCGCCGAGCCGCAGCTCCAGGTCGACCAGGGCGCGCAGGCCGAGGTGGTCGAGCGCGAGGGCGTGCCCGGGCTCGGCCGAGCGGTGGCCCGCGACGCAGTACTCCACCGCGGCCGGGGAGAGCGCGCAGGCCGCGAGGGCTGCGGAGCCGGCGATGACGCCGTCCAGGATCACCGGGACGCGGGCCGCGGCGGCGCCGAGGATGAACCCGGCCAGGGCCGCGTGCTCCAGCCCGCCCACGGCGGCGAGCCTGCGCAGCGCCTCGGCTGCGTCGGCCGGGTCGGCCCCTCGTTCGGTGCCGTCCGGGTCGGCTCCTCCCCCGGTGGTGCCCGTGATGCCGTTGACCTGGAGACCGCGGCGGATGATGGCGATCTTGCGGTCCAGGGTGGCGTCGTCCACGCCGGTGCCCCTGCCGGTGGCCACCGCGGGGTCCTGGCCGGTGAAAGCGCAGATGAGCGCGGCCGATGCCGTGGTGTTGGCGATGCCCATGTCGCCGGTGATCAGGCACGCGGCGCCCGCGGCGATCAGCTCACCGGCGACGGCGATGCCCACTTCCAGCGCCGCGACGGCCTGGGCGGAGGTCATGGCCGGGCCGAGCGACAGGTCGGCGGTGCCGCGGGCGACCTTACGCACGACCAGCCCGGGCGCCGCGGGAAGGTCGGCGGCGACCCCGATGTCGACCACGGTGACCGACGCGCCGACCTGGGCGGCGAAGGCGTTCGCCACCGCGCCGCCGGCCAGGAAGTTCGCCACCATCTGGGTGGTGACCTCCTGCGGCCAGGGGCTCACGCCCTGGGCGTGGACGCCGTGGTCGGCGGCGAAGATCGCGAGGGCGGCGGGCGAGGGCGGCGGCGGGGGGCAGGCCCCGGCCGCGCCGGCCAGCCGTACGGCGACCTCCTCCAGCACGCCGAGCGCCCCACGCGGCTTGGTCAGATTGTCCTGGTGGGCCCGCGCCAGTCGCATGGCCTCCTGGTCGGCGGGGCCGATCGCGGCCAGCGTCCGCTCCAGCACCGGACCCGGCACCGTCACCTCCATGGTCACACCAGCCCTTCCACCATCGTCGCCTCCTGGCCGGCCATGGCGGGCATCGGCGGCACGCGGAGCCGTCCGCCGCCCCGTGCCACGCCCTCGCGCAGGGTCTCCTCGTGCGCGGCGCCCACCCGCAGGACGTCATCCTCACGCGGGGCGTCCGCACCGGCCTCCTGGATCACCTCGGCCGCGGGCCGGACATCGAGTTCGGCCAGCTCGTCGAGGTCCTCCAGCTCTTCCAGCTCGTCGAGCTCCTCCAGGGACGGCGGCTCCCGGTCCGTCGTCTCGCGGCCCGGAGGGTCCAGGAGCAGCGGAGCGGCGGGGGCGGAGCCGCCCTCGCGGGCCACGCCCAGCGCCTCCTCGTACCGGTCGATGATCAGGTCGGCGAGCCCTTCGCAGTCGCCGATCACCTCGGCGCAGCGCACGTCGAGATCGAGGTGCCCGGCGGCGTAGGCCAGGGCCTCGGCCCAGATGCGCTCGAGCACACTGCCGGCGAACAGCAGGTAGGGAAGCACGACGACCCGCCGGGCGCCGAGGCGGCGGCAGCGCTCGATGCCCTGCGCCACGCTCGGCGGGGCGTCGGACACGTAGGCGGTCTCGACGGTCAGCAGCTCGGGCGCGTGCGTCTCCCAGAACAGGCGGGACACCCGGTGCACCTCGGCGTTGGCCGCCGTGTCGGCGGAGCCGTGCCCGACCAGCACCACGGCGGTCTCGGCGGGCGAGATGGGCTCGAAGACGCCGTCGCCGTGCTCGTCGCCCACCCACACCGGGGCATGGCGCGACGAGGCCTCGCCCGTGGGGACCGACGCCAGGCGCGGCATCTCGGCGAGCGCGTCGGCCAGGCGCTCGGCCATCAGGGCCAGCAGCCGCGGCGAGGCGTCGAGCGGCCGGGCGAGGTCGCAGCTCAGCGTCGGGTGGACGACCTGGGCCCGGGCGATCTCGGCGGGAATGTCACCATTGTCACCGAGCGCCAGCGGAACGGCCACCAGACGGTGGTGCCTTCGGGCGATGAGCGAGGTCACCGAGTCGCCGAGCGACGGCCTGCCGCGGGCGACGAAACCGCCGGACACGTCGGCCGCCACCTGGTCGAGCCGGCACCGCAGCCGATGGACGAAGCGGCCGAACTCTGCCGCGCCGGTGTCATCGTGGGCCCCGTGCCCTATGAGCAGAAGCGGCGGCTTCATATGGATCTCCGATCCTTTGACCTGCGGTTATCTGGTCGGGTCGCGAGGATATCTGAATCTGTCAACACTTGGACATGCCTTTGCTCACCTTTTGGGAGAACCCAGACCATCCGTTCATGGCCCTCCGGGTCGCGGGCGTTACGTACCCAGGGAAACGGCCCAGGCACGTACCGCAGCCAGCCGTACGGGCCGGCCGGAACGAGCGGGACTCGGCGGGCCGGAGCGGGGGCATCCGGATGTGTGACGGCCGGTCAGCCGGCGCGGCCGGACGAGGGGACGAGGCTCCGGCGGCGGCGAAGCCGGGCGGGGCGCATCACAGCACCTCCCTCTTGAGCAGGCTGAACAGCACCGCGTCGGAGATGCCCCCCGAGATGGGCAGGGCCTGGCGCAGCACCCCCTCCTCGGTGAAGCTGGCCCTGCGCGCCACGGCCTGGCTGGCGAGGTTGCCGACGGCGGCCAGCAGCGTGATGCGGTGGAAGCCGCGCATCATCAGGAACGTGCTGACCGCGCGGGCGGCCTCGTGCGCGAACCCGCGCCGCCGCGCCCAGGGCGAGATCCAGTAGCCGATCTCGACGTCGCCGCGCTCCCAGTCGGCCCGCTGCACGCCGGCCGACCCCGCCAGGCGCCCGCCGGCCTTCGGCTCGATGGCGAAGTGCACGCCGTTGATCGAGTCGGCGTGGGCGTACCTCGTGCACCACTCGTAAGCCCGCTGCAGGTCGTACCCCTCGGCCCAGGGCATCCAGCGGTGGATCTCAGGGTCGCCGTCGACCGCCGCGAAGACGTCGCCGGCGTCGGTGCCGGTGAACGGGCGCAGGATCAGCCGATCGCTCTCAAGACGGACCCCGGTGCCGAAGCCGCGGCCGCTCACCGTGGGCGGCCCCATCGACAGATCGCGGTCCAGCAGTCCGAACACGACCAGGTCGTGCGGGCCGTCCTCCTCGAATCCCCCGCCGCGCAGCAGCCCCTCGCGGGTGAACCCCGCCTTCTCCGCGACCCGCAGCGAGGCGGTGTTGTCGAGGTTCGCGCGCAGCTCGACGCGCCGCAGGCCCCCCTTGGTGAGTGCCCACTCGGTCAGCCCGGTGACGGCCTCGGGCGCGTAGCCGCGGCCGCGGTGGGCGGGGTGCACGCCGTAGCCCACCTCGGCCGTGCCCGCGCCCCAGACGGTCTTGAACAGGCTGATCGCCCCGACGATCGTCCCCTCGGCGACCATGGCCAGGTGGATGCCCTGGCCGGACCGCCACAGCTCGTGCACGCCGTACGAGAGCCACTGGGAGACGCCGGAGAGGTGACCGGGCACGCCGGGCGGCAGGAACCGGGCGCCCGACTCGATGACCGTGCGCACCCGGTCGGCGTCCTCCGGGCCGAAGGGGCGCAGGAGCAGGCGTCGCGTGGTGATCGTCAGTTGCTGGTCGAAGCCGGTCAATCTCTAATCCCCCTTGTGCGGACACATCAGCTCACCGCACATCGGGGGATGTCCGCAACTCGGCAGGTCCACCGCGAGGCCCGGCCCTCCTGCGGCTCCTCCCGGCTCTCCGGAGCCCCGCGCGAGTCCCCCGCGAAGGGCACCGGCCGAGGCCCGCGCGGGGCCTCGGCCGGGCCGTCAGGACGAGCGGCGCAGGACCTCACCCCACCGCACCCTGGCGCCCGTACGGAGCACGGCCCGCTGGTAGACGCGCCCGCCGGCGTACAGCACCGCCGCGGCGGCCACCACCATCAAACCCATCGCCAGCGCGGTCTCCCACAGCGGCACCTGCACGACGGCGGCCCGCACCGGCATGACCAGGGAGGAGAACGGCGGGACGAGCGACAGCACATGCGTCAGCCCGCCGTCCGGTGACCCGACGGCGAAGAAGCCCACCAGGTAGGACGCCGTCATGAGCATCGTGGCCGGGGTGAGCACGCCGCTGAGCTCCTCCTGCCGGGACACCAGCGAGGCGATGGCGGCGTACATCGCGGCGTAGAAGGCGTAGGCGAGCAGGAACCACACGACCACTCCGGCGACCACCCCGTAGGTGCCGTCGGGCAGGTGCGGCACCGCGCCGGAGACCTGCGCGGCGGTCAGGCCCACCGCGGCGATGACGACGAGCTGGAACAGGCCGAGCACTCCGAGGCCGAGCACCTTGCCCGCCAGCAACTGCCAGGGGCGGAGGGCGGTGAGCAGGATCTCCACGATCCTGCTGCCCTTCTCCTCGACCACGCCCATCGCCACCCACGTGCAGATCTGGATCAGCAACATGAACAGGATGACGACCAGGGCCATCGCGATGACCGACCGGACGTCGGCGTCCTCGCCGGTGCCGTTGAGCGTGACCCGCGCCATCGGCGCCACCTGCTGGGCCTGGGCCACCTTGGCCGGGTCGAGGCCGGCCGTGGTGAGGTTGTGCTCGGTGGTGACCATCCGGTGGGCGGTGTCCAGGGCGACGGCGAACCTGCCGCCGAGCACGGTCGTGGAGATGACCTTCGCGTCGTCCACGATCGCGGCCTCGACGTCGCCGGCCGCGACGGCCGCCCGCGCCGCCGCCTCGTCCGGGTAGCGGGTCACGGTGATGGACAGGTCGTCGTCCTGGGCGGTCTGGGCGGTGAGCGCGGCCTGCAGGCGATCGGCCCGCGCGCCGGCCAGCCCGACGGTGTGGTCGTCGGGGCCGCCGAGCAGCTTGGGGAGCATGGCCAGCACCGCGACGAGCACGGCGGTGACCAGCAGGCCGTAGCGGTAGCCCTTGGTGCGCCCGCGCACGCCGATCTCGCGCCGGGCGACGAGCAGGATGGTGTTCACGCGACCACCTCTCGGAAGATCTCGGCGAGCGAGGGCTCCTGCCAGCCGAAATGCTGCACCCGGCCCGCCGACGCGGCGACGCGCAGCGCCTCCTGGTCGTCGGACGGGACCAGGATCACCTCGTCGTACCGCTCGTCGCCGGCGCCCTGCGGGACGGCGGCGTGCGGGCGGTCGGTCTTGGCCACGACCTCGCCGGGGAGCCGGTCGATCCAGCCGGGCTCGGCGCCGGTCACGACGACGCGCAGGCGCTTGCGCGACTCGCGGGCCCGCAGCTCGGCCACGGTGCCCTGGGCGACCATGCGGCCGGCCTTGATGATGCCCACCGAGTCGCACAGCCGCTCGACCAGGTCGAGCTGGTGGCTGGAGAAGACGACCGGCGCCCCTGCGGCCGCCCGCTCGGCGAGCACACCGGCCAGCGCGTCGACGGCGATGGGGTCCAGGCCGGAGAAGGGCTCGTCCAGCACCAGCACCTCGGGGTCGTGGATGAGGGCGACGGCGAGCTGCACGCGCTGCTGGTTGCCCAGCGAGAGACCGTCCACCTCGTCCGCACGCCGGGCCGCGAGGCCCAGCCGCTCGATGAGGGCCTCGGCCGACCGCCGCGCGTCCGGGGCCCGCATGCCGCCGAGCCTGCCGAAGTACTCGATCTGCTCGGCCACCCGCATCTTGGCGTAGAGCCCGCGCTCCTCGGGCATGTAGCCGAACCGGCGCCGGGTCGCGAAGCCGGCCGGGCCGCCGTTCCAGCGCACCTGCCCGGCGTCGGCGGCCAGCACGCCCATGACGATGCGCATGGTCGTCGTCTTTCCCGCGCCGTTGGCTCCGACGAAGCCGAACGTCTCGCCGGGCCGTACGGTGAGACTCACTCCGTCGAGCGCGACGGTGTCGCCGTAGCGCTTCCTGAGCCCTTCCACCTCAAGCATGGGGGGTCCCTTTCGTGATCTTCTCCAGGACGGAGACGTACTCGCCGAACGCCGCGCGGCCCGCCGGGGTGAGCGAGAGCCACGTACCGGGTTTCTTGCTGATGAACGCCTTCTCGACCTTGACGTAGCCGGCCTCCTCCAGGGTCTGCATGTGCTTGGACAGCAGTGAGTCGCTGACCTCGATGGTGTCGCGGAGATACCGGAACTCGACCTTCTCGGCGGTCGAGAGCGCCGCCATGATCGACAGCCGGACCGGGGCGTGGATGACCTGGTCGAGATCGTGGCGGGGGTGGGCTCCCCTCTCGGTCACCGGGCGCCGCCCCAGGGGCGGATACGCCAGGCGGCGTACAGCACGGGCAGCGCGGAGACCACCGCGAGGGCCAGGCCGGCGGCCACCCACCAGCCCGAGGGGTCGTCGGGCAGCACGTACAGACCGAACAGCGCGACACCGGCCATGACGGCGACCCAGGCCAAGGACACCCTGCCCTGCAGGCCGGAGTGCTCGTACACCCGCTGCCGGTAGGCGTAGACCACCGACAGCGCGGTCATCGCCAGCCACGCGACCATGGCGACGCGCGGGACGGGCGACGGGGCGAAGAACATCGCCGGCCAGTACAGCAGTGACGCGATGCCCCAGAGGAGGTAGATCCAGCCGATCTGCGCGGCGGACCGCCCGACGCTCCTGCGTATGCGGACGATCTCGGCATAGGCGGCATCGGGGCTCAGGCCCGTATCGGACCGCGGACCGGCGTCGGCGTCCGAACCGCCGGTCGCCGGGTGATCGCCGCCAGGACCGGTGTTCATATCGCCCCGCCTCCCTGCACGCGGACCGGGCCCGGCGCCACGCCCGCTCTCCTCACCGACGTTCATGGGCTCAACCCTCCCTCATCCGCTCAACAAGGTAGCAAGTACTCAACCGTCATTCAAGTACATGCCCGGCCTTCAACCGGCAACCCTGCTGCACGGTCATGGGTGCTTCGCGGGAGTGAACCGTCCCGTGGCGATCAGGAACACGACGAGCGCGAGCGGCACGATCCAGCCGCTCCAGCCGAGGATGGTCGCCTGCGTGGTGTCGACGTGCTCGCCGGCCTTCGCGAACAGGAGATAGGTCCCGCCCGCCCCATTGAACGCGGCATGCGCGAGGGCCGCCGGCCACACCGACCCCGATCGGAGCCGCAGCCAGCCGAAGACCGCGCCGACCAGGATGCACATACCGACCATCGCGGTCAGGCCGAGCCAGCCCGGCGCATCCGGGTAGTTGTACCCGAGGAGAATGAGCGGAGCGTGCCACAGGCCCCAGATCACGCCCGAGATCAGCAGGGCCGGGACGGTACCCAGCGGCATCAGTTTCGGCAGCAGCCACCCTCGCCACCCGAGTTCCTCCCCCAGCGCCGGGATGAGGTTGATGAACGCCGCCAAGGGAAGCGCGGCGAGCTGGATGGCGATGAGCGCGCCGATCGGTATCGGGATGTCGGCCACTCCCGCGGCGCCCGCCTGCTCGTCGAGGACCTGCTGGAACGCGGAGAAGTTCGCGAAGTCGGCCGGGTAGACCCCCAGCAGCGCGCCGATCGGGAGCGCCACCAGGACGAGCGCGATGGACACGATGATCCCCAGCGCCCCGTAGCCGAGCAGGCTCCGGACCGGCCGCAACGGCCACAGTCCGAGCGTCCATGTCTTGTGCTGCGGCCGCTCGACGAAGAACACGACGACGAGGGCGGCGATCGCGGGGGTCGTCATCGTGGCGACGGCCACGAGGGCGAACCAGGGACTGGCGAGTCCGTCACCGAACCAGAGCGGGAGCGCGAGGAGCCAGGCGAGCGCGAACGCCAGGATGGTGAACACACCGATGGACCGCAGATCGCGGCCGCTCATGCGGGGTCCGCCTCGGGGCATGGCCGTCTTCGATCCGCCCGGAGATTCGATGCTCACGACGTCCGCCTTTCGAGGATGTGCAGACCGGCGATGGTGCGGTCGTCGCGGAACGCGATCCGTACCGTGTAGTCGCCCGCCTCCAGCGCAAGCGGCGTGTTCGTGATCGTCAGGTCGCCGGCCCGGGTGACCTCAGGCTCTCCATGTCCCTCGAAAGCCCCTGACAGGCCGACGATCTGCGCCCACGCGGCCGCGAGCGCGTCCTCCGACAGGCCATCGCGCATGGTCGGATCGAACTGCCCGGTGACACGCGCCCATTGCCCGGACGCGAGGTCCTCGATCACCGAGGCGGCCAGTTCGGCGACGCCGGGCAGGGGTGTGGTGTTCATGGGCTCTCCTGTTCTCGGATCGATCGGCTTGCCGTAGCGCTGGAACGCCGCTTGCCGGCTCACGCCGAGCGCATCCCCGATGACCTGCCACGTGGCGCCGTTCTGGCGCGCCTGCTGCACGACGGCGCGCACGACGTCATCGGCGGCCGCCTGCATGCTCACGGCGCGCCCTATCGAGTCGGCCCAGTCGTCACCGCTCGTCAGGACACGTGCGGCGAGAAACGCCTCCAGGCGCGCCTTCAAGGCCCGCACCGCCTCTGTCAATGTCTCTTGCACGTGTAAATGATAACTTTACAAACGCGTCGTCCGTCAAGAGAGGTTGCTCGGATCATCCGGCCAGGACCGAACACCGGCGAGCGTTTTCGCAGTTCAGAGCCTTGATCTTGCGATGCCCCGGTCGTACGCGAAATGCCCCGGGACGGTCGATGTGACCGTCCCGGGGCATTCGGGGACCTGGTGGAACCCGCCGGCGCGATGTGCCGGTCAGGGCTAGAGGGCGATGACGACCTCGAGCGTGCGGGGGCCGTGCACCCCTTCAACGCGGTTCAGCTCGATGTCGCTGGTCGCCGACGGACCGCTGATCCAGGTCATCGGACGGGCCGGGTCGAGACGGGCGACGGCCTCGGGCACGCCCGGCACGATCTGGTCGGCCCGCACCACGCACAGGTGGTAGTCGGGCACCAGCGTGAGAGCGCGGCGCCCCTGGCCGGGCCCGGCGTCCAGCACGATGGTGCCGGTCTCGGCGATGGCCACCGCGCAGCCGGTCACCACGCCGTCCGCCCGGTCCAGCTCGGCCGCGGTGAGCGGCGGCTCGTCGCGCAGCGGCTCGACCTCGGCGGGAACGGCGTCCAGCCACCCGCCGGGCAGCTCTTCGGGGACGACCAGCCGGCGCACCCCCCGCTCGGCGAGCGCCGCCGCGACCGCCGCCGCCACCTCGCTCTCGGGGACGGCACGCACGACCGCCCGGTAGTCGCGGACCCGCTCGGCGAACAGGTCGGCCGAACCGGGCTCGGAGCGTACCGGCCGGTAGCCGCGGGACACCTCGACCGCCGGCGCCCCCGCCACCGCCGAGCGGATGCGCGCCAGAATGGCTTCACGCGAGCTCACCGCCCACCTCCTCCGAAGACTCCGAATGGTCAGGACGCCCCACGCGCTCGTCCCCCTTCTGGGTGCGCCGCCACCAGTCACGGAACGACTCGGCGGGCACGTCGGGCACGTCCCGGGTGGCGGTCCAGGCGGCGCCCGGCCCGGGCAGGTGCGACTTCGGCACCAGGCCGCGCAGGCGCCCGGCCACCCGCTGCGCGCCGCGCAGCCGTACCGGCCGGTCCAGCACCCACCCGGCCGCGCCCAGCCCGAACCGCTCCGCCGGGGCGTGCGGCGCCTTCGACCGCATGTGGACCAGCACCTCGGGGATGTCGATGGCCACCGGGCACACGTCGTAACACGCGCCGCACAGACTGGACGCGTAGGGCAGCGAAGCGTCCAGCTCGGAGGCCATACCCCGCAGTTGCGGAGTGAGAATGGCCCCGATCGGCCCTGGATACACCGATCCGTACGCGTGGCCACCGACCCGCTCGTACACCGGGCAGACGTTCAGGCAGGCCGAGCAGCGGATGCAGCGCAGCGCCTGGCGGCCGATCTCGTCGGCCAGCACGGTGGTGCGCCCGTTGTCCAGCAGCACCAGATGGAACTCCTGGCCCTCGGTGGCTCCGGTCCACATGGAGGTGTAGGGGTTCATCCGCTCGCCGGTCGAGCTGCGCGGCAGCAGTTGCAGGAAGACCTCCAGATCGCGCCAGGTCGGCAGGATCTTCTCGATGCCGACCACGCTGATCAGCGTGCGCGGCAGGGTCAGGCACATGCGGCCGTTGCCCTCCGACTCCAGCACCACCAGCGTGCCGGTCTCGGCGATCAGGAAGTTCGCCCCCGAAATGCCGACATTCGTCGACAGGAAGCGTTCGCGCAGGTGCAGCCGGGCGGCCTCGGCCAGCGTGCGCGGGTCGTCGGCCAGGTCGTCCGGCGCCGGACGCCCCCACTGCGCCATGTGCTCCAGGAAGATCTCCCGGATCTCCGAGCGGTTGCGGTGGATGGCCGGCACCAGGATGTGCGAGGGCCAGTCGTCGCCGAGTTGCACGATCAGCTCGGCGAGGTCGGTCTCGTACGCCGTGACGCCCTCGCGCTCCAGCGCCTCGTTCAGGCCGATCTCCTGGGTGGCCATCGACTTGACCTTCATCACCCGGGTCTCGCCGGTGGCCTTGACCAGGTCGGTGACGATGCGGTCGGCCTCTGCGGCGTCGGACGCCCAGTGGACCTTGCCCCCCGCCCTGGTCACGGCCTCCTCGGCCTGCAGCAGGTAGCGGTCCAGGTTGCACAGCACGTCGTCCTTGATCGCCCGGCCGGCGGCGCGCAGCTCCGGCCAGTCGGCCAACTCCGCCACCACGGCGCCGCGCCTGGCGCGGATGGTGTGCGTGGCCTTGCGCAGGTTGAACCTCAGCTGCGAGTCGCGCAGCGCCTTCTCGGCGTTGCGCGGGAACGACGGCATGCCCAGAAACGCGGTGTTCATCGGTCGGCCTCCGTGCTCGCGAGGATCTCGGCCAGGTGCATGACCCGCACCCCGGCCCGCTGGCGGCTCAGCGTGCCGCCGATGTGCATCAGGCAGGAGTTGTCGGCGGCACACAGCACCTCGGCGCCCGTGGTGATGACGTTCGCCACCTTGTCCTGGCACATCGCCGCGGAGACGGCCGCGTTCTTCACCGCGAACGTGCCGCCGAACCCGCAGCACTCCTCCTCGCCCGGGAGCGGGACCAGTTCAAGGCCGCGCACGTGCCGCAACAGGGTGGCCGGGCGGTCGCCCACCCGCAGGCCGCGCAGCGAGTGGCAGGTGGGGTGGTAGGTCACCCGGTGCGGGAAGTACGCGCCGACGTCGGTGACGCCGAGCACGTCCACCAGGAACTCCGACAGGTCGTACACCTTGGGCGCGGTCTCGGCGACGGCCCGCGCGAACGGCGACCGCCCGCCGTGGGCGCTCGCCAGTGCCCCCGGCCGGGTCGTCCCCATGCCCGCGGCCAGCTTCGGGTACTGCTCGCGCACCATCGCGGCACACGACCCGGAGGGGGCCACCACGGCGTCGTACCCCTCGAAGACCTCCAGGAAGTGCCGGGCCAGCCGTACCCCCTCGTCGCGGTAGCCGGTGTTGACGTGCATCTGGCCGCAGCACGTCTGGGCCTGCGGGAACTCCACCTCGCAGCCGAGACGGCGCAGCAGTGTCACGACCGCCTTCCCGGTGCCGGGGAAGAGCGTGTCGTTCAGACACGTGATGAACAGGGCGACCCGCATCGCGGCCTTCCTCCACAGGTGCTCGGTACCGAGTATGGTCAGACCATACTCCAGGGCGGGAAAGGACGGTCACGGTGGCTGCGGACGGCACTCGGCGCACCCGCGCGTTCGAGGAGGTGCTCCTCCAGGTCGAGCACCGCATCGCCGGCGACGGGCTCAAGGTGGGCGACCGCCTCCCGGGCGAACGGCAGCTCGCCGAGCAGCTCGGCGTCAGCCGGGCCTCGGTACGCGAGGCCATCCGCGTCCTGGAGACGCTCGGCGTGGTGTCATCGCAGGTGGGCCGCGGCCCGGACGCCGGGGCGGTGCTCACCTCACGCCCCGACAGCGCGCTGACCGACCTGCTGCGCCTCAGCCTGTCCCTGTCCAGCCTCTCGCTGCGCGAGGTCATCGACACCCGCCTCATGATCGAACGCTGGTCCGCCGAACACGCCGCCCACACGGCGAACGCGAACCGGGCGGCGGACGTGGACGGGAACGCGGGCACAGACGGGGACACTCGACATGACGCCCTGGCGGCCGCCGCGGCGGCGATGGAGGCCATGGACGCCGCGCGTGACCCCGAGGAGTTCGTCCGGCACGACATCGCCTTCCATGTGGCCATCGCCGAGGCGTCCGGCAACCGTCTGGTCGCGGCGGTGATGCGGGCGCTGCGCGGCGCGATGCGCAAGTACGCGATCGAGGCGGTCGAACGGCTCGGCGACACCGGCGTGCTGCGCGAGGACCACCGGCGCATCCACCGGGCCGTCCTGGCCGGCGACGCGGCGACCGCCGCCGAGGCGGTGACCGTCCACCTGGCCCATGCCTACCCCGAACTGTTCTGACCTCGACCACAGCGCTAGAACGTGTTCTAATCACCTCGCCGGAGGACCTGGGAGGGTACATGAGCGGCGAGCTGAGACTCGGGTTGAACCTTGGGTACTGGCAGCGGAACGCCGACGACGCGACCGAGGTCGTGCAGACCGCAGAACGGCTCGGCTACGACTCGGTGTGGACGGCCGAGGCGTACGGGTCGGACGCCTTCACCCCGCTGGCCTGGTACGGAGCCCGGACCAGCCGGATCAAGCTCGGCACCAGCGTGGTCCAGATGTCGGCGCGCTCGCCGGTCGCCACCGCGATGACCGCCATGACGCTCGACCACCTCACCGGCGGCAGGCTGCTGCTCGGCGTCGGCGCCTCCGGCCCGCAGGTGGTCGAGGGCTGGTACGGGCAGCCGTTCCCCAAGCCTCTCGCCCGCACCCGCGAGTACGTCGACATCATGCGCAAGGTGTGGCGCCGCGAGGAGCCGGTGACCAACGACGGCCCGCACTACCCGCTCCCCTACCCCGGTGGCGCCGGCCTGGGCAAGCCGCTCAAGCTGATCACCCACCCGCTGCGGCCGGACATCCCGGTCTACCTCGGCGCCGAGGGGCCGAAGAACGTCGCCCTGGCCGCCGAGATCACCGACGGCTGGCTGCCGCTGTTCGTGTTCCCCGAGAAGATCGAGAGCATGTACGGCCCCTCCCTGGCAGGAGCGCGCCCCGGCTTCGACATCGCGGCCATGGTGCTGGTGATGATCACCGACGACGTGCGGGCCGCGCTGGACGGGGTGAAGATGATGCTCACCCTGTACATCGGCGGCATGGGCGCCAAGGCACGCAACTTCCACGCCGACATCGTCGCCCGCATGGGCTTCGCCGACGCCGCCCACAAGATCCAGGAGCTGTACCTGGCCGGACGCAAGGACGAGGCGTTCCACGCGATCCCCGACGAGCTGGCCGACGGCATCTCCCTCGTCGGCCCGGCCGGCCGCGTCCGCGAGCGCCTGGAACTCTGGCGCGACAGCCCGGTGACCACCCTCCTCGTCATGGGCCCCCGCGACGAACCCACCCTCCGCACCATCCGCGACCTCGTCCTCGGCTGATCATCCGTAAGACACGAAGGAGGCGGCATCAGGTCAGGCAAGTCCTGAGACGCCGGCGATGATGCCCAGGGAGCGGAGTTCCTCGTCGAGGAGGCGGACGTGTTTGTTGTCCGCCCATGGCTGGAGGCGGGCACGCGCCTGCCGTACCGACTCCGCGAGCCGGCCAGAGCTGTGCCCGATGGTGATCTGAGCCGCACCCCGGATCTTGTCGACGGCCGTGGGGATCTCACGCTTCTGGGTCAGCGCCCTGGCGTAGTACAGGAGGGCCTCACCGCGAGCCAGTTTGCGGGTTATGGGTGCCGCCAGGGTCCTCTCGACCGCGTCGATGGCATCATCGGGGCGCCCCCAGGCCAGCATGCAGAAGGCAGTGTTTTTTCGTACGCCGTTCGGGCTCCACCAGTAGAGATACGACGGGTCCGCCTCACTCCGGGGCTGGTCGATGAAATGGCGCGACTGCGCGAGCGCCTGTTCGCTCTCCCGGACCCTGCCCGCTGTGGCCAGTGCTCGGGCGAGGTCCATCGCGTGCACCGATCTCAAGACCGTGCTCACGCTCTGCCGTGCCCAACCCTGTGCGGCGAAGATGTGGTCGAGCGCTTCCCCTACAAGGCCTTGGTGAAGCGACATCCCGCTCAGGCACGTGTGCAGGTACGAGATCAGAGTCGGATCTGCGACCTCGTGAGCCGCCGTCAACGCCTCCTGGTAGCGCCGGTGTGCCCCGGCATAGTCCATCAGGTCGTGGTGCAGCCAGCCGGCGAGTTGGTTGAGTTCCGCGTAGGCGTACGTGAGCCGGTCACGCAGGCCGGGCAGCAGAGTCTCGCGGCGAAGGAGATCGGCGACGAGGCGGCGCTGGCCGTTGACGATGGGAAGCACGGTCTCGGGTCCGAAGTCGTCGTCCAGGCGACGGCACCGGGCGGTGAGCTTCTCGATCACCTCCACAGTTCCGGAGTCCACCCGCGTGGAGGATCGGACCGCCGCCGCCAGCCGGTCCTTCTCCGGCGCGGACAGATGCCGCAGCAGGATCACAGCAGGAGCCCCGCCGAGCGCCAGGGCCAGCTCGAACAGCAGATCGCGGCGCTTCACATCGGCCTCCTCGGCTCGGAGAGCACGCAGCAACGAGGCGCAGTCCTGCACTGTGGGAGCCGGGACCATGTCACGTGCCGCTTCCACGCCCATGGTGACATGCTGAGAAACCGGGCTCGGGGCGCGAGAAGGCTGCTGTGCAGGAAGATGCCGGTGATCCGTACGGTCGATGAGCTGCCGGTCGCGCAGGCTGTAGGAGGCGTACACCTCGTCGGTGACCAGACGCCGGGCGGCGGTCTGGTAGACCTGCGCGAACAGCGCCACCGTACGCGCGGTGGGCCGCATGCCGCGCCGGGGCCAGTGCTCGTAGTCGTACAGCCGCGACTCGCGGAGCGCGGCGGTCCCGGCCGGGTCGAGGTCGTTGTACAGCGCCACGGCCTCGGCGGCGGTGCGCCCGTAGGTGTAGCGGTACACCCGGAGCGGGCTCACCTCGTGGTAGACCGCGAACACGTCCGCGATCTGCTCGAAGCCGTAGCCCATCGCGCGCAGAGCCTCACTGCGCCGCCGGCATTCGAGCAGGACCTGAATCGCCTCTCCCGACATGGCCCAACGCCTCCCACATTCGCCTTGGTACAGAATCGTTAAACAGAGAGTATCTCCTCAATCACTCTTGGTTAGCGAAACGATGATGCTCGCCGTTGTCCGCCAGGCAGGACGACCACGGCGAGCAGGCCGCGTTCGAGCAGCTCACTGGTCGGCGTCGCACGGTTCGACAGCGGCGGCCGGCACGACTCCTACGAGGAGAACGAGCGCGGGCTTGGCGATCGTGACGACGCTCGCCACCCGCGTCGGTACCAGGGCACTCCCGTCGGCGGCCACCGAGTATGGGCCTACCTCAGCGCCCCGGCCCCACGCGCGTCCCCATGACCACCGACCTGGCCGTGACTCCCTGACGCCTTCACCGAGAGCCGACGACACCGCTCAGCAGCGGTCCGTTCAAGACGCTCTGAGACAGCACGACGCCCGTCAGTCGGGCGGCGAGCATGAGCGCTCCGTCCACTGCCGGGCGATCGATGTTCGACTCCTCGTTCTCGTCACTCTCATCGTGCAGGAGGTGATTTCCAGGGACGTGCGTGGGATCGAAGCCGACTTCCCTCATCGCGTCCAAGAGACGGTCCGGATCGCTGCCGTCCCGCCATCCAGGTTTCCGTGGATCGAAGGAGGTCAGCACCTCGCCATCAACGGCATAAGCGAACAGGTCGTTCGCGTGGTCGTGCCGAAGCACGATTACGAGTTCTGTTTGTGCCGATAGCGCTCGCAATACATCGACCTGCATTGCTTCGCTGCCGTTCCGTTCGATGATCGCGGCCCAACCGTCAAGGCGGCCAGCGAGAACCGTGTGAGGGAACAACCCCTCGTCCGTTAGTTCTCGGTAGCTCAGCGGCCGGATGCTTTCTTCGTGGGCGCCGAACCGCCGCAGCGCCTCCGCTTCTTCGATACCTCGCACAAAGGTAAGACACCATACGTCGCCCAGCTCCCATCCATGGGCAAGCCAGTTCACGTCGGCGTACGTGATTTCCACCAATACTCCTGGTCCATCTCGATCTCGGCGGGGTGCTATGAGGCGTCGTGGACGAGCAGGGCTAGTTGGACGCGGTTGTCCAGGTCGGTTTTGGTGAGGATGCGGGAGATGTAGCCCTTTACCGTGCCGATGCTCATGTGCAGCTCGCGGGCGATGACGGCGTTGGGCTTGCCCTGGCCTACAGCGAGCGCCACCTCACGTTCGCGGTCGCTGAGTGCCGAGAGCACCCGCCGGGCGTCGGCACGCCGCTGGTCGTTCTCTTCGGGCAGCAGGTGGGCGATCAGCCGCCGGGTGACGCTCGGCGACAGGATGGGCTCGCCGACGGCGACGCGCCGGATCGCCTCGACGATCGCCTCGGGCGGTGTGTCCTTCAGCAGGAATCCGCCGGCTCCCGCGCGCAGTGCCCGGAACACGTGCTCGTCGGCGTCGAAGGTGGTCAGGATGATGACCTCGGGCGCGTGCTGGCGGGCGCGCAATCTGCGGGTCGCGTCGATGCCGTCGATGCCGGGCATCCGGATGTCCATCAGGACCACGTCGGGGGCGTGTTCGGCTACCGCGGCCTGGACCTGTGCGCCGTCGGCCACCGCGCCCACCACCTGGAGGGCGGGCGCGCCCTTGAGCATGAGCGTCAGCCCGGCGCGGACGAGCGCGTCGTCGTCGACGATGAGCACCCGGATCGCGGGTTCGCCGACCGGCTCACTCATGGGGCCATGGTAGTCGTGCCGCCAGCCGGAACCCGCCGTCGTTGGTGGGTCCTCGCTCCAGGTGCCCGCCCGCCAGCGAGACCCGTTCCTCCAGTCCGGCGAGGCCGGCTCCGGCCCCGGTGGTGGCCAGCTCCGCCGCCTCCCGCCCGGCGGGCAGCGGGTTGCGCACCTCGACCGTCAGCTCGCCACCGGCCGCGCCGGAGACCGTGACGGTGACGGGCCGGCCGGGCGCATGCTTGCGCGCGTTGGTCAGCCCTTCCTGGACGACGCGGTACGCGGTGCGCCGGGTGGTCTCCGGCAGGCCGGCGAAGCGTACGCCGTGCTCGTGCAGCTCGATGCGCATCCCGGCCCGCCGGGACTCCTTGACCAGCGGTGCGAGCCCGGTCAGCGGGAGTTCGGCCGATGGGCTCTCGCGCAGCACGGAGATGACCGCGCGCAGCTCCTGCAGTGCCTGGTGGGCGCTGGTGCGGATCACTCCGGCCGCTTCGGCGACCTCGTCCGGCCGGGCGGCGGCGTTGAAGTGCAGCGCACCGGCGTGTACCGCCAGCAGGGACAGCCGGTGGGCGAGCACGTCGTGCATCTCGCGGGCGATGTCGAGGCGTTCGGCGCGGCGGGCCTCCTCCGCGCGGACCCGCTGGTCGGCTTCGGCGCGGCGGGCCCGTTCCGCCAGGGACGCCAGCAGCTCCCGGCGGGTCCTGGCGACGATGCCCCAGCCGACGATGGCTCCGCCGAACAGCACGCCCACCAGTGCCCACACCGGGTACGGCGCGAGCCCGGGCGGCCGCCAGGCGAATCTGACCAGCGTGGCCGCCACCCAGGCCACTCCCACCGCGGCGGCCACGGGCGGCCGGCGGTACAGCGCCGCGATGAGCGTGGCGATCCCCGCGGCCACCGACGCGGCCGCGGCCGGGACGGACAGCGCGATGACGGCCAGCGACGCGGCCACCGGCCACCGCCGGCACAGCCATATCCCCGCGCAGGCCAGGGCTCCGCCGACGATGTCGGCCCACAGGTACCAGCCGGGCGTCGCGGGGGTCAGGTCTCCCCAGACCACCGCGACGGCCCCCGCCGCGGCGAGCACGATGCCGCCGGCGCCGGCCAGCCGGTCACGCCGTGACCGTCCCGGACCCGGTCGGCCACTCGCCCCCGAGCCTCGGTGGCTTCCGGTGCCACCGGCTTCGTCGTCCCGTCCTGGGCCGTCGCCGTCCGCGGCTGCTGCGTACGTCCGGTGGTCGCCGTTGCGGTCCTGGGCTGCGAACACGATTCGCAGCGTATCGGCCGGTCTCCCGCTCGGTAAGCGACCAAGGTCGTCATCGCCGCCTCGCCGTGGCAACCAAAGTCACCATCCAGGAGCGACCGAAGACGCTACGGACCGGACCGGCGGCGGCAGCGCGGCGCGTCCGCCGCGGGAGACCGTGGGCGCATGGTCACCTCACGTGCACGCGGCCGGTGGGCCGCGCTCCTGCTGGCCGGGCTCACCCCGGTCGTCGCCGAGCTCTCCCTCGGCAATCCGCCGCTCCGCCAGGCGTGGCTGCTGGTGCTGTGGGTGCCGATCTACGGCGCCGGCACCGTACTGATCCGTGAGCTGGTCCGCCGTACCGGCGGGGGCTGGCCTGCCGTCCTGCTGCTCGGCGCGGCGTACGGGATCGTGGAGGAAGGGCTGGCGTTGCAGGCGCTGACCAGTCCGACGATCTACGGCGTGGCCGGCTGGGCGCCCAGGATCTTCGGCCTGAACAGCGCCTACACCGAGCTGAACATCCCCTACCACGCGGTGTTCAGCGTGGCACTGCCGATCCTGCTGGTGGATCTCATCGTCCCGGGTCTTCGCGATCGGCCCTATCTGCGGCGGACCGGGCTGGTGGTGGCGGGGGTGGTGTTCGTGCTTGGCGCCCTGCTGCTGCGGTCGACGACGGCCTTGATCGACCCCGGCTACCAGGCGCCGCCGATGGCGCTGGCGGCGTTCGTGCTGGTCATCGCGGTGCTGGTGGTGCTCGCGCTGTGGTTCGTCCCTCGCTC
Organism: Sphaerisporangium melleum; assembly: GCF_014646695.1. Lineage (GTDB taxonomy): Bacteria > Actinomycetota > Actinomycetes > Streptosporangiales > Streptosporangiaceae > Sphaerisporangium > Sphaerisporangium melleum. The sequence goes on from NZ_BMNT01000035.1 coordinate 66,438, forward strand.
ACCGGGCCTGCCGGCCACCGCGCCGGGAACGGTTCCGGCGCCGCCGGTCGTCGCGTGCCTGGCGGGGGTGGCGGCGTTCGGCTATCTCGCGCTGCTGTTCCCCTTCGGCGGCGCCCGCCACCCGGCCTTCACCGAGGGCGGCTGGGTGGTGGTCCCGATGGTGGCGGCGGCCCTGCCGGCGGTGGCGGCGGGGGTGCTGGTGCACCGGTGGACGTCGCGGGGTGCGTGGCGTGACCGGCACGGCCTGGCGCTGGCCGGTGGGGCGCTCGTGGCGCACACCGCGTTCGGGGTGATCGCCAACGGTGAGAACGCCACCGACCGGGTGTCGCTGGCCGCCCTCGGAGTCGTCATGATCGGTCTGCTGGCCCTGCTCGCGCGGCGCACCCGGTGACCGATGACGACCGCTCAGTGCCGTACGGCGCCGAGGTACGCGCCGACGCTTTCCTTCTCCTCCGGGCCGGCGACCAGACCGATGTAGCCGTCCGGGCGGACCAGGATCAGGGCGTCGGTGCCATAGGCGTCGGCCACGTGCCCGCCGTCGTCGAGCAGGCCGCCGGGCCCGACGAGGTAGGTCTTGACGATGCGGGCACCGGTTTCCACCTCGCCGAGCACGGGGGCGCAGTGTGCACCGAGACCGAGCAGGGTGAAGTGCGGGCCGCGGAAGAGGTCGAAGAGGCGGACCGGCGTGCCGGTGGCGTCGCGCAGCGGCGCGTCCGGTGCCCGGTCGCCGGCGCGCGGCCCGGTGGGCCGGCTCGTGGTCTGGCGGGAGAGCCGGCTCCATGGGTATCGGAGCGTGAGCTGGGAGAGTTCGGGCGTGGCCACGGCGTCCACGCCACCGCCTCTCTCCTTGATCGCGTCGAGGACGGCGTCGAGCCGTTCGGAGGTGATGTCGAGCAGCCGGCTCGCGATGGGCAGCCGTTCCTCTTCGTAGGTGTCGAGCAGGCCCGGCGTGGCATGGCCGTCGAGGACGAGGCCGAGCTTCCAGCCGAGGTTGTAGGCGTCCTGGATGCCGGTGTTCATGCCGAGGCCACCCGCGATCGGATGCACGTGCGCGGCGTCTCCGGCGAGGAACACCCGGCCGACGCGGAGCCGGTCGACCATGCGGACGTTGACCCGGTAGGTGGACCGCCACCCGAGATCGTGCAGTCGTACGCCGGGGACGCCGGCGATCCGGTCGAAGGTCCGCTGGAACCCTTCCAGCGTCGGCTCGAGCGGCGAACCGTCCTGGTCGAGTTCGGGTGATGCCTGCACCTGGAAGGCGTCGGTGCCGGGGAGCGGGCACAGCATGATCGCGCCTTCGCCGGTGAACCACTGGTGCCAGGCGTCGCGGCCGAGCCCGTCGACCTCGACGTCGCCGACGGCCATGAGCTGGACGTCCGGCGTGTGGCCGCGCAGGCTCAGGCCGAGTGCCTTGCGGACGGTGCTGCGGCCACCGTCGCAGCCGACCAGATATCGCGCCTGAATCCGGGCTTCGCCGACCGTGGCGGTCACGCCGTCGGCGTGCTGCTCGAAGGCGCGCAGTTCGGCGCCCGCCTCGACGGCGACTCCGAAGCCGGCCAGCCGTTCGCGCAGGATCCGCTCCACCCGCCACTGGGGGATCATCAGGCCGACGGGGTAGGGGATGTCGGGCGTGGGCACCTGTCCGGCGACGGGATCGACCTCGGCGACCACCTCGGCGCCCTGGTACTTGCGATGCGGCATGTGGGTGACCCCGGAGGCCAGGATCGGGTCGATCACCCCGAAGTCGTCGAAGACCTCCAGGCTGCGCGGGGTCAGCCCTTTGCCGCGGGAACCGGTCGGAAAGTCGTGGGCCCGATCGACGATGCGCACCGCGGCGCCGCGCCGGGCGAGATCACACGCGAGGGTCAGGCCGGTCGGGCCGGCGCCGACCACGAGGACGTCCGTTCGAGTCATGCGGCCATGAAAGCGTTACTCGGTCAAAAATGCAACTCGGTTACAAACGGTACACTGGACAGGTGATCGAGCCGACGGGACTGCGGGCACGCAAGAAGGCGCGGACCCATGACGCCATCGCCGACGCGGCGATCTCGCTGTTCCTGGCGCACGGCTTCGACCGGGTCTCGATCAACGACATCGCCGCGGCGGCCGAGGTCTCCAAGCCGACCCTCTTCCGGTACTTCCCGACGAAGGAGGACCTGGTGCTGCACCGCTTCGCCGACCACAACGGCGAGGCCGCGCGCGTCGTACGCGACCGCGAGCCGGGCGTCCCGCCGGTCACGGCGCTGCATCGGCACTTCCGGGCCGGTCTCGATCGGCACGAGCCCGTCACCGGCCTGAACGATCACCCCCAGGTGGTGGCGTTCCATCGCCTGGTGTTCACCACACCGAGCCTGGCGGGACGGCTCACGCAGTACATGCTCGAGGACGAGGACGCGCTGGCCGGCACCCTCGGCACCGGCATCGAAGCGCGGTTGCGCGCCGCCCAGGTGCTCGCGGTCCAGCGGGTGCTCGCCCGCACGAACTGGCAGAAGATCGCCGACGGGCGAAGCGCCCTCGACGTCCACCCCGAGGCCGTCGCCGACGCCGACCAGGCGTTCGCCCAACTGTGATAACACTCCACGTTCGCCACCGGCCGGAGATCCCTCCCGCTCGCGAGGACACCCCGAGCAGCCAGTACCTGGAGAGAGTCTGCGGAAATCCGGCTGCTCGCCCATGCGCCGGACGACAGGTGGCCGCAGAGGGGCACGGGTGAGCACCGGGAGGGAGAGCGCCCAGCCCCGGATACGCTCTCTCCCCCGGTGCTCGCGGGCACGGCGGCCATTCTCCAGAGCGCGCCCCGCTCTACGCCGTACCCGGGTCTCGCACGCACGGTGCCCCGCGCGATCGGCCGCCGCCGCGGGAGGGGCCACGCCGGCGTCCACTGGTTCCACGGTAAACCGCTTTGCCAGGCTTTTCAACTATCCCTACTAGCTTTGTAGCAATTCTCGGCGACAAGCATCGGGCAAGTTGTCCGAGGCATCGTGGAAGCGTCCAGAAAGCCGGCGTCGACACGGGTGGAGAGCGGTAGCTGATGGACAGCGGGACGGTGCTCGTCCTCGCCGAAGAGGACGACCCCCAAGTGCGGCACGTCACACTCGCGTTGGCCGAACGAGGCGCGCGAACGCTCATTTTCGACCCGGGCCGGTTGCCCGGCACCGCGCGGCTCTCGGTCGCGCTGGACCCCTCGGGGGCGGCGCGGCGCACGCTGGTGACCCGGGAGGAGCGCTTCGATCTCGACCGGCTCACCTCGGTCTGGTTCCGCCGGCCGGGACCGGCAGGCGACGGGCCGCCCGGCTGGGGCGGCGCGCCGCTGGAGGGGTTCACCTCCGACGTGTGGGACACCCTGACCTGCCCGGTCGTACCGGCCTCACGCTCGGTGATCCTGCGCTCCCGGCGCAGGCTCCACCAGCTCTCGCTCGCCGGCCGGCTGGGCTTCACCCTGCCGTCCACCCTGGTCAGCACCGACCGCGGCGAGGTGCTGGACTTCTACCTCGCCCACCGGGGGCAGATCGTCACCCAGGTGCTGGACCGGCCGTGGGACGTCGCCGAGCCCGCCCCGCCCGCCGAGACCCCGGCCCTCCCCCGCCAGAACGGCGCGGCGGCCTTTCCGCTGGCCGCCCAGGCGAACGTCCCGTGCGAGGTGGCGCTGCGGGTGATCGTCGCGGGTTCCCGGGTGTTCGCGGCGGAGATCCGCTCCGGCACCGATGGGCGGCGGCTGTGGCCGCACAAGCTGCCCGGAGATGTGCGCCGCAGGTGCCTGCGCCTGATGCGCAGGCTCGGGTTGTCGTTCGGCGCGATCGACCTGCGGCTGACCCCGGAAGGCCGTCACGTCTTCCTCCAGGCCGACCCCGCGGGCGGTTTCCTGCTGATCGAGCAGATCACCGCCATGCCCATCACCCAGGCCCTCTGCGACCTGCTCCTCACCCCGCGCCCACTCGATCGGGACCCGTCGTCTCAGCGGAGGCACGCGGCGGAGCGGGACGATTCATCTCCTTGATCCGTTACTCGGCTCTGTACGGACCGCGGCACGAGGCCGGGCATGCTCGAGTGCCGGCGATGGCACGGCCGCGTTCGACGGAGGTGAGCCGATAGATGAGGGTCGTGGAGGTGGGTGACGGGCGGATCGAGGGGGTGCTGACGTATGTCGAGCACGAGTACGGCTTCTCCTTCGAGCCGGGGAGCCCCGCCGATCTCGCCCGTGCCGTTGGCGGCGAGGGTGTTACGAGTGTCACCATCGGCACTCTTCAGATCGAGGTGGGAGTTTCGTCGCGGCGTGCCCTCTATGTCTGGGGTTATCACCCGCGCTCTCTCTGGGAGGAGGTCTCCCTGTCGCCGCCGGCCGCCAAGCCGGGGGCGGTGATCCTGGATCCGGACGAGCCGTTCGAGATGGGGGTCTCGGAAGCCCTGGCCGCGGTGGGCGAGTGGCCGACAGCGTACGACCCCGCCTGCGGCTGGCTCCGTATCGCTCCCGACGGCGCAGACGATGAGCGCACCGAGGTGGCCACGGGCGTGGTGCTGGGGCGGAGAGGACGGGAACTGCACTCCGTCTGGCTCCAGCCGTTCTTCGAAGCGTGACCCCGGTCCGCGTCCATCCGTCAGTGGTCGCAGTGCGGCGGCTCGCCGGTGCTTCTAGCCGACGTGCTCGTCAGCGCGCGGGGAGGGTGGGGTGGGGCGGCCAGGGGCCGGGGGCGAGCATGTCGTTGGTGATGGCCCAGCGCTCGTGGTCCTCCCAGGCGCCGTCGACGTACAGCAGGGCGGGTGCCAGCCCCTCGAAGCGGAAGCCGTGGCGTTCCACCAGCTTCAGCGAAGGCGTGTTGCCGGGTTGGATCTGAGCCTCCAGGCGGTGCAGCCGCAGTTGGCCGAACGCGTAGTGCAGCACCAGGTCGAGGCCCTCGGACATGTAGCCCTGCCCGGCATAGGGCACGAAGGCGGCGTAGGCCAGTGAGCCGTTCTGGTAGCGGCCCCGGATGATGCTGTTGATGTTGACCGTGCCGGCGACGGCGCCGGTGTCGCGCACGCAGATCAGCAGGGACTGGGCGTTCTCGTGGTCGTACCGCGCGAGGTAGGCGTCGAAGTCCTCCGGGGTGCGCGGCAGGACGACCCACGGATGGTGCAGGTCGAGACTCGCCCGGGTGAGCGCGATGAACTCGTCGCGGTCGCCCGCTGTGAGGGGGCGCAGTGTCACCCGCGAGTCGTCCTGTCCCCGGCCCGCCAGGAACTCCTCGACCCCCGCCGCCGTCCGCGCGGTCCCCTCCGCGACATCACCCTGAACCATGAGGGAACGGTACCGCTCCGGCCGGGTGCGCAGGACGTCGGAGATGTCGTGTCCGCCCCCTGGCGTCGCTTCACCAGGCGCGCGGCGATCCCCGACGGTCGCGGGTGAAAGGTCGCGAGACGGGTCATCGGGCGACATGGTGGTTCGCCGTACCCGGAGCCCCTGATTTCGCTAGCGTCGCTTGAGTCCCGTTGGAGAGGAACCTCGGATGCGACGACTCCCGTTCGTGCTCGCCGCCGTGCCGGCCGCGGTCTCGCTTCTCGCCTCGCCGGTCTGCGCGCAAGCCGCCGGGCACGGCATCGCGGGTGTCAAGGGCCAGGCGACCTTCTACGACCTACGGTCCGGGGGCGGCAACTGCTCCTACCTCACGCCTCCGGCAGACGGGCTCTACGTCGCGCTCTCCCCCGGCGAGTACGCGGGCGGCGCCGCCTGCGGCGGATACCTGGACGTCACCGGGCCGCGCGGTACCGTCCGGGTCAAGGTGGTGGACCAGTGCCCGGAATGCCGGAAAGGTCAGCTCGACCTGAGCCGTAAGGGCTTCGCCCGGGTCGCGGATCCCGGCAAAGGCCTGGCCAGAGTGACCTACCGCCCGGTCCGGGATCCGCGAGTCGGCGCGCCGCTCTCCTTCCGGGTCAAGGAAGGGTCGTCGCGGTGGTGGCTGGGGCTGCTGGTGATCGACCACGGCAACCCGCTCACCTCGGTCGAGGTACGAGGCGCCGGCGGGGTGTGGCACAAGCTCGCCCGCACCGACTACAACTACTGGATCGCCTCGTCGGGTGCGGGCAAGGGGCCGCTCACCGTCAGGGTGACCGACTCCCGTGGCCACCGGGCCATCGCCAAGCGGGTGCGGCTCGCACCGGCGGTGACCCAGCGGACCACGGCCACGATGTACTGAACGCCCGTGACCCGAGCGCCGTCGCTCCGGACGCGGGACCGGAACGCCGTCAGCCGGGAGCGCGAGGGGCCGCGCTCGCCCGGCGACGTCGATCCGTGATCGCCGGGCGAAGCGCCGCCATCGACCGGGACGCGGGCCGGAGCGCCGTCAGTCGGGGCGCGGGGCCGGGTCGGCGGTGACCGAGCGCAGCAGGGGGCGGCTCGCGGCGCCTGCGGCGATCACTCCGGCGAACCCCGCGACGACGCAGACCAGCAGGGTCAGCGCCCCCGTCCCGCTCATGGTGAGCCGGGCGAAGGGCAGCGCACAGCACACCCCTGCGGCGATCGAGCCGCCGCCCATCACCGTCAGCGGGACGAGCGTCTCCAGCAGGCGTGCCCGATCGAGCACCGCCAGATCGGTGCCGGCCAGGCGCAGCAACGCGTAGGTCTGCCGCCGGTCCAGGATCGACGAGGCCGCCGTGATGCCCGCGCTCACGATCGCCACCAGGAAGGACACCACCAGGACGATGAGCGTGCCGGTCCTGATGTCGCGCAGCAGCCAGGCCGTCATCGGGTCGTTCTCGATCGACAGAGACGCGCTCGGGGTGAGCAGGCCGATGAACCCGGCCACGAAGCCGGTCAGCGCGACCCCGCTCACCGTGCGCCAGGCCGACCTTGGGTCATCGACGAGGCGCCGCCCGGCGAGCAGCGCCGCCGGGCGGCGCGCGGTCGCGGCGGTGATCCGGCCGATGACACCGACCACCCAGGGACCGGCGAGGTTGACGGCGAGGAACGCCGCGCTCAGCACGGCCACGACGACGGTCAGGCTCACCCCGGCGCCCAGGAGCGGCGTCGCGGCCAGGCACGCGATCAGCACGAGCACGCGGACGAACCGCATCCCGGGCGGGGTCTGCCGCCTGGCCACGCCCAGCGGGCCGACCACGACCCGCCGCAGGCCCACCACCGCCGACAGGCCGACCAGCAGCGGGACGGCGAGCAGCACCGCGCCGACCGGGAGCACGCCCGGCCAGATGTCGGAGGCGAACCAGCCACCCCCGGCGATCCGCACCCCGGTGAGCGGCCAGATGGCGGCCGCGTACAGCAGCAGCCCGCACAGCGCCCCGGCCAGCGCCGTGACCACGGCCTCCGCGACGGTCATCGCGACGACCTGGCCAGGGGTCGCGCCCACCAGGCGCAGGGACGACAGACGGCGGTCGCGCCGGGCGACGGTGAGCCGGGCCGCCGCGCCCCCGAAGACCAGCAGCGGCACGACCATCAGGACGCTCGCGACCGCCGCCAGCGCCTGGTAGGCGGTCGCGTCGGAGGACGGGGCACCGGTGAGATCGGCGACCTTGGAGGCGGACGGGCCGAGCCGGTAGTCCCCCTTCCACTGGGCGGTCATGATCGCCTCGCCGGGGGTGTGCCCGGCGAGGGCGACCAGCTCTCCGGGGTGGACGAGCGCCTCGTCGCCGATCGTCCCGGCCCGTCTGCCGGGCACGCGTGCGGCGACCGAGGGATCGTCCGCGGCGAGCTCGGCCAGCGCGGGCGACAACAGCACCTCCCCCGGCGCGGGCAGGCGAGGTACTCCGGGAGGAAGGGCGAGGCCCGGCGCGAGCACGGCGAGGTGCACCACGGTGAGCGCCCGGTCGCCGACGAAGCCGGTGCGGACGGCCTGCACCGCGCGGGCCTGCCCGGTCTCGGTACCGGTGAGCGGCACGGGGTTGCGCCAGGCGCCGCGCTCGGCCCGGCCGGCGAAGGCGAAGTTGACCGCGACCGCGAACAGCAGCAGCGCCGTGGACACGGCCACCGCGGCCAGGGTCAGCGACGAGCCGAGCAGGCCCCGCCGGCCCCCGCCGCGCAGCAGCCGCCAGGTGAGGTCGAACAGGCTCCTCATCGCCCCTCCGTCCCCGCCATTGAAGCAGGCGCGGGGGTGGCATAGGGGAGGACGCGGCCGTCGCGGACCTCGATGACGTGGTCGCACCAGCGGGCCACCTGGGGGTCGTGGGTCACCACGACCAGGGACGCGTCGTTGTGCCGGGTCGCCTCGACCAGCAGGCGCATCGTCTCGTGCCCGGTGGCCTGGTCCAGCGCGCCGGTGGGCTCGTCGGCGAACACCACCGCGGGACGGACGACCAGCGCGCGGGCGATGGCCACCCGCTGGGCCTGCCCGCCGGACAGTTCGCCCGGCCGCCTGCCCTCCATGCCGGCCAGGCCGAGCGGCCCGAACCACTCCCGGGCCCGCCGGACGGCCTGGCCGCGTGGCAGGCCGCCGAGCATGAGCGGCAGCGCGATGTTCTCGTCCGCCGGCAGTTCGGGCAGGAGCTGGCCGAACTGGAACACGAAGCCGAAGCGGGTGCGCCGCAGCGCGCTGCGCCTGCGCTCGCCCAGCCGGTCGATGCGCTCTCCCAGCAGGTGGACCTCGCCGGAGTCCGGCTTCATGATCCCGGCCAGGCAGTGCAGCAGAGTGGACTTTCCCGAGCCGCTCGGCCCCATGATGGCCAGGGCCTCGCCCCGGTGGATCACCAGGTCGACGCCGGCGAGGGCGACAGTGGGCCCGAAGCTCTTCCGGAGGCCCGTCCCGGACAGGACGACGGTCTGCGATGACATGCGAGAAGCGTCCCGCGCGCCCGGCCTCCGCCGGATCGGCCGGTCGCCGGATCAGCGGCCGGACCGGTCGGCCGAAAGGACGATTCCGCGGGCTCCGAACCGCCGGTGCGGGTCCGAGGAGTGCCGCATCGCTGGCAGAATCGGGCGGGTGAGGGTGCTCGTCGCGGATGACCAGGAACTCGTGCGAACCGGCTTCCAGATGATCCTCGACGCCCAGCCCGGCATCGAGGTGGTCGCGGCGGTCGCCGACGGCGTCGCCGCCGTCGAGCAGGCCCGGCTGCTGCGGCCCGACGTCTGCCTGCTGGACATCAGGATGCCCCGGCTGGACGGGCTGGAGGTCACCCGCATCCTGGCCGGTCCCGGCGTGCCCGACCCGATGCGGGTGGTCATCGTCACCACCTTCGACCTGGACGAGTACGTGTACGGGGCGCTGCGCGCGGGCGCGTGCGGGTTCCTGCTCAAGGACAGCGGCCCCACCCTGCTGATCGAGGCGGTGCGCGCCGCGGCCAACGGTGACGCCCTGGTCTCGCCGTCGATCACCGTGCGGCTGCTGTCGCACCTGGCCGGGCCGATGCCCGCGCCGTCCCGGCCGCTGCGCGAGCCGCTGACCGAGCGCGAGCTGGACGTCGTACGCCTGGTCGCGCGGGGCCGCACCAACCAGGAGGTCGGCGGGGAGCTGTTCATCTCGCTGTCCACCGTCAAGACGCACATGGCGAGCATCCAGACCAAGCTCGGCGCGCGTAACCGGGTCGAGGTCGCCGCCTGGGCCTGGGAGACCGGCGTCGTCCGCTGAGCCTCGCAGCCCCGGACCCACCCGGCCCTCACCTCCCGGCCCGCTCTGCACCTCCTGGCCCTGTGTGACCTGAGCCTGCCGCCCCACCCGACCATGCCTTTCTGCCCTGCCTGACCTGGGCCTTCTGGTGGCGCGGGGCGTGCTCGTGCGGAGCGGGGGGCACATCTGGGGGAGATCCTGGATCTTCTTCGTCGCCGCGCCGATTAGCGGAGAGGTCCGCTGGATAGGAGTGAGTCAGGCGTCGCGCTATGTCGCAGACGAACCACGACTTTCAGCGCATGCCGGGGGGAGACACACATGCGCTATGCCCGATCGGCACTGAGCAGGTCAGCGGCCGGCGTCTACCTGGCGCTCGCCGCCCAGATCGCCACCTTCGCCTGCCTGGTCGTCTTCGAGGAGGCGCGGGGCAAGCAGCTCGCGCGGCAGGTGGCCCGGCTCGGCGGTGACCCGGACGCGCCCGGCGCGAAGGCCGTCACCGGCGCGATGTCGTGGTTCGCCGTGCTGGTCCTGCTGGTCGTCGCGACCACCGTGGCCGCCGGCTGCTCGTACTTCGCCTGGCTGCGCCGCGCGGGCGCGACCCCTCGCATGATCGCCATCGCGTGGTTCGTGCCGGTGCTCAACCTGGCCGCGCCCGCGCTGCTCCTGCACGCCCTCCGGCAGGACGCCGGGCTGCGGGAGGGCCGGCGGCGCCCCTGGCTGGTGCTGCTGGCCGTGTGGTGGGCGTGCTGCCTGGCCATGGTGTTCCTGCTCATCGTGCGGCCGCCGTTCGCGCACGCCCCGCACGGCGGCACCCTGACCGGTCTCGGCCCGGCCGAGCTGGTGGTGGCGGTGGTCGCCGCGCTGCTGTGCGCGGCGACCGTCAAGGAGGTCACCCAGGCGCGGGTCAGCGCCCGCCCTTCCTCGATCGCCCACTCTCTGAAGCTGCTGCCCGCCCTGCGCTCCCTTCCCCGGCACACCTATCCGGCCGGGGAATGAACCCGATCGGTCCCGAGCTGCCCGGGCTGGCGTGCCAGAGCTTGCGCGGCGGGGTGGTCACGCCCGGCGCGGGGCCGATGTCGGCGTAGGGGGACAGCCGGTAGCCGTTGCCGTACTCGGTGGGCCGCCCGCCGACGCCCGCCCGATCGCCCTCGGCGCGTGCCTTCCGGGCCCCGGCGGCACGCGACCGGCGCCCGCGCCCCGTACCGGCCTGGTCGCCGCGGCCGGGGCCGAGCACGGCGCGTACGGCCTCCAGGCCCTCGGTGCGCCACAGGTGGTCCAGCTCGGCGAGGTTCCAGCAGTCGACGGCGCGCAGCGACACCGCACGCGCGCCGACCCGGCGGACGACGCCGCGGGCGACCATCATCCAGGAGCCGAACACCGTGGCGGCGCAGCGTTCCTGCACCGACTCGAAGAAGGTCAGGTCGATCGGGCCGGTCGAGTCGTCGAGCGTGGTGAAGATGACGCGCTGCCCGGAACGGACGGCCGGGGTCTGCGTGGCGACCTTCACCCCCGCGACCAGGATCTCGGCGCCGCCCCGTACGGCGAGCAGCTCGTCGGACCTGACCACGCCGATCGCGTCGAGCAGGTCGTCGTAGAAGCCGATGACGTGCCGGCTGACGTCCAGCCCGAGGATCTCCAGCTCGGCCTCCACGGCCTCGGCCTCGGTCATCTCGGGCAGTTCGCCGGGCTCGACGTGCTCGGTGAACGACATCGGGATCTGCACCGCCTGCGGCGGGCCGCCCGCCCCCGCGCCGGTGGAGGTGCCGGTGGCGCCGGCAGCGCCCCGCGCACCGGTGCGGCGGGCCCGGCGGCGGGAGGAGGTCACGCCGGTGGCGGACGCGCGTTCCAGCGCGCCGACCTGGGCGATCAGGTCGCGCCTGGTCAGCTCGCCGGGACGCCAGCGCAGGCCGCCGGGGTGCAGTCCGTGCAGCGCGTCGAAGCCGCCGACCTGCACGATGCGCTCGGCGACCGGGCGGGAGGGCCGGGCGCGTTCCCAGAAGTCGGCCAGCGAGGTGTACGGCTGCCCGGCGACCATGCGCTCGACCTCCGCCTCGCTGATGCCCTTGACCGCCGAGAACGGCACCCGCAGGCCGTACCCCTCGGAGAACCCCTCCACGACGTCCCGGTCATCCCCGGTCGCCAAAGGCTTCACGACCTCCAGCGCTTCCGGCGTTTCCGCCGCCTCCTGTGGCCCCCGGATCTCCAGAGGGTTCCCGGCCTCGCGCGTCTCCATCGATTCCCGGACCTTCGTGGCCTCCCGGGGCTCCGCGGGCGGCGGGCGTTCGACCAGCCAGTGGCGGCCGGACCCGTTGACGTCCAGGGGCAGGACGGCGACGCCGCACTTGCGGGCCTCGTCGAGGATCACCCGCCCGGGGTACATGCCGGGGTCGTGGGTGAGTACCCCGGCCAGGAACGCCGCCGGGTGGTGGCGTTTCAGCCAGGCCGACTGGTAGGTGGGCAGCGCGAACGCCGCCGCGTGCGCCTTGCAGAACCCGAACGAGCCGAACGCGTCGAGCACCTGCCAGGCGCGGTCGGTGGTCTCGCGGTCGAACTCGGGGAGCACCGCGGCCTCCCACCAGCCCCGCACCCGCTCGCGGCTCGCGGGGTCGCCGAGCGCGCGGCGGACCCTCTCGGCCTCCGACAGGCCGCACCCGGTCATGACGTCGACGACCCTCAGCACCTGCTCGTGGAAGACGACGACGCCGTTGGTCTCGCGCAGCGCGGGGCGCAGCCGGGGGTGCGGGTAGGACGGCTCGCGCCAGCCGTGCCGTGCCTCCAGGTAGGGGGTGACCATGTCGGAGTTGACCGGGCCGGGCCGGAACAGCGAGATGTCGACGATCAGGTCGTGCATGGTGCGTGGTTCGAGCTTGGCCACCAGCTCGCGCTGGCCGGGCGACTCGATCTGGAAGCAGCCGATGGTGTGGCCGGTGCAGATCATGTCGTACGTGGCCGGGTCGTCGCGGGGGACGTCCTGTTCGAGGTCGATGTCCTGGTCGTCCACCCGCTTGATCTCGTCCAGCGCGTACGCCAGCGCCGACTGCATGCGCACGCCGAGCACGTCGAGCTTGAGCAGCCCGGCCTCCTCGACATCGTCCTTGTCGAACTGGCTCATCGGGAAGTCGAGCATGCTGCGCTCGACCGGGGTGAGGTCGCGCAGGCCGGAGTTGCCGACCAGCACGCCGCAGGGGTGCAGGGCGATGTGGCGGGGCAGCCCGTCGAGCCGCTCGGCGAGCCGGAACACGGTGTCCAGGGAGCGGTCGTCCAGGCCGCTGCCGCGCAGCTCGGGCAGGTCGGACAGCGCGGCGCGGATCTGCCGGGCCCTGATGTGCGGGAACGCTTTGGCGATGAGGTCGGTCTCGTGCGGCGGCAGCCCCATGGCGGCGCCGACGTCGCGGATGGCGCTGCGCGCGCGGTAGGTCTCCATCATGGAGACGCAGGCCACCCGGCTCTCGCCGTACCGGTCGAGGATGGCCTGGTAGCAGTCGAGCCGCCGCGCCGACTCGACGTCGATGTCGATGTCGGGCAGCCCTTTGCGGCCTTCGGACAGGAAGCGCTCCATGAGCAGGCCGTGGTCGAGCGGGTCGACCTCGCCGATGCGGATCAGGTAGTTGACCAGGCTGCCCGCGCCCGAGCCCCTGATCGCGCAGCGGACGCCCATGCCGCGGATCAGGTCGGTGATGCCGGAGACGGCGACGAAGTACCCTGACAGCCGTTTACGCTCGATGACGCGCAGCTCGTCCGCCAGCCGTTCGCGCGCCTGCCCGGATCGTTCCAGCCCTCGGTGGGCCAGGCCGTCCTCGCAGCGGCGGCGCAGCAGGGCGACCGCGTCGCCGTCCACCTCGGGCAGGTGCAGCCGTTCGGGCTCGGCACGCAGGGCCAGGACGTCCCGCGGGTCGAAGGCGCAGCGCTCGGCGACCCGCCGGGTCTCGGCGAGCAGCCGGGCGGCGCGTCCGGAGTCGCCGCCGCAGACGCGCGCGGCCGCCTGGACCATCTCCTTGCCGCTCTTGAGGTAGGCGTGCGAGGCGGAGTGCTCGACGTGGCGGGGGTGCAGCGGCACGAGCTTGCGCGCGGCGTCGAGCACGTCGCCGACCCGGTAGTCGCCGGGGTCGAGGTGGCGTACGGCGTTGGTCAGCACGGCGGGCACGTGCATCGCCTTGGCCAGGGCGAGCATGCGGGCGGCGGTGGCCGACTCGTGGTGGCCGTAGTGGTCGACGACCTCGACCACCAGGTCGGGCACGGCCCGCCGCCAGGCGGCGAGCAGGACGCGGGCGTGCTGGTCGCGGCGCGCGGCCACCGCCCGGCCGACGTCGGAGCGGGGCCCCAGCATGACCACCAGCCCTTCGGCGTGCCGGGCGACCAGCTCGCGGGTGACGTGCGGCTCGCCGCGGCGGCCGGCCTGGTGGGCGTCGGTGGTGAGCCGGCACAGGTGGCGCCAGCCGCCGTTCCGGGCCAGGACGGTGATCCGCTGCTCGGCACTCTCCTCGCCTGCCGGGCCGCGGGAGGGGGCGTGTTCCCCTTCGGTGGCGCTCAGGGCGAAGTCGGCGCCGACGACGGGCCGGACGCCGGCGTCGGCGCACGCCTGGATGTGCTTGACCGCGCCGTACATGCCGTCGCGGTCGGTCAGCGCGAGGATGTCCATCTCGTGCCCGGCCGCCCGCGCGACCAGCTCGCCGGGGAACGCCGTGCCGTACCGCAGGGAGTAGGCGGAGGCGACGTGGAGGTGGGTGAACATCAGTCCCACGCCCTGAGCATCAGCCAGCCGGCGGCGGCGGTGTCGAAGCGCAGCTCGTAGGTGCCGGTCGCGGGACCGGGACTGGCCTCCACCCGCCAGAACCGGCGCTCGCCCGGGTCGTTCTCGGAGATCTTCCACCACTCGCGGGAGGTCACCCAGTGGTCGAGGACCCGGTGGACGACGTAGAGACGGTCGCGCCAGACGAAACGGGCCGGCTCGCCGTCTCGCGTCCACACCTCGATGGGATCCCCGTAGATTCTGCTCAAGGCGCTCCTTCTCCCAGGGTTTGGTCGATCTTGTGAGCACCCGGGGGAAGGCGGGCGGTGCTACATCCGAACATATGTTCTCACCGGCCCTCAGGGCAAATCATCCCAGCCCACGCGGGGTCGGGTCCGCCCGGCGCGACCCGCTCCGGCCGGTCACCGCACCCGCCCTCCGCCGCCGTTCCGGCCGCGCGGAGCACGGCACGCAGGGTGAACGGCGACGTCACCGCTTGTTCATATATGGACACCCGAACGCAGTGAAGTAGATGCGCCGTGTTATCCAGGCCCGCTTATCGTCATGGCACAACTCTGACAAAAGTGGGATGCAAGCGTGCAAAGTTCTCGAATTCGGATCGTTGGTCTGGCAGCCGCCCTGACCGTCACCACCTATTTCGGCGCCATCGCCTGCGGCGCGGCCCCGACGACCGCTTCCCAGGGCGGCTCCTCCGCCGGAGCCGGCGCCGCCGCGACCGCGACCTCCGCCGCCGACCTCGGCGGCCTGGACAAGCTCGCCGAGGCGGCCAAGAAGGAGGGGCAGCTCAACGTCATCGCCCTCCCGCCGAACTGGGCGAACTACGGCGAGATCATCAAGGCCTTCTCCGACAAGTACGGCATCAAGGTCAACAGCGAGAACCCCGACGGCTCCAGCGCCGACGAGATCAACGCGGTCAAGACCCGCAAGGGCCAGGACCGCGCCCCCGACGTGCTCGACCTCGGCCAGGCGTTCGCGCTCAGCGGCGCCCAGGAGGGCCTGTTCGCCCCGTACAAGGTGCAGACCTTCGACAAGATCCCCGAGGGCCAGAAGGAGGCGACCGGCACCTGGTACAACGACTACGGCGGCTACGTCTCCATCGGCTGCGACGCCAAGCGCGTCAAGAGCTGCCCGCAGACCTTCGCCGACCTGCTCAAGCCCGAGTACAAGGGCAAGGTCGCGCTGAACGGCAACCCGACCAAGGCCGGCGCCGCCTTCGCGGGCGTGTTCGCCGCCGCCCTGGCCAGCGGCGGCTCGTTCGACGACATCCAGCCCGGCCTGGACTACTTCAAGAAGCTCAAGGCCGCCGGCAACTTCAACCCCGTCGAGGCCACGCCCGCCACCATCCAGAACGGCGAGACCCCGATCACCATCGACTGGGACTACCTCAATGCCGGGTACACCGGCGAGTTCGCGGCCAAGGGCGTGGACTGGAAGGTCGTGGTCCCGAGCGACGGCAAGTACGCCCAGTACTATGCTCAGGCGATCAACAAGGACGCCCCGCACCCCGCCGCCGCCCGGCTGTGGGAGGAGTTCCTCTACAGTCCCGAGGGCCAGAACCTCTACCTGAAGGGGTACGCCCGCGCCGTGCTGCTACCCGCCATGCAGACCGACGGCAGCGCCGACGCCACGCTGGTGGACAAGCTGCCCAAGGTCGAGGGCACCCCGCAGTTCCCGACCGACGCTCAGGTCAACAAGGCCAAGGAAGTGCTGGCCACCGGCTGGGGCGCCGCGGTCTCGGGATGACCCGTCCCTCCACGATGCGATCGGCCCTCCTCCATGGCTGAGACGCACCCGGCGGCTCCCGCCGGCCTCCCGGTGCGCACCGGGGGCGGGAACCGCCCCCGGTCCACCGGCTGGACCGGGGCCCTGCCCCTACTGGCCTTCGTGGCCCTGGCCTTCGGCATCCCCACCGTCGCGCTGCTCGGCGGGGCCTTCACCGCCGATGGCGCACCCAGCACCGCCAACCTCACCGCCTCCCTCCAGGGCGCCTACCTCACCGCGCTGATCGGCAGCGTCAAGCTGTCGGCGGTCGTCGCGATCGGCGGCGCGGTCGCCGGCACCTTCCTCGCCCAGGCGGTGGTCACCTCCCGGTTCCGCGCGCTGCGCGAGGCCGTGCTGACCGCCTCGGGCGTGCTGGCCAACTTCGGCGGCGTCCCGCTGGCGTTCGCCTGGACGGCCACGCTCGGCAACTCCGGCGTGCTGACCACCCGCCTGGCCCTCGGCGAGCACGGCTGGAGCCTGTACAGCTTCTGGGGCCTCGCCCTGGTCTACCTGTACTTCTCGGTCCCGCTGATGGTGCTGGTCGTCGTCCCCGCCCTGGACGGGCTGCGGCCGCAGTGGCGCGAGGCGGCGCAGAACAACGGCGCGAGCGCCTGGCAGTTCTGGCGCTACGTCGGCATCCCGGTGCTCACCCCAAGCCTGCTCGGCGGGGTGGTGCTGCTGTTCGGCGGCGCCTTCGCGGCGTACGCGACCGCGGCGGCCATGGTCGGCACGGTGGTGCCGCTGGTCACCCTGCAGATCGCCGACGCGCTCACCGGCAACGTGCTGATCGGCCACGAGAACGTCGCGCTGGCCCTCAGCTTCGACATGATCATGGTGGCCGGCCTGGTCATGGCCGTCTACCTCCCCCTCCAGCGCAGGAGCGCCCGATGGCTCCGCTGACCCCCGCGGTCCCCGCCGCCGCCGTGCCGGCCGCGGCGCCCCCGGCCGGCCGCCAGGGCCGCGCGCGGCGCGTACGCGTGTGGCGCGGCGTCGTGCTGGCCGCCGCGGCGCTGTACTTCCTGACGCCGCTGATCACCTCGTTCGTGTTCACCGTCAACGACCCGGTGCGAGGCTTCACGCTCGACGCCTACCTGGAGATCTTCTCCGCCGAGGGCTTCGTGCAGAGCCTGCTGCTCTCGCTCGGGCTGGCCGCGGCCACGATCGTCGTCGTGCTGCTGCTCACCCTGCCCGCGATGCTCGCCGTACGGCTCAGCGCGCCGCGCCTGCGTCCGGTGCTGGAGGTGATCTGCACGCTGCCGCTGGTGGTGCCGCCGATCACCTTCGTGGCCGGCATCAGCACCGTGCTGCGCTGGGGCCCCGACCACCTGGCGGCCACGCCCTTCTACCAGACGATCATCGCGGTGCAGAACCCCGCCTTCCCGGCGGTGCTGGTCATCGCCTACGTCGTGCTCGCGCTGCCGTTCGTCTACCGGTCGCTGGACGCGGGCCTCGGCGCGATCGACGTGCGCACGCTGGTCGAGGCGGCCAGGAACTGCGGGGCCTCCTGGCCGCACGTGCTGCTCCGCGTGATCATTCCGAACCTGCGGGCCGGGCTCGCCAGCGCGTCGTTCCTGACGCTGGCCCTGGTCCTCGGGGAGTACACCGTCGCCCGGCTGCTCGGCTACCAGCCGTTCCCCGTGTGGATCGTCACGATCTCCGGCTCGAACGCCGCCATGTCGGTCGCCGTATCGATCTTCAGCCTGCTGTTCGCCTGGCTGTTGCTACTCGTCCTTTCCACCGCCGGCACCAGGAAGAGGAGCGGTTCATGAACGGGGCTCGGGTGGAGTTCCGGGGACTTCGCCGTACGTTCGGCGCCACCGTCGCCCTCGACGGGCTCGACCTGACCGTCGAGCCCGGCACGCTGATCGCCCTGCTCGGCCCCTCGGGCTGCGGCAAGACCACCGCGCTGCGCTGCGTCGCGGGCTTCGAGCACCCCGACGCCGGGGCCGTGCTGCTGGACGGCAAGGACATCACCCGCGTCCCGGCCAACCGCCGCGACGCCGGCATGGTGTTCCAGTCCTACAGCCTGTTCCCCAACCTGAACGTCTACGACAACGTGGCGTTCGGGCTGCGGGTGCGCAAGGTGCCAGCCGCCAAGCGGCGCGCCCGCGCCGCCGAGCTGCTGGAACTGGTCGGCCTGCCCGCGCACGGCGAGCGGTACCCGCACCAGCTCTCCGGCGGGCAGCAGCAGCGGGTCGCCCTGGCCCGCGCCCTCGCCCTGGAGCCGCGCGTCCTGCTGCTGGACGAGCCGCTCTCGGCGCTGGACGCCAAGGTCAGGGTCGCGCTGCGCGAGGAGATCCGGCGGCTGCAGCTCTCGCTCGGCATCACGACGATCTTCGTGACGCACGACCAGGAGGAGGCGCTGTCGGTCGCCGACCAGGTGGCCGTGCTCAGGAGCGGACGGCTGGAGCAGGTCGGCGCGCCCGCCGAGGTGTACGACCGGCCGGCCACGCCGTTCGTGGCCGAGTTCGTCGGCACGATGAACCGTCTGCCCGGACGGCTGGACGGGCAGGAGGTCGAGGTCGCCGGGCAGCGGCTGCCCGTCCACGGCGAGACCCCCGGCACCCCCGAGGTCGACGTGCTCGTCCGCCCGGAGACCGTGCTGGTCACCGCCGCGTACGACGGCGAAGCTGTGGTGCTCACCTCCTCGTTCCGCGGCGCGTCGGTCCGGCTGCTGCTGCGCACCGACGACGGCACCGAACTGCTGGCCGACCTGCCCGCGCACGACGCCGCCCGGCTGGCCCCCGGGCAGCGGGCCGGTTTCCGGCTCGTGCAGCGGCCGGTGCTCGTCGGCCCCCGTACGACGGTCTCCCCGCCGGCCACCGCGACCGCCGCGGCCGACTGACTCCGTCCGCACCGGCTCCGCGACCAGCAGGGTCACCGCCGAGATCGCACGCGACCGCCGGCCCCGCAGGATCGCGGGACCGGCGGTCGCGTTCCCGGCCCGGGAAGGTCGTCAGCTGCGCGGCAGCACGGCCGCCGCGATGACGACGTTGCTGACGATGGTGGCTGTGACGGTTCGCGCGACAGCCTCCGCGGCGGCACCCGCGCCCCAGTTGCCCTTCTTGAGCTCCTCGGCGCGGGCGATCATTGGCGCGGTCCAGGGAATGTCGCGATCGAACTGAGGGAGCGTGCCGCTTCCATAGAGGAGCGCGGCGAGAGAGGCGACGCGGGGCGTCGGCTCGACACCGTCGACGAGCACCGCGCGAACATCGGCGAGGAGCCCGTCGCGGCGGTCGCCGTCTCCACCCTCGAGGACGGAGGTGTCGAATAGGCCGAGCGCCTTGCGCCTGCTCCGGCGGATGTCGCCGCGCTCGATGAGCCGATCCAGTAGCGGTTCGCGCAGCGCCGGGCCGATCGCGGCGAGGACCGTCTGCACGCCGCGCGGCTTGTCGGCGACGTACTCCCAGCTGGTGCGCAGGAGGTGGTCCGACGGCGGGTTCTCGGCCACGGCCTCCACAGTCGTCCCCAGCCGTCCGCTCGTCGTCCGGACGTGGTCGCCGAGTGCGAGATCGGCGAGCACCGCTCCGGCGAGCACGTAGTACAGCGTGGTCTCTCCGGCGATGCCGCCGGTGCCGGACCGGAGGCCGGCGTCCGGCTGGAAGAGCAGCAGGAGGAGATCCTCGGCCAGGGTCGGTTCCCCGAGCGATGCCTTCCCGCCGGGCTCGCCAGAGCCGCCCGCGCCGAGGTGCCTGTGCTGATCGGTCATTGCTCGGTTCCTCTCGGACTGTGTTCGACTCCCGTCCAGTACAGACCGTGTTCTCGGAACAGGGTCAAGTGCGTTTCACTCCGCCGGCCGCCGCGCTTCCCGAACCACTCGTGCCTGCTCGTTCGCGAGAACGCTTGCACGCACGAGCACCTCCAGCTGGGCGGGGTTGTACAGCTCCACGACGGCGTCGACGAAGGTCTGCTGCGTGACGTGTTCGCTTTTCGACAGGTGCGGGACCGGATCGCTCAGCCACGGATAGTCCAGGAGGTTCTGGGTCAGGACCTCCGCGAGCCGTTCGATGAGAAACCGCTTCGCCTCCTCGTCCGCGTCGGCAGGGAGCGCCCCGAGCTCGGCACCGATGGCGCCGGAATCCGACTCCACCATCTTCCGCAGGTCCGCGAGCGCGTCCTCGTCGTACAACTGCGTGGAGATGTGAATGATCGAGCTGTCCGCTTCCGAGAGCCGAGACGCCACGGCTGCGAATCCGGCCGGGGAGTCCACCGGAGCGTCGTCGCGAAGGATCACGGCGATGTCGGCCCGTGCCCGCTCCAGCCGCTCGATGCTCGCCTGCAGATTTCGGTCGAGCTCGCGTAGAGCATCCGGTGTGTTGTCATCGCCGGCGCTCACCGCACCGATCTGTGCAAGGGGCACACCGAGATCGGCGAGACGTCGGATGCGCAGAAGTCTCACCAGGTGCCGCACCTCATACTGCTTGTATCCGTTGTAGCGGCGCTCAGGCTGTTCCAGCAGGCCGAGCCGGTGGTAGTGGCGGACGGTGTTCACCGTCGTGCCCGCCAGCTCGGCGAGCTCACGCGTACTCCACGCCATGCTGCTTCCTCTCCGCGCTCGGGCGACGTGTGGAGTTGGTGAATGTCTCAATTCAACGCCACGGACGCCGCCTCGCTTCCGACATCGACTGTCGGCGTCGCTCTTAGGCGGCGCTGATGGTTCGCGGGGCCGTGCCGCGCGGGGACGCCGACACCTGACGCTCTCGGCCCTCCGTCCTTGCGGCGGAGGGCCGTTGCGCATGGGGCGATCTCGATAGGCTGACCGTCGCGTACAGGTTCATAGCGGTTCATAGCGGTAAGGCGACGTGGTGAACAACCTAGGTCCGGACGACCCCCTCCAGATCGGCCGCTACCGGCTGCTCGGCCGGCTGGGCCAGGGCGGCATGGGCACGGTGTACCTCGGCCAGGACGACACCGGCCGGCGGGTCGCGGTCAAGGTGATCAACGCCGAGTACAGCAGGCACCAGCAGTTCCGGGTGCGCTTCCGCCGCGAGGCCGAGGCCGCCGGCCGGGTGCGCCGCTTCTGCACCGCCGCCGTGCTGGACGCCGACCTCGACGGCGAGCAACTCTACGTCGTCACCGAGTACGTCGACGGGCCCAACCTGTACGACGCCGTGCTCGCCTCCGGGCCGCTGCGCGGCTCCAGCCTGGACGCGCTGGCCGTCGGCGTCGCCACCGCCCTGACCGCGATCCACGGCGCGGGCATCGTGCACCGCGACCTCAAGCCGTCCAACGTGCTGCTCTCCCCGGTCGGGCCCCGGGTGATCGACTTCGGCATCGCCAGGGCGCTGGACACGCTGGACGGGGTCACCGGCACCGGCGAGCTGATGGGCACACCCCGGTACATGGCCCCGGAGGTGCTGCGCGGCGCGCCCGCCGCGCCCGCCTGCGACGTGTTCTCCTGGGGCGGCCTGGTGGCGTTCGCGGCGAGCGGGCGGCCCGCGTTCGGCGGCGACTCGATGCCCTCGATCATGTACCAGGTGCTCAACGGCGAGCCGTCGCTGGACGGCCTGGAGCCGCCGCTGCGCGACCTGGTGGCCGCCACCCTGAACAAGGACCCGGCGCGCCGGCCCACGGCCCAGCAGATCCTGGACCAGATGATCGGCCGGACGACCCCCGAACACGCCCAGCACACCGTCCTGCAGACCTGGCAGGCCCAGCCCGTCTCCCCACCTCCGGCCGGGAGTCCCACCGCCCTCCCACCCACCCTCGCCGGCCCTGCGCCCACCATCGCGGGCTCTCCCCCCACCCATCCCTACACCGCCCAGCAGACCCTCGCCGCCCCACACAACGGCCCGGCCGGTGCAGGCCAGGGACCGATGGCTGGCGGCCACGGCGTACCGGCGGGTCAGACACAGGATGCTCCGGGCAGATGGCCGGGAACACCAGACGGCCACCTGCCGGGCGGGCCGACGGGTCAGGCGCCGGGAGCCCCGGGCATCCCCCGGCCAGGCGGACCGGTGGGCACGCAGGCGCTCGGTACGTCGTCCGCGGGCGGCCCGGGCACAGGCGTGCGGCGCGGGGTGCCGGCGGCGGGGCGCAAGTGGGTCGTGCTGGGTGGCCTGCTCGGCGTGGTCCTCGTGGTGGCGGGCGTACGCGCGCTGTTCGCGCCGCCCGGCCCGCCGGACGACCTCGGCTACCTCTACCGGGCCGACTTCAACGAGAGCGGCACCGGCTGGAGCGGCGGCGAGTACACCGGCAAGGAGTACGGCCGGTACGGCTACGCGCCCGCCGGGTACTACGCCATCGACGTGGACGAGAAACAGGCCGAGCACATGGAGAAGGCCCCCCTGCCGTTCATCCCAGCGCAGCCGCCCACCCCCGACCCGTCCGCCTCCCCCACACCGACGACCCCCGACCGGCTGCTGATCACCGTGACAGCGACGGCCCGGGCGGCCAAGGGACCCGGCGAGTACGGGCTGTTCTGCCGGGCCGACGCCCAGTACCCGCAGAGCCGGTACGAGTTCCTGCTGAACGCCGACGGCGAGGCGCGCATCCGCCGGGTGACCAAGGGCACCGGCGGCGATCTCACCCCACCGCTCGCGGTGGACGGCCTGGAGGCCGGCAAACCGGCGAAGGTGCAGGCCGAGTGCGCGTCGACCGGCGAGGGCGTGCGGCTGGCCCTGTGGGTGAACGGCGAGCGGGTGCAGTCCTACGTCGACAACTCGGGCAACCCGCCGTACCTGCCGAACGGCGACGTCGGCTTCCTCGCCCGCGTACCGGAGAAGTCGGGCGCGACCCTGCAGACCACCTTCGACGACTTCATCGTCCAAGGCCCCACCCCCGCCACCCCCAAACAGGGCTGACCGCCGGCCGGCCGTTCAGGTGGTGACCGGCTGGGAGGCGGCGTGCTGGGCGGGGACCGGCAGCACCTGCTGCGCGGGCACCGGCTGGCGGGCGGGCATCGCCGGTTGGGCGGGTACCGGTGGCCGAGCGGGCATTGGCGCAGGCGCTTCCGGCTCCGGGGCGCGGTTGAGTTCGGCGGCGCGGGCGACCTCCTCGGCGATGACCTGCCGGGACGGCCAGGTCGTCACCGACACGGCCATCAGGAGCAGTCCGCACACCGCCCAGGCGCCGATGACGAGCGGCACGGGCAGCCGTTCGGCGAGCGCGCCGGCGACCAGTACGGCGACGGCGTGGGTGAGCTGGATGCCGCCCTGCATGATGCCGAACGCACGTGCCCGGTAGGCGTTCGGCAGCATCTGGACGAACAGCCCGTTCAGCGGGACCAGGACGGTGTTGACCGCCGCGGCGGCCAGCAGCACCAGCGCGAACGCCACCGCGAACGGCGGCGCGGCCAGCACGGGCACCAGCAGCAGCGGCGCGGCCAGCAACAGCGGCCGCAGCAGGCGCAGCCTCCGCTCGGGGCCGGTCATGCGGGTGACGACGGCCCCGAGCACCGCGCCGATCGGCGGGGCGGCCATGAGCAGGCCGGTGACCTGCGAGCCGCCTCCGAAGGACGGCGCCCAGGCCGCGGCGAGCCCTTCGGGGACGATGATGATGCCGACGACGCTGAACACGACCATGGCGGTGGGCCGCATCACCCGGTGCCCGAACACGAAGCCCAGGCCGTCGAACGTCTCCCGCAGCAGCGAGCGCCGCTCGGTGTGGACCACCGGCAGCGGCCGGGGACGCACGCCGCGCCACAGCAGCAGCGTCGAGGCGGCGTACGTGGCGGCGTTGATCACCAGTGCGGCGTGCGGATCGATGGCCGCGACCACGCCGCCCAGCGCGTACCCGGCGACCTGCGCGGACTGGCCGGCCATGTTCTGGAAGGACAGCCCGACGACGTACCGGTCGCCGGTGAGCAGTTGCGCGACCATGGCCGAGCGGGCGGCCTGGAACGGCGGGGTGAGCAGGGACGCGCCGAGGAGCAGCAGGAGCAGTACGGGCAGCGGCGTCGCGGGCAGGGCCATCAGCCCCACCATCACCATCCGCGCGACATCACAGATGATCATTACGCGGCGGTAGGGGTAGCGTTCGGCCAGGGCGGCGAGCACCGGGCCGCCGGCCACCCAGGGCAGGTAGCTGATGGCGAAGCCGATGGCCGACAGCAGCACCGAGCCGGTGTTGCTGAACACCAGGAAGGCCACGGCGACCTTGGCGAAGTAGTCGCCCACCCAGGACAGTACGGCGGCACCGAACAGGGCGCGGTACTCGGCGACCCCGAACACGTCCCGGAACGTCGCCGGCCGGTCGTCCGTGGCCGTTACCCTGCCCGTACGCCGATGCCTGCCTCTCCCCCGGCCCATGGCCCTCCGGGCCCGGCCCCCACCCGTGGCGGCGCCGCGCAAGGCTCGGCCGGCACCCGCGACGTGGGCGGTGCTCGCGGCCGGGACGGGGTCGGCGCCACCGTACGCGCGCCCCGTCGCCGCCGTGGTGTCCGTGACCGTCGGTGTGGCCGTCGCCGTCACCGGCCCGGGACGATCCCCGGCCCCCGTCTCCTGAAGATCTTCGCTCACCGGCGCTCAGTCCTCGCGTTCCAGGTCGCAGGTGGCGCGGCGCGGCTGGGGAAGCCCGCGTCGCGCCTGTCCGATCCGCGTAGCCCCCCACGACGCCCTGACGCTTTCCTCCGCTTCGACAGAGCGAGGCTACAAAGAGTCATGATTGCAGGAGAAGATGGGATTTAGGCGATATTAAGCTGCTTATGAGGTCCATAGCCTGGGGTTACCCCTATAGCCCCCTACGCCTACAAAGGGGGGTACGTACCCGCTAGTCCTTCTTTAAGGACTTATGCAGGGCGAAGCGACAGATGCCACAATTCACAAAGAATGACACCCGCATGTGCGCTCGTGGCGGCGGGCAGGACCGGCGGACCCCGCGTCAGGCGCTGCGGCGGACGATCAGTTCGGCGGGCAGGATCACCGAGGACGCCGGGCCGCCGTCCAGATTGCGGAGCAGGAGGCGGACGGCCGTGCGGGCCTGGTCGGCCGCGGGCATGCGGACCGTGGTGAGCGGGGGGACGGTGTACGAGGCGGCCTCGAGGTCGTCGAAGCCGACCACGGCGACCTCGTCCGGCACCCGCCGCCCCGCCTCGTGCAGGACGCTCAGCGCGCCGGCCGCCATCAGGTCGCCCGCCGCGAACACCGCGTCCAGCCCCGGATCGTCCTCCAGCAGCTCCCTCATGGCCTGCGCGCCCGACGCCCGCGTGAGGTCGCCCGTCGCGATGACCGAGCGGCGCCCGGCCTCGCGCAGCGCCTCGCGGTAGCCCGCAAGGCGGTCTCGCGCGGCGGTGCTGTCCACCGGGCCGCAGATCATGGCGACCCGGCGGCGGCCCTGGGCGAGCAGGTGGTCGACCGCGGCCCGGGCCCCGCCCACGTCGTCGCCAGCCACGTACGGCACGGCCGGCGGCGCGGCGGGCCGTCCCAGCGCCACCATCGGGACGCCGGTGCGGGCGAGCGCGCTCAGCAGCGGGTCGGCGCCCGCCGTGGCCACGATCACGACCCCGTCGAGGTGCCCGGCGACGGCCTGCTCCTCCACCCGGAACCGGCTGCCCGGCGACCCCCCGAGCATGAGCATGACCCGTTTGCCCGCCGCCTCCAGCGCGTGACCCGCCGCCTGGACGACCGCCGCGAACGCCGGGTCGTCCGCCCCGCCGGGCGTACCGGGCACGACCAGGCCGATCGTGTCGGTGCGCTGGGTGACCAGGGTGCGCGCCGCGGAGTTCGGCACGTAGCCGAGCTCGTTGACCACGTGCATGACGGTCTCGCGGAACTGGGGGCTCACCGTCGCCTGGCCGTTGATCACCCGGGAGACGGTCGACCGGGACACCCCGGCCCGGGCGGCGACCTCCTCCAGGGTCGGCCGCCGGGCCCGTTCCTTCCACAGCCCGTTGCGGCGGATCACCTCGCGGTACCACAGCCCGCTGTCCTTGAGCACCCGCCGCTGCGTGCCGAAATCGACGTGGACGATGCCGAACCGCTTGTTGTACCCCTCGGCCCACTCGAAGTTGTCCAGCAGCGACCAGACCAGGTAGCCGCGCAGATCGGCGCCGGCCTCGATCGCCGCGTGCGCCGCCCGCAGGTGGCTCTCCAGGAAGGCCGTACGGTCGGCGTCGTGCACGCGATCTCCGGAGACCACGTCGTCGAAGGCCGCGCCGTTCTCGGCGACCAGCAGGCCGACCCCGGGGTAGTCGCGGGTGAGCCGCAGCAGGAGCTGGGACAGGCCGGTCGGCACGATCGGCCAGCCGGTCGCGGTGGTCGGGGCGAAGGCGCCGGGGAACTCGATGTCCTCGGTGCCGGGATAGGCGGGGTTCGCCGGGGTGCCGGGCATCGACCGGACGACACACGGGGTGTAGTAGTTCACGCCCAGCAGGTCGATGGGCCGGCCGATCTCGGCCAGGTCGCCGTCCCTGATGTGGCCGAGCCCGGCCACCCGCTCGATGATGGGCAGCACCCGCGCGGGGTACTCCCCGCGTAACACCGGGTCGAGGAACTGCCGGTTGATCAGGGCGTCCACCCGGTCCACCGCCTCGGCGTCCTCCGGCGAGAGCGCGACGGCCGGGTCGTTCACCTGGCCGGGGGTCAGCACCGGGGCGAGGTTGACGTTCAGGGTGATCTGGGACGCGCCGCCCGCGCGCAGCACCCGCACCCCGAGGCCGTGGGCGAGCAGCAGGTGGTGGGCCGCGCGGAAGGCGTCCGCCCACGAGTTGCGGCCCGGCGCGTGCACACCGATGCCGTAGCCCAGCACGGACGCCACCCAGGGCTCGTTGACCGTCATCCAGGTGCGCACCCGGTCGCCGAGCCGGGCCTGCACGGTCTCGGCGTACTCGGCGAAGCGGTACGCCGTGTCGCGGTCGGTCCAGCCGCCGCGGTCCTCCAGCGCCTGCGGCAGGTCCCAGTGGTACAGCGCCGGGTACGGCTCGATGCCGGCCGCCAGCAGCCCGTCGACCAGGCGCTCGTAGAAGTCGAGCCCTGCCTGGTTGACCGGCCCGGACCCGTCGGGCCGCACGCGTGTCCAGGCGATGGAGAACCGGTAGGCCGACAGCCCCAGCCGGTCCATCAGGCCGATGTCCTCGGCGTAGCGGTGGTAGTGGTCGCAGGCGGTGTCCCCGGTGCGCGCGTCGGCGATCGCGCCGGGCCTGCGCGAGAAGGTGTCCCAGATCGACACGCCCCGGCCGTCCGCCCGCGTGGCTCCCTCCACCTGGTAGGCCGCCGTGGCGGCCCCCCAGATGAACCCGTCGGGAAAGGCGAGCGTCTGCCCCCGCATCGCGGTGGTCGTCGCGGACATCCTCTGGAAACTCCCGTCTGCGGTCGTCGTGCCTGTCGTGTGCCCGCCACGGCCGGGACGTCCGATTGTGGCGCCCGGAGAACGGTGGAACGTGGCAGAGCCATTCTGTCCGCCCCTTCCCCGCCCGCGCACCCCGTGGCAGGTGCGAATGTGAGCACGATTATCAGCGGTGCGGGATCCGTCCGCGACCAGGCGGGAAACGAACGCCGATCTTGCCGGTGAATTCCGGTTCTCCGCGGGGAAAGCCCGTTCCGTATGGGAACAAGGGGCGCACCGCGGATGGTTGGCCATCGGCGAGCAGCGTCGATCGCGAAGGAGTCCAGCGGCATGCATGCAATCGTCGTCAACACCCCCGGCGGGTCGTCCGCGCTGACCTACGCCGAGGTGCCCGACCCGGTGCCCGGCCCCGGCGAGGTGCTGGTCGACCTCGACGCGAGCGGCGTGAACTTCATCGACGTGTACCAGCGCGAAGGGCGCTATCCGATCCCGGTGCCGTTCACCCTCGGGTCGGAGGGCGCGGGCACCGTGGCCGCCGTCGGGGAGGGCGTGACCGGCATCGCCACCGGCGACCGGGTCGGCTGGCAGGGCGTGCTCGGCGGGTACGCCGAGAAGGCCGTGATCCCGGCGGACCGGGCCATCCCGCTGCCGGACGGGCTGGCGTCCGACACGGCCGCCGCCGTGCTGCTGCAGGGCCTCACCGCCCACTACCTGGCCACCTCGACCTACCCGGTCCAGCCGGGGGACGAGGTGCTGGTGCACGCGGGCGCGGGCGGCATGGGGCTGCTGCTCACCCAGATCGTCAAGCTGCGCGGCGGCCGGGTCATCTCCACGGTGTCCAGCGCCGAGAAGGAGAAGCTGGCCAAGGACGCAGGCGCCGACGAGGTGATCCGCTACGAGGGCTTCGCCGAGGCCGTGCGCGACCTCACCGGCGGCCGGGGCGTCCACGTGGTGTACGACGGCGTGGGCAAGACGACCTTCGACGGCAGCCTGGCCTCGCTGCGCCCGCGTGGCCTGCTCGCGCTGTACGGCGGGGCGAGCGGCGCGGTGCCGCCGTTCGACCCGATGCGGCTGAACCAGCTCGGCTCGCTGTTCCTGACCCGGCCCACGCTGGGTCACTACGTCGCCACCCGCGAGGAGCTGCTCGCCCGGGCGGACGAACTGCTCGGCTGGGTGACCTCCGGCACCGTCAAGGTGCACATCGGCGGCCGCTACCCGCTGGCCGAGGCGCGCCGCGCCCACGACGACCTCGAAGCCCGCCGCACCACCGGCAAACTCCTCCTCATCCCCTGACGAGAGCCGCCGGGGGCACACACTCACCCCGTGATGAGGTCAGCGCGGTCACATCACCCCGTCATGTGATGGAGTCACCGGGGCCCGCTCATGCCGTAATGGGTGTCACCGGGTCGGCTGATCGGCAGACCCGGTGCCCGCTCACTCACCTCGGACCCGGGCACCCGGCTCACCTCGGACCCGGGACACCCCGGCTCGCGCCCCCGGCGGGGTCCAGTGCCCTTTCCCGCACCCGAGACCCGCCCCGGCCGGCGGGAGGGTCAACGGCCGGCGGCCAGGTCGAAGAGCAGGACGCCCAGGTAGATGCCGCCGGCGATCGCGATCACGTGCAGCGCGATCGCCCAGGCGCGCAGTGCGCTCTCGTTCTTCATCGCGTTCTCCGATTCGAAGGATCAGTGGGAGCCGTTGAGCAGGCGGGCCTTGGCCGCGGCGTACTCGGCGTCGTCCAGCCGGCCGTCCGCGTGCAGCGCCGACAGCCGTTCGAGCCGGCCGACCAGGTCGCCCGGCCCAGGATCGGCGGGGACGTTCGAGGGGGTCGGCTCGATGAACCGTGGCCCAGGCCCGGCCGGGGGGCGGTCCTGCGGCACGTCGTCCTGCGGCGTCCCGCCGTCCTGAGGTGCGCCACGAACGTAGCGTGCCCCGCCACGCGGGTCGTCCCACGAAGCGGGCAGGCCCGACAGGATGCGGCGGCGCGGCGGCGCGTCCTGCGGGACGTCGCCCGGCGGGTAGTCGACGTACGGCCGATCGCGATCGCGGCTGGTGTGCCTGATCTGCTGCCCTGGCAGCACCACCGAGGTCGTCCAGCGCACGGTTCCGGGAAGGGTGGGCGCCGGCGACCCGGACGGGCCGGGCCGTGGCGCCGTCCCCCAGAACACCGCCCGGAACGCGCCGCGGCTGAACAGGAAGAACAATGGGCCGATGCCCATCAGCACGAACAGCACCCCGCAGAACAGGAAACCCCCGTCGGGCTCCGGGGCCGACAGCGCGCTCTCCAGGAAGGCGTACCCGAGGCTGAGGAACAGCGCCGGCCAGCCCAGCATGACCAGCCGGGGCCCCACCGGCAGGAGGCTGAACGCGTAGACGCCGATCCCCGCCAGGCCGCCGAAGATCGAGATCGGGAGGAGCCAGTCGACCCCCTCCGGGCATGGGACGGCGATGACGTACGGGCCGCCGGAACCGCAGCTGCCGCCGATGCTCATGACCGCTCGCGAACACAGGAAGAGAAGGGTCAGGGCACAACTGGCGCCGCCCAGGCCGAGGAGGACGCCGATCGACCGGCGGACGAGCTGCAGGGGGGAGATCACGCTCCGCATGGTAGGCCAGACACCCCCGCCGAAACAGAGTCCACCCCACCCCTGTGGACAACCTCCTTCGCCCCAACCCTCCGCGCTACCCGCACGCTTTCGTGGCCGGCGGACAGCTGATGTACTACGCGGTGAGCGGGGTCACCACGCCTCAGTCCCGTGACATCTCCGATGACAACCACCTCTGGTGCTGAGGAGCGATTCAGAGATGATCCTCAAGAGATCGGTCGCGGCCTCGGCGCTCATAGGTCTTCTGGTCGGCGGCGTCGCAGGCGGAGCGGCAACGGGATGGTTCCGAAATGCGCCGGAATTCTCGGTGCAGCGCGTGCACGCGAGCCACGCTTTCGACGTAGGCAACGACCAGGTGCTGGCCGGCTGGGCCGACAACGTCTTCGTCGCCAAGGTGAGCGCGAAGCAAGGCCAGGAGAAGATGAGCACGACGAGCAAGATGCCGGTGACGCTCTGGAGCGCCGAAATCGCCGAGAACTACAAAGGCGATCTCTCCGGAACCGTGACGCTGGCCCAGCAGGGCGGATACGTCCAGGAGACGAACAGCCTGCTGCTCATGGACGATGACGCGCTGTTGGAGCCGGGCCGCGAATACCTCTTCGTCAGCCGCCAGTCCAAGGGGCGCCACTGGATCGTGCCGCATTACGGCGACATCCCGCTGCCCGACCCCTCGCTCCGCACGAGCGTGGATCTGCGCAACCGTTGGAAGAACGCCGTGGCACGGCAACAGCCTGACGCGTGGAAGGAAGGCCTCACTTACACCCCGGAAAGGGGCTAACCGAAACCGCCGTCTTACCCAGGCTCCCTGAGACGTGAGCGGAGGCATGGCTCCTCCGCTCACCGTCCCGGCCGGACCGGGGCAAGGGTCAGGGCTCCGCGGCGTCGGGGGGCCAGTCGAGGAGGCGGGCGCCGAGGACGGCCGTCTCCAGGGTGAAGCGCTGGGTCGGGTCGTCCGGGGAGAACCCGGTGAGCCTGCGGATCCGCTCCAGCCGGTAGGTGACCGCGCGGGTGCTGATGCCGAGCCGGCGGGCGGCGGCCGCCTGGTTGCCCTGCCCCGCGAACACCGCCTCCAGCGTCGCGAGCAGCGGCTCCGGCCCGCCGCGGGCGTTGCGCAGCGGGCCGAGCACGGTGGCGACCAGGTCCTCGATCGCCTCGCGGTCGCGTAACAACACCGGGAAGACCAGCAGGTCGGCGGCCTTGAGCACCTGGGGGCGCAACCCCAGCCGCTCGCCCAGCCTGATGGCGTCGCTCGCCTCCCGGAAGGAGGTCACCACCCCGCCGGGGCCCCGGTGCGGGCGCCCCACTCCGACCCGCCACTCGCCGTCGAGCGCGCCGCGCACATGGTGGGTGAACTCCCCGGTGGCCGCCGTCAGCGTGCCGGGCGCGACGCACACCAGCAGGCCGTCCCGGGCCGCGACCAGGATGTTGTGCGAGCCGAACCGGGCGATCAGCGCCTGCTCGATGCGGCGCACCAGCGGATCGCCCTCGCCGATCGGCTCGGCGTCCTTGGCCACGGCGACCACGTACGCCTCGGCGAGCCGCAGCCCGAAGTGCTCGGCGCGCTCGGCCAGCCGGTCCGCCCGTCCCTGCAGCAGGTCGTCGATGAACTCCCGCCGCGCCCGCTCCTCCTGGCGCAGCGCCCGCTGTTGCGCCTCCTCGTACCCCTCGAAGTACGCGCCGAGCACCCGCCGCACCGCCCCCAGCACGGACCCCTCCGCGGCCCGCCCGGCGGACTCGGCGGGACGACCAGTGGATTCCGCGACGTGGGCGGCGGACTCCACCGGGCGGTCTGTTGACTCCGGGGCACGGGCGGTCAAGCGGGCGGGGCGTACGGTCAGCTCGGCGGCGAGCAGGCACGCCTCGGCCAGCGAGCGCATGGGCACGCCGCGCTCGGCGGCGGCCGTCCCGGCGGCCCGCAGCGCCTCGACGACGTCGCGGCCGGGCAGCCGGCCGGTGGCCGAGGCCGCACTGAGCACCGGAAGGCACCGTTCGACCAGGTCGGCGGGCACCCCGGTGGCCTCGCTCACGTGAGCGAGAACGTCCATCACACTCCTACGTCACGCCGGTCGAAGGACAGCACGGCGGTCAGCGCGAGCACGGCCGTCCCGGCGAGCAGCACCAGGCAGTCTCCGACCGGGAGGCCGTTGACCAGCGGGTTTCCCTCACTGTAGTAGTGGAACGGCGTGAGACGGCTCAGCACGTCCATCACCTGGGAGTCCCTGGACAGCGCGGTGAACACATAGCCCGCCACCGCGTAGGCACCCGCGACCCCCATCGCGAGCCCCTTGTTCCCGGTGGCCGCGCCCACGGTCAGGGCGAGCGTCCCGAAGAACAGCACGAGCAGGTACAGCGCGATGTGGGCGGCGAGGATGCGGCCGAAGGGCACGTCCATGTCCACCGCCGCCGCCAGGACGGTCAGCACCGTGAGCGACACCACGGCGACCGCGAGCAGCCCGGCGGCCAGCGCGGCGAAGCGTTCCAGCACGAGCCTCTTGCGGTCCACCGGCAGCGTGACCGTCAGCTCCAGCGTCCCGGACTCCTCCGGCGCGGCGATCGCCTTGTTGCCGAGGATCACCGCGCACATGATGAACAGCAGCGGGACGAACAGCTGGTAGACGACGGCCTGCAGGAAGCCGGCGCCGCTGGTGAAGTTCTCCAGCCCGCCCATTAGCTTGCGGACGCCTTCGGGGTACTTCGCGAGCGCGGCCTGGCTGTAGAAATCGGGATTGTCGCGCATCTGCGGGAAGAACGAGACGTACAGCCCGATGAACGTGCAGATGCCGATCGTCCATCCGATGAGCGCGCGGCGGTACTCGCGCAGGGTCTTACGCACCAACATGGGCATGGTGCACGTCCTCGCTGTAGTAGGTCAGGAAGATCTCCTCCAGGTCCGGCTCGGCCGAGACCAGGTGCACGACGGTGAACCGCGCCGCCGCCTTGATGAGCGCGTCCGGCCGGCCGTCGATCGTGCAGCTCAGCGCCGCCCCCTCGATCTTGAGGTCGCGCACTCCGGGCAGGTCGCGGAACGCCTCCTCCGGGACCGGCGCGTCGAAGTGCAACTCCACCTTGCGCACGGCCTTCTCGCGGAGCGCGGCGATGTCCTCCACGGCGACCAGCCGGCCGCGCCGGACGATGCCCACCCGGTTGGAGACGTGCTCCACCTCGGCCAGGACGTGCGAGGACATCAGCACCGTACGGCCCGCCGTACGGGCCTCGCGCACCATGGCCAGGAACTCCTGCTGCACCAGCGGGTCCAGGCCGCTGGTCGGCTCGTCGAGGATCAGCAGGTCGGGCTCGTGCATGAACGCCTGGATCAGGCCGACCTTCTGCTTGTTGCCCTTCGAGAGCCGGCCCATCCTGACCGACAGGTCGACCTCCAGCCGTTCGGCCAGCGTCTCGATCATGCCCTTGCCGATGCCGCCGCGCACGCCGGCGAGGTAGGCGAGGTACTCGCTCGCCTTCTCCCGGCCTTCCAGGGCCAGCTCGCCGGGCAGGTACCCGACCCGCCCGCGTACCGCCGCGTCACGCGGGTCGGCGCCGAACAGGCGGGCCACGCCGCGCGTCGGCCTGATCACGTCCAGGAGCAGCCTGATCGTGGTCGTCTTCCCTGCGCCGTTCGGTCCGAGGTACCCGAACACCTCGCCGGGACGGATCTCCAGGGTGAGATCCTCAAGGCCCCGGCGTTTCCCGTAGAACTTCGTCAGTCCCTCGGTCTGCACCACTGCTGTCATGCACGGCATCGTGACGCCGAACCCGCCACCCCCGACAGGCACGCACCCGGACAGTTGCCGCCCTCTTCATTTCCACAACCCGGCAAGCTCCCGCCAAGAACGCTCTACCCGCTCCTTCCCGCACTCCGTGGCGGCCGACCGTACAAAGGCACCCGGCCGGCCCCAGCGAGCACCGGACCATTGCGGGCGATGGTGCCCCCTCCCGCGACCTGGTCACCACCGCCGAACGCGAGATCGACGTGCGGCTAGCGGGGGCCGTCGATCGAGCAGGCGTCCGTACCTCCGGGCAGCCGGTGCCGGTAGCGGGAGACCAGGCGGTACACACCTTCGGCCGCCCAGCTCACCGGCGGGGCCATCATCACCAGCCCGGCGGCCCGCCACCACGCGCTGGGTTGCACCGCGAGCAGCACGGCGATGGCCCGCGCCCCGGACGCGCGCAGCCCGTGCGGTCCGAGAAGCTGCACCGACGAGGTGACCTCCTTGCGGGTCAGCCCGTGCTCGGCCAGGTCGAGCCCCTGCCAGGCCCGGACCGTCGGCATGTACGGCAGATGCTCACGCCCGAAGTCCACACAGCGCCGGCAGAACCCGCAGTCCCCGTCATAGACCAGCATCCGCCAACCCCTTCCGTATCCCTCCGCGCCCTACCCGGAACGCGCCTCGGTAGCCATCGCCCCTGTGCCCTGGGATGGCGCGACCACTCGACAGCACAACGGGCGCCGCCGCGCGATCGTCCCCCGGGGCCGGTTGCCCCGATCACGAACGGGCCGCCGAGCGCGCCGGGTGGGCAGCACAGTGACAGGCCACCGGCATCGCTCCAGCCGGAGCGGTTGGTCACCGGCCGGTCACCTGCGTCGCTCCAGCCGGAACGGCCTCGTCACCGACCGGCCGCCGGGCCCGTTCCGGAGACGCCTCCGGGCGCGAGGACGGGCAGGCCCGCGGGCGCGCCGTTCTTCATCAGGGCGAGCAGCGCGTCGGTGTCCACATGCCGCTCGATCAGGTCGCCGAGCGCGTCCAGATGGGCCTCCCGCAGTGCGGCGAACGACACTCCCGGCGCGGGGACGAAACGCCGCCCTGCCGCCGCGGCCACCTCGGCCAGGAACGCGCGCCGGAAGTCGTCGTTCTCCAGCGCCCCGTGCCACGTCGTCCCCCACACCGATCCGGCCCGGCACCCGTCCAGGAACGGCTCCACCCCGCCGCCGGACTCCGGCCAGGCGACGGTGACCTGGCCGTGGTGGATCTCGTACGCGGCGACGCGGCAGCCGTACGCCGCGCCGACCGGCCGGGCCAGGGTCTTCTCGGCCGCGAACTCCACCGTGGCGGGCAGCAGTCCGAGCCCTTCGACCAGCCCGGCACCCGACTCGACCTCGTCCCTGATCGAACGGGCGAGCATCTGGTAGCCGCCGCAGATGCCGAGGATCGGTCCGCGCCGGGCGAGCAACTCCGCGGCCAGACCGGTACGGCGCAACCACTCCAGGTCGGCCACCGTGGCGCGGGACCCCGGCAGGACCACCAGATCGGCGTCCCGGATGTCCCCCACTTCGGACGCCGAACCGACGAACCGCACGACGACGCCCGGCTCGGCGGCGAGGGCGTCCAGGTCGGTGAAGTTGGAGACCCGCGGATACCGCATCACCGCCACCCGCAGCCCCTCGCCCCTGAAGGCCCCGGGCGCCTCCTGCAAGCCCGCCCCCTGCGAGTCCACCGCCCGAAGCGCTTTTCTGAGGTCCGCCGCCCCGAGAGCCCCTGGGACGTTCGTCGCCGTGGGAACCCCGGGAACACCGGTTGCCGCCATCGTCCGGCCCCGCCCATCGAGGGCCAGCGAATCCTCCAGGTCCAGCCACAGGCCGTCCAGCCACGGCAGCACCCCGTACACCGGCCGGCCGGTCAGGTCGCGCAGCATGTCCAGCCCGGGCTCCAGCAGTTCCCGGGCCCCCCGGAACTTATTGATCAGAAAGCCGCTGATGAGCGCCTGGTCGGCGGCGTCGAGCAGCGCGAGCGTGCCGTACAGCGCGGCGAACACCCCGCCCCGGTCGATGTCCCCGACGACCACCACGGGGATGTCCGCGGCCCGGGCCAGCCCCATGTTCGCGATGTCGCCCCGGCGCAGATTGATCTCCGCCGGGCTGCCCGCCCCCTCGCAGACCACGACGTCGTACGACGCGCGCAGCCGCTGGTACGACTCCAGCGCGACCTTCCGCAGATGGTCGCGGTACGCGCCGTACTCCATCGCGTCGACGTCGGCGATCGGCCTGCCCAGCACGACCACCTGGCTGCGCCGGTCACTGCCCGGTTTGAGAAGAATGGGGTTCATGTCGGCGGTCGGCTCAATGCCCGCCGCCTGCGCCTGCGCGACCTGCGCCCGCCCGATCTCGGCGCCGTCGACCGTGACGAACGAGTTGAGCGACATGTTCTGCGCCTTGAACGGGGCCACGCGCACCCCCCGCCGGGCGAGCCACCGGCAGATACCCGCCGTGACGACGCTCTTCCCCGCATCCGACGTAGTCCCCGCGACCAGCAACGTCCCCTTCAACACACCCCGAACAATGCCAGTCCCCCCGTCCCCACCAAAACCCACCCTCAAGGCCCGCCGAGATCCTGCAGCCAAGGAAGGCATCGGCCAGACGATGCAAAGCTTGCCGAGCAAGCCCGTTCGGTCGGCTACGTGAGTCGTAAGCTGCAAGGGCTGCGGGCCTTCGCGCCACAAAGTTCGTCGAGCACATCTCCATGCTCGCGCCGAAACCTGATCTTGAAAGGATGCAGGCCATGAGCGAGGAAGAGGGACGTGTTTTCCGGGAGGCGTGGATCGCGGGCGTGCGCGCGCACTATCCGGGAGAACCGAAGCCGGGCTATGTGACTCCTTGGGAGGACACCCCCGAGTGGGAACGACGGGCGGCTGCCGCCGTTCACCGGCAGGTGCGCGACTTCATCGAGGTCAGCGACGGTATGACCAGCAAACTGACCCGCGCCCAAAAGGGCCGCTTCGTGGCATTGTGCTGGATCGCTCAGATTTACCGGCACATCGAATCCCCTAAACCGTCCTATGTTGCGGATTGGGATGACCTGCCGGAATGGCAGCAGGAGACAGACTCTGACATCTTCGAGCGCATCGAAAAGGAGGCGTAAGCGCCCATATACCGGGACGCGTATCGCCCCGTCCGCACCAACCTAGCGAAACCCGAATACCGGCCGACGGCACAGCTTCCGGCATCGCACTACCGAGCAAGGGCGCGGCGCCGGCGTCCCAGGGTCCAGGCCACCCCGACGGCGAGGGCGGCTGCGGTGAGGTTGATGGCGTGGGCGAGGCGGACCGATCTGGGGATGTCGGCGACCTCGGGTTCGGGGCCGTCGCCCATGACCGGGCGGTGCTCGACCCGCTCCCCGTACACATTGCGCCCGCCGAGGCGGACGCCGAGCGCGCCCGCGAAGGCCGCCTCGCAGCGGCCGGAGTTCGGGCTGGGATGCCGGCCGCCGTCCCTGCGCAGCACCGCGGCGGCCTCCCCCGGCGTCCCGCCGACCAGCGGCGCCAGCGCGCAGGCCAGCGCCCCGGTGAGCCGGGCCGGCAGGTAGTTGGCGCCGTCGTCCAGGCGCGCCGCCGCCCAGCCGAACCGTTCGTACCGGTCGGAGCGGTGGCCGACCATCGCGTCCAGCGTGTTGACCGCTCGGTAGGCCAGCAGGCCGGGCACGCCCGCCACGGCTCCCCAGACGAGCGGGGCGACCACGGCGTCGGAGGTGTTCTCCGCGACGGACTCGACCGTCGCCCGGGCCAGCTCGCCCGCGGACAGCCCGGACGGGTCACGCCCGCACAGGTGGGGCAGTCGCGCCCGCGCGGCGGCCAGATCGCCGGACTCCAGAGCACGGGACATCGCCGTCCCCTCCCGGCCCAAGGTCGTGCCACCGAGCACCGCCCAGGTGGCGACCGCGGTCAGCGTGGCACGCGCCGCCGGGGCCCGCCGGGTCAGCCGTTCGGCCGCCGCGCCCAGGACGGTGACCGTGCCCACGCACACCGCCACGTGCGCCACGCCCCTGCCGCGCGACCTGCCGTACAGGCGGCGCTCGACGGCCGCGGCGGCCCGGCCGAACACCGCCACCGGGTGGGCTCCGCTGCGCGGGTCGGCGAACACCGCGTCCAGGACGACCCCGGCCGCCAGCCCTGCCGCCCGTGCCTTCCAGCCGCTCCGCCCGGCCGTCGCCGCGTGCCGG
The DNA here is from genome assembly GCF_014646695.1 of Sphaerisporangium melleum. GTDB lineage: Bacteria > Actinomycetota > Actinomycetes > Streptosporangiales > Streptosporangiaceae > Sphaerisporangium > Sphaerisporangium melleum. The sequence goes on from NZ_BMNT01000035.1 coordinate 104,236, forward strand.
CGTGCCGAGCGCTCTCGCAGCACCGGCGAGGTGCCCAAGGCCGGCACGAGCCCCGGCACACGTCCTCGCCTAGACAAGGTGGGCATTCAGGTCATCCCAGTTGGCGTCCAGCCAGGCCGCGGCGCGGCGGATGCGTTCCCCCGCGCCGTCTCGCCACATGCGGGCCCAGCCCCCGCCGTCCCGTTCCGCGCGGGCGCGCATGGCGACGTACGAGCGGCCGAACCGGAGACGGCTCACCTCCAGCAACCGGCGCCGCTCGCGGGCGGAGAAGCCGTACGCGTCGCAGAACAGCCGCAGGCGGGGCCCGACGTCCAGGCGCCGCTGCGCCGGGTCACGGTCCACCGGATCGGCGATGGGCGCCCAGTGGCGCAGCGCGGTGACCGCGTCGAAGAGGCGGGTCGTGGGGCGGGCCATGTCGAAGTCGATCAGGGCATACGGTCGGCCGTCACGAAATATCACGTTCTCTGGGGTGATGTCGCAATGGCCGATCAGCTCGGGCGACGCGTCGTCGTACGCGCCGCGGACCCAGCACGCGTCCCGCGGCGGGACGAACCCCGCGGCGGCCTCGTGGTACCGGCGGATCAGCACCGCCAGGTGCACCAGCGCCTCGTCGCTCAGCACATGGGACCGCAGCGGACGCACGGCCGCCTCACCGGGCACATAGGACAGGACCTCCCGTCCCCGCTCGTCGACGCCGTGCACCCGCGGCGCCCCGTCGAACCCGGCCGCCTCCAAGTGCCGCAGCAGAGCGTGCACGGCCGGACTGGACGCCCGCATCGGCCGGCGCACGGTGTCGCCCACCCGGACGACCCCCTCCGTCACATCACCGCCGTGTAGGGGGATTTCCGGAGGAGCAGTCGTGCCGACGAACATGGCGCACCAGCATAGTCCTCCCCTCCCTCCAGAACGTCCCCTTTCACACTGCACCAGGCATCGGCGCAAGGTGCGCGGCCAGCGTCCTCGGCCGCCGGCACCCGCACGCCACCCTCGCACTCCGGCCCACCGTCCCGGCACCGAGGGCACTGCGCGCGCGACCACGACCACCCCGCTCCACGCTCCCGTTCCCCGGGCGGAAGACGGCACCGGCCTGCTGTCCTGGGACGGAGCACCGGCCCGGGTTGTCTACGGTTACCTCATGCCGATCGCCCTGGCCTTCGCCGCCTTCGTCACGACCTTGCTGGGCGGGCTCGTCGCACAGCGCGTCCGCGACCGGCGGCACATCGTCCTGGGCGCGGCGGCCGGCGTGATGCTCGGCGTGGTCGCCTTCGACCTCATCCCGGAAAGCCTGGCGCTGTCGTCCCACCGCCTTCTGGGCGTCCCCGTTCCGGTGCTCGCGCTCGCGGCGGGCTTCCTCGCGATCCACGTCGTCGAACGGTCACTCGCCGTCCACGATGTCAAGGACGGTCACTATGCCAGCCACAGTCACCGGCACTCCGCCGTCGGCCTCGGCGCCGGGTCGGCACTGGTCGTGCACAGTTTCATTGACGGCGCGGCGATCGGCGCCGCCTTCCAGTCGGGCCGGGAACTGGGCCTGGTGGTGGCGGTCGCCGTCATCGCGCACGACTTCACCGACGGCTTCAACACCTTCACCCTCACGACGCTGTACGGCAACGCCCGCCGCCGCGCCCTGACTCTCGTGCTCCTCGACGCCGTGGCCCCCGTGCTCGGCGCCGCGCTGACCTTCCTGGTGGACATTCCCGAGCCCGTGCTCGCCGGTTACCTGGGCTTCTTCGCCGGCTTCCTGCTCTACCTCGCGACCGCCGACATCCTGCCCGAAGCGCACACCACCGACCACCCCACCCAGGCCACCCTCCTCGCCACCCTCGCGGGCACCGTGTTCATGTGGCTCGTCATCGGCTTGGCCGCACATCACACTGACGCACTCCCCGGCCTGAAGTGAAGGCCGGGATTCAGCACTTACGCGCGGGCCTTCACCCCCGGCGTGAACGCCGGAGCACTGGCCCGAATTCAGATGGCGGCTCGCCCACACGTCCGAGCGACCTCGGCCGACTCCTCGCCGCGCGTCGGTGACCCACGCGAAAGAGAATGCAGATGAGACCGGCGAACGTGGTGTCGGCCCACAGATCTCACGGCACTCTTCCCGAGCGGCATTCACGCCGGCGGACGTCTACGCGACGAAGTGTGCGAGCGACAACGGCTCCGTGTCGGACTCCCTTCCACACGTGACGACATTCGGTGGCGTGGGGGAAGTAAACACAATCAGGTCCGGCCGGTCAAGGATGTGTCACGTAGTGCCGGCGAGGCTCCGGACAGGCGCCTGTCGGGCAACTCCGCGGGTTGACGGTCCGCGCATCTCAGAGCATCCCGATGGAACAGTCACCACCCGCGACGCACGAGAACTCCGTCCCGAAACTTTCACCGTCATTCTCGCGGCACTTTGCAGCTGACCCACGCCATAGCCTCAGCCGTACCCGAAAGTTTCAGCTAGGGCTTGACACGTTTCACAACCGTTTCCAGACTGAGCACCCAGGCCGCCCTTGTCAGTCGGTGGTGCGTGTCGCATGGGCCCTGGCCGCGACGTCCTGTGGTGTGCGTCCTCGCTAGATGACGCGACGTCGAGTCCGCGGACGACCTCCGCATTCTCTCCGTTTCCTTATGCACTTCTGGAGTTCACGCATGGGCATGAACGACTCGGCCCCGCCTTGGGCCCGCCGTCACTCCGGCGGTCTGCGCCGGGCGCTGATCGCCGGAGCGGTCGGCGTCATCGGCATCACCCTGACGATTCCCCTCCGCGCGGACGCCGCCGAGAGCACGCTGGGCGCGGCGGCCGCGCAGAGCGGCCGGTACTTCGGCACCGCGATCGCCGCGGGCAAGCTGGGTGACTCGACCTACACCACGAT
>NZ_BMNT01000036.1:0-24179 GCF_014646695.1 Sphaerisporangium melleum
GCGCGGCGGGTGGGGCTGGGGTGGCTCTGGCGGTTGGCGCGGTCCAGGGCGGTCACGCGGTAGCGCGAGCCGGTGCGGCCTCCTGGATCGGTGTACTCGGCCCGCCGGCCGCCGGGCAGCACCGCCACCAGGTGCGCGGCCAGGTCCCGCTCCCGCGCCCGCGGGCCGCGCCCGCCGCCCTGACGGCCGCCGGCGGTCTTCTCGTCCCGCCCGTCGAACCGGTAGACCGCGTACAGCCGGGGCTCGGCGTGGCCGGTCGCCCGCACGCTGAGGGCCACTCCCCCGCGGGCCGCCGCCGCGCGGGTGATCACCGGCCGGTGCGGGCGCGGGCCGGAGGCCAGGCGAGGGGGCACCGGCGGCAGCGCGGGCCGCTGGTAGTGGTCACGTTGCAGCCGCTGGATGGCGCCGATGCGGTCGGCCCGCAGGTCGCCCGCGCTGAAGTAGACGTCACCGCCGATCCCGGGGTGGTCTCTGTTCATGGTGAGGTGCCGGGACAGCTCCGCCGGGTCCTGCCAGGGGGCGGGCAGGCCGGCGACGCCGACGTTGTAGGCGCCCTGACCGATCCACAGCAGGGTGCGGGTGTCCTCGACCAGTCGCGCCCACCAGGGGGCCAGCACGGCGTAGTCGGCGGCCTTCATCCCGATGTACCAGTAGAGCTGGGGCACGACGTAGTCGATCCAGCCCTTGCGCACCCAGAGGCGGCTGTCGGCGTACTGGTCGTCGTAGGACTGCGAGCCGGAGGTGGCCGAGCCGTGCCGGTCGGTGCCGGCGTTGCGCCAGATGCCGAAGGGGCTCACCCCCCACTGCGCGTACGGCTTGGCCTTGCGGACGCGCTCGCCCATCTCCTTGATCAGCAGGTTGACGTTGTGCCGCCGCCAGGCCGCCTTGTCCGCGAAGCCGGACCCGTGCCGCGCGTACGCGGCGGCGTCGTTGAACTGCTTGCCGGGCACCGGGTAGGGATAGAAGTAGTCGTCGAAGTGCACGCCGTCGATGTCGTACCGGGTGACCGCGTCCATGATCGCGTCCTGCACGAAGGCGCGCACCTTAGGCAGCCCCGGGTTGTAGTAGAGCTTGCCGTCGTAGGTGACCGTCCAGCCGGGGTTGCGGCGCGCGGGGTGCTCGGGCGCGAGCCGCCGGAGGTCGCCCTGCATGGAGACCCGGTAGGGGTTGAACCAGGCGTGGAAGGCGAGCCCGCGCCGGTGGGCGGCCTCGACCATGAAGCCGAGCGGGTCGTAGCCGGGGTCACGCCCCTGCACTCCGGTCAGATATTGCGACCACGGTTCCAGGGCGGAGGGCCAGAAGGCGTCGGCGGTCGGCCTGACCTGGACGAACACCGCGTTGAGCCGGCGCGCGACGGCCAGGTCGAGCCAGGAGAGGAACTCGCTCTTCTGCTGTGCGGCGCTGAGGCCGGGGCGCGAGGGCCAGTTGGTGTTCACCACGGAGGCGATCCACATGCCGCGCATCTGCCGCGCTGAGGCGTGTCCGCCGCCCGCCGCCGGGGCTCCGGCATGCGGTACGGCGGCATCGCCCGCCGTCCGCTCCTGGGCGGTCGCCCTCGCCTGGGCGACGGCCACCGGTCCGCCCAGCGCGATCGCGGCGAGACCGCCCAGGACGGACCTGCGGCTCAGCGGATGGGGGTTCATCGGACCTCCCCGGAGCGTGGTGAGGCGACCACGCCGACGGCACGGCAATGGCGAACGGCTTCTGCAAGAGCCAATGATATGAAGAAAATTGTCATCGAGCCGTGACCTAACCGGGGACGGATGACGGAAGACTTCTGGAAGACAGGCGCGACGCCGCCCGGCAGCGCCACCGGGGACGCCGCTCGACGCCGACGACGACCGGGAAGCCGCGAATGCCGCACAGTCCGGAACTCGCCCGCCTCGCCGCCGCGGTGCTGCAGCCGGGCTTCGACGGAACCGCTCCGCCGAGCTGGCTGCTCAGACTGCTCGCCGACGGCCTCGGAGGCGTGGTGCTGTTCGCCCGTAACGTCTCGGCGGACACCCCCAGGCTAGTCCAGCGCCTGCGCGGGGAGAACCCGCGGGTCGTCGTGGCCATCGACGAGGAGGGCGGCGCGGTGACCCGCCTGGAGGCCGCGGCCGGCAGCTCATGGCCCGGCAACGCCGCACTCGGCCTGCTGGACGACACCGCCGCGACGGAGGCGACCGGCAGGGAGATCGGCCTGCTGCTCGCCGAGACCGGCATCACCCTCGACTACGCCCCCGACGTGGACGTCAACGCCGACCCCGCCAACCCGGTCATCGGCATCCGGTCCTTCGGGGCCGACCCCGCCCTGGTCTCCCGGCACACCGCGGCCTGGATCACCGGGCTGCAGAGTACGGGCGTCGCGGCCTGCGCCAAGCACTTCCCCGGGCACGGCGACACCCTGACCGACTCCCATCTGGCCCTGCCCACCGTCCACGCGTCCCGCGAACTGCTGGAACGGCGGGACCTGCCGCCCTTCCGCGCCGCCGTCACCGCCGGGGTACGCGCGATCATGTGCGGGCACCTCATGGTCCCCGTCCTGGACGCCGAGCGGCCCGCCACGCTCAGCCGGCGCATCCTCACCGGCCTGCTCCGCGAGGAGCTCGGATTCGACGGGGTGGCCGTGACCGACGCGATCGAGATGCGCGCCGTCGCCGCCCGCCTGCCGCAGCCGCTGATCGCGGTGCGGGCGCTCGCCGCCGGCGCCGACGCCGTGTGCGTCGGCGCCGCCACGCCCGGCGGCGAGAACGTCGCCGCGCTGATCGGCGCCATCGTCGCCGCCGTGCACGACGGCACCCTGGCCGAGGGCCGCCTGGTCGAGGCGGCCGGCCGGGTCCACGCGCTCGCCTCCTGGCACGAGACCGCCATGGGACGGGTGCGGGGAGCCGTGGGGACGATCTCCCGCGATCCCCGGTACGGCGTCTCCCGGCTCGGGCTGGACACCGCCCGCCGTGCCCTGCGCGTCACCGCACCCACCGGGACGCCTGGGGAGCGTCCCGCGCTGACCCGGCCGCCGCAGGTCGTCGAGATGACGGCCCGGCCGCACCGGGCGATCGACACTCCCCTGCCCTACGGTCCCGGCGAGGCGCTGGCCGCGTTGCTGCCCGGCACCGAGCGCGTGGTGCTCACCCCTGAGCGAACGCTGCTCCCCGCGCTGCGCGCGCCCGGCGAGGCGCCGGTGGTGGTGGTCACGCACGACGCGCACCGGCACGCCTGGATGCGCGAGGTGCTGGCGGAGATCCTGCGGCGCCGCCCCGACGCCGTCGTGGTCGAGACCGGCCTGCCCGGCCCGCCGGTGGGCGCCGTCCATCTGACGACCAGCGGCAGCTCGCGGGTGTCGGCGCTGGCCGCCGCCGAATGGCTCACCGGCCGCTGAACCGGTCCCGACCTCCTTGGGCACTCGCGGCTCCGGCCACGAAGTGACATCGCCGTCTGCGGCATCTCCGGGAGCCGGTCCGCCGATCGCTCCCGCCTCGATGACACGCCGGCCCGGACCCCTTCCGGGTTCACTCACGCGCGTGAGCCCGCTCATCGGCTCCCGCCGGGACATCACGCTCGCCCGGCCGTGCGCGGTCGTGACCGTACCGAACCCCTGGGAATCCCACGATCTGTCCGGATTCCCGGCGATCCTTATGGAACGACACAAAGGACTCCTACAAGGGCGTTCACCACGACCAGGATTGAGTAATGTGTCGGTAACAGATAAGGAACCACATGATCGACCCGCAGCGCTCAACCCCGGAGAACCTGGTCGCCCGGGTGCGGGCCGTGCTCCCCTCGCTCACACCGTCCGCGCAGCTCATCGCGCGGCTCATCCTGGACGACCCGGCCACGGTCGCCCGTAGCACCATCACCGAGCTCAGCGCGGCCTCCGCGACCAGCGAGGCGACGATCGTGCGCACGGCCAGGGTGCTCGGCTTCTCCGGGTACGCCCAGTTGCGGCTGGCACTGGCCGCGGCCGCCGCCCACCAGGGCCCCGACCGGCTCGTTCCGGGCGACCTCGCCCCCGACGACCCGCTGTCCGACGTCATCGCCAAGGTGACACGGGCCGAGCGGGAGGCCATCGAGGACACCGCCGCCCAGCTCTCCCCCGAGCGGCTCGGCGAGGTGGTCGACGCCATCACCGCCGCCCGCCGGGTGGACGTGTACGGCGTGGCCGCCTCGGGGCTGGTCGCCGCGGACATGGCGCAGAAGCTCCTGCGCATCGGCCTGTCGGCGCACGCCTTCACCGACGCGCATCTGGCCCTCACCAGCGCGGTGCTGCTGAAGGCGGGCGATGTGGCGGTCGGGGTCAGCTGCACCGGCGAGACCCCGGACGTCCTGGAGCCGATGCGGCTGGCGGGCAAGGCAGGGGCGACGACGGTGGCGATCACCAACAACCCGCGCTCGTCGCTGGCCGAGGTGTCCGACCACGTGCTGATCTCGGCCGGCCGGGAGACCGCCTTCCGCCCCGGCGCGCTCGCCAGCCGCATCAGCCAGTTGCTCGTGGTCGACTACGTGTTCGTCGGCGTGGCCCAGCGCACCTCCGAGGTCTCCAACCAGGCTCTGCGCACCACCCGCGACGCCGTCGACCAGTTCCTCACCGACCCCCGCACGCGCACCCGCCGCCCCTGACCGCCGTATCGGCCGTGGTGTCACTCCGCGGGCCGACCGAACCGGCCGGGGCGCAGATCAGCGCCGACCTCGGTGACACCCCTCCAAGGCGAGGGTGAGGCCGGCGCCGAGAAGCCAGACGTCCTTGGCCAGGCCGGCGCCTTCCGATGTCGGGCGGACGCCACCCGGTTCGCGCATCCCAGGGGTGCGCAGGTAGAGCCCGACCAGGCCGGCCCCGAAGGCGGTCAGGCCGAGACCGGCGAGGGACGAGGGGACCACCGGCAGGAGCAGCGCCACGCCGAGCGCGGTCTCCGCGGCCGACAGCAGCCGGGCGAACCGCGCCGGATCGATGTCCTTGAGGAACGGATAGGCGCCGGCGGCCTGGCCGTGCAGCCACGCCGCCGTCTGCTGGTCCGCGTCCTTCTTGCCCAGCCCGGAGTTCAGGATGTACGCGCCGGTGGCGGCGCGCAGGGGCAGGTGGTGCAGAGGAGCGAGGAAACGCATGGGTGCCCCCTGAACTGAACTCGGTGCCGGACGCCGGTCACCGATGACATACCCGGGGCATCCCGCCTCCTACCGCCGACCGGGCCACCGCGCGGCCGTACCGAGCCGGGACGGGTCCTGGTTCATCGGCCGGAGCGCGTCGGGAAAGGGCCAGGGCGGCCTTCCCGACCCAGGGCCGCGCCGTTGTCGTCGCGGCCGTACGCGGATCGAAGGCCGCGGACCCCGGTGCGGGGGCGGTTGGCCGGGAGCGCCCGCTCCGCGCGGCCGGGCGTCTCAGGAGTGGCGGGAGCGGAGGATGCGGGAGAGGGCCAGGTACGCGAGGACGACCACGCCGATGATGAGCGCCCACTTGAGGATGCCCGCGATCAGGCCGATCACGGTGCCGAGCAGCATGAAGCCGACGATCACGACGGCTATGAGGAGAAGGATTCGAGCCATGCCTCAAGGCTAGGTCCCGCGAGCCCGCCGTGGCGGACTCGCGGCCGCGGTTCAGGGACGAGCCAGGGTCGCCCCTCAGGGTCGCCCCAGGGCCCTCCCCGCACCCCCGTCCGGATCGGCCGGGCCGGGCCCATGCCAGGAGGGCCGGCCCGGCGCGGATCGGTGCCTTGCGGAAGGCTTTCGCGAGCGGTCCCTGAGGGGCTTCAGAGGGGGACGGCGAACACGGTGCGGCGGCCGGCGAACTCGGTGACGCTCCAGAGTTGCTTCTTCTCCGCGCAGCAGGTGAGGTCCTCCGGGCCCACCGGGAACCGGCGTACCTCCGCGGGCCGGCCGTCCGTGAGCACCAGCAGCGAGCCGTTCTTGACCGAGGAGGCGGCCTGGCTGAGGTACCAGCTCCCCTTGTTCGAGACCGCGCCCTGGATCTTGGCGGCGGGCAGGGTGAAGGCGTGTGCGGCCTGCGCGATGCCGTCGGGACCGGCGGACAGCGCACCGTCCGCCCCCAGCGGCCAGCGGGCCACCCGTCCGGCCTGGCCCGGCTCCGAGGCCGGGTCGACGTACTCGCCGGAGACGAGCATGTGCGGGCTCCGGCTGCGGTCGACGGCGACGAAGGAGAAGCGCGCCTGCCCGGCACCGCGCCAGAAGTCCACCTGCGGCATCACGTACCGGTACCCGAAGGCGTGGTACTTGCCGCCGCGCAGGCCGATCTTGTCGTCGTCGCCCTTCACCTCGTAGATGTGCCGGGTGTCGAACACCCGCATGCCGCGGGTGGTGTCGGCCACGTAGAGCAGGTCTCCGTACCAGGCGACACCACCGGCGTGGATGTTGATCGCCCGGTAGTCGGCCCCCTTGGGCTCGACGAGCAGCACGTGCCGGTACTTGCGGGTGGCCGTGCTCAGGAACGACACCCGCACGCCCCGCTCGGCCGCCGAGCCGTCCGGCTTCCAGTACCAGGTGATCGCGAAGGTGTGCGCGTCGCCGTGGCTGCCCTGTGCCCCGCAGGCCACTCCCTGCGGGTACCAGTCGGTGGTGTCGTCGTCCCCGTCCTGGAAGCAGTACCAGTCGGCGGGTTTGGGGGACATCGTGCCGAACGCCGACGTGGCGCCCTTGCGGACGGCGCTGCGGTTGGCGTCGGCGAGCACGGCGGCGAGACTCCGGGCCGGCAGCGCGCCGGCCAGCGCCTGCACCGCCTGCGGCAGAGCGCCGGTGTCGCGCCGCAGATGGAACGGTGCCGGGTCCGTTCCGGTCATCACGCTCGGGCTCATCATGCCCCCCTGTCGCATCTCGAGAACTTGAGCCGCCGGAAACGCGCCACTCTGATCACGCCGGCCGCTCCCGCCCGTCCAATGATCAATCCTGACAGTGTCCCGCAGGACCGACATATCCGTCTACGCGAGGCCCGATCCCGGTCCGCCGCCCCCTGCGATCGATCGCCGAGCACCGCAGCGGGCACGTCCGGGGCCGGCCGGCGCGGGCACGGCCGGCCCTGGACGGAGTGCCTGGTCAGCCCGCGGACGGGGAGGACACCCTGGCGCGCGCCACGACCTCCTCGGCGGTCAGGGCCTGCTCCGGATGGTGGCTGAGGCAGAGCGGCGCCTGGATCCTGCGGAAGCCGGCGCCCTCGGCCGCCACGTAGAACTCCCCGGCACCGAGTCGTCCGACCTCGGCGACGTTGCCGCCCTTGGTCCGGGCCATCTCCTTGGCCGCGGCGATCTGCACCGGGGCGTTCAGCAGGCCGAAGAACTGGGTCGCCGCGTTGCCCGGGATGTGGTTGTGCAACCCCTTCGGCGCCTGCGTCGCGAACACCAGGCCCAGCCCGTACTTGCGCGCCTGGGAGGCCAGCGCCAGCGTGCTCCGCGTGCAGGGCGTCGCCGCCCCGGCCGGGGCGAAGATCTGCGCCTCGTCCATCACGAACAGCCCGCCGAGCGGCCGGCCGGCCGCCGGATTGCGCCTGATCCAGGCGAACAGCGCCATCTGCAGCTGGTTGACGAAGCTCTGCCGCTGCTCGTCGGACGGCAGCCCGACCAGGCTGACCACCGAGACCCGCGCCCGCCGGCCCGGGGGCGGGGTGAGCAGCACCCCGGGGTCCGTGGTGGCCCCGGACCCGCCGAACAGCGGGTCGTTGACCATGGCCGCGGTGAGGTTCTGCGCGATGTCCGCGGCCAGCTTCCGGGCGCCGGCCAGCTCGCTGATCCCGTCGGGCAGGTCCGACAGCAGGGCGATCAAACCCCGCAGGGTGGTCGTACCCCGCCGGCCGTGGTGGATCAGCGCCTCCCGCAGCACGGCCAGTCCCTGGTGGGCCTTCGGCGTGTTCCCCACGAGCTTGGCCCGCGGCGCGAGGGACGCCACGGCGGCGTTCACCGCCTCGTTGAACTCGTCGGGGTCGTCCGCGACGCCACTGAAGTCGGGCAGCGGCTGGAAGGCCAGCGGGCGCCCGCCCTCGCGCAGCGGCGTCCACACCACGACGTCGGTGTTGGCCAGGTACTCCTCGGCCCTGGCGTCGTCGCCCTCGGCCCACAACGACGGCTTCTGCGGCCACGCCTCCCCCAGGCGCGCCAGGTCGTTGTTCGGGTCGAGAACGATCGACGAGACGCCGCGCAGCGCGCACTCCTCGACCAGGCGGCGGATGAGCACGGTCTTGCCCGATCCGGAGCCGGCGAAGATCGCCGTGTGCCTGCGCAGCGTCGCCAGGTCCACCGTGACGGGAGTCCCGTCCCCGGTCGCCCGGCCGAGCGTCACCGCCGTCCCGAAGCTCCCGGTCGCCTCGCCGGACGACGTACCGCCCGGCGAAGGCACCGTAGCGGACACCCCCGCGCCTCCGGGCGCGCCGGCACGGCCCGGCCCGCCGGAACCGGACCCCGCTGCGTCACGGCCCCCGGCCGGGCCTGCGGGCACCGTGCCCTGACCGACGGACACGGGCGAGGGCGACTCCGCCTGCGTGGCGGGCTCAGCCTCCTGGTGACCTCGCGCGTCCTGGCGGTCAGGAACGGTCCACACGTCCGCCAGCGCCTCGTTCAGCACCTTCACCCCGCCCGCCGGGTCACGGGCCACGAGCCAGACCGGCAGGCGCGGGTCGTTCTCGGCGAGCAGGTCGCGCAACGCGGCGAGGGTGCGCACGTCCTCGTCCTCGACGCGCAGCGTGCGCCCACCGGCCCGCTCGAACCGGGCCAGGACCTCCTGCGTGCGTTCGCCCTTGGACCACTGGGTGTTCCGCAGCACGAACAGCCGCCGCCCGGCCGTCCCGGCGTTCAGCCCGGCCGCCACGCAGGCGGTGCGCAGCCGGTTGAGCGCGGCGTTCGGATGATCGGCGGTGACGGCGCGGAAGGCCCAGTGCGCCTCGTCCTCGGTGTCCTCCGCCAGGCTGCGGCGCAGGCGGGCGTGCAGCGACGGCTTGGCACTCGGCGGGCCGTCCTGGGTGAACGCCTGCCCGTCCTCACCCCGGCCGGCGATCCAGGCGGTCAGCCCCGCCGCGAGCAGGGCGGGCATCACCGCGTCCTCGGTGTCCGCCTCCAGCGCGCCGGCGAAGTCGGCCCGCTCCCGCAACTCGCCGAACCGCGCGTCCAGCACCGCCAGCTCGTGCGGAGCGGGGTCCGCGCCGCGGTTCCCGGCGCCGGCCGGAAGAGCGGTGGGCGCGTTCAGGTCTTCCAGCTCGATGATCTCCTCGGCCGCCAGGCAGGCCCGCACATGGGTGTCGATCGTGATCAAGAGCTGGCGTGCGGTGAACCCGGTGGCGCCGTCGAACGCGGACGGCCTGACCGGCCAGGTCGGGTACGGCGGGTGGAACCGGGCCTTGCGGTAGACCTCGGTGAACCGCCGCTCGACCAGCCGGTGGCCGATCTTCGCGTCCGGAATGGTCTTCAAAGGGGTCGCCTGCCGGAAGCGATCCTGAACACTGTCGGTCGCGACCGTCTCGATGAGCATCCAGGTCGCGGGCAGGCACGACAGCACGGTCAGCGTGCGCCGGGTGACCTCCCGCAGTGTCATCAGCCCGTGGGCGATCCGCTCGACCGTCTCGTTCTCGCCCCGGCTCTGCGCGGTCTCTCCTTGGGAAGAGACATGCGACTGGGAGATGAGCGTGTCGATCTGGTCCACCGCGATCACGGAGGGCCCGGTCAGCGCGAGCAGGCGGGAGACATCGCGCACGATCTCCGTGGCCGGCCTGCTCTCGTCATGCCGCATCCCCCACCTGGCCCGCTCCCCCGGCTCGCCCTCGGGCCGGCAGGACAGGTAGGAGTAGCCCACATCCTGGGCGTTCAGGTCATTGGACGCCTGCAGCACCAGCGCGCGGAGCGTGTCCTGTGTCTCGCGTCCGACCCGGGGGTGGAAGCGGCGCAGCAGGTCCACGAAGACGTCCAGGGTCTCTTTGGTCAGCGCGGCCTTGCCCGTCAGCTCGCGCCGCGCCAGCCGCTGGACGCCGACCAGCGACGACAGCTTCAGCAGGAACATGCGCAACTGGCTCTCGCCGTCGATCTCCCGGGCCAGGCCGTCCAGCATCGACAGCGCCACGCTCTCCCAGAAGTCCCTGGCGTCGAGCAGTTCCACCAGGAAGAAGTAGCCGCCCTCCTCCTGGGTCCGCTCGCGCATCCAGCCCAGCAGGTGCGTCTTCCCCGATCCCCGCTGGCCCTGCATCACCACGCCGATGGGGCTGGCGTCCACGCTCTCCCCGGCGGCGGCGAGCCCGTCGAGCAGCATCTGGGTGGTGGCGCGGTGCAGGCCGTCGACGTGGAAGGGGGAGGGACGCCACACGTCGTCGGGCAGTTCGGCCCAGTTGAACCTGATCGCCCCGAGGGCTCTGCTCTCCTCGCCGGTCATCATGCTCCGATCCACAGCAGATGCTTGTTCTGGCCGCCGATGGTCACCGCCGCCTCGCGGTCCTGCTCGGACAGCGTCTTCTGGTTGGCCTCCGGGACCAACGTGACGTCGGGCAGGTCGTTCATCCGGCGCAACGTCTCGTCCACCTCGGCCCTCGGGAGGTCGGCGAGCAGCGTTCTGACCTTGGCCAGGCCGACCCAGGTTCCCGGCTTGTCGGCCAGCGCCGCGTACGCCGCCCGCACCCGCGCCTCGGGCTCCGTCGCGGTGCTCGCCGGTCCGGTCGCCTGGGACCGCGGCTCCGGTGCGAGCTCCGCCTCCCGAGGCGCCTCCGACCGCTCGGGGGCGGCGTCCAGGACGCTCACCGGCTCACAGATTTCGGAGAGGGGGTATCCGGTGCGGCGCATGAAATCGCCCATGCCGCCGGTCAGGGCGTACAGCATCGTCCCGGTGGCTCCAGGACGCCGCCTCATGCCGGAGCGGATCTCCACGCCGAGGCGCTTCCAGCCGCTGTCGGTCAGAATGTGCGCGAACGCCCGGCCGGATTTCCTGCTGTCCACGAACTTGAGCTCGTTCAGCTTCCTGCGGTTGACGCCGTCCAGCGTTACGCCGTAACGCTCCTTCAGGTCGGGGTTGGCGATCTCCACACTTTCCCGCATCAACGCGAACATCGCCGCGAGCTGCGGATCGGACAGTTTCTCGTCGTTCTTCTCGTCGGGCATAGTCAGCGTCCTTCCGGCGTCTTGCCGTGGCGCCGGGACAGGAGGAAACGCTCCACCCGGCCGACGACGGCTTCTATATCGGTTAAAACCTGGTCATTGGTGACGCGTAGCACCGCGTAACCGTCCTCGCGAAGCCACGCGTCCCGGTGGCCGTCGTCTTTGGAGCGCTCCAGGGAGCGGTGCTCCGGGCCGTCGATCTCCACGACGCACCGCTCGCGCCGCCACATCAGGTCGACGCGGATGGGGTTGGCGAGCGGATGCGGCCGGTAGGTCTGGTTCCACACCCGCCCGGCGGCCCAGGGACGCGACGACAGGGCCGCCTCCAGCGCCTTCTCCGCGCGGCTGCCGGGGTGCGGCACGCCGGCGGCGGCCGGAAGCCGGGCGACCCCTTGGCCGGGGCCGGTCCACGCGGGCGTTTCAGGACCGGAACGCGCGAGCGTCTCCGGGACGGGCCGGGTGAGCGGGCCGGCGATGGGAGAGGCGGGCAGGACAAGACCGGGACGGCCGAGCGGGGCGCTCGGACGGGGCGGCACCTCCGGCCGGCGCTGGGAGGGGTTCGGTGCCTCCGGCGCCTCCGGTACGACGCTGACGGCAGTGACGGCGCGGGGAAGCGCGATGGGCACCTCCGGGACGCGGTCCGCCGATGCCAGCGGTGCCCCGGTCAGCCCGACGGCCAGGCCGCCGTGCCCGGCCAGCCATTCGCACGCGGTGACCAGCACGTCCTCCTCCGCCGCCGTCAGCCCCGCGGGCACTTCCAGCACGATCGCGGCATGCGGGCGACCGGCGGCCTCGGCCAGCACCCGGGCGAGTCCCACCGCCCGCGTCCGGGCGGCGAACCTCTGCCGGGACGGCGGCCTGGCCCGCAGCGCGGCTTCGGCCAGGTCGGCCAGGAAGGGGCCGTGGTGGCGTCCGGCCGCCGCCGCGCGGAACGCGAGGGCGCGTACGGCCGGGACGCCCGTGCCGCCGGGGCCGGTGATGGCGCGTGCGGCGGGCAGCCAGGCGGGGAAGGATGCGATGGCCGCGCCTTCCATCAGGGCCAGCAGCGCCGCGACCGTTTCCGACACGGTGCGCGCGGGCGCCAGAGCGCAGGCGAGTACGGCGGGCCCGCCGTCCGCGAGCGGTTCACCCCGCGTCGGCACGCCGTCCGCGAGCAGGTTCTCCCGCGTCGGCACGCCGTTCGTGAGCAGGGTTTCCCGTGTCGGCGCGGTGTCCGCGAGCGCCACCTCCGGTGTCATCCCGGTGCCCGGAGATGGTTTCCCCCGCGTGGTCGTCACGCGCGAAAGCGCCGGGGAAAGGCGCACGACACGCCCTCTCGGCAGATCCGCCCACGACCTCGCCACGCCGCTTCCCTCGGTTGTGGATCACGTCAGCCCGCCGAGATTACCGGGCAATAAAGGGAATGCGCCGCTCATTCAGCGAAACATCAGCATTTGTCATATTTGCCGGAATCCGCGATTCCGGCAGCCAACCGAATTGCCCCGGCGACCACCGGAGACCCCGGGGCATGGAGAGGGCCGGGTACGGGGCACGCCGTACCCGGCCCGGTCACCGGCTCCACCGGCGGAGCGAGGGATCCGCCCGATGGAGCCCGGTGACGTCCGCGGGGAGGCGGGGTCGCCTCCTCCCCGCGGACGGTCCGCGGTCCCCGCGTCAGCCCACCGTGCAGGCCGTGCCGTTCAGGCTGAAGCCGGTCGGCGAGGCGTTGCTCGACGACCAGGTCCCCTGGAACCCGAATGAGGCGGTGCCGTTCGCCGGGATCGTCTGGTTGTGCGCGACGTTCCGCGCGGTCACCGACGAGCCGCTCTGCGACACGGTGGCGTTCCAGGCGCTGGTGACACGCTGGTCGCCGGGGAAGGTGAAGGTCAGCGTCCACCCGTTGACCGCGGCGGCGCTGCCGATGGTGACGTCGGCGGTGAAGCCGCCGGCCCACTCGCTCTTGGTGTAGGTGACCCGGCACGAGCCGCCGTTGCCGCCACCGGAGGTGGTGGTCACCGAGACGGTGTTGGAGGCGCCCGAGGTGTTGCCCGCCGCGTCACGCGCCCGCACCGAGAAGGAGTACGCCGTCGAGGCCGACAGCCCGCTCACGTTGTAGGAGGTGCCACTCGTGGTGCCGATAACGCTGGAGCCCCGGTAGACGTCGTACCCGGTCACGCCGACGTTGTCGCTGGAGCCGTTCCAGGCCAGGCTCACGCCGCTGGAGGTGACGTTCGAGGCCCTCAGGTTGGACGGCGCGGACGGCGCCTGGGTGTCGCCGCCGTTGCCACCGCCGCCGACGCTGTAGGAGAAGTTGTTCACGGCGAGGCCGGTGCCGCCGACCCAGGGCTCGAAGCCCGCCTGCACGCTGGTGATGTACCACGAGTTCTGCACGTAGCCCCGGTTGAGCATGTCGTTGTAGAACGTGGCGATGTTGAAGCTGATCGAGTTGGTCGGCGAGGTGCGCACGTAGGAGATGACGTTCCAGCCGGTGTTGCCGAACCACACGTCCCAGGTGGCGCCCGCGAGGTTGACCGTCCCGACCCGGGAGCCCACCGGCTGCACCTGCCCGGTGTGGTTCAGCCAGACCATCAGCTCGGCCCCGGTGTTCTGCCCGTCGGTGCGGGCCGTCGGGTCGAACCAGACGTCGTAGGCCGCGTCGTAGACGCCGCTTCCGGGGTAGGTCATGCTGACGCTGGTCTGGATGGTGGAGAACCTGCTGTCGGTGACGCGCATCGGCAGGCTGCTGCCGGTGCTGCAGTTGGCGTAGTGGCAGCCGGCGTACACCGCGGGGTAGGAGCCGGGGGCGCCGTTCTGCGGCTTGTTGTGGTTGCCCTCGGTGATGGTGAACCCGCTGGAGGTGACGTTGATGCACTGGCGGGTGTCGTCGCCCCAGTTGTTGTTGATCACGACGTACCTGCCGCCCGCCAGGGTGGTCGCTCCGTACTTCTCGCAGATCACGGTATCGGCGTGGGCCGGGCTCGCGACCACGGCGGCCATGAGGATCGAGCCCACGGCGGCGAGGACGGCCGTGAGGGCTCGCAGGGCTCGGCGTTTCATCGTGCCTCCAGGGGGGTGGAGTATGGGCGCATGTGGGAGCGCTCCCATCTCCGGGACCCTAGGGCGGGCTCACCCTCCGGAACAGGACCGGTCAGCGGACCCGGCTCCGCCGCACGGGCTGAGCAGGTACGACGTCTGACGCCTCGCTGAAATTTTCAGTTCCCGACCTGGCCAGCGCGGCGGCGGCCCTCGCGACGTTGCCCGGCATCCGGCCGAAGATCAGCCCGTGCAGGGGGTACACGGCCCACCAGTACACGTGGCCGAACAGCCCTCGCGGGTGGAAGATCGCCCGCTGGCCGTACACGGTGCCGCCGTCCTCGCGGCGGCGGCACCGCAGCTCCAGCCACGCCAGCCCCGGGAGCCGCATCTCGGCGCGCAGCCGCAGCAGGCGTCCCGGCTCGATCTCCTCCACCCGCCAGAAGTCCAGCGCGTCACCGACCCGCAGCCGCGCCGGGTCGCGCCGCCCGCGGCGCAGGCCGACGCCGCCGAACGCGCGGTCCAGGGCGCCACGGAACCACCAGGCCAATGGCAGTGAGTACCACCCGTGGGCGCCGCCGATGCCCTCGATGATCCGCCACAGCGCCGCGGGTGGCGCGTTCACCACCGTCTCCCGCTCGTCCACGTACAGGCTGCCGCCCGCCCAGCCCGGATCGGTGGGCAGCGGCTCGCTGGGCGTGCCGGGCGTGGAGGCCGAGGACCACCGGGTCACCACGTCGGCCTCCTTGATGCGCAGCAGCGCGAGCCGCACCGCCCGGGGGAAGGGGGTCAGGCCCTCCGGCGGGTCGGGGATGTACCGGGCGATGTCGTGCTCCCGGCAGACCGCCTCGCCCCGCAGCGACTCGACCAGCGGCCGGGCCACGCCGGAGGGCACGGGGGTGACCAGGCCCACCCACAGGCTGGACAGGCGCGGCGTGAGCAGCGGCACCGGGATGACCAGGCGGGGAGGAAGTCCGGCCACGGCGGCGTACCCCTGCATCATCTGGGCGTAGGTCAGCACGTCCGGCCCGCCGATGTCGAACGACCGGTTGACGCCCTCGGGGATGCCGGGCGCGGCGGCCAGGTAGCGCAGCACGTCCCTGATCGCGATGGGCTGGGTGCGGGTGCGCACCCATCGGGGGGTGGTCATCACCGGCAGCCGTTCGGTCAGGTGGCGGAGCATCTCGAAGGAGACCGAACCCGAACCGATGATCACCGAGGCGCGGAACGCGATGGTCGGCACGCCTGAGGAGAGCAGGATCTCCTCCACCTCGGCGCGCGAGCGCATGTGCGGGGAGGGCCGCTCGGGCGGGGGCAGCCCGCCCAGGTACACGATGCGGCGCACCCCCGCGTCCTTCGCGGCCGCCGCGAAGGTCCGTGCCGCGACCCGGTCGCGCTCGGCGAAGTCGCGCCCGGCGGCCATGGTGTGGATCAGGTAGAAGGCCACCTGGACGCCCTCCAGCGCGGCCCTGGTCGCCACCGGATCGGTCGCGTCGGCCTCGGCCACCTCCACCCGGTCGTACCAGCCGTGCCCGCGCAGGCCCCGGGCCGACCGCGCCATGCAGCGCACCTCGTGACCGGCCGCCAGCAGTTCGGGCGCCAGCCGGCCGCCGATGTACCCCGTCGCCCCCGTCACCAGGCATCGCACCATCTCGCCACCTCCCTAGATTGGTTCGTGCCCAGGAGCGCGCCCGGTTGCTCCCCGTGGCCGGCCGCGAGATAAAAGGCGGATCGATCCCCCATCGGCGGGTAAGCACCTGGAAAGTCCATCCAGAAAGAGGACAATTAGCATGCTTTACGGCAAAGAGCACGTTGAGCGATATCGGGCGACGGACGGCGAAGAGGGGCACGACTGGAACAACACCACCGTCCTGCTCCTCACCACCACGGGCCGCACCAGCGGGCGGGAGTACACCACCCCGCTGATCTACCAGCGGCACGGGGACGACCACATCGTGGTGGCGTCCAAGGGCGGCGCCCCTGAGTCACCCGACTGGTACCTGAACCTGCAGGCGAACCCCGAGGTCGAGGTCCAGGTCAAGGGCGACAGGTTCCCGGCCAGGGCCCGCACCGCGACGCCCGAGGAGAAGCCGGAGCTGTGGCGGCTGATGGCCGCGACCTGGCCGCAGTACGACGAGTACCAGACCAAGACCGACCGTGAGATCCCGGTCGTGATCCTGGAACGCGTCGGCTCCTGACCTCGTCTCCCGGGTCCCCGGGCCTCCGCCACGGGCGCCGCCCGCCAGGCACCGCGATGCCGTCCCGTTCCTGTGCGCATCGCGGTGGCCCTGGTGGCAGGTGATTTGCGAAGATGGGCGCGCGGAGACCGCAGGGGACTCGGCGGGGCCGGCGCACGGCCCTCCCCGCCGTCCGGTCACCGCTCGGGCGCGACCAGGGAGGCACGGTGGGCGGCGAGAAGCAGACGGCCGAGATCATGGTCGCGGAGGCGCGGAAGGCATTCTGGGTGATGGTCGGGTTCCTGGCCCTCATCTGGCTGGTGCAGATACTCAACTGGGCCGGCGCCTATGGGCTGAGCAGGGTGTTCGGCATCGTCGCCCGCGACCCCGACCGGCTGCCCGCCATCGTCAGCGCGCCGTTCCTGCACTGGAGCTGGGCGCACATCGAGGGCAACTCCGGCCCGCTGTTCGTCTTCGGCTTCCTCGCGGCCTACCGCGGCGTGGCCAGGTTCCTGTGGGTCACCGCGCTGATCGCGGTGGTCAGCGGGCTCGGTGTGTGGTTCGTCGCCGCGCCGGGCAGCGTGACGGCCGGGGCCAGCGGCGTGGTGTTCGGCTACTTCGGCTACATCCTGGTGCGCGGCATCTTCGACCGGCACGGCATCGACATCGTGGTCGGGCTGGTGATGGCGCTGTGCTTCGCCTACCAGTTCACCGGGCTGCTGCCCAGCGACGAGTTCAGCTGGCAGGGGCACCTGGCCGGTTTCGTCGGCGGCATCCTCGGCGGGTGGCTGTTCCGCGACCGGCATCCGCGCGCGGCGGCGCGGAGCGCCGGTGGCACCCCTGCCGCCCGGCCGGTCGGCGGCCCGGCGGCGCCGGGGCTGAACCGGCCGGCCCCCACCTCCTCCGCCGACCCCTCCCGCGCCGCCCTGCTCAAGGAACTCGACGACCTGGGTCTGTGACCTCCCCCGTCCGGCCGAGGGCCCTGCCCTCCACCACACGGCGGCGACGGCGCAGACCGGCGTCGGTGAGGCGCCGCACCAGCGTCCTGGCGGGCACCGGCTCGGCTCCCAGGGCCACCGCCTGCTCGTACACCGTCTCGGGTACGTCGTAGTGGTCGCGGTCGAACGCCCGCGGCGGCACCCCGAGCCGGGCGGCGAAGGCGTGCAGTTCGTCCAGCGAGACATCGCTGACCAGGTGCGACCACAGCAGGCCGCGCGGTCCCGGCCAGGCGGGCGGATCAATGAGTACGGCCACAAGGGGGACGATATCGGCCCTGCCCTGCCTGCCGTGCGGTGCGCGGCGGCTCCGGCGGCGGAGGCGGTGGAGCCGGTGGAGCCGGTGGAGGTGGCCGCTTGCGCCGCGGCTTTCCCTCCTCGCGCCGCCCGCGTCATTTCCGCGGGCTCGCCCGTGAGGGCGCGGCGTCTCACCCGCCGTCGCGCAGCTCGGCGAGTTCGGCGCGCAGGTTCCGGCGGGCGGCGGCCTCCCAGCGTTCACGGGCGGGCGGGGTCCGGTACAGCGAGGGCAGGGCGAGCAGCCCGTCCAGGACACGTGCCCGGCCCGCGCGGAAGGCGTCGTCCGGCACGTGGCGGTACTCCTGCCGCACCGCGCGCGCGTAGGCGTCGTACCCGGGCCCGGCCAGCACCGCGAGGTCGGCGTCGCACAGCACCTCGCCGTCACGGTCGCCGGGCGCCGGGTCGTGCCCTGCGGTGAGCCGGACGAGCCGCGCCACCTCGGCGACCCGCCGCCCGTCCAGCGGGCCCGTGGCGGGCCGCGCTCCCCCCGGAGAACGGCGGCTCCCGCCGTCGGCGGGCCGCGCGACGCCCGGCGACCTGACCTCACCCGCGGACGACACGGGCGGAGCGGAGCCATCCGGCCGCCCCTGATCTGTCAGGGACGGGGCGGGGGGCGCAATGAGACGGGCGAGGCGCGAGGCGGCGAGCTGGGCGCTGCGCTCCTCGTCCCAGCCGGGCCGCCCGTCGTAGACCGCGTCGTGGAACCACGCCGCGAGCCGGACCGCCACCGGGTCGGCGGCGTGGCCGGCGAGCGGCTCGATCGCGGCGAGCACCGCGCGCAGGTGGCCGAGCGTGTGGTAGCGGCGGTGCGGCTCCGACCAGCGCGCGATCAACTCGGCCCCGATGGCCCGGGCCGCCGCCGACTCCCCCGCGACCGCGGCCCACTGCGCCACGAGATCGTTCATGACCCCATCGTGCCGTGGCGGCGGCGCCGCCGCACCGGCGCGGGCTCAGCAGCTCCCGGCACCGAGTCCGCCCGGACAGCGAGCTGGTGGAACGAGACCCGCCCGGCGTCGGCCCGGTGGCTCCTGTCAGTCGGCGATGTAGCCGACCGAGCGGACCTCGTAGCCGCGGGCCTTGCCGCCGCCCATGTGCATCAGCATGGCTCCGCCCTCGTAGGAGTAGGCGCACCGCAGGCCGCCGCCGGCGCGGAAGCAGCCCTGGTAGGTGTAGCCGACGCCGCCGAACCTGGCACGGAACAGCGTGCGCACCGCGCCGGTGGTGGCGACCTCCAGGCCGCTGTTCCTGTCGCCCTTCGTCCACGCGCGGAACAGGTGCTGGGCGGCCCGGCCGGGGCTGGTGAGGTGGCGCGAGGTGTAGACCTTGGCGACGGTGCCGCCGGAGACGACCATCAGCACGCCGTTGAGGCCGCCCGGCACCCGGACGCTGGTGTGCACGAAGCGGCACGCGTTGCCGGTGCAGCCGCGGAACTCGTCGGGCGCGCGGTAGGCGTAGGCGAACAGCGTCTTGACCGCGGCGGGGGCCGCCACGCGGCCGGCGGCCGCACGGTCGCCGCGCAGCCAGGCCCGGAAGAGCTTCTGGGCGACCTTGCCGGGCGCCGGCACGGCCGCGGCGCCGTGCGCGCCCGCCGGCCGCGCCGCCGTGGCCGGTGCCGTACCGGCCGCCCGCGCCGCCGTCCCCGCCTGCGCCGGGATCGCCGGCAACGCGAGCGCCGCCCCCATCGCCACGATCACGGCCGTCTTCGATCCACGCATCGCCACTTCCCCTCCCTGTGGGCCCCTCGGCCTCCGCACAAGGACGCGGCGGGCGCCGTGCCGGTTGACCGCCTCGCCGGGGACCGGCGCGGGTTCGTGGCACGACCATGGCGCGGGTTTCGGCAGTATTGACGTGTGAGCCTCCTCGAGCACCTTCCCACGGACACCGGCCCGGACGCCCTCTACGAAGCCTTCGTCGACTGGAACACCCAGCGCGGGCTGACGCTGTACCCGGCGCAGGAGGAGGCGCTGATCGAGATCGTGTACGGCAACAACCTGATCCTGGCCACGCCCACCGGCTCGGGCAAGAGCCTGGTGGCGGCCGGGGCGCACTTCGCGGCGCTGGCCAAGGGCGAGCGCACGTTCTACACCGCGCCGATCAAGGCGCTGGTGTCGGAGAAGTTCTTCGACCTGTGCGCGGTGTTCGGCACCGACAACGTCGGCATGATGACCGGTGACGCCGCCGTCAACCCCTCCGCGCCGATCATCTGCTGCACCGCCGAGATCCTGGCGAACATCGCGCTGCGCGACGGTGCCCGGGCGGACATCGGCCAGGTCGTGATGGACGAGTTCCACTTCTACGCCGAGCCCGACCGCGGGTGGGCGTGGCAGGTTCCGCTGCTGGAGCTGCCGCAGGTGCAGTTCGTCCTGATGTCGGCGACGCTCGGGGACATGACGCGGTTCGAGGACGATCTGACCCGGCGCACGGGCCGCGAGACCTCGGTGGTGCGCTCGGCCACCCGGCCGGTGCCGCTCTACTACAGCTACCGCACCACGCCGCTGCACGAGACGCTGGAGGAGCTGCTGTCCACCCAGTCGGCGCCGGTGTACGTCGTGCACTTCACCCAGGCGGCGGCCATGGAACGGGCGCAGGCGCTGATGAGCGTCAACATGTCGTCCAAGGCCGAGAAGGACGCCATCGCCGCCCTCATCGGCAGGTTCCGGTTCACCACCAGGTTCGGCCGGGCGCTGTCGCGGCTGGTGCGGCACGGCATCGGCGTCCACCACGCCGGCATGCTGCCCAAGTACCGCCGCCTGGTCGAGCGCCTCGCCCAGGCGGGCCTGCTCAAGGTCATCTGCGGCACCGACACGCTGGGCGTCGGGGTGAACGTGCCGATCCGCACGGTGCTGTTCACCGCGCTCAGTAAGTACGACGGCAACCGGGTGCGGCTGCTGCGCGCCCGCGAGTTCCACCAGATCGCCGGCCGGGCCGGCCGGGCGGGCTTCGACACCCTCGGGTACGTCGTCTGCCAGGCCCCCGACCACGTGGTGGAGAACGAGAAGGCGCTGGCCAAGGCGGGCGACGACCCCAAGAAGCGCCGCAGGGTCGTGCGCAAGAAGGCTCCCGAGGGGTTCGTCGGCTGGAGCGAGGAGACCTTCGAGCGGCTGCAGAAGGCCGAGCCCGAGCCGCTGAACTCGCGGTTCAAGGTGAGCAACGCCATGCTGCTGGCCGTCATCAACCGGCCGGGCGACTGCTTCGCGGCGATGAAGCACCTGCTGACCGACAACCATGACGACCGCAAGGCGCAGCGGCGGCACATCAGCCACGCCATCGCGATCTACCGTTCCCTGCTGGCCGGCGGGGTGGTGGAGAAGCTGAGCGAGCCGGACGAGCACGGGCGCATGGCCCGGCTCACGGTGGACCTGCAGGAGGACTTCGCGCTCAACCAGGCGCTGGCGACGTTCGCGCTGGCCGCCTTCGAGCTGCTGGACGCCGGCTCGCCGACCTACCCGCTGGACGTGGTGTCCATCGTGGAGTCCACGCTGGACGACCCGCGGCAGATCCTGCACGCCCAGCTCAACAAGGCGCGCGGCGAGGCCGTGGCGCAGATGAAGGCCGACGGCGTGGAGTACGAGGAGCGCATGGAGCTGCTCACCGAGGTCACCTATCCGATGCCGCTGCAGGAGCTGCTGTTCGGCGCGTACGAGACCTACCGGCGCGGTCACCCGTGGGTGGGCGACTACGCGGTCAGCCCCAAGTCGGTCGTGCGCGACATGTACGAGCGGGCGATGACGTTCGCCGAGTACGTGCAGTTCTACGAGCTGGCCCGCTCCGAGGGCACCGTGCTGCGCTACCTGGCCGACGCCTACCGCACGCTGAGCCGCACCGTCCCCGACCACATGAAGACCGAGGAGCTGCAGGACCTCATCGAGTGGCTGGGCGAGCTGGTGCGCCAGGTCGACTCCAGCCTGCTGGACGAGTGGGAGCAGCTGCAGAACCCCTCGGAGGAGCTGGAGCGGCCCGGCCTGGAGGAGACCACCAAGCCGGTCACCGCCAACCGGCGCGCCTTCCGGGTGCTGGTGCGCAACGCCATGTTCCGCATGGTGGAGCTGTCGGCGCTGGAGCGGTACGAGGAGCTGCACGAGCTGGCCGACATCGACTGGGAGGACGCGCTGGACGCCTACTTCGAGGAGCACGACGAGATCGGCACCGGGCCGGACGCCCGCGGGCCGGCCCTGCTGCTCATCGAGGAGGAGAAGGAGCTGTGGCGGGTGCGGCAGATCTTCGACGACCCGGCCGACGACCACGACTGGGGCATCAGCGCCCAGGTCGATCTGGCCACCTCCGACGAGGAGGGCCGCGCGGTCATCCACGTGATCGCCCTGAACCGCCTCTGACGGTGCCGGTGGGTTCCTCCCGGCGGCGCCGGACCGGGCCTCGGCCCGGCTCCGGACCTTCGGCGGGGTCCGCCGGCCGTGGACGAGGAGGGCTCACCCGGCCGGCGGCCCGGAGTCTCCCCGCGCCGCTGGTGCGATGACCGGGAAGGTCCGCCGGGTCCGCGCCGCAGCGCCGCACCCGGCGAACGGCATCAGCCGCCCGAGGTGTCCAGTTCGGCGTCCGGTGCGACCGCGCCGTCGCAGGGATCGTCGAGCCAGCCGTCGGGCAGGTGGACGCGGTCGCGGGGGCTGGACTTGCCGCGCGGGCCGTCGGCCGCCTCGCCGGGCCAGGGCTGGCCGGCAGGCAGCGTCGCCAGGTGCTCGCGCAGCTCGGCGAGCGAGGGGGCGGTGGCCAGGGCGCGGCGCGCGTCGGCGCCGACGGTGAAGCCCTTGAGGTACCAGCCGACGTGCTTGCGGAAGTCGAGGACGCCGTGGGTCTCGCTGCCGAAGCACTCGGCGAGCAGCTCGGCGTGCCGCATCATGGTCGCCGCCACCTCGCCCAGCGTGGGGCGCGCCCGCTCGGGGCGGCCGTGGAAGGCGTTGTCCAGGTCCCGGAACAGCCACGGGCGGCCCAGGCACCCCCGGCCCACCACCACGCCGTCGCAGCCGGTGCGCTCCATCATGCGGACGGCGTCATCGGCGCTCCAGATGTCGCCGTTGCCGAGCACCGGGATCTCCGGGACGGCGTCCTTCAGCCGGGCGACGGCGTCCCAGTCGGCGGTGCCGCCGTAGTGCTGCAGGGCGGTGCGGGCGTGCAGGGCGACGGCGCTCACGCCCTCCTCGGCGGCGATGCGCCCGGCGTCCAGGTAGGTCAGGTGGTCGTCGTCGATGCCCTTGCGCATCTTCACGGTCACCGGCAGCCCACCGGCGCCGGCGACCGCCGCGCGCAGGATGCGCCGCAGCAGGTCGCGCTTGTAGGGCAGCGCGGCGCCGCCGCCGCGCCTGGTGACCTTCGGCACCGGGCAGCCGAAGTTGAGGTCGACGTGGTCGGCCAGACCCTCCTCGGCGACCATCCGGACGGCTTCCCCGACGACGCGCGGGTCGACGCCGTACAACTGGACGCTGCGCGGCGCCTCGCCCGCCCCGAAGCGGATCATCGCCAGGGTCTTGGCGTTGCGTTCCACCAGGCCGCGCGTGGTGATCATCTCGGAGACGTACAGGCCGCCGCCCTGCTCGCGGCAGAGCGCGCGGAACGGCGCGTTGGTGACGCCCGCCATCGGCGCGAGCACCACGGGGGGCCAGACCTCGATCGCACCTATCTTCACCAGCCCATTTCTACCGCACCGCCCGGTGTGACCGCGGCGCGCCCGCGTATGCGGCCGTCGCTTGGACCCGGGGGATCGCGGACCGCTAGATTGGAAGGGGCGCCGCCCCACCTTAGTTGGGAGGCCGCTCCATGCTGCTGAGACTGCGCATCACGCTGCCCGACCGTCCCGGCTCCCTGGGCCAGGTGACGCGGGTCCTCGGGGTCGCGGGCGCCGACATCACCCAGTTGGTCGTGCTCGAGCGCGGCGAGGGCCGGGCGGTGGACGACCTCACGGTGTACTGGCCGGACGCCGCGCCACGCGAGACGCTCGTCGAGGCGCTGCGCGGCGTCCCGGACGTGACCGTGGAAGGGGTGTGGGTCACCCGCGAGGCTCCCGGCACCTACCCGGAGCTGGAGATCCTCAAGTACATCACCACGGCCGGCGACCGGGCCCTGGCCACGATGATCGACTCCATGCCGGTGCTGTTCAGCGCCGACTGGGCCGCCGCCGGCACCGAGAAGATGCCGCGGACCGTCGTCCACGCGAGCTGGCGGGCGCCCGAGGAGATCCCGTTCCCGCCGATCACGCCGCCGCGTCCCGAGGCGCACACCCTGCCCTCGGGCCTGCACATCGTCGCGGCGCCGCTTCCGCCGCTCGCGCTGACGTTCCTGCTGGCGCGGGCCGACGGTCCGCCCTTCCACCGCATCGAGGTCCACCGGCTCACCCGCATCCTGGAGATCTTCCTGACGCTTCCGGCGGTCGAGCGCAGCGTCGCCCGCACCTTCCGCGGCTCGTCGGCGGATTAGGTGTACTCGGTCACCAGGTTGGTGACCGAGTACACCCGGGCGCGGCGGGAGCGCCATCGGAGGGCGCCGGACGTTTTCCGGTTAGGCACCGACGCGGAAAACCCGCTAGAGTTCCTTCTCGTCACCGCAGGAGGGCGACCTCCCGCAGGCGGCACGCGGACGTGGCTCAGCTGGTAGAGCATCACCTTGCCAAGGTGAGGGTCGCGGGTTCGAATCCCGTCGTCCGC
>NZ_BMNT01000036.1:24351-93220 GCF_014646695.1 Sphaerisporangium melleum
TGTGCGACGATCGCACCGAGGGCGATTAGCTCAGTGGGAGAGCGCTACCTTGACACGGTAGAGGCCACTGGTTCAATCCCAGTATCGCCCACCATCGAGATCCCCAGGCCGACGGCCTGGGGATCTTTCGTTTCCCACCCGTGCCCCTCCCCCGCCGGTCAGCCGAGCAGGCGGAGCGGGAGGCGGCGGGGCCCGCGGAGGAACAGATCGTCCGTCCACTCCAGCGTGGCCGGGTCGGCCGCCAGGTTCATGTCCGGGAAGCGGCGCACGAGCGTGCCGATGGCGGCGCGGGCCTGCACGCGGGCCAGGGCCGCGCCGAGGCAGAAGTGGATGCCGTGGCCGAAGCCCAGGTGGCGGTTCGGGCTGCGGGCGATGTCGAAGAGGTCCGGCCGGGGGAACACCGCCGGGTCCCGGCCCGCGGCCAGCAGCACGGGGACGATGATGTCGCCGCGCGGGACGACCGCGTCGCCGAAGTCCAC
This sequence comes from Sphaerisporangium melleum, assembly GCF_014646695.1. Lineage (GTDB taxonomy): Bacteria > Actinomycetota > Actinomycetes > Streptosporangiales > Streptosporangiaceae > Sphaerisporangium > Sphaerisporangium melleum. Next base: position 24,831 of record NZ_BMNT01000036.1, read on the forward strand.
GTCGTCCAGCGCGAACAGCGGCCGGGAGTGCCCGACGGGGCCGTTGTACCGCAGGACCTCCTCCACGGCCGGGCCGATCAGCTCGGGGTGGGCGCGCAGCCGGGCGAGCTGGCCGGGGTGGCGGAGCAGTTCCAGCACCCCGATGCCGATCAGGTTGACCGTCGTCTCGTCGCCGGCGAACAGCAGCTGGAACACGCTGGAGATCAGCTCGTACCGGGTGATCCCGCCGGCGGCCTCCGCCTCGGCGAGCTGGGACAGCAGGTCGCCGCCCGGCCGGTCACGCCGCTCGGCGATCTTCCGGGTGATGTAGGCGACGAACTTCATCCCCGAGCGGCGCGTCTCCAGCCCGTTGCGACCGGCGACCATCTCGTCGCTCCAGCGGCGGAACAGCGCACGGTCCTCGGCCGGGAAGCCGAACAGGTCGGCGACGACGAGGATCGGCAGCGGGAGCGCCAGCGCCTCGATCACGTCGGGCTCGCCGCCCGCGGCCGCCGTGGCGGCCATGCCGTCGGCCAGGTCGCCGACGACCCGTCCGACGCTCCGCTCCAGCTCCGCCACGGCCCGGGCGCCGAAGGCCGGCGTGATCAGCCGGCGCAGCCGGGTGTGGTCGGGCGGGTCGAGGTTGAAGACGTTGCGCCGCACCATCGCCAGCGCGTCGTTCTCCCACCTGCGGTGCGGGGCGGCGAGTTCCTCGGGCAGCCGGTCGAGCTGGCGTCCGATGCCGGGGTCGAGCAGGGCGCGCTGCACGTCCGCGTACCGGGTGAGGAACCAGAAGACCCGGCCGCTGTTCGGGGCGACCTGGCGGTAGACGGGCGCCTGCTCCCGCATCCGGTGGAAGAGCGGGTGCGGGTCGGGAACGTGCAGCGGGTCCGCCGGGTCGAACGCCTGCTCCTGCGCGATCGCGGTCATGGCCTCTCTCTCCTCACCGTGCCGTCGGGACGTGTCCGAAGGGGCGGCCGGGCTCAGCCGGATCCGCGGCCGCGCTGGACGTCCAGGGCGAAGAACCGCCGGGCGACCCGTCCGAGCTCCTCCGCGGCGAAGAAGCCGCGCCGGGCGAGCTCGACCTCCGCCTGCGCGCCCGGCCGCCGCCAGTGGCGCATGAAGATGCGGCCGCACAGCTCGGGCGGCGGGAGGACCAGCCGGCCGCGGCTGCGTTCGGCCGCCTCGTCGGCGCCGGCGACCAGCTCGCACCATTGCGCCCAGCGCCCGGTGCCTTCCACGTGCTCCAGCAGGGCGGGCCGCCAGTCGGCCGACTGCCAGACCGGCCAGACCCGCACCATGACCAGCCGGAGCCGGTCGGCGGTGGGCAGCGTGGCCGACTCCTCCGCGGTGAGCCATGCGGCAAGGCCGGGCGGCAGGACTTCACCGTCCCCGACACCGAGCGTGGCGTGCGCGTACGCGGAGAGGTCCAGGCCCTGGGCGGCGGCGAAGCCGCGCAGCAGGCCGGTGAGGACCTCCTCGTGCAGCGCGGGGTAGCCGGGGTCGAACAGCCGGCCGGCGTTCAGGGCGTCGAGGTCGGACATCCACCGGCCGGGCGCGTACTCCCGCCTGGACCTGCGGCGCAGCGCCTCGTCGCGGGTGAGGCCGGTCAGCCCCGCACCGGCGGGCGGAGCCGCGGGCGCGGCGGCCGGCTGCCCGGCGGCGGCTCTGAGCGCGGTCATCGCGTCCAGCCGCTTGACGTCCCACTCCCCCGTGCCGATCTTCCGCTGCAGGGTGCGCAGCGGGCCGCCGGCGTCCGGGCCCAGGGCCTGCTCCATCTCCTGCCAGGTGCGATGGGTGAACGGCCGCGCCTTGGCCTCGGCGACGATGCGCTCCGCGGCGTCCGCGGGCAGCAGCTCCGCCCGCGCGCCCTCGCGGCAGCCGTAGCGGATGTTGACCATCGCCACGGTGCTCGCGCGGTACCCCATGGCGGCGGGGCCGTGCAGCACGGCGACCTCGTCGTCGCCGTCGACCACACCGGTGGCGTACATGCCGAACACCTCGCCGACACCGCGCATGCCGTACGGGTGGAGCTCGGCCGCGCGCAGCGCGCCCATGCTGGCGGCGCCGATGACCTCGACGCCCTCCTGCAGCAGCCGCAGGATCTCCTTGTGCCCCACCGACAGCCGCTCCCGGTAGTAGCCGTCGATGATGACGGCGGTGTCACCGGGGGCGAAGTCCTCGGCGAACAGGTCGCCGCGGGCGACGGGCGGGCGCACCTCGGCCTGCGGCACCAGGTCGTGCACCTCGCCGGCCGAGATCGTCGGGCCGGCGTAGACGACCACCTTGCGCGGGCTCACTACATCACCTCCGGGCTGACGCGGCTGCCCGGGGCGATCACCTTGACGACCGGGACGCCGATGACGTCGTCGGTCAGGTCGACCATCAGGGGCGGGTGGGAGAAGGCGACCGCGGCCCGCTTGACCACGTCCTCCAGGTCGTCGGCCAGGGTGGCGTGGGCGTGGCAGGGCGTGATCGGCGCGCCGGGCCCGGTGATCGGCGCGGGCCGCGCGGGAGGCTTGCCCTGGTCGTCGTTGAAGTCCGACCACAGGTCGTCCCGGGCGCCGGAGACGTAGCTCAGCCTGGTCTGCGCGGCCTCGGTGATCGCCCGGGTGAGCGCGATCTCGGAGCTGAGGTGGCAGCCGAACCCGAAGAACGCCGGCGGGTAGTCGTCGCAGGTGATCCGGGCGAGGAAGCACGGCAGCCCGGTGGGCGACGGCACCGACCTGACCTCCAGGCGGACCCCGGCCCGGTCGATCGTCTCGCACAGCCCGTCGGCCACCGGCGAGCCGAGCGTGGCCGGGTCGGCGCGGACGCCCATCTCGCCGCCGGCGTGCAGCGCCGCGGTCATCGCGTCGCGTTCGATCACTTCGTACAGCGCGTGCAAGATGGCCTCGACCAGGGTGTTCCCGCTGGCCAGGCCGTTGGTCGAGGACAGGAACACCGGCGGGTTCCACCCCTCGCGCACGTCGAGCGTGAGCGCCACGGTGTCGCGGGGGACGAGCGTCGCGGCGCCGTCGACCAGGGAGCGGGCGGGGACCCAGCCGAGCGGCAGCCCGTCGTGGAGCACGCTCGGCGCGCACGCTGCCAGAGCGTGGACGTCGTACCCCAGCCGGTCGCCGAGCTCGCGGATGCTCGCCGTCGTACCGGCCGGAAGCGGCCGCTCCACGTGCCACAGCTCGACGGACTCCATGATGGCCGACAGTTTCGCCAGCTCGGGGGTGATCCCCTTGCCCTGCGACACCGCGAGCGTCCGGGACGCCGGGCGGACCGCCTGGTAGGTCGGGATCCCGATGGTGTCCAGCCGGGTGATGTCGGCGACCCGGGTGACCCCGACCGCGCGCGCCGCGCGGCCGGCCATCGCCAGCGTGGTCGCGGGGTCCACGGCGCGGTCGGTGCCCGGCAGCCGGACCTTGGCCTGGTCGGATCTCGCGAAGATCCCCGAAAGGGAGGAGGTGTCAGTCTGCATAGTCCTTGCCGTCGTCCACGGGCCAGTACGGCGATCGGGGGTCAGATGTTGCTCGCGCGGTTCAGCAGGGCACGGCCGGCCACGGCGTAGCCAGCCGCGGCGATGCCGGTCAGCACCAGCAGGTCCGGCCAGGCGTCGGCGAAACCGAAGACCGCGGCGTCCCGCATGCCGTTGATCGCGTAGGTCAGCGGGTTGACCACCGACACCCACTGCAGCACCAGGGGCATGTTGTCCACGGTGTACATCGAGGGGGCGCTGAAGACCAGGACGAGCAGCGACACGTTGGTCAGCACCATGAAGGTCTGGAAGTCCCTGATCGTGATCGCGGCCGCCAGGTACAGCCCGTTGATGGCCACCGAGGCCAGCGTGAGCGCCACCAGCAGTCCGAGCCAGCCCTGCGCGTCGAAGGGGAAGTCGAAGATCAGCACGGCGACCCCGAGCGCCACCAGGCTCTGCCCGAGCACCAGCGACACCCCGGCGAGCAGCTTGCCGAGCAGGAACCGCGACCGGCGCAGCGGCCAGGACCACAACTGGGTCGACACCCCGCTCAGCTCCTCCTGGAACAGCGCCATGCCGGAGGTGCCGGCCGCGCTGACGACCGACATCGCCAGCACCATGGGCAGCAGGAAGATCGCGAACGGCAGCCGCGCGCCCTTGTAGTCGATGACGCCGACGAGGTCGCCGAGCGAGGTGTTGACCAGCAGCAGGTACACCATCATCGGCGTGAGGCTGAGCACCAGGTTGATCCGGTTGCGGGCCAGCAGGGCGTACTCGCGGTAGAGCACGGCGAACAGGTCGGCCGCCCTGGCGGTCGCGGCCGGGGCGGTGTGGGTGAAGGTCAGTTCGGCGCTCATGTCAGGCGGCCTCCTCGGTCATGCGCAGGAAGACCTTCTCCAGCGAGTCCAGTGCGGTCGAGATCCCGGTGATGGCGACGGCGTTGTCCTGGCAGTAGCGGGACAGCTCCGGCAGCACGTCGCGCACCTGGGCGCCGTGCACGTGCACCTGGGTGTCCTCGGCGGTGGCCGCGAAGCCGGCCTGCTCCGCCCAGCCCGCCACGGCGCGGCTCGCCTCGGGGTCGTCCACGGTCACCAGCATGTGGGTGGTGCCGAACTCCTCGACCAGCTCGCGCGGCTTGGCGAAGCGCAGCACCCGCCCGTGGTCGACCACCATGACCCGCTGGCTGTTGCGCTCCAGCTCGTCGATGTGGTGGCTGGTCCACAGCACGGTCACCCCGTGCTCCTCGCGCAGCCAGGTCACGAACCGCTCGACCTGGTGCCGGCCGGACACGTCCAGGCCGGCCGAGGGCTCGTCGAGGATCAGCAACCGGGGGATGGTGATCAGCGCCCGCACCATCTGCAGCCGCTGCCGCTGCCCGCCGGACAGCTGGAAGCAGAACTGCGACAGCACGTCCTTCAGGCCGAGGTACTCGGCCACCTCCAGCGACCAGGGCGCGACGTCGCGCCAGCGCAGGCCGCGGAACCGCGCCGCGATGCGCAGGTTGTCGATCGCGGGCAGCATCATGTCGAACGGCCCGCTCTGGTGCATCGCGCCGATGTGACTCTTGGCCAGGACCGGCTGGCGCACGGGGTCGGCGTCGAAGACGCGGATCCGTCCCGAGGTGGGGGCCGTGACCCCGCAGATCATCTTGATCAGTGTCGTCTTGCCGGCGCCGTTCGGCCCGAGCAGCCCGATGGTCTCTCCCCGGGCGATCTCGAAGGAGACGCCGTCGACGGCGGGGGTCTGCTTGCCCCGGTACCGTTTGGTCAGTTGTTCCGCCGTCACCACGTCGCTCGACACGGCCATGTCTCTCACTTCTTCCGCAGCGACCTTCCCGGTCCGAATCGTGCTCATGGCCCGGGCGGGCGGCGCGCTCCGGTGGTCCGGTCCGTCCGCACGCCCAGGCCATGGATGCGTCCCCGGGAGCCCGCGCCGGGCTGGTTCGCCCGGCGGGCGGGCCCCGGAGGCCGCACCCGGGGGTCAGTTCTGGGCGTTGCCCGACCCGGACCAGAGCCCGCAGGCGCACAGCATGGCGGCTTCGAAGCCGTGCTGGGTCGCCTCCGGAGCGTCCCACTGTGCGCTCGCCATGTGGGCGAGCACCTCGGGCACGACCGCGGGAGCACGGCTGTTGAGCGTGATGAGCAGGTTCGTTTCCTCTTCACTCAGGGAGGCGAACGCCTCCTCGAGTGCCGGGGCCACCGGGTCGCCGAGAATTCCGGCCGCCCGGAGGGCTTCCTTGGGATCGAAGGCCATGCCGCCACCTTCCTTTTAGGGCGGAAATGGGGATGCGATCCGAGTATGAACGCGCCCCAGGCGGCCCGCACAACCCCACGAACGTGGGCGACCGGGCAGGATTATCGGCCCGATAATCGGGCCGGCCGGGACGGACCCACGTGATTCGGCCGCCCGTCACATGCGCGGCGCCCGGCCCGGCATGAGGCGATCAATCACGGCCGACGGCCCGGACCTGGGGATCAACCGGGCACATGGTTGGTCCATACCGATGGTTAAGCGAACGCTCCTAGCGTACCGGCATGGCGATTCCATCAGGACGCCTCCGGGCAACGCATTCGATCCGGGACGACGTATGAAACAGGTTTCCGACGGCCTGATCGATGATCGCGACAGGCTGTTGATCGTCATGCTGGCCAGGGGGCACACGACAGCGAGAATCGCGCGCGAGATGCGCCTGAGCAGGTACACCATCGCCGAGCGGATCAGCAAACTGCTCGACAGGTTCGGCTGCAGCAACCGCAGTGAGCTCGTGGCCTATTCCTACGTCCACGAGCTCCTGCACGCCGGAAGCTGGCCGCCCTGCGCCGCCGCGGCCGGCCGGATCGACCCGCACGTGAAGGCGGAATTGTCCCGTAGCTGATTGTCGGAAAAAGCGCGTGACCACCGGCGTGAACGGCCGTGAAATGGCCCCACGTTCGTGGGGTTGCCGCACTCGGTCAAGGCGAGTTCATACTCGATCTGCGACCCATCCCCGGTCAATCAGAGAGGTGGCGGCAATGGCCTTCGACCCGCGGGAAGCACTGCGTGAGGCCGGAATTCTGGGCGGCCCGGTGGCCGAGGAACTGCAGGGGGCCTTCGCCACCCTGTCCGAAGAGGAAACCAATCTGCTGATCGCGCTGAAGAACCGCATTCCCGCGATGCTGCCCGAGGTGCTCGCGCACTCGGCGGGCGTGCAGTGGAGCAGGCCCGAGGCCGCGCAGCACGGCTTCGAGCCCGCGATGCTGTGCGCGTGCGGGCTGTGGTCGGGAGCGGGACAGAACTAGTCCCGGCAGCCGGTGGTGCGGCCCCGGCGTCCGGCTCCCCCGTCCCGCGCGGACCGCGGAGGAGGACCCGGGGCCCGCACCCGCGGCTGAAGGGCGCGAAGGGAGACCGGATGCCTGCGATGCTGGCCAGAAACCGCTCGCTGTTCGAGGTGCCGAACGACCTCACCTACTTCGTGCACGACGAGGACCGCCTGGTGGTCAACCCGCACTCGGGTGGCAGGTGCCTGCTCGGCCCCCGGGAGTTCGCCGTCCTCACGGCCCTGGCACGTCCCGGAGCCGACGGCGGGCCGGCGCCCCTGCCCGAGACGGTGGAGACCGAGCGGACCCTCGCCAAGCTCATCCTGAACTGGGTGGTCTACTACAACGGCAACCGCCCGGAGATCAGGATCCAGGAGGCGCCGCTCCGCACGGCGTACTACGCCATCACCGACGGGTGCAACCTCCGGTGCCCCTACTGCTACGCGTCCTCCGAGAAGTGCCTTCCCGGCGAGCTGAACACCGAGGAGTCCCTCGGCCTGGTCTCCCAGATCGCCGATTTCGGGGCCGACCTGATCGTGTTCACCGGCGGCGAGCCGATGCTGCGCAAGGACCTGTTCCAGATCGCCGAGCACGCCAACCGCAGCGGCCTGAAGTCCAACGTCATCACCAACGCCACGATGATCCGCACCCCGGCGACCGCGCGGCGGTTCGCCGAGCTGTTCAACGCCGTCACCATCAGCCTGGACGGCGGCACGGCGGAGTCGCACGACCGCACCCGGGGCGCCGGGTCCTTCGCCCGGACCCACCGCGCCATCCAGCTGCTCAACGACGCCGGCGTGGTGCCGGCGATCAACCACATCGTCACCTCCGACAACGTGGAGGAGCTGGAGCAGTTCGCCACCTTCGTCAAGGGGCTCGAGGTGCACAGCGTCCGGCTGATGTACCACAACGACCTGGGCCGGGGCGTGGACGACGAGTACGGCTTCGGCTTCGAGGACCACCTGCGGATCCAGCAGATCGTGTGGACCTCGCCGGTCGCCGGGAAGCTGAAGCCGGACGGGCCGCGCATCGTCTCGCCGTGCTCGATCAAGGGCAACTGCGGGATGGGCGGCAACGAGATCTACGTCAACTCGCTCGGCGACGTCTACCCGTGCAAGCTCATCACCGGCAGGGCGCAGTACGCCGGCAACGTCCGCGAGCGGCCACTGGCGGAGATCTTCGCCGCCCCCGTGCTGAGCGCCATGCGGCGCAGCACCGTGTACGGCGGGGACTACCACGCCGACTGCGCGAAGTGCTACATCAAGCCGTCCTGCGGCGGCGGATGCCGCGCCGCCCACATGGCACAGTCGGGCGACCTGCAGCGCAACAGCCGCCACTGGTGCCGCATCCTGCGCCACGGCGTCGTCACCCAGCTGTGGCGGGAGGCGGGCTTCGGCAACGCCGAGCTGGCCGAGAAGGACCTGGAGATGACCGTCCCGCGGCTGGTCCGCGACGACGAGGTTCACCCCGTGTTCGACGACTGGAAGGGCTACGTGCCCGACTCGCCCAAGGCGATCAAGGTCGGCGAACTTCTTTCCATCACCCCGGTATGACAGGAGGTGGAGCATGTCGCTCCGGATCAGTGACGCCGTGGTGTGGCAGGAGACCGCGGAGGGCGTCTCGCTGTACCACACCGAGACCGGCGACTTCCGCACGCTGAACGAGTCGGGCTCGCGCATCTGGATGCTCGTCGCCGACAACGGCGAACGCGAACCGGTCGTCAGCGAACTCTCGGGCGAGTTCGCCGGCAGCAACACCGCGATGCTCAAACGCATCCTGACCGACGTGGACGAGTTCATCAGCGCCCTGGTCAAGGACGGCCTCATCGAAGAGCACCTTTCGTGACGAACCCGGGCGAGGGGGCGCCGCGCGCCCCCGTCCGGCCGGGCCGCCCGCCCGCCGCGCGTCGATGACCACGGTCGTCGTCCTCGGCGGGGGGTTCGCCGGAACGCTGACGGCCGCCGTGCTCGCCCGGCACGCCGACCGGGTCGTCCTGGTCGAAGGCGACCGCTATCCCGCCGGCGCGGGCCCGCGCCGGGGACTGCCCCAGGCAAGGCACACCCACGTGCTGGTGACCGGCGGGGCGCGGGCCCTGGAGGCGCTGCTCCCCGGCACCCTGCGTGAGCTGTCCGAGCGGGGCGCCCACCGGCGCGGCCTGTCCGATGGCACGCTGATCCTCACCTCTGATGGGTGGTACCACCGCCACGACACCGAGGCCTACCTCATCTCGTGCAGCCGCGGACTGCTGGACGCTGTGGTGCGGCGGCGGGCGCTCGGCGGGGGCGCCGTCACGGTCCTGCAGGGCACGCGGGCGCTCGGGCTGACCGGAGACGCGGCCCGGGTCACCGGCGTGTCGGTGCGGCGCGGGGACGGGCCGGAGGAGACGATCGAGGCGGACCTGGTCGTCGACGCGACCGGCCGCCGGTCCAGGGCGCCCCGCTGGCTGGCCGATCTCGGCGCGCCCGAGGTCGAGGAGGCCCTCCTGTCCTCGGGCCTCGCCTACGCCACCCGGCTCTACCGGGCTCCCGCGGGCCTGGCCGCCGCGATTCCGGCGGTCATGCTGCACCCCGCCCCCACGGCCGGGCGGCCCGCCCAGGGGGCGACGGTGTACCCGATCGAGGACGGCCGGTGGGTCGTCACCCTGACCGGCACCCGGGGCGGCGAGCCGCCGACCGGCGAGCGGGCCTTCGCCGACTTCGCCCGCGGCCTGCGCAGCCCGATCGTGGCCGAGCTCATGGCGGCGGCCGAGCCCGACGGCCCGGTGCGGCCGTACCGGGACACCGCCGACCGCAGGCGGTTCTTCGAGCGGGCGCGCCTGCCGGACGGCTTCCTGGCCGTCGGCGACGCGGTCGTGGCGCTGAATCCCGTCCACTCGCACGGGATGTCGGTCGCCGCGCTCAGCGCGCTCAGGCTGGAGGAGGAGCTGACGCGGCACGGCAAGATCGCGCCGTCCGCCGCCCAGGAGTTGCGGGAGGCCGTGGCGGCCGAGGCGGAGTGGTCGTGGCGGATGGCGACCGGGGACGCCGGGCCCGGCCACCGCGCGGGGCCCGCGCGGCGGGAGGCGACCGCGTTCGAGCGCCGGGTGCGCGAGCACATGGCCCGCGCGGCGCTGAGCACCCCCGAGCTCGCGGCCGGTTTCTTCCGCGCCCACGCCCTGATCCCCCCGCCCGCGGCGGGCGGGCCTAACCCGTCCCGGGGGGCGCCGGTGCGGGCCGAGCCACCGCTCACCGACCAGCAGGCGATCGCGCAGTACCCCGGGCTGGCCGCATGGTGGCGTGCCAGGCCCGCCCCGGCGCCGGCCGGCGCGCCGTACCCCGGCTCACCTGCGGCCGGCGACCACGTGGCCCTCGCATAGTGGGAGTACCGATGACCACCACCCAAGCCGTCCCGCTGATCCCCCGCGACGTGCTGTTCGGCAACCCGGCCTACGCGGCGCTCGGGATCTCCCCGGACGGCACCCGCCTGCGCTACCTCGCGCCCGACGAGGGCGTGATGAACGTGTGGGTGGGCCCGGTCGACGCGCCCGCCGAGGCGCGGCCGGTGACCCGCGACCGGGGGCGCGGCATCCGGGCGTGCGGCTTCTGCCACGACGACCGCACGCTGTTCTACCTGCGGGACAAGGACGGCGACGAGAGCTGGCGGCTGTACCTGGTCGACCTGGACTCCGGGCTGGAGCGCTGCGTCACCCCGTTCGAGGGGGTGCAGGCGCGCGTCCTGGCGCACAACCGGTGGCATCCGGACACCATGCTGGTCGGGCTGAACAGGGACCGCCGCGACCTGCACGACGTGTACCGGCTGGACCTGCCGACCGGTGAGCTCACCAAGATCGCCGAGAACCCGGGGTACCTGACCTGGGAGATCGACACCGACCTGCGGGTTCGCGGCGGGACCGCGATGAACCCCGACGGAAGCAAGACCATCCACCTGGCCGGGCCGGACGGAGAGACGGCGCCATGGCTGGAGGTGCCGCGCGAGGACGTCATGGGCACCCACATCGCCGGCCACTCCCGGGACGGCGCCACGTTCTACCTGCTGTCGTCGGTCGGCGCGAACGCCACCCGCCTGTTCGCGGTGGACGCCGCGACCGGGACGCGGACACTGCTCGCCGCAGACCCGGTCTACGACGTCAAGCAGGTCGAACTGGACCCCGAGACGCGGGTGCCGCAGGCGGTCGTGCTCGGCAAGGACCGCGAGGAGCGGGTGTTCCTCGACGAGGGCCACGCCAAGGCGGTCGAGCAGCTCCGCGCCGAGCTCGCGCTGCTCGGCGTGGACGGGGAGATCTCCCTCGACCGGTCCGACCGTTCCGGCCGGCGCTGGGCGGTGACCGTGATGGCCTCGGACCTGCCGGTGAGCTTCTACACCTTCGACCGGCTCGACGGCGGCCTGCGCTTCGTCTTCGACCACCAGCCCGGGCTGGGCGGCTACCGCCTCGCCCGCATGGAGCCCTTCGCGTTCACCGCGCGCGACGGGGTCGAGGTGCACGGCTACGTCACCTGGCCGGCCGGCGTGGCGCGCCGGGATCTGCCCGCCGTGGTGAACGTGCACGGCGGGCCGTGGGCGCGCAACTCGTGGTGCTTCGACGAGGAGGCGCAGTGGCTGGCCAACCGCGGCTACGCCTGCGTGCAGGTCAACTTCCGCGGGTCGGCCGGGTACGGCAAGGAGTTCCTCAACCTGGGGGCCAAGCAGTGGGGCAGGGCCATGCAGAGCGATCTGCTCGACGCCGTCGGCCACCTCGCCGCGGGCGGTGCGATCGACCCGGCCCGCGTGGCGATCATGGGGTGCTCCTACGGCGGGTACGCCGCCCTGGCCGGCGCGGCGTTCACGCCCCGGGCGTTCCGGTGCGCGGTCGACCTGTGCGGCCCGTCCAACCTGCTCACCCTGCTCGACGGCGGGCCGGCCTACCGGCGGCCGCTGATGTCCTTCATGTACGCCAACGTGGGCGACCCCGAGACCGAGCGCGACCTGTTGTGGGAACGCTCCCCGCTGTCGCGGGTGGACGACATCGCCATCCCGGTGCTGGTGGCCCAGGGGGCCAACGACGTGCGGGTGCCCCGCGAGGAGGCCGAGCAGATCGTCGCCGCGCTGCGCGCCAAGGGCCTGCCGCACGAGTACCTGCTGTTCGAGGACGAGGGCCACGGCCTGGGCAGGCCGGAGAACCGCGAGCGCTACTACGCCGCCGTCGAGCGCTTCCTCGCCGAGCACCTGGCCTAGCGGACCCGCCTCCACCCTCCGGCAGGGGGGCCGGGGGTCGGGCGCATACTGGGAGCGATGTCCCAGCAGAGCCAGTTGCGCAGCTTTCTCACCTCGCGCCGGGCGCGCCTGACGCCGCCGGAGGTCGGTCTGCCCTGGCGCGACGGCCGCCGGGTGGCCGGGCTGCGCCGGGAGGAGATCGCGCTGCTGGCCGGGGTGAGCGTCGACTACTACACGCGCCTGGAGCAGGGGCGGGCCGGCAACGTCTCCGACCAGGTGCTGACCGCCGTGGCGGACGCCCTGCGGCTGGACGGCCTGGAGCGGCGCCACCTGTCCGACCTGGTCAGGGCGGAGGCGGGCCGATCAGGCCGCCGCGGCCCGGCCGCCGGGGCGGTCGTGCGGGCCAGGCCCGCCCTGCACGCCACGCTCCAGGCACTCGACCCGGTGCCGGCCCTGCTGTACGGCCCGCGCCTTGAGGTGGTCGGCATCAACCGGATGGGCGCGGTGCTGTTCGACGACTTCGACCGCAAGCCGCCCATCGAGCGGAACCTGGCCCGGTGGGTCCTGCTGGATCCGAAGGCGCGTGCGGTCTACCCCGACTGGGAGGAGATCGCCACCCAGGCGGTGTACATCCTGCGCGTCGCCCACGGCCGCGACGCCCGCGACCCCACCCTGACGGCCCTGGTCAGGGAGCTGAGCGCCCGTTCCGAGCACTTCGCCCGGCACTGGGGCGACCACGGGGTCTTCGAGCACACCCACGGCCCCAAGCGGGTGCGGCACGAGGCGGTCGGCGTCATGACCCTCAACTACGAGACGCTCCGCCCGCAGGCCGACCCCGGCATCCGCCTGACCCTCTACACCGCGCCGCCCGGCTCACCGGCGGAGGAGAAGCTGCGCCGGCTCGCCGAGTGGGCCCGCGCCGCGGGCACCGGAGCCGGCCGGGAGCCCTCGGCGAGGGCGGGGCGGGAGAGTGCGCCGGGAGGCGCGGCGCCTAGGTGACCTGCCGGACGGCGGGCGACCAGGTGTCGCAGGTGCCGGGACGGCCGGTGCGGTAGCCCCGTTCCAGCCAGCGCAACTGGGTGGCGAGCCGGCCGTGGTCGCGGACCCACGCGGCGTCCAGCGTGCCGGTGTACTGCTCGCGGAACCGGTGCCAGGGCGGCACGGCGGCGCGCATCGCGTGCAGCGCGACCCCGGCGAAGCACTCGGCCTGCAGTTCCATCCGCCTGCTGAGCAGATCCTCTCTCGCCCGGCCGCGGGCGACGTCGTACGCCTCCTGGTAGTAGTCGGAGATGTAGGACATGTTCTGGACGTGGTGGGCGTACTCGTGCGCGACCAGCTCGGCCATGATCGCTTCGGCCCACGGGACCAGATCCTCCCCCGCGACGATGACGTAATAGGTCCGCGTCGCGTCGCAGTAGGTGCCGTCGGCGCCCTTGGACGGCATCAGGCCGCACTCGCGGTCGCGCACCCGCTGCCGCACGAACCTCCGCTCCGGCGGCCGGTAGTAGACCCGGGCGCGCTGGAAGTGGCGAGTCCAGACCCGGTCCAGGCAGGCGGAGACGGTCGTCAGGTACCGTCGCATCGATTTCCAGTCGCCGGTCCTGATCTCGGGCGGCCGGCAGGTGACCCGCCCCGGAGTCAGCGCGTACAGCAGGTTGTCCACCGCGGCCGCCCTGCCCTGCGGCGGGGAGAGATTCCTCGCCGCCTCCGCCCGCAGCGGCGCCCGGGACGCCGAGGGTGAAGGCGAAGGCGAAGGCGAAGGGGAGGTGACGGCGGCCGCCCAGTGCGTCACGTCACCGGCAGGAGGGCCGGGCGCCCGCGTGCAGCCCGCCAGGACGGCACACGTCACCAGGAGCAGCGGGAGGGGGCGCATGATCGCGCAGTTTATGCGCCATTAGTGGCAAATGACACCGGATTCGACGACAGAAGGTCCGGGGAAATGACCGCTTCCCGGGCGGCCACCCACCCTCGGGTGCCGCCCGGTGGTGACCGGCCGGGGACGCGTCCGTCAGTCGCGGGCCATGTTGTCCAGCGTCTCGATCATGTGCTCGCGCAGCTCGTTGAGGCGCACATCGAGGATCACCGGAGCGATCTCGGGGTTGTTCTGGATCATCTCGCGCAGCCCGCTGGAACCCGGGCCGTGCTCGAAGCTGTGCCGCACGACGGTCGTGCCGGGCTCGTCGCCGGGAACCAGCTCGTAGTGCCAGCGTGACGAGGGCCGCTCGGGGTCGCCCTCGGCGTCGAGCACCAGCCAGCCGAACGTGCTCGGCGCCTCCAGCTCGGTGACCACGCAGGTGACCGTCCAGACGCGCCCCTGGCGGCGGTTGCGCCCCTGGAAGCGGGTGCCCTCGCGCAGCGTGCCGTCGCCGGGGTCGACCCAGGCGCCGTGCTCGCACTCGGGGCTGAAGTCCCCGATGCGCGGGACCGCGGTGATCAGCTCCCAGAGACGCTCCGGCGGAACGTCCACGGTGACCTCGAGGTCCACCCGGGCCCCGGTCACTCCGTGATCGTCCAGGCCCGCCTGCGCTCCGGTGGCGCCCTGGTCCTTCATGCCGACCTCCGCGGAAGCTCCCGTGGCACCTTCGTCCGATGCCACCCCTCTGCAGTCACTATCGGCCGTACCGGGACGGATGTTGCATCTCCGGCGTAAGCCACGGGGTCGGTAGGGGGGTTTCTGGGGTCACCGCCCGCGCGCGGGCGGCGGGCTGTCGCGGCGGCGCGCGCAGAGCGCCAGATGGCGCGGCCGGGCCGCCGGGCTCACGACGGGTCGCCGGGCGGAGACCCCTTCGTGAGGGTCTGGCAGGCGCTCAGCTCCCAGTGGCTGATGGCCGGGTCCTTCAGGACCTCGGCGACGGTGGCCCTGATCTGGTCACTGGTGGTGTCGTCCTCGGTGTCGACCCGGATGACGATCCCACCGTTCGCCTGCCGCAGGTCTTTACGCCATTCGTCGGGAAGCAGGGCCAATATCCGGATGCCGTCGATAGGGGAATTGGCCGTTGGTCGTGTTGGGGCGGCGCGGTGCATCGTCAGCTCGACCAGCATCCTCACCCGTCCTCGTTCAGTCCCAGGTGGTGCCCGGGATCCTCGTGGTGCAGCGGCCTACGCCGATGGTACCGCCGATGCTACCCGAGAGCGCGTGCAGGACGATCGCGTACGAACGTTTCGCCGTGAATGCCGGTTTCCGCATTTCTTTTTCCATTTCACCTGGGCACACATTTCGGCCCGGCCTGCAAATGATCCCTTTTGCCGGCGTCCGCTGCGGGACGGCGGCTCGACCGGTCCCCCCGGTCCGTACGGGTGCCACCGTCCCCTGACGCCGGGCGGCCTCACAAGAAGATCTTGGTGAGCCAGTCCTGCCAGGCCTGCTCGACCTTCCTCGGGTCGATCTTGTCGGCGAAGATGTGGTGCCCCACCACCACCGTGTCGCCCTGGCTCAGGATGAACCGGTACAGCCCATCGCCGGTACGCACCCCGAGGAATCCGGGGGCCACGTAGTCGGCCACGCCCTCGATCGGCGCGAACCCCTCCGGGGTCAGTCGCACCCGGTCACCCTGCACCACCTTGCCGGAGAGCCCGAGCCCGCGCTCCAGCACCTCCCACGCCGGCTCCGCCCCACCGGCCGCCCGCGCCGCGAACACCACCAGCGCGAACTGACCAGGGAAATGGGTCAGATACTGGTCCAGGGTGTGCAGATACATGTCCCAGCCACGCTCCACCGCATCAACCTCCACTTGCCGTCCGACCATGGCTCAACGGTACGTACCGAACACTTTTTTTGTCAAGACTATGATGATTGTCGGATGGCGGGCAGGAGAAGACCGGCCCGCCATGACGGCGGGCCGGTCGTGACCAGGGGTTACCGGGTCGAGCGTCTCCGGACGGATCCGCGCTGACCTGTCCGGGCGTTACGCCGACTCGCGGACCACCAGCTCGGTGGGCAGCATCACCGGCTCGGCGCTGCCGCCCTCCAGCAGGCGCAGCAGCAGTCCCACCATGGCCGCGGCCTGCTCCCGGAAGGGCTGGCGGACCGTGGTCAGCGGCGGCTCGGTGTACCGGGCGGCCTCGATGTCGTCGAAGCCGACCACCGCCACGTCGTCCGGCACCCGCCGGCCCGCCTGGCGCAGCGCCTGGAGCGCGCCGATCGCCATCAGGTCGTTGGCCACGAACACCGCGTCCAGCGCGGGGTCGTCCTCCAGGAGCTGGCGCATGGCGACGGCACCCGACCCCCGGGTGAAGTCGCCGATCGCCACGATCGACCGGCGGTCGGAGCCCTGCAGCACGGACCGGTAGCCGGCCAGGCGGTCCTGGCCGGCGATCATGTCCGGCGGGCCGGCGATGGTGGCGATGCGCCGCCGCCCACGGTCGAGCAGGTGGCGCACGGCCGCCTCGGCCCCGCCCACGTTGTCGTCGTCCACATAGGGCAGGTTGACGTTCACGGCGGGCCGGCCGTACGACACGGCCGGAACGCGCATGCGGTTGATCGCCGCGGGCAGCGGGTCGGCGCCGTGCATCGAGATGAGCATGACCCCGTCGACGTGCCCGCCGGTCAGGTAGCGCTCGACCCGGGCGTGGCTGGTGGGGGTGCCGGCGAGCATGAGCAGCACCTGCTTGTCCGCGGCCTCCAGCTCGGCGCTGGCCGAGCGGATCACCGTGGAGAACATCGGGTCGTCGGAGAACACCCGGGTGGGCGGCTCGGACACCACCAGCGCGATCGAGTCGGTCCGCTGGGTGACCAGGCTGCGCGCGGCGAGGTTCGGGACGTACCCCATCTCGTCGATCGCCCGCATCACCGCCTCACGCAGCTCGGCGGTGACGGTCGTCCCCCCGTTCACCACCCGGGACACCGTGGCGCGGGACACCCCCGCCCGCGCGGCCACGGCCTCGAGCGTGGGTCGCCTCATTCCACTGACCTCCACATGATCGTTCCACGCCGACTCCGGTACCACCAGCTCGTTTCCGCATGATGACAGATTCGCCGCGATCGCAGTCCGAGCGGCGACCGTGCGGCTACCGTGACCGCGGGGCAATGTGGCATCGCTACCGTCCTGGGCATGCGTTCCCGAATCGGCCGGACCCTCGCGGCCGGCGCCGCCGCCGTGGTGGCCGCCGGCCTCATCGCCTCCCCCGGCCCCGCCTCAGCATCCGGCGCCCACACGGTCAAGGTGACCGTGATGGCGAGCTCCGACATCCATGGCAACGCCCTCAACTGGGACTACTTCAAGAACGCCGAGTACGACGACAGCGCGCACAACGACGTCGGGCTGGCCAAGGTGTCCACTCTGGTCAACCGGATCCGCGCCGACCGCGGCGCGGACCGCACGCTGCTGTTCGACTCCGGCGACACCATCCAGGGCACGCCGCTCGACTACTACTACGCCAAGGTCGAGCCGATCACCGAGACCGGCGAGACGCATCCGATGGCACGGGCGATGAACGCCATCGGGTACGACGCGGTGACCCTCGGCAACCACGAGTTCAACTACGGGCTGCCGCTGCTGGCCACATGGACCCGGCAGATGAAGGCCCCCGTCCTCGGGGCCAACGCCGTCTCGGCCAAGACGGGCCTGCCGGCCTACCGGCCGTTCGTCATCAAGACGATGAAGGTCAAGGGCGACAGGCCGATCAAGGTCGGCGTGCTCGGCCTGACCAACCCCGGCGTCGCCATCTGGGACAAGGCCAACGTCGAGGGCCGGCTGAAGTTCCTCGACCTGGTCGCCACGGCCAAGAAGTGGGTGCCGGTGATCCGCGGCCTCGGCGCCGACGTCGTCCTGGTCACCGCGCACGCCGGCGACAACGGCATGTCGTCCTACGGCACCGAGCTGCCGGTCGAGAACGCGGCGGCCCTGGTGGCCGAGGAGGTCCCGGGCATCGACGCCGTGCTGTTCGGCCACGCCCACAACGACGTGCCGCAGCGGCTGGTCACCAACAAGGCCACCGGGCGGCAGGTGCTGCTCACCGAGCCGGGCAAGTGGGGCCAGCGGCTGTCGGTGGTCGACTTCACGCTTGCCAAGCAGCGAGGCCGCTGGACGGTCACCGGCACGTCCTCCGCGACGATCAACACCGGCACCGTGCCGGAGGACCCGAAGATCGTCACGCTGATGAAGCGCCAGCACGACAAGACGGTCGGCTACGTCAACCAGGTCATCGCCGAGTCCAAGGAGCAGTTGTCGGCGGCCGAGTCGCCGTACAAGGACACCCCGATCCTGGACTACATCCAGAAGGTCCAGACCGACCTGGTGAGCAAGGCCATCGCGGGCACCCCCGCCGCCTCGCTGCCGGTGCTGTCGATCGCCGCGCCGTTCAGTCGCAGCGCGGTGTTCCCCGCCGGGCCGGTCAGCGTGCGCGACATGGCCGGGCTGTACGTCTACGACAACACGCTGCTCGGCGTCGAGCTCACCGGCGCCCAGATCAAGGACTACCTGGAGTACTCCGCCAAGTACTTCGCCCAGGTCGCACCGGACGCGCCGGTCGACCCCGCGACGCTGACCAACGCGGGCGGCACGCCGGACTACAACTACGACCAGCTTTCCGGGGTCACCTACGACATCGACATCTCCCGGCCGGCCGGGCAGCGCATCGCCGGCCTGTCCTACCAGGGCGCGCCGGTGACCGCCGACCAGCGGTTCGTCGTGGCGATCAACAACTATCGCCAGTCGGGCGGCGGCGGCTTCCCGCACGTCACCAAGGCGCCGGTGGTGTACAACGCCCAGGTGGAGATCCGGCAGGCGCTCATCGAGTACGCCACCGCGGCCGGCGTCATCGATCCGTCCCAGTTCGCCGACGCCAACTGGAGACTGGTCCGCGCCGGCGTCCCGGTGTTCTGACACCTCCGCATCCCCTCATGGCCGGCGCCCCGCGTATCCAGGGGCGCCGGCCATGGCCACCTGGATCACGAAAGGGACGAAAGGCCTGGTGGCCCGGGCATCTCGTCCCTGCTCAGCGCGACCGGAACCGTGCGAGGCTCGGTGCGCAGAAGTGCCGATGCCGCCTTAGTTCCGCCGATCCTCATGGGAATGATGTCGCGATGCGTGTGATCTCCGAGTCCCGGCTCGTCTCTGTGCTGTCCGGCCTGCCCGGCACCCCGCGCGTGGTGGCCGGCGGCAACTTCGCCACACCGTGGCGTGCCCTCGCGGCGCTGGACACCGCGCTCCCGGAGTACCGGCTCTTCATGCTGAACGCCCAGCCCGGCGTCCCCGACCGCGAGGGCGTGACCCTGGAGTCGCCGTTCGTCGGCTCCGGCATGCGCGGCCGGGCCAACCTGCGGTACTTCCCCTCGCGGCTGTCACGCGTGCCGTACCTGCTGGCCCAGGCGCTGCCGCCGGACATCGTGCTCGTGCACACCACCTTGCGGAGGAACGGCACGCTCTCGCTGGGCACCGAGGTCAACATCCTGCCCGCCGCCATCGAACAGGTGAGGTCACGCGGCGGCCTGGTCATCGCGCAGATGAACCGGCGCATGCCCTACACCTACGGTGACGCCGTGCTGGACGAGAGCGAGGTCGACTACGCGATCGAGGTGGACGAGCCGCTGGCCTCGCCCGCGCACCGGCCCGCCACCGAGGTGTCGCAGGCCATCGGCGACCGGGTGGCCCACCTGGTGCCCGAGGCCGCCACCCTGCAACTCGGGATCGGCCAGGTGCCGGACGCCGTGCTGGCCGCGCTGCTGTCCCGCCGTGGCCTGTCGGTGTGGTCGGAGATGTTCAGCGACGGCGTGCTCACCCTGGAGAAGGCCGGGGCGCTGGACGACCGGGTGCCGATCACCGCCTCGTTCGTGTTCGGCAGCTCCGAGCTGTACGACTGGGTGGACCGCAACGAGCGGGTGCGGCTGCTGCGCACCGAGAAGACCAACGACCCGGCGCTGATCTCCCGGCAGAGTTCGCTGACCTCGGTGAACGGCGCGCTGCAGGTGGACCTCTACGCGCAGGCGAACGCCGCCCGGGTGCGCGGTCTCATCTACTCCGGCTTCGGCGGCCAGACCGACTTCATCGTGGGGGCGCTGCACTCCCCCGGCGGCCGGGCGATCATCGCCCTGCCCTCCTGGCATCCCAAGGCGGACGTGTCGACCGTGGTGCCGCGGCTCGCCGGGCCGGTCACCTCCTTCCAGCACAGCTTCATCGTCAGCGAGCAGGGGGCCGCGACCATCTGGGGCAACGACGCGGCCACCCAGGCCCAGCAGTTGCTGGACAACGTCGCCCACCCCGACGCGCGTGACGCCCTGCGCGAGGCCGGCCGCCACCTCGGCTTCCCCCTGCGCTGACCGCCACGGCCCTCCGGCCTTCTCCGCGTCACGGGTGTCCGCGAGCTCCGCGAGCTCTATGGGAACCTGGGCCCGGGGCCGTTCGTTCCCCGTGCGGTCAGATCACACAGGTGCGGCGAGAGAGGAAACCGTGGTCTTCAAACGGATGCTGGGAGCCCTGGGAGTCGGGGGCCCTTCGGTGGACACGGTGCTGGCCACCCCCCGGGTGCGGCCCGGCGAGACGCTCGCCGGCGAGGTGCGGGTCAAGGGTGGTGACTTCCCCTCCGACATCGAGTACATCTCCCTCGGGCTGGTCGCCCGGGTGGAGATCGAGTCGGGCGACGCCGAGCACACCGGCACGGCCGAGTTCTTCAGCGCGCGGGTCTCCGGCCCGTTCCGCCTCGGGCAGGGCGAGCAGCACGCCATCCCGTTCCAGCTGCCGGTGCCCTGGGAGACGCCGGTCACCGAGATCGGCGGCGCCCGCCCGCACGGCGCCTTCGTCGGGGTGCGCACCGAGCTGGCGGTGGCCAAGGCCATCGACAAGGGCGACCTCGACCAGGTGTCGATCGTCCCGCTGCCCTCGCAGGACGAGGTGCTCCGCGGGTTCGCCGCACTCGGCTTCCACCTCAAGAGCGCCGACCTGGAGGCGGGGCGCATCTACGGCGTCGACCAGCGGCTGCCGTTCTACCAGGAGATCGAGTTCTACCCGCCGGCGCAGTGGGCCGGCCGGATCAACGAGGTCGAGCTGACCTTCGTCGCCGATCCGTACGGGCTCACCGTGGTGCTAGAGGCCGACAAGCGCGCCCGGCTGTTCCAGCCGGGCTCCGACGCCATCGGCCGCTTCCAGGTCACGCACGAGCAGGCGGCGCGCACCGACTGGGCGTCCGAGATCGGCCGCTGGCTGGACTCCGTGGCGCACGGCCACGGCGGGCACCACGCGCCCGGTCCCTACGGGCACCAGGGCTCGTACGGACACGGCGAGCACGGATACGGCCATCCGGGGCAGCACGGGCATGGCGGGCATGGCGGGCATGGCGGGCCCGGATGGGGCGCGGTGGCCGCCGCGGGCGCGGCCGGCGTCGTCGGCGGCATGATCGCCGGCGAGGTCATCGACGAGATCGGCGACATGTTCGAGGGCGACGGAGGCGACGAGGGCGGCGGCGACTGGTGACGGCCCACCGGGCCGCGGGCGTCGAATCCGGCGCCCGCGGCCCGGTGCCGCGCCCGTCCGTGGCGGGCCGCCCCGCGTGGGGGGCGGCCGTCAGCCGACCGGCTCGGCGGCGTCGTGCCCGGCGAACTGCGTGCGGTGCAGCTCACCGTAACGACCGTCCGCGGCCAGCAACTCCTCGTGCGTGCCGCGCTCGACCACCCTGCCGTCCTCCACGACGAGGATGAGGTCGGCGGCCCGGACGGTGGACAGGCGGTGGGCGATCACCACGGCCGTCCGCCCGGCGAGCGCCTCACCCAGTGCCTCCTGCACGGCGGCCTCGGAGGTCGAGTCCAGGTGCGCGGTCGCCTCGTCCAGGATCACCACCCGCGGGCGGGCGAGCAGCAGGCGGGCGATGGTCAGCCGCTGGCGTTCACCGCCCGACAGCCGGTAGCCCCGCTCCCCCACGACGGTGTCCAGCCCATCGGGCAGCCCGGCGACCAGTTCGTCCAGCCGGGCGCGGCGCAGCGCGTCCCACAGCTCCTCCTCGCTCGCCCCTGGACGGGCCAGCAGCAGGTTCGCGCGCACCGACTCGTGGAACAGGTGCCCGTCCTGGGTCACCATGCCGAGCGTCTCGCGCAGTGACGCCGCGGTGAGATCGCGTACGTCCACCCCCGACAGGCGCACGGCGCCGTGGTCCACGTCGTACAGCCGGGCGAGGAGCTGGGCGATCGTCGACTTGCCCGCCCCCGAGGAACCGACGAGCGCGATCATCTGCCCCGGCTCGGCCCGGAACGACACATCGTGCAGCACCTCGACGCCGCCCCGCGTGTCCAGAGCGGCGACCTCCTCAAGGGAGGCGAGCGACACCTTGTCGGCGGACGGGTAGGCGAAGCGCACGCCGTCCAGCTCCACCGACACCGGCCCTTCCGGCACCGCGCGGGCCCCCGGGCGCTCGACGATCAGCGGCTTCAGGTCGAGCACCTCGAAGACGCGCTCGAAGCTGACCAGCGCGCTCATCACCTCGACGCGGGCGCTCGCCAGTGCGGTGAGCGGCGCGTACAGGCGGGTGAGCAGCAGAGCGAGGGCGACGACCGCGCCCGGCTCGAGCTGGTCGCGCAGCGAGTAGAAGCCACCGAGGCCGTAGACGAGGGCGAGCGCGAGCGCGGAGACCAGGGTCAGCGCGGTGACGAACACCGACTGCACCATCGCCGTGCGCACGCCGATGTCGCGCACGCGCCGCGCCCGCCGCGCGAACTCGGCGGACTCCTCGACCGGCCGGCCGAACAGCTTGATCAGCGTCGCGCCCGGCGCGGAGAAGCGTTCGGTCATCTGGGTGCTCATGTGCGCGTTGTGGCCGGCGGCCTCGCGTTCGAGCCGCGCCAGCCGCGAGCCCAGCCGCCGGGCCGGGAGCACGAACAGCGGCAGCAGCACCAGCGCCAGCAGGGTGATCTGCCAGGAGACGCCGATCATGACGACCAGCGTGAGCACGAGCGTCACGAGGTTGCCGACGACGCCGGACAGCGTGTCGCTGAAGGCGCGCTGGGCGCCGATCACGTCGTTGTTCAGCCGGCTGACCAGCGCACCGGTCCTGGTGCGGGTGAAGAAGGCGATCGGCATCCGCTGCACGTGGTCGAACACCGCCGTGCGCAGGTCGAGGATGAGGCCCTCGCCGATGCTCGCCGACAGCCACCGGGTGAGCAGGCCGAGCCCGGCGTCCAGCACCGCGATGACCGCGATGAGCACGGCCATGGTCAGGACGCCCGCGAAGGGCTCCCGGTGCACGATGGCGTCGACGACCCGGCCCGCCAGCACGGGCGAGGCCACGGCGAGCACGGCCGCCACCACGCTGAGCAGCAGGTAGAACGCGAGCATGCGGCGGTGCGGCCGGGCGAAGCGCGCGATGCGCGCGAGCGTGGCCCGGGAGAACGGCCGCCGGTCCTGCTGGGCGTGCATCGCGTTGTACATCGAATGCCACGCCGTCACTTCCATGTCCACCGGCCACCCCCGCGCGTCATGTCCACACCGAACCGGCCGCGCCGAAGGCGGCGGGCCGGAGACACCACGAGGTTAGAAGCTCAACCTAACTTCACGTCAACACCTTTCCACCCGCGAGACCGGCCGGACACGCAGAGATCACCACGTGTCGGCTCGGCCGGCGGGCGGAGAAGACCCGCACGCGAGCACCGACGCCGCCCGCGTTTCCGCAGCTAGGGGCCGGGCATGGTGCGAATGTGAGCAGGATCGGCGAAGGGGACATCACCTCCCCGGCGCTGCACCACGCCCGCTCCGCTCCGGACCTGGCGGCGGAGGTCACGGTGACCGTCTGCGAGGACGGGCCGCTGCTGGTGCGCGGGCCGGTCACCCTGCTCACCCAGGACGGCCGGCCGATCGATCCTGGCCGGAAGACCGTGGCGCTGTGCCGGTGCGGTCGTTCGTCGGTGAAACCGTTCTGTGACGGCTCGCACAAGGCGCCGCGCTCTCGCCACGACCCCGCAGCGGACCGGGCCGACTCCCCGCCGCCGGACTGACCGCCCCCATCTGGCTCCGGGCAGCGGCACGGCGGCGGAGGTGGCGCAGGGAGTGTCCGGCCACGTGGATGCGCCGTCCCCAGTACGGGATGCCCCTGCCGGTCAGGCGGGCGGCCAGGGCGAGCCAGCTGCACACAGCGCGTTCGAGCACCCAGCCGGGGGCCAGCAGCACGCTGGTGAACGGGTACACCCGCCGTCCGCCGCCGCGCCGCCGGCCGGCCTCGGCCAGCAGCACGACCAGGACGGCGCCCGCCGCCACGGCGCCCGGCCGGCCGCGGGCGAGGGCGAGGCCGATCGCGGGCAGCACGGCGAGGAACACGGCCATGCGGACGGGCTGCGCCAGGTCGTCGTAGGCCTGCCAGACGCGCTGGGCCCGGAAGCGGTCCACGCCGGGCGGGAGACGGGCCACGAACAGGTCGGGCGGGCGCAGCTCGCGGCCGCCGTGCGCGCGCACGGTGCGGATCAGCTCGAGGTTCTCGAACAGCACGTCACCGTCGTATCCCCCCATCGCCTGGAAGGTGGACCGGCGCACCCCGAAAGTGCCGGGATGGTCGGCGCCGAAGGCGCGGTTCAGCAGCGTACGGGCGGTGTCCCAGCGGGCGTGCCAGGGCATCGGGCGGAAGTGGTTCTGCGGGCGCACCAGGTCGGCCTCGTCCAGCAGCGCGGCCACCCGGGCGAGCGCGTGGGCGTCGTAGCGCACGTCGTCGTCGGCGATGACGACGTGTTCGGCGCGGGCGAGGCGCAGCCCGGTGACGATCCCGTCGACCTTCCCGTTCAGGAACTTCGGCCCGGGGCCGGGCGGCACGTGCACGTCGACGACGTCCCGCCACGCCTCGGCGTGCCGCGCGAACACCTCGGGCGGCGAGCCGTCGACCACCACCACCCGTGCCAGGGGAGCGATCTGGCGCAGGTAGGCGGTGAGTTCGCCGAGCCTGCCGCCGTCATCGGCCCAGCGCAGAGGCAGTACGTAGTCGAGGTCGCTCACCCGCGGCGCTCGCCGCGCAGAGAGCCGGTCCCCGCCTTCCAGGCGTCCAGCAGGTGGGCCGCGAAGAGCCGGTCGAGGGTGAGACAGCACGCGGCGCCGTACAGCACCTCACCCGTCATTGCCGGCTCGGCGGCGGCGAAGGCGGCGCACATCTGGGCGGCGACCTGCTCGTGAACGGCGTCGGCCTGCACGTGCTCGTCGTAGAAGCGCGCGGTGTCCGCGCCGGCGCCCAGGCGGCGCAGCCCGCGGGCGTACTTGACGTTGGGCCGGGAGGAGGTCATCTCCAGCGCCGCCAGATGGCCGAGCAGCGCGCCGCGGTGCCGGCGGTGCAGCCCGAACAGCGACATGGTGGCCCCCACGGCGAGGGTGATCGCCGGCACGAGGTCGAGATGGGTCCCGTAGGCGTCCGGCAGCCCGAGGCCGCGCATCGTCTGCCGGTACAGCTCCGCGTGCATGCGCTCGGGACGCCCGCCGCCGTACTCGTCGGCCTGGATCTCCACCAGCAGGGCCTTGGCCGGTCCGCTCAGCCGCGGGATGGCGAAGGTGTGCGGGTCGGCCTCCTTGAGGTGGTAGATCGACCGGTGGACGACGAACTCGCGGAACTGCTCCGGGCGCGCCCGGTGCTGGAGGAAGTCGGCGAGCGGCGGGAGCTCGCCGCCACCGGCGGTCAGCTCGGTGAGCGCCTTTGGGAGCTCGCGTGGGAGCACGGGCTCGGGGCGGGCCACCGTCTCGGCCAGGCCCTCCTCCAGCCGCCGCTCCAGCCGGGCGCGCAGGGCCAGCAGCGGGGGGTGCCATTCCCACCGTTCGTCCACGCCGTCGAAGCCCCGGTAGTGAAGTTCGTAGCAGACGTGCAGCGCGATCTGCAGATCCTCGTCGAACAGGGCGGGCTCGCCGGAGTCGACGGCGACCTCCGGGAGGTCGTACGGGGCACGGGTCAGTGCCCCGAAAAGGAAGGCGCTCAGCGGGCCGCGGGGTTCGGGCAACCGCGGCGGTTCCCGTCCACCGGCCGGTACGCCCGGAAGCGCTTCGCCGGGCATGCCGGCCGCGACGTCGGCGCCGGGGAGAACGGTCACATGAGGACCAAAGGCCATGGCGCGGGAGGGAACCGGTGCGTCAGCGGGAACGGCCGGCGGGTTCGGGAAGCTGGGCGTGTCGGACGGCGAAGGATTCATGGCCGCTCGGGCTCCTCACTCACGACTGGTGCCGGCGCGGTCCGCCGCGGGGGCGACGGTGCCGCTTCTGAGCACCTCCCCCGCATCCCCGCAGGTCAACCGGACGACACGCGAGAGGCCGCCCTGTCCACGGTCGCTCGGACTTGCCGAACCCATGCTCGCGATTTGCCGCCTTTCGGGTGACCTGTCGTGAAATGTCGTGATTAGCTGAGAGCTGTACCGCGCCGTACGGCGTCTCCCGGGAAACCCATCGCGACGCTCCGCAGGCCGAGGGCACGGTCCCTCAAGGGTCACGGAAATCTGGAGGGATTCTCATGCTCAGACGACTCATCGCCATCGGCGTAGCGCTGACCGTCGCCCTGCTCGCGGCCGCGGCCCCCGGTCTGACCAGGGGCGGCGACTACGACGATGACGACTGGGACGACGAGGACGACTACGACGACTGGGACTACTGACGCCGTCCCCGCGGCGTCCGCCGACAGCAGCACGCCGGCATCGATGGCGTGCCGGGGACGGGGGTCGCCCGGACACGCGGCGCCGCCCCGCGGGAGTCTCTCGCGGGGCGGCGCCTGGCGTGCGCGGGCGGTGGTGACGGGCCGCGCCCGCGCACGGGACCGGCGGGCGGGCGTCAGCCGCAGCGCCTGCCGCTGTTGATGCAGTTCACCGCCTGCTTCATCAGCCCTTCCGACATCACGTTGATGAAGTCGCCGTGGTCGGTGATCGGCTTGTGCAGCTGCTCGGGGAAGCTGTCGACGGCGAAGCCGGGGCCGGGCGGCACGTTGTAGGTGATGCGCTGCTCCAGCGCCGGGATCGCCTGGAACCCGCCCGGGCACGATCCGTCGGCCGCGGCGAAGGCCACGTGCGTACGGTGGTTGGCGCTGTCGATGTTGTTGCCGTCCCAGCAGCTCTGGAACTTGAAGGTGCGCACCACCTGGCTGCCGCGCGGGCAGATCGGGTACTTGTCCTTCAGCTGGCGGTTCTCGAAGCCGGTGCACGACCAGCTCGCGTTGGCGTTGGTCGGGCCGTTGGTGAACGACTTGGCGTCACCGGTGATGATGCGCAGGAACGTCGGCATCGCCACCACCTTGCTGGTGGGGTTGCCGCGGAAGCTCAGCGTGACCGAGGCCGGGCGTACGATGCGCCCGACGTTGCCGTCCAGACCGCCGCCCGGCTTGTCGGCGTCGTTGCCGCGCTGGTTCTGCAGGCGCAGCACCGGCCAGTAGTGCGTCGACTTGTCACCGTTGGAACAGGTGGTGCCCGCGGCCTGCAGGCTCTCGTTCGTGGAGAAGCCGCTGGCGTCCAGGTTGCCCACGTAGTCGTGCACGTGGTGCGCCCCGTTGGTCACGCCGGGGGCGACGATGACGTTGTCGGAGTTGAAGTGGCCGTTCTCGTTGCGGCCGCAGCGCGAGATGAAGGTGCCCTTGGAGGCGTTCGGCCCATCGGCGGGCCGGTTCACGTTGGGCTGCACCCGGCGGATGTCGACGAAGTCGTCCGGCGAAGGGCCGGTCGCGCCGCCGGGCGCGGAGGCGCTGGGCGAGGGCGAGGCCGGACCGCCGGGGTCGGCCGTCGGGCTCGCGGTGGGATTCGCCGTCGGGTCGCCGGTCGGCTGGCCGGACGGGTCGGGCGCCGGAGTCTGGCCGCCGCCCGCGCCGTTCTGCACGGTGCAGTTCGTCAGGTTGCGCAGGTCGGCGTTCGCGCCGGCCCGCCGCAGCGCGAAGGCGATGCGGTTGATGACGACCGAGCGGGCGATCCGCAGCGGGTTCAGCACCGAGTTGCGGACCGTGCGGTCGTTGGCGCGCGAGCCGAGGCGGGCCAGCCGCTGGTCGGCCTGGGCGATCTGCCGGTCGAGAACGGCGAGGTTGCGATCGACCTCTCGACGGGCGCGGTCGGGGACATCGGTCAGCCGGTCGGACACCGAGGGACAGCTGACCGTGCGCGCCCCGTTCTGCTGGCCCTGGCCCGAGGGCTGACCGGAGTCCTGCCCGCCGTTCTGCCCGTTCTGGCCGCCGTCCTGGCCGCCGTTCTGCCCGTCCTGCCCGCCGTTCTGGCCGTTCTGGTTCTGGCCGTCCTGCCCGCCGTTCTGGTCCTGCCCGCCGTTCTGGCCGTTCTGGTCCTGGCCAGAAGGCGAGGGCGTCGCGTTCTGCCCGCCGCTCGCGGAGCCGGTGCTCAGCTTGCACGCCGCCAGGTTCTGCAGGCCCGCGGGGCGCTCGGCGAACCGTCCGATGGCGGTGGCGATGCGGTTGACGGTGGCCAGGCGCTTGTCGGCGAGCGGCCCGAGGATGGCGTTCTGCACGAAGTTCGGCCCGCCCTGCCCCTGCGTGCTCACCAGCCGGCGGTTGGCCTCCTCGATCTGCGTGTTCAGCAGCTCGATGTTGCGCCGCACCTCGGCCTCCGCCGCGGCGGGCACCTGGGAGATTTTGTCCGCCACCGACGGGCAGTTCACCGTCGGGGCCGCGGTCGTGCCGGCGAGGCGTGTGGCGGCGCTGACGGTCAGAGCCGAAAGCGGCGCGTCCCGGCCTGGCACCTGCCCAGCCGGGGACAGGCTCGCCATGACGAGTCCGACCCCCGCCCCACCCAGGGCAAGGTAACTCAGGACGGGCCTGAACCGCCGTCTGTGCTGAAATCCGATCACCAGAACTCCTCCGGAGTACGTGCTCTTGGCGGCATTGCTTGGTGCCCCATCGGCACGAGGTACGCGGAAAGGCGCGGGAGGGTTCGATCACCGGTGCAGAAAATTTCTCGCGACCCGTCCGGCGATGTTCGGCTGAACCGAGTCCCGCCGCGCCGCGTACCCGCTGACGGTGAACTTCGCACGGCAACAGTGGATGGGAGATCTGCCATGGGACGCCCAGGACTCGGTACACAGGTGACGACGCGTACGGCCGCCGTCCTCGGGTGCGTTCTCGCGCTCGGGCTCGCCACCGGCTGCGGCGGCGGCGACACGGCCTCCGGGGGCGCCGCTCCCGCCGCCGCGGCCGCCCCCGCCGCGCAGGCCGGGCCGCCCGCCACCCTCAAGCAGCTCGCCGAGCGCACCGGCTGCAAGAAGCCGCAGGTGCAGACCGAGGCCGACGAGCTGCGCCAGGGCGTGTGCAAGACCGGCAAGGGCCAGTACACGGTGACGACGTTCGCCAGCGACGACGGCAAGGCCGCGTGGCTGGAGGAGGCCAAGAAGTGGGGCGGCAACTATCTGGTGGGCACGCGCTGGGTGATCGCCGGCAACGACCCGGCCGTGCTGCAGTCCTTCAGCGAGAAGGTCGGCGGTGTCCTCGAAGCGACGGCGCCGTGACCTCCCGGGTGACCGTCCCGCGCGGCCCGCGTCCCTCGCCGTCCGTGCCGCCATCTCCGGGGACGGCACGCGCGAGGCGAGCCGCGCGGCCGGCATGGTCCGGCCGCTTCCCGCGCTCTGCGCGGGCCCTCGCGCTCGCCGGGGTGGCCGTCGCGCTGGGCGCGGTGACCGCGTGCGGCGCTCCGGCGTCGGCGGGAGCGCCGGTCACCCTGGAGGAGATCGCCGCCAGGACCGGGTGCACGGCGCCGCAGATGCAGGTGGATGCCGACGAACTGCGCCAAGGGGTGTGCAAGACGGGCCGGGGTCAGTACTCGGTCACGACCTTCGCCACCGAGGCGGGCAAGCGCGATTGGCTGGACGACGCGCTGCCGTACGGCGGGGCGTACCTGGTGGGCGCGCGCTGGATCGTCCTGGGCAACACGCCGCAGATGCTGGAGCCGTTCCGGGAGACGCTGGGCGGCACCATCACGACCGGCGGCCACGGCGCCCCCTCAGGCGAAGCCGCCCAGCACGGCACGCCCACTGGACGACACCCGGCCCCCTGACCGGCGAGCAGCACCGAAGGCTCCCGGCACCGCCCGGCCGTGCGCGCGAACGTGTGGTCCCGGATGCCGGTGGACCGTCGCGGACGACCGGCATCCGGTCCCACCCGGGGCCCGGCGCGGCTGAGCGTGCGGGCCTGGGGCGAGCGGGCGGGAGCGCGCCGGGACATCGCGAAGGACACTTCCTTCAGCGCGCCCGGCCGGCCGGGGTCAGTCGAGGGACAGTGCGCCGGAGGGGCAGACCTGGACGGCGCGGCGTACCGCCGCCTCGTCCTCGGCGGCCGGTTCGTCGACGAGCAGCAGGACGGTGCCGTCCTCCTCGCTCTGGTCGAAGACCTTGGGCGCGGTCAGCGCGCACATGCCGGCGCCGATGCAGCGCTCGGTATCCGCCTTGATGCGCAATGTGCCTCCTCCTACCAGGCCACCGGAAGGCGGTGGACACCGTAGATCGCCATGTTGGACCGCATGGCGACGTCCTCTGCGGGCGTGGCGAGCCGCAGGCCCGGGAACCGGCGCAGCAGTGCCGGATAGCCGATGCGCATCTCGATGCGGGCGAGCTGCTGGCCCAGGCACTGGTGGATGCCGTGCCCGAAGGCCAGATGCCCTGCGGCCTGCCGGGTGATGTCCAGCCTATCGGGGTTCTCGAAGCGTTCCGGGTCGCGGTTGGCCGCGGGGAGGGACAGGGTCACGGCCTGGCCGGCCCTGATCACGTGGCCCTCCACCTCGACGTCCTCCAGGGCGGTGCGGACCGGGCCGAGATGGACGATGGTGAGGTAGCGCAGCAGTTCCTCGACGGTGCCGTCGATCAGCGAGGGGTCCGCCCGCAGCGCGGCGAGCTGCTCGGGGTTGGTCAGCAGCGTGTAGGTGCCGAGGGCCAGCATGTTGGCCGTCGTCTCGTGCCCGGCCACCAGCAGCAGGACCGACGCCCCGGCGACCTCCTCGTCGGTGAGCCGCCCGCTCGCCACCAGCCCGCTGACCAGGTCGTCGCCCGGCTCGTCGCGCTTGCGCTCCACCAACCGGCCGAGGTAGTCCACCAGGGCGTCCAGTGCGGCCTGCACCTCCTCGGGGCCGCGCTCCAGATTGAGCAGGGTGGAGGAGTTGCGCTGGAACTCCTCGTGGTCGGCGTAGGGGACGCCGAGCAGCTCGCAGATCACCAGGGAGGGGATCGGCAGGGCGAACGCCTGCACCAGGTCGGCGGGCGAGCCGCCGCGCTCCATCTCGTCCAGGCGGTCCTGGGTGATCTTCTCGATGCGGGGTTCCAGCGACTTCATCCGCCGCACGGTGAACTGCCCGGTCAGCAGCTTGCGGAACCGGGTGTGCTCGGGCGGGTCCTCCCGCAGGAAGAACCCGGGGCGCCGGCGGGCCTGGACGAGTCTTTGGCTGATGGGCGGGTGGAACAGCTCCGTGCGGTTGCTGAAGCGGGGGTCGGCGAGGATCGACCGCGCGACGGAGTGGCCGGTCACCAGCCAGCCCACGTGCCCGTCGGCGAAGAGCATGGGGCGCAGCGGGTCCTCCGAGCGCCACCGCCCGAGGTCGGCGGGCGGATCGAGCGGGGTCTCGCGGGTCAGCGGAAAGGTCACCGGTGGGGATGCGGCGTTGCTCATGGACGCGCTCCTCGAAGTTGACGGTGGACGTTGACCGGAGGTCGTTCCCGGCGTACACAGAAAACAGTACCTTCTCCGAAATTGCAATGGATGAAGGAAATAGACCTATGGAGTAAAGTTCCGCCATGGCCGGTGGTCCTGGACTGAGGGAGCGTAAGAAGGCGCGCACGCGCCGCACGCTCATCGAGGCCGCGGTGCGACTGTTCGAGTCGCGGGGATACGAGGAGACGACGCTGGCGGACATCGCGGCGGCCGCCGACGTCTCCACCCGCACGTTCTTCAGCTATTTCGCCGGCAAGGAGGACGTGGTCTTCTTCGACACCCGCCGGCGCGTCGAGCGCGCGCTCGCCGTCATCGCCGGCCGCCGGGCGGGCGAGCAGGTGTCCGAGCTGCTCAGACGGGTCGCGAACGAGGCGTTGCGGCCGGATCCCGAGGAGGCCGAGCTGGCGCTGGAGCTGTACGCCGCGCGCACCCGGCTGGTCATGACGGTGCCCGCCCTGCAGGCCCGGGCGCTGCATGTGCTGTTCGAGGTGCAGCGCGAGATGGCGGACGCCCTGCTGCGCTCCTGTCCCGGCGAACTGGACGCGATCGAGGCGGCGGCCGCCGTCGGCGCGCTGGTGGGGGCGATCAAGCAGGCGGTGATGGCCGCGCGCGACCGGGGCGACCCGCCCGAGCTGATGTGGGACGCCGGACGGCGGGGCATCGACATCGCCCTGTGCGGGCTGCACTCGCTCGACGGGCGGCACACGCCGGGAGCGGACCTCACCGGCAGAGTCATATAAGCCTAACCGATCGGGTGATATTGCACGCGTTATGGGCGAAATGGGTCTCTTGCCGCTATACGCTACGCCGCCTGGCGTTTGTGCGGGAAAATCGGCCCCCGAGGGCGTTCGCGTGGAGATCCCTCGACCAGGAAACACCCGGCTTCGGCCGGGAGCCGCGCCGGGTTCCCGGCGGAATCACGTTGCGGCGCGGCCGTTCCTGGTGTTCCGTCGCGCTGTGGGGTACATGACATGAACAGTGGTGAGGCTCCGCAGTCCGGTGCGGGCACCTCCGGCGAGGCCCCGCTCGTGGGACGGCACGACGCGCTGAGATCCCTGGCCCAGGCGGTCAAGGCGACGGTCACGCACGGCTTCCGGTTCCTCACCGTCGTCGGCGACCCCGGCGCCGGAAAGACGCGCCTGCTCGGCGAGCTGGCCGCGCTCGCCCGCGACCGCGGGCTCACCACGCTGTGGGGCAGAGCCGCCGAGTTCGAGCAGATCATGCCGTTCAGCGCGCTGGTCGACGCCCTGGACGACCACCTGGAGACGCACCGCGACGACCTGGCCGGCCGCCTCGGCGACCCGCAGGAGCTCAGGCTCGCCACCGTCTTCCCGGCCCTGGCCGCCAAGATGCCCGAGGACGACCTGGCCGGCGAGTCCGAGGACACCGACAAGAGCGGCATGGTCCGCTACCGGCTCTACCGGGCGCTGCGCCAGCTCATCGACGAGCTGGCCTCCCCCGCCGGGCTCGCGCTCATCCTCGACGACGTCCACTGGGCCGACGACAGCTCCGCCGAGTTCCTCGACCATCTGGTCCGCCACCCGCCACGCGGCAGGGTGCTGGTGGCCGCCGCCTACCGGCCGGCCCAGGCGAGCCCGCGCCTGGCCGCGCTCACACTGAGCGCCGGCGCCCGCGGCCTGGAGGTCCCCGCCCGGCCGCTCACCCGGGCCGAGGTCGAGGAGTTCCTCGGCCCGGAGGTCAACCGCACCCGGGGATCCGCGCTGTACGAGGCGAGCGGCGGCAATCCCCTGTACCTGGAGGCATTGGCGCGCATGCGGCGGCTGGACGCCGGCGAGCTGCCCCCGACCGTACGGGCGGCGCTGCAGGTGGAGCTCGGCGACCTGAGCCCGGGGTCCCTGCTGGTCGTCCAGGCGGCGGCGGTGACGGCCGACGAGTTCGAGCCGTCCCTGGCCGCCGTCACCGCCGAGGTCCCCGAGGCGGCGGCGCTGGAGGCGCTCAACGAGCTCGTCGCCCGCGACATCGTGCGCCCGGCCGCCGCGGGGCGGTTCCGCTTCCG
Source organism: Sphaerisporangium melleum (assembly GCF_014646695.1). Lineage (GTDB taxonomy): Bacteria > Actinomycetota > Actinomycetes > Streptosporangiales > Streptosporangiaceae > Sphaerisporangium > Sphaerisporangium melleum. The sequence continues at coordinate 58,324 of NZ_BMNT01000036.1, forward strand.
CCACCCTCTGGTGCGCCAGGCGGCCTACGAGTCCTCGGCCGCGGGCTGGCGCCTGGCCGCGCACGCGCGGCTGGCCGGGCACCTCGCCTCGCTCGGCGCGCCGGCCACCGTCCAGGCGCACCACTTCGAGCGCTCGGGCTCCTTCGGCGACCAGCGGGCGATCAGCACCCTGATCGAGGCCGCGCGCAAGGTCGCCCCGCAGGCACCGGTCACCGCGACGCACTGGTTCCGCAAGGCCCTGGACCTGTTACCGGACGAGCCCGGCACGCTGGAGGCGCGGCTGGAGCTGCTGATGGAGCTCAGCCGGGCGCAGGGTGTCAGCGGCCGGCTCGCCGAGGGCCGCGACACCGCCCGCGAGCTGCTGCGGATGCTGCCGCCCGACGACCACGCGCGCCGGGCCAGGGCAGCGCGCATCTGCGCGCTGATGGAACGCCAGCTCGACCGGCCGCACGAGGCGCGCGCCCTGCTGCTGGACGAGCTGCGGCGCATGCCCGACCCGCGGGCCGCCGTGGCCGTCCCGCTGCGCATGCGCCTGGTCGCCGAGAGCATGATGCGCGGCGACTTCCGCGCCGCGCAGGCGGTGCTGGACCTCATGCCCGACTCCGGCGACGACTGGCGGCCCGACCTGGCGATGGCCGTGGCCGCGCTGCGGCCGATGCCCGCCTACGCGGCGGGCCTCATCGGCGAGGCCATCCGGCACGCCGAGGCCGCCGACCGGCTCATCTCCTCCGCCCTGGACGAGCACCTGGCCGAGTGGCTGGACGCCGTCGCCTGGGTGTGCTGGTGCGAGACCAACATGGGCCGCTACTCGGTGGCGCTGCGCCATTTCGAGCGCGCCGCCGCCGTCGCCCGCTCCACCGGCCAGACCTACATCCTGACCAACCTGCTCGCCGGCACGGCCAAGACCCTGGTGCAGCTCGGCAGGCTGCCCGAGGCGCTGGCCGTCGCCGACGAGTCGGTCGAGGGCGCCCGCCTGCTGGAGTCGGGCCAGCAGCGCGTGTTCGCCCTCACCCAGCTGTGCCTGGCCAGCGCCTGGTCCGGCGACCACGAGGCCGCCCTGAGCGCCGGCGAGGAGGCCGTCCGTGCCGGCTTCGGCGCGGGCGAGGCGTGGGGGGACATGGCAAGGCACGCCCGCGGGGTGGCGCTGATCACCGCCGGCCGGTTGGCGGAGGGCGCCGCGGCCGTCCTGGACGCCTGCGCCGGATTCGAGGACTCGCGGCTGGACCGCGGCACGCTGATGGCCAGCGCCGAGTTGCTCGCACAGGTCGACGCCGTGCGCGGGCGGCCGGCCGAGGCGGGTGAGTGGGCCGGGCGGGCGGCCGACCTCGACCACGCCGAGCTGCCGTCGTTCTCCGGCCTGATCCCGCTCGCCCGCTCCCACGCGCTGCGCGCCTCGGATCCGCGCTCGGCGGCGGCACTGGCCGACGAGGCCGCCGCCCTGCTCAACGGGCACGAGCGCAGGGTCGACGCCGGGCGGGCGCTGCTGCAGGCGGCCCTGGCCTACGGGGACGCGGGCGAGCGCGACCGGGCCCGTGAGCGGCTGCGCGAAGCCGCGGCGATCTTCCAGGCGTGCGAGGCGCGGGCCCTCGTGGCCCAGGTCGTGCGCGAGCAGCGCCGGCTCGGCGTGCGCGTCGCCGGCGCCGCCCGCGGACCGTCCGGCGCCGCGCCGTACGGGCTGTCGCCCCGCGAGATGCAGATCGCCACCCTGGTCGCCGAAGGGCTGACCAACCAGCAGATCGCCGAGCAGCTGTTCCTCAGCGCGCGGACGGTGGAGACGCACCTGACCCATGTGTTCGCCAAGCTCGGGGTCGGCTCGCGTGTCGGGGTGGCGACCAGGCTCAACCGCGGCGCCTGACCGGCCCGCCACGGGTCCGCGCCTACGTGGTGCGGGGTGGCGCGCCGGATGTACGGGGTTTCCACGATGTGGCACCCGCCGCCGGCTTGGCAAGGTGGGGGCGGGTCACGAACAGGAGGTCGGCCAGATGCAGCACCGCATCCCGCGGTACACGTTGGAGGGCGTGCCCGGCGCACAGGTGTCGGTTCACCCCTTCGCGACGGAGGACCGGCTCGGGCTGACGCTGACGCGGTTCTTCGCCGAGGAGTGCGACGATGTCGTGCTGCTGGTGCACGGGCTGACCTCCTCCACCGACATGTTCATCATGCCCGAGCACCGCAATCTGGTGAGTTACCTGCTGGACAGCGGTTTCGGCGAGGTCTGGTCGCTCGACTTCCGGATGAGCAACCGGTTCCCGTACAACATGGAGACCCGCCGGCAGACACTGGACGACATCGCGGCGTACGACCACCCCGCGGCCATGAGGGAGCTCCGCCGTCACGTTGGGGCACGGCGGATCCACGTCATCGCGCACTGCCTGGGGTCGGTGTCGTTCCAGATGAGTCTGTTCGGCGGCGCGCTCGACGGCGTCACGAGCATGGTCGCCAACAGCGTCGGACTGACCCCGCGGGTCCATCCCAGGGCCCGCGTCAAGCTTCGTTTCGGGCCGCCGTTGATGGAGTACGCGCTGGGGCTGTGCTACATCGACCCGCGCTTCCACAACGCGCCCCCGCTGACCCGCCGCTGGCTGCTGGCCCGCGTGATCTCCATGCTCCACCCGGAGTGCCGCGAGCCCGCCTGCCACATGCAGAGCCTCATGTGGGGGTACGGGCGCCCGGCGATGTACCGCCACGGCAATATCGCCCGCGAGACCCACGTCCACGAGCGGCTGGCCGACCTGAACGGCGCGGCGGACATCAACTACTACCGCCACATCGCCAAGATGGTGCAGGCGGGGCGCGCGGTGAAGTGCGACCCCGGCAACCCGGCGCACGCCGGGCTGCCGGACGACTACCTGGCCGGGGCGCACCGCGTCGAGACGCCCGTGCTGTTCCTGACCGGTGAGCACAACAACGTGTTCACCGACTCCAACATCGTCTGCCACCGGCTGCTGTCCGAGCGCACCCCTGGACGGCACGAGCTGCAGGTGGTGCCCGGTTACGGCCACATCGACCCGCTCATCGGCAAGAACGCCCACGCCGACGTCTTCCCCCGCATCCTCGACTTCCTCAAGCGCCATGCCGGTTGACCCGGCGAGCACCGGCACGACGAGCACCGACACCGCCGACGTGGTGGTGATCGGGTCGGGGTTCGGCGGCGCCGTGGCGGCGTACCGGCTGGCGGCCGCCGGGCTCTCGGTGGTGGTGCTGGAACGCGGCCGGCCCTACCCGCCCGGTTCCTTCCCGCGCAGCCCGGCCGAGATGAGCAAGGCCTTCTGGGATCCCGAGGCCGGCCTGTACGGCATGTACGACGTGTGGAGCTTCGGCGGCTGCGACTCGGTCGTGGCCAGCGGCCTCGGCGGCGGCTCGCTCATCTACGCCAACGTGCTGCTGCGCAAGGACGAGCGGTGGTTCGTGCACGAGGAGCCGGTGGCCGGGGGCGGGCACGAGTCGTGGCCGGTGACCCGCGCCGACCTGGACCCGCACTACGACGAGGTCGAGCGGATGCTCGGGGCCACGGCCTACCCGCTGGACCACCCCGCCTACGACGTGCCGAAGACCAGGGCGATGCAGGACGCCGCCGCCGAGCTCGGCCTGGAGTGGCTGCTCCCGCCGCTGGCGATCGGCTTCTCCCCCTGGCCCGGCGGCGAGCCCGGCATCGGGCTGCCGATCGCCGAGCCCTCCTACGGCAACGTGCACGGCGTGACGCGCCGCACGTGCCGGCTGTGCGGCGAGTGCGACATCGGCTGCAACGACGGGGCGAAGAACAGCCTGGACCACAACTACCTGTCCGCGGCGCGCCACCACGGCGCCGAGCTGCGCACCTCGCACCAGGCGCGGGCCATCCGGCCGCGCGCGGGGGGCGGGTACGAGGTGTCCTACCTGCGCCATGACGGCACCGGAGCCAAGGGCGTCATCGGCTGCGACCGCCTGGTGCTGGCCGCCGGCACCTACGGCACGAGCTTCCTGCTGCTGAAGAGCCGTTCCCGGCTTCCCGGGCTGAGCGGCGCGCTGGGGACGCGCTTCTCCGGCAACGGGGACCTGCTGACGTTCCTGCTGCGTGCCAAGGACCGCAGCCTGACCCGGCCGATCAACGCCAGCCGGGGGCCGGTCATCACCAGCGCGATCCGGCTGGCCGACGGCGCCGACGGCACCGGGGAGTCCGGCCGGGGCGCCTACATCCAGGAGGGCGGCTACCCCGCGTTCATCGACTGGCTGGTCGAGGGCGCCGATGTGGGCGGCGAGCTCGGGCGGGTCACGCGGTTCGTCGCCGAGCGGCTGCGCGCGCGGGTCACGCGCGACACCAACCTGTCGGCGGAGGTCGCCGGCCTGATGGGCGACGGGGAGCTTTCTGGCAGCTCTCTCCCGCTGCTCGGCATGGGCAGGGACGTCCCCGACGGCGAGCTGCGGCTGCGCGGCGGCCGGCTCGACGTCGAGTGGAGCGCGAGAGCGAGTGAGGAGCACTTCGACCGGGTGCGGGCGACGATGCGGCGCATCGCGCACGTGCTCGGGGCCGAGCACTCCGATCTGCCGGCCTGGCTCGGCAAGCGCGTCATCACGGTGCACCCGCTCGGCGGCGCGCCGATGGGCAGGCACCCCGGTGAAGGCGTCTGCGACTCCTATGGCGAGGTGTTCGGTCATCCCGGGCTGTTCGTCGCCGACGGCGCCGCGCTGCCGGGACCGGTGGGGGCCAACCCGTCACTGACGATCGCGGCGCTGGCCGACCGCATGAGCACGCGGCTGCTCGAACGACTGCCCGCGGCGACGCGGCGCGGAGGGGGACGGGCCGAGATGAGCGTGGAGGAGGACCGGCCGGCATGAGCGTGGAGACCGGGCGGGTGCCCGCGGCGGGCTCCGAACCCGCCGGGCCGGGGCCGGACGGGCGCGAAGGGCGCACGTCGCTGGCGTTCACCGAGGAGATGAGCGGCCACATCGCACTGGGGGTGCGCGACCCGCGTTCCGGCGGCGTCGCCGAGCGTTCCCCGGGCGGAGGCTGCTCGTTCCGGCTGACCATCTCGATCGACGACCTCGACCGATTCCTGGCCGACCCGGAGCATCGGGCCCGGGCGGAGGGGTGGGTGGACGCCGGCTTCGCGGGGGGCCGGCGTCCGGTCGAGCGGGGCTGGTTCAACCTGTTCGCCGCCGGGAGCACCCCGGACCGGCGGGAGATGCGCTACCGGCTGTGGTTCACCGGCGCCGACGGGCTGCCGCGCACCCTGGCCGGGTGGAAGGACGTCCACCACGGACCGCCCACGCGGCTGTGGCTGGACACCTCGACCCTGTTCACACAGGTGATGTGGGGTCATGTCCCGGAGGGCGAGGACGTCGAGGCGGAGGTGGCGGGCGCCGGCACGCTGCACATCCAGCCGATGGACCTCGCGGCGACGCTGAAGAGCTTCACCACCGATGGCGCGGACGACGGCGTCGCCGCGCTGGCCCGGTTCGGCAGGTTCTTCGTCGGCCAGCTCTGGGACGTCTACAGACCGGGGTGAGGCGGAACCCCGAAGGCGGCCGATCGGCTGAGGGGGAGGTGGATCCCCCCGCCGATCGGCCGCCGGCTCTGAGAAGGCCCGGCGGGTGCCGGTCGCGTCCGCAGGCGGATTTTTCCAAGGACGCGGGGCGACGCGGGCCTGTTCCCCTATTTGGCGGGGTTGGGGGACGGAGGCGGAGGAGTCGGCAGGGCCGCGAAGTCGACCTTGCCGGTGCTTTCGAGCAGTGACATGTGCTTCATCACCACGTCCACCGCGACCTGCGCGAACGCCCGGATCTCGGAGTTCTTGGTGCCCGCGCGGACCACGGCGACCGCCTGGAAGACCTTGCCGTGGGCCCCGCGGAGCCGGTCGGCGAAGACCTTGTCGTAGGCCGTGCCGCTCAGGCCGGACAGCTCGGCCATCCACCCTTGCTGGTCGGCGTTCGGCGTGCTGGGCAGTTGGACGCCCAGCTTGGCGGAAAGGGCCCGCACCTGCTCGTCCAGCTTGACGTGGTCGGCGGCGAGCTGCAGGCCGACCTCCTTGACCCGGGGGTTGTTCGACCGCTCCTGCGCCTGCTGGCCGGTCGGGATCTCCCACAGGCCGGCCTGGCGCACCTTCACCAGGAAGTCCCGGTCGGCCGGGCCGAGCGGGCCGGACTCGGTCTGGGTCCACTCCCCCGCGTCCCCGCTGGCCGAGGTGATCGCGTTGGGCGCGATCATGAAGACCGCGATGGTGGCGATGACCAGGAAGGCGAGCGCGGCGAGCACCTCGACCAGCCGCATCGACCTCAGTTGAACGCGATTCACCGCAAGCCCTCTCCCTATCCTCTCCGTGTCCCGTGATCCCCTCGGGCGCGCTTTCAGGCAGAGGTACGGAGTTCTCCGGCCGCCGGTTCACCATCTGTGGCGAGATTTTCAGTTTTTTGCGGAAGTTACGGGATTTGCTCACGCGACTGGTGATCCACTGCCACCATGTGCCTGTGCAGCGTCATCGCAGCGTCCGGTCCAGGCCGGAGGAATCGCACGACGAATCCGAAGAGCAACTGGTCACGACGCTCTACCGGGAGTACGGCGGCCCCCTCCTCCGCAACGTGCGCAGATTGACGGGAGGCGACCAGCAGTGGGCAGAGGACGTCGTCCAGGAGACCGTCTTTCGCGCGTGGCGGAACGCGGGCAAGCTGAACAGGGAGCCAGGTCTGCTGTGGGCATGGCTGATGACCGTGGCCCGCAGGATCGTCATCGACGCCCGTCGCCAGCGTTCGGTACGCCCCCAGGAGGTCGAACCTGACCGGCTCGACAGTGTCGCCATCCCCGACGGCTCCGAGCCGATGCTGTCGGCGATGGTGGTATCGGAGGCCCTGTACAGCCTTTCGCCGGAACACCGGGAAGCGCTCGTCCAGACCTACCTCCACGACCGTACGATCAATGAAGCGGCAGAGGTGCTGGGAGTACCGCCGGGGACGGTCAAGTCCCGGGTTTACTACGCGCTTCGCGCCCTGCAGAAGACCATGAAGGAGAAGGAGAGGGGGTGACCGGTCTGATGGATTCACCCCCGCACGTCGAGGTGGCCGCGTACATCCTCGGGGTCCTGAACGAAGAGGACTCCGCGGCGTTCGACCGCCACCTGCCCGACTGCCCGAGCTGCCAGGCGGAGCTACGGGAGATGTACGAACTCCCGGACGCGCTCGACCTGATCAAGGGCATGCGAGGCCTGGTGGACGGCCCGGCCCGGGCCACGACGGACTCCACCGGCGCGTCGCCGACCGGCCTCGGCGCGCGATTCGCCGAGCTGGACGGCGACATCCTGACCGGCCCCGGCGCGACCGGGCCCATGCCGGCCGCGATCAACGGCGCACGCCCGCCCGGCACGCAGGTCCCGGGGCCCGCCGCGGTGAACGGCACCCCGCACAACGGCGGCGCGCCGTCTCCGGACGGCGTGGTCCGCGATCTGTGGTCACCCGGGCGGCGGCGCTCCTCCCCCGGCCGCCGGCACGCCGCGCCCGCCCAGGCCCGCTCTCGCGAGGAGCTGGCCGAGGCCCGCACGCGGCGCCGCCGCGCCCTGCTGGTCGGCCTCGCCGCGGCCCTGGTGGTCGGGGTGACCGGTGCGACGGCCTCGCACCTGCTGTGGCCGGCCCCGGGCCGCGTCATCGTCGCGGCCCCCTCGTCCGGCGGCTCGGGAACACCCGAGGTCAAGGAGGGCGCCAGCCCCGACACCGGGGTGAGCGGGTCGGTCGGCCTGGTGCCCAAGACCTGGGGCACCGAGGTGGCCTTCGCGCTCAGCGGCGTGCGCGGGCCCGAGCGGTGCAGCCTGGTCGCCGTCTCCCGGTCGGGGGACACCGATGTGGTGTCCGGCTGGCGCATCCCGCCCGGCCAGGGCTTCGGCGTCACGGGGTTCCCAGAGCCGCTGCACCTGACCGGCGGCACGGCGCTGGCCAGGAAGGACATCGTCCGTTTCGAGGTGCGCAGGGACGACGGGGTCCGCCTGCTGGAGATTCCCGTCGCCTGAGCCATCCGCGACGGGCCGCCCGCGGCCGCAGGACCGGCGGTGCTCGCCACCGCCGGTCCTGCTTTCGTTCGTGCGCGCGGTCACCGCCTGCTCTCGGTCGGCGCGGCGTTGAGCCGCAGCGCCAGCGCGGGACACATCTCGATGGCCCTGCGGGCCTCTCCCTCCAGGTGCCCGGGAACGGAGGCCGTGCTCACCACCGGGTATCCGTGCTGGTCGAGGGTGATCAGGTCGGGGACGATGAGCGAGCAGAGCCCATGGCCCTCACACCGCGACCAGTCCAGGATGAGCTGGGCCTCCGACGCCCTCGCCCGCACCGCGGCCTCGGCCGGCAGCGGCAGCACGCCCTTCACCGGCAGGCCGCAGGTGCCGTACGCCGCGTGGGTCATGATGTCCTCGGCGAACACGTCGATCGCGGAGAGCACGAACCGCGAGGTGCCGTCGGGGTGGCTGCAGGCGCCCCGGCCCTTCATCGTCTCGGCGGCGCGGTGCACCGCCTCGATGTGGCCGTTCCCGTCGGCGAGCGCCCCGAACGCCTGTGCCAGGTCGGGCAGGCCCATGTAGCAGGGGCCGCACTGGCCGGCGCTCTGGCCCGCCATGTACCGCGCGACCCGGGCGGTCTCGCCGAGCGGGCAGGACTCCCAGCCGAGCGGTACGACGATGCCCGCGCCGAGCGCCCCGCCGAGGGCCTCGAAGCCGGCGCGCGAGACCTCGGCCCGCTCGACGGCCTCGGGGCTCATCCACTTGCCGTGGTAGCCGCCGAGCAGCACGCCCTGGCCGACGACGGCGTCGCACAGGTCCAGGACCTCCTTGAGCCGCACGCCGGTCGGGGTCTCCACGACGGCCGGACGGCGGGCCGAGCCGGTGACGCTGAGCAGCACCGTTCCCGGCTCGGAGGCCAGACCCACCGAGGAGTACATGTCGACGCCGAGCATGGCCATCAGGGCGAGCTGGGCGTAGGTCTCGGCGTTGGACAGCATGGTCGGCATGCCGCCCACGCCGCTGTCGCTGGAGCGCACCTTGCGCCCCGGCGGGATCGGCCGCTCGCCGTTGATGCCGCGCACGAGCGCGCCGCCCTCGCCGGAGATGAACCGGTCGGGCATCCGCACCACGCGGACCGTGTCGGTCATGCCCCGCTCGTGGATGGCGTTGAGCAGCGAGCGCTCGCCGGGCCCGCCGTGGGCCACGCCGACGACGATCTCCACCGCCGACAGGGCCCTGGCCACCAGGTCGGCGCCGTCGAGGATCAGGTGCGGAGCCCGGGTGAGCAGCACCTTGTCCTTGTGCGCGGCGGGCTCACCCTCGGTCGCGTTGACCACCACCGTGATCGGCGCACCACGGCGTCCCGCCGAGTCGATGACGGCCCTGAGCTTGCGGGCGAACGGGAATCCCGCGCCGCCCCGGCCGCGCAGATCGCCGAGTTCGGCGAGCGCGATCAGGTCGTCGATCGGCAGGCGGGGCATCCGGCCGTGCACCCGGCGGTGGGTGTCGTAGTCGAGCCGCGGCGAGGCGTCCAGGCCGGCGGTGAGCCGGCCCGGCCCGATCCTGAACACGTCCGACACTCCGTAGGTGGTCACCTCCGGACCTCCTTTCGCAGCGTCACCCAGAACTCCTCGTCGAAGACGTCGTCGACGCGGATCTGCTCGGCCTTGCGCCCGGCGCCGGCGGAGCGGACCACGCCCCGGCCGCCGTCCTTGGGGCCGACGGTCACGACGAGCCGCACCAGCAGCATCAGCCCGACCAGGGCGAGGGAGACCACATAGCTCAAGGTCACCCAGTCGGCCGCGGGCCGCCCGGCGGTGAGCCCGTGCACGATCGCGACCGGCCAGGACAGGTAGGCCAGCACGTGCAGGGAACGCCACAGCCAGGGTCTGCTCATGCCGACGAAGCGCCCGCGGAAGGCCCCGGTCGCGGCGACCAGGATCATCAGGTCGGCGGCGATGGTGCCGAGGCCGACCGCGAACCCCGATCCGCTGAAGGGCAGGAAGGAGTCCGTGGGGGCCGCGCGGCCGCGCATTATCTGCAGGATGACGTGCGTGATCAGGAAGCCGACGGCGAAGACGGCGAACGCCCGGTGCAGGTCCTGCATGAAGACGCGGTGACGTACCGCGAGGATTATCCGATCGGTGGCCGCCAGTCCGATGACCACCGTTCCCGTCAGTCCAAGGAGAGTGAACACCCCCGCATAGAAGATCAGAAATGCCTGTACAGCGGCGAGGACCGCGGCTCCGAGGAGAGCGGTTCCCGCCAGGAGCGACGTTGACGTGAGCAGTCCGACCACGATTGGGGCCCGTGATCGGGACCGAGACCGTTGCGGAGCTCGTCGATGTCGCGTTTTTTCCATCCCGTCCTCCGCCAGATAACGCGGTACCGGCACAAACCGGACAACGTGCTGCTGGGTGCCTACCGGGATCATCGGGACATTTGCGCGCGGGATCACCCTAGCGCCTCACCGACCCCGTCGGTACCAGAACGTTACAGAAAACCGAGCCGTTGTCATCTTCAACTATCGAGGGGCAAATGGCACTGACAAACCGGGACAAAACATGCTTCGCTGCCACGTAATTCAGTGGCCGCCCCGGCTCCCCGGCTCTAGCGTTTGACGGCGTGAAGACTCTCAGCCGCCGCACGGTCGCCGACGACAGCGGCCGCCCGGTGTTCAGCTACGTGGAGGGCACCCGCGAAGGGCGCCCGTACGCCGATCTGGTGGAGGTGCTCGGGCCCGGCGCGCCCGAGCTCATCCTCCGCGAGCTGCCCGGCTGGGTGGTGTCCGGCGACGAGGAGCTCGGCCGCCTGCTGCTGACGGCGGGGGCCAGGCCACTGCGGCACGCCCACGGCATGTCACGCGATCTACGTGCCGACCCGGCGCCGGCGGAGTGGGCCGAGACCGGGCACGGCATCGTGGCCTGCGACGCCGTGCCGGCCGCCGAGGTCTTCCCCGCCTGGCGCGCGGCCTACCCGCCCGGGCATCCCGACCACCAGGCCCGGGACGACGACGCCGCCACGGCCGAGCTCGCGCCCCTGCTCGCCGGCAGGTCCTACGGCCCGATGCTCCCCTGCGGCGGGCTGCTGTTGCGCGACGACCGGGTGGTGGCCGGAGTCCTGGTCGGCGAGCTGCGTGGAGAGCCGCCGAGCGGCGGCCCGTGGGTGCTGGACGTCTTCCGTGACCCGAGTCCCGAGTTCGCCGGACTGGGTGCGGTGATGCTGCGCCGCGCGCTGGCGCTGGCCACGCTGCACGGGCTGCCCGCCCTGGGGCTCGCGGTTACCGAGGGCAACCCGGCGCGGCGCGTGTACGAACGCCTCGGTTTCCGCCTGGTTTCGTCGTCGATAACGGTGATCGTCCCCGGCTGACCGGTCCCACCGCCCGCGACGTGCAATGGTGGGCAACGGCCGCAGGAAGGGCCGGGAACCGGCGACCCCGCCACCGCGCCGAAGCGCCGCGGGTGGTCGCCGGGGCGGTTCAGGAGCGCAGGAAGGCCAGGACGGCGAGCACCCGCCGGTTGTGGTCGCCGTCGTCGGCGTACAGGCCGAGCTTGCCGAAGATGCTGCGCACGTGCTTCTCCACCGCGCCGTCGGTGATCACCATGCGGCGTCCGATGGCGGTGTTGGACCTGCCCTCGGCCATCAGGCCGAGCACCTCGCGCTCGCGCGGGGTCAGCGCGGCCAGCGGGTCGTCCCGGCGGCGCACCATGAGCTGGGCCACCACCTGCGGATCGAAGACCGTGCCCCCGGCGGCCACCCGGCGCAGCCCCTGCATGAACTCCTCGACGTCGGCCACGCGGTCTTTGAGCAGGTAACCGACCGCGCCCCGGGCGTCGGCGAGCAGGTCGTCGGTGTAGGACACCTCGACGTACTGCGAGAGGATCATCACCGGCGCGCCGGTGACCCTGCGGCGGGCCTCCACGGCGGCCCGCAGGCCCTCGTCGGTGAAGTCGGGCGGCATCCGCACGTCCACGACCGACACATCGGGGCGGTGCTCGGCGACGGCGCGCACCAGCCCTTCGCCGTCCCCCGCCTCGGCCACCACCTGGCAGCCGAACTCCTCCAGCAGCCGCACCAGGCCCGACCGGATGAGGACGGCGTCGTCGGCCACGACTACCCGCACGGCACCTCCGCGACGATCAGCGTGGGACCGCCGGACGGCGACCGCACCACCAGCTCGCCGTCCACCGCGCGGAGCCGGTCGGCCAGGCCCGCCAGGCCGTGCCCCTTGGCGACGTGGGCGCCGCCGACCCCATCATCGCCGATGCACAGCAGGAGCGCGTCCCCGGCCCTGCTCAGCGACACGGTGCACAGCTGCGCTCTGCTGTGCTTGGCGACGTTGGTCAGCGTCTCGGCCGCCACGTAGTAGACCGTGTTCTCCACGACGGCCGGGTAACGCTCGACGGTCTGCACGTCCAGCTCGACCGGCACCGTGCACCGGCCCGCCAGCGCGGCCAGCGCGGGAGCCAGGCCACGGTCGCTCAGGATCGGCGGGGCGATGCCGCGCGACAGCGCCCGCAGCTCGTCCAGTGTCTCCCGCGTGGCCGTGATCGCCTCCGCCAGCGTCACCCGCGCCGCCTGGGGGTCGGTGCCGAGCTGGCGCTGCGCCCGCGACAACTCCATGGCCAGGTAGACCAGGCGCTGCTGCGGCCCGTCATGGATGTCGCGCTCGAGCCGGCGCAGCGCGTCGGCCTCCGCCGACACGGCCGCGGCCCGCCCCTCGGTGAGGTCGTCGATGCGCTCGTGCAGCTCGGCCACCCCGGTGAGCAGGGCCCGGCCGAGCCCGGCCTGCAGCAGGGCGCCGCCACGGACGACGGCCGGCAAGGTCAGGGCGAACACCACCCCGATGGTCATCTGGAGCGCGGTCTCCGCCCAGAACCCGCCGCGCAGCCCGATCAGCTCGGCCAGCCCGACGTTGCCGGGGGCGCGCCGCAGGACCCAGCCGTAGAGCGGGTAGAGCAGGGTGCCGGCGGCCACCGACCACCAGGTGACGGTCAGGACGAAGGTGACGATCGCCAGCGGGAACACCAGGACGCCGTGCAGCAGGTCCAGCCACGACTGGCCGGTGGTCAGCGGATGGAGCGTCCGGCGCACCCACCCGGCGTCCCGCGGGGCGCGGGCGTAGCGGGGGCGGGCGATCGGCCGGGCGAGGATCTCCGGCAGCCGGCGCCGCTCGACCTCGGCGAACCCGCGGGCGACCAGCAGCGTCACGGCGAGGACGGGCAGGCCGACCAGCACGGGCAGGGTGCCGGCCGCGGCGGAGAGCCCGGTGACCAGCAGGGCGAAGCTCAGCACGGCGAGGGGCAGCCCGAGAAGGGTGTAGCGCGTGTCGGCGCCGAGCCGCCGCAGGAGGAATCCCATGGCCACCACGCTACGAGCCGGCTCCGGGCCGGGGACACCCCGCAGGCGGGCATGCCGATGGTAGGGCAGGCCCTACCATCCCGGGTCGCCTTCCCCGCCGCGTACACACCTGTCCGCGTCACTGTGCCCGGCCCCCTCCCTCCGCGATCGTGAACCCACGAACTCCCCACACCACCCGGTACCGGCCGACCGCCGACCGCCGGCGGCCGGCCCGGATCGCGGGCGGTGCCCCGGCCAGGTCGCGGCCGGTGACCAATCCAGGTCCCGGCCGCCGATCGCGGGGTCCGGCCGTCCGCGGCCACCGGCCGGATCGTCGCGGACGCCATGGCCGGTGGTGGCCCGGTTCCTCCCGGCCCGTCCGATGGGCTGCACTGCCCGCCGGCGATGTCCGACATCGCCCTATCGACCCGAGGTGCGCCATGCCCGCCCTGCTCCATCGATCTTCACCCCTGCCGCAGGCCCAGGTGGCCGGTGGGGACGCCGCCCGCCCGGCCGCTCTGGCACGCCCCGGGCGGGACGCGTTCATCGACCTGCTGCGCCTGTTCGGCATCGCGATGGTGGTACTGGAGCACTGGAGCATCCCGGTCCTGTCCTACGAGCACGGCCGCATCGCGACCGGCAACGCGTTCGCCGCCCCGGGCGCGGCCGTGATCACCTGGCTGTCCCAGGTGATGCCGCTGGTGTTCTTCGCGGGCGGCGCCGCCAACGCGATCAGCCTGCGCAGGCACCGGGAACGCGGGCTCGCCGGCCCTGTGTGGCTGGCCGGGAGAGTGCGCCGCCTGGCCTGGCCGGTCCTCCCGCTGGCAGCAGTGTGGATCCCGCTGCCCCACCTGCTGCTCGCGCTCGGCCTTCCGGCACAGCCGGTGGAGACGGCCGCCCGGCTGGCCGGCCAGTTGCTGTGGTTCCTGGCGGTATACCTGGTCGCGGTGCTGCTCACCCCCGTCCTGCTCCGGCTCGGGGAACGGTACGGCTGGCGGGTGCCCGCGGCGCTGGCCGCCGGAGCGGTCGCCGTGGACGTGGCCCGGTTCACCCTCGCCGAGCCGGCCGGCCTGCTGAACATCGCCTTGGTGTGGCTCGCGGTCCACCAGCTCGGTTTCCTGTACGCCGGCGGGCGGCTGGCGGGGTTCCGCCTGATGGCGGCGGGCGGCTTCGCCGCGGCGGCGGCGCTGGTGGCGGCCGGGCCCTACCCGCTGAGCATGATCGGCCTGCCCGGGGCGGCGGTGTCCAACATGGCGCCGCCGACCACCGCGCTGCTGGCCGTGGCGTTCGGCCAGATCGGCCTGGCGATGCTGCTGCGGCCCCACCTGGTGCGGCTGACCGCCCGCCCCGCCGTCGCCCGCGCGATGGCCTGGGCCGGGCCGCGCACGATGACCGTCTATCTCTGGCACATGAGCGCCCTGTTCGTGGTCGCGGGCGCCGCCGTGGTAGGCCTGGGCCTGGCCACTCCGGCACCGGGCGGCACGGCGTGGCTCGCGGGCCTGCCGGTCTGGCTCGGCGCCCTGGCGCTCGTCCTGCTCCCGCTGCTCAAGCTGCTCGCCCGCTTCGAGGAGCCGCCGGTGACGGCGTACGCGGCCACCGGCTGGGCGCGGCCGGTGGCGGCAGCGGCCCTGGCGGGCATGGGCCTGCTCGGCCTGACCGCCCTCGGGTTCGTCCCCGGGCCGGTCCCGATGCTCGCCACGGCCGCCGTCATCGCCGCCCTGGCCCTGGTCACCCCGCTCCGCCGCCCCGCCCGCGCGACCGACCGGCGGCGCGGCCACCCGGCCGACCTCGCGAACACCCGGATCTGATCCGTCCGCGCCACACCTCGCACCCGGCGCGGGATGGCGGCGGCCCCGCTGACCCTCCACCCGCTCCGAGGCGGAGCGGCCACGACGGAGCGGGTCAGGTGGCGGGGGTCAGCCAGACGTAGCCGGCGAACCTGCCGGTGCGCTGCTCACGGCGGTAGGAGTAGAGGCCCGCGGTCTCGATGGTGCAGCGGTCGTCGTGGCGGACGTCCGTCACCCCGGCCTTGGCGAGCTGGGCGGCGATGGCCGCGCGCAGGTCGAGGGCCGGGGTGCCCTGCCGGGTGGTCGACCACGCCTCGGGCAGCGCTCCGGCGACCTCCTCGCGCAGCGCGGCGGGCACCTCGTAGCAGGAGCCGCACGCGAGCGGGCCGATCAGGGCGACCAGGCCGGCGGCGCCGCGAGCCCGCATCTCGGCGACCAGGGCGGGCACCACGCCCGCCGCCGTGCCCGCGCGTCCCGAGTGGGCCGCGCCGACCAGGCCGGTGGCGGGGTCGGCCAGCAGGACGGGCGCGCAGTCGGCGACCAGCACCGCCAGGCCCAGGCCGGGCCGGTCGGTGCACACCGCGTCCAGGGCCGGCGGGTCGTCACCGAACGGCTCGGTGACGTACGCGACGTCCGGGCTGTGCACCTGCCGCATGAACACGACCTGGGCGGGGTCGAGGCCGAACCCCCGCGCGGTGCGGGCGCGGTTCTCCGCGACCGCCGCCGGATCGTCGCCCACGGCGCCGCCGAGGTTCCTGCTGCCGTACGGATCGGCGCTGACCCCGCCATGGCGGTCGGTGAACGCCATCCTCACCCGGTCGATCGCAAGCACCGCACCAGCCTACCCAGCGGGACCGCGCGAGATCGCGGCCCCGCCCGCCGCGGACGGCGCGTGACCGGCCGAGAGGGGCGACCGCGCGGGAGAGAATGATCCTTTCCGGCGCGTTCCGCTCGGTAATCCGCCGCGCGGCGGGCGTGACTGGCCTACCTTTGCTTCTGCCTGTCGAGATCACGAGACGATCGGGAGCCGACCACGTGGACGTGCCCTCTCTGCCCATCGCCCTGCTCATCGCCGGCGGCGTGCTGCTGCTCGTCTGCCTGATGCTCGGCGTCTTCCACCGCTGAGCCGCGCACGCGGATCATCCGTGCGGACAGGTCCGTCAGGGAGTCCTGCGGCCATCACCGTCATGCACCCCTGTGGCCTGGAGGCCTGACCACCGGGGTGCCAGTGTCACTTGACGGAGGCGTAGACGGCCTGGGTGCGGGTGGCGATGGCGGACCAGGAGAAGTGGTCGACGGCGCGGCGGCGGCCGGCCCGGCCCATGGCGGTGGCCAGTGACGGATCCGACAGCAGGCGGGTGACCCGTTCGGCGATGGCGTCGGCGAAGACGTCCGCGTCCAGCGGCTCCCCGTCGGCGGCCTGGTCGATGGGGACGAGCAGGCCGGTCTCGCCGTCGGCGACCACCTCGGGGATGCCGCCGGTCGCCGTGGCCACGACGGCCGTCTCGCAGGCCATGGCCTCCAGGTTCACGATGCCCATCGGCTCGTACACCGACGGGCAGACGAACACGGTGGCGTGGGTGAGGATCTGGATGACCTGGCTCCTCGGCAGCATCTCGGAGATCCACACCACGCCGGCCCTGCTCGCGCGCAGCTCCTCGACCAGCCCGGTGACCTCGGCGGCGATCTCGGGGGTGTCGGGAGCGCCCGCGCACAGCACGAGCTGGGCCTCCGGCGGGAACGACCGGGCCGCGCGCAGCAGGTGGGCCAGCCCCTTCTGCCGGGTGATGCGCCCGACGAAGACCACGGAGGGCCGTTCGGGGTCGATGCCGTGCGCGCGCAGGACGTCGGTGCCGTGGTCGGGGGCGTACTGGCCGGTGTCGATGCCGTTGTGCACGACCGTCACCCGCTCGGGGTCGATCTCGGGGTAGCAGGCGAGCACGTCGCGCCGCATGCCCTCGGAGACCGCGATGACGGCGTCGGCGCCGAGCAGGGCCGTGCGCTCGGCGAAGGACGACAGGGCGTAGCCGCCGCCGAGCTGTTCGGCCTTCCAGGGACGCAGCGGCTCGAGGCTGTGGGTGGTGACCACGTGCGGCACGCCGTACAGCAGCTTGGCCATGTGCCCGGCGAAGTTGGCGTACCAGGTGTGGCTGTGCACGACGTCGGCGCCCTCGCAGGCGGCGGCCATCTCCAGGTCGACACCGAGCACCTGCAGAGCGGAGTTGGCGGTGGACAGGCCCTCGGGGACGCGGTAGGCGTCGACGCCGGCCTCCTCGCGCCGGGCGCCGAAGCAGCGCACCCGCACGTCCACCAGGCTCCGCAGCTCCCGGGCGAGGTACTCGACATGGACTCCGGCGCCGCCGTACACCTCGGGCGGGTACTCTCGGCTCAGCAGATCGACGCGCATGCCTAAACCTTAGACGCGCGGGCGCGAACCTTGAGCGCGCCGGGGTGTTTCGGCGGGTTTAGCAGGGTAAAGCCGGGTAACGTCAGCTGCTATGACGACGCCCAGAATCCTCGCGATCGTGCTGGCCGGTGGCGAGGGCAAGCGGCTGATGCCGCTCACGGCCGACCGCGCCAAACCGGCGGTGCCCTTCGGGGGCATCTACCGGCTGGTCGACTTCGTGCTCTCGAACCTGACCAACGGCGGCTACCTCAAGATCGTCGTCCTGACCCAGTACAAGAGCCACAGCCTCGACCGGCATGTCACCCGCACCTGGCGCATGTCCACCATGCTGGGCAATTACGTCACGCCGGTGCCCGCCCAGCAGCGGCTCGGGCCCCGATGGTTCGCCGGGTCGGCCGACGCGCTGTTCCAGAACCTCAACCTGATCTACGACGAGCTGCCCGAGCACTGCATCGTGTTCGGCGCCGACCACATCTACCGGATGGACCCGCGCCAGATGGTCCAGCAGCACGTGGACTCCGGCGCCGACGTCACGGTGGCGGCCATCCGCCAGCCTCTGGCGCTGGCCGACCAGTTCGGCGTGATCGAGACCGACCCGTCGGGGCGGCGCATCTCGGCCTTCCGGGAGAAGCCCAAGGACGCCATCGGCCTGCCCGACGCGCCCGACCAGGTGTACGCCTCCATGGGCAATTACGTCTTCCGGACCCAGGCGATGATCGACGCGCTGCGGGAGGACGCGCTGGACCCGAGCAGCAAGCACGACCTGGGCGGCAACATCATCCCGATGTTCGTCAAGTCCGGCGGCGCCGAGGTGTACGACTTCGCGCACAACACCGTCCAGGGCTCCACCGAGCGCGACCGCGGCTACTGGCGCGACGTCGGGACGCTGGACGCCTACTACGAGGCGCACATGGACCTGGTGTCGGTGCACCCGGTGTTCAACCTCTACAACGACCGCTGGCCGATCTACACCGGGCAGGATCCGCTGCCGCCGGCCAAGTTCGTGCACGAGGAGGGCGACCGGGTGGGCCGCGCGCTGAACTCGCTGGTGTCGCCGGGGGTGATCGTCTCCGGTGGCACGGCCCGGCGCTCGGTCCTGTCGCCGGGGGTGGTGCTGCACTCCCACTCCCTGGTCGAGGACTCGGTGCTCATGGGGAGCGTCAAGGTCGGCAGGGGGGCGATCGTCCGGCGGGCCATCATCGACAAGAACGTGGTGATCCCCGACGGCGCGCGCATCGGCCTCGACCTGGAGTACGACCGCTCGCGCTTCGCGGTGACCCGGGAGGGCGTGGTGGTCATCGGCAAGAACGAGGTGGTGGAGCGCTAGCGGGGCCCGGGCCGGACGTCCGGCCCGGGCACCTCTCGCTCACCGGAGTATCGTGCGTATCAGGATCGAACACCGGCCCCGCAGGCGCGGGCCCTGGCAATCTGCACGACGACACAGGCAGGAACACTGGCATGAGCGGACTTCGTCGCGGACCCGACGACATGGGCGATGACGAGCAGCAGACCGAGATCGACGGGTGGACCGACGAGCTGCCCGCCGGCCATGTGATCGACGCGGACGACCCCGCCGACCGCGACGACCTCACGCAGCGCACCTGGCGGGAGGCCCGCGATCGCGAGCGCGTCCCCCGGGAGGATGCCCGCTACGTCCGGCCGGACGAGGGCGCGCACCCGGACGAGGACTCCGAGGAGTACGCCTCCGAGGTGGGCGAGGACGACGGCGACTTCTCCGCCGAGGAGCGCGCCATGCACATCGAGCGCCCCTGACCTCGCGACCGCGACCGGGCACCGGGCGGCCGGGACCCGGCGCCTGAGAGCCCGGGATGCCCACGCCGGCGGATCGGCGGGATGCCGTCCCGGACGGTTC
The DNA here is from genome assembly GCF_014646695.1 of Sphaerisporangium melleum. GTDB lineage: Bacteria > Actinomycetota > Actinomycetes > Streptosporangiales > Streptosporangiaceae > Sphaerisporangium > Sphaerisporangium melleum. Next base: position 77,680 of record NZ_BMNT01000036.1, read on the forward strand.
GGAGCGGCCCTGACGGACCGGGACGCCGCCGGATATCGGCGGATACGCCGGTGGAACCGCGGCCGAGCGCGCTAAAGTCCCCGCGTGGTGCGATCACGACCGCTCTGGCGGCTGACGGCGGCCGAACGGAAGGTCTGGGAGGCCTACCCGTCGGGGTCCTGGGTCGACCTGCGCACCGGGGACGCCGACCGGGACGACCCGGCCGGCGGCGCCACCTGGGGACGCGAGCGCACGGTACGGGCCGAGTTGCTGACCGCGTTGCTGCTCGGCGCCCGCCCCGCCGCGCCGGGGCAGGTGGCCGGGCTGCGGCTGGCCGGGGCCCGCGTCGTGGGGACGCTCAACCTCTCCGACGCGACGATCACCACCAAGCTGCACCTGCTGAACTGCCATCTGTCCGGCACCGTGGCGCTCACCGACGCCACCACCAAGGGAGTGCGCTTCCGCGGCTGTGACGTGCGCCGCATCCGTGCCGCCCGCTGCACCATCGACGGTCTGTTCGAGCTGGACTCCTGCACCGTCCGCGCCGGGGTGCGGCTGGACAACGCGCACATCACCGGTCAGCTCCGGCTGGCCAGGGCCACGCTGTTCGCGCCGGACGGCACCTCGGCGGCCTCCGAGAGCTACAAGGCGGACGCCAGGCGCGCGTTCGGCGACGCCGAGAAGCAGGAGCGCGGCTGGGACCAGCACCACTGGGCGCTGTGGGCGGGCGGGCTGACCGTGGACGGCGGCGCCTTCTGCCGTGACCTGCGCAGCACCGGCGGGCTGCGGCTGATCGGCGCCAAGTTCAACAGCGGCCTGTACCTTCAGCGCGCCGTGATCGAGAGCACCGGCGGCCACGCCGTCTACGCCGACCACATGCAGGCGACGAGCGTGGAGTTCAGCGAGAACTTCACCGCCGAGGGCACCGTGCGGCTGCGCGGAGCCCGGGTCTCCGGGGTGCTGTCGTTCGACCAGGCGAAGCTGAGCGCGCAGGGCCGCGCACTGCACCTGAGCCACATGCAGGTCGACGAGCTGATCCTGCGGCCGGCCTCGGTGCGGGGCGAGGTGAACCTCGGCTACTCACGGGTGGGCGTCCTGCTGGACGACCCGAGGAGTTATCCCGGGCGGGTGCGGCTGAACGGCCTGGTGGTCGAGTCGATCCGCGGCAACGTCCCGCTGTCCGACCGGCTGGCGTGGCTGGGCCGCGACCCGGAGGGCTACCGGCCGCAGCCGTACGAGCACCTGGCCGCGTGGTACCGCAGGATCGGCCACGAGCAGGAGGCCCGGCGCGTGCTGCTCGCCAAGCAGCGGGCCCGCCGTGCCACCATCGGCGTCCCCGGCCGCCTGGCGGGCCTGCTGCTGGACGTGGTCGTCGGGTACGGGTACCGGCCGTGGCTGGCCGGGGTGTGGTTCGCTCTCCTGCTCACCGCCGGCACCGTGGTGTTCGCCACCCACCCGCCGGCCCAGGTGGGGCTGGACGAGCGGCGCCTGTTCCACGCCTTCCCCTACACGCTGGACCTGCTGGTGCCGGTCAGCGTGTTCGAGCAGCGCGGCGCGTGGGAGCCGGTGGGCTGGACGCAGTGGGTGGCCGGCATCCTGATCGCCTCCGGCTGGGTGCTGGCCACGGCCCTGATCGCCGGCGGCACCCGCCTCCTGCGTCCGTCCACCCCCTGACCGCGCCTCCCCCGGTGCTCGCGCCGGCCGCTCACCCACCTTCACCAGGAGGCACCGAGCTCGCGCCGAGGGCCGGTCAGGCGCCCAGCGTGCCGCGGCCGTCGGCCGCCGCCCTGCGGAACGGCCCGCCGCCCGTGCTCCTTCCCGCACCCCCGCCCGGGGCGCCGTCCGCGATCATCCTCGCGTCGTCCCGAGGGCCCACCGCTTCCCCGGGACGGACGCCGCCGTCCTCGACCCGGAAGCGCGGCAGGGCCTGCGGGTGTTCGCGGCGGACGTAGGCGATCATCGCCTCGCGCATGTCGCACTTCAGGTCCCACACGCTCGGCGCGTCCGATGCGCTCATGAGCGCGCGCAGCTCGACCAGTCCGTTGGGACGCACGTCGGTCACCTGCAGGGTCCAGTCCTTCTGGTCCCACAGGGGGTGCTCGCGCAGCAGCCGGTACAGCTCGGCCCGCAGCTCGTCCACCGGCACCGACCAGTCGACGTAGAACAGCACGTGCCCGACGACGCGGCTCTCGTACCGGGTCCAGTTCTCGAACGGGGTCGCGGTGAAGTACGACACCGGCAGGATGAGCCGGCGTTCGTCCCACAGCCGCACCACGACGTAGGTCAGGGTCAGCTCCTCGATGCGGCCCCACTCGCCGTCCACGACCACCGCGTCGTCCAGCCTGATCGCGTCGCTGAAGGCGAGCTGCAGCCCGGCGATCAGGTTGCTCAGGGTGGACTGGGCGGCGATGCCGGCCACCACGCCGGCGATGCCCGCCGAGGCCAGCAGGCCGGCGCCGAGCGCCCGGACGGCGGGGAAGCTGAACAGCATCGCGCCGGCGGAGACGACGATGATCACCGCGGCGGCCACCCGCCGGACCAGGGTGATCTGGGTGCGGATGCGGCGCGCCCTGCGGTTGCCCGCGCCCTCGATGCTGGTGAGCCGGGCGAGCACCACGTCGGTGACCGCGTAGGCGGCCTGGACGACCAGCCAGGCCACGCAGGCGATCAGCAGCACGGTGATGGTCTGCTGCACCGCGAATTCGAACGACCGCCCCGACATTCCGGGCGCGTATCCCGTGTTGAACGCGACCAGGCCCGCGGTCGCGAAGCCCGGCCAGGTGCACCGCTCGACGATCGGCCCCGCCAGTGAGAAGCGGCCGTTGACCCGCCGCGATCTGAGCAGGCGGCGGAGCAGTTCCACGGCCACGACGGCCGCCAGGACGGCGACCACCAGGATGATCCAGTTCACTGCCGATGACACGGGCGGCATCCCCTTCCCCAACTTCCCCCACATCGCCGCCGGCGCGGAGTCCGGCGGGCCGGTCCGGTGCCCTCGGCTGTCACCGCGGCCCGGACCGGCTCCGGCGATCCTTAACCACACCTTGACCGGAAAACCACCTTAAAGCGGGTGATTTGCCTCACAGTGCGTGATGTGGGGAAGTTCAGAACGCCTCGTCCAGGCTGACCGTGCCCTCCACCGCCACCTGGTAGGCCGAGACCCTGCGCTCGAAGAAGTTGGCCAGCTCCTGCACATCCTGGAACTCCATGAAGCCGAACGGGTTGGCCGTCCCGTACCGCTCCGGCAGCCCGAGCCGGACCAGGCGGCGATCGGCGACGTACTCCAGGTACGCCCGCATCTGCCCGGCGCTCATGCCCGGCAGGCCCGCACCGCACAGGTCGACGGCGAAGGCCAGCTCGGCGGCCACCGCCTCCTCGATCATGCGGGTCACCTGCGCGCCCAGTTCCGCGTCGAACAGGCCGGGCTCCTCGGCCCGCACCGTGTCCACCACCGAGAAGGCGAACTCCATGTGCATGGACTCATCGCGGAACACCCAGTTCGTCCCGGTGGCCAGCCCGCCCAGCAGCCCCCGCGAGCGCAGCCAGTACACGTAGGCGAAGGCCCCGTAGAAGAACAGCCCCTCGATGCAGGCGGCGAAGCAGATCAGGTTGAGCAGGAACGCCCGCCGGTCCTCCCGGGTCGACAACCGGTGGAGTTCGCCGATCGAGTCGATCCACCGGAAGCAGAACTCCGCCTTGTCGCGGATGGAGGGGATGTGCTCGACCGCCGCGAACGCCTTGGCCCGCTCGTCGTGGTCGGGCAGGTAGGTGTCCAGCAGGGTCAGGTAGAACTGCACGTGCACGGCCTCCTCGAACAGCTGCCGCGACAGGTACAGCCGCGCCTCGGGCGCGTTGAGGTGCTGGTAGAGGTTGAGCACCAGGTTGTTGGCCACGATCGAGTCGCCGGTGGCGAAGAAGGCCACCAGCCGGTTGATCAGGTGCCGCTCCCCCGCGCTCAGCCTGGCCAGGTCGGCGATGTCGGACTGCAGGTCCACCTCCTCGACCGTCCAGGTGTTGCGGATCGCCGCCCGGTAACGCTCGTAGAACTGCGGGTAGCGCATCGGGCGCAGGGTCAGGTCCATTCCGGGGTCGAGCAGCATCACTGACACGCCTCGCAGATCTCGGGGTTCTCCAGGGAGCAGGCCACCGCGTCGCGGTCACCCGCGGTGGCGGGCGGGAGAACCGGCAGGTGAACGGGCTCTCCGGCGGGTAGAGACGCCTCAGCGGCCGCGCCGCCCGCGGGCGGCGTCCCCGCACCCGGGGCCGTGGAGCTCGCGGCGCTGTCGGGTTGTACCGCGACGGTCGTCTGCGCGATGCGGGTGGCCGGCCGCGAGCGCAGGTAGTAGGTCGTCTTCAGCCCCGCCCGCCAGGCGTAGGCGTACATCGAGGAGAGCTTGCCGATGGTGGGAGCCGCCATGAACAGGTTCAGCGACTGCGACTGGTCGATGTACGGCTGCCGCGCGGCCGCCAGGTCGATCAGCGCCTTCTGCGGGAGTTCCCAGGCCGTGCGGTACAGCAGCCGCACATCAGCGGGGATCTCCTGGATCTCCTGGACCGACCCGTCGGCCCGTTTGACGGCGTCCCTGACCTGCGCCGTCCACAGCCCGCGCTCCTGCAGGTCGCGGACGAGGTAGCGGTTGACCTGGAGGAACTCACCCGACAGGGTCTCGCGCTTGAACACGTTGGACACCTGCGGCTCCACGCACTCGTAGCAGCCGGCGATCGAGGCGATGGTGGCGGTGGGCGCGACGGCCAGCAGCAGCGAGTTGCGCAGCCCGGTCTCGGCGATGGTCGCGCGCAGCGCCGCCCACTCCCCGGGGTGCACCTGCGCGGCCTGCGGGAAGTGGTCGGGGTGCAGCACCCCCGCGGCGGCCCGGGTGTCGGCGTAGGACGGGTGCGGGCCGCGCCCGGCGGCCAGGGCGGCCGAGGCGCCGTAGGCGGCCAGGGCCATCTCCTCGGCGATGCGCGTGGACAGCGCCAGCGCCTCCGGCGAGTCGAACGGCAGCCGGGCGGCGAAGAAGACGTCGGCCAGCCCCATCACGCCGAGGCCGATCGGCCGCCAGCGCTTGTTGGCGGTCTCCGCCTCCGGAGTCGGGTAGTAGCCGCGGTCGATGGAGGAGTCCAGGAAGCGGACGGCCGTCGCCACCGTCGCGCGCAGCCGCGCCCAGTCGACCTCCCCGCCCGTCAGGTGCGCGGCGAGGTTCACCGAGCCGAGGTTGCACACGGCGGTCTCGGCGTCGCTGGTCACCTCCAGGATCTCGGTGCACAGGTTGGACAGGTGGATGACGTTCTGCGGCCGGGCCGTCTGGTTGGAGGCGCGGTTGGCGGCGTCCTTGAAGGTCATCCAGCCGTTGCCGGTCTGCGCCAGGGTGCGCATCATCCGGCCGTACAGCGCCCGGGCGGGCAGCCGCCGCACGTACCGGCCCGCGGCCTCGGCCGCGCGGTAGGCACGGTCGAAGTCCGCGCCCCACAGGTCCACCAGCTCGGGGACCTCCTTGGGGTCGAACAGCGACCACATCTCGTCGGCCTCGACCCGGCGCATGAACTCGTCGGGGATCCAGTTGGCCAGGTTGAGGTTGTGCGTGCGGCGGGCGTCCTCGCCGGTGTTGTCGCGCAGCTCCAGGAACTCCTCGACGTCGGCGTGCCAGGGCTCCAGGTAGACGCAGGCGGCGCCCTTGCGCCGGCCGCCCTGGTTCACCGCGGCGACGCTCGCGTCCAGCGTGCGCAGCCAGGGAACGATGCCGTTGGAGTGCCCGTTGGTGCCGCGGATCAGCGAGCCGCGCGACCGGACACGGGTCCAGGAGATGCCGATGCCGCCCGCGTGCTTCGACAGCCGCGCCACCTGGCCGTACCGCTCGTAGATGGCTTCCAGCTCGTCGCGGGGCGAGTCGAGCAGGAAGCACGACGACAGCTGCGGGCGCCGGCCGCCGGAGTTGAACAGCGTCGGTGAGCTGGGCAGGTACGCCATCGAGGACATCAGCCGGTACAGCTCCGCGGCCTCCTCGACGGTGCCGGACAACCCGCAGGCCACCCGCAGGAAGAAGTGCTGCGGCGTCTCCAGCACTTTGCGGGTGACCGGGTGGCGCAGCAGGTAGCGGTCGTAGACCGTGCGCAGGCCGAAGAACTCGAACCGCTCGTCCGCCGCCGGGTCGATCAGCGCGTCCAGCACGGCGGCGTTGGCCCGCACGAACCCCGCCAGGGCGTCCTGCAGCAGGCCCTCCCGGTGGGTGGCGGCGACCGACTGGGAGAACGACCGGACCCCGTGCGCCGCCGCCTCGCCGGCGATCTCCTCGGCCAGCAGGCGGGCGGCCAGCCGCGAGTTGGCCGGGTCGGCGATCACGAGAGCCGCGGCCTCCTCGATGGCCCGCCATCGTTCGTCCCGCCCCCGGGCCGGGCCCATGCCGCCCGCCGTCGCCGTCGCCGGGAGGGTGCCCGCACCGCTCGCGGGCGCATCGCCGCGGCCCGGCGCCGTTCCCTGGTCGTCGCCGCCGCGCGTCCCGGTGGCGGCCCGGCCGCCCCCGCCCGCGTCCTCCAGTGAGTAGGCCGGCGGCACATCGCGTGTCACGGTCACGTGCTCATCTCCTCGTGCGCTCGATCCCCGTACGGAGGGCGCGCGCAGCGGAGCACGACCGGTGAGCGCCGCGAGGCCCGGCGCCGAAATGACGGCGATCGTTCCCGCTCACCGCTGCGGGACGGCCCCGGGTCCGCGACGGGTTCCCTCTTGCCTCGCCCGGACGGGCGAACCAGCGACGAGCAGGATCCTACATCTAGTGGCATGGGGCTCAACAACCCCTACAAGTTGTGGTTGGACCCGTCACTCGGCACGGGCACCCCCCTTCACGGCCCACCGGGGACGGTCACCTCCGCCGATGGATCGCGCACCGCCACGCACGCCACGACACCGGCCGGCGACCGGTCGCCCGGCCCTCCCGTGCCCGGTGAACCCGAGCTCAGGTGCGCAGGCCGAGATCGCCGACGGCGCGGGCCAGGCGCGCGGTCTCGACGCGCAGCCACTGCCGGAAGTCCTCCCCCTCCAGGTACAGCGGCGCCCAGCCGTTGCGGGCACACGCCTGCTGCCACCGCTCGGAGCCCGCGACGTACCGGCACATCTCAACGAGGGCCGCCAGATCGTCCTCGGGCAGATCCCGGGGGCCGAGGATGCCGCGCCAGTTCGCGCAGTCCAGGTGCGTGTCGCACTCCAGCAGGGTGGGGGCGGGAACGCCGGGGATGCGGTCGGGCGAGGAGACCGCGAGCACCCGCAGGTCTCCGGCGCGCACGCGGTCGCGGACGCCGCTGTGCCCGGCGAGGGCGGCGGCGGCCCGCCCTCCGGTAAGCGCGGTGACGGCGTCCCCGCTGGTGGGATAGGCGACGTACCGCAGCAGACGCGCGTCGACCCCCAGGCTCTGGGCGAGCATGCCGAGCAGCATGTGGTCCACGCAGCCCTGGGTCCGGCCCGCGACCGCCAGCCCGGCGGGATCCCGGCGCATCGCGTCGGCGAACGCGCCGAACGACCGCAGCCGCGAGGCGCCGGGGACGACCAGCACCTCCCACTCCCCGCAGAGCCGGACCAGTGGCGTGGTGCCGGTGAAGGCGCCGGCCTGGCGCGGCGCCCGGACCGTGCCGACCAGCGCGGGCTCGGCCATCAGCACCTGGCGCGCGTGCCGCACCCGGGTGAACTCGGCCAGCGCGACGTGGGAGGGCCGGTTCACCGGCCGCAGGTCCGCGACGAGCGCGGCCTTCTCGGCGACGCCCTTCAGCGCCCGCGCCACGCGGTCGGCGTCCCCGCCGGACGGGCCGGGGACCACGATCGGGAGCGTCGCGGCGGCCAGCTTGCGCGTGCTCGCGGGGCCTCCGCATCCGGCGGCCAGCGCCACGAGCCCCGCCCCGAGGGCGAGCACCTGACGACGACGCATCCCGCACGCCCTTTCCCCCGATATCCCACTAAATGCCCAGTTCACCGCTCGGACACACTGGCGCGCCCACGAACCGCACCCCCGGCCACTGGTTGGATGACGGCCGCTCACCCGGCCGCCTCTCCGGCCAGAGAGACGATCTTCGACCTGAGAAGACACTCAATGTTGATAGTATCAACGGTGAGTGTTTCATCTCTGATCGTATGGAGCCCGCATTGGACGGATTCATCGGGCGCGAGCGGGAGTTGGCCACCCTGACGCGCATGCTGCGCCGCACCGAGACAGGAGGGCGAGCGGGCCGTCCGGGACGAGCGGTACTCATGCGCGGCAGGCGACGGGTCGGCAAGTCCCGTCTCGCCGAGGAGTTCATCGGACGGGCCGATGTGCCCCATCTGTTCTTCACCGCCTCAGCGCAGCCGACCCTCCAGGCCGACCTCGCGCTCTTCACCGAGGCCGTGAGCTCGTCCAGCCTGCCGGGGGCCCGGCTCTTCCGCGAGCAGTCCCCCCGCAGTTGGGACGCCGCGCTGCACCTGATGGCGGCGGCCTTGCCCGTCGACCGGCCGAGCGTGGTGGTCATCGACGAGATGCCCTACCTCATCGCGAACGACCCGGGGTTCGAGGGAACGCTGCAGAAGGTGTACGACCGGGAACTCTCCAAACGGCCGGTGCTGCTGCTGTGCATCGGCTCCGATCTGGCGATGATGGAGGCCCTCAACGAGTACGGCCGCCCTTTTCACCAGCGCGCCACCGAGATGGTGATCCCACCGCTCAGTCCCGCCGAGGTCGCCGAGATGCTCGCACTCCCCGCCGCCGAGGCGTTCGACGCCTATCTCGTGACGGGAGGGCTGCCCCTGGTCCTGGACGAGTGGCCGGACGGCAGCGGCGTGTTCGACTACCTCAGCGACGCCGTCACCGATCCGACGTCCGCACTGCTGGTGAGCGGCGAGCGGGCCATGGCGGCGGAGTTCCCTCCAGGGGCCATGGCCCGGCAGGTGCTCACCGCGATCGGCTCAGGAGAGCGCAGCTTCTCGCTGATCGGGCGAGCGGCAGGCGGCCTGCCGCAGGCCTCGCTGAACCGCGCCCTGCATCTGCTCATCGGCAAACGAATGGTCGAATCGATCGTCCCGCTCTCCACCCGGCCGTCGAAAGAGGCCCGTTATCTGGTGGCGGATCCCCACCTGCGCTTCTGGCTCAGCTTCCTCGGACCGCACCTGGTGGAGATCGAACGCGGCAGAGGTGACCTCGTCCTGCAGCGCATCCGGCACTCGTGGACGGCGTGGCGGGGCCGGGCCATCGAACCGGTCGTACGGGAAGCGCTCTTCCGGCTACCCGCCGGCTTCCTGCCCGAAGGCACCGGAGCCGTCGGCGGCTACTGGACCCGCACCAATGACCCCGAGATCGACATCGTGACCGCCGATCGGGCACCCGTCGCCACGGCCATCACCGCGGTCGGCTCCATCAAGTGGCTGGAGAGCCGCCCGTTCGATGGACGAGATCTGAACCGGTTGCTGCTCCACCGCGCGCAGTTGCCAGGGGCGAGCGAGAACACGCCGCTTCTGGCCGTGTCGCGAAGCGGCGCCGGCGTGGACGGGGTGACCCTGATCGGCCCGGAGGACCTGCTCACGGCCTGGCGCTGACCCTGCCCGGCCTCCCCCGGCCCTCCCCGCTCCACGCTCGTCGCGAGTACGGGAAAGCCGAGCGACGACGTAGCGACCCCCTCAAGGCCGACCCTCGTCTGCCGGGCAACGCGGCGGGACGCTCCGTGCCAGGGCTGCGCCCGTCACCTTTGGCGGCCGCGGGGTTTGAGGCGGGTGGTGGGCAGGGGCGGGGCGGGGATGCGCGCGAGGGTGGTGCCCGGGACCTCGCCGAACGCCGAGCCCTCCTGCCACTCCTTGCGGAAGCGCTCGATCTCCTCGTGGCCGCGCCCGACGAAGTTCCACCACATGACGATCTGCTCCTCGAACGGCTCGCCGCCGATCAGCAGGACGCGGGAGGCCGCGGCGGCCGACAGCACCAGCTCCGAGCGGCCGCACCCCAGGTACAGCAGCGGGCCGGGCGGCAGCGGCGCGCCGTCGGCCTCCGCCTCGCCGGTGAGCGCCATGACCGCGTACTCGAAGTCCGGGCGCAGGGGGACGGCGACCCGTCCGCCCGGCTCGAAGGCCAGCTCGGCCCCGGTGAGCGGGGTGTGCACGGTCGCCGGCGAGGCGACGCCGGCCAGTTCACCGGCGAAGACCGTGATGGTCACTCCAGGCGCGGTGAGCACCGGCAGCGCCTCGTGGTGCTCGAAGGCGGGGTCGGCGTGCCGGGACGCCGCGGGCAGCGCCACCCAGAGCTGGACGCCGTGGATCAGCGCGTCCGGCTCCACGGACTCCTCGGCGTGCGAGATCGCGCGGCCCGCCGTCATCAGGTTGAGCTGCCCGGGGCTGATGAGCTGCTCGCTGCCGATGCTGTCGCGGTGCAACACCCGCCCCTGAAGCAGCCAGGTCACGGTCTGCAGCCCGGTGTGCGGATGCGGGCCCACGCTCATGGTGGCGCGCTCGGGGCCGTAGTGGTCCAGGAAGCACCACGCGCCGACCATCCGGCGCTCCCGCCCGGGAAGGTTGCGGGTGACCTTCATCCCCCGCGTGCCGCCGAGGACGACGTCCCGCCCGATCAGCTCCTCACGCACCGGCCCCTCGGCCGTCCCGTCCAGCCCGCCGCACACGGTCTCGCGCGGCTCCCGCTCCAGATCGCTCACTCCGCAACTGTACGACCCCGCCCGTCAGGCGACTTCCCTGCCTTTCGAAGACGATCTCAGGCATGATCGCGGGCGGCCTCCGCCGGGTCGCCCCGCACGGCGGTCTCGGGGGCGGCGAGCCGGTCGCCCAGGGAGGTGCGGTAGTAGAGCACGGACCGCCCGGAACGACGCCGCTGGACGAGCCGCGCGTCCAGCAGCACCTTCAGGTGCCCGCCCACCGACCCCAGGCCGTACCCGGTCAGCGCGACGAGCTGGGTGGTGCTCATGGGCGTGGTCAACCGGCACAGGACGGTGGCGCGGACCGGGCCGAGCAGCCGGCTCAGCGCCTGCGGCGGCGCGCTCTCCGGCGCGTCGGCCAGCAGCCCGGCGCACGGGTAGACGATGCCGTAGCGGTGCGGCAGGTCCCAGCACACCCAGCCGTGGGCGGCGCTGACCGGGATGAAGGTCAACCGCGCGTCGTCGGCGATGTCGCGCGGCGGATTGTCGTAGGCGTTGACCTGCAGCCGGCCGTCGCCCAGCCAGCGCATGCCCGGGCGCAGGCCGGCGAGCGCCGCGGCCCAGCCGCCGGAGCTCAGCGCCTGGGTGCGTGCCACGATGTCGGCCTCCAGCACCCGGCGCAGCCGCGGCCACTCGGGGCGCACGGTCGCGGTCCAGACCCACTCGAGCAGCGCCGCGGCCCGTTCCGGCAGGTCGGGGCGGCGCAGTTCGGCGGGCACCGGGTGGCCGAGGCCGGCCGCGAGGTCCGCCTCGGCCACCTCGGGGGGCGTGCGGCGTACCCGCTCCAGCTCGTCGCGGAAGCTCCGATCGGACTCCTCGGGCGGAGCGCCGATGAAGTCGGCCATCCAGCGCGGCCGCAGCGCGGCCCAGACGAGCAGCGCCTCGACCGGGTCGGCGTCCAGGCGGGCGCGGTAGGCCGGGCGGTGGTCGCGCAGCCAGGTCTCACGGCCCGGCCGCGGCGTGCCCCAGTGCAGGGCCTCCAGCGCGCCGATGGTCTCCGCCAGCGGCGACAGGGTGAAGCGGCCGCGTGCCAGCACGTCGGCGCCGATCCGCCAGACCCCCATGTTTCACCTCCACCCGAAACGTTATCGATCCCGGAGAACGGCGCGCAGACTGCTCCGGGTGCGTACCTACCGAGAGCTCTTCCGTACCCCCGAGTTCACCCCGCTGTTCTTCGCGACCTCGGCCCAGGTGGCCGCGGGGACGATGAGCGGCCTCGCGCTCGGCTCGCTCGTCTACGCCGCCACCCGGTCGGCGCTGCTGTCGGCGCTGAGCATGTTCGGGCCGTCCTTCGCCCAGTTGCTCGGCGCGACGACGCTGCTGTCGGCGGTGGACCGCCTGCCGCCGAGGGCGGTCCTCGGGACGATCGCGGCCGTCTACACGGTGGGCACGGCGGCCGTCGCGGCGCCCGGGATGCCGCTGTGGGGACGGTTCGCGCTGGTCATGGCGCTCGGTCTGGCCGGCTCGATGGGCGGCGCGGTGCGGTGGGGGCTGCTCAGCGAGATCCTGCCGGAAGGCGGGTACGTCCTCGGCCGGTCGGTGTTCAACATGTCGGTCGGCGTCATGCAGATCGCCGGCTTCGCCGCGGGCGGGGCCCTGCTCGCCGTCCTGTCTCCCCCGGCGGCGCTGCTGACCGCCGCCGGGCTGTACCTGTCGGCCGTGGTCGTGATCCGGACCGGCCTGACCCGGCGGCCGCCGCGCGCGGCGGGGCGCCCGTCGGTCCGGGAGACCTGGCGGGTCAACACCCGGCTGTGGTCGCACGCGCCACGGCGCCACGTGTACCTGGCCCTGTGGGTGCCGAACGGGCTGGTCGTCGGCTGTGAGGCGCTGTACGTCCCGTACGCGCCGGACGCGGCCGGAGCGCTGTTCGTGTCCGGCGCACTCGGCATGCTGGCCGCCGACACGGCGCTCGGCCGGTTCGTCCCGGCCGAGACGCGCGGAAGGCTGGTCACCCCGTTGCGCCTGCTGCTCGCGGCGCCGTACCTGCTGTTCGCGCTGCCGCTCCCCCTGCCGGTGGCGGTGGCGGCGGTCGCCGTGGCCTCGGCCGGGTTCGGCGCGAGCCTGCTGCTGCAGGACCGGCTCGTCGCGCTCACCCCCGGCGAGATGCGCGGCCAGGCGCTGGGGCTGCACTCCTCAGGGATGATGGCCATGCAGGCCATAGGCGCCTCGCTGGCCGGCCTGACCGCACAGTTCGTCCCGCCGGGCACGGCCATGGTGCTGATGGCGGGCGCGTCGCTGGCGGTGACGATCGCGCTGACCCCGCGGCTGCGCGCGTCCGCGGGCGTCCGCGAGCCGGCGGCGGCGGGCTCCGCCGCGCCGGCGGGCACGACGCGCGCAGGGTAGACCCCCCGATGCCGGCACGACGTCCCGCACGGCGGCCCGCCACGGATCACCCGTGCCGGCATCGTCCGCACGCCACGACCGGTCCGCCGCTCGTCCGGCCGGCGGAACGCCCCTGTCCCTCTCGCCCGGTCGCGGGAGGGACGGGGGGCGGAGGTCACTCGACGGTGACGCTCTTGGCGAGGTTGCGGGGCTTGTCCACGTCGCGGGCGAGGGCGACGGCGGCGTGGTAGGCGAAGAGCTGGAGGGGGATGCCGAGCAGGATCGGGTCCAGCTCGACCTCGTTCTTCGGCACGACGATGACGTCCTCGGCCAGCTCCGCGTCGGGCACGCGGTGGCCCACCATGAGCACCTTGCCGCCCCGGGCGCGGATCTCACCGAGCGTGGTGAGGTTCTTGTCCAGCAGCTCGTCGTCCGGCACGATCGCGACGGTCGGCATCTCGGGCCCGATCAGGGCCAGCGGCCCGTGCTTGAGCTCGCTCGCGGGATAGGCCTCGGCGTGGACGTAGGAGACCTCCTTGAGCTTCTGGGCGCCCTCGCGGGCCACCGGGTAGCCGCGCACCCGGCCGACGAACATCATGCTGGGGTGCGGGGCGTACTTGCGGGCCAGCGCCTCGATGGCCTCCCCCTGCTTGAGGATCTCCTCGATCTGGTCGGGGAGCCTCTTCAGCCCCTCGACGATGCGCCGCCCGTCGGCGGGCGACAGGTCGTGCACCCGGCCGAAGTGCAGGGCGATCAGGGCGAACGCCACGGCGGTCGAGGTGAACGCCTTGGTGGAGGCCACCGAGACCTCCGGCCCCGCGTGCAGGTAGACGCCGCCGTCCACCTCTCGGGCGATCGCGCTGCCCACGGCGTTGACCACGCCGAGCACCCGGCCGCCCTTGCGCTTGAGCTCCTGCACGGCCGCGAGGGTGTCGTAGGTCTCCCCCGACTGGCTGACCGCGACGTACAGCGTGTCGTGCTCGACCACCGGGCTGCGGTAGCGGAACTCCGAGGCCGGCTCGGCGTCGGCGGGGATGCGGGCGAGCTCCTCGATGAGCTGGGCGCCGATCTGGCCCGCGTAGTAGGCCGAGCCACATCCGATGATCTTGACGCGGCGGAAGGCGCGGGTCTCGCGTGCGTCGAGGTTGAGGCCGCCCAGGTGGGCGATGTTGAACCGGCCGTCCAGGCGTCCGCTCAGGGTGCGGGTCACCGAGTCGGGCTGGTCGGAGATCTCCTTGAGCAGGTAGTGCTCGTAGCCGCCGGTGTCGTAGTGGCCGGCGTCCCAGTCGACGGTCAGCGGCTCCTTGGAGGTGGCGCGCGCGTCCATGGTGAAGGTGCGGAACCCGTCGGCCTTGAGCACGGCCAGCTCGCCGTCCTCCAGGTGGACGACCTGCCGGGTGTAGCGGATCAGCGCGGCGACGTCGGAGGCGGCGAACATCTCCTTCTCGCCGATGCCGATGACGATCGGGCTGCCGTTGCGGGCGACCACGATCTCGCCGGCGCGCTGGGCGTCCAGGACGGCGATGCCGTAGGTGCCGACGATGCTCTTGAGCGCCTTCCTGACCGCCTCCTCCAGCGAGTCGGTGTCCTCCACGGTGCGGGCGATCAGGTGGGCGAGCACCTCGGTGTCGGTCTCGGAGACGAAGACCGCGCCGTCGGCGGCCAGCTTGGCGCGCAGCTCGCCGGCGTTCTCGATGATGCCGTTGTGGACGACCGCGACGCGCTGGGCGGTGTCCAGGTGGGGGTGGGCGTTGACGTCGTTGGGCACGCCGTGGGTGGCCCACCGGGTGTGCCCGATGCCGAGGCCGCCCCTGAACCGCGCGGGCACCGCCGCCGCGAGGTCGGCGACCCTGCCCTTGACCTTGCGCATTTTCAGGCCCTTGTTGCTCACCACGAGACCGGCCGAGTCGTAGCCGCGGTACTCGAGGCGCTGCAGCCCTTCCAGCAGGATCGGTGCCGCGTCCTTCGGCCCGACATAAGCCACGATTCCACACATACAGCTCTCCTTGGCGTTAGCCGTAAACGATGCGGCGCAGTTGACGCAGCGACAACTCGGGGGCCGCGACCGGCCGGGCGGACAGTTCGGCGGCGATGCCGGGGAAGATCTGCTCATTGGTCATGCCGCGCGCCTTCATCTCGGCGTGCCGGCGCCGGACGTACTCCTCCAATGGCTCGGAGAAGTACGCGACGACCTCCGCCACCACCCGGGCGGCCTCACCCGGGCCCAGCGGCGTCGTGCGGACCAGATGCGTGACCAGATCTTCATGGGGATGCTGCCGTGCCGTTGACACAGGGCAGGACTTTACGCAGGAAATCGGCGGCACGCCAAGAATCTTGCCCGATTCCGGGCAACGACACGCACTTGAGCACCTCGATCCACGCCCATCTCCTGCCACGCCCCGCCACCGCCGGCCGGGCGCGTCCGCCCTGGACGCACCCCTGTTCCGCGTGGAGCGTGCGCGAGGGCTCCGCCGACACGCTAGAGTCTTGTGCGTACCTCGGAGCGGTTCACCGGGGGCACGCGGACGTGGCTCAGCTGGTAGAGCATCACCTTGCCAAGGTGAGGGTCGCGGGTTCGAATCCCGTCGTCCGC
>NZ_BMNT01000036.1:93251-100528 GCF_014646695.1 Sphaerisporangium melleum
CAGGATCCTGGTGGAGTGGCCGAGAGGCGAGGCAGCGGCCTGCAAAGCCGCGTACACGGGTTCAAATCCCGTCTCCACCTCGACGGGATCTCGCACCACCGAGATCCGGTAAAGTGGGAAACACAGCGCCGGGCACCTGCCCGGGGCGAGCATGCGGACGTGGCTCAGCTGGTAGAGCATCACCTTGCCAAGGTGAGGGTCGCGGGTTCGAATCCCGTCGTCCGCTCTGGTTCATTCAGGGCGATTAGCTCAGTGGGAGAGCGCTACCTTGACACGGTAGAGGCCACTGGTTCAATCCCAGTATCGCCCACCAGACGAAGATCCCCAGGCCGGCGGCCTGGGGATCTTTCTTTTCCGCTCTCGCCATGCCCCGCGGGACGGAAACCATGACCCGGCGGGATCAGCCTTCGGCGGGACGGCCAACGGGCGGCGCGGTGGCGTGCCCCGCGGATGGCGCGATCTCCGGCTCGCCGGCGGGCCCTGCTCCGCGGCGGGGCCGGCGGATGGCGAGTTCGGCGGCGGTCAGGGCCACCGCGCCGAGGATCACCTCGCTCACGGTGGAGATCAGGCGGCTGGCCAGGGCCACCACCGCGGCGGCCGGTGCGGGCAGCACCACGGCGAGCGCCGCCGTGAGCACCGCCTCGCGGACGCCGATCCCGTCGGGGATGAACACCGCCGCGATGCCGATCGTCGTGGCCAGGGTGAACGCCCCGACGCACAGCGCCAGCGACCGCCCCGGCGGCGCGCCCATCGCGATGGCCAGCGGCCACAGGTGCAGCCCGGTGACCACCCACGACAGGCTCTGCCAGCCGACCGCCATCCGCACGCCGCGCACCGAGGCGGCCGGGGCGGCGGCGGGCCGGCGCAGCAGCCGCAGCAGCAGCGCGGCGCCCTGGTTGATCAGCTGCGGCCGCACCAGGACCGCCACCACCAGCACGGCGGCGACCGCCAGCCACGCCGCCCGCGCGCCCAGCATCTGCACGCCGGCGAGCAGCCCCACGGTGAACCCGCTCAGCAGCACCAGGCTCATGACCAGCGCCGCCGTACTGATCAGCCGGGCGAAGGTGACGCCGTTGGCCGTGGCGACCTTGGTGATGGCGATGATGCCGGGCACCCTCCCCGGCACGTACTTGGTCAGGAAGCCCACGAAGAAGATGCGGACCACGCGCGGCTCGCTGATCGGCGGGCCGAGCTCCAGGAGCACGGCCCGCCAGGCCAGGAACCCCAGCGACAGCCCCGCCGTGCTGGCCAGGAACGCCCCGCCCAGCAGCAGGGCCATCTGAGCGGGGTCGCGCCGGGCGAACAGGACCGCGACGACGCTCCAGTCCAGCCGGGCCAGCGTCACCGCGACCGCGCCCACGGCGACGATCACGAACGCGGCGACCAGCGCCCGGACCAGCGGGCGCGGCAGCCGGGGCGGCCGCCACCGGGGAGGCCGGATCGCTCTCACTCGGGCACCCCGGCCGACGGCGCCGGGGCGAGGCCGGTCCTGACCGGCTCCCCCTGCCGCCGGCTCAGCTCGTAGGCCACGCGCAGCAGGCCCACACAGGCGCCGAGGAAGAACGCGGTGTGGAAGCACAGCTGCATCCAGGCCACCCAGAGCGCGAAACGGACGCCCCGGTACCGGCGGGCGAATCCGATGAACCTGCGGTTCATGCTCAGGTGGACCGCGAGCGTCGCCGCCGGAACGGCGAGCAGCCAGGGGCTGACGAGCGCGAGCGGCAGCGTGACGAAGGTGAGCGCCGCCGACATCGAGGAGACCCGGGGCGGCTTGCGGCGCTTGTGCTGGCCGGTGCCGATCATGTTGAGCTGGAAGCCGACCTTGCCCTGGTCACGCAGCCGCCGCGCCCGCACCATGATCACCGGAAGGGTGGTGGACCGGACGAACCGCTCCACCAGGCAGCCCCAGAATTTGTCCTCGTCATCGGCCCTGGTGACCACGGAGGTGGTCACCACCAGCCGGTAGTGCGCCGGGACCCGGGTGCCGAACTCGAAGTCCTCACCGTCGCGCAGCCGCTCGTCCAGCCGCCCGGTCTCCTCGAAGACCGCCCGCGGGATCAGCGTGCAGGACAGGAAGGTCGCGGTGGTCTGGCTGCGCTCGTAGTGCTCGCACAGCACCCGGTAACGCTCGACCGGACCGTCGTCGTACAGCGGCTCGATGTCGTAGATGCCCTGGACCATCCCGCAGTCCGGCGTCTCCCGGTACGCCTTGACGGCGTTGTAGATCGCGTCCGGCGCCAGGGCGGTGTCGGAGTCCAGGAAGAACAGCAGCGGCGCCGAACTGCTCGCCACCCCGAGGTTGCGGGCCCCGGCCGGACCCTGGTTGCGGGCCGGCTCGACGATGGTGCACGGGAACTCCCGCGCGATCTCCAGCGAGCCGTCGGTGCTCACATCGTCGACGACGATCACCTCGGCGGCCGGGTAGGTCTGCGCGTACACCGATTCCAGGCACGCTCGCAGGGTCTTCTTCTTGTTGTAGTTGGGCACGATGACCGCGACATCCGCCCGCCAGGCCATCACGTCGGGCATATCGGTTCCCTTCATCGTCAACTCACCGACAGGACCATGCGCTGGGCCCGGTGGTCGGACAGTTTCTCGGCGCCGGGCAGTTCGTAGCCGTGCACGGTCACCTCGGGCGTGGTGTAGAGCCAGTCGATCCGCCACAGTTCGGCGGTGCCGGCCAGGTAGGTCGCCGGGTAGAGCGAGTCGAGCGCCGGAGTCCGGTCGACCAGCCGCTCGGGGAGCAGGCGGCGGATCCCCATGGCCGGGGAGGTGTTCAGGTCGCCGGCGAGCACCGCGGGGTTGGGGTTGGCCGCGATGTCCGCGCTGATCGCCCGGTAGCTCGCCTCGCGGCGCAGCTCCCTGTTGGCGTCGATGTCGCGGGACTCGGCTGTGTAGAGCCGCCATTCGAGCGGCGGCTGGGAGATCTGGCCGTTGTAGAACGAGACGACCTTGCCGTTGACGTCGATGTCGGTGCGCAGCGTCTCGACCGTGTACCCCTCGGTCCAGTCCCGCAGCGCCTCGGGGATCTCCTTCTGGTTGGCCGGCAGCCACGGACGCATGTCCAGGCCGCCGTGCCCGACGATCGGGAACCGCGAGAGCGTGATCTGCTCACCGGAGGAGGCGATGTGGTAGCCGGGGAACTCGCGGCGCAGCTCGGCGAGCTTGTCGATGCGCTTGGCCAGATCGGCCGTCCACCGCTGAGACCGCATGTCGCCCGCGGCGGTGTCGACGTAGAGGTACTCCGACAGCAGGTAGATGTCGGCGTTCAGCTTGTGCAGGTAGGTGTAGAACTCCGGGGAATAGCGGTCGCCCTCGGCGGTGCGCCAGTCCTGGTCCCAGAACTCGGTGTTCCAGGCCGCCACGGTGATGGCGCCCGGCGGCGCGGGCGGCGGGGTGTACCAGAGGGTGGCGTAGTTGATCCCGCTGCGGCCCGCGCTGAGCACCGCGGTGACCAGCAGCAGCGACATGATCCGCCAGCGGACCGGGCGGGCCAGCGGCGCGACGACCATCAGCAGCACCGGGACCGCCAGGAACAGCACCGGCGGGATCAGGTCGAGCGGCGCCCACAGGTAGGTGCGCCCGCTGGCCAGCAGGTGGGCGGCCACGAACAGCGCCCACGCGACCGTGGCGGTCACGACCAGCTTTGTGCCCAGGCACCAGCGGCGCCGGGGGCGGATGAGACGTCCGAGCCGCGCCGCCCGGCTCCGCGCGGGCTCGGATTGCGGACTGGTGAGCTGTTCCTGCGTCGCGACGTCCTGGTCGCTCATCGGCACCACCTCGTTGACCGGCCGGCGTCGAACGTACTGAGAGGATCTTGTCGCTTTCTTGTCAGCGGCCCTCACGAAATGGCCCCGCGGGCACGACAAGAATGGGACAAGCCCGGATGTCTACCTTGAAGCGGACGCGAGGTCCGCATCGCCAGCAAGGACCTCTGGCCCATGGAGCACATAATGAGCCGGGAGCAACCGCTAGTCTCGATCATCATCCCCAGCTACAACCGGTCGGACGTGCTACGGCTCTGCCTGGCAGCCGTACAGAAGCAGACCTACCCGAACATCGAAGTCATCGTGGTGGACGACTGCGGCACCGAGGACGCCGCGCAGGTCGCCGCGTCGATGGGCGCCAAGGTGGTGCGCACCGAGGTCAACGGCGGCCCCACCCCCGCGCGCAACCTCGGCGCGGAGTACGCCGGCGGCGACATCCTGTTCTTCCTGGACGCCGACATCGCCCTGGACCCCGACGCCGTGGAGAACGCGGTGCGCACGCTGGAGGCCCGGCCGGAGATCGGCGCCCTGGGCGGCATCCTGCGCCCGGAGTCGCTGCTGTCGCAGAGCCTGGCCTCGCAGTACCGCGCGCTGCAGATGTACCGCTGGTGGATGCCCGCCCACCGGCCCACCCTGGAACTGCACGCGGCCGTGCTCGTCGTGCCGGCCAAGGTGTTCGCCGAGGTCGGCCCGTTCGACCCCGACCTGCGCGAGACCGTCTCCTCCGACTACCGGGTGCGGGTCAACCGGTCGCACGAGGTGAAGCTGAGCGACGCGGTCCGCGGCCGCAAGGACCATGACCCGACCATGCGGATCATCCTCCGCAAGGTGTTCCGCCGCGCGCGGATCAGCGCGATGGACTGGCGCAAGGGCGAGACGCCCGGCGACTCGGTGCCCCGCGCGATCGGCGGTGTCCTGCTGCTCGCCGCGGTCCCGGCCCTCGCCCTGCCCGCGGTCGCGGGCCGGCTCGGCGCCGCCGTCTCCCCCGCCCTCGTCGCCGCCGCCATCGCCCTGGACGGCGAGACCTACCGCTTCGCCTTCGCCCGGCGCGGGGTTCCGTTCGGCCTCTACTTCACCGGCGCCCACCTCGCCGTCACCTTCACCGGCGCCCTGGGCGGCGCGATCGGCGTCCTGCAACGTGCGGCGTTGTCGCGCCTTGCCAAGCCCGCCGAACTGCTCGCCGCGCAGGACTGAGCGCTCCGCGCATGCCGGCCGGGTCCGGTGGCCCAGCCCTCGTCCCCGCCGCGCGTCTCGCGGCGCCGCCTCTCCCTCCTCCTCCGGCGAGCCGGCGGCAACAACGGTCATCACTGTTCAGACGGCCCGGAAGGGGTCATCGACCATGGAAGAACGAAGGCCGCTGGTCTCGGTCATCGTGCCGAACTACAACTATGCCCGCACGCTCGATCTGTGCCTGAGCGCGCTGGAACGGCAGACCTATCCCGACATCGAAGTGATCGTCGTCGACGACCGGAGCACCGACGACTCGGTGCAGATCGCCCACCGGCACGGCGTGCGGGTCGTGGTCACCGACACCAACATCGGCGCGCCGGCGGCACGCAACGTCGGCGTGCGGCACGCGCGGGGCGAGGTGCTGTTCTTCCTCGACTCCGACCTCGCGCTGGCCGAGGACGTCGTCGAGCACGCGGTGGACCTGCTCACCTCCGACCCGACGCTGGGTGTGGTGTGCGGCACCTACGACCCCGAGCCGCTGATCCCCGACAGCCGGGTCGAGCGGTACCGCAGCCTGCAGCTGCACTACTGGATCTCCGGTGACGAGGGCGACATCACCACGATCTACTCCGCGCTGTTCGCCATGCGCGCGGAGGTGTTCCACGAGGTCGGCCCGCTCAACCCGGCGCTGCGGCACAGCGAGAACGCCGAGTACGGCCACCGGCTCACCCGGCTGGGGTACCGCATCGTGCTGGACAACCGGATCAGGGGCCGGCACGACCACGACGACCGGCTGCGCGTGGTGCTGTCGAAGTTCTTCCACCGCGCGCGCCTGCACATCCCGCTGTACCTGCGCCGCCCCGACTTCAACGGCGGCCCGGCCAACAGCAGCCGCGGCTGGGGATCGCTCGCCGCGCTGTTCGCCGTGCTGGCCGTGCCGTTGCCGGTGCTGCTCGGACCGGTCTGGGCACTCGTCCCGGTCGCGCTGCTGCTCGGCTCGATCGCCTCCGACCTCGGCATGTACCGGTTCGTCCGGCGCTACGCCGGTCTGCCGTTCGCCCTCTACTTCACCGCGGTGCACTTCCTGGTGAACGTCACCGTCGGGGTGGCGGTGTTCGTGGGCGCCGCCCACTGCCTGCTGTCCAGCGAGTTCCGGCGCACCTACGACGTGCCCGGCCCGTCGGCTCCGGTGGGGGTGTGAGCGATGGGCGAGGAGTCCCCGCTGGTCTCGGTGATCGTGCCGAACCACAACTACGCCACCTCGCTGGAGCTGTGCCTGCGCGCCCTGCAGGCCCAGACGTACCGGCCCATCGAGCTGATCGTGGTGGACGACTGCAGCACCGACGACTCGGTCGAGGTCGCCCGGCGGCTCGGCGTCCGGGTGATCAGCACCGAGCGCAACCTGGGGGTGGCCGGCGCGCGTAACCTCGGCGTCGAGCACGCCCGGGGCGAGATCCTGGTGTTCGCCGACTCCGACGTGGCCGCCTACCCCGACTCGGTGGAGGTCGCGGTGGGCATGCTGGCCGCCGACCCGCGCCTCGGCGCGGTGTGCAGCATCCACGACCCGGAGCCGCTGATCCGCGACAGCCTGGTCGAGGAGTACCGCGCCCTGCAGTACTACTACTGGACGGCCAGCTCGGAGGGGCCGATCTCGTTCCTGTTCCCGGCGCTGATGGCGATGCCGCGCAAGGTGTTCGACGAGGTCGGGCGGTTCAACACCCGGCTGCGCGAGACCGAGGAGGTCGACTACGGCCACCGGCTCACCCAGCTGTACGACATGGTGCTCACCACCGCGGTGCGCTCGCGGCACGACCACGACGACAAACTGGGCGGGCTACTGCGCAAGCTGTACAAGCGCGGGCGGGCCCGGGTGCCGCTGTACGCGCAGCGCAAGCGCTTCGCCCGGGGGTTCGAGACCTCCAACCGGGCGGGCGGCAGCCTCGCCGCGCTGGCGGCGCTGGCCACGCTGCCGCTCGTGGCCCTGGCCGGCCCGGCCGGCGCGGCGGTGCCGGCCCTGGCGCTGGCCGCGTCGATCGCCGCGGACTTCGGCATGTACCGCTTCGTGCTGCGCCGGCGCGGACCGGTGTTCCTGCTCTACTACGGCGCCGTGCACTTCGTGGTGAACGTGACCATCGCCGCCGGAGTGGCCGCCGGAGTCCTGCGCTGGCTCTTCTCCGCCAGGTTCCGCCGCCTGTACGACCCCGACCTGCACCTGCGCCCCTCCCCCGCCGGCGAACCGGCCACCTGACCCGTCTCTCCCGATCGGCCGAACCCGCCCCGGACGCCCGCACCCGCGGAACACGTCCGGGGCTTCGCCATGCCACGGCGCACAAGGGGAAG
>NZ_BMNT01000037.1:0-42274 GCF_014646695.1 Sphaerisporangium melleum
CGACCAGGCAACCGCATGGTCACACCGCAACCACGACCTCGCCGCTTGACATTCAACGTCCAGGGATGTCTGACACCTCAGTCCGGTTCCAGGCGGGGGCGCAGGCGGGCGGCGGCGGGGGCCGGATGGACGACCTCCAGCGCTCGCGCCAGCGCCTCCTCCACGCTCCCCGCGGTGCCGATCTCCACCGATCCCGGCCAGGGAGGGGTCCTGGCGGCCAGCGCCTCGGAGATCGCCCGGTCGGCGTCGGAGATCCCGCCGGTGCGCCGGGCCAGCCGCTCGGCCACCACCTCCGGCGGCGCCGCACAGCGCAGCGCGACCAGATCGCTGAAGGTACTCTGCGCGACCCGCCCGGCCTCCGCCCGGAAGGACGCGCCGGTCCAGGAGGCGTCCAGGACCACCGGCTCGCCGCGGCCGAGCAGCAGGCCCGCGCGGTCCAGCAGCTCAGCGTAGGTGCGTTCGGTCCACTCGGGACGGTAGATGCCCTCGCCGAACGCGGCGGGCGCGTGCCGTTCGGGGGTGATGCCCGCGAGCTCCTTGCGGACCCGGTCGCTGCTCAGCAGCGTGTACCCCAGCCGGTCGGCCAGGGCGGCGGCCAGCGTGGACTTGCCGGTGCCGGGCGGCCCGCCGACCAGCACCAGGGCGACCGCGCCCGCCCGCAGATGGCGCAGGGTCAGCCCGGTCAGATCGCGGGCCTCCCCGGCCGCCGGCCGGTCCCCCTGCAGATGCCGCAGGCAGGCCACCTTCGCCCGGACGAACGCCCGGTAGGCGATGTAGTGGTGCACCAGCGACGGCGGCGCGCAGTCCCCGGAGAACTCGGCGTACCACGCGAGGAAGGCCCGGGCCGCCTCCGGCGCGCCGAGCCGCTCGACGTCCATGGCCAGGAACGCCGCGTCGTCCAGCCCGTCCACGAACCGCAGCCGCTCGTCGAACTCCAGGCAGTCCAGGATGCGCGGCCCGTCGTCCAGGCAGAAGATGTCCTCGGCGAGCAGGTCGCCGTGCCCGTCCACGACGCGGCCCTGCCCGATCCGGGCGCGCAACAGCGGCTCGCGGCCGTCGACGAAACGCAGCGCGAGGCGCTCGGCCTCGGCGACGCGGGCCGCCTCGACGATCTCACCGGGGAGTTCGCGCACCTGGGCGAAGCTCGCCGCCCATCGCCCGCGCAGCGCCGGCCCGTCGCCCTCCCGGTCGATGCGCGGGCCACGGCGGGCACGGGCGTGCAGACCGGCGACCATGCGGGCCACGCTCCGCAGGTGCTCCTCCACCGCAGCGCCGGAGCGGATCAGCGCGGCCAGCCGCCGTTCGGGAGGCATGCGCCGCATCACCACCAGGTGCTCGCACGGCCGGCCGTCCGGACCGATCACGTCGGCGACGCCCTCGTAGACGTCCGGGGCCAGCCGCCGGTTGAGCTCGACCTCCTCCAGGCAGGCGGCCCGGCGCGCCTCCCGCCCGGTGAAGTCCAGGAAGCCGAACCGCACCGGCTTCTTGAGCTTGTACGCGCGCTCTCCGAGCAGCACCACGACGCCGGTGTGCGTCTCTGTGACCTCGGCCCACGCCCCCATCGCCGACCTTCCCCTCAAAAGGGCCGCCCCCTTGGGGAGACCTTCCCCGCCCGGCGCGTCCGACCCTCCGCGTCCGGCGCGTCGCGCGGCGCGGCGGGCGCCGCGCCGGACGGCGGCAAAGAGCGGGCAATCTTCCCCCCGGCGGGCGGCCACCGGCGGGACCGCGACCCGGCGGCAGGGTATGGGCCGATCAGCGCCGCCGCCGGTCCGGGCGGGCGGCGGTGGCCATCGGCCTGGAGGAGGCGCAGGTGCGCAACGCGATCGGGGTCCGGATCCAGGACGCCATGGAACGCCGCCACGCGGACGGGCGACCGGTCCGCGCGCCCTCCGCGCCGCCGGTCCGCACTGCCGCGTCGCGGCGGGCGTCGCGGGCCGCGCTGCTGCCCGCCGCGCTCGTGCTGGCCTGCCTGGCCCTCGCCTGGCCACCGGCCCCGGCGAGCGCCGCGCCGGCCGTCCCGCAGCGGCCGCGCACCACGGTGGCCAAGGGCGACCGCGGGCCGATCACCGTCGGCAACGGCCGGCACAACTTCACGTACGGCCAGTTGTTCAGCCCTACCTACATGCGCGGCGCGCAGCACGTCTCCAACGCCAGCGTCGTCGGCCACAGCCCGTCCCAGTCCGCCTTTTGTCGCAAGCGGCACAAGGTCTGCCACATCTCCGAGAGGATGTGGGTCTCCGGTCACCACCGCCCGCGCCGCGGGCACCGCCGCTGACCGGGCGCGCCGCCCTACGCTGAGACGTCGGTTGGAACCATGACGTGACCGGTTGGACGACAAAAGGGGCTCAGGTGGCGCTACCGTTTACGGAGTGGAGGAGATCGATCGCCGCATCGTGATGCTGCTGGCCGCCGACGGCCGCATGAGTTTCACCGACCTCGCCAAGGAGACCGGGCTGTCGGTGTCGGCCGTCCACCAGCGGGTGCGCAGGCTGGAGAAGCGCGGTGTGATCCGGGGGTACGCGGCCCTGGTCGACCATGACGCGATCGGCCTTCCGCTCACCGCCTTCGTCTCGATCAAGCCGATCGACCCCTCGGCGCCGGACGACGCGCCCGAGAAGCTCGAGCACCTGACCGCGATCGAGGCCTGTCACAGCGTCGCCGGAGACGAGAGTTACATCCTGAAGGTCCGCGTGCCGTCGCCGATCGCCCTGGAAGAGCTGCTGCAGCAGATCCGTGCGTCGGCCAACGTCTCCACCCGCACCACCATCGTGCTCAGCACCCCCTACGAGCACCGCACCCCCGATCTCACCGCGGGCACCTAGCCGCCGGCGGCAGCGGGCCGGGGGCGGCGCCCCCGGCCACGCGTCGCCGCGGCGTCAGGGGGCCGAGCGGCCACTGACGGTGCCGGCGAAGGCTTCGCGGGCCCGCGCCAGGGCCCGCGGCGCCGCGCCGAGCCGGTCCAGGCCGAGCAGCGCCGCGCCGGCGATCGGCGGCACCTCGGTCACCGCCGGCACCGCGTGCGGGGCCTGCGCGGCGTACCTTTCGGTGACCAGCGACGTCAGCAGCGGGTCACGGGCGGTGAGCACGCCGCCGCCCAGCACGACCTCGCACGGCCGCTCGAGCAGGCCGAGGCGGCGCATCGCGACCACTCCCATGACCGTGATCTCGTCCGCCTGGCGCTCGACCAGGCCCCGGGCGACGGCGTCGCCGCCCGCCGCCGCGGCCAGCAGCTCGGGCACCAGGCCGAGCAGCCGGTCGGGCCGCAGCTCGCCGAAGTGCAGCGCGATGACGACCTCCTCGGCCAGCCGCACCCCGAAGAACCGGCGGACCACGTCGAGCAGGGCGGTGCCGGGCCCGCGGCCGTCCTCGGCGCGCACGGCGTGCCACAGCACCTCCTCGCCGAGCCCGAGGCCGCCGCCCCAGTCGCCGCTGATCCTGCCCAGCGCCGGGAAGCGGGCCACCTCACCGGAGGGGGACACCCCTACGGCGTTGATCCCGGCGCCGCACACCACCGCGACGCCCCATGGCCGCGCGGCGCCGGCCCGCAGCAGGGCGAAGGTGTCGTTGCCCACCACCGCCGCCCGCCCGTACCCGCGGGCCAGGATCTCCTCCCGCAGCCGGTCCTCCTCCACCGGCAGGTCGGCTCCGGCCACGTAGGCCGCGACCAGGTCGGCGTACGGGGGCCGCGCGTCCGAGCCGAGGGCCCGGCGGGCGGTCTCGCCGAGCACGTCGATGGCCGCGGCCACGCCCGCGCTCTGCGGGAGGAAACCGCCGCCCCGGGCGGTGGCCAGCACCGTGCCGTCCTCGGCCACCAGCGCGACGTCGGTCTTGCTGTTGCCGCCGTCGACCGCGAGCACCGTCCTCACGCGGGCACCGCCCCGTCGCCCGCCCACGGCAGGAACGCGCGGTTGGCGGCGACCAGCCGGCCGGCCAGGTCGGCGGCCAGGGACGCCTGGCCGACCAGCGGGTGGGCCAGCAGCGCGTCGGTGACCCGGTCGGTGCCGCCGTGCAGGGCGGCTTCCAGGGCCAGCGCCTCGTAGGCGGTGACGTGCGCGATGAGCCCGGCGTGCAGCGGCTCGACCGGATCCACCGGCAGGGCGGCGGCTCCGGCGGCGCCGACGCGGGCGGGCACCTCGATGACCGCGTCCGCGGGCAGGAAGGGCAGCGTGCCGTCGTTGCGCAGGTTGACCACCTGGACATCCCCCCGGTCACCGGCCAGCGAGGCGATCAGCGCCACGGCGGCCTCGGAGTAGAACGCGCCGCCCCGCTCGGCCAGCAGCGCGGGCTTGGTGTCCACCGACGGGTCGGCGTACATGCGCAGCAGGGACTCCTCCAGGGCGGCGACCTCGGCCGCGCGCGAGGGTCTGCCGAGCTGCTCGGCCACGACGGCGTCGTGCTCGTAGTAGTAGCGCAGGTAGTAGGACGGGACGACGCCGAGCCTGCGGATCAGCGGCGCGGGCAGGCCGATGTCGGCGGCGATCTCCTCCCCGTGCTCGGCGAGCAGCCCGGGCAGGACGTCCCGTCCGTCCACGGTCACCGATCGCTCCCAGGTCAGGTGGTTGAGCCCCACGTGGCCGAGCGCGACGCGTTCGGGGGTGACGCCGAGGTGGGCGGCGAAGCGGCGCTGGAAGCCGATGGCCACGTTGCACAGGCCGATGGCGCGGTGCCCGGCCTGCAGCAGGGCCCGGGTGACGATGCCGACCGGGTTGGTGAAGTCGACGATCCAGGCGTCCGGCGCGACCTTGGCGACCCGCTCGGCGATGTCGAGCACCACCGGCACGGTGCGCAGCGCCTTGGCCAGCCCGCCCGCTCCGGTGGTCTCCTGCCCGACGCAGCCGCAGGCCGGCGGCAGGGTCTCGTCCACGTTGCGCGCGGCCTGCCCGCCCACCCGGAGCTGGATCAGCACGGCCTGGGCCCCCGCGGCGCCCTGCTCGACGGTGGTCGCGGTGGTGACGAGGGCAGGGTGGCCGGCCCGCCGCAGCATGCGCGCCGCCATGGCGGAGACCAGTGCCAGGCGCCGCTCGTCGGGGTCGATCAGCGCGATCTCCGACACCGGCAGCTCCTCGCGCAGCCGGGCGAACCCGTCGATCAGCTCGGGCGTGTACGTCGAGCCGCCCCCCACAACGGCCAGCTTCATTTACTTGACTCCTGTCAGCTTGACGCCTTCGATGAAGGCCTTCTGGGCGAAGAAGAACACGACGATCACCGGTGCCATGGCCAGCAGGGTCGCGGCCATGGTCAGGTTCCACTGGACGTGGTGCACGGCCCGGAAGGACGCCAGGCCCAGCGACAGCGTCCAGTTGCCGGGTTCGGTCCCGGCGTACAGCAGTGGCCCGTAGTAATCGTTCCAGCAGTAGAAGAACTGGAAGAGCGCCACCGCGGCGATCGCCGGCCGGGCCATCGGCAGGATGACGCGCACCAGGGTGCGGAACTCCCCGCACCCGTCCACCCGGGCCGCGTCGGAGTACTCCTTGGGGATGGTGACCAGGAACTGCCGCAGCAGGAAGATCGAGAACGCGTCCCCGAGCAGCATGGGCAGGATGAGCGGCCACAGGGTGCCGGTGAGGTGGAAACGCGCCCACAGGATGTACACCGGCACGGCCACCACCTGCGGCGGCAGCATCATCGTGGTGATCACCAGCAGGAACGCGATCCGGCGGCCGGGGAAGCGCAGCCGGGCGAGCGCGTACGCCGCCGGGATCGAGGACACCAGCGTGAAGGCGGTGGCGAGCCCGGCGTACAGCAGGGTGTTGCCGATCCAGGTCAGCAGCGGCGCCCGCTGGAAGATGCCGGCGAAGTTGTCCCACTGCCACTGCTCGGGCCACAGCCGGGAGGTCAGCGCCTGGTGGTCGGTCATCACGGCGGTCAGGCCGATGAACACCAGCGGGCCGAGGAACATGATCGCCAGGGCGATCGCGAGCGCGTGGGTGGCGATCCAGGTCAGCGCGGCGCGGCGGCGGTGCCCGGCCGGCGGGCGGGGCCGGGCCGCGGGAACCGGCCGTGCGGGCGCGGCGGTGAGGGTCATGCATCCTCCTCGGTGTCGCGGAACCGGCGGAGCAGGAACAGCGTGAACACCATCGACACCGCGAACAGGATCAGTGCCAGCACGCACGCGTATCCCATGGCGAAGTCGCGGAACCCCTGGTGGAACAGCCATTCGGGGAAGGTCAGCGTGGCGCCGCCCGGGTATCCGGGGACGAACACCGACCCGGCCGAGTCGGTGGCTCCGGAGGCGACCCGCGCCGCGACCATGGCCTGGGTGAAGTACTGCAGCGTCTGGATCACCCCGGTGATCGCGGCGAACATCAGCACCGGCCGGATCACCGGCAGCGTGATGTGCAGGAATCGCCGCCAGGCGCCCGCGCCGTCCAGGGACGCGGCCTCGTAGAGCTGCCGGGGCACGTCCAGCAGCGCCGCCAGGAAGATCACCATCAGGTCGCCCACCGACCACAGGGCCAGCAGCGTCAGGCCCGGCTTGGCCCAGTCGGGGTCGCCGAACCAGTCCGGGGAGGGCAGGCCCAGGGCCGACAGCAGTGCCGGCACCGGGCCGGTCCCCGGGTTGAGCAGGTACACGAACCCGAGCGTCCCGGCCACCAGCGGCACCAGGGACGGCAGGTAGAACACGGTGCGGAACAGCCCGGCGCCGGCCTTGAGCCGGGTGACGAGCTGGGCCACGCCGAGGGCGAACGTCACCCGCAGCGGCACCATCACCGCGACCAGCCACAGCGTGTTGCCGATCGCGGTCCAGGCCGCGTCGTCCCGCAGGAAGTACCGGTAGTTCAGCAGCCCCACCCATTCGAGGGTGAACAGGTCGTAGCGCTGGAAGGAGAAGTAGACGGTGGCCAGCAGAGGGTAGGCGAAGAACAGCCCGAACCCGGCGAGCCACGGGGACAAGAAGAGCAGGGCGACCAGGCCGCGCCGGCGCCGCGGCGCCGTGACCCGGTGGGGCGCCGCGCTCCCGCGGCGCCCGAGCGTCGTCGTCGCCATCGCTCAGCCGCCCGCGGTGAGCTTCAGCTTGTCGTCGATCTTGCGGTCCACCCCGGCGAGCAGCGCGTCCAGGTCCTTGGCCCGGCCGGATTCCCAGGCGATCTGGGCCTCCTGCAGCGTCTGCTGGTTGAACGCCGAGTTGATGTGCGCGGGCAGGGTGCTGCTGGCCGGGTGGGCGAAGATGTCGAGGAAGGTCTGGAAGTTCGGGTCGCGGTCCAGCTTGGGGGACTGCAGCGCGGGCAGCGTGCTCGGCACGTTGCGAAGGGCGTTGGACAGCGTGACCAGGGCGTCGGTGTCGGTGGTCAGGTGGCGCACCAGCTCCCAGGCGGCCTGCGAGTGCGCCGCGCCGCGCGGGATGCCGATGACGGTGCCGGCGATGAACCCGCCGCCGTACAGGTCGGGCCGGTCGTCGGCCACCGGCAGCGGCGCGGTCCCGTAGTCCAGATCGGGGGCGTCGGCGGCGATCATGGCGTTGCGCCACTCGCCGTCGATCGCCATGGCGACCTGGCCCTTCATGAACGGGTTGTCGGCCGACCACTCGTCGCCGAAGCTCTTGCGGAACCTCTCCAGCCTGTCGTAGCCGAACCAGTCGACCAGGTCCTTCTGCCAGGTCATCAGCTTCTTCCACGCCGGGTCGCCGCCGATGGCCGAGGTGCCGTCCGGGTCGGTCCACGTGGCGCCGACCATCGTCCCGGTGTGGATCGGGGCGTTCTCGTACATCTGGCTGCTCGGCACGAAACCGGCGACCTTGATCTCGCCCTTGGCGTCGCGCACGGTGAGCTTCTTGGCGAGCGCGGCGAGCTCGGAGAGGGTCCTCGGCGCCGGCTCGCCCTTCATGAGCTTCTTGTTGTAGTAGAGGCCGTAGGCGTCGGCGAGCATCGGCATCACGCAGCGCTTGCCCTGGTAGCGCGTGTACTCGGCGATCACCTTGGGGAAAAGCGACTCGTCGACCTTGGCGGCCGCCAGGTACGGCGACAGGTCCTGGAAGATGCCGGTCTTGCAGAACGTCGCGACGCTGTCGGTGGTGAACGACAGCGCGATGTCCGGCGGGTTGCCGCCGCGGGCGGCCTGGATGATCTGTTCGTCCTGGACGGCCTTGGTGGTCTTCACCGTGATCCACGGATGGGTACGCCGGAAGCCGGCGAGGGCGTCGTCGAACGCCTTGAGCTCGTTGTCGGCGACGAAGCCGTGCCACAGGGTGAGGGTGACCGGGGTCCGGTCGGGTGTGGCGCCGGCCTTCGGGACGGCCGGGGCGTTCTCGGTGCCGGCGGTGCAGGCGGTCGCGGCGAGCAGGGCCAGTGCCGCCGCCGCGAGCTTCGCGAGCGGGGGACGTGGTTTCACAGGGCCTCCCAGGGGGTGGGCGGTGCGGAGGGGAGAGGGCGGAGGCGGGACGGGGGTGGTCGGGAACGGCGGACACGGGGCCGGGGGAGGGACGGACGGGACGACGGCACGGCGGGGGAGCCGGGCCGCGTGCCCTGCGGAGCCGGGGTGAGCGGGCGAAGCCGGCGGGACAGGAGAGTGGCGGACCGGGCGCGGGTGGGCGACGGGAGCGATGGGACGTGGGACGGGTGGGGGGAGCCGGGAGGAGCGCTGCGAGCGGGGACGGTGAGGCAGGGAGAGCGGCGGGGCGGGATGGGCCGAGGTCAGGGGGAGACGGTGGAGGCGAAGACCTGTTCCCGGGTGATGGCCAGGGCCAGGCCGAGCGCGCCGGTCAGCACCGGATCGCCCTCGACGGCCGACGGCCGCACGGGCGGGCGCGGCAGGGTCAGCGCGTGCAGTTCCTCCTCCACCAGGGCGGCCAGCACCTCGCCACCGGCCAGCAGCATGCCGCCGGTGAGCACCACGAGCTCGGGGTCGGCCACCGCGACGATCGGCGCGAGCCCCACGGCCAGCCGGGCGGCGAGCTCGCGCAGCGCGCGTCCGGCCCGTTCTCCGCGCTCGCCCGCGCGGCCGATGTCCCGGACGGCGGCGCGCACCGCGCGGGCCGGGTCGGCGCCGCGCAGGCCGTGCGAGCGCAGCAGGCGCAGCACGGCGGGCCCGCCGGCCAGCGACTGGAACCCGTGGTCGCCCCGCTTGCCGGTCTGCCTGGCGGTCGGCGCGCCGGCGATCGGCATGTAGCCGACCTCGCCCGCGCCGCCGGTGGCGCCGCGGTGCAGCCGCCCGCCGAGCACCAGGGCGGCGCCGATGCCCTCGTCGGCCCACAGCAGCACGAAGTCGCCGTGGCCGCGGGCCACGCCGTGCGCCTGCTCGGTGAGCGCGACCAGGTTGACGTCGTTCTCGACGTCGACCGGTACGCCGAGGCCGGCGCGGAGGGCTCCGACCAGGCCGGGGATGTGCCAGCCGGGAATGTGCGCGGCGTAGCCGAGCCGGGCGGTGGCCGGGTCGACCGCTCCCTGGATGCCGATCACCACGCGGTGCAGGCCGGCCGGTGCGACCCCCGCGGCCCGGCACGCGCCCTCGACGGCCGCGCGTACCTTGGCCACGACGTCGCCGCCGCTCCTGCCGGGGGTGGGGTGCAGGTGCTCGCCGAGCACCGCGCCGGTGATGTCGGCGACCGAGGCGGCGATGCGCGTCCTGGTCACGTCCAGCGCGGCGACGTGCGCGGCGGCGGGGTTGATGCGGTACAGCTCGGCCGTGCGGCCCGGAAGTCCCTCGCGTACGCCGTCCAGCACGACCAGGCCGGCGCTGCGCAGGCGGGTGAGGAGCTGGGAGGCCGTGGGTTTGGACAGGCCGGTGAGCGCGCCCAGCTCTGGACGGGTGAGCGGTCCGCGTTCCAGCATGACCTGGAGGGCGGCGCGGTCGTTGATGGCGCGCAGCAGCTGCGGCCTTCCCGGCTGCGGGCCGGCGTTCGTGCCCTGCACGGCTCCCTCCTCCGCCCGATCTGTAGTTAGGAAACCTTCCTAACTAAGAAGGAACGTACAGCGGCCGCCCCGAGCGAGGTCAAGGGCCGCTACCAACCTGTGACCCGGCCGTGCGCCCCCTGCGTCCGTTCCGGCTCGGCCGCGGGGAGAGGCTCGCCGGAGCGAGAGAGGTGCGATTGGTGAGGGGTGCCGCATCCGGTCGGCGGAGACCGGGCCGCGCGGGGCGCGAGTGCCTGGCGGCGAAGTCCGGGCAAAGGTGGAACACCGGGTGGCCCTGTCCCGCCCGGTGTCACACGAACGATCTTCCCGTGGACCGGAGGGCCTGCTACGGCGTGCCGAGGTGTGCCGTCAGAGCGGGAGTTCGCACGAGTGCGCCGGCATGAAGAACGCCGCCTCGGAGGGCGGCGCGTGAGATCGGTCCAGGGATTGACCGATCTGCTATTCTGGGCCCTTGTCCCGACATTCCCTCGAAATACATAAAAGCCCGGAGTTTCACATTACCAGCAATAATAATGAAGCGGGGGCTTCTCGTCAAATAGAGGTGGCAAAGGAGCAGGAATACGTCACCGCGCTCTACGCGCGGCTCGACCTGCTGCGCGAACGCACCCGCAAGCAGCTCGACGGGGTCCTCGCGCAGGGCGGAGGCGGCACCCACCAGAACCGTTCCGAACGGGATTCCTTCGCCGGAATGTACGCCGAGCGCCTCGCCCGCCTGTGGGCCGTCGAGAACGCCCTGTGTTTCGGCCGCATCGACCTCGCCGCCGAGGGGCCGCTCTACATCGGCCGCCTCGGGCTGTCCGACGACGACCAGGCGCGCCTGCTCATCGACTGGCGGGCCCCCGTCGCCCAGCCGTTCTACCGCGCCACGCCCACCGAGCCGATGGGCATCACCCGCCGCCGCCACCTGCAGACCAAGGGACGGCGGGTCGTCGGCGTCGACGACGACCTGCTCGACCTCGACCGGCTCACCGACGCCGACCGGGCCACGCTGAACGGCGAGGCCGCTCTGCTGGCCGCGCTGGACGAGAAGCGCACCGGGCGCATGCGCGACATCGTGGCGACCATCCAGGCCGGGCAGGACCGCGTGATCCGCGGCGCCCTGGACGGCGTCCTGGTCGTCCAGGGCGGGCCGGGCACCGGCAAGACCGTGGTGGCCCTGCACCGCGCGGCCTACCTGCTCTACACCCACCGCGAGCGCCTGGCCCGCCGGGGCGTGCTCATCGTCGGGCCGAACCTCACCTTCCTGCGTTACATCGAGCAGGTGCTCCCCTCGCTGGGCGAGACCGACGTGCTGCTGTCCACCGTCGGGGAGCTCTACCCCGGCGTCACCGCCACCGCCCGCGAGACGGCCCGGGCGGCCGCGATCAAGGGCTCGGCCCGCATGGCCGAGGTGGTGGCCCGCGCCCTGCGCGACCGCCAGCGGGTGCCCCGCAAGCCGGTCGACATCCCGCTCGGCGCCTACACCCTGCGGCTGGACCAGCGCACCTGCGAGGCGGCCAAGAGCAGGGCGCTGCGCAGCCGCCGCCCGCACAACCAGGCCAGGGCGGTGTTCGTCCGGCACGTGCTCGGCACGCTCGCCAGACAGGCCGCCAAGGCGCTCGGCCGGGGCATGCTGGACGAGGAGGAGCTGGCCGACCTGCGCGAGGACCTGCGCACCGAGCCGGCGGTCAAGGCGGCCCTCAACCGCCTGTGGCCCTACCTCACCCCTCAGCAGTTGCTCATCGGCCTGTACGGCTCCCGCGAGCGCATGGCCTACGCCGGGCTCTCCGAGGCCGAGCAGGACGCCCTGTACCGCGAGGTGCCGCGCGGCGGCGGGGCGTACTGGACCGAGGCCGACGTCCCGCTGCTGGACGAGGCCGCCGAGCTGCTCGGCGACATCGACGCGGGCGTGCTGCGCGCGGCCGCCCTGCAGGCCGAGGAGGAGCTGGCCGCCGCGCGGCGCGCCGAGCAGGACGAGCGCGACTACGAGCTCACCTACGCCCGCGAAGTGCTGGA
Source organism: Sphaerisporangium melleum (assembly GCF_014646695.1). Classification (GTDB taxonomy): domain Bacteria; phylum Actinomycetota; class Actinomycetes; order Streptosporangiales; family Streptosporangiaceae; genus Sphaerisporangium; species Sphaerisporangium melleum. Next base: position 11,844 of record NZ_BMNT01000037.1, read on the forward strand.
GCTGACCGGCATGTCGGACATGCTGGACGCCGAGCGGTTCGCGGCCCGGCAGCGCACCGAGGAGAACCACCTCACCACGGCCGAGCGGGCCGCCGCCGACCGCACCTGGGCGTTCGGGCACATCATCGTGGACGAGGCCCAGGAGCTGTCGCCCATGGCCTGGCGGATGCTCATGCGCCGCAGCCCCAACCGGTCCATGACCATCGTCGGGGACATCGCCCAGACCGGGTCGGCCGCGGGCGCCTCCTCGTGGGGTCAGGTCCTCGACCCCTACGCCCGCGGGCGCTGGCGCGAGGAGACGCTGACCGTCAACTACCGCACCCCGGTCGAGCTGATGGCCGTGGCCGCCGACGTGCTCACACTGGTCGGCCCCGGCCTGAAGGCGCCCGAGTCGGTCCGCGAGACCGGCGTCCGGCCCTGGTCCAGGAAGATCGACGGCACCGCGGACCTCGGCCTGATCGTGCGCTCCGAGATCGTGGACGGCGGGCGGCTCGCCGTCATCGTCCCGGCGGCCCTGGCCGAGGAGGCCGGCGCGGCGGTCACCAAGGCGGTGCCGGGTGCGGCGGCCGGGCCGGTGCCCGGCGCGCTGGAGGCCCCGGCCGTCGTCCTCACCGTCGCCGACGCCAAGGGCCTGGAGTTCGACGCGGTCATCGTGGCCGAGCCCGCCGAGATCCTCGCCGAGTCGCCACGCGGCCCGAGCGACCTGTACGTGGCCCTCACCAGGGCCACCCGCCGCCTCGGTGTCGTGCACTCCGGCGACCTGCCCGAGGTGCTGTCCCGGTGCGAGGCGCTCCCGCCGCCCTGACGCGACCTGTAGTATCGATCTTCCGGTGCCGCGCGGGCGGTGCCGGGCGGTGCTCACGTCCACCGGCCCAGCTGCGAAAACTTGGTGTCGCCGCTGATCGGGACACGGTTGACATCTGAGCTGAGGTCGGTAGTTTGCTGGACAGTCCAGCACGGGACTACCGGTTGGCCGTCTTCAGACATCGTCGGACTCTGCGTCATGACGGAGCACGACTCCGTCTGCTCAGCCAGGCGCAGCGCCGGCGTTCCGTCGAGTCGGGGCACCCCAGCCGGGTGGGGGGTTGGACCCGGGAGGGGCCCGGACGCCCAGTAGACAACGGAACTCCGCGCTCGCCGCCGACGGGACGGATCCGGTCCGAAGGGCGATCCGGGCCCTCTTCCCGTCTCGTGCCAGAGCCGCAGTGTGGTTCCTGGGTTCCCGCCCCGCAGGGAGGGAGGCCCAGGGATCACCATGCGTGATCGTCCGCCGCCGGGTCCGCCCGGTGGTTGGAGCCGGGTCCGCCGGGCGGTAGCGTTCGGTGGTTAGCAAGGACCCGCGCGAGAAGAGACACGCCCCCGTGGCCAACCCCACTGTGCAGGACGTCGAGCGGGCGCCGGCCGAGCCCGCCGCGCCTCCGCCTGCGCGCACCCTGCGGCGGCTCTGCGCCGGACTGGCCGGCGGGGTGCTGCTCTACCTCGCCTTTCCCCCGATCGACCTGTGGTTTCTCGCCCCGCCCGCGCTCGCGCTGCTCACCCTGTCGGTCTACCGCATCGGGGCACGCCGCGCCGCGCTGCTCGGCTACGCCGCGGGAGCGGCCTTCCTGCTCCCCGCGCTGGCCTGGGTTCAGCCGATCGGTTATGACGCCTGGCTGCTGCTGGTGGCGGTCGAGGGCCTGTTCTTCGCCGCGATGTCCGCCGCGATCGCGCTGGTCACCAGGCTGCGGGGCTGGCCGCTGTGGGCGGCCTGCCTGTGGGTGGCCCAGGAGCTGGCCAGGGGGGCCTTCCCGGTCGGCGGCTTCCCCTGGGTGCGTGTCGCGTTCAGCCAGGGCGGGTCGCCGTTCACCCCGTACGCCGCGCTGGGCGGCGCGCCGCTTGTAACTTTCAGCGTCGTCCTCTGCGGCACGTTACTGTCGGTGACGGCGCTCAGGGCGGTGACGCCCGGTGGCCGGCGGGTGGCCGGGGCGGCGCTGGCCGGGGCGCTCGTCGTGCCGCTGCTCGCCTACGCCGTGCCGCGGCCGGGCCCGCAGGCCGGGCCCACCGTCCGCATCGGCATCGTGCAGGGCAATGTGCCCGGCACCGGGATGGGTTTCCTCGGCGACGAGCCCGCGGTCGTGCTGCGCAACCACGCCGACAAGACGCACGAGCTCGCGCGGGCCGTGCGCGAGGGCAAGGTCGCCCGGCCCGACATCGTGATCTGGCCGGAGAACTCCACCGACATCGACCCCTACCGGGATCCCGGCGCCCGCGCGCTGATCGACGACGCCGTGCGCGACATCGGCGTGCCACTGCTGGTCGGCGCCGTCACCCGCTCGGCCGACGGCCTGCACCGGTACACCCGGGCCATCGTCTGGGACCCGGTCACCGGGCCGGGCGCCTACTACGACAAGCGGCAGCTCGTGCCGTTCGGCGAGTACGTCCCCTACAAGGACCTGATCGAGAAGATCGACGAGCGGGTCAAGCTGGTCGGCCTGCAGTCGGTGCCCGGCGACCGGCCCGGCGACCTGCGCATGGGACCGGTCACGGTCGGCACGATCGCCTGCTACGAGATCGCCTTCGACGGCATCGTGCGCAGCACCGTGCGCACGGGCGCGTCGCCGCTGGTCGTGCCCACCAACAACGCCACCTACGCGCTGACCGGCCTGCCGCCGCAGCAGCTCGCCATGTCCCGGCTGCGGGCCGTCGAGCACGACCGGGCGGTGATCACCGCGGCGACGACCGGCATCTCCGCCTACGTCGACCCCGGCGGGAACGTGCGCTGGCGCACCGCCGAGCGGGTGGCCGACATGGCGGTGGTCACCGTGCCGGTGCGCACCGGCGAGACGATCGCGACCCGCGTGGGGGCGGCGCCCGAATGGGCGCTGACGCTCCTCGGGGCCGGCGCCCTGGCCGCCGCCGTCGCCCTCCGGCGCCGGCGACCCGCGGTCTTACACGACAGATCCGACGAAGAGGGTGGCTGATGGAGCGGATTCTCGGGCGGGTACTCGTGATCGTGCCGACGTACAACGAGCGCGAGAACCTCCCCAAGATCACCCAACGGGTGCGGGCGGCGGTGCCCGAGGCTCACCTGCTGATCGCCGACGACAACAGCCCCGACGGCACCGGCGAGATCGCCGACCGGCTCGCCGCCGAGGACGATCACGTCCACGTCCTGCACCGGCCGGGCAAGCAGGGGCTCGGCGCCGCCTACATCGCCGGGTTCCGCTGGGGCCTGGCCGAGGGCTACGACGTGCTGGTCGAGATGGACGCGGACGGCTCCCACCAGCCGGAGGAACTGCCCGCGATGCTGGACGCGCTGGCCGGAGGGGCCGACCTGGTGATCGGCTCCCGGTACATCCCGGGCGGCCGGCTGGTGAACTGGCCCGCCTCGCGCAAGGCCCTGTCCAAGGGGGCCAACGTCTACGTCCGGCTGATGCTCGGGGTGCCGACGCACGACACCACCGCGGGCTACCGCGCCTACCGTGCCTCGGCGCTGGAGAAGATCGCGCTGGACGAGGTGCAGTCCCAGGGCTACTGCTTCCAGGTGGACCTGACGCTGCGCACCGTACGGCAGGGGCTGCGGGTGGCGGAGGTGCCGATCACCTTCGTCGAGCGGACGGCCGGGGCCAGCAAGATGAGCCGCTCCGTCTTCGCCGAGGCACTGTGGCGGGTCACCCTGTGGGGCCTGGCCTCCCTGCCCCGCCGCCTGGGCATCCGCCGCTGAGCGCTGCACAGGGTCGGCTGAGTTCGCCGGCCGGGGGGAGCCGCCGCCGAGCCCGCGTAGGGCATCCTGAGGCCGCTCACGCTCCGCTGGGACGTCTGCCCTGGGCGGGCCCTCCCGTGGCGGCTCTGTGCGAGCGGGGTGAAGGACGGCCGGCGCCGCCCGCCGCTCTCCGGCGGACCCGGCGGCACACCCGGCCGGGAACCGCCGGGCGGGTCCGCGCGTTGTAGGTCGCGAGGTGATGAGGCCATGCTGCGTGTGCTGCTGTTCTTGGTGTTCCTGGTCGTTCCGGTGCTGGAGATCTGGGCGCTCATCCAGGTGGGCCAGGTGATCGGCGGGTGGCAGACCGTCGGGCTGCTCATCCTGGACAGCCTGATCGGCGCCTGGCTGGTGCGCCGCGAGGGCCGGCGCGCCTGGCGGGCGCTGCGGCAGGCGCTGGAGTCGGGCCGCATGCCCGACCGCGAGCTCGTCGACGGGGCGCTGGTGGTCGCGGGCGGCACCCTGCTGGTGACCCCGGGCTTTCTCAGCGATGTGCTGGGCTTCGTCCTGATCCTGCCGTTCACCCGCCCGCTGGCGCGCCGCGGCCTGGGCTGGTTCCTCGGCCGCCGGGTGCGCGCCATGACCGCGGCGTCGCCGTTCGGGATGATGTTCCCCGGCGGCCCCACCGGTCCGGGCGGCCCCACCGCCTCCGCGGGGCCCGTCCGGCGTCCGGGCGCCCGGGTCGTCAGCGGGCAGGTCGTCGGCGACGAGCCACGGGACGCGGCCCCCGGCCCCCGCGCCTGACCGCACGGCGGGAGTCACGGCTGATCCGGCCCGAGACCGGCCCGCCCGGTGCGATGCGGCCGCCGCGCCGATCGGGGATCGTGCGCACGCTCCCGGGCCCCGGCCACCTGTGGTGCGTGGGCATCGCCGGCGGCGGTGTGCACACCGCTGAATCGGTCCACGGCCGGAACGGCTCGGCGGACGGGACGTGAGAGCCGCGCGCTACGCACAATAAAAGACGCCTCCTGGCCACCCTGCGAGGTGGCCCGGAGGCGTCGGCCGGTCGGTCAGGCGCTCTTACGCCGTTGTGCCCGAAGGATCGCCAGGCGCTCGTTCAGCACCTCTTCGAGATCCTCGATCGTGCGACGCTCCAGTAGCATGTCCCAGTGAGTGCGCGGCGGCTTGGCCTTCTTCTGCTGCGGCTGCTCGGCGTCCACTCTTAGGGCGGTGGCACCGCAGTTGCGGCACTCCCAGGTCGCCGGGATCTCCGCCTCCGCGGCAAGGGGCACGTCGAAGCGATGGCCCTTCGGGCAGGTGTAAGGCACCTCCTGGCGCGGAGCCAGGTCGGTGTTGCGGTCGTTCTCGTAGCTGGTGGCTCCGAGCCGGGTACCGCGAAGTGCACGCTCGCCCATGTTTCAATGCCTCCTGAGGGCCCCAATGTGAGGGGTGGGTCTCCACGGCTTACAACACTTGATACCGTGGATGGATTCCCACCCTGAGGGTGATCCAATCGCGCCATTTGGCGCCGTCGTGGATCCTCGGCCGATCTTCCCCGCCGCCCCCCTCCGCCGCCCGTGCCACCTCGCGGTACATCGGGTGGGAGATCCGCTCTCATCGCCGCGCCACGCCACGGCAGAACGATCTATCGGCTCGCTCCACCGCCGGGGTCGTTCCCCCATCCCACCGGGGGGTGCGGGTGAGGCGTCCGCCCGCTTTCGGGCAAGACGCCTGGACACCTCCGGCCGTTCTGACCGGGCTAGATGTGGGAGGGCACCTGGTTGCCGGCCTCTCTGATGGCCCGGGGGAGGTTGGTGACGAGCAGCAGGACGAAACCGGCCACGAAGAAGACCACCAGCGACAGGATGGCCGTGCGGTAGCTGGAGGTGAGCTGCAGGGCCAGGGTCAGCGTGAGCGAGCCCAGGAACGCCGATCCCTTGTCGCTGACCTCGAACAGGCTGAAGTACTCCGCCTCCTTGCCCGCGGGGATCACCAGCGAGTACAGCGACCGCGACAGGGCCTGCGTGCCGCCCATCACGATCGCGATCAGGAAGGCGATGGCGTAGAACTGCACCGCGGCGCCCTTCTGCAGGAAGTAGGCCACCGCGACCACGGCCGTCCACAGCACCAGGCTGACCAGCACGGTCCGCTTGGTGCCGTAGCGCACGGCCAGCCGCCCGAGCAGCAGCGCGCCGCCGAAGGCGAAGAACTGCACCATCAGGATCGCGCTGATCTGCGTGGTCTTGTCCAGTCCGAGCTCCTGGTCGGCGTAGGTCGCCGAGAACGAGATCACCGTCTGCACGCCGTCGTTGTAGATCAGGTAGGCGAGCAGGAACAGCAGGCTGCGCGGGTAGCGGCGCAGGTCGGCGAGGGTGCGGCCGAGCTGGCGGAAGCTGCCGGCGACCGCCCGGGCGGGCGTGGCGTCGTGGGCGGCGACGGGCCGGTTGCGCAGGCGCAGCAGGGGGATCACGGTGAACACCGCCCACCACAGGCCGGCCGAGGCCAGGCTGATGCGCACCGCGAGCCCTTCCTCGATGCCGCTGCCCAGATAGAGCGCCAGGTTGATGGCCAGGAGCGCGAAGCCGCCCAGGTAGCCGAAGCCCCAGCCGCGCGAGGAGACCGCGTCGCGCTCCTCGGGGCCGGCGATCTGCGGCAGGAAGGAGTTGTACACCACCATGGCCGCGCCGAACGAGGTGTTGGCCACGATGAACAGCACGCCGCCGAGCACGTAGGCGTCGCCCGCGACGAAGTAGAACCCGAGGGTCGCCGTCGCGCCGAGGTAGGCGAACAGCGTGAGCAGTTCGCGCTTGCGGCCGGTGTGGTCGGCCAGGGCGCCCGCGATCGGCATGATGATGATCTGCAGGACCACCGACACCGTGACGACGGCCGAGAAGTACGCCTTGGCGCGGACGTCGAAACCGAGGAAGCCGACGAACCCGTCCGCCCCGCCGGCGGCCCGCTCGGCGAGGGAGGTCAGGTACGGGCCGAGGAAGACGGTGATGACCGTCGTCTGGAACCCCGAGTTGGCGAAGTCGTACCAGTACCAGCCGCGTTGCTCCCGCTTTCGCGCCTTCGGCGATTCATCGGTGACGAGGGGGGTGCTCATGGCGTCTCCTGACGGGGGTCACGTGGGGCGTCGGTACGGTCCCGCCGGGACGGGAGGCACGTCGGGGGCGGGAGAGGAAGTCCGGGCGGGGCGGGGACAAGGCGGGGGGCGGCCGTGGTCAGGCGTGGGCGGTGGGGCGGGGATGCCACTGGCCCCGGGCGCGCAGCACGTCGCGCAGCCCGGAGATGTTGTCGGTCATGATCCCGTCGACGCCCATGTCGAGAAGGCTCTCCATGACGCCCTGGTCGTCCACCGTCCACACGTGCACCTGCATGCCCAGGGCGTGCGCGGTGCGCACCAGGGCCCGGGTGGTGACCCGCATCCCGCGGAACCCGACCGGCACCTGCGCGCACGGGACGCCGTCCCGGGCCAGGCCGCCGAGCAGCCGGCCGTACCCCGAGCCCATGGCGGCCGCCCGTAGCCGGGCGACCCCGCGCGGGCCGAGCGCCGAGCAGACCGGCCGGCCGACGGCCATGCGGGCCCTGGCGAGCCGCATGTCGGAGAAGGAGGTCAGGCAGACGCGGTCGTAGGCGTTGGTGCGGCGGATCGCCTCGGCCAGCGGGGCGATCGCCGGGGCCTCCTTGACGTCGATGTTGACCCGCACGTCCGGCCAGGTGCCGAGCACGTCCGACAGCAGGGGGATCTCCTCCACGCCGCCGATGCGGGCCCGCCGCACCTCGCGGTAGGGCAGGGCGGCGACCCGGCCGTGCCGGTCGGTGACCCGGTCGAGGGTGTGGTCGTGGAAGGCCAGCAGCACGCCGTCGGCGGTGGCGTGCGCGTCGGTCTCCAGGTAGGTGTACCCCATCTCCACGGCCCGGGAGAAGGCGGCCATGGTGTTCTCCCGACCTTCGGCCGCCCCGCCGCGGTGGGCGAAGGCGAGCGGGCCGGGATGGTCCAGGAACGGGTAGCGGCGTTGCACGACGAGGAGTATCCCCTGTGTAAGGCTGTCACGTCAGCCTACCCCGGTGAACATTCGGGCACGAACCACCACGCGGGCCGCGAGCCGGCGTTCCTGGCCGGGCTCACTCCTCCCCGGCCTCGGGCGCGGCGCCCGAGGCGTCGGCGGCGGCCCACTCCTGGCGGCGGGCCTCGGCCAGGACGATCGCCGCGGCCACGCCGACGTTGAACGAGCCGACCCGGCCGACCTGCGGGATGTAGAGCACCTCGTCGGCGGCCTCCAGCAGGGCGGGGGAGCAGCCGTGGTCCTCGCTGCCGAGCACCAGGCACACGTCGCGGCCGAGCCGGGCCTGGTGCAGCGGGACGGCGTCCTCGGTCAGCTCGACGGCGATCACGGTGTAGCCGTCCTGTTTGGCCTCGCGCACGGCATCGAGGACGGGCGCGGGCTCATGCCAGGTGACCAGCCGGTCGGTGCCGAGGGCGGTCTTCTGCACCTTGGGGTTGGTGGGCGGGGTGGCGTTGCCGGCCAGCCACACCTGCTCGGCGCCGAAGGCGGCGGCCGTGCGGAAGATCGAGCCGACGTTGAACGGGCCCGTCACCGACTCCAGGATCAGCGACAACCGGTTGTCGGTGCCCCGGCGCCAGGTGCGGTTGAGCCGCTTGACGTCGGTCGGGCGCAGCTGCCTGCGGGTGCCTGTGCTCATCGAGCGTTCATCGCTCCTCGTCGGGGGCGGCGGCGCCGCCCGGGTGGCCGGTGGCGGGGCGCGCGGCGACCCGCAGGACGCGGTAGGCCGACCGGGAGGCCTCCCGCGTGGTGGCCCAGCCCTGGTCGCCGAGCCAGCGCTGCAGCGAGTCGGAGCCGAGGTGCTTCTGCACCACCAGGTACGCCGTGCCGTCGGGGGTGAGCCGGTCGAGCCAGCGGGTGAGCATGGCGTGCAGGGCGGCCTTGCCGATGCGGATGGCCGGGTTGGACCAGATGGCGGAGAACCGGATGCCGGGCGGCATCTCGTCCACATGCCGGGGTCTTACTTTGTAAAGGCCCGCGCTCTGGGCGTTGCGCTCGCACAGCTCCAGCGAACGGCGGTTGACGTCCACCGCCCACACCGTGGCCTGCGGAGCCCGCGAGGCCATGGTGAGCGCCACCGGGCCGTATCCGCAGCCGAGGTCGAGCAGGTCGCCCTCCTGCGGCGGCGGTGGCACGCTCTCCAGCAGCACGCGGGTGCCCGGGTCGAGGCGGCCGGGGGAGAAGACGCCGCTGTCGGTGGCCAGGCGCAGGTGCAGGTCGGGCAGGACCACGTCGACCGTGCCCGGCCGGGCGGCCGCGCCGGGCCGCTCGTCGAAGTAATGTGCCCCCTTGGACGTCACGCAGAGACGTTACCAATCCCGCCGCACTGCTCGTGATCCGGCGGCACCGGCCTGTGCCCGCGTGCGGGCGATCACCGGCCGCGGACGTCCGGCCGGCGAGGGGGTCAGGGCAGGCGGGTGCCGAACAGCATCGCGGCGCCCGCCACCAGCAGGCCGGTCAGGACGCCGGCCACCGTGAACCACTGGCCGATCTCCTGGTACACCACGTGGTAGCCGAGGGAGCTGCCGATCTGCCGGTAGACGTCGCGCAACTCGTCCCCGGACTCGGCGGTGTAGGCGCGCCCGCTGGTGCCGTCGGCCAGCGTCTGCAGCGTGGACTTGTTCACCGGCACCTGCACGTCGCGCCCGTCGATGCTCACGGTGCCGTCCGGGGTGCCGTAGGCGATGGTCGAGACCGGCACACGCAGGCCCGCGGCGGCCTGGACCGCCTCGTTCACCGAGCGGCCGGAGGTGTTGTCCCCGTCGGACAGCAGGACGACCGCGGCCGGCGGCGGGTCGGTGACCGCCTGCTGGTCGAACGAGCGCACCGAGTCCAGCGAGTTGAACACCGCCTCCCCGATGGCGGTGCCCGGCCGGGTGGTCAGGTTGCCGACCGCGGTGATCACGGCCATGTGGTCGGTGGTGGGCGAGATGACCACGGAGGCCGAGCGGGCGAAGGAGACCAGGCCGACGTTGAACCGCTCGGGAAGGTCCTTGACGAACTGCTGGGCCGCCTGCTTGGCCGCCACCAGCCGGGTGGGGGAGACGTCGCCGGCCTCCATGGACAGCGAGATGTCCACCGCGATGATGATCGTCGCGCGGTCCCTGGGCACGCGCGTGGCGTCCGCCGGCCGGGCGGCGGCCATGATCAGCAGGATCATCATGAGCAGGAACAGCGCCGCCGGCACGTGGCGCCGCCACTCGGGACGCTCGGGGGCGACCAGGGCGAGCAGCGTGAGGTTGGTGAACCGCATGGCGTACCTGCGGCGGGCGAACTGGGTCAGGACGTAGGCGGCCACCACCACGGCGAGCGCCGCCAGCAGCCACAGCCAGCCGGGAGACAGAAAGGTCACGCGCCCGCCCTCCTGCTCGGGTGCCGCCCGGCGAGGTGGGCGGTGCGCCGGTGCTTGAGCGTGTACTGCACGATGTCGTACACCCAGTCGCGGTCGGTGCGCAGCACCAGATGGCCGGCGCCGCACCGGCGCAGCGCCACGCGGTTGGCCTCCCGCTGCGCCTGGGCCGCCTCGGCGTACGCGCGGCGGATCCGGGAGGTGAGGCGGACCTCGCGGGTGCGCCCGGTCTCGGGGTCGGTCAGGGCGACCAGCCCCACGTCGGGCAGCTCCAGCTCACGCGGATCGATGATCTCCACGGCGAGCACCTGGTGGCGGGCGGCCAGGCGGCGCATCGGCCGCTCCCAGGCGCGCTCGCCGTCCAGGTCGCCGCCCGTGCCGAGGTCGAGGAAGTCGGAGACGACCACGCGCAGGCCCCGCTTGCGGCGCGCCCGGCCCAGCACGTCGATGGCCTCGCCCAGCCGGGTGGGGCCGGAGACGGGTGCGCCGCGCGGGGCGTCGAGCAGGGTCTGCAGCAGCGCGTACAGGGCGGGGCGGCCGGTGCGGGCCGGCAGGCGGTGCATCTGGTCGCCGTGGACGACGCAGGCGCCGAACCGGTCGCCGATGCGGCTGGTGAGGAAGCCGATGGCGCCCACGGCGGCGACGACCAGATCGCGTTTCTCCATGTCGGCGGTGCCGAAGTCCATGCTGGGGGACAGGTCGGCGAGCGCCCAGGTCTCCAGCTCGCGGTCGGCGACCAGGTCGCGGATGTGCGGGATGGTGGTCCGGGCGGTGACCGACCAGTCCATGCGGCGGACGTCGTCCTCGCCGGGGACGTACACCCTGCTGTCGCCCGGCTCGCTGCCCGGGCCGGGCAGCAGGCCCTGGTGCCGTCCCTGCAGCAGGCCGTCCAGGCGGCGGACCACGGTGAGCTCCAGGCGGCGCAGGACGTGCTCGGGGCTCGCCGGCTGCGCGGCGGAGGCGGCGGTCATCGCTGGGCCTGGTTCCACACGACCAGCGGGGGCGGCACGGCGGCGAGGACGCGGCGGACCACGTCCGCGGGGTCCACGCCGTCGGCCAGCGCGTCGAAGGTCAGCATCAGGCGGTGGCCCATGACGTCCACGGCGACGTCGCGCACGTCGTCGGGGAGCAGGTAGTCGCGGCCGCGCAGCAGGGCGAGGCCGCGCCCGGCGGCGACCAGGCCGAGGGTGGCACGCGGGCTGACGCCGATCTCGATGGCCTCCTCCAGCTCGCCCAGCCCGTACTCGGCGGGGGAGCGGGTGGCCATGACCAGGCGCACCACGTAGTCGGCGACGAGCTGGTGGACCGACACCTGGTCGGCGAGCTTCTGCAGCGCGGTGAGCCGCTCGGGGTCGAGCACCCGGGAGGGCAGCGGCGGCGCGACGCTCATGCGGTGCAGGATCTCCAGCTCCTCGGCGGCGCTGGGGTGGGCGACGCTGACCTTGAACAGGAAGCGGTCGCGCTGGACCTCCGGCAGGGGGTAGACCCCCTCCGACTCGACGGGATTCTGGGTGGCCAGCACGATGAACGGCCGTGGCAGCGGATGGGTGATCCCGGCCAGGGTGACCTGGCGCTCGGCCATGACCTCCAGCAGTGCCGACTGCACCTTGGCCGGGGCGCGGTTGACCTCGTCGGCGAGCAGGAAGTTGACGAACACCGGCCCGAGCTCGACGTCGAAGCGCTCGCTGGAGGGGTGGTAGACCCGGGTGCCGACGATGTCGCTGGGCACCAGGTCGGGGGTGAACTGGATGCGGGCGAAGGTGCCGCCCACCACGGTCGCCAGGGTGGAGGCGGCCAGGGTCTTGGCGACGCCGGGGACGCCCTCGAGCAGGCAGTGACCGCGGGCCAGCAATGCCACCAGCAGGCGCTCGATCATGTGGTCCTGGCCGACGATCACGCGGCGTACCTCGGCGAGGGTCTGCTGGAGGAGACGGAGGTCCGCGTCGGCGCCGTCGTCCGGCCCGGACCCCTCACTGCGCTCTTCGGCAACGGTCATACGGCCATTCCATCAAACACGACGCAAAGGTGCACGGCACCATCACGGTGAGCCGGGCCGGGTGTCGCGTGTGCTTTCATGGCTGGGTGGCCACTCCGCTCCAGTACGGCGACCCGCCCCGGCTGGGTTCCTACGTGGTGCAGGCGCGGCTGCAGTCACCGGCCACCGGTTTCGTGTACCTTGCGCAGGACGCCGAGGGGCGGGCGGTGTCGATCGCGTTGCTGACCCGCGGCGCCGCGCTGGACGCCGCGGCCCGTGAGCGCTTCCTCACCGCGATCCGCCAGGTGGCGCCGGTGCGCGGTGGCGTGCGCGGCTGGGTCGCGCGGGCCCGGGCCAGGGGGCCGGTGGGCGCGCCGCCGGTCCTGGCGATCGACGACGGCCCGGCCCCGTGGGTGGCGGTGCCGTACGTCCCCGGCGGGACCGGCGCGGAGTGGTTCCTGCGCACGGTGCTGGTCAGCGGCACGCTGATCGGTGCGGCGCACGGCCCCGAGTTCGTGCCCTACTGGCTGGGCGACCGGGCGCCGGCGGTCCCGGCGCCGCCGGAGCCCGCGCCGCCGGCGACCGAGACCAGGCGCGCGGTGCTGGTGGCGCTCTCGATGCTGGTGGCGCTGATCACGCTCACCGGGGCGATGACGTGGCTGCTGCTCGGCCCGGAGGAGTCGGCACCGCCCTCGCGGCCGCTGCCGCCGACGCTGTTCGTGCCGACGCCGCCGCCGGTGCCCTCGCCGGGTGAGACGCGCAAGCCGACGCAGTCGCCGTCGCCCTCGCCGGGCGAGAGCGGCACGGTGTCCCCGCGGCCGACCCTGCCGGGTGTGGACGAGGGCGAGGACATCTGACGCCGCCGCCGATCCCGGGGCCGCGCGTCATCGAGGGGCCTTCCGGTGCGAGCGCGCCGCGCTCGGGCCGATCGTGGAGACTTGGGGAGTGCGCGCGAGCCGGTTGATCTCCCTGCTGCTGCTCCTGCAGGCCCGCGGCCATATGACGGCCGCCGAGCTGTCGCGGGAGCTGGAGGTGTCGGTGCGGACGGTCTACCGCGACGTGGAGGCGCTGTCGTCGGCGGGTGTGCCGGTGTACGCCGACCGGGGCCCGGCGGGTGGCTACCGGCTGCTGGACGGCTACCGCACCCGGCTGAACGGCCTGACCGCCGAGGAGGCGGCCTCGCTGTTCCTGGCCGGGCTGCCGGGCCCGGCGGCCGAGCTGGGCCTGGCCGAGGTGGCCGCCGCCGCCGAGTTGAAGCTGCTGGCCGCGCTGCCGCCCGAGCCGCGCTCGCAGGCCTCGCGCATGCGCGAGCGCTTCCTGCTGGACGTGCCCGGCTGGTACCGCGACGCCGACGACGTGCCGTTCCTCGGGGAGGTCGCCGACGCGGTGTGGGAGGGGCGCCGGCTGCGCATGCTGTACCGCCGGTGGGGGCCGGCCGAGGTGGTACGCGAGGTCCGCCCGTACGGGCTGGTGCTCAAGGGCGGTTCCTGGTACCTGGTCGCGGCGCCCGAGGGGGCGCCGGCGCGCACCTACCGCGTCTCGCGCATCCGCTCGCTGGAGGTGCTGCCCGGCCGCTTCGCCCGTCCTGAGGACTTCGACCTGGCCGCGTTCTGGCGGTCGTACTCCGAGGACTTCCGCGAGCGGATGTACACCGCCGAGGTGACGGTGCGGCTGGCGCCCGGCGCCGAGGACCTGCTGCGCTACACGATGGGCACCCGGCCGGTCGATGCCGCCCTGGCCGAGGCGGAGCCGGCCGGGCAGGACGGCCGGCGGGTGCTGCGCCTGCCGGTGGAGTCGGTCCGGCACGCCTGCTGGCAGTTGCTGCGCATGGGGGACGGCCTTGAGGTGCTGGGGCCGCCCGAGCTGCGCGCGGCGATGGCGGCCACGGTGGCGCGCCTGGCGGCGATGTACGGCGACCCGGCCGTCCCGCGGGAGGGGGCAGGGGAGGTCACCGGGCCGGCGCCGCGGTGAGGCCCCCGGCGTGGGCGGGTACGGGGCGCAGGGCGATCGACCGGGGGGAGACGACCACGACGGGGCAGGGGGCGCTCATGATGCACGCGACCACCACGGGGGTGGCGGCGACCGGCGTGCCGGGTTCGGGGTTGCGGATGCCGAGCACCAGCATCTCGGCGCCCTCGCAGTGGGTCAGCAGCACCTGGGCGGGCGGGCCGTGGGTCACGATGGGTTCCAGACAGGGGGCCACGTGGCCGACGACGCGGCGGGTCTGTTCCCTCGCCGCGGCGTACTCCTCGTCGTGGGAGCGCCAGGTGCCCATCGGGGCGTAGGACGCGCGGTGCTGCCCGGACCACTGCCAGGCGTGCACCGGTTCGATCTCCGCGCCCCGGAGTCCGGCCTCGCCGAGGGCCCAGCGCAGGGCGGCGGTGGCGGCGGGGGAGTGGCTCACGCCGACGACGATGCGTGGCCGGGTCGTGTTGTGCGTCACGGGCACCTCCTCCTCATCGAGCATCGCGTGGAGGAGGTGACGGGCCGCCAAAGCACACGGAAAATGCCACTAAATGTTACATACTTCGCACTCTGTGGCACGCTCCGTGCCATCCGCCGTGGCCCCGGACCGTGCCGCGCCGTCGTGCGCGCCGGTGGAATCGGCGATGAGACGCGCGGCGGCCGCGCTCGGGGACACCGGCGCCGGAGGGAGCAGCCGCCGGGCGCCCGGCCCCTGCTCGCCCAGGGCGTCCTGGGGGTTGGCGAGCGTGCACACGTCGATGGACAGGCAGCCGCAGCCGATGCAGTCGGTGAGACGGTCGCGCAGGTGCTCCAGCTGTTTGATGCGGGCGTTGAGGTCATCGCGCCAGCACTCCGACACGCGTGCCCAGTCCTGCCGGGTCGGGGTGCGCTCCTCGGGCAGCAGGGACAGCACCTCGCGAATGGTCGCGAGCGGGATGCCGACGCGCTGGGAGGCGCGCACGAACGCGACCCGGCGCAGCGTGTCACGGCTGTAGCGCCGCTGGTTGCCCGCGGTGCGCCGGCTGTTGATCAGGCCTTGCCGCTCGTAGAACCGCAGGGCCGACGGGGGCACCCCGCTGCGGTCGGACAGTTCGCCCACCGTCAGCTCGGTGGCCTGCCAGGAGACTCGTGTCATGCGGACCAGGCTAGCCGGACCTGAACCATTGTTCAGGTCCGGCCGGCCGGGGAGCGGCGTGTACGGCCTCAGCCGTCGATGCGGTGCGTGGTCCAGAAGGACGACAGATCGACCGAGGTGGCCGCCTGCGCGGCGGCCTTGAACTCGGCGGTGGTGGAGATGCCGTACCAGTGCGCGGCGGCGTAGGCGTTCAGCAGGTTCTGCATGGCCGTGGTGCCGATGGCCCGGCGCAGGTCGTGCAGCGCGCACTTGCCGTAGTTGTAGACCACCGTGCCGTACCGGCCGGAGTGCGCGTCCCAGTACGCCATCGAGTTGCTGATCTTCTCGGCGGACGACTGCCACGAGACGCTGTTCCAGCAGTTGGTACCGGACAGGCCGTTGTACAGATCGGTGGAGTAGTCGGCGAACGCCTCGTCCAGCCAGGGGCTGGTGTACTCGTCGTCGCCCACGATGCCGTACCACCACTGGTGGGCCAGCTCATGGGCGAGGGCGGTGGAGCTGGTGGTGTTCAGCACGAAACCGGGGTACTCCATCCCGCCGAACCAGAAGTTGTTGTCGAGCACCACGTCGACCTCGCCGTAGGGGTAGGCGCCGAAGCGGCCGGCGTGCGCGACGAGCGAGTTGCGGGCGGTGGTCATCAGCGAGGAGGCGCTGGTGGAGCTCACCCCGCTGGTCCGGTAGATGTTCACCGTGACGCCCGTGCTGGTCGTGCCGGTGGTCTTGGTGAACGGCCCGGCCGCCCAGGCGAACTCCCGCACCTTCTTGGCGGTGGCGGTGGTCACGGTGCGCCCGGAGCTTCCCGGGGTGTCCACCGAGGTGCCGGTCGCCGGGACGAGCAGCGTGGAGGGGTGGTCGAGGGTGACGGTGTAGTCGCTGATCAACTGGTAGAACGACTCGCCGTTGTTGGTGTAGGGGTCGAGGTGCCAGCCGGCGCCGTCCCGGACGGCCAGCACCGGCAGCGCGTTGCCGACGAATGCGTAGGACCCGTCGCGGCCGAACCGGTCGGTGCCGTTCGGCACCGTGATGCTCAGGTCGAACCCGATGGTGGCGCTCTGGCCCTGGGCCAGCGGCGCCGGCAGGGTGATCTTCATGGCGGTGCAGCCGGCCGACAGCGGCGAGGCGGTGCCGCCGGTCACGCCGGTGACGGTGATCGGCGTGCTGGAGGGGCAACTGCCGTGGTAGTTGTCCCACAGCCGCAGATAGACCTCCGGCAGGGGATCGGCCGAGGCGTTGGTGAAGGTGGCACTCTCGTGCCCGGTCCACGTGCTGCCCGAGGAGTTGGCGGTCAGGCTGACGGTGTAGGACGCCGTGGCGGGCGTGCGCACGCCGTCCGCCGCGTGCGCCGCCGGCGGTGCGCCGACGGCGACCAGCAGCGCGGCCGCCGCGATGGACAGGAGCGTTCGTCGGACCATGAGGACGGTTCTCCCTTCGGAAAAGCCAGGACCCCCCGCCCTGCCGACGTAACGTAACTTTTCCCGTTGGAAGGGTCAATGATCCGGTCAAGACCGATATGCGTGATCGACCGGCCCGCGCGGCTGCGGCGCGCGCGGGCGCGGTGAAGGGAGCGGGTCAAGAAGGGGTGATGGCGGCGCGGGCCTCGTCGGCGGTGGAGTAGGTCGCGAAGGCGTCGGCCACCCCGGTCAGGCGGAAGGTCCGCTGGACCCGGGCGTTCAGCCCGGCCAGCGCGACGCTGCCGTCGCGCTGCGCCAGTGTCTGCCGGGCGGCCAGGAACACGCTGATGCCGGTCGAGTCGCAGAACGCCAGGCCGGTGACGTCGATGATCAGGTGCCGGCACTGATCGGCGTAGGCCGCCTCCAGGGCCTTGCGCAGGTGCGGCGCGCTGCCATGGTCCAGTTCCCCCGTCAGGACCAGGGTGCGCACCGGGAAGGGGAGGAGGCCGTCGGCGGACCCGCCGTCGACCCGTACGGTGAAGTTCATGGGGGACCTACTCATGGGCGAGCGATGAGGGACGACAGGCGGACGGGGGAGGACAGCAGGGAGTGGTCACCGGGACCGGCGCGCGTTCCAACAGCGGATGCTCCACATCGAGGACGATATGCCAAGCAGGCACGCCTGCCCACCGATCGGGTCGTACGTGATCGGCAAGGTGGTGCCGATCACCGGGGAGGCGGGATCACGAGCGGTGCCGGGGGCGATGGCGGGGGTCCGGGGCGTTGGTGGTCCGGAGGCCGTGCGGCCGGGGGCGGGCGCCGGCACCTCAGGTGGCCGGGCCGAGCGGCCGGCCCGCCCCGGCCGGTTCGATGGCCTGGCGCAGCAGCACGGCCGACCCGTCGGCGTTCCGGGTGATCCGCACCTCGTCGCAGAGCTGCCGCATCAGCCACAGTCCCCGGCCGCGCAATGTGGTCACCCCCGGGTTGCCGGCGTCGGCGTGGGCCGGCACCAGCCGCCCGAGGCGGTCGTGCACCTCCACGGTGACCGAGCCGTCGTCGTGCCACGCCTCGACGTGTCCCTCGCCGTGGGCGTGGTCGAGGACGTTGGCGGCGGCCTCGTTCACCGCCAGCACGAGGTCCTGCAGGCGCACCCCGGCCAGGCCGGCGCGTGCCGCGTAGTCGTTCACCTGTCCCCGCAACATGCTGAGATCATCGGTGATCGGCCACTGCGCGGGCGCATGCCCCTCGCGATCCACCGGCACCCTCCTGCCACGCCGCCAATCGTCCACATTGCCGAAAGTCCGTCACCGGCTGACCATAACCCCTGCGCGTTCCGGCCCGCGCACCGGCCACTCTTCCATTCCCCGTAGCCCCGCGCATGGTCAACGGCGCACCCCGCCACCGCTCGCGGCCGTTGACAGGCCTTCGCGGCCGATGCTTCTCTTTGTTAGTAAAGTTTCTTAACTTTTTAGGAGATCAGGTGCCGAGCCCCCCGGTTTCACGGCTCTTCCCGGCGTACCTCCTGCTCATCCCCGCACTGGCCGCGGCTCTGCTCTCCGCCTGCGCGCCCGGCGGGGGCGGCGCGGCCGCGGCGAACCCGCCGGCCGAGAGGGAACGCGGGCCGGCCGTCCCGGCCGGCCTCGCCGGCCCCGCCAAGAAGGAGATCGCCATGCGGCTGGTGTCGAGCGCGGAGAACTCCTCGCTCGACTGGCGCGCCCAGTATGGCTACATCGAGGACATCGACGACGGCCGGGGGTACACCGCCGGCATCATCGGCTTCTGCTCCGGCACCGGCGACATGCTGCGACTGGCCGAACTCTACGCCCGGCGCGAGCCCGGCAACGTCATGGCGAGGTACCTGCCGGCGCTGCGCGCGGTCGAGGGCACCGACTCGCACAAGGGGCTCGGCGCCGGCTTCGTCAAGGCGTGGAAGACGGCCGCCGAGGACGCGGCCTTCCAAAGGGCCCAGGACGACGAGCGCGACCGGGTGTACTTCGACCCGGCGGTCGCGCAGGCCAAGGCGGACGGCCTGCGCGCCCTCGGGCAGTTCGCCTACTACGACGCCATGGTCATGCACGGCCCCGGCGAGGACGCCGAAAGCTTCGGCGGCATCAGGAGCCGTGCCCTGCGGAAGGCGAGGCCTCCGGCGCGGGGCGGCGACGAGACGGCCTACCTCAACGCCTTTCTCGACGCGCGCGAGGCCGCCATGAGGATCGAGGAGGCGCACGGCGACACCAGCAGGGTCGGCACCGCGCAGCGGGTCTTCCTCAAGGCGGGCAACCTGGACCTGAACCCGCCGCTGACCTGGAAGGTGTACGGCGACCGCTACCACATCGACAAGTAAGGCCACGCGCGGCGCGCGCACCGAGCCGTCCTACTGGTACGTTGTACGGAGTACAGCGTACGGAGTAGACGGAGGGTGTGGAGTGGGTTCGACGCGACATGCGATCCTCGCCGAGGGACTGCGCAAGCGGTACGGCGGCACCCAGGCGCTGGCGGGGTTCGACCTCGCCGTCCCCGAGGGCACGGTCTGCGGGCTGCTCGGGCCGAACGGCGCTGGCAAGACGACGGCGGTGCGCATCCTGACCACCCTGCTGCGGCCCGACGCCGGCCACGCTCGGGTGGCGGGGTTCGACGTGGTGCGCCAGGCGGAGCAGGTGCGCTTCCGCATCGGCCTGGTCGGGCAGCACGCCGCGCTCGACGAGGTGCTGAGCGGCAGGCAGAACCTCGTGATGTTCGGCCGCCTCTACCACCTCGGCGCGGCGGCGGCGCGCCGCCGGGCGGACGAACTGCTCGAACGGTTCGATCTCGCCGGCACCGGCGACAAGCCGGTCAGCGGCTACTCGGGCGGCATGCGCCGCAGGCTCGACCTGGCGGCGAGCCTCATCCTCGCCCCGCCCGTGCTGTTCCTCGACGAGCCCACCACCGGACTGGACCCGCGCGGGCGGGGCGAGGTCTGGCAGGCGGTGGCCTCGCTGGTGGCCGCCGGCACCACCGTGCTGCTCACCACGCAGTACCTGGAGGAGGCCGACCGGCTGGCCGGCCGGATCCACGTCATGGAGGCCGGCCGGGTCATCGCCGAGGGCACACCCGAGGAGCTGAAGTCGCTCATCGGCGGCGACCGCATCGAGGTGGTCGTACGGGACGCCGGCGACGTCGCCACCGCGGCGGCCGTCGCGGAACGGGTGGCCGGCGCGCGGCCGGACCGCGACGACGACCGCAGGCGGGTGAGCGTCCCGGTCCGCGACCGGGTGGCCGCGCTCACCGCCGTGGCCTCGGCGCTCCAGGAGGCCGGCCTGCCGATCGAGGACATCGCCCTGCGCCGCCCCACCCTGGACGAGGTGTTCCTGCACCTCACCGGACACACCGCCGAGTCCGCGGGCTCCAGCGGCCCGATGGGGCCGGCGGAGCCCTCCGCCGCCGAGGGGACCGCCGCATGAGGCCGGCCACGTTCAAGGAGAACCGATGACGATCATGACCGACGCCCCTGCGGTGCCCGCGCCCGCCCGCACCCTCGCCGACCGGCTGCGCTGGGCGCTGGCCGACGGCTGGGTCATCACCCGCCGGGACCTGTCGCACCGCGCCCGCCGGCCGGCCATGGTCGCGGTCGAGCTGCTGTTCCCGGTCATGGTGGTCCTCATGTTCGCCTACCTGTTCGGCGGCGGCATGACCATCCCCGGCGGCGGGGACTACCGCGAGTTCCTGATGCCCGGCATGTTCGCCCTGACCATGGTGTTCGGCCTCGAGGCGACCTTCACCGCGATCAGCACCGACGCCGCCAGGGGAGTGACCGACCGGTTCCGCTCACTGCCGATGTCCTCCTCGGCCGTGGTGACCGGGCGCTGCGCGGCGGACATGCTGAACTCCGTGGTCGGCCTGGCCGTCATGATCGCCGTCGGGGCGGCGGTCGGCTGGCGCTGGCACGAGGGCCCGGGCCGGGCCCTCGCGGCCGTCGGCCTGCTGTTGCTGCTGCGCTTCGCCCTGCTGTGGGCCGGCGTCTACCTCGGGCTGGTGGTACGCAACCCCGAAGCGGTGATGGCGATGCAGATCCTGGTGTGGCCGCTCGGCTTCCTGTCCAACACCTTCGCGTCGCCCGCCACGATGCCGGGATGGCTCGGCGCGATCGCCGAATGGAACCCGATGTCGGCGACGGTGGCCGCCACCCGGGAGCTGTTCGGCAACCCCGGGTGGGGCGGGGGATCGTGGGCCGCGCAGCACGCCTCGCTGCTGGCACTGGCCTGGCCGCTGGTGCTGCTGGCGGTGTTCTTCCCGCTGTCGGTCCACCGCTACCGCACCCTGGACCGCTGATCACCCCGCCGGGGTGCGGAGGCGGAGGGGCGAAGGTCAGGGCCCGGCGGGCGGGACCGGGGCGCGGCGCTGCTCGATGAGCACACCGAGGCCGTCCAGGACACGCCGCAGCCCGAACTCGTAGGCGTGGCCGGGGGCGTAGGCCGCGTTGTGCGCCTCGCCCGCCGCCGCGCCCACCCGGGCCGCGGTGGGGTACTTCTCGGCGTCGAAGACCTGGGCGAGCATGGGGGCGCTCGCCTCCCACCACTGCTGGTCGGTCAGCGCGCCCTCATGCTCGAAGGCCCGCGCGTCGGCCGCCGCGCGGGCGGAGGCGTGGACGAAGCCCAGCAGGTAGCTGAGCGCGTCGTCCATCTCGACGTCGTCCAGGCCGAGGCCCTCGAAGGCCCGCAGCTCGTACTCGTACTTGGCCAGCAGGCCCGGCCCGAGCGGGGGCCGGGTGGTCGAGACGGCGGATACCCAGGGGTGGCGCTCGTACAGGTCGCGGTTGGCGCGGGCGATGGCCGCCAGGCGCTCCCGCCACGGCAGGCCGGACAGGCCGGGGCGCGGCATCCGGCCGAACACGGTGTCGAGCATCAGGTCGAGCAGCTCGGCCTTGCCGGGGACGTAGGTGTACAGGGACATGGCGCCCACCCCGAGCCGCTGCGCGACCCGGCGCATGGTCACCGCGGCCAGGCCCTCGGCGTCGGCGATGGCGATGGCCGCGTCCACCACCTCGTCGACCGTGAGGCTGTGGCGGGGCCCACGGTGGGAGGACGGGGCTCCTGGATGCCTCCAGAGCAGTTCGAGGGTGCGCACCGGGTCTCCGGCGCCGCTGCGGTCGATGGAAGGCGGCACCCGCTCATCCTTCCACCACCCCCGAGCAGCCGCCGCACCGCGCCTCGCGGCGATCACCCGGGCGTCCGAACCCGGCGGAGGCGGATGGGCGCGGGGGCGGAAAAGCGGTTGCGGGGCGGGTGGGCCGCCGTGGTAGATCTTGTGGCCCTACGCCCGGCCGGAGAGCGGCGGGCCCGACACGAGAGGAGGCAAGAGCGATGTTCACCCCGATCACCGCGTTCGTGTCCTCCGAGGTCGCGCGCCCGCGCTGACCACCGGAGCGAGGCGGGCGCGCCCTTCGCAGGAGAGTGCCTTGACCTTCGCACCACAACGAGAACTGACCATCCGCCCGATCACCGGGCCCGAAGAGCTGGGCCTGTTCACCCGGCTGTCCTACATGCTCGACGACGAGCTGGCCGATGACCTCGCCTCCGGCCGGCGGCATCCCGGCTGGATGTGGGTCGCGCTGCGCGGTGACCGGCTCGTCGCCAGGCTCGCCTGGTGGAGCAGGCCGGGAGACGCCGCGCCGTTCCTGCTCGACGTCTTCGACCTGGCCGAGGCGACCGGCGGATCAGATGCCGTCGAGGACGGGGTCCGCCTGCTGCGGACCGCCATGGCGCAGGTGCTGCGGGACGGCGCCCGGCCGCCGGAGTACCTCCGTTACCTGCCGCCGCGGTGGCGCCAGGACCCGGCGGCGCGCAGCGTGGTCGAGACCCGGGTCACGGCGCTCGAACGGACCGGCGCCCGGCTGTTCGTCGAGCGGCTGCGCCTGGAGTGGCGGCCCGGCACGGACATCCCGGCTCCGACCGGCCGCCTGGTGTTCCGCCCGGTCGCGGGCCGCGACGAACTGGTGGACCTGATGACCGAGGTCCTGCGGGGCACGCTCGACGCGCACGGCCGGGAGGAGCTCACCCGCATGTCCGCCCGCGAGGCGGCGGTGCGGCAGTACGAGGAGGAGCTGGCGGGCTACCAGAGCCCGCGCGACTGGTGGCGGGTCGCCACGCTGCCGGGCGGCGATCCCGTGGGCTTCGTCATTCCCGCGCACAACTCCTACAACCCGATCATCGCCTACATCGGCGTCGTGCCGGGCCGCCGCGGGAACGGCCACGTGGACGAGATCCTCGCCGAGGGCACCCGCATCCTGGCCGCCGAGGGCGTCCCCCGGGTCCGCGCGTCCACCGACGTGGGCAACGTGCCGATGGCCCGTGCCTTCCAGCGGGCGGGGTACGCCGAGATCGGACGCGAGATCGACTACACCTGGACGTGAGCCGGCCGGGGCGGGCGGGGTGTCCGCCCCGCCCGCCACCGGACTGCGGGAGCGATCGCGGGATGCCCCCGGCCGGCTCCCATGGGGCGGGCGCGGTGTGGTTCAGCTCTCGTGGCGCGGGATGCCGGACACCTCGTGGTCGGCGTGGAACAGCGCCTCGGAGATCAGCCGACGCACATGGGCGTCGCGCGCCCGGTACAGGACACGGCGGCCGTCCCGGCGGCTGTCGACCAGCCCGGCCAGGCGCAGCTTGGCCAGGTGCTGGGAGACCGAAGGGCGCGCCACTCCGATGGTCTCCGCCAGCGAGGAGACGTCGTACTCGCCGGAGACCAGCAGCCACATCAGGCGAAGGCGTGTCCCGTCGCTGAGCATGCGGAACGCCTCCACCGCCGTCTCGACCTGAGCGGACGTGGGGTTCTGCTGCAAGGGATGCGCACCTGATACGTTGTCGCGTGCGTACATGACTACATATACTCCTCGCGAGACCCCCCGTGCGCAAGCGAGGCAGCCATGTCCGACCAGCAACGGCCCCGATCGTCATCTCCCGGAGATCATCCAGGGCACGGCCACGGGCGTCCACACCCGTGGCCGGCCGCTGAACGCGAACCGGACCTGGACCGAGAGGGGACGCCGGAGCGGACGGCGGCCCCGCCCGAGGCCGGGCCTTACGGCGGCGACCAGGACGAGAGCGACGGCCGCGACCCGGCGACGGACACGGGCCGCGCGGACGGCCGGGCCGATGAGCGTGAGCACGACCACGGCCCAGGACACCGGCACGGGGATGGCCACGAACCAAGCCCCGAACACGGACAAGAGCACGGGCACGGCCATGGGCATGGGCATGGGCATGGGCATGGGCATGACGGGGGGCACGGGGAGGCGCGGAGCGGCCTGGGCCGGGTGGCGGCGTGGCTCTCCCACCTGGTCACACCGCACAGTCATGACAGTGCCGACAAGACCGACACGGCACTGGAGTCCAGCAGTCGCGGCCTGCGCGTGCTCGGGCTGTCCTTCGCGGCGCTGACGGTCACCGCACTGGCCCAGGCCGTGATCGTCGCCTTCTCCGGTTCGGTCGCCCTGCTGGGCGACACCCTGCACAACTTCGCCGACGCGCTGACCGCCGTACCGCTCGGCATCGCCTTCTGGCTGGGCCGGCGCGTGGCCACCCGCAGGTACACCTATGGCTACGGCAAGGCGGAGGACCTCGCCGGGCTGGTGATCGTGGTGATCATCGCGGTCTCGGCGATCGCCGCGGGATATGAGGCCGTGCAGCGCCTGCTCGCCCCGCAGGACGTCCGCGCGCTGGGCTGGGTGGCCGCCGCCGGTCTGATCGGCTTCCTCGGCAACGAGTGGGTCGCGCGCTACCGGATCAGGGTCGGGCGTGAGATCGGCTCGGCCGCTCTGGTCGCCGACGGCCTGCACGCCCGCACCGACGGTTTCACCTCGCTGGCCGTGCTGCTGGGCGCCGGTGGCTCCGCGCTCGGGTTCCCGCTCGCCGACCCCCTCGTCGGCCTGGTGATCACCCTGGCGATCGTGATGGTGCTGCGCGGCGCGGCCCGGGAGATCTACCACCGGTTGATGGACGCCGTCGACCCGGCCCTGCTCGACCAGGCCGAGCGCGTGCTGGCCGGTACACCGGGAGTGCGCGGGGTGGGCGCGGTGCGGATGCGGTGGATCGGCCACGCTCTGCGCGCCGAGGTGGACATCAAGGTCGATCACCACCTGTCCCTGGTCGAGGCGCACGCGGTGGCCGTCGAGGCGGAGCACCGGCTGATCCACCAGGTCGCCCGGTTGCGGGCGGCCACCGTCCACGCCGATCCCCATGGTCCCGGCGACGCTGACCACCACGCCGCGCTGGCCTCGCATCGCGAACCGACGACGGCCTGACGCGCCGGGCGGTGGCCTCGCCGAACGAGGCGGCGGCGAGATGCTCGCTCGCGCGCCCGGCGCGGCGGGGAACGTCTCAGCGGCTCATGGCGTGCCGGCTCGTGAGCGGTCGCGGGGGTCGCTTCATCGGGGGAGATCCTTTCGTTCCCGGTGGAGATCGACGGGCAGGGATCGCGCAAGTACCCATTAAATCCCTATTACCTATAGCTTAAGTGGGTATAATGCGGGGTGATGTGGTCTGACCGAGGAGATCGGATGTCCCTACCGGATTTCCTGGTGATCGGAGCGCCCAAAGCGGGCACCACGGCGCTGCACGCGGCGCTCGCCCGACATCCCCAGATTTTCATGTCCGCCGTCAAGGAACCGAAGTTCTTCCTCACCGACGGGCCGCCCCCGGATCGCGGCGGCCCGGGTGACGCGCAGACCTTCAAGGAGCACGTCTGGCGCCGGGCGGACTACGAAGCGCTGTTCGCGGCGGCTCCGGCGGGAGCGCTCAAGGGGGAGTCCACCCCGTTCTACCTGTACGACCGGCAGGCGCAGCGCCGCATCCGCGCCATGATCCCCGGAGCCCGGCTCATCGTGGTGCTGCGCGACCCGGTCGAACGGGCCCACTCCAACTGGACCCACCTGTGGTCGGCCGGCCTGGAGCCGATCGGGGACGTGGTGCGCGCATGCGCCGAGGAGGATCGCCGCATCGCCGCCGGCTGGTCGGCGTTCTGGCACTACGTGTCACTCGGCAGGTACGGCGAGCAGCTCGAGCACCTGTTCACGCTCTTCCCGCGGGAGAACGTCCTGCTGTTCCGCTATCGCGACCTGGTCGACGCCCCGGCCGAGACGCTCGA
The DNA here is from genome assembly GCF_014646695.1 of Sphaerisporangium melleum. Classification (GTDB taxonomy): domain Bacteria; phylum Actinomycetota; class Actinomycetes; order Streptosporangiales; family Streptosporangiaceae; genus Sphaerisporangium; species Sphaerisporangium melleum. Next base: position 37,523 of record NZ_BMNT01000037.1, read on the forward strand.
CCGGATCTGCGCGTTCCTCGGCGTGCGGGAAGGAATGATCGGCGAGGTCCCGCGGGAGAACGTCACCGCCCACCCCGAGCCGACGCTGCGCCACCGGGCGCTGTCGCGGCTCGTGCGACTGGGGGTGACGGCGGGGCGCCGTCTGCCCGGGACGGTGGCGTCCCGGATCGTCGAGCCGCTGGAGAAGGTGATGCAGGACAACGGCCGGCCGCGCCGCCCGCTCGGCTGGGAGCAGCGCCAGGCGCTGATCCCCCGCTTCCGTGACGACATCGCGCTGCTGGAACAGGTGACCGGAGAGCACTTCGGTGACTGGCTGCGCCCGAGGGACCGCTCGGGCGGCCTGATGGGCGACCGGCCGCCCGGCCAGCGTCAGGCGCGCAACGGCCGTCCGCGCGTCCACTGACCGGCTCCCGCCCTCCCCGCGACACGACCGGGCGTGCGGGCGCGTCCTCGTCATGCCCGCCGCCCGGGTGAGCGGGTCCCGCTTACCCGGCGCGCCGGGTGGGTGCCGGGCGGCCGTCAGTGCAGCTCGGTGCGCAGCTCGTGCGCGCCGTCCTCGCGGGTGATCTCGTAGTAGAGGCGCCGCCGGCCGCCCGGAAGCTCGAGGATGTCCAGGTAGCGCAGCCCGCCGTACGGCGATTCGGCGATCGGCTCGGTGCCGGCCGGAGTGAGCGTCGCGTACTCGGAGCCGACCGCCAGGCCGGTGCGCTCCTCGTAGTTCTCCGCGGCGCTCGCCCGTCCGTCATAGGTGGCCAAGATCGTGTCGCCCATGTGCACGACCGAAGTGACCCTGGCGCCGCGCGAGTCCCAGCAGCCGGGGCGGCCGGTGAGCGCGGTGCCCTCCCAGGTCCACTCCAGCCCGTCGGCGCTGGTGGCGTAGTCGGTGACCATCTGGTCCTCCTCACCCGGCTCGGCGAGCGGGTGGCAGGAGGCCCACAGATGCCACATGCCGTTCCGGTGGACGACCACGGGGTCCTTGACGCCGGTCTTGGGGTCGCCGGGCAGCACGATCTTGCGTTGCGCGGGGTCGAACCCGGCCGGGTCGGCGGCCTCCATGACCTCCACCCGCCAGTGCTTGGTGCCATAGGTGGCGCAGCTGATGTAGAGCCGCCACCGGCCCTCGGGGGTGCGTACGAGGGCGGGCCGCTCCAGCGACTCGGTGTCGGCCTCCTCACGGGTCAGCGTGTAGACCGTCTCGAACCGCTCGCCGTCCGATGAGCGGGCCACCGCGACGGCGTAGCCGCGCCCCTCACCGATCGGGCGGCGCAGGCGATAGGCGAGGTGGTACACCCCGTCGCTGTAGACGGAGCTCGGCGCGCCCACCCAGTTGCCGGGTTCGTCGCCGGGGGGAGCGATGACGAGGGCGGAGAGATCGGGCCGGAGGACCGGCAGGGAGCTTGTCGGGTCGTTTTTGTTCATCGGCACGTCCGAAACAATAAACGGCGGAAGGGGGTGCTGACGAAGAATCGCGCTGGTCATAGGGGGTGTCCCGTACCCTTGGGCACCCCTGTCGACCGGCCGTCCGACCACCATACCCGATAATTCCTGACGGGTTTACATGAAAGAATCATCGGCCGGCCGTGAACTTCTCCGGCGCCTCCTCCCGCGCGCGTCGACGTTCCGGTGCCGGGCCGTCGCCGGCGGAGCCGTCAGGTCGCGACGCCTTCCCCGCCGGACGCCGGCGCCGCGTCCGCGTCCGGTATGCGCCCTGCGCGGATTAGTCTGGTGGGACGCCGGAGGCGCCTGCCCGGCCAGGAGAGCGCAAGCCGTGTGCCGCGCCGCTCCCGGGCGGGCTCCGGCGGACCGAGGGAGGGATGACCATGATCAGGCCCGTGGCGACGCCGGGGCGCGACCATCCGATCACGATCGAACGCAACCCCGCCCGCGTGGTGGTCATGGCCGGGGGCCGGGTGCTCGCCGACAGCCGTGCCGCCCTGACGCTGCGCGAGGCCGACTATCCGCCGGTGCTGTACATCCCGCGCGCGGACGTCGAGATGACCCGGCTCGAACGCACCGGCCACGCGACCTACTGTCCCTACAAGGGCGACGCCTCCTACTACCGCCTCCTCGATGGCGGGCCGCGCGAGGCCGAGGCGGCGTGGTCCTACGAGAGCCCTTATCCGGCGGTCGCCGAGATCGAAGGGCACCTGGCGTTCTATCCCAGCCGGGTCGAGGCCATCGAGGAGCGCCCGGCCGGCTGATCGTGAGCCCGGCACCGGCTCACGCCGGAGCGATCCGCCGGACCAGGCCGCCGGGCGCCGGCACGCCGGGGAGCCGCTCGGCGAGCGCATCCGCGTCACCGGCGTCGCCCTGACCGGCGTGGGTGCCGCTTCGGAGGGGTCGTGGTACCGCGCCGATGACGCGCGCAAGCGGGTGGGCCGTTCTTGCCCTGTTTCGGCGGTGCACTGCCTACCATTGCGGAGCGACAAGCCGGTCATCTACCGACACCTCCGCCGACCGTGTCGTCAAGGCGGTCCGGCGACCTGACCACGAGGAGCCGGACATGCACGACGGTGCCGAGCCGCCGTTCCCGTACCCCCTGCTCGAGGCGCTGCGGGGCTCGCCCGGCAGCCCGGCCTTCGAACACGGGGACCGGCTCATCTCACGGGGTGAGCTGCTGGACCTCATCCGGCGTCTGGCCGCCGCGCTGCAGGACGCGGGTCTTGGGCCCGGCCGGGGAGTCGCCCTGCGCACCGGCGTCTCGCCGGAGGCGTTCGCGGTGCACATGGCCGCGCACGCGCTGGGCTGCCGTGTGCTGTGCGTGCGCCCCGGCTACTCTCCTCGCCTGCTCGCCCATGTGCTCGGCCTGGACATCGACGCGGTGGTCGTCGACGAGACGACGATGCGGCCGGAACTGCTCAGCGCCGCCGGGCCTGCCACGGTGCTGTCACTGGGACCCGTCGCCGGCGCGCTCGATCTGCTGGCCCATCCCGGCGGCGACGGCTTCCCCGCCGTCACCGCCCGCCCGGACGACGTGGCCCTGCTGACCTTCACCAGCGGCAGCACCGGCGAGCCCAAGGGCTGCGCGCTCACCTACCGAGGGCTCGGGACGCACTGGTCCTGGCAGCCCGGCCTCTGGTCCCCGCTCGCGACCGCCTTCGCCGAGTCCTTCGAGCGCTTCCTGCTGTTCGGCACCCTGTCCAGCACGGTGATCCTGGACTATCTGCTGCTGTGCCTGCTCGGTGGCGGCACCGCGGTGATCCCCGAGGAGGGCGCCGGCCCGCTGTTCCCGCACGCGATCGAGCGCCACCGGATCACCGGCTCGGTCATGGCCGCGCCCCGGCTGGCCCAGATGCTCGACCTGCTCCGCGACCGGCCGGCCGGCCTGAGCGGCCTGCGGGCCCTGGTGATCGGCGGATCGCCGCTCAGCCCGCACCGGCTGACCGAGGCCATGCGGCGGCTGGGCCCGGTGGTCTACAACGGGTACGGGACCACCGAGTCGGGGTTGATCTCCATGCTCACCCCCGGCGACATCGCCCGGTTCCCCGGCCGTGCGCCCGCCTCGGTCGGCCGCCCGCACTCCTTGGTGGAGATCAGCGTGCGCGACGAGGAGGGCCGTCCGGTCGCCACCGGGCGGACCGGGGAGATCTTCGTCCGTACCCCGTACCAGATGACGGGCTACTGGGGGCGGCCGGAGGAGAGCCGGGAGGCGCTGCTGGACGGCTGGCTGCGCACCCGCGACCTCGGCCACCTCGACGAGACCGGCCTGCTGTACCTGGTCGGCCGGGCCAGGGACATCATCCTGGTCAACGCCGCCGTCGTGTACGCCGGCCCCATCGAGCGGGTGCTGGCGGGCCATCCCGGCGTGGCCGAGGCCTACGTGGCCGGCGCGCCGGACGAGCGGACCGGGGAGGCCGTCCACGCGTTCATCGTCCCGGCCGCCGGCCGCAGCCCCGAGCCGGACGCGCTGAGGGAGCTGGTGCGCGCCGACCTCGGAGAGGAGAGCGTCCCCCGGACGGTCACGACGGTGCCGGCCGTTCCGGTCGCGGCCAGCGGCAAACCCGACAAAAGCGCTCTGTTGCAGCGGTACGGCCCGGCGGTGCTCTGATCGGCGTCGGCCGACCGGCCGGCTCCGGCCGGTCGCCGTGACGCGGGCGAACCCCGGCGGAGGCCGCGGCCCCCAAGGGCGCGGGCGATCCCGGGAAAGGGAGGAGCGGCGCGCGAGGTTCGGGGGCGGCGCGCCGGGGGAGTGGCTCGCCTTGACGGGCGAAGACGGTCGCTGGGAGTGTGGCGGCATGTTGGAAGTGGCGGTGATCGAGGACCCGGCGGCGGCCGAGGTCTCGCTCGATCCTGTGCGGGCGCGGCTGCTGGCCGAGCTGGCCGAGCCCGGGTCGGCCACCATGCTGGCGGCCAAGGTGGGCCTGCCCCGGCAGAAGGTGAACTACCACCTGAAGACCCTGGAGCGGTACGGGCTGGTCGAGCTGGTGGAGGAGCGGCGTAAGGGCAACGTGACCGAGCGGATCATGCGGGCCAGCGCGGCCTCGTATGTGATCTCGCCGGCGGCGCTGGCCCCGGTGCAGCCTGATCCGGCCCGTGCGCCCGACCAGCTCTCGGCGCGCTGGCTGCTGGCGGTGGCCTCGCGGCTGGTGCGCGACGTGGGGCAGTTGATCACCGGGGCGGCCCGGGCGCGCAAGCAGGTCGCGACGTTCGCCATCGACGGCGAGGTCCGCTTCGTCTCGGCGGCCGACCGCGCGGCCTTCGCCCGTGAGCTGTCCGAGGCGGTGGCCGGCCTGGTCGGCAGGTACCACGACG
>NZ_BMNT01000037.1:42323-98720 GCF_014646695.1 Sphaerisporangium melleum
GGGCGGGCGGGCGCACCGCATCGTCGTCGCCGTCCACCCGAGCATCACCCGTGGCCCCGGCGAGACCGGCGCCACCCCGAAAGCGACCAAGGAGCAGTGAGCGGCATGCCACGCGAATTCGAGGTGCGCGAGGAGATCGCGCTCGACGCCACGCCCGAGGAGGTGTGGGAGGCGATCGCCACCGGGCCCGGCATCGACTCGTGGTTCATGGGACGCAACGAGGTCGAGCCCCGCGGGGGCGGCGCCCTGCGCCACACCCTGATGGGCCGCACGGAGACCGCGACGGTCACCGACTGGGAGCCCGGCAAGCGGTTCGGCTACGAGACCGGCAAGAACCCCGACGGCACGTTCATGGCCTTCGACTACCTCATCGAGGGCCGCGGGCAGGGCAGCACGGTGCTGCGCCTGGTGCACAGCGGCTTCCTCGGCGATGACTGGGAGGCGCAGTACGACGCCCTGAAGAAGGGCGACGGCATGTACCTGCACAAGCTGGCCGCCTACCTGAAGCACTTCCCCGGGCGTACCTCGGTGTTCAACACGCTGGTCCCCGGCCCGCAGGTGCCCGACCACGAGCGCGTGTGGCGCACGTTCAAGTCCGCGCTCGGGCTGAGCGCCGAGGCCGAGATCGCCAAGGGCACCCGGGTGCGGCTGAACGTCCCGGGCCTGCCGGCCGCCGAGGGGGTCGTGGAGCGCACCGACTACCCGAGCATCCCGAGCGTGTGCACCGCGGACGCGCTCTACATGTTCATGCACGGCTACCGCGACACCGTCGTGGTCGAGCAGCACGGTTTCGGCGGTGGCGTCGACCTGGCGACCGCCGAGGACGCGTGGAAGACCTGGCTGGCACAGGCGTTCGCCTGATCGCCCCGCGCGGGGTGCCAGGATGTCCGCATGAAGTACATGTTGATGATCTACAACAATCCCGCCGTCATCGCCTCCCTGCCGCAGGACGAGCAGGACGCGATGATGGGCGAGGTGGGCACGCTGATGGCCGAGCTGGTCAAGTCGGGTGAGTGCGTGGGCGGCGCGGCGCTGGCGGACGCCTCGCGGGCCACGACGGTGCGGGTCCGCGACGGCGTCCCGGTGACCACCGACGGCCCGTTCGCCGAGGCCAAGGAGCAGCTCGCCGGGTACCTCATCGTCGAGTGCGCGAGCGACGAGCGGGCGGCGGAGATCGCGGCGAGCTGGCCGGACGCCCGGCGCTGGGCCATGGAGGTACGCCCGATCGTCCACTCGGTGGACGCGCAGGTGTGACGGCCGCGGCTCGCGTCCCGGCCCGGGCGGCCCCTGAGCCGCCCCGCCGGTCGCCGCGGGCGAGGCCCGCCCACGTGGTGGCGTACGCCTGCCGGTCGGGCCACCGTCGTGCCGAGAGGATCGGCCGGCTCAGGCGTCCAGCCAGGCGGTGTGCGGCGTGTCGGGCGGAGCGTCGGGCAGGTGGACCACCGCCTGCGGCGCGCCGGCCAGGTTGAGCGCGTCGAGCACCAGCAGCTCGCCGCGCCTGCGGGCGCGGTCCCCGGTGAAGACCATGATCCAGCCGTCGCCCTCGAGGTCGCCGGGGCGCGGAACGAAGACGGGCCGGCCCGCCCGCACGCCCGGGCCGAAATCGCGCACCTGGGTGGTGCCGGCGGCCAGGTCCAGGCCGTTGATCGACCGGCCGTCCTCGCTCCGGCAGAAGACCAGGTGGTGCCGGCGGCCGGCGTGCCGCGGGTCGGCGCAGGCCTGCGAGACTCCGCCGGCCAGCCGCCGCCCGGTCGCCGTGCCGCTCCACGGGTCGAGGCTCCAGCGGTGCACACCCGCCGGGCCGGTGTCGCGCGCGCCCTCCCGCCACGGGCCCTCGAACGCCCGGTCGTGCCGCACCGCGTCCACGACCACCCGGCCGCGGTCCTCGTAGGCGTTCACCACCTCCGGCACGAAGCACGGGTCGACGGCGAACCACTGCGGGCCCGCCGGGTCCCAGGCGTTCCTGTTCAGCAGGCCGATGCGCGCCGTGCGACCGGGCCGCCACCGGTAGGGGGCCGCCGAGCCCATCATGGCCGCGGCCCGGTGATGGGTCACCGGCAGGTCGAAGACCACCAGGAACCGCTCGGTGAGCCCGAGGGCCCGCACCAGCGGCGCGCCGGGCAGCGCGAACGGGCGCACGTCGCAGGCGGAGCCGTCCGGGCCGAGGACCAGGTGCTCGGCGATGCCGGACCCGGGCCGCACCGCCACCGTGTGCCACCCGCCCCGGGGGTCGCGCACCGGCGGGGTGAGGCACGCGCCGGCGAACGAGCCCTCGCCGGGGAAGCCGGACAGGCCGGGCGCGCCGCCGGGACCCACGGAGAACACGGCGCCGGGGAGGCCGGGCGCCCCGTCCTGCGTGTCCCCGGTCCAGGAGGGCCGGGCGCCGGAGCGGGCGGTGAGGGTGAGCCGTCGCGCGGTGCCGCCGCAGAAGCGCACCCCGGACACGCCGGCCGGGTGGGCGCCCATGCGCACCAGGGCGCCGTCCAGACCGGCCGGGACGGCGCCGTCGACGGGGAGCGGCGCGTCGAGCGGCCCGCGACCGGGCGCCGTGCGAGGGGCGGCGGGGTCGGTGACGGTCATGGGGGGCACCTCCGGTGACATAACAGCGTTATGAAAAAAATAACGGCGTTATGCCATACTGTCAAGATGAGTCCACGCCGAACCGACCCCCGGACCCGCTCCACCCTCGTCGACATCGCGGCGGGCCTGCTCGCCGGCGAAGGGCCCCAGGCCCTGTCCGCCCGGCGCGTCGCCGCCGAGGCGGGCAGCTCGACGATGGCCGTCTACACCAACTTCGGCGGCATGAGCGGTCTGGTCCGTGAGATGGTGCACGAGGGCTTCGCCCGCCTGGAGGCGTACTTCTCCCAGGTGGCGGCCACCGGCGACCCGGTCGCGGACATGGCGTTGCTCGGGCGGGCCTACCGGCGCAACGCCCTGACCAACCCCCATCTGTACGCGGTGATGTTCGGTGGCGCGAACCCCGCGGGCTTCTCGCTCAACGCCGAGGACCGCCAGTACGGCCGCTACACGCTGGGCACCGTGGTGGAGTGCGCCACCCGCTGCATCGAGGCGGGCCGGTTCGACTCGGGCGACGCCGAGCTGGTCGCCCACCAGTTGTGGACCGCCGTCCATGGGCTGGTCACGCTGGAGCTCGGGGAGTACCTCATCGAGCCCTGTAACGCCGGGGTGGTGTTCGAGGCGCAGCTCATCGGCCTGATGGTCGGCGCCGGCGACGACGTGGAGTCCGCCGTCCGCTCCGTCCGCTCCTCCCGCACCCGTCTCGCGACCGAACTGGGCGACCCCGACCCGGACGAGTGAACCCCGGCCGGACCGTGTCACCCCGGTGCCCCTGCCGGGCCAGGGGGCATGGCGGGCGCGACGGGGCCCGCGTGCCGCCGCACGCCGGGTCCGCCCGGGCGGGGCACGGTGGCCCGCGCCCTCGTGCGGCGGCCCCGGCGAGGGGACGCGCCGTGGTCAGGAGGCGGGGGCGCGGGACGTCCCCTCGGGTGGCGCCTGAGGGAGGCACAGGACGAAACGGGCACCGTGCGGGCTGTCCTTGATGGCCAGCGTGCCGCCGGCCATCTCGGCGATCTGGCGGGCGATGGGCAGGCCGAGCCCGGTGCCCCCGGTGTCCCGGTTGCGCGCGGCGTCCAGCCGGGTGAAGCGCTGGAAGACCACCTCGCGCTTGTCGGGCGCGATGCCCGCCCCGTCGTCCAGGACCTCCAGTACGGCGGCGCCCTCCGGGTGGGCGTCGCGGCCGTCCGCCACGCGGTACACCTTGATGGTGATCGTGCTCTCGGCGTGCCGCTCGGCGTTGTCGACCAGGTTGGTGACCAGCCGGGCGAGCCGCACCCGGTCGGCCACCACCTCGGCGCCCGGGTCCAGGAGCAGCACGACCCGTTTGGCGCGGGCGCGCTGGTCCATCTCCGTCTTGACCAGCTCGGCCAGGTCCACCCGGTCGCTGGCGCCCGGCGTCCCCGCGTCCAGGCGGGCCAGGGTCAGCAGGTCGCTCACGATCGCCTGCAACCGGTCCAGGCCGCTGAGGATCGCCTGGCCGGTCGCCTTCCAGTCGTGCTCGCCGGGGTCCATGAGCGCGTCCTCCACCTCGGCGCGGATCGCCGCGATGGGGCTGCGCAGGTCGTGCGAGGCGTCGGAGGCGAGCCGGCGCTGCTGCTCCATCGCCGCCTGCAGCCGCCCGAGGGTGAGGTTGACGCTCTCGGCCAGGTCATGGATCTCGTCATCGGTGTCCGGGGTCGGCACCCGCCGCCCCGGGCAGCACGCGTTGATCTCGTCCAGCTCGGTCCTGATGGCCTCCACCGAGGCCAGCGACGCGGACACCGCGCGGTGGGTGCCATAGGTGATGCACCCGGTCAGCAGCAGCGCGCCGCCGATCACCGCGATGGCGAGGATGGGGTGGACCAGCGGCGGGACGACCGGCGCGGCGGCGTAGACCGTCCAGACGCGCCCGCCGAGGAAGACCTGCTGGCCCGCGACGATGGAACAGCGCCCGGCGGGGAAGGCCGGGCCGCCGCAGACGGTCGAGGTGCTCGTGCTGCGCCCGTCGGCGAGATGCAGGTCGGCCATCGGTGGCCGGTCCTTGATCTCGGACGACGCCGCCACGATCTTCCCGTACGGGTCGATCACCTGGATGTCGTAGATCAGACCGTGCGGGATGGGATCCAGGATGTTGCCGCGATCCACCTCGGTGGCGACCCGCCCGGCCGTTCCCATGATCTCCTTGGTGAGGTAGGCGGTCGCCGTCCGCTGCGTCGCGAAGAGCACGACACCGGCCACCAGGGCGCACAGGACCGCCGCCACCACGCCGGCGTACAGCGTCAGGCGGCGTTTCACCGGCCAGCGATACCCCGAAGCTACCCGCAAAGCGCACAAAACCCCCGAAACCCCCAAACAGAAGTGGACCACATGGCATGAGCGGTCCCGACGCGGGGGGCGGCATCACGCGTACACGATGTTCGGCGCCCGATTTCCCGGGCAGCGGCCCCGCTGTGGACAGTGGGGCGTCCCTGCGGTGGCGATGCCCCTCCCTTGCGAGCGTCGCGGCGTCGCGGCAGAGATGGGAGAGCATGAGAATCGTCGGCATCGCGGGAAGCCTCCTGCCCAACGCCTACGTCGGCAGGCTGCTGCGGGCGGCCACGCACGAGCTTCCCGCGCCGGTGGATCTTTCGGTCTTCGACGGGCTGGCACAGGTGCCGCGAGCGCAGGACGGGCCACCGCCCGCCCCGGTCGCGGCACTGTACGACGAGCTGGCCCGCTCGGCCGGCCTGCTGGTCGTCGCGCCCGCGCACAGCGTCCTGCCCTCGCAACTGGTGCACGCCCTCGACTGGGCGGCGTCCCGGCACGGCGGCACCGTCCTGGTCGGCAAGCCGGCCGTCGTGATCACCGCCTGCCTGCCCGGGCACGAGGCGATGTGGACGCAGGTCCGGCTGCAGCGCGCCCTGGCCGCGGCCGGGGCGGAGGTCCACGGGGCCGACCTGGGCGTCGCCTCCACCTTCCGGCACTTCGACGCGCAGGGCCGTGCCGGCGATCCGGCCGTCCGGACGCGGCTGCGCGCCGCCATGCGGCACCTGCACCGGCCCGCGGCCGTCCTGGCCTCCGGCGGCGCGGCCGCCTGAGCCGGAGGTCCTGCCCGGCCGGGACGTTCGGCCCCTGCGCCGGTCCGGCGCCGCGTTGTTCGATGAGATGACGAGGCGGGCGGCCCCCTCCGCGCCGCCGATCTTCCCGGGAGGAGGCGCCATGGACATCCAGACCCTGACCGCGGCCGACGTGATGAGCCGGGTGGTGGTCACGGTGCGGCCCGACGAGTCGCCCCTGATGGCCTGGGAGCTGATGCGGCGCGGCGGCGTCCACCACCTGCCCGTGGTGGACGGCCGCTCCCACGTTCTCGGCGTGCTCAGGCGCGAGGACATCGCCGCTCACTGGTCCGGCGGGCCCGCGGAGCAGTCCAGCGAGCACGTGCGCCAGTTGCTCGGCGGACGCAGGTGCCCGCAGGCCGCCCCGGAGACGCTCCTGTCCGCGATCGCGGCGACCATGGTGGACTCCTGCGTGGACGTGGTCCCCGTGGTCGGGACCGCCGGCACGCTGGAGGGCATCGTGACCGCCACCGACGTGCTGCGGGCGGTCGCCGGCCGGGAGTCCGCGGCGACCGGCCCCAGCGAGGTGGTCGCCGGGCTGTTCCGCCTGGAGCCGGTGCTGCCGCCCGGCCACCCGCGCGGCGCGTGACATCGGCATGATCCCGGCCCTGCCCGAGGAGTGCGACGTCCTGCTGCGCGACGGCGGCATCGCCCACCTGCGCCCGCTGCGTCCCACCGACGCCGCCGCGCTGCACGCGCTGGTCGACCGGGCCTCCGAACGTTCGACGTACCTGCGCTTCTGTACCGGTGGCACCGGCACGGCCCACGCCTACATGGACCGGATGACCGGCCCCGGATACCAGGGACTGGCGCTGGTCGCGCTGCTGCGCGGCCGGCTGGCCGGCGTCGCCGAATGCGTCGGCGGCGGGCCCGGCGGACGCGGCGACCTCGGCATCCTGCTCGACGACCAGTGCCACGGTCTCGGCCTCGGCACCGTGATGCTGGAGCATCTGGCCCAGGAGGCCGCCGAGAACGGGGTCAAGGAGATCGCCGCCGACGTGCTCCCGGAGAACCGGACGATGCTGCGGGTGCTCGCCGACAGCGGCCTGCCGTCCACCAGCACCCATGCGGACGGGATGGTGCGGGTGCTGCTGTCCACCGGCCCGTCGGAGGAGCTGCTGGCCCGCATCGAGGCACGCGAACACGAGGCCGACCGCAACTCGCTCGCCGCCGTGTTCGCCGCGCGGTCCGTCGCGGTCATCGGCGCCGGCCGCGCGCCGGGCGGTGCCGGCCACCGGGTGCTGGCCAACCTGGTCGAGGGCGGCTTCGCCGGCGCCGTCCACCCGGTCAACCCGCACGCGGCCGAGGTGTGCGGACTGCCCGCGCTCCCCGCCATCGGCGCCGTGCCCGGCGGGGCCGAACTGGCCGTGATCGCCACCCCGGCCGCCGCGGTGCTCGACGTCGCCCGTGACTGCGCCCGCCACGGCGTGCGCGGCCTGGTCGTGCTCAGCGCCGGCTTCGCCGAGGCCGGCGACATCGCGGCGGAGACCGAGCTGCTGAGGATCTGCCGCGCGGCGGGCATGCGGCTCATCGGCCCGAACTGCCTGGGGATCGTCAACACCGCCACCGGGCTCAACGCGAGCTTCCTGCCGCGCCGCCCCCGCGCGGGCGGCCTCGGCCTGATGTCCCAGTCGGGAGCGGTGGCCGCGGCGCTGGTCGAACGCGCCGCCGCGGTCGGGCTGGGCATCTCCTCCTTCGCCTCGGTCGGCAACAAGGCCGACGTGAGCGGCAACGACCTGCTGGAGTACTGGGAGGACGACCCGGCCACCGAGGTCATCGCGCTCTATCTGGAGTCGTTCGGCAATCCGCGCCGCTTCGGGCGGATCGCCCGCCGGGTCGGCGCGGTCAAGCCGATCATCGTGGTGAAGAGCGGCCGCGGCGCGGCGGGCGGGCGGGCGGTGCGCTCGCACACGGCCGCGGCCGCCACCCCGGACGCCGCCGTCGACGCGCTGCTGCGCGCCGCGGGCGTGATCCGCGAGGACGGCGTGCGGGACATGCTCGACACCGCCCGGCTGCTCGCCCTCCAGCCCCTCCCAGCCGGCGGGCGGGTGGCGATCATCGGCAACTCCGGCGGCCCGCAGGCCATGACGGCCGACGCCTGCGAGCGGCTCGGCCTGACCGTGCCCGAGCCGTCCCCGCCGACCCGCGAGGCGCTGCGTGCCCGGCTGCGCCCGGCGGCGGCGATCGGCAACCCGGTCGACGTGACCGCCGACGGCACCGCCGGCGAGCTGGCGGACGCCGTCCGGGCCGCGCTGGCCGACCCCGGCTTCGACGCCGTACTGGTCGTCTACACCCCGCCGTTCGGCTCGGGCCTTGCACCGACGTGCGAGGCCGTCGCGGCCGCGGCCCACGGCTCGGCCAAGACCGTGCTGGCCTGTGTCGCGGGGTACGACGGGCTGATCGGCGACAGGACGCCGAGCTACGCCTTCCCCGAACAGGCGGTGCACGCGCTGGCCAGAGCGGCCGGGTACGCCGCCTGGCGGTCGCGCCCGGCGGACCCGCCCGTGGAGGTCCCGCCGGTCGACGGCGCCGCCGCGCGCCGCATGGTGGAGCAGGACCTGGCCGCCCACCCCGGCGGGCGATGGCTGGATCACGCGGCCGCGGCCCGGCTGGTCGCCTGCTATGGCGTGCGGGTGACCGAGACCGTGGTGGCAGGCGACGAGGAGGAGGCCGCGGCGGCGGCCACCCGGCTCGGCCCGCCCGTCGTGCTGAAGGCCACCGGCCCCGGCCTGGTGCACAAGAGCGACGTCGGCGGGGTCGAGGTCGGCCTGCGCGACGCGGGCGAGGTCCGCGCCTCCTACCGGAAGATGGCCGGGCGTATCGGCCCGGCGATGACCGGCGCGCTGGTGCAGCGCGTGGCCGCGCACGGGGTGGAGATGATCGTCGGCGGTGTCGCGTACGAGGCGTTCGGGCCGCTGGTCATGGCCGGGCCGGGCGGGGTCACCGCGGAGCTGCTGGCCGACCACGCCTTCCGTGCCCCGCCGATCAGCCACGCCGAGGCGGCCCGTATGCTCGGCGAGCTGCGGTGCGCTCCTCTCCTGCACGGATACCGCGGTCGTCCCGCGGTGGACGTGGAAGAGTTGGAGGCGCACATCATCGGGGTAGGGCGGCTGATGGATGACATTCCCGAGATCGCCGAGCTCGACCTGAATCCGGTGATCGTCACGCCCTCCGGGGCGGTCGCCGTGGACGTACGGGTGCGGCTGGCTCCCGCCCCGCCGCGTCCTTCCCCGTACCGCCGCCGTCTGCGCTGAGTGCCACCACCTAGGAAAGAGGAACAGATGAACGACCGCGTCGCCCCTCCGTCGCTGGAAGAACTCGACCTCGGGGAGTGCCTGCGGCTCATCGCGCCCGGCGGCATCGGCCGGGTCGGCTTCACCACCGCGTCCGGCCCGGTGATCCTGCCGGTCACCTACACCATGTACGACAAGTCGGTGCTGTTTCGCACGGCCCTCGGCGGACCGCTGGACGAGGACCTGAGCACCGGAGTGCAGGGTGTCGAGCTGAAGGTCGCGTTCGAGGTGGACGACTTCGACAGCGAGCGCCGCACCGGGTGGAGCGTGCTGATCCAGGGGGCCGCCCACCGCGTGAGCTCCGAGGAGGAGCTGGCGGCCGTGCAGGCGTCCGGGGTCGAGCCATGGGCGGGCGGCGAGCGCCGGCTCTACGTCCGGATCACTCCGGTGCAGGTCACCGGCCGCCGCGTCACCCGCTCCTAGCGGCACCGCCCGGCCCGTCTCTTCGCCGCGGGCCGGCCGCGCGGGCCGATGGCCGAGACCCCGGCCGGCCCGCGGCGTGACAATGCAAAACGCACCTGGACCTGGCACGGGGACCGGCGCGAGCGGATCCGTACTCCGCCCGCACCGGTCCCCGTCGCCGATCTTCGCCATGCCCTGAACGGCTCACCGGAGCGTCCTCGGCACCGGGGGAGCGACGGCCGGACCAAGGTCACTCCGCCCTAGGACGTTCGCCCGTACGCGCCCCGCGCCGGTGCCGACACAGTGGAGGCGACGGAAACTCTGCCAAGGACGGTGCGATCGTGAGCGTGACAGCGGGGAACGGACGGACGGCCACTGACAACGCGTGGCGCGGCTTCTCCGGGAGCGCATGGCGTCCGGCCATCGACGTGCGCGACTTCATCCAGGCCAACTACACCCCCTACGAGGGCGACGAGCGGTTCCTGGCAGGCGCGACCGAGCGGACGCGGCGCGTCTGGGAAGAGATCGCCGCGATGTTCCCCGAGGAGCGGCGGCGGGGCGTCTACGACGTGGACGCCGCCACGCCTTCGAGCATCACCTCGCACGCCCCCGGCTACATCGACCGGGACCACGAGCTGATCGTCGGCCTGCAGACCGACGCCCCGCTGAAGAGGGCGATCATGCCGAACGGCGGGCTGCGCATGGTGGAGTCCGGCCTGGCGGCGTACGGGTACAAGCTGGACCCGGCGATCAAGGAGATCTTCACCAAGTACCGCAAGACACACAACGCCGGCGTGTTCGACGCCTACACCCCCGCGATCCGCCGGGCGCGGCGCTCGCACATCATCACCGGGCTGCCCGACGCCTACGGCCGCGGCCGGATCATCGGCGACTACCGCCGGGTCGCGCTGTACGGGGTGGACCGGCTGGTGGCGGCCAAGACCGCCGAGCTGCGGAGCCTGGACGACCGGCCCTCCCTGGAGGAGGTCATCCGCGACCGCGAGGAGCTGGCCGAGCAGATCAGGGCGCTGGGCGAGCTGAAGGAGATGGCCGCCTCCTACGGCCACGACATCTCCGGACCGGCCCGCACCGCCCGTGAGGCCGTGCAGTGGCTCTACTTCGCCTACCTGGCGGCGGTCAAGGAGCAGAACGGCGCCGCCATGTCCCTCGGCCGCGTCTCGACCTTCCTCGACGTCTACCTCCAGCGCGACCTCGACGAGGGGACGATCACCGAGACCGGGGCGCAGGAACTCGTCGACGACCTGGTGATCAAGCTGCGGATCGTCCGCTTCCTGCGCACCCCCGAGTACGACCAGCTGTTCTCCGGCGACCCGACCTGGGTCACCGAGTCGCTCGGCGGCATCGGCGACGACGGACGCCCACTGGTCACCAGGACGAGCTACCGCTTCCTGCAGACCCTGCGCAACCTCGGCCCGGCCCCCGAGCCCAACCTGACCGTGCTGTGGTCGCCCGCCCTGCCCGAGACGTTCAAGCGGTTCTGCGCGCGCATCTCGGTGGAGACCAGCTCCATCCAGTACGAGAGCGACGAGCTGCTGCGCCCGCGCTTCGGCGACGACACCGCCATCGCCTGCTGCGTGTCCGCCATGGAGGTGGGCAGGAAGATGCAGTTCTTCGGCGCCCGGGTGAACCTCGCCAAGACGCTGCTGTACGCCGTCAACGGCGGACGCGACGAGATGACCGGCGAGCAGGTCGGCCCGGCCAACCCGCCGGTCACCGGGGAGTACCTCGACTACGACGAGGTGCGCGCCGCGCTGGACGCCATGATGGACTGGCTCGCCGAGACCTACGTCGACGCGCTCAACGTCATCCACTACATGCACGACAAGTACGCTTACGAGCGCGTCGAGATGGCGCTGCACGACCACCCCGTGCGGCGCACCCTGGCCTGCGGCATCGCCGGCCTGTCGGTCGCCGCCGACAGCCTGTCGGCCATCAAGCACGCCCGCGTGCGGACGATCAGGGACGAGACCGGCCTGGTGGTGGACTACGAGATCGAGGGCGACTACCCGGCCTTCGGCAACAACGACGACCGGGCCGACGCCCTGGCGGTCGAGCTGGTCGGCGCGTTCATGGACAAGATCAGGCGCCGCCCGTCCTACCGGGGCGCCGAGCACACCCAGTCGGTGCTCACCATCACCTCCAACGTCGTGTACGGCAAGCACACCGGCAACACCCCCGACGGCCGCCGTGCCGGCGAGCCGTTCGCGCCGGGCGCCAACCCGATGAACGGCCGCGACCGGCACGGCATGGTCGCCGCCGCTCTCTCGGTGGCCAAGCTGCCCTACGAGCAGGCCCAGGACGGCATCTCGCTCACCAACACCGTCACCCCCGGCGGCCTGGGGCACACGGCCGATGAGCGGGCCGCCAATCTGGCCGGGGTGCTGGACGGCTACTTCGACGCCGGCGGCTTCCACATGAACGTCAACGTCCTGGACCGGGCCACACTGCTCGACGCGATGGAGCACCCGGAGCGCTACCCGCAGCTCACCGTCCGGGTCTCCGGGTACGCCGTGAACTTCGTCCGACTGACTCCGGAGCAGCAGCGCGATGTCGTCGACCGCACCTTCCACGGCGCCCTGTGACCGGGGGTCCGTCCACTCCTTCGACATCTCGACAGGAGTGGACGGACCGGGCACCCGGTTCGTGCTCTTCACCGCCGGGTGCCCGC
Source organism: Sphaerisporangium melleum (assembly GCF_014646695.1). Classification (GTDB taxonomy): domain Bacteria; phylum Actinomycetota; class Actinomycetes; order Streptosporangiales; family Streptosporangiaceae; genus Sphaerisporangium; species Sphaerisporangium melleum. Next base: position 54,359 of record NZ_BMNT01000037.1, read on the forward strand.
TCCGGTGCCTGTACTGCCACAATCCCGACACCTGGCGGATGCGCGACGGCCACCGCGAGAGCGTCGAGGCGGTCATGGCCGAGATCGGCAAGTACCGCAGGTTCATCCAGGTCGCCGGCGGCGGGGTCACCATCAGCGGGGGAGAGCCGCTGCTGCAGCCCGCCTTCACCGGCGAGCTGCTGCGCCGCTGCCACGAAAGCGGCCTGCACACCGCCCTGGACACCTCCGGCTACCTGGGCGAGCGCGCCACCGACGCCATGCTCGCCGACACCGACCTGGTGCTGCTGGACGTCAAGTCGTGGGACCCGCCGGTCTACCGGCGGCTGACCGGCGCGCCGCTCGCCCCTACGCTGCGCTTCGCCCGACGCCTGGCCGATCTCGGCCGGCCCACCTGGATCCGCTACGTGCTCGTCCCCGGCCTGACCGACGTGGAGGAGCACATCGACGGGCTGGCGGCGTTCGTGGCCACCCTGCCCAACGTCGAGCACGTCGACGTGCTGCCCTTCCACCGCATGGCCGCCCACAAGTACGCCGAACTCGGCCTGCGCTTCCCTCTGGCCGAGGTGGAGCCGCCGTCGGCGGGTCTGCTGGAGCGCGTCCACGACCTGTTCCGCGCCCACGGTGTCCGCAGCCGCTGACCCCGCGCCGCCCATCTGCGGCACACCGGGACGCGGCGCGCCGGAGGATCATGAGCGCCGTCGCTACCGCCGGGGCGTCCGAGGGGTTAGCGTCCCCCGTATGATTCGGGTGTTCCTAGTAGATGATCATGAAGTGGTCCGGCGCGGCGTCGCGGCCCTGCTGGAGGCCGAGGACGACATCGAGGTCGTCGGCGAGGCGGGCACCGCCGAGTCCGCGGTGGCGCGCATTCCCGCGCTCAAGCCCGACGTCGCCGTCCTCGACGTCCGTCTCCCCGACGGAAGCGGCGTCGACGTCTGCCGTGAGGTCCGTTCCCGCATGCCCGAGCTGGCGTGCCTGATGCTGACCTCCTACGCCGACGAGGAGGCGCTGTTCAACGCGGTCATGGCGGGCGCGGCCGGCTACGTGCTCAAGCAGATCCACGGCTCCGACCTGGTCGGGGCGGTGCGCACGGTCGCGGCCGGCCAGTCGCTGCTCGACCCGCGCACCACCGCCACCATGCTCCAGCGGCTGCGGGACCAGGCCGCCCACAAGGACCCGCTGGCCGCGCTCACCGACCAGGAGCGGCACATCCTGGAGCTGATCGGCGAGGGCATGACCAACCGGCAGATCGGCGAGCGGCTGTTCCTGGCCGAGAAGACCGTCAAGAACTACGTCTCCAACCTGCTGGCCAAGCTGAACATGCAGCGCCGCACCCAGGTGGCGGCCCTGGCGGCGCGCCTGAAGGCCGACCAGCCCGGCGGCCGCGACGCGGGGTAGCCGGTCGGGGGAAGGCGGTGGCGGGCGGCCGGGGTAGGAGCCTTCTGGGGCGGTGGTCCCGCCGGGCGGCAAGGCCCGTCGCGGGACGCCGCGGGGGGAGGAACATCGTGATCGTGGCAGGAGTCGACGGGTCCCCGGCCGGCCTGGTCGCGGTGCGCTGGGCCGCCCGGGAAGCGGCACTGCGCGAGGTCTCGCTGCGGCTGGTCAACGCCATGCCGGCCTGGGCCTGCGAGCCGGGTCCCGGACCGTACGCCGAGGTCGCCCGCTGGATGCGCGACGGCGCGGACGCGGCCCTGCGCGAGGCGGCGGAGCAGGCCCGTGAGGAGGTCCCCCGGGCCGAGGTCGCCCTGGCGCGTCTGGCCGGTGACCCCCGGCCGGCGCTCATCGAGGCGGCGCGGGAGGCCGAGCTGCTCGTCGTGGGCAACCACGGCATCGGCGGCTTCCGCGGCCTGCTGGTCGGCTCGGTCGCGCTGGGGGTCGCCGGGCGGGCCCGCTGCCCGGTGGCCGTCGTGCGCGCCCTGCCCCGGCAGGCGCGGCCGCTCGTCGTGGCCGGCGTCGACGGCGGCGGCCGCGACGCCGAGACCGTGCGGTTCGCCTTCGCCGAGGCCTGGCTGCGCCGGGCCGAGCTGCTCGTCGTACGGGCCAGCGGCGGTCCACCCGGACCGGACGACGAGCAGGAGGGTGAGGGACCGCTTGTGGCGCTGCGCGAGTCGCGTGAACGCCACCCGGAGGTCAAGGTGGGCGCCATCACCCGCGAGGGTCACCCGGTGGAGGTGCTGTCGCGCGAGTCCGCCCGGGCCGAGGTGCTGGTGGTCGGCTCGCGCGGGCGGGGCGGCTTCGCCGGGCTGGTGCTCGGCTCGGTCGGTCACGCGCTGCTGCACCACGCCCCGTGCCCGGTGATCGTGCTGCCCAGGCCGTCAGAGGACTGACCGCGCCGGACGCACGCGTCTCTCACACGGTCACGCGGTGGTTCTCCCCGTCGCCGGCGGGCGCCGCGGGCCGCTGCGCCGGCCCGGTGAGCGGCGCGGGCCCGGCCGGTCGGCGCGTCTGCAGGTCGGGGATGACGACGACCGGGCAGCGGGCGTGCCGCAGGCAGGCCAGCAGCACCGGGCCGAGCGTCCCTTCGCCGGTGCCGGCCGTCGCCGACCCGAGCACCAGCAGATCGGCGCCCTCGCTGTGCCGCAGCAGCTCCTTGACGGCGCCGCCCGGGCTCGGGCAGCGCCGGACCGTGATCTCCGGGTGGTGGGAGGCGACCGCCGCGATGACCCGCTCGGCCGCGGTCTCCTCGGAGAGGCGCCGCAGCTCGGCCTCCACCCGGCGCAGGGCGGGCGCGTACGGCGCGGGCCGCGCGAGCGGTGCCTCTTCGGCGTGCACGGCGACCAGTTCGGCGCCGCGCCGGGACGCCTCGGCCGCCGCCCACCACAGTGCCCGCCGCGACGCCGGTGTGTGATCCACCCCGGCCACGATCCGTCCCTCGCTCATGGCAACCACCTCCACCGGCCAGCGTGCCGCCCCACGACCGGCCGTCGTAGAGCCACAGGGCCGCGGCTCGGGGTGACCAAGGTCCCACCAGCGGCCCCGATCTCGCGTGGCGGGCGCGCGCACCGAGCGATCACCTAGCGGCGGAGATCACGCGAAAACGCGGGCGCGACGCGGCACAGGACACGCCCGGCTGGGACACGGCGACTGATCGGTGCGAGACTTCGTCGTATGACGGAGAACGAGCCGCGTTCGGTCATCCCGAACATGCGGTTGGACGACCTGCTGTCCGAGCTGCAGGTGCGCCTGGAGGCCGTGCTGGCCACCCGTGACCGCGTGCACGCTCTGCTGGACGCGGTGGTCTCTGTGGGCAGCGACCTGGCGCTGGAGACGGTGCTGCACCGCATCGTCGAGACCGCCACCCACCTGGTCGACGCCACCTACGGCGCCATGGGAGTGATCGGCGAGGAGAACACGCTGGTGCAGTTCGTGCCGGTGGGGCTGAGCGAGGAGGAGATCGCCCGCATCGAGCACTGGCCGCACGGGCTGGGCCTGCTCGGTCTGCTGATCAAGGAGCCGCAGACCCTGCGCCTGTCGCACATCTCCCGGCATCCCGAGTCCTACGGCTTTCCGCCCGGCCATCCGCCCATGGGCAGCTTCCTCGGCGTGCCGATCAGGGTGCGCGAGGAGGTCTTCGGCAACCTCTACCTCACCGAGAAGCGCGGGGGAGGGGAGTTCGACGAGGACGACGAGGCCATCGTCGTCGCCCTGGCCACGGCGGCCGGCGTGGCCATCGAGAACGCCCGCCTGTACGAGGACACCCGCCGCCGCGAGAGCTGGCTCGAGGCCTCCTCGGAGATCACCACCCGCCTGCTGTCGGGAGCCGAGCCGCAGGAGGTGCTGACGCTGATGGCGCGCCGGGCCCGCGAGATGGCGGGCGCCGACACCGCGGCGATCCTGCTGCCCGGCCGGGACGGCGACGCCGGCAGGACGCTGCGCGTGGTCATCCAGGACGGCGAGCGGTACGGCACCTGGCGGCCCGGTGACGAGATCGCCGTCGGCGACTCCCCGGAGGGCAGGGCGTTCGTCCGGGGCGAGCCGCTGATGCTGAACACCCCCGGCGAGAACGACGCCGCCGGCGCGACCGGCCATCCGATGCCCGGCCCGGTCGTGGCGGTGCCGCTCGGCGCGGCGGGCGCCGTGCGCGGGGTGCTGTCACTGGGCAAGCGGCACGGGCGCATCCCGTTCAGCCACTCCGAGCTGCGCACTCTGTACGCCTTCGCCGGCCAGGCCGCCGTCGCGCTGGAGCTGGCCGAGACCCGCAAGGACGCCGAGCGGCTCGGCCTGCTGGAGGACCGCGACCGCATCGCCAAGGACCTGCACGACGTGGTCATCCAGCGGCTGTTCGCGGTGGCCATGACGCTGATGAGCGCGGTGCGCCTGGTGGAGCGGCCCGAGGCGTCCTCCCGGCTGCAGAGCGCCATCGACGAGCTGGACAACACCATCCGGCAGATCCGCTCCACCATCTTCGCCCTGCAGACCCCCCGTGAGAGCAACGCGCCCGGCCTGCGCGCCCAGATCGTGGAAGTGGTGGAGAACGCGCGCGGCCACCTGGGCTTCATGCCGGCGCTCAGCATGGAGGGGCAGCTGGACAACCAGGTGTCGCCGGACCTCGCCGAGCAGTTGCTGGCGGTGCTCAGCGAGTCGCTGTCCAACCTGGTGCGGCACGCCAAGGCCTCGCGCGCGGAGGTGGTCGCCCGCGCCGGGGACGGCCTGCTCACCATGGTCGTGACGGACAACGGGGTGGGCATCCCCGAAGGTGGACGGCGTAGCGGCCTGCGCAACCTGGAGGAGCGCGCAGCCCGGCTCGGCGGCACGTTCGAGATGAGCAGGCCCGAGGGCGGGGGCACCCGCCTGTGCTGGAGCGTCCCGCTCGGCTGACACCGCCGGGACGACGCCGGCGGAGGAGGGCCGGCGGCCGAACGGGATGCATGCGGCCACGGGCGGACGACGGTGGCCGGCCGGCGGTCAGTGGTGGAGGCGGCGGCCGGAGATCTGCTCGGTGGACACGACGATGAAGTGCTCCCGCCCGCCCGGCGCCCACGGCCGCAGCGGCAGCGCGGACAGGCGGGCGATCTCCCCCGGGTCGTCCACGGCGCGCGCGTGCCCCACGGCGGTCACCGACCACCCGGTACGGGTCTCGGCGTCGAACTCGTCGGCCTCGAAGGCGACGATCGCGTTGCCGGCCGCCGCGGAGAGCTTGGAGCCGACCCCTGTGCGGATCACGATGCTCGTGCCGTCCAGGTGGAAGTTGACGGGCTGGACGGCCGGGAGAGCTCGGTCGGTGTACACGATCCGCCCGATCGGGGTCGAGCCGAGCAGTTCCATGCACTCCTCCCGGGAGAGCACCTGCAGGCCGGCAGCATCGATCTTCACGCGTCACAGCCTGCCGGAACGGCGGTCTGCGGGTTAGGGGCTAAGGTCCCGTCTTCGGACGGCCGGTCGCGCGGCCCAAGGTCCCTCCGGGGGCCGTCACGCACCTTACTTTGTAAAGGGCATGGCGAGGTGTACCTATCCCGCCACGCACAAGAATAAGAACCGAAGCGGCAAGACCTCAGACACGTTGCCAGTCGTGGCGCGCGAGGAACGAACGGTCACCGGCGGCGTACTCGGCGAACGCCTCCCGGACGTCCTCGATGCCGGCGGCATGGCTGCGCAGGAGCAGGTTCTCGGCGCTGTCCTTGTACTCCAGCTCGTAGCCTCCCGGCTCGGGGGAGACCTGGACGAAGTGCCGGCCGAAGACGACCAGCGCCGCGAAGGAGTTACCCGGGGACAGCGTGTCCAGGACGTCCACCACCAGGCCGAGATCGGGATCCTCGATGATCATGCCGTCGCCGGTGTGGAGTTGCATCTCGCGGTAGGCGCCGGTCGGTGCCAGGTTGTGCACCAGGTCGCGCTGCGGGTCGTAGCAGACCAGCCCGCACTCCCTGGCCAGGGCGAAGGCGGTCCGCGCGACCTCGTCGGAGGAGTCGAGATCGACGGTGACGAGGGCATGGGCGGGAGAGAGCGCCTCGGCCTCGGGCAGCCGTGCGGCGAACGCCGCGACGCCCGGATGCGGGTGCGGGCCGCCGCTCTCGCCGCGGGCGAGCGCGGCGTAGACCTCGTGGGCGCGTTCTCTGCTGATCGGCTCGGGCTCGTGCCAGGCGGCCAGGACGAAGTTCACCCGCCCATCGTCCTACACCTCGGCGGGCGCGCCGGCCGGGCCACCGGTGATCGAGACGCGGGTGCGGTGGTGCCGCGGAGTCTCGATCTCGTCGAGCACGGCGACCGCCAGGTCGGCGTAGGAGAGGCGAGCGGCCACCGGTGCCCGCTCGCCGCCGGTCATGTAGCGGCCGGTGCGAGCGGTGTCCAGGGTGAGCATGGCGGGGGGAGTGAGCATGACCCAGTCGACCGCCGTGTGGCCCGCCGCACGCAGCCGGTCGAGTCCGGCGGTGTGCGCGAGGGCGAACGGACGGATCTCCGGCGGGAAGGCGGCGGGGTCGTCCATGATGGGCCGGCCGTGGTCGTCGAGGAGGTTGGCGAACAGCCCGATCGCCACCAGGCGGGGTACGCCGGCGGTGGCGAGGCCGGTGAGCAGGGCGTCGGCCGCTTTGGTGAAGAACTCCGGGTCAAGGTCGGCGAAGCCCTGGGCAGGGCCGCTGAAAGGGCTGACCACGTGGACGGCGGCGGCGTGGCCGGGGGCGAGGGTGCTGATCGCGTGCACGTCGGTGACGTCGCCCCGCGTGAGGGTCAGGCCGTCGGTGGTGAGGCCGGGGTGCCGGGCGGGGTCGCGTACGACGGCGGTGACCTGGTGTCCCCGCGCCCGTGCCTCGGCGGTGACGGCGCGCCCGGCCCTGCCACCCGCGCCGAAGATGATGATGCCGCTCATGTCCGTCCCATCTGCCGGTGAATCATTGCCGGTACGGGACGGTATCTGCGAGATACTGGTTACCTCAACGATACCGGCGGTAGCCTCATGGCATGTCAGAGCCGCTGGATCCGGAGATGTTCGATCCGGTCTGCCCGTCCAGTGCGATGCCGATCCAGATCGGTGACAAGTGGACGGCGATGGTGGTGCTGTGCCTCGCGGGCGGGCCGCGGCGCTTCACCGAGATCAGGGTTCCGCTGCGCGGGGTCACGCCGAAGGTCCTGACCCAGACGCTGCGGGCGATGGAGCGCGACGGTCTGGTGACGCGGACGGCGTACGCGGAGAACCCGCCCCGGGTGGAGTACGAGCTGACGCCGCTGGGCCGCAGCCTGCTGGATCTGGTCGCCGCCGCGCGGGCGTGGAGCAGGGAGCACCTGCCCGCCCTGCTGGCCGCTCGCGCCGCGCATGAGGACGGTGCGCCGGTCGGCGCCGGCCGCCCGGAGGCGTGAAGCGGCCGGCCCTGTTCCGGGTCGGCCGGCGCGACGGTGCAGGGGGGCTGATGTGGGCGGACCGGAGCCCGGGGAACACGGGTCGCGGCTAGCCTGACGTGCATGGACATCAGTATTCATACGACTTTCCTGCCGCACGATGACCCGGAGGCCTCGCTGGCCTTCTACCGGGACGTCCTCGGTTTCGAGGTCCGCGGTGACGTGGGCGGCGGCAGGATGCGCTGGATCACGGTCGGTCCCGCCGGGCAGCCGGGTACGTCGATCCTGCTGGCGCCGCCGGCCGCCGACCCCGGCGTCACCGACGCCGAGCGCCGTACCATCGCCGAGATGATGGCCAAGGGCACCTATGGCTGGATCATGCTGGCCACTGCCGACCTCGACGCCACCTTCGACAAGGTGCGCGCCGGCGGTGCCGAGGTCGTCCAGGAGCCGACCGAGCAGCCGTACGGAGTGCGTGACTGCGCGTTCCGTGATCCCGCGGGCAACATGGTCCGCATTCAGCAGGTGCGCTGAGCCTGCCCGGCCACCGGCCTGGGCTTTCTTCTACGAAAGGAAGGGCGGGCGTCAGACCCGCGCCTGCGTGACGGGTTCGGGGAGCGGGGCGGAGGCCGGTTCGGGGGCCGGGGGCCGGGCGGGGTTTCTGATCACCAGGATGAGGGCGGCCAGGCTCAGCAGCCCGCCCACGAGCAGGGTGCTCCGGATGCCTGAGGTGCCGAGCAGGATCCCGCCGATGAAGGCGCCGGCGGTGATGCCGATGTTCACCGTGGTGGACGCGCCCGCCGCGGCGAGGTCGACGCTGCGCGGGGCGATCTGCAGCACTCGGGTGGACAGGGCGGTGGTCAGGGCGGAGAACGCCAGCCCGGACAGCGCGATCAGGCCGGCGGCGGCGACGGGTGTGTCGCCGGCGGCGTACAGGCCGAGCAGACAGGCCGCTTGCACCGCGACCGGGACGACCAGAGCCGCACGCGGGGTGCGGTCGGCGAGTTCGCCGCCGATGGCGACCCCGGCGATGCCGGCGATGCCGCGGATCAGTAGCAGTGGTCCGATGGCCGCGGCGGTGAATCCGCCGACCTCGGTGAGGAACGGGGTGACGTAGGTGAAGGCGGTGAAGGTCCCGGTGGTCGCCAGGGTCGTCATCGCCATCAGCAGCCAGTACTGGCGGGCGTCGGGGGTGGCGCCGCGGGCGGCGGCGCCCTGGGCGGGCCTGATGGCCGGCACCAGCGAGGCGACGACGATCAGTGTGAGCAGGCCGACCGCGCTGAGCGCCAGGAACGAGGACCGCCAGCCGGCCTGCTGGCCGAGCCAGATTCCGGCCGGGACGCCGAGCACCGCGGCGAGTGAGCTTCCCGCGAACACCACGGAGATCACCCGGCCGTGCACGCGCGGGGGGAACATGCTGGTGGCGGTGGGGACGACCACGGCCCAGAACAGAGCCTGGCTCAGCGCGGTGGCGATCCGGGCACAGAGGAGCACCGTGTAGTCGGTGGCGGCCGCCGACAGCAGGCCGGCCAGGACGAACACGGCGAGCAGGCCCGACATCAGCAGGCGGCGGGGCACGCGGCGGGTGAGCTGGGTCAGGGGGATGGTGGCGAGGACGACCATCAGGCCGTAGCCGGTGACGAGCATGCCGACGGCCGACGGTGAGGCGGACAGGTCGTCCGAGATCAGCGTGAGCAGGCCGATGGGTAACATCTCGGTGGTGACGTACAGGAAGGTCGACGCCGACAGCGCTATCAGCGCGGCGACCGCCCTCGCGGTGCTCCGTCCGTCCATGTCGCTTCTCCCATAGCGGTTGACACTGGTAGCAGTTCGTTTCGGCCTGGCTTTGCCGGACGTCCAGGCCGCGGGCTCTAGTCGTCGGCCGGCTCCTGGGGTGGCCCTGCCCGTACGGCGCGGCGGCGTTCGGTGAGGCGGCGTGACTTGACCTGCGTCCCGCAGTCGGCCATGCGGCACCATCGGCGCGAGCCGTTGCGGCTGCGGTCCAGGAAGACCCAGCCGCAGCCGCCGGTCTCGGTGGGGCAGCGCCGCACGCGGGTGATGTCGGCGGCGCGCAGCAGGTCGAGGGCGGCGTCCACGGCGCGGTCGGGCACCAGGGAAGCGGGCGCGATGCCGACGACGAGCCGGACGGCGTGGGCGCCATCGGGGTCCGGGACCAGGGTGGATCGGCCGGCCGCGGCGACCCAGCGGCTGTGCAGCCGGTCGAGCGCGGCGCCGCGGGCCGCGGTGTCGTCCGGCCCCGGGGTGATGGCGCGGAGTGCGGTGTACAGGGCCTCGCGTACTTCGCGGGTCGCCTCCAGGGCCGCCGCGGCCGCGCCGGGGTCGCGTTCCCAGGCCTCGGCGACCGTGCGGGCCTCCGCCTCGCCGGTCAGCCCCGCGCGGCCCGCCCACAGCAGCAGGGACGGCGGGTCGGACAGATAGTCGCGCGGCTGGGTGCCGGGGAGGGGTGTTCCCCGTTCCAGGGTGTTCACCAGGTCGAGGGCCGGATGGCCGCCCACCAACGGCAACTCGGACACGTCCATGCATTCATGCTACCCACGAAAAAGCTTTTGATGGTAGCTATTTGTGGGCATGGAAACGCCCCGTGGCCGCCGGGTGGTGCCGGTGGGCAGCGGGGCGCGGATGTCGCCGGGGTGGGGCGGCCGCCGCCATCGCTGTCGTGACGGCGGCCGCGGCAGAGGGCCGGGTCAGAAACCCGCGGTGATGCGGGTGAAGTCCCAGTTGTTCTGCGAGACGCCGCTGCAGGTCTCCTGTACGCCGCCGCCGGGGCACGGGCGGTCGCGGTTGACCGACCAGAAGGCCAGCCGGGTGAGGCCCTTGGAGTTGGCCCAGTCGCGGATCTGGGTCCAGGTGCCGGTCGAGGTGACCTCCTGCTGGTCGGACAGGCCGTTCATGCCCGAGATGCCCATGTGGGCGTAGGCCTGGGCGTCGGTCCAGCCCCAGGCGTTCTTCAGCGCGGTCTTCAGCCCCTCGGCGGCGTTGACCGTGCTCTGGTACATGTTGGCGCCGCCGCCGAAGTCGAACGGCATGATGGTGTAGTTGTCGATCGGCACGCCCAGCGCCTTGGACTGGTTGATCAGCCGCAGGCCGTCACCCGTCGGACCGGTGGTGCTGGTGCCGAAGGTGACGACGGCCTTGACGTTCGGGTTGTTCTGCTTGACGATCTTGATGCCGGACAGGATGCGGTCCTGCACGGTGTAGTTGGAGAACTCGTCGGTGTTCTCGATGTCGAAGTCGACCACCGCCGGGCCGACGGCGTTGATGACCTGCTGGACGGCGCCGGCGAAGGCGCTGGCCGAGGAGCAGTTCGGGCCGAGCTTGTTGCCCGACCAGCCGCCGAAGGAGACCTGGACGCTGCCGCCGGCGGCCTTGATCGCCGAGATGGTCTGGGCGTCGACGCCGCCGGAGAGCTGCCGCTGGCCGTCCCACATCGGCGTGCAGCCGCCACCGGAGAGGATGAAGGCCATGGTGAAGGACTTCACCCCGGTGGCGCTCATGACCGAGGTGGCGCTGGGCGGGCTGCCCCAGCCCATGTACAGGTAGGGCGCGCCGGCCATCTTGCCGGTGGGGGGCGGCGGGGTGGTGCCGCCGGGCAGGGTCCACTTCTGGTTGGCGCCGCCGGTGCAGTCCCAGATCTGCAGCGGTGTGCCGTCCGCGGAACTCGGCCCGGTGGCGTCCAGGCACTTGCCGAGGGCGCGCAGGCTGCCGTCGGAGGCGGCCGTCCACTGCTGGGCCGTGGTGCCGTTGCAGTCGTAGATCTGCACCTTGGTCCCGTTGGCGCTGCTGGCGGCGGCCACGTCCAGGCATTTGCCGAGAGCCCGGATGGTCCCGTCGGTGCCGGTGGTCCACTGCTGGGCGGCGGTGCCGTTGCAGGTGTAGAGCTGCACCTGGGTGCCGTTGGCGCTGCTGGCGGCGGCCACGTCCACGCACTTGCCGCCGTAGCCGGTGATCTGCCCGGTGGCGGCCCAGGCGGGGGACAGGCCGCTCGCCAGCAGGGGCAGGGCGCCGGCGAGGGCGACGGCGGCCAGCCTGATGCCGAGCCGGGGATGGGTGCGGTCAGGGCCGGAGCTTTCCCGATTCATGGGGGGTGTCGCTTTCTTGGTACGAGGTGGGGGGTGAGGTGCGCGTACTGCCGGGGGGTGGGCGGGACGGACCCGCTCCTGGCGGTCGCCTTCCGCCGAGCCGGGTGGGCAGCCCCATAACTCTTAGGAAGGTTTCTTGTTAAATAGGGATTCAACGCCTTGCGGCCACCACTAGTCAATAGCGGCGTGATGGTCGAAGGAGCCGGGGGAGCGGCCGTGGCCGGCCTACAGGGTCCACTTCTGGTTGGCGCCGCCGGTGCAGTCCCAGATCTGCAGCGGTGTGCCGTCCGCGGAGCTCGGCCCGGTGGCGTCCAGGCACTTGCCGAGGGCGCGCAGGCTGCCGTCGGAGGCGGCCGTCCACTGCTGGGCTGCGGTGCCGTTGCAGTCGTAGATCTGCACCTTGGTCCCGTTGGCACTGCTCGCGCCCGCCACGTCCAGGCACTTGCCCAGCGACCGCAGGCTGCCTGCCGCACCGGTGGTCCACTGCTGGGCGGCGGTGCCGTTGCAGGTGTACAGCTGCACCTGGGTGCCGTTGGCACTGCTCGCGGCGGCCACGTCCACGCACTTGCCGCCATAGCCGGTGATGGCCCGCCCGGGAGCGGGAGCGGCACCGGACCAGGTGAAGGTGGCCGAGGTGCGCGTAGGGAGGGTGTAGGTGAACGACTGGCCGCCCCAGACGACCTTGACCGACTGGGAGGAGCCGGTGGTGTTGTAGGCGATCAGCGCCTTGGAGCCGTCCGGGTTACGCCAGGCGACGTTCTTCACCGCCGAGCCCGCCGTGGAGGCGATGCGGTAGGCGCCCGGCTTCACGAACTTGGTCAGGTGTCCCATCGTGTAGTACTCGACCGTGTAGTCGACCTGCCCGTGCCGGGCGTCGCCGTTGTGCACCGTGATCAGGCCGGTGCAGACGTCGCAGCCGCCGTTGTGCGGGTTGTGCGCCTGGTCGGTGGCCAGGCTCCACTTGATCCAGCTGCGGTCCCAGTTGCGGGTGTAGTCGATCAGGTTGTTCATGTCCTCGCGATGTTGGTCGGCGATCCAGGTGCCGCCCGAGTGCTCGGTCATGTACGCGTTGACGCCCGGGTACTGGTCGTGCACCGCGCTCTGGGTGGAGACGTCGCCGCCGTAGCCGTGCCAGGCGATGCCGCCGAACAGCAGGTCGTCGCGGATGGCGGAGTCGGCGAGCAGCGGGGCGCCCCAGGTGTTCCAGCCGTCCCAGTTCCAGTCGTGCACGAGGGTCTTGGTGGTGATTCCCGCGTTGCGGAAGGCCGGCCACAGGGCGTTCTTGACGAAGTACTGCAGACCGGAGGCGTTCCAGTTCATGGAGGGGTAGCCGGCGCAGCAGGTCGGCTCGTTCTGCGGCGTGACGTAGTCGATGCGCAGGCCCTGGGCCTGGTAGGCCTGGATGTACCTGGCGAAGTACTCGCCGTACATCCCGTAGTACTGCGACTCCAGCCAGCCCTGGCTCCAGGAGTCGTTGTCCTTCATCCACGCGGGCGCGCTCCACGGCGAAGCCATGATCTTCAGTGCGGGGTTGAGCGCCTTGGCCTGCTTGGTGAGCGGCACGACATCGGCCAGGTCGTGGGCGATGGAGAACCCGGACAGATCGCAGCAGGTGTCGTCGTAGGAGTAGCTGAAGCGGGCCAGGTCGCTGGAGCCCATGGGGTTGCGCAGGAAGCTCAGCCCGATGCCCTCGGTGGGATCGAACAGTTTGCGCATGACCGTGTCGCGCGTGCTCTGGCCGAGGATGCCGCTGCTGTTCATCAGCCAGGCGGCCGAGTCGGTGAACGACGCACCGGCGCCTTCGAACTGCTGGTAGGTCGTGTTCTCGTCCACCGTGATCGTGGTGGCCGCCGCGGGGCTGGTCGCGGCGAAGGTCACCGGCGTCTGCCGCTGCAGGCCGCGGGTGACCGTGCGCCCGGCGGCGTCGGAGGTGGTGGTCAGCCAGATGTCGACGGTCTCGCCGGCCGCCTGAGCCGGCGCGGCGGCGGCGACGTCGATCCCGGCGCAGGCCAGCAGGAGCAGCGCGGCCGGCAGTGCGAGCCGCGCCCGGGCCGGGCGTGATCGGCGGGCGCGCCGCTCTGGCGTGGGCGCGCGCCTCAGAAGGGAGCGCAGAAGGGTGGCGGGTCTGGACGCGAGGCGCCCGAGTCGCAGGCAGGACATGAGCCGTTCTCTCTCGTCGCAGGAGCGAGGGAAGCCGCCCGTACGGCCCTGCCCGGCGGCACATGGCGTGGTCAGCCAGAGGTAGCACGCGGGAAACCGGAAATCAACGGGCCCGCCGCCGCGCGGGGGGCTTGACAGAGGGCGTTACGGGCTCCGGCCAGGGGCTTTACTCTTAAGAAAGTTTCTTTTATGTTTGCCGCACCCCCAGCGAAGGAGTCCGGCATGCGAAAAACGATCATGGTGGTGAGCACGGCGTTGCTGACGGCGGCGGTCACGGTGCTCGCGGCCTCGCCCGCCCTGGCCCACGGGTACGTGAACTCGCCGCCGAGCCGCCAGGCGATGTGCGCCCAGGGCCGGGTCAGCGGCTGCGGCGACATCGTCTACGAGCCGCAGAGCGTGGAAGGACCCAAGGGCCAGCGCAACTGCCACGGTGGCGTCGCGCGCTTCGCCCAGCTCAGCGATGAGAGCAAGCCCTGGCCCGCCACCTCGGTCGGCACCAGCGTCACCTTCAACTGGGTGCTCACCGCGCGGCACGCCACGAGCACCTGGGAGTACTACATCGGCACCACCCGGGTGGCGGTGTTCGACGACGGCGGGCGCCAGCCCGGCGCGACGGTGTCGCACACGGTCAACCTGTCGGGGTGGAGCGGCCGGCAGAAGGTGCTGGCCGTCTGGAACATCGCCGACACGGTCAACGCGTTCTACTCCTGCGTGGACCTGCAGATCGGCGGGGGAGGGGGCACCCCCTCGCCCGGCCCGTCCCCGAGCCCGACGCCCACCCGGACCCCCACGCCGACTCCCACCCCCACGGTGCCGGGCGGCACCTGGTCCGCGGGCACCTACTACGCCGTGGGCGCCCAGGTGACCTACAACGGCGTCCGTTACCGCTGCGTCCAGGCGCACACGGCCCTGGTGGGCTGGGAGCCCCCGAAGGTGCCGGCGCTCTGGCAGGCGATCTGACCCCGATCCGATGCCGTCCGCCCTCGCTCGCGACACCCGGCGGCCGAGGGCGGACGGGACGGATCAGGGGGCGTGCGTCCGCGCCGCGATGCACACCAGCGTGGCGCATTTCATGGTGAAGCCGCCTCCCGCCGCGTCGATGGCGGCCCCGATGCCCTCCAGCAATCGCGCCAGGGTGTCGGGCGGGAGCCTGGTGTGCAGGCCGGTGGTGGGCACCTGGTCCAGCCACTCGTCGCGGGTGTAGGACCACTCCCAGTCGAACCGCCACTGCTCGGGGTCGCCGAAGGCGTCCCCTGCCTGCCGCATGCCCTCGGCCGCCTTGGCGCACATCGCCGAGTACCCTTCCGCCGCGGACCCGGCGGCGGTGACGGCGGCGATCATGCGCTGATAGACGGGCGAGTCGGGCATCACCTGGCGGTAGACGGCGGCGAAGGCCTCGCCGAGTGCGGGGGGTGGATCCATGGCGTTCCAGAACACCGCCAGCCGGCCTCCTGGCCGCAGCACGCGTGCGGCCTTGGCCGCTCCGGCGATCGGATCGACCCAGTGCCACGCCTGCCCGGCGATCACCTGATCGAACGTCCGGCCCGCGGGGTCCCAGGCCTCGAAGGTCGCCACCTCGACGTCGAGCCCGTCGCGGCGGGCGAAGCCGGCCATCCGGGCGTCCGGTTCGACACCCAGCACCGTGCAGCCGGCCGCGCGGAACTGCCGGGCCGCGATCCCGGTGCCGATGCCGACGTCGAGGACCTCGGGCCCGGGGCCGGCCGCGAGGATCGCGTCCACCATGGCGGCGGGGTAGCGTGGCCGGGCCCGGTCGTAGCGTTCGGCGTCGGAGCCGAACGATTCGGCCACCTGCCGGTGCCGATGCGGCTCCGGCACCGAAGCGGGAGAGCGTTCCGAAGGTAGAGTGGGCATGCGCCCACTATGAATGGGCGCGTGCCCACTCGTCAACCGGGTAGACCCCGGAAAGGAAGAGGAGGCGCCGGTGCCGACAGGAGTGGCCATCCGAGACGTGCGCGAGCAGTTGTTCGACGCCGCCGAGCGCGTCCTGTTGCGGGACGGGCCGAGCGCGCTGACCAGCCGGGCGGTCACCGCCGAGGCGGGCTGCGCCAAGGGGGTCCTGCACCGGCACTTCGCCGACTTCGACGACTTCCTCGCCGAGTTCGTGCTCGACCGCGTCGACCGGCTCGACCCGCAGGCCGCCGCGCTGCGCGAGCGCGCCGGCGCCGGCACGGTGACCGGCAACCTCGCCGACGCGCTGACGGCCCTTTTCGGGTCGGTCGCCGTGGCGATCGTTCCCTTGGTGACCTTCCGCGACGAGCTTCGCGCCCGGCTGCGACGGACCTGGCCGGCCGGTGTTCCGGTGCTCACGGAGGCCTGCACCATGATCGCCTCATATCTCGAGGCGGAGCGCGCTCTCGGCCGTATCAAGCCGGAGGCCGACATCGACGCGCTCGCTCCCACGCTGATCGGGGCCGCGCACCTGCTCTTCGCCGATCGCGACAGCACCCCGCCGCAGGACGGAGCCGTCCGCAGGACGGTGGACACCGTGGTCGCCGGTGTCGTACGGGAACCTCCGCGCTGAGCCGCCCGCCGGGGCCGCCTGCGGCGGCGGTGAAAACCGCTGTCCGATTGCCGGGAGGCGGTGATAGAGAAGCCGAGTGACATCGACTCTTGAGTTCCCCGCTCTGCTGCGACTGATCGACGAACGGTCGACCGCCTTCCGCGCCGCGGTCGCCTCCGCGCCCAGCCTCGACGTGCAGGTGCCGACCTGCCCCGAGTGGACGCTGTTCGATCTGGCGCAGCACATCGGCGAGGGGCGCCGCGACTGGGCAGCCACCGTCGCCGCCGGTCCTGCTCCGGCCAAGTCCACAGCGGACGGCGCTCCGGCTGTGCCTCGGGAGCGCGAGGCCCTGCTGGCCTGGCTGGCGGAGTCGACGGAGCAACTGGTGGACGCCTTGCGGAAGGCCGGCCCGGATCGCGGTTGCTGGACGTGGTGGGAGACGTCGCAGTCGCCGCAGACCTCTGGTGCCGTGGCCCGGCACCAGCTCCAGCAGATGGCGGTGCACACCTACGACGCCCAGATCACCGTGGGTGCACCGCAGCCGCTGCCGGCCGAGGTGGCACTCGACGGTGTCGACGAGTTCCTGTCCACCTGCGTCGCAACGACGAGTGCCTGGCCGCACAAGCCCGCTGTCATCGACTTCCACGCCTCCGAGGGCCGCTCCTGGCGCCTCTCGCTCTCCGCCGACGGCGCACGGACCGCCCGTCTTCCCGGGCCCGGCGCCATGTCGGCCACCGCTACCGGCCAGGACCCGGACGCGGCCAACGCCTCCGTCTGGGGCACGGCCGACGAGCTGGTCCTCATCCTGCACGACCGTATCCCGATCGACTCCCTGAAGCTCGACGGCGACCGACGTCTCTTCGACCAGCTCAGCGCCTGGGACCCGGATGAGTAGGACGTGACGCTGCGCCCCTTTGCGGCCGAGGAGGGCCGCAAAGGGGCGGAGTACCGCGGACCGGGCCATCTCGGCGGGTGGGTCGATGTGTGCGCCGGGCGGTGTTCCCGGTGCCGACCCCGCAGATGATCCGGCCGGGGGCCAGGGCGTTGAGGCCGGCGAACCCGAGCGCAGCGCGGTGAGGTCACCCATTATTGATCTACATTGTAAAGGCCGCCGGTTTCGGCAAAACCCCAGCAAAACAACAATCCCAAAAACCTCACCCAGCAGAACATCCCACCACTGATTCGCCGAAGACCCCCTTTCCGCTCCGCCCGCAGGACGGGAAAGTGAAGTATCTGCAGGTCCTATGGCTCCAGAGGCGGGCGCCGGCGCGGAAGTCGGGAGAGGCGCTCTGGCATGGAGGGGAGACGGCCTCACCCGGTTGATCGCTAGTGTTGCGAGGCTGTTGTGACGAATGTGTTGAATGCTGGAGGCCGCTCGGGGTAGCGATGGAGCCATGGCGGATTCAGGCACCCCCGGACTTATCGTCGCCGGACGCTATCGACTGGTGGAGCCGCTCGGACAGGGCGGCATGGGAGTCGTATGGCGGGCCGTGGACGAGTTGCTCCGGCGGGAGGTGGCCGTCAAGGAGCTGCTCGGCGCGGCGGAGCTGACCCGGCCCCAGCGGGAGTTGTTCACCACGCGTATCTTCCGCGAGGCCAGGGCGGCCGGACGGCTGAGCCATCCGGGGGTCGCCACCGTCTACGACGTCTTCGAAGAGGGCGGGTGTCCGTGGATCGTCATGCGGCTGGTGCCCTCGCGGACGCTGGGCGCGATCGTGCGCGAGGACGGTCCGCTGCCGCCGCGCCGGGTGGCCGAGATCGGCCTGCAGATTCTGGCGGCGCTGGAGGCGGCGCACGGGGCGGGAGTGCTCCATCGGGACGTCAAGCCGGACAACGTGCTGATCGGCGCGGACGGCAACGCGGTGCTGACGGATTTCGGGATCGCGACCTTGGAGGAGGACGCGCCGGTGACGCGGACCGGCGCGCTGGTGGGGACGCCGGCGTTCGTCGCTCCTGAGCGGGCGCTGGGCGGGCGTGCGGAGCGGGCGTCCGATCTGTGGTCGCTGGGGGTGACGCTGTACTTCGCGGTGCAGGGGGAGTCGCCGTTCGAGCGGGGGCACATGCTGGCGACGCTGGGTGCGGTGGTGTACCAGGAGCCGGAGCCGTGCCGGGCGGCCGGTGCGCTGGCGCAGGTGATCGAGGGTCTGCTGGTGAAGGATCCTGCGGGGCGGATGGCGGCTGCGGAGGTGGGGCGGCTGCTGGCGGATGTGGCGGTGGGCGCGGAGAGGTCCGGGCCGGCTGCGTGGTTCTGGACGCAAGGCCGGGAGCCGGCGGTGGGGGGTGTGGTGTCACCGGCCGGGGACGCCGACACACGGGCGGTGCGGGATGTCGCGGTGGCGGATGGGCGTGTCGTACGGGAGAAGGGCGCGGGCGTGCGGGGGGCGGAGACGACGTGGTCGTGGTCGTTGCCGCTCGCGCCGCGGCGTCTGTTCGTCGCGGCGGGTGCGACGTTGCTGATGGGCGGGCTTGCGGTGGGCGGTCTGGCCGTTTCGTGGCCGGGGAGCGATCGGGTGGCGGAGGGACCGGCTCGGGTGCTGGTGACGGTGCTGCAGACCCAGGGGGGTGGCGAGCCGGAGGACGGGCCGGTCACCGCTGATCCGGTGGAGCGGCGGGTCACGGAGGCGGTCGGGGCTTCTGGTTCGGGTCGGGGGAGTGCGGGTGAGGCGAAGCTCAAGGCCGGTGACGGGTCGCGAAGCTCGGGGAACTCGCGAAGCTCGGGGAAGGGGAAGGGCGCGGAGGGCGGGGCGTCCGGGAAGGGCAAGGGGCCCGGGGCCAAGGGGAACGGCAAGGGGAACGGTCAGGGGAAGGGCATCGATAACGGGAAGGGGCAGGGGAACGCTGCGAAGGGCAAGGGGGCGGCGCGTAAGGCGGCGCACCCGGCGGGCCCTGCCGGCGGGGGGGCGCTGGAACACCCCGGCAAAGGGCCTCGGGGCTGAGGGGGCAGCCGGAGATCGAGGTCACCCCCCACCTCCAGAACCGGCGCCGATCACCCTGACGATCAGCCGTCAGGACGTGATCCCTTTCTGGCGTGTTCCGGCGGCCCTTGCTGAGGGGCGATTCGCAAGTTGGCGGCGTCGTGCCGGCCACCTCTGCGGGGCTTGGCCGTGATCTTGGCCGATCGGACGGCATGGGCACGGGTTCGGCCGTGCGTCGCCGCGGGCCGAGCGGTACCCCGCGGGTGGGCTTCGGCCGGGAAGTGGACAGCGAATGGCCTGGTGATCGGTCAGGGGAAGAGCCGACGCTCGGCAGGCCGGTGCCGCGGCGGTGAAGGCCGTGCCGCGGGCCGTGCCGTCCTGGTGTCGCTGAGGAAGGCTGATCGTGACCGAACGCGTGCGCGTCGCCGTGCTGGCGGGTGGGCCGTCCCCCGAGCATGAGGTGTCGCTGCAGTCGTCGCAGGCTGTGCTGGATGCTCTGCCGAAGGATCTGTACGAGCCCGTCACCGTCATCATCGACCGGCAGGGCAGGTGGCCGGTGGAGCTGCGGCGCGGCTTGGTGGATGTGGTGTTTCCCGTGCTGCACGGGCCGTTCGGCGAGGACGGCGTGGTTCAGGGTCACCTGGAGACGCTGGGCATCCCGTACGTGGGGTGCGGCGTGCTGGCCTCGGCTGTGGCCATGAACAAGGTCGCGATGCGGCGGATGTTCCTGGCGGAGGACGTTCCGGTCACCCCGTATGTGTGGTTCACCGGACATGATTGGCGCGGCACCGTCGACCACTGGGGTCTGGTGAAGTCGCTCGACTGGCCGATGTACGTCAAGCCGGCCGGCATGGGGTCCTCGATCGGTATCTCACGGGTCACCTCCATGGAGGAGTTGCGTGCGGGTGTCGATCTGGCGCTGTCCTACGACCGGGTGGTCGTGGTCGAGCAGGAGGTGAGGGCGCGCGAGGTCATTTGTGGGGTGCTCGGGGGCTTTGACACTCCGGATGTGTCGGTGCCCGGTGAGCTCATCGTGCCGGGGGACTGGCTGGACTATGAGGCCAAGTACCTCAGCCGGGTGGAGATCGCCATGATCCCTGCGGCGTTGCCGGAACGGGTGGCCGAGGAGGTGCGCGAGCTGGCGTTGCGCGCGTTCCGGGCGATCGGCGGCTATGGCCTGTCCCGTGTCGACTTCCTCTATGAGGAGGACGCGGGGCGTCTGTACGTGCTGGAGATCAACACCATGCCGGGGTTCACCTCTCGTTCGGTCTATGCCAGGGCGTGGGGTGCGAGTGGTGTCCCGTACCCGGAGCTGCTGCGCCGTCTGATCGATCTCGCGTTCGCCAGGAGTGGCTCGTGATTCCCATGACGTTGGCCGAGATCGCGCGGGTGGTGGGTGCGAGGCTGTGTGATGTGCCCGATCCGCGGGTGCTGGTGACGGCGCCTTCGGCGGTCGATTCCCGTGAGGTGGTGCCTGGTGGGCTGTTCGCCGCGACGGCGGGGGCGCGGGTCGACGGGCATGACTACGCGGCGGCTGCCGTCGCGGGCGGCGCCGTGGCCGTGCTGGCCGCGCGGCCGGTCGGTGTGCCCGCGCTGGTGGTGGAGGACGTCGAGGTCGCGATCGGGGTGCTGGCCCGGCATCTACTCGGGCGCGTCAGCCCGACCGTGGTCGGTCTGACCGGTTCGGTGGGCAAGACCACGACCAAGGATCTGCTGGCCCAGGTGCTGGAACGGCATGCCGCGACGGTGGCCACCGACAGGTCGTTCAACAACGAGCTCGGGCTGCCGCTCACCGTGCTGCGTGCCGATGCCGCCACCCGTTATCTGGTGCTGGAGATGGGGGCGGGCCGGAAGGGTGATCTGAGGTATCTGACGGGGCTGGCGCCGCCGCGGGTGGGGCTGGTGCTCAATGTCGGCACCGCGCATGTGGAGCGGATGGGGGGTGGGCCGGCCGATGTGGCGGAGGCGAAGGGGGAGTTGGTCGAGGCGCTGCCGGTGGACGGGTTCGCGCTGCTCAATGCCGACGATCGGTATGTCAGGGGCATGGCGGGGCGTACCAGGGCTCAGGTGGTGTGGTACGGCAGGTCGGCGGGGGATGCGCAGGTGCGGGCCGAGGATGTGCGGATGGTCGAGGGGGCGCGGGCGGCGTTCGCGTTGGTGACGCCGGGTGGGCGGGCTCCGGTGGAGCTTGGCCTGGTGGGTGAGCATCAGGTGGGCAATGCCGTGGCCGCCGCCGCGGTGGCGACCGTGCTGGGTCTGGGGGTCGCCGAGATCGCCGAGGGGTTGTCCGCCGCGCGGCGGCGGTCCGGCGGGCGGTTGGAGGTGGTTGATCGGGTTGACGGGGTGACGGTCGTCAACGACGCCTACAACGCCAGTCCGGAGTCGATGCGGGCCGGGCTGCGGGCGGTGAAGGCTCTGGCGGGTGTTCGTCGTACGGTCGCGGTGCTCGGTGCGATGGGGCAGCAGGCGGACGCTTCGCGTGCCCGGCATGTGGAGGTGGGGCGGCTGGTGGCCGAGTTGGGGTTCGATGTGCTGATCGCGGTGGGGGAGGGGGATCCGGTGGCGATGGCGCGGGCTGCGGAGTCGTCGGGGGCGGGGGTGGCCGTCCATGCCGTGGAGGATGTGGCGGGGGCGCTCGGTTTGGCCGCCGCGCTGCTGGAGGCGGGGGATGTGGTGTTCGTCAAGGCGTCCAGCGAGGTCGGGCTGGGTGCCGTGGCCCGTGCGCTGGCCGCGCCGCCGGGGTGAGCGAGGCGGGCGGTGTCGTGGAGGCGGTGCCGGAAGGGTGGGTGGTGGTTCACGCTCGGCGCGGACCACCACCGGGTGCACGGCTGGGTCTGTGCGGGGACCGCCTGCGTACATAGGGGGAGTCGGCGGTCGCGGCTTCAGATGTGGGCGGGTTCGATGGCTCCGAACCACCGCTGCAGGGCTGCGCGGAGTGTTTCGATCTCTGTGGGGGTGGGCCGGGGTGATGCGGACGCCCAGGCCACGTAGCCGTCCGGTCGCAGGAGCAGGGCGGTGGGTGCGGGGGTGTGGGAGCGCGCCGTGACGATGTCGACCTGGTCGTGCCGCAGGGCGAGGGTCTCGGCCAGTGATGCCTCTTCGGTCAGGTCGAGCAGCAGGGGGCGTGCGTTTCTGGTCAGCTCGGCCGTCCGGACCGGTCCGGACGGGGTGTGCAGGTCCATGTCGGGGGCGAATCGGCCGGTCAGCGGGTGGGTGTCGTGTTCGCCCATGTCGTAGCGGACGTCGGTGCCGGCGATGAGGTCGGCGAGGCGTTGTACGGTGCTGTGGTCGTGGAGCAGTTCGGTGAACACCTGGCGTAGTCCGGTGACGTCGCTGCCGGGGGCGATGAGGGCCGCTTGAGCCTGCGCGTTCAGCACCATGCGCTGGGCGGCCGATCGTCGTTCTGTCTCGTAGCTGTCCAGCAGCCCGGGTGGGGCGCTTCCCCGGATCTCGGCGGCGAGTTTCCAGCCGAGGTTGACCGCGTCCTGCAGGCCGAGGTTGAGCCCTGGGCCGCCTCCGGTGGCGGCGTAGACGTGGGCGGCGTCGCCGATCAGGAACACCCGGCGGTCGGTGAACCGTTCGGCGATGCGGGTGTTGCCGCCGGTGAGCCGGCGCAGCACGTGTGGTCCGGTGCCGTTGGGCGGATCGAGGGGCACCTCGACGCCGAGTACGCGGTGGATGCTTCCGCGCAGCTCTTCCAGGGTCATGGGGGCGTCGGTCGCGGGTCTGTCCCATTCGGTGGTGCTGATCAGGGGTGGGTGGCCGGGCATCGGCGCGTAGGAGAAGCCGCCGTGTTCGGTGCGGTGGGGCAGGAAGGGGAGAACGGCGCCGTGGCCGGGCACGTTGAGTGCGCCGGTCGTGGGGTCGATCCATTGGGCCGGGACCGTCGCGTGGGCTGAGCAGACGGTCATCCGGTCGTAGGTGATGCCGGGGAATGCGATGCCGGACAGCTTGCGTGTGGTGCTGTGGGCTCCGTCCGCGCCGATGAGGTAGCGGGCTCGCAAGCGGTAGGTCTGGTCTGGGCTCGCGATGTCGATGGTCACCGCGTCGTCGTCTTGTGACAGGCCGATGAGTTTGTGTCCCCGGCGGATCTCCACGCCCAGTTCGATGGCGCGCTCCTGCAGGACCTGCACGATGTGTCGCTGTGGCACCGGCAGGGTGTGGACGGGGCTTTCGTGCAGCAGGCTCAGGTCCAGGCCCATCGCGCCGAACATGAAGTATCGGGTGTTCGGCTGGGGAGGGTGCGGGTTGCCGGTGAGCCGTTCGTGCAGTCCGCGGTGGTCGAGGATTTTCACGACTTGGCCGAGCAGTCCGTTGGCTTTGGGTTCTTCGCTGGGCTCGGTGAGCCGTTCGAGCACGATCGGCCGGGCTCCTGCCAGGCTCAGTTCGCAGGCCAGCATGAGCCCGTTGGGGCCGCCGCCGGCGATGACGACGTCTGTGATCACGTGTTCTCCTCGGCTCCTACGGAAATGGGGTGGGACCGGTGGGTCGTGTGGTTCTTCTTGCCAACCGGTGTGGGTAAGGCTAAGCAGAAATCTGCGTGCGCGCAAACTTGCGTGCACGCAGTTGGACTATGCTGAGACCGTGACGACGAGACGGACGGGGCTGCGCGAGCAGAAGAAGCAGGCCACCCGGGAGGCATTGCGCGCGGCGGCCCTGCGGCTGGCTCTGGAACGTGGACCGGACAACGTGCGCGTCGATGACATCGCCGAGGCCGCCGGCGTCTCACCGAGGACGTACAACAACTACTTCTCCAGCCGCGAGCAGGCGATCGTCGCCGCCGTCGCCGGGGAGCGAGAGGCTCGGGTCGCGGCGGCGGTGGCCGACCGGCCCGACGGCGTGGGCCTCGCCGACGCCGTCATCGAGGCCATCGTGGATCAGTACACCGCCTCGGACGCCCCGGGCGCGGACGCGCTGCTGCTGATCACCACCCGCCCCGCGCTGCGTGAGGCGTTCGTCGGCACCACCACCGCCATCGAGCATCCCCTCACCGAGGCCATCGCCGGGCGTCTCGGCGATGGCGACCCGCACACCGCACGGGTGCTCGCGGCGAGCGTGGCCGCCGCGGTCCGCGTGGCGCTCGAGCAGTGGCTGCAGACGACCGTCTCGACCTGCACGGCCGGCGGGCTGGTCGTGCCGTCCGGCTCGCTACCGGACCTCCTGCGCGCCACGCTCGCGCCCCTGAGACCCGCGCTCGACGCCGCGGAGCAGTGAGACTCCGCCACCGGCCTCCAGGCCGGTGAAGCCGCACCGCGCGGGCGGCGGATGGACGGCTTTTGGTCTGCTGAATGGGCAGGCACTCCGTCTAGCCTGCCGGCACAGGTCGGCGAAACGGGGTTTCATGCGCACTATCGGGCTCATCGGCGGGTTGAGCTGGGAGTCGACGGTGATCTACTACCAGATCATCAACCAGCGGGTACGCGAGCGGCTCGGCGGTAGCCATTCCGCCAACAGCCTCATCTGGTCGGTGGACTACACGACCGTCGAGGAGCTGATCTTCGCCGATCGCTGGGCGGAGGTGGGCGCGCTGCTGGCCGCCGCGGGCGGCAAGCTCGAGCGGCTCGGCGCCGAGCTGCTGCTGATCTGCAGCAACACCTTCAGCCGGGTGAACGAGGAGGTGGAGCGGGCTGTGGGCGTGCCCGTGCTGCACATCGCCGACGCCGTGGGCGCCGAGGTCCGGGCGCGGGGGATGCGCAAGGTGGGCCTGGTGGGCACCGCGTTCACCATGGAGCAGCCTTTCTACCGTGATCGGCTGGCCGCCCAGGGCCTGGAGGTCGTCGTTCCCCGGCGTGGGCAGCGGGAGCTGGTGCATCGGGTGATCTTCGAGGAGCTGGTGCGCGGGGTGTTGCGGGAGTCGTCCAGGGACGCCTACGCCGAGATCATCGGTGATCTGGCGGGTGAGGGTGCCGAGGGTGTCATCCTGGGCTGTACGGAGATCGAGTTGCTGATCGGTGCGAAGGACGCCGTCATCCCGGTGCTGCCGAGTGCTCGGCTGCACGCGGAGGCGGCGGCCGGTCTCGCGCTCGGCGGCTGACCCCTGCGTCCGGTCACGCGGATCCCGTGCGGTGGCCGGGGTCGCGCTGAGCGTCCGCCTACCGTGCCGGTGCGCCGGTGCCGTACAGCTCCCGGTGCCACAGGCCGGCGCAGAGGCGTTCGATGCCGGTGGCCAGATGGCGGCGGTAGGTGGTGAAGGGCAGGCCGAGTCGTTCGGCGGCCAGTTCCTGGGTCGGCGTGCCGCGCAGGAAGGTGATCGTCAGCGCCCGGTGGAACTTGGCCGCTCGCGGATCTTCACCCAGGTCGTCGATCGCCCGGCGGAGCAGGTCGCCCAGTGCGGCGGCCGGGTCGTGCCCGGTGTGCTCGGCGATCAGCCTGGTGCGGGTCAGCGGGGAGGCGGCCAGTGCGTCCGGCCGCGGCAGCAGGCGCAGTGCCTTGCGGACCGCGTCGGTGAACTCCGCCTCGGACAGTACCGCCAGTTCCACCGCCGGGGCCTGCGGGGCGGGGCGGGGGTGGCCGGTCCGCTGCAGCCATGCCTGTGCCGGGACCGCGCGCCAGTCGTGGGCGAGCAGCCGCGGCTCGGCGGAGACCTCGTACATCCCGTAGTGCCGCAGGCGCCGTGCCCACGGGTGGTCCGGATCGGGCATCTGCAGGTAGGACCAGGCGATCCGCTCCGATCGCAGGCAGTGGCCGATCACCCGGTGCTGGATCGCGTCCATCACCCGCGGGTTCGCCTGGTGGGCGGGCGGCACCCACAGCCGGTTGACCGCCACGTGTTCGCCGGCGCGCAGCGGCGTGGTGGCACGCGCGTGCGCCCACGCCGCGGCCACGACGGGGTCGCCGGCCGGCTCCTGCTCCTTGGGCCGCGTCAGGCGCAACCACGCCGACAGGGCGACGGGTTCGCCGGTCGCGGTCCGTCGATACAGCCGCAGGGCCTGCGGCCGGTGCCGCGCCCAGAAGGCGGCGCGGCTCGCGGACTCCGCGCCCTCGGCGGCGGTCGCCACCCGGAGCAACGTGCCGATGTCGTGCTCCCGTATCGGCTCTTCGTGGAACTCCTCCTCGCCGGGGCGGCCGTGCGGACTCTGCGGTTCCTGGTCGCGGTGGTGCAGGTAGAGCAGTGCGGCGACCGCGCCGGGGAGGTCGGCGTCGCTCGCCGTGCGCACCTTGTGCGCCAGATGCGCGTGCAGGCGGTCGTGCATCGCCGCGTACTGTTCGGGATCGCGCCAGCGCAGGTCCGCTTCCAGCAGCCGGCGCACCAGGGTGTGCGGGAACAGCCCGCGGCCGCCGGACTCCATCAGGGGCGAGCGCCGCAGCCAGCGGAACACGGTCGTGGCGTCTTGGGGCAGGGCCGCCCGCAGCAGGTCTTCGGTGGTCGTGTGCGCGTGGGCGCAGATCTCCAGAGCGCGCCGGTGCGCGGCCGAGGGCGGCTCGCCCACCAGGTGGTCCAGCAGGGTGGCGACCAGGTCCTGATCGGGCGCCCACCGCCGGCCGGTCCCGTCGCTCTTGACCGCTGTGGCCGCGCCCAGTAGCAGCGCCAGTGGATGGCCGCCGGCGAAGGCCAGCAGCGGCTCGCGGGTGTCGGCCGGTACTGCGCGGGAGTCGATCAGGGCGTGTGCGTCCCGGGGGCGCAGGTCGCGCAGCGGCAGTACCCGCAGGGCGCCCGACCAGGCCGGGTCGGCCCGCCATCGCGGGTCCGGCGGGTTGCGTCCCGTGATCACCACCAGTGCTGCCAGGGGGACCCGTGGCAGGAACCGCTCGCGCAGCCATGCTTCCAGGCTCTGGATGCGGTCGAAGTCGTCGACCAGCAGCACAGCGTCCGCGTCGCGCAGGACGGGTGCGGCCTCGGCCTCGAACGCCGCCGGCGTCGGTGCGATCATGCGCCCGTCCACCGTGCGCACCGGCCGCCGCGCCGCCGCGGCCTGGTGGGCGAATCTGCGCGTCAGGGCCGATTTGCCGATGCCGCCGGGACCGTGCACGTACAGGACGCTGCAGCCGCCGCCGTGCAGCGCCGTGGTGAACACCGCGAGTTCTTCCTCCCGGCCGGTGAACGCCGTCTCGCGCGCCGCTCGCAGGTGTGCTTCCAGTGATCGCGGTGTGTCGTCTGTTTCCGATGTCATGTCGTTCGGCCTCTCGTGGAACGCCTGATCGATGTCGCCGCCGGTCGCCAGGTGCGAACCGGTCGTTGTCCCGGGAATCGCACGGGTGAGCGGGCCTGGACCCGGCGGGCTATGTGCGGTCCTTGTGCTGGACGGCGTGCTCGGCGCCGGGGTGGGGGCGTCGTCGCGGGGGAACGCCGGCGCGGTCCGGGTGGTACTCGAAGTGCCACCACTCGTTGTCGTACATGCGGTAGAGGTCGTAGCGGGCGCCGTTCTCCTGCAGCCAGCGGGCGCCTTCGTGGGGGCGCACGTCCAGTGCGATGCCTTTGACGTGGGAGGATTCCGAGGGGGGGAGCACGAGCATGCGTGCCTGGGCGACCGAGCCGCAGCGGCGTACCTCCGCCTCGAACATGCGTTGCTGGACGAGAGGGTCGCGGTATCCCGAGGTGAGGCCGAGGAGCAGGCCGTGACGCCACAGCGCCTCGGTGCGGGCCGCGGTGAAGGCCGAAAGGGCGCCGTCGGTGAGTCCGGTGAGGTCCTCAGCGGGGAATCGCAGCCGCAACGCCCAGCGGCAGGCCAGTTCGCGGGCCCGGCCGGGCCGGCGGGCGAACGCCGCCGGCAGCAGGAGTACGGCGAGCACCAGGGTGACCGCGGCGTACAGCCGGTCGCGGGGCCGAGGGGGGATGGTGCGTGGTTCGCTCATGCCGAGCCACGATCGGCGCCGAATGTGCGCGCGTTGTGCGCCGCATGTCATGGTTCGTCGACGGCTGCCGCCGTGGATGATCGTGACACGACCATGACATGGTGCGGACGGGGCGGGGACACGGCCGGTCCATAGTGGACGGGGTCGGCCGTACGGGCGAGTTGACGGAGTGTGCGGTGATGGTCGGCGGCGTGTCGCGAGTGTTGTTGATCGAGGATGACCCGGCCGTGCGGGAGGGCCTGGAGCTGGCCCTGACCATGCACGGGCACCGGGTGAGCGCGGTGGAGTCCGGCGAGCAGGGCCTGGAGCGGCTGCGTGCCGACCTGCCCGACGTCGTCGTGCTCGACCTGATGTTGCCCGGCATGGACGGGTTCGAGGTCTGCCGCCGCATCCGGGCCGCCCGGGAGGTGCCGATCATCATGCTGACCGCGCGCGGCGATGACATGGACGTGGTGGCGGGGTTGGAGGCGGGCGCCGACGACTACGTGGTCAAGCCGGTGCAGCCCAGGGTGCTGGAGGCACGCATTCGCGCGGTGCTGCGGCGGATCGGCCGGGACCAGGCGGAGCTGGAGCGGTACGGGGAGCTGACCATCGACCGGGCCGGGCTGGTGGTGGCCAAGGGCGGTGTGCCGGTCGGCCTGGCCCCGACCGAGTTGCGCCTGCTGCTGGAGCTGTCCGCCGCGCCGGGCCGGGTGCACAGCCGCCAGCAGTTGCTGGAGTCGGTGTGGGAGCACGGGTATTTCGGTGACTCGCGCCTGGTGGACGCGTGCGTGCAGCGGTTGCGCGCGAAGATCGAGGACGACTCGGCGGCGCCGGTGTACGTGCAGACGGTGCGGGGGTTCGGCTACCGGTTCGGGCCGGTGTGAGGCCGCCGGTGGCATCTCGGCCGAGCCTGGGGCTGCGGGCCCGGTTGCTGCTCGCCTTCGCGTCGCTGTGCGTGGTCACCGCGGCGGCGGTGGCCGGCCCGATCTATCTCGCGGCCCGCATCGCCATCCTGCAGCGGGCGCAGGATGCCGCGGTGGAGTCGATGAGAAGCCGCCTGGAGGCGGTTTTCCCGTTGCGGAGTGCGGTGCCGGGCCCCGACGAGCTCGGCCGGATCGCCACCGCCGTGACCGACGGGAACGGCCACGCGATCGCCGTCTACCACCAGACGTACTCGCCGTCCGTCCCGCCGCCACCCCCCATGGGCGGCCGGCTGCCGGGCCGGATCGCGCCGGCCCTGCAGCCCGGGGCGGTTCCCGCGCAGTTGCGGCGGATGGTCGCGGGCGGCGAGATGGGGTGGCAGCGCGTGGTGTGGCACGGCGCGCCTTTCCTGGTGATCGGCGCGCCGTTGCTGATCGTCGAGCCGGACGGGACGACACGGGTGTCCGGCATCGAGGTCTATGTCGCGCACATCCTGCTTTCCGAGCAACGCAGCATCGACGAGCTGGCGGGACTCGCCTGGCTGGCGGGCGGGGCGGCCCTGGCGTTCGCGGTCGTCCTGGCATTGCTGGCCACCCGTGGCGTGCTGGGCCCGGTGCGCGAGCTGGGCCGGGCGGCGCGCCTGCTGGGCGAGGGCGAGATGCGGACCAGGGTCGCGGTGCGCGGCTCCGATGAGCTGGCCGAGGTGGCGCGCACGTTCAACACCACCGCCGCGGAGCTGGAACGGCACGTCGAGCAGTTGCGCGAGATGGAGGCCGACGCCCGCCGGTTCGTGGCCGATGTGTCGCATGAGCTGCGCACCCCGCTGGCCGCGCTCGCCGCGGTCGCCGACGTGTTGGACGAGGAGGCGGCTCAGATGCCCGAACCCGCCGGCCGGGCCGCCCGGCTGGTCAGCCAGGAGACGCTCAATCTCACCGCTCTGGTGAACGACCTCATCGAGATCAGCAGGTTCGACTCCGGCGTCGCGGCCCTGGCGCTGAACGAGATCGACGTGGCCGAGCTGGTGGGCGCGACCTTGCGTACGCGGGGCTGGTCGGAGCAGGTGCGCACCGAGCTCCCACCCGGAGTGACGGCGCGGCTGGACCCGCGCCGGGTGGACGTCGTGCTGGCCAACCTGGTCGGCAACGCGCTGCGGCACGGCGAGCCACCGGTGTCGGTACGGCTTTCCGCCGACGCCAACTGGATCTCGCTCGAGGTCCGCGATCATGGGCCAGGGCTGGAGGAGGCGGTGCTACCGCACGTTTTCGACCGGTTCTACAAGGCCAGCGCGGCCAGGGCCAGGTCCGAGGGCAGCGGCCTGGGCCTGGCCATCGCGCGGGAGAACGCGCGCCTGCACCGAGGCGACCTCACCGTCACCAACGCCCCGGACGGCGGCGCGATCTTCACGCTGCGCCTGCCCCGCCGGGCGGCCGACCCCGGCGCAGGCCCCCAGTGAGGGCCGGGATCGTCCGCGGCGTGCTCGCCGCCGGCCTCGTATCGATCGCCGCCCTGACCGGCTGCGGCGTGCAGCCCAGCGACGCCATCAGCGTCGGCGACCCGCCTCGCGGGCGCGTCGCTCCGACGATGAAGATGACCCTCTATCTGGTGAAGAACGGCCGGGTCAGTGCGGTGACCCGGCCCGGTCACCGGGCGTCCCCAGCCGACTTGCTCGCGCTGCTGGCCGCCGGCCCTTCCACGGCGGAACGGGCGGCCGGACTGTCCAGCGACGTCCCCGCCGAAGCCGCTCCGTTCTCGGTGGCCGCCGAACCGGCCGGCCGGTTCGTGGTGACCCTGTCCACTCCGGCCGGTGAACTGTCCACCCTGGCCGTCGCGCAGATCGTGTGCACGGCCGCCGCCATGGTGCCGGAGAGCCCTGCCCGGATCACGGTGGTCGGTGCCGGGCAGAGCGTCGGCCCCCACGGCTGTCCGGAGTAGCGGTAGCGGCCTGTCCGCTGATGCGGCGCGCCGGCCGCGGCGCCCGCCGGGCGGGGGCGCAGTGAGGACGCGCCGCCGGCGCCGGAGGAATCGGCGGGTGGCCGGCTCGCGGGTCAGACTTTGCGCACGGTGACGCCGGCGGCGGCCAGGGCGCGGGTCTCCTCGTCGGGGGCGTCGCGGTCGGTGATGACGGCGTGCAGGGCGGCGGCGGGGGCGACGTGGGCCAGGGCGGTGCGGGACAGTTTGGCGGCGTCGGCGACGGCGATGACGCGGCGGGCCGAGGCGATGGCGGCGCGTTTGACGGCGGCGTCGGCCAGGTCGTAGGCGGTCAGGCCGTCACCGGCGGTCAGGCCGCAGCAGCCGATGACGGCGGTGTCGAAGCGCAGCGCGGCGAGGGAGGCCTCGGTGAGCGGGCCGGTGAGGGTGAGCTCGGCCGGGCGGGGCTCGCCGCCGGGCACCAGCAGCGTCAGGTGGGGGGCGCCGGTCAGGGCGTTGACGGCGTGCAGCGACAGCGGCATGACGGTCAGGCGGCGCTCGCGCAGGGCGTGGGCGACCTCCAGGCAGGTGGTTCCGCTGTCCAGGACGACGGACTCGCCGTCGGCGATGAGTGCGGCGGTCTCGGCCGCGATGCGCCGTTTGCTGTGCTGGGCCTCCTGGCGGCGCAGCGGGAACGGAGGGCCCTCGCCGCGCAGGAGCAGGCTTCTGGCGCCGCCCCGGTAGCGTTCGAGCACGCCCTGCTCGGCCAGGACCTCCAGGTCGCGGCGGATGGTCATCTCCGAGGCGCCGGTGAGCGCGGCCAGTTCGGCGACGCCGATGGTGCCGGCGGCGCGTACCGCGTCGGTGATCCGTCTGAGTCGGTCGGTGGTCGCCATTCCCCTATTGAACACCGAACTAGTTCGTTTCGCTAGTTTACGAACATCGAAGCTGTTCGTTATGTTCGATATATGGACAGATCGCTGAGGCTCGCCCGTGCGGCCACCTTCGGCTACTTCGCGGTCAACGGCTTTGTGATGGGGATGTGGGTGGTGCACATCCCGGTCGTGGAGCACCGCGCCGGGGTGAGCCATGCCGTGCTCGGGACGCTGCTGCTGGTGCTGGGCGGCGGGGCGTTCGCCGGCATGCAGGCGGTGGGGCCGCTGGCCGACCGGTTCGGCGCGCGGGTGGTGCTGCCGGTGTCGGCGGCCGCGTGCAGCCTGGCGCTGGTGCTCCCGGGGCTGGCCACCGGCCCGTGGTCGCTGGGGGCGGCGCTGCTGGCGCTCGGGCTCGGCAACGGCGGGGTGGACGTGGCGATGAACGCCCATGCGGTGCGGGTGGAGCGCGGGTACGGGCGGCCGGTCATGTCGGCCTTCCACGCGGTGTTCTCGGTCGGCGGCGTGCTGGCGGCGCTGGTGGGCGCGCGCACCCTGAGCTGGGGATGGGCGCCGGCGGTGACGTTCGGCGTGGTGGCGCTTGCGGGTGTGGCGGTCGCGGTGGCGGCCGCCTTCGCGCTGCTGCCCGGCGGGGACGCCGCCGC
Source organism: Sphaerisporangium melleum (assembly GCF_014646695.1). GTDB lineage: Bacteria > Actinomycetota > Actinomycetes > Streptosporangiales > Streptosporangiaceae > Sphaerisporangium > Sphaerisporangium melleum. The sequence continues at coordinate 86,465 of NZ_BMNT01000037.1, forward strand.
GCGGCAGGCGCCGGCCGGGCGCGGCGGCAGGAGCCGGGCGGTCTCCTCGCGCATCTGGGTGCTGGCGGTGCTGGCGCTGATGCTGATGATGTGCGAGGGAGTGGCCAACGATTGGAGCGTGCTGCACCTGCGTGATGTGCTGGGGGCGCCGGTGGCGGTGGCGGCGTTCGCCTATGGCGCGTTCGCCGCGGCCATGACGGCCGGGCGCCTGCTCGCCGACCGGGTGGCCGGGCGGTTCGGGCCGGTGGTGGTGGTGCGGTACGGCGCGTGCGCCGCCGGGGCCGGGCTCGCAGTGGCGGCGCTGTCGCCGTGGGCGCCGCTCGCCCTGGCCGGGTGGGGGGTGTTCGGCCTGGGGCTGTCGGGCTGCGTGCCGCAGCTGTTCAGCGCGGCGGGGCACGCCGATCCGGCCGCGGCGGCGACCAACGTCTCGCGGGTCGCGGGCCTTGGGTATCTGGGCATGCTGGCCGGGCCCATGGTGATCGGGCCGCTGACCCGGCTCGTCCCGCTCAACATCGCCTTCTTCCTGCCCGTGGCCTGCTGCGTGGCCGCCGCGGCGGCGGCGGGTGTGCTGCGGGCGCCGCGGGCGATGCCGGCGCAGACGGGTGAGGGCGCCCACCCCGCCCCGCAACCTGACATGTCGTGATCACATGGGGTTTTACCGACTTGGCGGGAGACGGGGGTTCGTTGTCGTTTCTCGACCATTTCGGGATACCGGACGGCCGGCGGCCTTACCCGCGGGTTGAGATCGGCCGGGTAGCGTTCGTACCTGCATCCCGAATCGGATGAAAGGCCACAGATGTCCGCACAGTTGCAGGTCTCGATCGCCTACCGGCCGCCCGTCGCCGTCCTGGCGCTCATGGGCGAGCTCGATCTGGCCACGGCCGACGTCCTGGCCGCCAGTGCGGCGGATCTGATCGGCCGCGGGCATGTGAACCTCGTGGTGGACACCTCCGGCCTGCGGTTCTGCGACTCCAGCGGGCTGGAGGCGATCTGCGAGGCGGGTGAGCGCGCGACGCGGGCCGGTGGCTCGATGAGGCTGCTCGCGGTGCGCGGGACGCTGGAGCGGGTGCTGGAGATCACCCGCCCGGAGCACCGGTTCCGCCCCGAAGGCGGCGAGGGCACATGGGCGGCGACCGCGGCCGACCCCGCGCAGCGGTGGCGGCCGGCGGGGACGCCGCGCGCCCACGGCCGCACGGCCGCCGGGCGCTTCACCGGGCGGGGTCCGTTGACCGCGCGGGTGACCGCGGGCAGGTGATGGGCACCGCCGGCGCACCAGAGGTGCGCGTGGTACCGCCCGGGGGCGGGGAGCAGGTGACCATCCCCGGGTTCGGCGCGGTTCTGAAGATCCGTGGCAGCGACGTGGGCGGCGAGGTGGCCATCGTGGAACACCCGTTCGCCGTCGGCGCGATCACCGCGCCCCACCTGCACACCCGCGAGGACGAGCACTCCATCGTGCTGGAAGGCCGCATCGGCTTCCGGTCCGACGAGCAGGAGGTCGTCCTCGGGCCCGGCGGGTACATCACCAAGCCACGGGGGCAGATGCACGCGATGTGGAACGCCGGGACGACGCCGGGCCGCATCATCGAGGTGATCACGCCGGGCGGTTTCGAGGACTATTTCCGGGAACTCGGCGAGCTGCTCGCCGCCGCCGGGCCGTCCGGCGGGCGAAGCCCGCAGCAGGCGCCGGGATTCGCCGCCCTCGCCGCCCGATACGGCCTGACCTACGGTCGGCCGGGCTGGCTGGACGACGTCGTGGCACGGTACGGGCTGACCCTGCCCACCCACTGACCCGGCAGGGCGGACGCCGCTTCGCCGCACGGCGAGGATCCATCGGACCTCGCCAGGCCCGCAGAACACGCGCAAGAGCCGGCCCGGGCGGGATGCGGCCGGCGCACGCACCCCCGCGCGGCGCCGGGGACGCCGGGCGGGCCCTAGCCTTGGAAGGCCGCGCCGGCGGGCGGCGCCGGCGGGCGCGAGGAGATGCGACAGGGTGTCCGACACGCACGGCCACGGGCCGGTTCCGGAGGGGCCGGCCGCGCTGCACGGCCGGTGCGGCGACTGCTTCGGGTTGTGCTGCGTCGCCCTGCCGTTCTCGGCCTCGGCGGACTTCGCCGCCGACAAGCCGGCCGGGCGGCCGTGCGCGAACCTGCGCGCGGACTTCGGCTGCGGCATCCACGGCGAGCTGCGCGAGCGCGGCTACCCCGGATGCGTCGCCTACGACTGCTTCGGCGCCGGGCAGAAGGTCTCGCAGGTGACCTTCGCCGGGCGCGACTGGCGCGGCTCGCCGCAGGTGGCCGGGCCGATGTTCGCGGTGTTCCCGGTCATGCGGCAGCTGCACGAGCTGCTGTGGTACCTCACCGAGGCGCTGGCCCGCCCGGCGGCCGGCCCGCTGCACGGCGAGCTGCGCCGGGCACTGGCCGAGGTCGAGCAGGTCACCCGCCGGGAGGCGGCGGAGCTGGCGCGCACGGACGTTGAGCAGTGGCGCAACCGGATCAACCCGCTGCTGCTCGGGGTGAGCGAGCTGGTGCGCGCCGGCGCGCCGCGCCCCGGCAAGAACCGGCGGGGCGCCGACCTGATCGGGGCGTCGCTTCGCGGGGCCGATCTGCACGGCGCCGACCTGCGCGGCGCGTACCTGATCGGGGCGGACCTGCGCGGCGCCGATCTGCGGCTGGCCGACCTGATCGGCGCCGACCTGCGGGGCGCCGATCTTTCCGGGGCCGACCTCACCGGCGCGGTCTTCCTGACCCGGTCGCAGGTCGGCGCCGCACGCGGTGACACCGCGACCCGGCTGCCGTCCCTGCTGTCGCCTCCGGCGCACTGGCCGCCCGCGGGCGTGGCACCGGCCGCCTCCGTCCGCCGCGCCGGGCGGCGCTCCCCCCGCCGCCGCGGAGCCTGACATGCGCCGTCATCGTCCCACGCGTGGTGATGAGGGGCCGGGCGTGTCCGTCCCGGCGCGGCCGGTTTCGCGGTGCTCATCGTGGCGTTGATCACCTCCGAGGCCGGGGTCGGCACCATCACCGCCGAGGAGTACGAACAGGGCATGGAGCTGTTCGGCGTCGCGGTGCTCGGCGCCGACCCCGGACGTTTCCCCGCGCTGGCCCACTTCGCCCGCGAGGTCCGCCCTCTCGGGGCGGACCGCCGCGCCGCGTTCGAGGAGATCCTCGCCGCACAGCTCGCCCAGATCGAGGCCGCGGTCCACCGGGCCGGTGCGTGAGCTCATGAGCATCCTCGCGGCCGCCGCCGTGAGCACCGGGCGTCTGGACCTGCTGCCGCTGCGGGTCTCCCATGCCGGGGAGATGGCCCTGGTGCTGTCCGACCCGGCCCTGCACGCCTTCACCGGCGGCACTCCCGACACCCCGCAGGCCCTGCGCTCGCGCTACCGGCGCATGACCGCGGGCTCGCCCGATCCGCAGGTGTCCTGGCTGAACTGGGTGATCCGGCTGCGTGAGGAGTCCTGCCTGACGGGCACCGTCCAGGCGACGGTCGGCCCCTCCCGGCACGGCCCCGTCGCCGAGATCGCCTGGGTGGTGGGAACCCCGTGGCAGAAACGAGGCATCGCCACCGAGGCGGCGAAAGGTCTGCTCGCCTGGCTCTGCGGGCAAGGCGTGCACAGCGTGATCGCCCACATCCATCCAGACCACCGGGCGTCGGCCGCCGTCGCCACCGCCGCCGGTCTCACCCCCACCGGCGAATGGCATGACGGCGAGATCCGGTGGCACCGCGGCATCGGAGGGTGACCCCGGCCGCCGGCACGGCGAACGGCGCCTGCCTGCCTCAGGCTCCGGCCGGCGCACCGCCCGGCCGCCCGATCGACCGAGTGTGATCCACATCGCCATGGCTGGCTCCCCCGGCAGGGCCGTCACCTGGTCGTTCGGTGCACTCCCCTGCGAGCCGTACCGTGGGTTATGGACCGTGACAGGCCTTTGGGAGACTTCCTGCGGGCCAGGCGGGAGCTCACCACGCCAGAGCAGGTGGGCATCGTGCCCGGCGGCACCCGCCGCAGGACGCCGGGGTTGCGGCGCGAGGAGGTGGCGCTGCTGGCCGGGGTGAGCATCGACTACTACATCCGGCTGGAGCAGGGCAGGGAGCGCCGGCCCTCCGATCAGGTGCTGCAGGCCATCGCCCGCGCGCTCCGCCTGGACGCCGAGGCCACCGAGCACCTGTACGAGCTGGCGCGACCGCGCTGCCACCGGCGCGAGGAGTACGAGCGGTCCGAGCCCGATGCCCGCGTCGACGCCAACCTCGTCCGGCTGATGGAGGCCTGGGACGCCGTGGCGGCCTACGTGGTGAACCCCCGGCTGGACGTGCTGGTGCGTAACGCGGTGGCCCGCGGCCTGTACGAGGGCCTGGAGCACAGCGACAACCTGCTGCGGCTGGCCGTGCTCAACCCCAGGGCCCGGGAGTTCTACCTGGACTGGGAGACCGACACCCGCCGGAAGATCGCCCACCTGCGCGCCGCGGCCGGTCCGGAGGGCGCCGACCCGGCGCTGGATGAGCTGGTGTCGGAGCTGTCGCAGGCCAGCGAGCAGTTCCGCCGCGCCTGGGAGCGCCACGACGTGCGCAGCAGGACCCGCGCCCCGGTGCGCTTCCATCACCCGGTGATGGGAGATCTGTTCACCACCATGCAGGTGCTGAGCATCGACGGCAGCCCGGGGCTGAAGCTCGTCACCTTCCAGGCCGAGAGGGGCAGCCCTTCGGAGTGCGCGCTGGCGTTCCTGGGCCGCTCGGCCCTCCATGCTCCCGGCGCCTGCCGCGGCGGCGGCAGGGCAGGGAACGGGGCGAGCGCGGCGGGCCGGCTCCCCAGATGGCCGGGCCTCGGTCTCGGCTGAACCCCCGGCGGTGGCCGCCCGGCAGGACGCCGCGGCCCCGGGTGACCGGCCGCGCAGCCAGACCGCCGAACCGAAATCCGGGGGCGCCGGTCACGTCCTCGATGCGCGCTTCGATGATCTGCAGCGATTCCTCTGGTCGCGCGGCCGTGCCCGGGCAGGGGTGGCCGGTGGCCGCCAGGAAACCGGCGGGCGAAGACGCGCGGGCCCATCAGCTCGGCGGCCGGAGGCGGTTCGCCGAGGTCAGCGGGCCAGCAGGCCCTGGATCACCATCGTGATCTCCTCAGGTGCCTCCTCCGCCATGAAGTGCCCCGCCCGGGTCAGCCGGTGGTCCAGGTCCGGCGCCCACGCCTTCCACACCCCGGCGGCGTCGTAGCCCAGCCGCGCGCCCCAGTCCTGCTGGACGACCGTCACGGGCATGGCCAGCTGCGACCCGGCGTCCAGGTCCGCCTGGTCGTGCATGACGTCGATGCCCGCTGAGGCCCGGTAGTCCGCGACGATCGAGGTCACCGCCGCGGCGCTCGCCCGCAGGTACTCGGCGCGCACGTCCTGCGGCAGGGCGGCCGGGTCGCCCGCCCAGGCGTCCAGGAACGAGCCGAAGAACGCCTCCGCGCTGCCTGCGATCATCACCTCCGGCAGGCCCGGCGGCTGCGCCATCAAAAAGAGGTGGTAGCCGACCGCCGCCGAGACGCCATGCAGGACGTTCCACATGTCGAGCGTCGGCACGATGTCGAGGATGCCCAGGTGCGTGATGGTGTCAGGGTGGTCCAGCCCCGCCCGGAAGGCGACCAGGGCGCCCCGGTCGTGGCCGACGAGGGCGAAGCGCTCGTGACCGAGCGCCGCCGCCAGGCTCACGACGTCGGCGGCCATGGTGCGCTTGGCGTACACCTCAGGGCCGGTGGCCGGCGGTTTGCCGCTGGCGCCGTAGCCCCGCAGGTCAGGACAGATCACCGTGTGCTCGGCGGCCAGGCGCCCGGCGACGTGCCGCCACATCAGGTGGGTCTGCGGGAAGCCGTGCAACAGCACGACCGGGCTGCCACTGCCGCCGACGGCGGCGGCCAGCTCCACACCGTCCGCCCCGGGCAGGCGAACGTGGTCGAAGCCGGGAATGGTGGGCGTCATGAAAGGCCTTCCTTATCTGGTGGGGGACCGACCGGACCAGCCTGGGGGACGGCGATCAGCAGCCGATGAGTACGGTTCGGCGCGGCCGGCCCTGGCAGGAAGGATGGGGGCATGCGAATCGACGCGCTCGGTGCCGTGCGGGCCTTCCGCGACGATGGCAGCGCGGTCGATCTGGGCGGACCCCGCCATCGTGAGGTACTGGCCCGGCTCGTCGCCGCCGAGGGACGGATGGTCACCACCGACACCCTGGTCGAGGACCTGTGGACCGATCCGCCGGCCCGCGCGGTGGGCGCTTTGCGGACGTTCGTCGCCGCGCTGCGCCGTGCCCTCGAACCCGCCCGGCCGCCCCGTGATCCACCGCGCGTGATCGTCACCGAAGGTCCCGGCTACGCGCTGCGCCTGCCGCGTGCGGACGTGGACGTCCATCGGTTCCAGGACACCCTGGCCCGTGCCCGCCGCGACCGCGGCGCGGTGACCGACCTCGGCGAGGCTCTGGCGGCCTGGCGCGGGCCCGCCTACGCCGATGTGCCCGAGTCCCCATGGGCGCAGCGCGAGCGGGCCCGGCTTTTGGAGTTGCGGTTGGAGGGGGTGGAACTGCGCGCCCGTATCCTTCTCGACGCAGGCGAGGGGGCCGATCTGGTCGCCGAGCTGGGTGCTCACGTCGCCGAGCATCCGTGGCGCGAGCCGGCCTGGGGGCTGCTCGCCCGCGCGCTGCACCGGGCGGGCCGCCGGGCCGACGCGCTGGCCGCCCTCCGCCGCGCCCGTACGATGCTCGTCGATCAGCTCGGTCTGGATCCCGGTGCCGATCTTCAGCGCCTGGAGATGGACATCCTCAGCGGATCGGTCCCTCTGGAAGGCGCGCCTCCCGCGTGGACCGGCTCCGGTGCCCGGTTCGGCCCGCGTACCACCGTGGATCTGGCCCGCACCCTGGCACTGGCGGGTGGCGACGCCCTCGTCCACTCGCGGCGTGACCGCCTGGCCGCCATCCAGGCGGCCGAACGCACAGGAGACCTGTCGCTGACCGCGCGGATCATCGGCGCCTACGACGTGCCCGCCATCTGGAGCCGGGCCGACGACCCCGAGCAGTCCCGCGCCGTCGTCGCGGCCGCCGAGCGCACGCTCACCGCGCTCGGCGCGGGCGGCCCCGCCGACCTGTCCTGCCGCCTGCTGGCCACGATCGCCGTCGAGAGCCGCAGCGCCGATCTGTCCGGGACCGAGCCGAGGCGCGCACGGCAGGCGGCGCTGCGCGCCGAGGCGCTGGCACGGGACCTGGCCGATCCCGCGCTGCTGGTCTTCGCCCTCAACGGGGTGTTCCTGCAGTCCTTCACCCGCCCCGGGCTCGCGGCGGTGCGGGACGGGATCGGCGCCGAGATCCTTGAGCTGGCCACCCGGTACGCGCTGCCGAACTTCGCCGTACTCGGCCGGCTCGTCCGCCTGCAATCCGCCTCGGCCCTCGGCGACCTGGACGCCGCGGCCGCGCACGCCGCGGCCGCCGAACAGCTCGCCGCCACCACCGAGTCGCCCCTGGTCTCCGTCCTCACCGGGTGGGCGCAGGCCCGGATCACGGCCGCCCGCAGCACCGAACCCGGTGGACCGGCCGCCGCCACGGCCGCGGCGCACTACCGGGCCTGCGAGGACGCCCTGCGCCCGGCCGGAATGCCGGGGCTGCACCGGGGCCTGTTCCCGCTCGCCCTGCTGGGGTTGCGCCTGCTGCACGACCGGCCCGCGCCCACCGCCCCGCATCTGGACTGGGGTCCGTACCGGCCTTGGGCACGGCCCCTGGTGCTGCTCGCCCAGGACCGGGGCGAGCAGGCCCGTACCGCCCTGGCCGCGGTGCCCGAACCACCGCGCGACCACATGCAGGAGGCCATGTGGTGCCTGATGGCGCGCGCCGCCGTACGCCTGGGCGAGCGCGAGATCGCCGCACGCGCCGCGGCCGCCCTGAGCGAGGCCCGGGCGGAGGACGCCGGCGCGGCGAGCGGAATGCTGACATTGGGCCCGGTGGCGCGGTACCTGGCAGAGGCGCGGGCATGCGCCGGAGTGGAGTGAGCGGCAGCGATCCGGGAGCTCCGGGCCCGGCCGCGCTCGCCGGGATCAGGTCGCCATGACCGTCAACGCGATCTCAGCAAGATCGGCCTCGCCGGGCTCCAGTGGCCGATCACACCCGGTGATCAGCTCGTCCGCCGCGGGGTGGCCGTCGCGGGGCCGTCGTCGCGCCGGCCGCCCAGGTCCCACAGTCTGAGGCGTTCGTCGCGCCCGCCGCGGATCAGCAGGGTGCGGCCGTCCACCTGTACCAGGTGAACGGTGCCGTAGCGGGGGCCCACCTGGATCGGGGAGGCGATCAGGGTGCCGTCGGTCAGGTCCCAGACCTTCACGGTGTCCCCGCCCGTGGTGACCGCGATCGGGCGGTCGCCGATGACGCCGGTCTCGATCTGGCCGACCAGCGCGCCGTGGACGAGCGGGGCGGATTCGCCTCCGGTGCGCAGGTCCCAGACCCGGACCGTTTTCTCCGCGCCGCTGAGCAGGAGTGTCGTGCAGCGCGCCTGTGCGGCGGCGGCCGGGGCGTCCCGGCTGGGGAAGGACCGCACGCCGGGGATCACACCGATGCGGCGGCCGGTGGCCAGATCCCAGATCCTGATCCGGCTGCGCACATCGGCCACCACGTCGCGGCCGGCCAGCCGGGTGACGACCGCACGGGCGGCGGGCTGATCGCGGCCGACCGGGACGGGTGCGCCGATGGGGGTGCGGGTGGCCAGGTCGCGCAGGCGCAGCCGGCCGGACTCCTCGCCCAGGTAGGCGAGCCGGCCGTGGAAGGAGATGATCAAGGCCGCGCCGGCTCCCGGCAGTGCGGGGGTGAAACGCCCCGCCGCGTCCAGCCGCCAGTGGCGTACTCCGCCGTCCAGGGTCATGATGAGCGGCTCGCCCTGGGAGGCGCCGGTGAAGACCGGATATTCCACCCCGGCGGGGCCGGGCAGCGGGGGACCGATCCGCCGCCGGGTCGCCAGGTCCCACACCATGACCGCGCCGTCCGCGCCGGCGGAGACCACGACCTTGCGGTCGTCGGGGCCGGCGACGGTGAACGCCACGATCTCCTGAACGTGCCCGGCCGGGGTCGTGGCGGCGATCGGGCGCGCGGTGGTGAGGTCCCACAGGCGGACGGTGTTGTCGGCGCCCCCGGTGAGCGCGACCGGCCTGCCGGCCAGCCGGCCGACGGCCAGACGGACCTCCTCGCGCACCGAGCGGGAAGAAGGGTCATGCAGGCTCCTCGGCGGAGGGTTGCCGGGCAGCCGGGCGATCTCCTTCAGGGTCGCCGCGTCCCACACCGACACCGTGCCGGCGGGCGGGAAGGCCGCGCCCCCCGCGGGTGCGTACCCGCCGAGGTTGGGGGTGAGCAGGACGGTCCTGCCGCCGATCGTCGCCTTGCGCACGGTCGCGAAGTCGCCCTCGATCACCCCGGCCCTGGTGCCCGCGGCCAGGTCCCACAGCGTGAGGTGGTCCGGGCCCGGCTCGTTCTCGTCGCCGCCGTCGTCGTTCACCGCCGCGATGAGCCGGCCGTCGCGGGGGAACACCACCAGGCCGCGCACGGTGTTGTCCTCACCCAGGTAGATCGCCCGCCCCACCCGGCGGCCGGTCGCGGGGTCGACGGCGCGCAACTCGTCGCCGGCGGTGACCCGCACCGTCCGGCCGTTCATCCGCCCGGCCGGCGCCGCCTCGGGGGCGAGCGGCCGGGCGGGCCCGCGGCCGCCGATCGGGGTCAGGCCGGGCAGCGCCCAGGTCCAGGTGCCCCCGGGGCTCGCGGCGACCGCGACCGTGTGCCCGCCGCGCCGCTCGAAGGCGACGCCGGTGATGTCGGTGGGCTCCTGGCCGCCGAAGGTCTCCTCCGCGCCGAACCGGCCGGGGGCCGGCGTACGGGGCTGCTGCGCGCACGGCCGCTCCGGGTAGGGCCACAGCGGACGGGCGGGGCGCGGCAGGCCGGCCGGCGCTGAGGCGGCGGGCACGACACCGGCCAGTGCCAGCACCACCACCAGCGGCAATCTCCTCATACAGGTGAGACGACCGGTGATCGCCCGAGGTTCGCCCGCCGCGATGGCGCCGGTCGGCCGCTTCCTCAAGGACAGGCCCATTTGCCTAAAGCTATTAGGCAAATGCATAATGGCTGTAGTCGGAAGGGAGGAAGGTCATGGTCAGAGCAGGGCTGACCCCGGAGCGGCTGACCCGGGAAGGAGCGGAACTGGCCGACGAGATCGGCTTCGACCAGGTGACGGTCTCCGGGCTCGCCCGGCGGGTCGGCGTCAAGGTCGCCAGTCTGTACTCCCACCTGAACGACGCCCGGGACCTCAAGACCAGGATCGCCCTGTTCGCCCTGGAGGAACTCGCCGACCGGGTGGCCGCCGCCCTGGCCGGGCGGGCCGGCAAGGACGCCCTGGCCGCATTCGCGGACGCCTACCGCGACTACGCCCGGGAGCACCCCGGCCGCTACGCCGCCGCCCGGCTCCGGCTCGACCCCGAGACGGCGGCCGCCAGTGCCGGCGTCCGGCACGCGCAGATGACGCGCGCGATCCTGCGCGGCTACGACCTGACCGAGCCGGAGCAGACGCACGCCGTACGGATGCTGGGCAGCGTCTTCCACGGCTATGTCAGCCTGGAGCAGGCCGGGGGCTTCGGTCACACTCCCGTCGACCCGCGGGAATCCTGGGCCTGGATCGTGGATCGCCTCGACGCCCTGCTACGGAACCCGGCCACCCCCTGACCGGCGGCGGGCCGCCGTGCAGACGGTCCGCCGCGCCCGCGCACACCGGCGCGCACGAACCACGAACACCTGTGCCCCCGCAGGGGCCCGATCCTCCTCCGCCGGACGGCGGCGGTTTCCCCGGAGATCTCAGATGACCGAGCAAGACCGGATCACCACACCTGTCACCGCGGGCATGTTGCGCGGCCTCCTCGATGCGGAGGCGACCGCCCACGGCCTGCTGCCGCACCGGCTGCCCGCCCGGGCACGCCGGCAGATCCCCGACGGACAACTGGCCATGGCCGAGGCGCAGCCCTCGGGCGTGCGGCTGGCGTTCCGCACCCGGGCCACCACCATCGAACTGGACACGTTGCCCACCAAGCGGGTCTACCGGGGTTTTCCCGCCCCACCGGACGGCGTGTACGACCTGCTGGTCGATGGCCGTCTCACCGCCCAGGCCACGGTGCCCGGCGGCAGAGTCCGCACGATCACCGACATGGTCTCCCAGACCGCCGAAGTGCACGAGGGACCGGCCGGCACCGCCCGCTTCACCGGCCTGCCGGCGGGTGACAAGGAGGTCGAGATCTGGCTTCCGCACAACGAGATCACCGAACTGATCGCCCTGCGCACCGATGCCCCGGTCGAGCCGGCGCGCGAGTGCGGGCGCAGGGTGTGGCTGCACCACGGCAGTTCCATCAGCCAGGGCTCGAACGCCGCCCATCCGACCGCCATCTGGCCGGCCCTGGCAGCCGCCCAGGGCAGAGTGGAACTGGTCAACCTGGGGTTCGGTGGCAGCGCGCTGCTGGATCCGTTCACCGCCCGTGCGATGCGGGACACTCCCGCGGACCTGATCAGCGTCAAGGTCGGCATCAATATCGTCAACAGCGACGCGATGCGCCTGCGCGCCTTCAGCCCCGCGGTCCACGGCTTCCTGGACACCATCCGCGAGGGGCATCCGGCCACTCCGCTGCTGGTCGTTTCGCCCATCCTGTGCCCGGTCCAGGAGGACACCCCCGGCCCGCTCGCGCCCGTCTTCGACGGCGGGACCCTGCGGTTCCGGGCCACGGGCGATCCGGCCGAGCGCGCCGCCGGCCGCCTGACGCTCAACGTCATCCGCGCCGAACTCGCGCGGATCGTCGATCAGCGCAGGGCTGAGGACCCGAACCTGCACCACCTCGATGGCCGTGACCTCTACGGCGCGAGCGACTACGCGGAACTCCCGTTGCCCGACGAGGTTCACCCCGACGCCGCGGGCCACCGCCGCATCGGCGAGAACTTCGCCCGGTTGGTGTTCGGCACCGGCGGTCCCTTCGCCGCCACGGCCGGCGGGCCGTCCCGGGCCGAGCGTCGCGTGCCCGGCCGACCCGCCTCCTCATGAGGCGTGGGGGCCTGCCGCCAAGGGCAGGCCCCCACGTCAGGAGCGGGGAGCAGGCGTCGCCGCTCAGATCTCCTCGACGTTCATCGCCCCTTCGTTGGGGCGCCGGGACAGGTCGATGCCGAGTTCCTCCGCCGCGCGGAAGACGTCCTCGTCGGTGTCGCGCATCTCGATGGACATGCCGTCGCTGGAGAGCACCTCGAC
>NZ_BMNT01000038.1 GCF_014646695.1 Sphaerisporangium melleum
GCGATGATCGACCACATCAACGGCGTGGTCGGCCACTACAAGGGCAAGATCTACGCCTGGGACGTGGTCAACGAGGCGTTCGACGACGGCAACGGCGGGCGCCGCGACTCCAACCTGCAGCGGACCGGCAACGACTGGATCGAGGTCGCCTTCCGCACCGCGCGGGCGGCCGACCCCAACGCCAAGCTCTGCTACAACGACTACAACATCGACAACTGGTCCTGGGCCAAGACCCAGGGCGTGTACAACATGGTCCGCGACTTCAAGTCCCGCGGCGTACCGATCGACTGTGTGGGCCTGCAGTCGCACTTCAACGCCCAGAGCGCCTACAACAGCAACTACCGCACCACGATCTCCAGCTTCGCCGCCCTCGGCGTGGATGTGCAGATCACCGAGCTGGACATCCAGGGTGGCTCCGCGCAGACCTACCAGAACGTCGTCAACGACTGCCTGGCCGTGCCCCGCTGCGCCGGCATCACCGTCTGGGGCGTCCGCGACAGCGATTCCTGGCTCGGCGCCAACACCAGCCCTCTGCTGTTCGACACCAGCGGCAACAAGAAGGCCGCCTACACCTCGGTGCTCAACGCGCTGAACAACGCCACTCCCAACCCCACCCCGACGCCGACGCCGACGGTGACCCCGACCCCCGACCCGACGCCCACCCCGACGCCGACGCCCACGCCGACCCCGGTTCCCGGTGGATGCTCGGCGACGCTCACGACGGTCAACAGCTGGCCGGGCGGATTCCAGTCGTCGGTCACGGTCAGCGCGGGCAGCGCCGCGGTCAACGGATGGACCGTGCAGTGGACCTGGCCCGGCGGCCAGAGCATCAGCAGCCTGTGGAACGGCCGGCAGAGCTCGTCCGGCTCCAGCATCACCGTGCGCAACGAGGCCTACAACGGCTCGATCGCGGCGGGCGGCTCCACGACCTTCGGCTTCACCGCCAACGGCAGCGCGGCCACCCCGGCCGTCACCTGCACCAGCCCCTGATCCCCTGACGACCGTCCGGGCCCGGCAGGCGTACGACGCCTGCCGGGCCCGGCCGCTTTCCCGCCGTCACCGGGCGAGAAACCGGCGCAGCGCCGCGGCCACCTCGCCCGCCGCGGCGAGCTCCCCGGGAGTGAGGGCGTCGACGAAGAGCTCGCGAACGGCGCGCAGGTGCGGAATCGTCGCCTCCCGGAACGCGTCGGCGCCGGCGGGAGCGAGCACCACCTCGGCTCCCCGGCTGTCGGTCACGCACTCCTCGCGGCGGATGAGCCCGCGCCGCTCCATGCGGCCGAGGTGGTGGGACAGGCGGCTGCGCTGCCAGCCGATGAGGGCGGCGAGCTCGGAGGAGCGCATGCGCCGCTCCGGTGCCTCGCTGAGGGCGAGCAGCACCGCGTAGTCGCCCCGCGAGAGCGAGGACTCGCTCTGCAGCCGCGCGGCGAGGCTCGATCCGAGCGCTTCCGCGGTCTCGATGTAGTCGCGCCAGATCCGCAGCTCCTCGGTGGTCGGCAACTGGCGTTTCCTCCGCTGCGGCGGGGTGCTTCCCGTCATCCAGGCCTCCTGATTGACATGTCAATCACATGGTACATAATTGACATGTCAATCATTTGGTCCTGGGTGGCCGGAAAGCGCCGCCCGGGGCCGGAGCAGGAGCACGCCCATGTCTGATCTCCAGTTCGGCCTCGACACCTTCGGCGATGTGCCGGAGGACGATTCGGGAGCGCTCGTCTCGCACGCCGCAGCGATCCGGCAGGTCGTCGACGAGGCGGTGCTGGCCGACGAGCTCGGCGTCGACGTCATCGCCGTGGGCGAGCACCATCGGCCGGAGTACTCGGTGTCGACCCCGGAGACCGTGCTCGCCGGGATCGCCACCCGCACCACCCGCATCCGGCTCGCCTCCGGGGTCACCGTGCTGAGCTCCGACGACCCCGTCCGGGTGTTCCAGCGCTTCGCCACGGTGGACGCGATGTCACACGGGCGCGCCGAGGTCATCCTCGGCCGCGGCTCGTTCACCGAGTCGTTCCCGCTGTTCGGCTACGACCTGCGCGACTACGACGTGCTGTTCGAGGAGAAGATCGAGCTGTTCGTGAAGCTGCTCGACGAGAAACCGGTCACCTGGAGCGGCACCATGCGGGCTCCGCTGCAGGACGCGGACGTCTTCCCCAAGACCGAGTCGGGGCGCCTCACCACCTGGGTGGGCGTCGGCGGGTCGCCGCAGTCGGTCATCCGCACCGCGCACTACGGTCTTCCGCTCATGCTCGCCATCATCGGTGGCCGGCCCGATCGCTTCGCCCAGTACATCGACCTGTACCGCCGGGCCGCCGAGCAGTTCGGCACGACCGCGCACCCCGTCGGGATGCACTCACCGGGCTTCATCGCCGACACCGACGAGGAGGCCAAAGAAGTGTTCTGGCCGCGCTTCCGGGTCATCCGCGACCGCATCGGCGCGCTGCGGGGCTGGCCGCCGATCCGCCGGCAGGAGTTCGACGCCGAGGTCGAGCACGGTTCGCTCTACATCGGCTCCCCCGAGACGGTCGCCCGCAAGATCGCCGGTGCGGTGACGCGCCTCGGTGTGGGCCGGTTCGACCTGATCTACAGCAACGGATCGCTGCCGGCGAGCGCCCGCACGCGCGCCGTCGAGCTCTACGGCACGAAGGTCATCCCGATGGTCCGCGACATCCTCGCCGGCTGACACGCGGCCCTGCGCACGACCTGGAGGAAGACGTGTACGACATCGCCCCGGCGGGCCCCTGGACCATCGGCATTCTCGGCGCCGGCAAGGTGGGCACCGTGCTGGCCCGGCTGGCCCTCGCCGCCGGTCACAAGGTGGTCGTCGCCGGCTCCGGCGACCCCGCGAAGATCGCTCTCACCGTGGAGGTCCTGACCCCGGGAGCGGTCGCCGCGACCGCCACGGAGGCGGTGGCGCGCGCGGACATCGTCATCCTCGCCCTCCCCCTTGGCAAGCACCGGAACATCCCCGCGGACGCGCTGCGCGGCAAGCTCGTGATCGACGCGATGAACTACTGGTGGGAGATCGACGGGATCCGCGACGACCTCACCGACCCGCGCACCTCGTCGAGCGAGATCGTCCAGGCGTTCCTTCCCGGTTCCCGGGTCGTCAAGGCGTTCAACCACGTCGGGTACCACGAGCTGCAGGACAAGGCCCGGCCCGCGGGCGAGGACGGGCGCATCGCCATCGCGATCGCGGGCGACGACCCCGCCGGCCTGGCCACCGTCGCGTCCCTGGTCGACGCGCTCGGCTTCGATCCGGTCGTCGCCGGCCCGCTCGCCGAGGGCGTGCGCCTCGAACCGGGCACCGAGCTCTTCGGCGCCGACGTCGACGCCGAGGAGGTACGCGCCGCACTCGACCGCTTCCCGGAGTCCGAGCGCGGGCGGATCGTCGCCGCCGCGCGCCGGGGAGGTGTATAGGGTTACCGCCGTGGCGATGGCGATATGCGTGTTCTGCGCGTCCAGTCAGCAGATCGACGAGAAGTACCTCGACCTGGCCGACGAGGTGGGCACCGAGCTGGCCCGGCGTGGCCACACGCTGGTCAGCGGCGGGGCCGTGGTGTCGTGCATGGGCGCGGTCACCCGGGCCGCCCGGCGGGCCGGCGGGCGCACGGTCGGCGTCATGCCGCAGGCGCTGGTGGACCTGGAGATCGCCGACACCGACTCCGACGAGCTGATCATCACGGCCGACATGCGGGAACGCAAGGGCGTCATGGACGCGCGCTCCGACGCGTTCCTCGTCCTGCCCGGCGGCATCGGCACGCTGGAGGAGCTCTTCGAGATCTGGACCGGCCGCGTGCTCGGGCTGCACGACAAGCCACTGGTCATCCTGGACCCGTGGGGCCTGTACGCGCCGCTGCGCCTGCTGGTGGACGGCATGTACGAGCAGGGGTTCACCCGGCCGGGCGTCTTCGACGCCATCGCCTGGACCACGACCGTCCCCGAGGCGGTCGAGCACCTGGAACGCCCGGCGCGCCCTCTCACCCCGCACGCCGACGAGATCGGCGAAGCCGCCCCGAGCTAGCCCCGGCCCGCCATCCGGCGAGGACGGGTCTGCCCGGCACCGCGATCAGGCGAGGACGGGTCTGCCCGGCACCGCGATCAGGCGAGACCGCGGCGGGTCAGGGCGGGAGGACGGCGGCCGGCGAGGGACTCGGCCATGTCCACGGCGCGCCGCACCTGCTCGGGGAAGGCCGTGCGGAAGACCCGCGCGCCGAGGTAGGCCAGCACCGCCGCCGCGGCGAGCTGGGCGTCCTCGTCCCCGGTCAGGGTGACCACGACCGTGCGCCCCGCCAGGGCGTGCCGCTCCACCTCGGCCGCCGAGCGGGCCGCGACCCACGAGCCGTCGGACGGTTCGCCGAGGCCGGTCACCAGTACGGGCGCCATGCTCCCGATGCTGTCACACCTCGGCCGCGGGAGGCGATTCCAACTAGGGGCGGTCAAAGGCTCCGATGTGGCAGGATTCGTATGTGCTGGTCCTTCTCGCTGTCGCCGCGGTCGCCGTGCTGTACTGCGTGGTGATGGTCGCCCAGGGGCGCGGCGGAGAGCTGACCGAGTTCGCTCCCGACGTGCCGCCGCTGGAGCTGCCCGAGCCGCGCCAGCTCACGGCCGTCGACTTCATGACGCTGCACCTGCCGGTGAGCCTGGTCGGCTACCACACCCAGACGGTGGACGAGACGCTGCGGCGCGCCGCGACGGCCATCAGCGAACGGGACACCCACATCGCGGTGCTGGAGCAGCGCCTGGCCGAGCTGCTGGCCGGCCGCGTCCAGGCCCGCCAGGAGGCGCACACCCGGCCGTCCTTCGCGCCGGCCAGGACCACGCGGCTGGTCGCCGCCCCCTACCCTCTGGCCGAGCCCGAGCCGGGGCCCGCACCCGTCTCGTACGGCGAGCCGGAGACGCTGGACGGCCCGGCCGGCCCGCCCCTCCCGGACGCCTTCACCCCGCCGCCGGCCGGCGAGCCGCCGCAGGCCGATGCGAGCGCTGAGACGGCCGAGGCCGCCGAGCACGGTGTCACCGGCCCCGAGGGCGCGCCGCGCAGCCGGTAATCTCGACGTTCGTGCAACCTGAGCTCGTCAGATGCGGCTGGTCGACCAGCGCGCCCGACTACATCCGCTACCACGACGAAGAGTGGGGCAGGCCGGTCCACGGTGATGACCTGGTGTACGAACGGCTCACGCTGGAGGCGTTCCAATCGGGCCTGTCGTGGCTGACCATCCTGCGCAAACGGGAGAACTTCCGCGACGCGTTCGCCGGGTTCTCCATCGAGGCGGTCGCGGCGTTCGGCGAGGCCGATGTCGAGCGGCTGCTGGCGGACGCGGGCATCATCCGCAACCGCGCCAAGATCGAGGCGGCCATCGCCAACGCCCGGGCCGCGGCGGGCATCCCCGGCGGGGTGTCGGGGCTGGTCTGGCGCTTCGCCGACCCGTCCGCGCCCGCGCCGAAGACCGGTGCCGACGTGCCCGCGATCACGCCGGGCTCCAAAGCCCTGGCAAAGGAGCTCAAGCGCCATGGCCTGCGATTCGTCGGCCCCACGACGGCGTACGCGCTCATGCAGGCCATCGGCCTGGTGAACGACCATCTGGCGGGCTGCTGGGTGCGCGAACACATGACGGCCTGACCTTTACCGGCCCGCCCGCGAAATGGCCGTGTCAACCGCCGGTGGGGTGATATCGGAAGCGGCGGGCGAGGGCGCCGGAGCGGTCGTGGACGCCCGTTCCCACCGCGTGCACACGTGGTCTCCGCGCAGGTCGAAAAGCGCGGCGCGGGCGTTCACATAGGCCTGTTTGATCACGCTGAGGGCCCCGGACAACGCATTCTGGGAGGAGATCGTTACCCATGCGCGCTCGCGAGGCGGGATAATGGGACGTCACAGAAGACGTGAAAGCGGCGGGCGGCCGGGCGCGAACAGGAGCGCCACGGCAGGGCGCGGCCGAGGCAGGAAGGGATACACGCATGGCGGCGATGAAGCCGCGGACTGGTGATGGTCCGCTGGAGGTCACCAAGGAAGGACGGGGCATTGTCATGCGGGTCCCTCTGGAGGGTGGCGGCCGGCTCGTCGTCGAACTCTCACCCGACGAGGCCAGAGCCCTTGGCGACGCTCTGAAGAACGTCGTCGGCTGACATACCCCTGACACGACCCACTGACACAGGCGACTTGACGGCCCCGGCGGCCGGGCAGAGCCCCACGCCGGGGCTGTCGCACTTTCCGGCCGGGGAGGCCCACCCATGCCCATCGAGACCGCGCTGCGACTCCTCGACTCACCCGCGCAGGACGCCGACCTGCTGGCGGTGCCGTTCGCGGGCGACCTGACCGCGCAGGTGGAGCTTCCCGTTCCGGTCGCCGCCCTCCTCGCCCACCACGAGGCCAAGGGCGAGCCGGGCGAGGTGGTGGAGGTCCCGGTCGCCCACGGCGACTCCGTGCGGCGGATCCTGTTGTACGGCACCGGTGACCGCGGGCCGAGAGCCCTGCGCAAGGCGGGCGCGACGCTGGCCCGGCGGGCCAGGGGACGCCACGCGATCGACGTCACCCTGCCGGAGGAAGCAGGAGAGGCCGGGTGGGCGGCCCTGGCCGAGGGCGCGCTCCTGGCCTGCTACACCATGCGCATCGGCGCCAACCGGGTCACCCCGGTCGAGGAGATCCGCCTGCACGGCCCCGAGGCGGCCCGGCCGGTCATCGAGCGGGCCGAGGTGATCGCCCGCGCCACCGCCCTCACCCGCGACCTCGCCAACACCCCGTCCTCTGTGAAGAACCCCGCCTGGCTGGCGGCCCGCGCCGCCGAGGTGGCCGAGCGCTCGGGGCTCGCCGTCAAGGTGTGGGAGCCGGACGACCTCGCCGCAGAAGGGTTCGGCGGCATCCTGGCCGTCGGCCAGGGGTCGGCGAGCGGCCCGCGGCTGATCCGGCTCTCCTACGAGCCCGAGCGGCCCGACGGCGGTCACGTGGTGCTGGTGGGCAAGGGCATCACCTTCGACAGCGGTGGCCTGTCCCTCAAGCCCACCGAGGGCATGAAGTTCATGAAGACCGACATGGCGGGTGGCGCCGTCGTGATCGCCGTGCTCGGCGCGCTGCGCGCGATGGGCGTGACCACCCGGGTCACCGGCCTGGTCGCCGCCGCGGAGAACATGCCCTCGGGCAGCGCCCAGCGTCCCGGCGACGTGATCACCCACTACGGCGGGCGCACCGTGGAGGTGCTCAACACCGACGCCGAGGGCAGGCTGGTGCTCGCCGACGCCCTGGCCTACGCCGACGAGGTGCTCGAACCGGACACCGTCCTGGACATCGCCACGCTGACCGGGGCCATCAGCGTCGCCCTGGGCCGCGACATCGGCGCGGTGTACGCCAGCGGCGACGACCTGGCCGCCGAGCTGCTGGAGGCCGGCGGCCGGTCCGGCGAGGCCCTGTGGCGCATGCCGCTCATCGAGGAGTACCGCGGCGCGCTGGACTCGGCGGTCGCCGACCTGACCAACGTCGAGGCCGCCAACACCTACGGCGGCGGGTCGATCACGGCGGCGCTGTTCCTGCGCGAGTTCACCGGCGGGCGGCGCTGGGCCCACCTGGACATCGCCGGCGTGGCCCGTACGACGTCCGACGAGGGCATCTTCAGCAAGGGCGCCACCGGTTACGGCACCCGCCTGCTGCTCGACTGGCTCGCCACGCGCCCGGCCTGACCGCCGCTCGGATCCGCCCCCCCCGCGTGCGGACGGCTCAGTGCGCGATCTTGACGGCGGCCAGCAGGCCGTCGCCGAGCGGCATCATCAGGGGGCGCAGCCGGTCGTCCGACCTGACCAGCTTGCCGAGCTCACGGATGGCGACGGTCTCGGGGTCGCGCTGCGCCGGGTCGGCGACCCGGTTGTGCCACAGGGCGTTGTCGAACGCCACGATGCCGCCGAGCCGCAGCAGGCGTACCGCCTCGAGCAGGTAGTCGCCGTACTCCTGCTTGGCGGCGTCACAGAACACCAGGTCGTAGCCGCCGTCGGCGAGCCGGGGGAGCACGTCGAGGGCCCGCCCCCCGATCAGCCGCACCTTGCTGCCGGAGAACCCCGCCTCCGCGAACGCCTGCCGCGCGAGCCGCTGGTGCTCGGGCTCGACATCGACGCTGGTCAGAGTGCCGTCCGGGCGCATGCCGCGCAGCAGCCAGAGGCCGGAGACCCCGCAGCCGGTGCCGACCTCGACCACGGCACGCGCGCTGATCGCGGTGGCGAGGAAGCACAGAGCCGCGCCCCCGCCGGGCAGGATGGGGTCGGCGCCCACCTCCTGGCCCCGCTGTCGCGCGGCGCGCAGCACCTCGTCTTCGGAATGGAACTCCTCCGCGTAGGCCAGCGTGGCCTCCACCGGACTGGTCGGCGTCGGGGCCATCGGCCTCTCCTCCCCGCCTTCGCCGTGGCACGTATTGGTCGCAGCCTAGGGGAGTCGGGGCCGAACGGGAACTCACCCCACAACAGGTACGTTGCACGCTTTGAACGACCTTTAGCGAAGGCCGTCGGGGAAGACGTCGAGGAATGTTGGGGGACGTCGTGGAGACACGGTCCGGCCACCTTGGCTCGTGGGTACGCAGGAAGGGACGAAAGCAGGCACTATGGCTGTAGCGGTGGTCCCGGAGAGAGGAGTGCTGGTGGAGAACGACCACCAGGCCGATGCTCCCGACAATGCGTTGACGGGGGGCGACTCCCGGCTGCCCGGCGAAGGGTGGACACCCCCGACGTGGGAGGAGGTCGTCCGCGAGCACTCGGCGCGCGTCTACCGCCTCGCCTATCGGCTGACCGGCAACGTCCACGATGCCGAAGACCTCACTCAAGAGGTCTTCGTCCGCGTCTTCCGTTCGCTGTCCAGCTACACGCCGGGCACGTTCGAGGGGTGGCTGCACCGCATCACGACGAACCTCTTCCTGGACATGGCGCGGCGCAGGCAGCGCATCAGGTTCGAGGGGCTCGGCGAGGACGCGGGGGAGCGTCTGCGCGGGCGCGAGCCGTCCCCGGCCCAGGTGTTCGACGACGCCCAGCTCGAGCCGGACATCCAGGCGGCGCTCGACGCGCTGCAGCCGGAGTTCCGTGCCGCGGTGGTGCTGTGCGACATCGAGGGCCTGTCCTACGAAGAGATCGCGGCGACGCTCGGCGTGAAGCTGGGCACCGTCCGCAGCCGCATCCATCGCGGCCGCCAGCAGTTGCGGGAGGCACTGGAGCACCGTGCGCCCCGCCGTGACCTCCCCCCGACCGTGACCAGGGAGGGAGCATGAGCCATCTCGGAGAGCGCGCTTCGGCGCTCATCGACGGCGAGCTGGGCCACGCCGAGCGAGAGCGCGCGCTGGCGCACCTGACGTTCTGCGCGGACTGCCGCGCCGAGCTGGAGGCCATGCGGGCGCTCAAGAGCCGCCTGCGGGCGCTGGAGGCGCCCGCCGTGCCCGCCGACCTCACCATGTCGCTGCTGCGCATGGCCGAGCCGGGAGGGCCGCTCCCGCCGCGGGTCCGCCCCTTTCCCGCTCCGTCCTACTCGCTGAGCGGCTCGCCCGCCGACAACCGCCCGCGGCGGCACGGCGGCTTCACCGGGCCGGGACGCTCCAGGGGCGGCCGCCGCGTCGGCTACGTGGCGGTGGGCGTCGCCTCGGCTGCCGTCGCACTGGGCACGATGTTCATGGTGAGCGGCACCACCGGGCGGCCCGCGGCGCCGCCGGTCGAGATGTTCGCCAACCAGCACCGGGCGACCACGCCCGGCGGTTACCTCGCGCCGGGACGGGCGAGCTCGCCCACCCCGAGCCCCTGACCCGGGCAGACGCGCAGGCCACGGCCGGGGCGGGTTCCACCGCACCCGGCCCCGGCGGTCGTGAAAGGAAGGCGGGGTCGGGCACGGCGGTCGCGGGCATACGATCGGAGGGACCCATCAGGGCGTTTACAACGCTCGTATGCGGTCCAGGTGACAATCGGCGTAGCCCAGTCGACCGGCCCCGGGAGTGAGCCTTCGATGACCGACGAGACACGTACCTTCGACAGCGGGGACGTGGCCACTCCCCAGCGGTCCGGGGATGGCTCGGTGTCGGGTCCAGCGGGCGGCATGCGCGTCCGGCCCGAGTTCCTGCCCGCCCAGGACTCCTGGCCGGGCGGCGACCAGGCGCGCGACCCGTTCGCGGATGACAGGGCACCATCGGGGCCGCAGGCCGGTCCCGGACGCGATCCGTTCGCCGGCGAGGGCGGGCGCGATCCCTTCGCCCCCGACTCCTCCGGCACCGCCGCGTTCCCCGCCGAGCGCGACCAGAACACCGGCATCATCCCGTTCGCGAGCGAGGGCTCCGCGGGGTCGTACGGCGGCGAGCCGCCGCGGCCCGGTGGCGGCCCGGGTGGCGAGGGGGCCGCGGGGTGGGGCAACCCGTCCGGGGGGCCGCTCCCGCCCTCGCCCGGCGGTCCGTACGGGCCGCCTCCGCCTCCGCGCAGCGCCTTTGGCATGGGCCCGGGCTGGGCGCCCCCTCCCGGTGGGCCGCCCATGAGCGCCGGCGCCCCGGCGGCGCGGGCGCCGCGCACCGGCATGCTCGCCGTGCTGGCCGTCGTGATCGCGGTCGTGGCCTCGACGCTGGGCAGCGTGGGCACCTACCTGCTCACCCGCGGCGGCTCGGGTGTCGATCCGTCCTACACGCTGGGCACGCCGGCCGGCGCGGTGGTCAACCGTCCCCCCGACTCGGTGGCCGGGGTGGCGGGCAAGGTCCTGCCGAGCGTCGTCTCGCTCGACGTGCGGGGCAACAGCGAGGCGGGCACCGGCTCCGGCTTCCTGATCAAGGGCGGGTACATCCTCACCAACAACCACGTGGTGGCCGCCGCGGCGCAGACCGGCAACATCAAGGTCATCTTCAACAGCAAGAAGTCCACCACGGCCACGATCGTCGGGCGCGACCCGAGCTCGGACATCGCGGTGGTCAAGCCGGTGGACACCTTCGGCGCCCCCGAGGTGACCCTCGGCAACTCCGACCGCGTGGTGGTCGGCGACCCGGTCATCGCGATCGGCTCGCCGCTCGGCCTGACCGGCACGGTCACCACGGGCATCGTCAGCTCGCTCAACCGCCCGGTCACCGCCGGTGGCGAGAGCGGGTCGGAGTCGTCGTACATCAACGCGATCCAGACCGACGCGGCGATCAACCCCGGCAACTCCGGCGGCCCGCTGGTCAACGGCGCCGGCGAGGTGATCGGCGTCAACTCGGCCATCGCGACGCTCGGCGCCTCCTCCCTCGGCGGGCAGAGCGGCAGCATCGGCCTCGGGTTCTCCATCCCGGTGAACCACGTCCGGCGCATCGCGGAAGAGCTCATCACCACCGGCACGGCCAAGAAGTCCCGCATCGGCGTCTCGATCGACGAGTCCTACCAGGGGGACGGCGTCCGCATCGCCACCGACTCCACCGGCGGCCTGCAGCCGATCGTCGCCGGCGGCCCGGCGGACAAGGCGGGGCTGAAGCCCGGTGACATCATCCTGGAGATCGACGGCAACCCGGTGACCCAGCCGTCCGAGCTGATCGTCACGGTTCGCAGCAAGGCGCCCGGCGACAAGGTGACCGTGAAGTACCGCCGCGACGGCGGCGAGCGCTCCACGACGGTGACCATCGACGCCGTGCCCGTCCCGACGCCGCAGCCGTCGTGACCAGGGTGTTCACGGAGCAGTGGACGGCGCTTTACGCCCAGGGCCGGACCGCGCGTTAGTCTGGGGAAAGCCATGTCGCCCAGGCGTGGCTCAGGAAAGTGTAGGAGATCACCGTGTTCGGACTCGGCTGGCCTGAGGTCTTGGCACTCGTGGTCATCGCGCTTCTGGTCTTCGGACCCGAGAAGCTGCCGCAGGCGGCCGCCCAGGCGGGCCGCACGCTGCGCCAGCTCCGCCAGATGGCCAACAACGCCAAGAGCGATCTGCAGGACAACCTCGGCCCCGAGTTCGCGAACTTCGACCCGACGGACCTGCACCCGAAGAACTTCGTCCGCAAGCACCTGCTGCAGGACATCGAGGACGACTGGAACCGGCCGGCGGCCACCGACACCACCGCCACGACGTCGGAATACCCCGACCGGTACGCCGACTCCTATGCGAGCCCGGCGGGCGGCGAGCTCGGATACGGCGAGATCCCGCCGTACGACGCCGAGGCCACCTGACCGCGCCCGCGCCGTCCTCCGGTTCCGCCGATCACGTCAGAAGGGGCCGCCCCGCACGGGGCGGCCCCTTCTGACGTGCTGTGCGCGGCCGGTGCCGGCGGGCAGGTCAGCGACCGGACGGCGACAGGCCGAGCTGGAGCCCCTTGATGCTGCCGGACCGCTTGCTCAGCCCGTCGGCGATGCGCCGCAGCTCGGCGGCGGCCGGCGAGTCGGGGTCGGTGAGCACGAGAGGCTTTCCCTCGTCGCCGCCCTCGCGCAGACGCAGGTCGATCGGCACCTGACCGAGCAGCGGGACGCGCGTGCCGAGGACACGGGTCAGGCCGTCGGCGACCGCCTGGCCGCCACCCTCGCCGAAGACCGCGATGCGCTCGTCGCAGTGCGGGCAGGGCAGCCAGGCCATGTTCTCGATGACGCCGGCGATCTGCTGGTGGGTCTGGGTGGCGATCGACCCGGCGCGCTCGGCGACCTCGGCGGCGGCCTGCTGCGGGGTGGTCACGACCAGGATCTCGGCGCCCGGCATGCGCTGCGCCACCGAGATCGCGATGTCGCCGGTGCCGGGCGGCAGGTCCATGAGCAGGACGTCGAGGTCGCCCCAGTAGACGTCGGCGAGGAACTGGTGCAGCGCGCGGTCGAGCATCGGCCCGCGCCAGACCACCGGGTCGTTGCCCGGGGGCTTGAACATGCCGACCGAGATGACCTTGATGTCGTGGGCCACCGGCGGCATGATCATGTCTTCGACCTTGGTCGGCCGCTCGCTCACCCCGAGCATGCGCGGCACGGAGTGGCCGTAGATGTCGGCGTCCACCACCCCGACCTTCAGCCCGGAGGAGGCCATGGCCGCGGCGAGGTTGACGGTGACCGACGACTTGCCGACCCCGCCCTTGCCGCTCGCCACCGCGAAGACGCGGGTGAGCGAGCCGGGCTTGGCGAAGGGGATCTCCTTCTCGGGCCCGCGGTTGCCGCGCAGCCTGGTCTGGAGGTTCTTGCGCTGCTCGGCGCTCATCACGTCGAGGTCGACGTGGACGGCGGTGACGCCCTCGACCTTCGAGACGGCGGTGGTGACGTCGCGGGTGATCGTGTCGCGCATGGGGCAGCCCGCGACGGTCAGATAGACGCCGACTCGCACCACCCCGTCTGGGGAGACATCGACGCTCTTGACCATGTCAAGGTCGGTGATCGGCCTGCGGATCTCAGGATCGTTGACCGTTGCCAGAGCGGCCGTCACCGATTCAGGGGTTGGTGCCATGCAACCATGCTACGAAGCCGGTGACGATCCGACGAACTCCGGCTCTCCGCCCGTTTCCGTGGCGAACCCGTAGGGCGCCCCGCCGCCGCGATCCGTACCCCTTTGGGGTGTCCGGTCCGCTTCCGCGCCGCTCGGGCCGTGCCGCCGGTCGCGGGCGCGCCGGACCGGCCCGCCGGCGGCTCAGTGCGCCGGCCCGCCGCCGTCCGGGCGGGGACGGTCCGGGTGGCCGGAGGGCTCGCGCAGTTCCTCCACCAGGCGCTCCAGCTCGCCCCTGATGTAGTCGCGGGTCGCGAGGTCGCCGAGTGCCAGGCGCAGCCCGGCGATCTCCCTGGTGAGGTACTCCACCTCGGCCTGGTTGCGCTCGCCCGCCATCCGGTCCTGCTCGCTCTGCACCCGGTCGCGGTCGGCCTGGCGGTTCTGCGCGAGCAGGATGAGCGGCGCGGCGTACGACGCCTGGATCGACAGGATGAGCGTCAGGAAGATGAACGGGTAGGGGTCGAAGGTCATGCGGGGCGGCGCCAGCACGTTCCAGGCCACCCAGACGCTGATGAAGATGGTCAGGTAGACCAGGAAGCGCGCCGTGCCGAGGAAGCGGGCGATGCGCTCCGACAGGCGGCCGAACGCCTCGGGGTCGTAGTGCGGGCGGATGGCGCGGCGGATCTCGCGGGGTTGGTCCAGCCGGTTAACCGCCACCGTCCACCTCCCCCGCGGGTCCGTCCGGCTCGCGCTCGTCGTGCTCGCGCCAGTCGGGCGGAAGCAGGTGGTCGAGTACGTCGTCCACGGTGACCGCGCCGACCAGCCGCCCCAGCTCGTCCACCACCGGCGCGGCGACCAGGTTGTAGGTGGCCAGGTAGGAGGTGACCGCGGGCAGCGGCAGGTGCGGCCTGATGGGGTCGATGCTGCCGTCGATCGCGCCGCCGACCAGCGAGGACGGCGGCTCGCGCAGCAGCCGCTGGAAGTGCGCCACGCCGAGGTACCGGCCGGTGGGGGTCTCGGTCGGCGGCCGGGCCACGTAGACCTGGGCGGCGACGGCCGGGGTGATGTCCTGGCGGCGGATCTCGGCGAGCGCCTCGGCGATCGTGGCGTGCGGGGGCAGCACGATCGGCGTACTGGTCATCATGCCGCCGGCGGTGTTCTCGGCGTAGGTCAGCAGGCGCCGCACCGGCGCGGCCTCGCGGGGCTCCATGCGCGCCAGCAGCGCCTCGGCCTGCGCCGGCGGCAGGTCCTGCAGCAGGTCGGCGGCGTCGTCGGGGTCCATGGCGGCCAGCACGTCCGCCGCCCGCTCGGCGTCCAGCCGGCTCAGGATGCCGATCTGGTCGCGCTCGGGGAGCTCCTCCAGCACGTCGGCGAGCCGTTCGTCCTCCAGCGCGGCGGCGACCTCGGCGCGGCGCTTGTCGGGCAGGTGGCGCAGCGCGTTGGCCAGGTCGGCCGGGCGGGTCTCCTCGAAGGCGGCCAGCAGGTTGGCCGCGCCCTGGTCGGCCTGCACCTGCCCGAAGCCCGAGACCTCCGGCCAGTCGACGACCACCGTCTCGCCGCGCCGGCGGCGCAGCCCGCGCGCGGGGGTGCCGCGCAGCACGGCGACCTTGGTGATCAGCCAGTCGCCGGCGCGGTTCTGCTCCATGGCGAGGTCGAGCACGGTGACCTGCCGGCCGCCGAGGTCGACGGTGAGGTCGAGCAGCTCGCCGATGGCCAGCGACTCGGTGGTGTGCTTCTCGAAGCGCCGCAGGTTGATGGCGCCGGTGAAGATGACGGCGTCGGCCTCGATGTTGACCACGCGGGTGATCGGCAGGAACACCCGGCGGCGGGGCTGCACCTCGACGACCAGGCCGTGGACGCGGGGAGGGTCGTTCGGGCGCAGGGCGACGACGACGTCCCGCACCCGGCCGATCTGGTCGCCCGCCGGGTCGAACACCGGAGTGCCGGCCAGCCGGGCGACGAAGATCCTCACCTTACGCAGGGTACGAGGTGGCCGCGTATCCGCCGCGCCCGGCCCCGTAAAAGCCGTCTCAACCCCTGGTCGCCGGTTGATCCCGGCGAATGCCATGTGACAGCATCAAAGCTGTCTTACGGTCATTACGGGAGGGGCATGTGAAGAGGGGAGCGCTCGCGATCGCGGTCGGGTCGGCCTGCTGTTTCGGCTTCTCCGGGCCGATGGCCAAGATCGTGGGTCTCGGCGGGCTGACGCCCCTGCAGGCCGTGTGGGTCCGGATGGCGGGCGCCGCGCTGCTGCTGTTCGCCCTGCTCGCCGCCTTCCGCCCCGGTGCGCTGCGCGTCGCGCCCGGCAGGCGCCGGTTCTTCGCCGCGTACGCCCTGATCGCCGTCGCCGGGGTCCAGGCGCTGTTCTTCGTCGCCATCACCCGGCTGCCGGTGGGCGTGGTGCTGCTGCTGGAGTACGCCTCGCCGGTCCTGGTCGTCGCCTGGGTGCGGCTGGTCCGGCGGGTGCGGCTGCCCCGCGCCGCGTACGCGGGGGCGCTGGTCGTGCTGGCGGGCCTCGGGGTCGTCGTGGAGGTGTGGCAGGGGCTGAGCCTGGACGGGCTGGGGCTGCTGCTCGGCCTGGTCGCCTCGGCATGCTGCGCCGGATATTTCCTGATGAGTGATGGCTATGGGGCCGAGGTGGACCCGCTCGGCCTGGTCGCCTGGGGCATGGCCGGCGCCGCCGTCGTGCTCGCGCCGATCGCGCGCCCGTGGGACATCCCCTGGGCGGCCTTCGGGACGGCCGTGACCGTCAACGGGCACACGGTCCCGGTGGCGGTTGCCGCGGTCTGCCTCGTCGTGGTCGCCACCGTCCTGGCGTACGGCACCGGGGTCATCGCCGTGCGGCGCCTGTCGGCCGCCGTGGGGGCCACCGTGGCCTCACTCGAGGTCGTGGCCGGCGCGCTGATCGCCTGGGCGCTGCTCGCCGAGCAGCTCGGCGTCCCCCAGATCGTCGGCGGGGTCGTCGTGCTGGCCGGGGCGCTGCTGGCTCAGACCGCCACGTCGGGCGTCAGCCGCACGATCGAGGCGCCCGATGCGGCCCAGCGGCCGGCGAGCCCCGCGGCGTCCGGGGCGTTGAGCCGTTCCTTGACCAGGGCCGCCACCGCCCCGGCGTCGGCCTCCGACGGCGCCGACTGATCGACCGTCCGCACCCGCGCCTCGAACGAGGTCAGCCGGGCGCCGTTGTCCTTGCTGCGCAGGGTCACCCGGACGCTCCCGGCCTCGGTCAGGCCGGGAAGCTCCTGCTCCCCGCCCCCGGTGACCAGGTAGATCGCGCCGTCGTGCCAGACGTGCCAGGCGAGCCGGTCGCGGCCGGCCAGCGAGATCCACAGGACGTTCGACTTCTTCGCGCCCTCTTCGATCAGCGGCAGACTCATGTTCAGCAATCTACGGCCCGCGCCGAGCCGTGGGTGACCTGGTACGACCGCGCCCGCGGCCGCGCGAGGGCGGCCGCGGGCGCGGCGGTGGCAGGGCAGGGCTCGCGGCCCGCTGGATCAGCGGCGGGCGAGCTTCCAGGCGGCGGGGAGCAGCCCGGCGGCGGCCGCTACCTTGATCGCGTCACCGATCAGGAACGGCACCACGCCCGCGGCCAGCGCTGAGGGCAGGTCCATGCCGGTGGCGACCATGAGCCACGGCACCCCGACCGCGTAGATCAGCAGCGTGCCCAGCGTCATCGTGACCACGGTGCGGGCCGGAGTGCGGTCGCCGCCCCGGCCGGCGAGCGCGCCCACCACGGAGGCGGCCAGGATGAAGCCGACCACGTATCCCAGGGTCGCGTTGCCGCCCGACGGCGCGAACCACGGCACGCCGAGCTGGCCGATCAGCAGGTACAGCGACATGCCGAGCAGCGCGCGGGGCAGGCCGAGCGCCGCGCCCGCCAGCAGGACCGCGAAGGTCTGCAGGGTCAGCGGGACGGGCGTGCCGGGCAGCGGGATGCTGACCTGCGCGGCCACCCCCGTCAGGCCCGCCGCCGCCACGACCAGCGCGACATCGCGGACCAGGCGGCCCGGGATGAGGTCGGACAATACAGCCGGCCGCAGTACCGCGGAGGCGTCAGTAGCCATCACTCTCTCCCTTACAACGACTATGCATTCATTTTCCGGATATAGCGGGAGAAAGTGGTACGAGATCCGCGCCAAGAACCGGCGCCCGGCTTTGTGACGCCCCCACAGCGACGGCCGGACCCGGGCGGCGGCTAGCGTGTGCGCATGCGCTCTCGCCGTTCCTGCCTCGCCGTCCCCGGCAGCAACACCCGCTTCCTGGAGAAGGCGCAAGGACTGCCCGCCGACGAGGTGTTCCTCGACCTGGAGGACTCCGTCGCGCCGCAGGCCAAGGAACAGGCACGCGCCAACGTCGTCGCCGCGCTGCGCGAGGGCGACTGGACCGGCAGAACGCGCGTGGTACGGGTCAACGACCTGTCCACCAAGTGGACCTACCGCGACGTCATAGAGGTGGTCGAGGGGGCCGGCGACGCGCTCGACTGCCTCATGCTGCCCAAGGTCGAGGACGCCGTGCAGGTCGCCTGGCTGGACCTGCTGCTCACCCAGGTGGAGAAGGCCAACGGCCTGCCGGTCGGCGGCATCGGCATCGAGGCGCAGATCGAGAGCGCCCGCGGCCTGGTCGCCATCGAGGCGATCGCGGCGGCCTCGCCCCGGCTGGAGACGCTGGTGTTCGGGCCCGCCGACTTCATGGCCTCGATCAACATGCGGACCCTGGTCGTCGGGCGCCAGCCCCCGGGGTACACCGAGGGGGACGCCTACCACTACGTGCTGATGCGCATCCTCATGGCCGCCCGCGCCTTCGGCCTGCAGGCCATCGACGGGCCGTACCTGCAGATCAAGGACCTCGACGGCTTCGCCCTGACGGCGCACCGCTCGGCGGCGCTCGGCTTCGACGGCAAGTGGGTGCTCCACCCCACGCAGATCGAGGCGGCCAACGAGATCTTCGCGCCGTCGCAGGACGACTACGACCACGCCGAGCTGATCCTGGACGCCTACCGGCACGCCACCGAGGTGGACCTGCGCGGCGCGGTCATGCTCGGCGAGGAGATGATCGACGAGGCCTCCCGCAAGATGGCCCTGGTCGTCGCCGCCAAGGGCCGCGCCGCCGGGCTGACCCGCACCACGTCCTTCCAGCCGCCCGCCTGACCGGCGCGCGGCCCGTCCGGCGCAGCCGGGTCGATCAAGCCGATCAGAACGTGACGCCGAAGGTCGTGAAGAACCAGAAGGACGAGGTCAGCCACAGGCCGGTGAGCGCGGCGAACGCGAGACCGCCGAGCACGGGCAGCGTCCACCCGGGCAGGTTCCGCTTCGGCAGCGAGAGCATCTTGGCCACGAACACGCCGTAGAAGAACGAACCGAGCAGGGAGTGGACCAGCACCCGGGGCACGTCGAACTGCGCGCCGAGGGCGTACAGGCAGTGGAAGGCCACCGGCACGGACAGCACGAACGCCAGCCGGCCGGACCAGCGGTGCAGGGCGCCCGTCCAGGACGGGGCCTGGAGCCCGGGGATCCTGCCGTACATCGTGAGCGCCGAGACCAGCTGGACGATCGCGAGGACGAAGGACGCGGTCGCGAGCCATGACTTCATGGCCTGCGCGCCGGAGAAGCCGGCCAGGCCCACGGCGTACCCGGTGGGCGTGTGCTCGCGCCCGTAGACGCCGAGGGCGACGGCCACCAGGCCGCCGACGAGCAGCGGCACCAGATAGGGCGCCGAGCCCGGCGCCTGCGGGCCCGGGTCCGGCCGCTGGAGGGGAGAGGTCTGGGAGAGGGACATGGCGGTGCTTCCTTGTCGTGAGGGTCGTGAGGCCGGGAGATCCCGCGGCCCGGGAAGGACCGCGAGGGCGGCAGGCCGGGACGGCGCCGGCCGAGGCCGGCGAGCCGGCGGATCGGGAGTTCGGAGCGGGGAAGGCCGGGAACGTCGTGCCGTGCAGGGGGAGCGGGTGGCGACCGGCCGGGCCGGTCAGAGGCCGGGGAGGAAGGCGTCGGGCTCCTGCGGGCGCAGCTCGGTGCCCTCGAAGGTCATCGGGGAGCCCGGGGTGAGCCGCGGCGCCGGAGCGGAGGAGCCGCCCACGTCCAGCAGCCCGACCTGCCGGCCGTTCGGCAGGACGATCCAGCCGCCGACCACCCTGGCGCCGCGGACGACCGCGCTCGCGCGGTACAGGCCGGACGGCTTGTGCACGAGCGGGGCGGTGAAGCGCCACTTGCCCTTGCCGACCTGCAGCCGGCCCTGGGCCTTGCCGTCGCCGAGCGCGACGGTGATCAGCGCGTCCTTCCCGGTGAGGGTGAGGGTGCTGCCGTCCGCGGTGCCCTTCAGCCAGGACTCGACGCGCCCGTCGCAGAAGTAGGCGACGGCCTTGCCGTTCCTGATCGACAGCGCCACCAGGCCGCCGTTGCCCTGTGCGACGCCCGCGTAGTCGGCGCGCTTCGGCGCCGGGTCGGCCTCCTCGGCCTCGATGGTGGGCGCGGGAGAGGCGGACCCGTCCGCCTGGACCTGCACGGCCGGGTCGGGGGTGGCCGAGGGCGTGCTCTTGGCCGTCGAGGAGGCGGCGGGCGCCTTGCCGGCGGCGGACACGGCGTCGGTGCGCGGCGCGGTCTGCGCGCTCGCCACGCCGAGCCCGAGGGCGAGCACCACCCCCGCGCCGAGCGTGTACAAGGGCCATGGCCGTTTCATGATCTGCTCCTGCGTTCTCGTCTGTTGTCCCATGCAGCATCGGCGCTGCTGACCGGGATGTCTGTGAAGAAATGCGCAGAGCAAGGGGTGATGCCGGACACCTACGCCTGAGGGCCGGGCGAAGGGCGCGCAGAGAAAGCGGTGAGGAGAATGGGATATATGCACGATCCGTCGCAGGAGTACCAGCAGGGTCCGTCCCAGAGACCTCCCGAGCCCCTGAAGCCCGTGGAGCCGCTGCATCCTGCGGAACCGATGGGGCCCGCGCAGCCCCAGGAGCCCGCCGTTGAGCCCCCGGAGCCGGTGAGGCCGGTCGAGCCGCTGCATCCTGCGGAACCGGTGGAGCCCGCGCAGCCCCGGGAGCCTGCGGTGGAGCCCGTGGAGCCCGTGGAGCCGATAGAGCCGGTCGAGCCGCCGCACCCGGTGGAGCCTGTGGCGCCCATGCGGCCGGGGAAGCCTGCGGTGGATTCGACGGAGTCCGCCGAGCCGGTGGTACCTGCGACGGCCGCGGAGCCGGCGGAGCCTGCGGGGACGGAAGGGCTCGCGGGGGGCGAGGGCGTGCCGCAGGGTGGGGCACCGACGCCGTACCCTCAGGGCGCTACGCCGGGACCCGCCGGGCCGGGGGGATCGCCGGCGGATCGGCCGCCCTCCCCGTACGAAGGGGGTCCGGGGTCGGCGGATCGGCCGCCCTCCCCGTATGAAAGGGGTCCGGGGCCGGTGGATCGGCCGTCCTCCCCGTACTACCCGGGTCCGGCGGCGTGGCGGGCGCCGCCCCGGCCGCAGCCGTGGGCCGCGCCGGCGCCGGCCGGAACGCGGTACGACCATCTGGCGCGCGGTCCGTGGAACCGCTGGTGGCGCCCGCTGGTGGGGACGGCGGCCATCGCCATCGCGTTCGTGGGCGCGGGACTGATCGTGATCTTCGGCGGCGCACTGGTCGCCGAGCTCGTGGGCATCCCCGTGGTGATGTCGGGGGACCGGCTCTTCGGGCAGCCGGCGTACGAGCTGGCGGTGCTGCTGCTGTCGATCGCCGTGGTCCTGCCGGTGGTCTTCGCCGTGGCGTGGCTGACCCAGCGGCGCTCGCCGGGCACGCTCTCGTCCGTGGCCGGGCGGCTGCGCTGGGGATGGCTGCTCATCTGCACCGGCGTGGCCCTGGTGGCGCTGGTCCTCGGCCAGGTCGCCATGATCGTGACCTACGCGGTGACCGGAGAGGACACCGGGAGCCTGTTCGGCTGGGTGGGGTGGGACCGCTTCCTGCCGGGGCTGCTGGTCATCGTGCTGCTGGTGCCCTTCCAGGCCGCGGCCGAGGAATACGTGTTCCGCGGCTGGCTGATCCAGGCGTTCGGGTCGTACCTGCGCACTCCGTGGCCGGGCATCCTGCTGGGCGCGGCCCTGTTCACCTCGCTGCACGCCTACACCGACTACGGCGTCGTCGACGTCTTCAGCTTCGGGGCCCTGATGGGCTGGCTCGCCGTACGCACCGGCGGGCTGGAGGCGCCCATCGCGCTGCACGTCGTCAACAACGTGCTGAGCTTCCTGCCGGCCGCCGCCGCCGGTGAGCTGGAAGGCGCGCTCCGGCAGGGCGCGGTGCCGTGGCAGGCGCTCTCCGGGACGGTGGTCCAGTTGGGCTTCTTCGCGATAGTTATCGTAATAATCGCCCAAAAGCGAGCAATTCAGACAGTCTCTCAATAAATCTGACTAGAGAGGTCTCGCCAGAACGGCCCTCGGCATGTTGCCCTGTAGATATGCGGGGCCGGCGGTCGGTCCCAGGGAGGTGCGCGGTGCCGGCGAGGGCGATTGGCGGCCATGATTCCGGCCGGTCAGGTGATCGGCGGGCAAGGTTCGGGTATCGGTACGATCGCACGTGATCCGCCGCTGGTCCGACGGACGCGTTGAAGATCGGTGGAACGGTCCCAAGTCGCGGCCCCCACACCGGGGCAGCCTGCCGACGAGGAGGTGCTGAGCGTGGTCTCGGGCCCCCACGACCCGCGCTCGTCTTGGCGGTCGGCCGACGACGCCGATCGCGGCGACGTGTCGCACACCAACGGGCCACGCCAGGCCCGGACGTCCCCTCG
The DNA here is from genome assembly GCF_014646695.1 of Sphaerisporangium melleum. Lineage (GTDB taxonomy): Bacteria > Actinomycetota > Actinomycetes > Streptosporangiales > Streptosporangiaceae > Sphaerisporangium > Sphaerisporangium melleum. The sequence continues at coordinate 22,069 of NZ_BMNT01000038.1, forward strand.
CGTGCTGCACCACGCGCCGCCGGGTCCCGCTGACCCGCGCTCGCGTGATCTGCCCCTGGAGTCTCCCTGGGCGCTCCCGCCCTTCGGCGCGCCGACGCCGGACGAGCGCCCTGCGGGGGAGGAGGAAGATCCCACCGCGCCGCAGCCCCGGCTCCCGTCGGCGGGACGTCATCCCTACGCCAGGCCTGCCGGCTCGCCGTACGGAGAGGGGGCCGCCGAGCCGCGCCACAGCGCGGGCCGGGCCGCGTCGGAGCCGTCGCAGCAGGCCGGCTCCGCCTGGCCCGCCGCCGAACCCCGCGAGGCCGACCCCGCGCAGGCCGAGCCCTGGGAGTCCGGATCAAGGGGTGGCGGCCCAGAAGAGCACGAAATCCCGCGAACCGGATCCGCCGAGCACGGAGCCTGGGGAGGCCCGGGAGTGCCCGGATCATGGGGTGAGGGCCCACCGGAGGCACCCGCGCCCTGGGAGAGCGGTCAGGGAGAGCCTGGAGGCTGGGAGAGCGGCCCTGAGGAGCACGGAGCCTGGGAGACCGGCGCCGGCGTGCCCGGATCATGGGGTGGTGGCGCTGTGGACCCGGGGTCCTGGGAGAGCGGTCCTGGAGAGTACGGAGCCTGGGAGACGGGGTACGACGAGGCCGGTCCCTGGGAGGGCCGGCCGGCGGAGGCCGGGTCCTGGGCCGACGAAACGCCCGAGGGCGAGCCGGGCCGGCCGCCGCGGCGTCTGGTCGACCGGCCGGACAAGCTCGTCGCCTCCGGCCCGCCGCGCACGCCGCCCTCCGCTCCCACCTCGCCCCCCGCCACCGGCGTGTCCGCGGAGGAACCCGAGATCAGGGTCGAGCCGCGCATCCAGGCCGAGCCGGAGCACATGACCGGCGACGAGCGCATCGGCCGTCCCCCCGGCGGCCGGCCGGTCCGGCCGGACATCCTGGTCGCCTCCGGCCCGCCCCGCCCGCGCGGCGGTGGCCGCGGACGCCACCACCGCGACCAGGGGGCGGGACGACCGCCGCGCCAGGGCCGCAGGCTCGGCTCCCGCGGCTCCGGTCGCGGGCTGCTCACGCCGCTCTTCGTGGTCGTCGTCCTGCTCGCCGCCGCCGGTCTCGGCCTGGTGATCGTGAACTGGGTGAACTCCCCCACCAGCTCCGGGCTGCGGCTCGCCGCCGGCGACGGCGGATCGGGCGACCAGGCGTTCGCGGCCCCGCCCGGCACCAGCGGCAACGGCTCCAGCCAGGTCCTCAACGCGGTCACCTCCGTCGGCTCGACCGTGGTCGCGGTCGGCAGCGACACCACCAGCCCGGTGCCCCGGCCGCTTTTCCTGGTCTCCGCGGACGGCGGCAAGAACTGGCAGCTCGGCCGGGTGGCCGGCGCCGAGGGCTACCAGCCGGCCGGGGCGGCCGGGCTGGTCACCGGCGGGAACGGCCGGTGGCTCGCCGCCGGCACCGAAGCCCCGGGCGCGGCGGGCGCCGCCGCGCGCGGCATGTGGACCAGCACCGACGGGCGATCCTGGACGGCCGTCGACCCCTCGCGGCTGGCGGCCTTCTGGAGCGGCGACCGCATCACCGACCTGGCGCGCACCGCGACCGGCTTCGTCGCCGTCGGCTCCACGACCCTGCAGGACGGCGGGTACGGCCCGGTGGCCTGGGTGTCGCCGGACGGGACGAACTGGAGCCGCGTCGACACCGGCGAGATCGGCTCCACCGACAAGGTGCGGGCCATCCGCGCCGTCGTGGCCAAGGGGAACGCCGTCGTGGCGCTCGCCGACCCGGGCAGGGGCGACACGACCTCGGTCATCCTGCGCTCACCCGACGGCGGACGCACCTGGCTGCGCACCGCCGCCGCCCTGCCCGGCGTCCGGCCGGAGCCGGGCGCGCTCGCGGTGGCCGCCAAGGGCTTCCTGCTGGTCCCGACCCTGCAGAAGTCCGGCTCGGGCGACGTGCGGGTCTACTGTTCGGAGCTCGGGGACGAGTGGCGCCAGTGCGGCATGATCGACGGGCTGGGGCGCGAGGCGACCGGCGTGCGCGGCCTCGCCTCCTCCTCCGCGGGGGTCGCGGCCGTCGCCGAGTCGGGCTGGGAGCGGTACGCCGTCTTCACCAGCACCGACGGCAAAGACTGGACCGAGAGCACCGACCTCGGCCAGATCCCCGGCACGCTGCGCGGTCTCGCCATCACCGACGGCGGCACGCTGGTGGCCGCGGGCGACCAGCGGTCCGGCGGGCTGGACAACCTGCCGGTGCTGATGACGGCCGGCAAGGGCAAGCCCGCCGCGCCGGTGCCCCTCGGGCAGATCAGCGGGCTCAGCCGGTCGGCGCGCGAGACCACCGCGCTGGTCGCCGCGGGTGAGTCCTTCGTCGCGGTCGGCGGGGTCAAGGGGGACGCCGGCATCTGGACCAGCGCGACCGGCCAGAGCTGGAAGCCGGTCAGCGCGCCCGCGCTCGGCGGGCCGGGACGGCAGGCGTTCAACGACGTCGCCCACGGCCCGCACGGCTGGCTCGCCGTGGGCAGCACCACGGCCGACTCCGCGTTCGTCCGGCCGCTGCTGGCCTCCTCGGCCGACGCCAGGTCCTGGCGCCCGGCGCCCGACTCGCCCGCGCTCGGCGCCTCGGGCCGGTACGCCGTCGTGCCGCGCGTGGTGGCCGCCGGGCCGAAGGGGTACGTGATCGCCGGGGACGACAGCGGCCCGGACGGCGTGGTCGCCGCACTGTGGTTCACCCCCGACCTCAAGCGCTACTCGCGCGCCGCGCCGCGCAGCCTCCCGGCGGGCGGCGCCGACGTGCGAATCGAGGACGTCACCGCCACCTCCGGCGGCTACCTCGCGGTCGGATCGTCCGGTGCGACCGGACGCACGTCCGGGGTCGTCTGGGTCTCCAAGGACGGGCTCAACTGGACGGCCCGCAAGCGGGTGATCCCCGAGGGGGCCCGTGCGGCGTCCCTGCGCAGGGTGGTCGTCCACGATCAGCGGATCATCGCGGTCGGTGGCGCGACCGGCGACAAGGGCGTGGAGCAGCCGTACGCCGCCGTCTCCACCGACGACGGCGTGAGCTGGACCTACTCCTGGCTGCCCGCCGACGCGCCGGCGACCGTGCTGGACCTCGCCGCCTCGGAGGACGGCCTGGTCGCCGTGGGCTCCTACGGCTCGCCCGCCGGGGAGGACAGCGCGGTGTGGACCTCGAAGGACGGCGACGACTGGCAGCGGCACACGCTGACCGGGGACGGCATGACCGGCGAGGGCGCCCAGTGGCTCGGCGCGATCGCCGTCAACGGCGACCGGGTGGTGGCGGTGGGCCGCTCGACGACCTACACCTCCGACCACCTCACCCTCTGGCGCACCTCCTTCAGCCGCTGACCTCACCCACTTCAGGGGGCGGGGAGCACGCGCCAGGTGGTCAGGGCGTCCGCCAGTCCGGAGGTGAGGGGGAGGCCGGCCAGCTCGTCGAGGGCGAACCACCCCACGTCGGCCGCGTCGTCCCCGGCCACCGGCGTGCCGCCTGCGGCGGTCGCGAAGTAGTCGTGGATCTCGTACACCACCCCGCCCGGGCCGGGGCGCTCCACGGTGCCCGCGAGGGGGCCCGCCGTGATCACGAGGCCGGTCTCCTCCAGCAGCTCGCGCCGCAGCGCGACGGTGTCCGGCTCGCCGGGCTCCACCCGCCCGCCCGGCAGGGACCACAGCCCCTCTCCCGGCGGGCGTCCACGCCGGACCAGCAGCAGCCGGCCCGCGCCGTCGATCACTATCGCGCCCACGCACCTGACCCGCATGTGCCAAGATTACGCCGCGATAACGGACTTCCTCTTGACGTGACCGCGCCGACGGAAGCACCGTGGATAACTGTGAGAGCCGCGCCCACCTGCCCACGGTGTTTCGGCACGCTACGCCCACCCAGCGTATGGTCAAGCGCCTGGCGTTGCGGGGTGCACGGGGCCGTCGTGCCCTTCCACACCCGGCGGCCTTCGGCCGAGGCGCTCGACCTGGTGCGCAAGGACGCGCGGGTCCCGTTCTGGCTGCCCTGGCCGTTGCCGCCGGGGTGGCTGGTCACCGGGTTCGGCGACGCCGGGGACGAGCGTTCGGGCGCCCGCGCGGGAGTGGTGGCCTGCTCGGGTCCCTCGGTGACCCAAGGCCCGGCCGACCTGCTGATCGTGGCGGAGGAGCCGGGCCTGGGGCTCGGCGCCGCGTACGCCGGCCTGCCCGGCCCCGACCCCGGGCCCGGCTTCGACGCGGGCCCGCCCGGTGCCAAGGTCGACGCGCGCGGCCACCCGACGGCCCTGTGGTGGGTGGAGGGCAGGCCCGACCGCGCGGTGTACGTCGGCGAGGCGATGGGCGACTGGCTGTGGATCATCGGCTGGCCGGCAGAGGCCGGTTGCCTGGTGGCGCTCACCCAGCTCTCACTGCGCGACCTCAGGGAGCACGACCAGGAGCTCGACCTCCCCTTCGGCGCCGTCACTCCGCGGCTCGGCGCCGAAATCCAGGGCCTGCGGACGCTTCCGCGCCTTCGTTGACGCCAACGTGACACCGGTAAGTATCGAGACGGGCACGCCGGTTCGGTAAGGTCGTGGCCGTGACAGCGCGTATCGAGCGAGTGGTGACCGAGGGCGTCGTGACGATCGACGACGCCGAATACAAGGTCGAGAACAACACCTGGATCATCGGTGACGATGAGGAGGTCATCGTCATCGACGCCGCGCGCGACGCGGAGACGATCCTCGAGACCGTCGGCGAGCGCGAGGTGCTCGCCGTCATCTGCACGCACGGCCTGCCCGACCACGTCGGCGGGGCGATCGAGGTGGCGGCGCGTGACGAGGCGGTCGTCGCGCTCAACCGCAAAGATCGCCCGCTGTGGCGCGAGACCTGGCAGGAGACCTACCCCGACATCGACATGGAGGACGAGGGCATCTTCGGCGTCGCCGATGTCGAGCTGGAGGTCATGGCCACTCCTGGGGTGACGCAGGGCGGCGTCTCGCTGTACGTCGAGGCGCTGGGCGTGGTCTTCACCGGCAAGACCCTGCTGGCCGACGGCCCCGGCAAGCTCGCCGGTGAGTACCCCGCTCTGGCCGACCAGCTCACCGCGATCGGCGAGCGGCTGTTCACGCTGCCGCCGGACACCCGGGTGCTGCCCGCGCACGGCGAGGAGACCACCGTCGGCGAGCAGGAGCCGCACTTCGACGACTGGCTGTCGGGGTCGCTCACCAAGGGCGAGGCGGCCGCCGATCCGGCCGAGCCGCCGCTCGCCGACGGCACGCGCGCTTCGGGGATCAAGCTGAGCTTCGACGAGTGACGTGCAGCAACTCGGCCTGGAAGGCATGCCCCGGCGGCTGTACTCCTGCACGCCGTCGAGGCTGAACGCCTGGCTCGACTGCCCCCGGCGCTACCGGTTCACCTACCTCGACCGCCCGGCCCCGCAGAAGGGCCTGCCATGGGCGCACAACAGCCTCGGCGCGTCGGTGCACAACGCGCTGGCCGGGTGGTGGCGCGAGCCGTACGAGCGCAGGACCTCCGCCATGGCGGGGATTCTCCTCACCAAGGGCTGGATCACCGAGGGTTTCCGGGACCAGGAGCAGTCCACGCTGTGGCGTGACCGGGCACGCGCCATGGTGTCCGGTTACGTCACCACGCTCGACCCGTCGGAGGAGCCGGTCGGCGTCGAGCGCACCGTCGCCACGCGCACGGCGGTGATCGCGGTGTCCGGACGGGTCGACCGCATCGACCGGCGCGGCGACGAGCTGGTCATCGTCGACTACAAGACCGGGCGCCGCCCGCTGACCGAGGACGACGCGCGGGCCTCGCTCGCGCTCGCGATCTACGCGGCGGCGTCCTCGCGAGTGCTGCACCGCCGCTGCCGCACCGTCGAGCTGCACCACGTCCCCACTGGTGAGATCGTCGCGTGGGAGCACACCGACGAGTCCCTCGGCCGCCACCTGGGCCGGGCCGAGGAGATCGCCCTGGAGGCCGCCGAGGCCGACGAACGCTACCGCGAGTGGGCGGCCACCCGCGCCCCCGCCTCGGCGCGCGGCCCCCGCAGGCCCGCCGGCCAGGCTCGGTCCTCTCCCACGCGCCCGCCCGGCACAGCGGGCGGGCAGGGTGCGGCCAGTGCCTCAGGCGCCGACGGTGGGCCCGGTACGCCGGGCGGGCCGGCCGCCGTGCCGCCGGAGATCGACGCGAGCTTCCCGCCGCGGCCCGGCCCGGTCTGCTCCTGGTGCGACTACCGCCGCCACTGCCCCGAGGGCCAGGCGGCGGCCTCCCCGCGCGAGCCCTGGGACGGCCTCGCCGACACCTCCTGACCACCCCCGTGCCGCCGGCCAGGGACGGGCGGCGCCCGGCCGGTCAGGCGGGGTGTGCGGGGTGTTGCTCGGCGTGATTCCAGAAGCGGGTGAGGGCGTGGGCGGTGGTCTCGGGCGCCTCGACCGCGGGGGAGTGCAGGGCTCCCGGCACGACGACGATGTCGGCGTCGAGGCTCTCGGCCATCTCCGCCTGCGTCAAGGGAGACCAGCCGTCGTCGTGCTCGCCGTACAGCACCAGGATGGGCACCCCGACCTCACGCAGGTCCGCGAGCCGGTCGGGGGCGTTGAGCACCTCTTCCGCCATGCTCACCAGCCCGGTCGGCGAGTTGGCGAACAGCCGCCTGCGCAGGAAGTCCACGATCTCGTCGGGCACACCGGCGACGATGGCCTCGGGTTCGAGACGGTGCGTCCACAGGTGAGCGAGGCCCACCTCGGGCAGCTCGCGGAGCATGAGACGGCAGGCCTTCTCCCGTGGCCCGGTGATGCCGGCCGGCCCCGAGCTCATCAGCGTGTAGGACGCCAGCTTGGTGGCGCCGCCGATCACCGCCTCGCGGGTCACCAGGCCGCCGAAGGAGTGACCGACCAGGTGGACCGGCTCGCCGTCGCCCACGACCGCCGCGATCTGGTCGATGTCCTCGCCGAGGGCGGCGCAGGTGTAGGCCGCCGGGTCGTCGGGACCCTCGGTCTCGAACTGCCCGCGCATGTCGATCGCGACGACGCGGCGCCCGGCCTGGGCCAGCGTCTGGAAGATCGCGATGAAGTCCTCTTTGCTGCCGGTGTAGCCCGGCACCAGCAGTGCGGGGCAGCGTTCGGGGACGCCGCTGACCGGCAGCGCCTCGAGAGCCGCGAACGTGCCGACGGGCGTCTCGATGCGCTGCTCACGGACACCGGGAGGCAAGGTCAGAAAGCGCGGCGTGCTCACGCGGCACCACGATACTGATAATCGATCCCGGCGACACCGCCGAAGGTGTCACGCCGGTCTCCTGGTCGACTTTCCACTCTCTCACCCGATCGGATGACGGCCTTGGTGCGCCTGAGGGAACGGTGGGACGCCAGGGCGTCCCACCGTTCCGGCCGCTGAGGGCCCGATGTGCTCATGCGCCGTCTGCTCAGCCCCTCCGGGGACGATGCTGCGGAGTCCGGCGGCGCTGGACGCGTTCGGAGGCCGCGGAGGGCGCCACATCATCGTCCTCCGTCGCCAGGTCGGGCGAGCGGAAAATGATCGAGAACGGAGAGGGCGGGATGATCCGCTCCGGCTCGGGTGGCGCGACCGGTGCGGTGACCGGCGCGGCGACCGGCGCCGCTTGCGGCTCCTCGGCGACGATCGGCGCCTCGTGGACGACGGGCGCTTCGACGACGTCGTCCGCGACGGCAGGGGGAGCGTCGGCGAGGGCCCCGGCCAGGGCCGTCTTGTTGGCGCCCCGGCGGGCACGCCGCGGCGCGGGGGCCTCGGCCGCCACCGGCGCGGGTGTCTCGGCGGCCACCGGCGCGGGTGTCTCGGCCGCTGGGCGGGCCACCGGCGCGTCCAGGACGGCGGGGCCGGCGCTCACTTCGGGCTCGGGGGCGAGGATGTCGCCCTGGACGGGCGCTCCCGCCTCGACCGGCTGCCCGTCCAGCGTCTGGCCGCCACGGGTGCGGCGGCGCTGCCGGTTGCGGGCCGGGCGCTCCCGGCGCTCCTCGCGGTCGCGGCGTTCGTCGCGGTCACGCCGCTCGTCACGCTCACGGCGCGAGCGGTGCCGCCCAGTCTCACCGAGGTCCTCGATCTGCTCGGCCTCCAGCCCGGCACGGGACCGCTGAGCGCGCGGCAGCACGCCCTTGGTGCCCTCCGGGATGTGCAGCTCGGCGTAGATGTGCTTGGAGGTGGAGTAGGTCTCGACCGGCTCGGCGAAGTCGAGGCCGAGCGCGTTGTTGATGACCTTCCAGCGGGTGAGCTCCTCCCACTCCACGAAGGTCACCGCCACGCCGGTGCGGCCCGCCCGGCCGGTGCGGCCGATGCGGTGGACGTAGGTCTTCTCGTCCTGCGGGCAGTCGTAGTTGACCACGTGGGTGACGTCGTCGATGTCGATGCCGCGTGCCGCGACGTCGGTGGCCACCAGGACGTCGACCTTGCCGTTGCGGAACGCGCGCAGTGCCTGCTCGCGCTGGCCCTGCCCGAGGTCGCCGTGCACGGCCGCGGCGGCGAAGCCGCGCTCCTTGAGCTGCTCGGACACCATGTCGCAGGCCCGTTTGGTCTCGCAGAACACCATCGTCAGACCCCGGCCCTCGCACTGCAGCATGCGGGCCACGATTTCGATCTTGTCCATGCGGTGGGTGCGCCAGACGAACTGGACGGTCTTGGAGACGTCCTCGCTGTCGGCGTCGGGGTTCTCGGCGCGCACGTGCGTCGGGCGCGTCAGGTAGCGGCGCGACAGCTGCACGATCTCGCCCGGCATGGTCGCCGAGAACAGCATGGTCTGCCGCTCGGCGGGGACGAGCTTGATGATGCGCTCGATGTCGGGCAGGAAGCCCAGGTCGAGCATGCGGTCGGCCTCGTCCAGGACCAGCATGGACACCTGACCGAGGTCGAGGTGCTTCTGCTTCACCAGGTCCAGGAGGCGGCCTGGCGTGCCGACGACGACGTCGACGCCCTGCTTGAGCGCCTCGATCTGCGGCTCGTAGGCCCGCCCGCCGTACACCGTGAGGATGCGTGAGCCGAGCTTGCCACCGGCGACCAGAAGGTCCTCAGTGACCTGCAGGGCCAGCTCGCGGGTGGGGACGACGACCAGCCCCCGGGGCTTCTTGCGGTTCTTGCGCGGCTTGCCGACGCGCTGAAGCATCGCGACACCGAAGGCGTAGGTCTTGCCGGTGCCGGTGCGCGCCTGGCCGATGACATCCTGCCCGCTGATCGCCAGCGGGAGGGCCATCTCCTGGATGGGAAAGGGGGAGACGATGCCCTCTGTTTCGAGGGCATCGGCGATCTCCGGTATGACTCCAAGGTCTCGGAACGTGGTCAGCTCGGCCTGCCTAGGTCTCCTGCGAAGGCGGGCTTCCGGGACCGCCGGCTTGCGCCGGGTCCGCGCGGAAAAGCCAACCCTCATCTCGTCTCGGCGACCGCCCGCGGCATAACGCGCGTGGGGGCTATCAGGCGATGATCTCCCTGAAGACATACTGCGGTCGCACTCTTACAGGGCAGTGTACTCGATACCACAAGAGCGAGCCGATTTCCCGGTGTTCGAAGTCGTGTCCCCGGAGAAACCGGGGCCGCCGGGCTTTCGCCCGGTGCCTCGCGCGGGCATGGTCCGCAGGCCGTGGAGACCCTCGTACGCTGCATCCATGAGTGATTCCCCTGCCGGTGTGGTCGATATGCTCGGCGTCCTGGCCTACGCCGAGCTGACCGCGTTCCTCAGGCTCGCCGAGGACGCCGCCACTCTCGCCCCCACCCTGACCGACCGGGCCGAGCTCAGCGACCTCGCCGCGGCCGAGTACGGCAACTTCCGGCTCCTGCGCGACCGGCTGGCGGCCCTGGGGGTGGACCCCGAGGAGGCCATGGCGCCGTTCGTCGCCGCCCTGGACGACTGGCACGCCCAGACACGGCCAGGGGACTGGCTGGAGGCCCTGGTCAAGGCGTACGTGGGCACCGGCATCGCCGCCGACTTCTACCGCGAGGCCGTCCGCCGGGTGGACGAGGAGACCCGCGCGATCGTCAACGAGGCGCTGGCGGAGGAGGTCCGCTCACGGTTCGTGGTCGAGCGGGTGCGGGCGGCGCTGGCCGGCAACCCCAAGCTCTCCGGCCGGCTGGCGCTGTGGGCGCGGCGTCTGGTCGGCGAGGCGCTGAGCCAGGGGCACCGGGTCGCGGCGGCGCGGCCGGCCCTTGCCCTGCTGCTGGTCTCCGCCGCCGAGGACGCGGGGGTCCTGGCGAGCGCGGACACCGACCTGGTGGAGATCGGGCGGCTGTTCGCCCGCCTCACCGAGGAGCACGGCCGGCGCATGTCGGCGCTCGGCCTCGTCCCGGGCCCCTGATCTCCATCGGCTCCGCGGCATCCGGAGCCCCGGTGCGGGGCTCCGGCCGCTCGTGCCCGGCGCGGGGCCTTGAGCGAGGTCTCTCCCGGGCGCCAGGACGTACCGCCGGCACCGCCGCGCCGGCCGGCCGGGACGTCCGCTCGGCGCAGGTTTCGGAGTTCTGGCGGAAAGGTGCCTTGATCGAGGGGCGCGAACGGCCCGGTCGGTTGTAGCGTGCGAACATGAGGGCCTCGCGCCGCTACGGCAGTTTCCTGATGAGATGTGGACCGAACCGCTGGACGTCCCGGCCGGTGTTGCGAAGGGGGAGCGCCGGCTGCCCGGCGGTCAGCCACAAGCGGGAGGACGTGCGGCCGGCCCGCCGCCCCTGCGGGTGCTCGCTCGACTCCCGGGAAGAGTGCGCGGGCCTGCTGTAGCCCGCGGTGGCCTGTCGGAGAACGGCTCAGGCCTTCTTGAGGATGTCCCCCCGGGTTCACGTGCCAGGGCGGGGCCTCGCCCCGCCGTCGGGCGGGCCGGACAGGGCCCGCCCGAGGCGGCGTGGAACGGCCGGTGCTAGAGCGTGCCGCCGAACCCGACGGGACGCGACTCGTCACCGCCGATCTCGACGAAACCGAGCGCGGAGACCGGCACGATCACCCGTCGGCCCTTGACGTCGGTGACGGAGAAGACCCCGCGATCGGCCGCCAGGGAGTTGCGCAGCTCCTGCTCCACCTCGTCGGCGGACAGCTCGGTCTCGACGATGATCTCCCGGTGCACCGAACGTACGCCGATCTTGATCTCCATGGGGCTTCCTTTCGACGGCGACGGAAAACGTGCTGGTCTTATCGTCACTCCGCGCCGGCGCGGCGACGGCGATGATCGCGTCAAGCGAACGGCCGGCCCGAGGCGATCGCCGTGGGCGAACGGCCGGCCGCGCGCCGGGGCCGGTGAGTGAGCGGTGGGTCAGGTGGTGCGGGGGAAGCCGCCGATGCCGCGCCAGGCGAGGCGGGCCATGAGCTGGGTCGCGTGGTCCTTGGGGATGGAGCCGTGGCTGGCCAGCCAGTAGCGCGCGCTCACCTCGGCCATGCCCACCAGGCCGACGCCGAGCAGATGGGCCTCGTCGCTGGAGCAGCCGGTGTCCTCCTGGATGACCTGACTGATCATCTCGGCGCTCTCGCGCAGCGAGCGCTCCATGCGCTGGCGCACGGGCGCGACGTTGCGCAGGTCGGACTCGAAGACCAGGCGGAACGCCTCGCCCTGGCTGGAGACGAAGTCGAAGAACGCGCCGATGGCCGCCTGGACGCGCTGCTTGTTGTCGGTGGTGGAGGCCAGCGCCTCGCGGCACCGGTTGGCCATGTCGTCGACGTGCAGGTCGAGCAGAGCCAGATAGAGCTCGAGCTTGCCGGGGAAGTGCTGGTAGAGCACCGGCTTGCTGACCCCGGCACGTTCGGCGATCTCGTCCATCGCGGCCGCGTGGTAGCCGTTCTCCACGAAGACCTCCTGCGCCGCGTTGAGCAACTGGCGGCGACGGGCCATGCGGGGCAGCCGGGTGCCCCGGGGCTTGGCATCCGGGGTAGCGGTCACGGGTCACTCCTTGGGTGCGGTTCACCCACCGCGCGACGGCTCGGCGGGCGCCGGTCGGTGCTGGTCGTGCATCCGGTACGAGGTTGACATCCTACGCGCGGGTAACCGGGCTCAGCGATAGTCGTCGTCGTCCAGGTCCACGACGCGCCCCTGGTCGGCGGCGTCGGCCGGGTCGGCGTCGTAGGGGATCTCCAGCGGCCATTCGCGCCGTTCGCCGCGAACGATGAGGTGCTGCTCGATGGCATCGGCCTCCGGGACCTCGGTCTGCAACTCCTCGGCGACGTCGTCGAGGGGCTCCAGCGCGTCCAGCGGGACCTCCCGGCCGCTCACGTCCATCTCCGACATCTTCCGTCCCTCCGTAGGGGGCGAGCGGGCATTCGCGCGCTCCAATACCCCGATGCGTCCAGCCTAAGGCCCCTTCCCCGTCCGGCTTCGCTCCGGCGGGGCCATGAGGTCGCCGAGTCGCGCGACCCGGTCGAGGACATCCTGCGCCGTGAACACCAGGTCACCGGGGTCGGCGCACTCGGCCACCTCCTCCCAGGTGATCGGGGTGGAGGCGGTCGGCGCGGCGTTGGCGCGCAGGGAGTAGGGGGTGACCGTGGTCTTGGCCGGGTTGTTCTGGCTCCAGTCGATGAACACCTTGCCCGGGCGCAGTTTCTTGGCCATCTGGCTGACGACCTCGTCCGGCCGTTCCTTCTCCAGCCGCTGGGCGAGCGCCTTGGCGTAGTCCGAGGGGCTCTCCTCGCGGCCGGCCCACGGCACGTACACCTGCATGCCCTTGTTCCCGCTGGTCTTGGGCAGCCCGTCCAGGCCGTCCTCGCGCAGTGCCTCCCGCAGCCGCAGCGCCACCCGGCCGCAGTCCACGATCGTCGCGGGCGCTCCCGGGTCGAGGTCGAAGACCATCGTGTCGGGCGGCAGTGCCCGGCCTTCCTCGTCCACCCGCCACATGGGGGTGTGGAACTCCAGGGCGGCGAGCCCGGCGAAGTAGACCAGCGTGGGCAGGTCGTCGACGATCGCGTACTCGATGGTGTCGCGGTCCTTGGTGCTGCCCGGGGCGGGCAGCCGGGCCGTCCGCACCCAGGCGGGGGTGTGCGCCGGGCGGTTCTTCTCGAAGAAGAACTGACCCTCCACTCCGCCGGGGTAACGCTTGACGGTGAGCGGGCGGCCGTTCAGGTGGGCGAGCATCGCGGGCGCGACGCAGGTGTAGTACTCGATCACCTCCGCCTTGGTGAAGCCCGTCGCCGGATACAGCACCTTGTCCAGGTTCGTCAGCGTCAGTTCCCGGTGATCGACCCTGACCCGGACCTTCTGCGCCACGCTCACCACTTCCCCTGAGGTTTCTTTTCCCGTGCTCTCGTCCGTCGCCTTCCCAGCAGATCGTGGCTTGACCGGATACGGCAATCCACACTGGGTATCTGCCCATTTGGATACTGCTTTGCGCCCTTGCCGCCGTCGAACATGTGTTCGGCGGCGGAGTCGAGGTGAGGAGAGGTCATGCGTAGCATCTGGAAGGGTGCCATCTCGTTCGGTCTCGTCACGATCCCCGTGAAGCTGTATTCGGCGACCGAGCAGAAGGATGTGTCGTTCCACCAGGTGCACCGTGAGGACGCCGGGCGCATCAGGTACAAGCGGGTGTGCTCGGTGGACGGCGAGGAGGTGGCGTACTCCGAGATCGCCAAGGGGTACGAACTGCCCGGCGGCGAGATGGTGGTGCTGACCGACGAGGACTTCGCCGACCTGCCGCTGAGCACCTCGCGCCGCATCGACGTGCTGCAGTTCACCCCCGCCGAGCAACTCGACCCGATCCTGTTCAACAAGTCGTACTACCTGGAGCCCGAGGCGGCGGGCGTGAAGCCGTACGTCCTGCTGCGCGACGCGCTGGAGCGCACCGGCCAGGTCGCGATCGTGAAGGTCGCGCTGCGTCAGCGCGAGTCCCTCGCGGCCCTGCGCATCCGCGAGGGGGTGTTCGTGCTGGAGACGATGTTGTGGCCGGACGAGGTGCGCGAGCCGGGCTTCGCCTTCGTCGAGGAGGACGTCGAGGTCCGGCCGCAGGAGCTCCAGATGGCCGAGTCGCTGATCGAGACGATGGCCGGGGAGTTCGACCCCTCCGAGTACCACGACGCCTACCGCGAGGCGCTCCAGCAGGTCATCGAGGCCAAGGTCGCGGGCAAGGAGCTCGTCAAGCCCGAGGCGGCCGAGGCGGCGGGGCCGGCGGTGGACCTGATGGCCGCGCTGCGCGCCAGTGTCGACGCGGCCAAGCGCGAGCGCGAGGGCGCCAAGGAGAGCAAGGAGAAGGCCGGGGCCGGCGCGGACAAGCGCAAGGCCGCGGCCAAACCGGCCAGGGCGGCCGCGTCCGGCCGGGCCGAAGAGGAGAAGCCGGAGAAGGAGGCCAAGAAGGCGGCCCCCAAACGCCGGGCACGCAAGTCGGCCTGACGGCCGGCCGCGGTACTCCGCCGCGGGGTGAAAGAAAATACGGCGCCGGAATTTCACGGGTGGAATTCGCGGAGCCGGTCCGGGATTTTCGAATAGGCGTCCCGCGAATCGGCGACAGGAGCCACGGCCGGCGCGGTGCACAGGTTATGGACGTGGACGCGGGAAGGCCCCGGAGCGGAGCGCTCCGGGGCCTTCTGCTCGGTCGGCCAGGCGGCCGGTGGTGCCTCCGGGCGGGGTCGCCGCCCGGAAGGCCGCCTGGGTTCGGATGGTCCGGTCAGTGATCAGCCGTCGTGCTTGCCGCCGTGGTGCTTGTTGTAGTGGTGGTGGTGCTGCGGGAACCAGCGGCGGTCGTTGCGCCAGTAGTCGTTGTGCCCGCCGCCCTGGTTGTGGTTGCCGATGATGGCGCGGAAGAAGCGCGCCTCGACGACCTTGAAGAAGCAGTTGCGGTGGCCGCCGCCGTGGCTGCGGTAGTGCTTGCGCTTCTTGCCGTAGCCCTTGTGGCCGTAGCCGCCGCCCCAGTCGTCGTCATCGTCGTCGCCGTAGTAGCCGCGGCCACCGTGGTGACCGCCGTAGCCGCCGCCGTAGCCGCCGCCGCCGTAGCAGCGGCCGCCGTAGCCGCCGCCGCCACCGAAGCCACCGAGGCCGCCGCCGAAGCCACCGAGGCCGCCGCCGAAGCCGCCGTCGAGGCCATCGAAGTTGACGACCGCGGCGGACGCGCTCGCGCTCGTGGCGGTGGCCGTGCTGAGGCCGACGAGACCACCGGTGAGTGCCGCCGTGACGGTCAGCGCAGCGGCATATTTCTTGACGTCGGGCATTCTGTTTTCCCCCTTGACGCATCGGGTTGCCCAGCGGATGGCATTTACGGAATTTGGGAGTAAATGCCGGGCGACTCGTTATGAGTCCTCCCAGATGTCTTGTTTTCCGGGCCACCCTCATGACAAACGGTGATCGCTGCCTTTTGGCGGCTACTTAACCTGCCCTTATATCTTTCAGATCAATATTTCCCGATTTGTCCGATTTTTCAATGATCATGGACCCGTATCCCCACCCCTCAGCGTCCCCCAGTCCGGGCGGGGGAGACCCTGGCGGGTTCGGAGCCGGGTTATCGTCGAACGGAGGGTGAACAGGAGAGGAGGAGACGGTGGACGAGCCGATACCACACTGGCCCGGGAAGCTGCTCGACCTCGGTGACCAGGTCGTCCACGTGCGCACCACGCCCGAGGGGCCGGTGGAGAAGGCCGTCTACGTGCACGGCCTGGCCGGGTCGGCGACCAACTGGACCGACCTGATGGACGAGTTGCGGGACGAGGCGCAGGGGTACGCCCTGGACCTGCCGGGAGCCGGCTACTCGCCCGAACCGCCGGGCGGCGACTACTCCATCACCGCCTACGCCGGGGCGGTGACGGCGTTGATCGAGCGGGTCGGCGGGCCGGTCCACCTGCTCGGCAACTCGATGGGAGGCGCCGTCTCGGTGCGGGTCGCGGCGACCCGTCCCGACCTGGTGCGCACTCTCACCCTGGTCTCACCCGCCATGCCCGACCTGCTGCCCCGCTACGGCCCGGCCCGCGTCATGATGTCGGCCGCGCCGCGCCTCGGCGAGTGGGCGGTCGCCCGGTTGCGTGCCCTGCCCCCGGAGCGGCGCGTCCGCGCCACCATGGCGATGTGCTACGCCGACACCGGCCGGGTCCATCCCGGCCGGCTGCAGGACGCCGTGGCCGAGGTGTGCCGCCGTGACGAGCTTCCCTACGCCGGGCCGGCGCTGGTGGGCTCGGCCCGCGCCCTGGTGAACGAGTACTTCCGCTGGGGCGAGGAGAACCTCTGGCGGCTGGCCGAGCGGGTCACCGCCCCCACACTGGTCGTCCATGGACGGCACGACCGCCTCGTGCACCCGCGGATGGCCGCACGGGCCGGCCGCGCGTTCTCCGACGTGCGCCTGGTGCTGCTGCCGCACGCGGCGCACGTCGCCCAGATGGAATACCCCGCGCTCGTGGCCCGCCACGTGCGCCTCCTCATGCGGGACGGCGCGCGGGCGACGGCCTCCGCCGTGGCCGGGGGCGATCAGGGCGATGTGCAGAACCCGGAGGGTTACGCCACCGTCGGGTAGGATTTCCGGGAATGCGGGGGCGACCGGGTTGGGTTGTGTAAGGACGGCGCGGCGCGCAGCCACGATGGGCGAGCCGCCAACTGGATGAATCCCCTGAAACGGGAGCGTAGAACTGTGTCGTTGCCACCGCTGGTAGAGCCGGCCGACGAGCTGACCGTTGACGAGGTGCGCCGCTACTCGCGCCATCTGATCATCCCTGACGTCGGGATGGCCGGGCAGAAGCGGCTGAAGAACGCCAAGGTGCTGTGCGTCGGCGCCGGCGGCCTCGGTTCCCCGGCCCTGATGTACCTCGCCGCGGCCGGTGTCGGCACGCTCGGCGTGGTCGACTTCGACGTCGTTGACGAGTCAAACCTTCAGCGGCAGATCATTCACGGCCAGTCCGACGTCGGCCGGCTGAAGGCCGAGAGCGCCGCGGCGAGCGTGCGCGAGATCAACCCCCTCGTCAACGTCGTCATCCACAACGTCGCCCTCACGACCGACAACGTGATGGACATCTTCGCCGCCTATGACCTCATCGTGGACGGCACCGACAACTTCGCCACGCGGTACATGGTGAACGACGCGGCGGTGCTGCTCGGCAAGCCGTACATCTGGGGCTCCATCTACCGTTTCGACGGTCAGGCGAGCGTGTTCTGGGCCGAGCACGGGCCGTGCTACCGCTGCCTGTACCCCGAGCCGCCCCCGCCCGGCATGGTCCCCTCGTGCGCCGAGGGCGGCGTGCTCGGCGTGCTGTGCGCCTCCATCGGCTCCGTCCAGGTCAACGAGGCCATCAAGCTGCTCACCGGCATCGGCGAGCCGCTGGTCGGGCGTCTGATGATCTACGACGCGCTGGAGATGAAGTACCGCGACGTCAAGGTCCGCAAGGACCCTGAGTGCCCGCTGTGCGGCAAGAACCCCACGATCACCGAGCTGATCGACTACGAGGCGTTCTGCGGCACGATCTCCGACGAGGCGCAGCAGGCCGCGACCGGCTCGACGATCACCGCTCAGGAGCTCAAGGACATGATCGACCGCGACGAGGACATCTTCCTCGTCGACGTCCGCGAGCAGAACGAGTACGAGATCGTCAACATCCCCGGCGCCGTGCTGATCCCCAAGGGTGACTTCCTGCGCGGCGTGGCCCTCGAGCGGCTGCCGCAGGACAAGAAGATCGTCCTGCACTGCAAGTCCGGCGCCCGCTCCGCCGAGGCGCTCGCCGTGGTGAAGAACGCCGGCTTCTCCGACGCCGTCCACGTCGGCGGCGGGGTGCTGAGCTGGGTCAAGACGGTCGACCCGTCGCTGCCCACCTACTGACGCCCCACGAACCGCTCACAGCCCGTTCTCCGCTCTGGAGGACGGGCTGTGTCGGTTGTGCGGGTGGTGGCGGCCTTGGTCAGTTCGGGGTGAGGGAGAGGCCTGACCGGGCCACGATGTCGCGCAGGGCGGTGATGTGGGCCTCGAAGGCGCGTCGTCCCACGGGGGAGAGCTTGAGCCAGGTGCGCGGCCGCTTGCCGACGTGGCCCTTGCGGATCAGCACGTACCCTGCGGCCTCCAGCGCGGCGCTGTGCTTGGACAGCACCGAGTCGCTCACTCCGACCTCGTCGCGGACGAAGGCGAACTCGGCCTCCTCGACCGCCGCGAGCAGCGACATGACGCGCAGGCGGGCCGGAGCGTGGATCAGTGGATCGAGGTCGGGCATCAGCCCGCCTCGATCTCGGAGGCCATGCGCCTGGTGATCCACCGGGCGACGGTCGGGCCGGAGACCGTCATGTACGCGGTCATGACCAGCGTGGCCCAGGTGCGGGCGTAGGGCACCCCGGCTCCGTCCAGGGGGAAGGCGAAGGCGGCCCCCACGGCGACGGCCGACGCCACCCACGCCAGGAACACACCCAGTACCCCCGGGGTGACCAGGCTGCGATAGGGGCGCTGCCGCTCCAGGAACACCAGCGCCAGCACCAGGCCCACGAGCGCGGCGGTCAGCGCGATGATCCACGTCACCGTCACCGTCATCGGTGTGCCGGGTTCGGTGGCGAACTGGACACCGGTGACGTACAGGGCGACGCCCGTGGTGTACCAGGCGGGGAACCAGGGGCGGGCCCGGACGACCCGGGCCTGGGTCGTCCGGATCTCGCGCAGGGTGTGCGCGGCCTCGTCGGGGCTGATGTACGCGGCGTCCTGCGGGGTGGCGTCCATGACATCTCCTCACTTTCCATTAAGGAAAGTACTTTCTACTTTCCGTACCGTCAAGTACCTTCCAGTCGGGCAATAGGGATGGAACGGAAGATGTCTCCTCGTCTGGGGCGTTAGGGTCGGGCTCGTGAGTGTCCTGCGTGCCTGGCCGCCCCTGGTGGTCGCCTCAGCGCTCACCTTGGTCTGCGCGGTCGTCGCCGGCGTGTCCGCCGGAGCCGCCGGAGCGGAGTTGACCCGCGGCCCGAGCGCCGCGGAGATCCGGCGGGCCTCAGCGGAGGAGACCGCCCGCCGCTGGCAGGCATGGCCGGCCGGCAAGATCTTCCCCGCGACGCTGCCCTACGTCTCCGAGCAGGGCGGCGGCGAGTACGCCCGCCGGGTCGGCATCTCCTCCCGCACCGACTGCTCGGCCGCCGTGGACGCCGCGCTGCGGATCGCGATGCGCGATGCCGGCTGCCGGGCCGTGCTCCGGGCCACCTACCTGGACGCACTGCAGGGCGTGGTGGTCACCGTCGGCGTCGCCGCGTTCCCCGACCAGGCGTCCGCGCTCAAGGCCCGGGCCGCCTTCCCGCCCGGAGGCGTGCCGTCGCCGGGGCTGCGCGCCCTGGCCTTCCCTCGGACGGTCGCCGACCGCTTCACCGCCGCCTCCCGCCAGGCGTCCTCGATCGCCCACGCCGGGCCGTACGTGGTCGTCACCACGGCGGGCCAGGTGGACGGCAGGCCGGCCCGCGCGGTCGGGCGCCAGCGTGGAACGATCTTCTCCTTCGCCTCCGACCTCGCCGAGCGCGTCCTGGCCACGCTGACGGCCCCGGCGCGGCCCGACTGCGCCGGCAAGGACTGGCAGTGCTGACCAGGGTGGCGCCACCGGGGCGGGCGGGGAGCGGGAGGCGGGCGCCGGAGGGACCCGCCAGGCCGTCGCGGGGGAGGTTCGCCGCGCTCCTGGCGGTCCTCGCGGTCGTCCTCGTCCTGGCCTCCTGGCCGGCGCCCGCGTCGGCCGACCAGGTGCGCGGCAGCCAGCGGCAGGTGCTGCGCACGCTGGACGTCGACGACGCCTGGCGGGTGACCCGCGGGGCGGGCGTGCTGGTCGCGGTGCTGGACTCCGGCGTCGACCCCCGCCACCACGACCTGCGCGGCTCGGTGCTCACCGGGCCGGACCTCACCAGGGGCGCCAACCCGCGCGGCGTCGCCCCCCGGCGGCTGCACGGCACGTACATGGCCTCGCTGATCGCCGGCCACGGGCACGGGCCGGGCCGCGCGGACGGCGTGATCGGGGTCGCGCCCGCCGCCCGCGTGCTGTCCGTGCGGGTCATCCTGGAGGACGACGAGCCGGGCTTCCAGGCGTTCAACTCACAGGCGCGGTTCGAGAACGTCGTGGCGCGCGGCATCAGGTACGCCGTCGACCGGGGCGCCAAGGTCATCAACCTGTCGATCTCCAAGGACCGTCCCACCTCGAAGGAGCGCGCGGCGATCCGGTACGCCGTCGCGAAGGGCGTCGTGCTGGTCGCCGCGGCCGGAAACGAGGGCGCCGGGCGCAGGGACGGCCCGTACTCCTACCCGGCCTCCATTCCCGGAGTGATCTCGGTGGGCGCGGCCGACCGTGGGCTGCACAAGGCGTCGTTCTCCAACCGCAACTCCATGGTGCTGCTCGCGGCGCCGGGCGTGAACGTGTTCGGGGCCGGGCCGGGCGACCAGTACTGGGTGGGCAGGGGCACCTCCCAGGCGACCGCGCTGGTCTCCGGGGTCGCCGCGCTGATCAAGTCCAGGTACCCGTCGATGTCGCCCGCGCTGGTCGCGCAGGCGCTCACCGGCGGCGTGGCCCGCAAACCGCCGCGCGGGTACGACCCTGGGGTGGGCTTCGGCGTGGTGAACGCCGCCCGTGCGCTCGCCGAGGCGGCCCGGCTCGCCCGCCATCGGCACACGGCCGCCGGTCCCGGCGTCCAGGACGCCGACCTGCCCGTGCCGGCCGGGGCGGTCGCGACCGCGGCGCCGCTGCCGCCGATACGCGTGGTGCGCCGCGACACGGGCATGGTCACCCTGTACGGCACGGTCGCCCTGGTGGCCGCCGCCGGGGCCGCGGCGGGCCTGGCGGCGATGGTGCTGCTCGTGCGGAGCCCCGTGCGCGGCAGGCGTGGCGGGCGCGCGAGGCGAACACGACGTGACGTGAGAGAGGCGAGGGGACCGGTGGCGGCAGGCGCCGACGTAGCATCGAAGTATGTCGCCTGAGGAGCCACAGGCGCGGCCGTCGCCGCCCTGGCCCGCGAGTGCCCAAGGCACGAGTGGCGCGCCCCGGCTCCCGGCGGCCGGCCGCGACCGCGGCGGGGCACGGCCCTGGCCCGTCACAGGCGGCGGCGGACGCCGTCCCTGGGCGCCCGTCGGCGCGGGGAAGGGCGGGCCGTCGTGGACCCCGGGAGGGGGCGCGGGGAGGGGTTCCGGGGCGGCGGGGGCTGGAGGGCGGCCGTGGAGCGGCGCCCGGGCGCGGGCCGCCGGGCTGCGGGCGATCCACGAGCGCGAGGAGCTCGAGCGCGGCATACGCTTCCGCACCCTGTTTCTGCTGATCATGGGAACGATCCTCGCCATCGCGGCGGTCAACGTGCTGATCGGCACGGTCGGCCTGCTGCAGGAGACCCGTTCCCGGCCGCTGACCGTCGCTGAGCGCGCCCGCTACGCCGAGCAGGACATCGCCCGCCGCTGGCAGGCGTGGCGGGCCGAGGAGGTCTTCCCGGCCGAGGTGGAGTACACCGGCCTGGCCCGGGTGCGGCAGCTCGCCAGGCGCGTGGGCATCGCGCCCGAGGCGCCCTGCTCGGCGGTGATGGACGCGCCGGTCGCCTCGGTGCTGCGCGAGCACGGCTGCCGCACCGTGCTGCGCGCCACCTACGTGGACCAGACCTCGACCTTCGTGATGACCGTGGGGGTGGCCGTGCTGCCTGATGAGGAGACCCGGGTGGACACCGCGGCCGACCTGCCGGTGGACGACCGGGTGGGCGTCCGCCCCGTGGCCTTCCCCGGCACCGTCGCCGACTCCTTCGGCGCCGCGCAACGCCAGCGCACCGGCTGGACCGCCGCCGGCCCGTACATCGTGTTCTCCACGGCGGGGTACGCCGACGGCCGCACCCGTGCCGCCGTCGCCCCGCAGGAGATCCTGCACAGCGAGCTGTGGCCGGCCGCGCAGGGGGTGGCCGGGCAGATCGTCCGTGGCCTGGCCGCGCCGCCCGACATCCCCCGGTGCACCCAGGGGAACGTGTGTTGAGGGCGGCCGGCGTGCTCGGCGCGGCGCTCGCGCTCACCGGGTTGCTCGCCGGGCCTCCCGCGGTGGCGCAGGACGTCCGCGGCCGGCAGCAGTGGGTGCTGGACGCCGTCAAGGCCGAGCAGGCGTGGCGGACCTCCCGCGGCGCGGGCGTGACCGTCGCGGTGGTCGACAGCGTCGTCGACGAGGCGACCCGCGAGCTGAAGGGCAAGGTCACCGTCGCGCCCGACATGCGTTCCACCCTGTTCGACGAGGTCCCGCTCGCGCGTGGCCCGCACGGCACGGCGATGGCCTCGCTGATCGCCGGGTCGGGCAAGGAGGGCGGTCTGATCGGGGTCGCGCCGGAGTCCCGCATCCTGTCGGTCCCGGTGATCGACGAGAGCGAGCCGGAGGACGACTTCGTCGAGCCCGACGACGGCCTCGGCCCGCCCGCCGAGAGCCCGCTGTCCCGTGCCCTGCGGTACGCCACCGACCACGGGGCCCAGGTGATCAGCATGTCCCTCGGCGAGTACGCCACGCAGCGCGCCGACCGGCAGGCCGTGGCGTACGCGCTGGCGCGGGGGGTCGTCCTGGTGGCGGCCGTGGGCAACGACGGCGACTCGGAGTCCGCGCTGCGGCGCGGCACCTCGTTCTGGAGCTTCCCCGCGGGCTACCCCGGGGTGATCGGCGTCGGCGCGGTGGACAAGAACGGCCGGCCCGCGGCGTTCAGCAGCGACAACCTCTCGGTGCTGGTCGGCGCGCCCGGCGTCGGGGTGACGGCCGCGGTCCCGGGCGGCGGTTACCAGGAGGTCGAGGGCAGCAGCGCCTCCACGGCGCTGGTGGCCGGAGTGGCCGCCCTGATAAAAGCCAGATATCCCCATCTTCCGCCCGAATTGGTGTCCCGCGCCATCTCTTCTACGGCCCGTGGGGGTTCGCCCGCCGGATATGACGACAAGCGGGGTTTCGGGGTGGTCGACGCCGCCGCCGCGCTGACCCGCGCGGGTGAACTGGTGGCTTATCAAGGCTCGACGGCGGTGCGCGGCGATCTGCATTTCGGAAACGGCGCGACGGCTCCCGCACCCACGCCGCCCGGCCCGGATCCCCTGCGGCTGTGGGTCTACGGCGCGGGAGTTCTGTTCGGCCTCGTCGCGTTCGGCGCCGCGGTCATCGTGCTCACCCGGCGGGCGGAACGGCAATGATCACGTCCGGGGCGCGATCAGGGCGCTGTTCGGCGGCCGTTCGGTGGCATTTCGGATGCGGTCTGACCGTTCTCGCCCTTTTCCGTACCGGTGACCGGTAAAGGTTCGCTAGGGTTTTCTTCTCGTGGGATACGAGTTGCGGGTACAACGCGAATCGCCGCTCGCCTACGCCGAGCTCAGCGCCGTGACGGCGCCGGTGGACACCGGCCTCGAACTGCGCGGGACGCCGGAGGCGGGGCAGGTGTTCGCCCGGCATGGTGAGTCCGAGCACGCCATCGCCATCTGGCAGGGGCGCCTGTACGGCGAGCCGACCTCCGACTGGCAGGTCGCCCAGCTCGCCCGGCTCGCCGCCATGCTCGGCGGGCGCCTGGCCGGCGAGGACGGCGAGACGTACGTCATCCGGGACGGCATCGTCGAGCAGGTGAGCGGAGAGACGACCTACGAGTTCGGCAAGCTGGAGGAGATCCTCTCCCTCGGCCCCGCACAATGGAGCACATGATCGGTGATCCGACGCCCTTCGCCGAGCGGGTGCTCGACCTGGTCGAGCGCATACCGCACGGCATGGTCATGTCCTACGGGGACATCGCCGAGTATCTCGGGGAGGGCGGGCCGCGGCAGGTGGGCCGGGTGATGGCCATCTGGGGCGGAGGTGTTCCCTGGTGGCGGGTGGTGCGCGCCGACGGCCGCCCGGTGCAGGGCCACGAGAGTCCGTGCCTGGCGCACTGGCGCGAGGAGCGCACCCCGATGCGCGGGGAAAGAGCCGATATGCGGCACGCCCGGTGGCAGGGAGATCATCAGTGATTTCCCAGTAACTGCTATTACCATTCCAGAAACGCCCCTTGCGGTGAGACTGGAAAGGCGGTGCCTCCCCGATGGCCACCGGTGCCCCGCCCGCACCCAGCGGTGACATCGTCGCCGACCGGTTGCGAGCCGCCCAGGACCTCTACGACAGGGGAGATCCGCTCGACGCCGTGATCGCGGCGGTCCACGCCGAGGGCCTCACCCGCGCCGAGCGCCGCAGGCTGCACTACGAGGCGCTCAACGGCCCCCTCGGCCTGCGCCTGGAGACCGCCGCCCGCCGCGACGCCACGCGCCTGCGGCAGGCCATCGACCTGCTGCGCGACTACCTCGACGGGGTGGACGCCTCGGTCAAGCGCCGGCTGCCGGTCGCCCGCCGCCTCGCCTGCCACCTCATCGAGCACCGCGACCCGCGCGAGCTGGCCGAGGGGGACGAGCTCGCCGGGCTGGTCGCCGCCACCGCCGAGCCCTCCAAGCGTGTCCGCCGAGGCCTTGCCTGGTACGCCGACCTGCCCGTCAGCGCGCCGCGATCGCTGTTCCGGCTGCGCAGGTCGGACCTGGTCCCGCTGACCGAGGTCGCCGACGTCTCCTGGCACGAGGGGAGGCTGCGGGTCACCGGGCACGCCTACCTGGTCGGGCTGTCGGTGCGCGGCAGGCGCTTCAACCGCGCCACCGTCGTGCTGCGCGGCCCCCGCTGGGTGCCCCCCATCGCCGCCCGCACCCGGCGCGTCTACCGGCCCGAGGCCACCCACGGCGCCGCCGAGCCCGGCTGCAACTACGACTGGGCCGGCTTCGCCGCCGAGATCCGCCCGTGGTCGCTGCGCTGGCGCGCCGCCATCCGCGCCGTCGTGCACGCCGCCCAGCGGACGCTGCGCGGCCGGCCTCCGGTCCCCGACACCACCACCTGGCGCGCCGACATCGTGATCTGGAGCCGCGGCGCCCGCGCCACCGGCGCCCTGCGCGGCCCGGTCATCGGGCGCACCGAGCGGCCGGCCGGGCTGCGGGTCGGCCCCCGATGGTGGGTGCGCCCGGCCTGGACCTCCGACCGGACGTTCCAGGTCGTGCTCCAGCCCACCCGGGCCGAGCTCACCGGCGTCACCCATGACGGCGACCAGGTGCGGCTCACCGGCTTCCTGCCCGGCACCAACGCCGACAAGGGCCGGGCACGACTGGGCGGGCACCGCATGGCCGCCGAGTTCACCCCGGCCGAGGGCGGCACGCGCTTCACCGTCGGCCTGTCGGTCGCCGCGCTCGTGAAGGAACAGGACGCGCGCAGGCTCTGGGTCGAGCCCAAGGGCGACCCGGCGGCCCCGGTGATGATGGACGACGACACCGAGACGCGCGTCGGCGTCGGCCGCCGTGAGATCACCGTGCTGCGCGACCGCCGCGACCGCGTCGTGGTCGCGGCGCACCGCGTCTGGCCGGTCATCACCTCCGCGGGGTGGGGCGACGACGGCGTGCTCACCCTGTCGGGCACCTACCACGACACCGAGCCCGGGCAGCGTGACCTCGTGCTGCGCCAGCGCGCCGGGTCGATCTACCGCGTGCCGCTGACCCGCTCGGGCGAGCGGTTCACCGTCCGCCTCTCCCCGGACGCCATGCCGAGGTACGCCGGCACGGTGGCGCTGGCCTCGGGCACCTGGAGCCTGTCGGTCGCGGGCGGCAAGGGCACCACGGCGCCGCTGCGGGTCGACCACCGCCTGCTCGACACCCTCGACGAGGGAGTGCACATCATCGGCGGACGCGAGTACCGCCTGGTGGCCACCCGCTTCGACGCGCCCGTCCTGATCGCCGCGGAGCGCCGTCCGGACGACGAGAAGGGCGCGAGCGGGCTGTGGTCGCTGCGCAGGGTCCACTACCCCGGCGAGCGGCGCCGCGAGCTGCGCGAGGCGACCGTGTACATCTCCTTCGACGGGCGGTCCTACTCCGACAACGCCCGCGCCGTCTACGAGGAGCGGCTGCGCCGCGGGGACGACCGCGAGCACATCTGGGTGGTCAAGGACGGCTCGTTCGTCCCGCCCGACTCGGCGGCGCTCGGCCTCGGCCCGGGCATCACGCCGACCATCGTGCGCGAGGGCAGCCGCGAGCACTACACCGCGCTGGCCCGCTCGCGGCACATCATCACCAACACCCTGCTCCCGCAGTGGTTCCACGCCCGTGAGGACCAGATCTGCGTGCAGACCTGGCACGGCAGCCCGGTCAAGCGGGTCGGCGGCGACCAGCGTCACATGGCCCGCGAGCCCAGGCCGCCCGCCTGGTACCGCCAGGCCGCCGAGGTGGCCAACTGGGACCTGCTGGTCACCCAGAGCCCGTGGGCGTCGGAGGTGCTGCGCCGGGCCTTCGGGTACGGCGGGGAGACCCTGGAGTCGGGGCTGCCGCGCAACGACGTGCTGTCCTCGCCCGACCGCGCCGAGCTCGCCGCCGCCGTGCGGCGCGGCCTCGGCATCCCGGCCGGCAGGCGGGTGGTGCTCTACGCGCCGACCTGGCGCGACCACGACCGCAGGAACTCCTCGGTGCGGCTCGACCTCGCCGAGGCCAGGCGGGTGCTCGGCCGCGACCACGTGCTGCTGGTGCGCGGCCACATGATGCAGGCGCCGCCGGTCGCCGCCGGCCTGCTGGTCCCCGGCCCCACCTCGCTGGTGCGGCCGGGGCCGATGACCCGTGAGTACCCCTTCGCCATCGACGTGACCGCCTATCCCGACATGGCCGACCTGCTGCTGATCGCCGACGTGCTGATCACCGACTACTCCTCGTCCATGTTCGACTTCGCCGCCACCCGCCGTCCGATGATCTTCTTCGGCTACGACCTGGAGCGTTACCGCAACTCCCGCGGCCTCTACTTCGACCTGCGCACCCAGGCCCCCGGCCCGCTGCTCACCGATGGCGCCGACGTCATCGAGGCGGTCCGCCTGATCGACGCCCTCTCCGGCGACTACACCGGCCGCTACGACGACTTCGTCCGCACCTACGCTCCCCGCGACGACGGCAAGGCCACCCCCCGCCTCGTCGACCACGTCTTCACCGGGGCCATCGACGCCCGCCGCTGAGTTCCCGCCTCCGCGGGCATCACGGGGTCCGTGCGCGCCGGTTCACCCGGCCTCCGGAGCCGAAGCGTGCTCCAGCCGCCGGACGGTGGTTCGCCGGGCTTTGAGGTGCTGTGCGGAGCCCGGTCTGGTCCCCTACATGCACTTACGTCACGAACGGCGGACTTGACCGCATACGCAACACGCCCGTTACGCCCAAGGGTTGACCTTGACGGACCGTCCGTGGATAACTGACGCGGGGGGTCATGTAACCCGTACCTTGGAGCGGTCGATGAGCGGCGTGCCTGCGCCAGCACTTATAGGTCGCGCCTCTGAGCTGCGGGCCTTATCGGAGGCGATCGTACGTCCGCCCGCGGTGGTGCTGGTGGAGGGCGAGGCCGGCATCGGCAAGACGCGCCTGGTCCGCGCCGCGCTCGGCCGCCTGCCGTCCGGTGACCGGGCCGTCCTGCTCGGCTACTGCCACCAGATCCGCGAGCCGTTCCCGTATGGGCCGGTGATCGAGGCGCTGCGCGACATCGCCGGGCGGCTGCCCGCGCCCGAGGCGCTCAACCCGGTCACCGGGGCCCTGCGCGACTACCTGCCCGAGCTGTCGGCCGCGCTGCCGCCGTCCCCGCCTCCGCTGGACGACCCGCGGGCCGAGCGGCACCGCGTGTTCCGCGCCATCCGCGCCCTGCTGGCCGCCGTCGCCCCGGCCGTCCTGGTCATCGAGGACCTGCACTGGGCCGACGACGGCACGCGTGACCTGCTGCGCTTCCTGGCCGACCAGCTGCCCACCGGCCTGGCGCTGGTGGCGACCTACCGGCGGGAGGACCAGGGCGCGGCCCGCTTCCCGCTCGGCCGCGCCTACCGGCACCACCCCGACACCACCAGCGTCGTCGTGTCGCTCGCCCCGCTGGACGTCTCCGGCGTCGCCAGCCTGGCCGGCGCGCTGCTCGACCGGCCGGACCTGTCGCCCGCGTTCGCCGAGCGGCTGCACGAGCGGACGGCGGGCATCCCGTTCGTCGTCGAGGAGGTCGTCCGGTCCCTGCCTGGCTCGCTGGAGCCCGACGCGCTCGACCGTGTCGGGGTGCCGCTGCTGCTGCGCGAGGCCATGGCCGAGCGGATGGCCGGGCTGACGTCGGCGGCCGTCGGCGCGGTCCACGCGGCGGCGCTGCTCCGGCTGCCCGCCGGTGAGCAGCTCATCACCGCGGTCGGCGGCACCGCCGCCGGGCTGGGCGAGGCGCTGCGGGCGGGCGTCCTGCACGAGCACGCCGACGGACGGTACGGCTTCCGCCACGCGCTCGCCCAGCAGGCGGTGTACGACGCGATCCCCGGCCCCGACCGCCGCTCCGGGCACGAACGCGCGATGGCCGCCCTGCTGGCGATGGACTCCCCGCCCCTGGTGCAACTCGCCTTCCACGCGCGGCAGGCCGGCGACACCGAGGCGTGGCTGCGGCACGGCGCCGCCGCCGCCCAGCAGGCCGCGGCGCTCGGCGACACCGCGATGGCCGTCGAGGTCATCGAGGGCATGCTCGACGACCCCGGGCTGCCCGCCGCCGAGCGCGGCCCGCTCGCGCTGATGCTCGGCCGGTTCGCGGCGACCGGGCTGTCCCACCAGCGCGTGGTGCGCCTGCTGCGCCACGTGCTGCGCGACGGCTTCCTGTCCAGCGACGAGCGCGCCGAGGCCCGGCTCAGCCTCGGCGTCGTGCTGTCCAACCAGGCCGGGGACACCGCCGCCGGCCGGCCGGAGATCATGGCCGCCTGCGCCGAGCTGAGCCACCGGCCCACGCTCGCCGCGCGCGGCTGGGCGAGCCTGGCCATGCCCGAGTGGGGTGTCGAGCCGCTGGCCAGGCACCTTGAGTGGATGGAACGCGCCGAGGCGCTGGTCGCCACCGCCGACAACCCCGAGCTGACCGCCGCCGTCCTGGTCAACCGGGCGTCGCTGGAGATGGCCATCGGCTCTCCCGGCGCGTTCGCGGTCGCGGCGACGCTGCCGTCCGGCGACCCGTCGACGGCGGTACGCCGCGAGGTCGCCCGGGCGTACTCCAACCTGCACGACCTGGCGACCAGCCTCGGCCACTACGACGCCGCCGAGCGGTTCGCCCGGGAGGGGCGCAGGCTCGCGGCGGAGACCGGCGCGCAGTACCCCGCCTACCTGCTCGACGTCTCGACCATCCGCCGGGAGTGGCTGACCGGCCGGTGGGAGGGGCTGCGCGATCGGGCGGCGGCCCTCGGCGAGCTGGCCACCGAGACGCCGCTGATCGTCGTGGACGTGTGGCTGGTGCTCGGCTGGCTCGCCCTGGCGACGGGCGAGTGGGAGGAGGCCACCAAGCACTTCCTCGCCGCGGGTCTGGACGCGCCCGAGTCCCGGTACATCCCGATCGCGCTGGCCGCCGCCGGCGGCATGATCGAGCTGCACCTGGCGCGCGGCGAGCAGGCCCTCGCGCTGGCCGAGGCGGAACGGGCCGCCGGCCTGCTGCGCCGCAAGGGCGTGTGGGTGTGGGGCGCCTACCTGATGCCCTCCGCGGTCACCGCGTTCGCGTGGAGCGGCCGGATCGGCGCGGCGGCCGACCTGGTCGCCGAGTACGCCGACGGCATCGCCGGCCGGGTGGCGCCGACCGCCCACGCG
The DNA here is from genome assembly GCF_014646695.1 of Sphaerisporangium melleum. Lineage (GTDB taxonomy): Bacteria > Actinomycetota > Actinomycetes > Streptosporangiales > Streptosporangiaceae > Sphaerisporangium > Sphaerisporangium melleum. Next base: position 51,467 of record NZ_BMNT01000038.1, read on the forward strand.
GCGCTGGACGCCGCCCGCGGCGCGCTCGCCGCCGCCGAGCGCCGGCACGCCGAGGCGGCCGCGCACTACGGGCGGGCCCGGGACGCCTACGCCGTCATGCCGCAGCCCTACGCGGCGGCCCGCGCGGGCGAGGGAGAGGCGCGGGCCCGGCTCGCCCTGGGCGACGCGGGCGCCGCCGAGGTCTTCGCCCGGCTGGCTGAGCGGTTCGCCGAGCTCGGCGCCACGCACGACGCCGCCCGGTGCCGGCGCGTCCTGCGTGACATCGGCGTGGGCGTGCAGCTTCCCCGCCAGCGCAGGAACGGCACGAGCGCCCTGTCGCAGCGCGAACGCGAGGTCGCCCGGCTGGTCGCGCTGGGCCGCACCAACCGGGAGATCGCCGACGTGCTGTTCCTGTCCCGGCGGACCGTCGAGAGCCACGTGGCGACCGTGCTGCGCAAGCTCGGCGTCCGTTCCCGGACCGAGGTCACCCCGCCCGTCTGACGCCGCTTCCCGACGGGACCCCTGCCCTCGCTCCCGGGCGGAGGCAGCCCTCTGTACGGGCCGCTCCTTGCGAGGTTCCGCCGTCCTCCCCGGCCGTTGGCGTCGTTGGCCTGGTCGCGGACCGGCATGGGGAAGCCCCCGGGACCAGGTGCGATCCCGGGGGCCGTCGGAGTGGCCGCCTAGACGGTGATGCTCCAGGAGTCGAGGTAGCCGGTGTCGAGCAGGTAGTTGTCCCTGACCTCCAGTACCCACTGGCCCGCGGCCGCCTGGCTCACCGCGACCGAGTAGGTGCGGGTGCCGAAGGAGGCGCAGCTCCCGCTGCCCGCGGTCTTCAGGGAGTACCAGGTGCCGTTCGGGCCCTGCAGCCGGATTCCCAGGTCGTACGCGCAGGGGTGGGAGATGGTCACGCTGACCGTGACCGGCGAGACGGCGTTCCCGCTGGCGGTCGAGGTGATCGGGCTGGTGACGATGGACCCGTCGTTGATGGTGACGTCGGTGCCGTTGGTGAAGGTGCGCTGGCCGCCGGTGCCGGTGACCGTCAGCGAGTAGGTCACCGTGTGCGTGGCGCCGCTGCCGGTGCCGGTGATCGTCACGCTGTAGGTGCCGGCCGGGGTCGAGGAGGTGGTGGAGACGGTCAGGGTGGAGGAGCCACCCGAGGTGACCGACGCCGGGCTGAAGCTCGCGGTCGCCCCCGACGGCAGGCCGGACGCGCTGAAGGTGACGGTCTGCGCGCTGCCCGCGATGGTCGCGGTGCTCAGCGTGGTGGTGGCCGCCGAGCCCGGGGCCACCGAGCCGGAGGTCGGGCTGAGCGCCATCGAGAAGTCGTTGCTGGAGGAGGGGCTACAGGTCGGCTCGCCGGACTGCGCCGGGACCGAGATCGCGTTCCACGCCGCCTTGGTGGTCGCGCACTCGGGGCTGGTCGCGCCGTACAGCTCGACCGCCGCCTGCAGCGAGGCCAGCCGGATGTTGGCGTACCGCCAGGACGAGGTCTTGCGCTGCAGCGCGCCCATGTAGATCTTGCCGGCCTTCTGGATGCCGATGCCGGTCACCGACGAGGGGCCGCCGGAGCAGATCGGGCTGTTGGGCTTGCCGCCGCCCGGTGCGCTGCCCTCGGCCAGCAGGTAGAACCAGTGGTTCAGCGGGCCGGCCGCGGCGTGGACCTCGGTGCTCGAGATGGAGGAGGACCAGCAGTTGGGGTCACCGGCGAGCGACGGCTGGTACATGTACCGGATCGGCCCGTCGCCGACCAGGTCGACCTCCTCGCCGACCTGGTAGTCCGGCGGGTCGTTGGGGTTGTTGGCGTACGCCTCGGTGAGCGCGCCGAAGATGTCGCCGGTGCTCTCGTTGATGCCGCCGTTCTCGTTGCCGGAGCCGGCGCCGCCGGGCGTGGTCTGGAAGATCGCGTGACCGAACTCGTGCGCCACGACGTCGATCGGGGTGGCCTGGCGGGCGTTGTCCTGCGAGTGGCCGAAGTTGGTGTAGCTGCCGTTCCAGTAGGCGTTGACGTCGTTCAGGCCCACCCGGACCGGATAGCCGCCGCCGCTGCCGTTGACACCGTTGCGCCCGAGCCAGGCGCTCAGCATGTCCCATTCCTTCTGCGCGCCGTAGAGGGCGTCCACGCAGGCGGTCTCCAGGTTGGTACCCGAGCCGGTGCCCCAGGCGTCGTCGGTTCCGGTGTACGCCGAGCCGTTCTGCCCGCCACAGCGCAGGCCGCTGCGGGTGGAGTCGGTCATCGAGTACGAGCTGCCCGAGCCGCTGGTGTTGATGGTGACGGCGCCGTAGTAGTAGCCGGTGCCGGTGCCCGCGCGCACCTCGTCGTAGGCGTCGGCGATCTTGCCGGTCGCCGCGTCGACGAAGACGTGCTGCTTGCTGGGCTTGCCCGCGGCGATGCCGGAGACCAGCGCCTCCCAGGTCAGCCGGGGCTGCTGGCCCCAGGCCAGCACCACCAGGCGCGGGGCGGCGGAGTCGTCCACCCGGTCCAGCACGGTCTTGGCCGTCGCGGTGGCGGTGTCGGCGGTGACCGACGGAGTCGTCTTCAGCCCGAACGGCAGGGCGGCGGAGGCGGCGGCCGTGTCGCGCACCTTGCCGTTGCCGTCGGCGATCACGACGGCGTCGCCGCCGACGACCGGAAGGCCCTTGTAGCTGCGCTCGTAGCTGACGGAGTACAGGCCTCCGGCGCCGGGGGTCACGGCCGTCCGCTTGTACACCTCGTTGACGCTCACCCGCAGGTCGTCCAGGCCGCTGGCGATGGCCTGGTCGGCGGCGCCGGCGGCGCGCTGCGCGGGGTCGGAGAGGGCCGCGGCGCGTTCGGAGGCGGTGACGGAACCGACCAGTTCCTTGCCGCCGGGCGGAGGCTTGGCGCCCGCGGGGGTGGAGGGCGCCATCATGGCGACGACGGCCAGTCCGGCCGTTGCGGCCAGTAGAGCTCTGCGCCTCATGCGCGATGTTCCTTTCTCTGCCTCCCACCAGCCCGCGCCCGCAGGTTAGCGGGGTACGCGGGACGCACGCGGCAGGGAGGCACCCGGCGGCGTGGCGGCGGTGGGATCGGGGGGTGATGAGAGAAATGGGGGGTGATGGGAGCGGGCCCGGCGGATGAGGTGATGCGAGCGGGGGGTGTGCCGCCTCATCCGCCGGAGACTTCTCCCACGGCGGTAGGGGCGGCTAGGGCGGGAGTGCGGGGGATGTCACGTCGCGGCGCTCCTGTTCTCGCGTTCCCGGGCAGGGTGCGAACCTGCTTGGCCGAGACGCTAGGTGCGCGTGGCGGAGTTGAACATCCGTAAGGACATCCGTAGATGTACGGAAAAATCGGCTTATCTAGGGATGGCTGATGTCGAAACCGCAGGTGAACGCCCCCGCCCGGCATACCGAGACGGGGGCGCCCGAGAGTGGCCGGTTCAGCGGGGACCGGTCATCCGCGGCCGTGCGGAGCGTCCCAGTCGAGCAGCGGCCCTGCCGGCACGATGCGCGACGGGTTCAACTGCGGGTGTGTCGTGTAGTAGTGCCGCTTGATGTGGTCGAAGTCGGTCGTCCCGCCGAACGCCGGGTGCTGGTAGAGGTCTCTGGCGTACGCCCACAGGTTGGGATGGTCGGCCAGCCGTCGCAGGTTGGCCTTGAAGTGCGTGACGTACACCGCGTCGAAGCGCACCAGCGTCACCCACAGCCGTACGTCCGCTTCGGTCGGCCGGTCCCCGAACAGGTAGCGGCCGGCGCCGAGGCGCTCCTCCAGCTCGTCCAGCATCGCGAACAGCGCGCGCACCGCCTCGTCGTAGGCCTGCTGGCCGGTGGCGAAGCCGCAGCGGTACACCCCGTTGTTGACCGCGGCGTACACCCGGTCGTTCAGCGCGTCGATCTCGGGCCGCAGGCCGGCCGGGTAGAGATCGATGTCATCGCGCGCCCACTGTCCGAACTGCGTCCCGAGGTCGATGGAGATGTCGGGGAAGTTGTTGCTCACGATGCCGCCGGTGCGACGGTCCCACAGCACCGGCACCGACACGTGGCCGTCGTACCCGGGTTCACTCGCCTCGTAGGCCTCGCGCAGCAGCGTGAAGCCGTTCACCGGGTCGGCGGTGTGCCCCGGGCCCTCACGGAACGCCCAGCCGCGCCCGTCGCGCACCGGGTCCAGCACGGACATCGACACGACGTCCTCCAGTCCCTTCAGGGCCCGGACGATGACCGAACGGTGCGCCCACGGGCAGGCCAGCGAGACGTACAGGTGGTAGCGGCCCGGCTCGGCCGGGTAGCCGCTGCTCCCGTCCGCGGTGATCCGGCCGCGGAAGCCGTACGGCGGACGGGTGAACGCGCCCTTGGTGTCATTGGAGTTCTTGATGCCGTAGTCCCCGTGGACGGCGAAGTCCACCGGGCTCGCGACGGCGGCGGTACCGGTCAACGTTGTGATCCCTCCCGGCCGGAAATCCCTTGTCCCGCCAGGACTACCCCATCCTCACGCCACCTGTGGCTCCGGCTCCGGCGTGGTGTTCCGCCGCCGGGCAAGTGCAGCGCTAACGTGATTTGTCGCCCGCGATCCGCACGTCCCGGGGCACCGTACCGGTCGAGTCGGCACGATCTATCCCTGTGGTCTGGTGGAATAGCGTGCTGTGAGTGGTCAGGCCTACCGTCTGGTGCGACGGGGAAGCGCGGGGCAGGCGATGCCCCCTGTTCTGGACGAGCACCAGCGGGCGGTCGTCCGCCACGAGGGCGGCCCGCTGCTCGTGCTCGCGGGCCCCGGCACCGGCAAGACCACCACGATCGTCGAGAGCGTCGTCGACCGCGTCGAGCGCCGCGGCACCGACCCCGAGCGGGTGCTCGTGCTGACCTTCAGCCGCAAGGCGGCCGAAGAGCTGCGCGAGCGTATCACCGCCCGCATGCGCCGCACCACGCGCACTCCGCTCGCGCTCACCTTCCACAGCTACGCCTACGCCCTGCTGCGCCGCGAGGCCGTGCTGGCCGGCGAACCACCGCCGCGCCTGCTGACCGGCCCCGAGCAGCTCCTGGAGATCCGGCGGCTGCTGCACGGCGAGCTGGAGGACGGCGCCGCGCACTGGCCGTCCGGCATGCGAGAGGCGCTGAAGACCCGCGGGTTCGCCGAGGAGCTGCGCGACTTCCTGGCCCGGGCCGCCGAGCGCGGCCTGGACGGAGACGACCTGGTCGTCCTCGGCCGCGAGCAAGGCCGGGCCGACTGGGTGGCCGCGGGCCGGTTCGCCCACCGGTACGCCGACCGCTTCGACCTCGACCCGACCCCCTCGCTGGACTACGCCGAGCTGATCCGCGCCGCCGCCGGCCTGCTCGACGACGCCGGGGTGCGCGAGCGCGAGCGCGCCGCCTACGACGTCGTCTTCGTGGACGAGTACCAGGACACCGACCCGGCGCAGGAGGTCCTGCTGCGCCGGCTCGCAGGCGACGGCCGCGACCTGATCGCCGTCGGCGACCCCGACCAGTCGATCTACGGGTTCCGCGGCGCCGACGTGCGCGGCATCCTGGCGTTCCCGCACCGCTTCCCCACGGCGGACGGCCGCGAGGCGCCGGTGATCGCGCTGCGGGTGTGCCGCAGGAGCGGCGGCGAGCTGCTGGCGGCCTCCCGCCGGGTCGCCGCCCGCCTGCCCGCCGCGCCCGCGGTCCCCGGTGCCGCAGGGACGCCCACGGCCGGCCGGGCCCGCGGCGGCCACCGCGACCTGATCGCCACCGAGGACGCGGACCCGGGCCAGGTGCGAGTGCTGCTCGCCGACAGCGAGAGCCAGGAGGCCGCGGTGGTGGCCGACACGCTGCGCCGCGCGCACCTGCTCGACGGGGTGCCCTGGGGACGCATGGCCGTCCTGGTGCGGTCGGCGAGCCGCCAGGTGCCGATGCTGCGCCGCGCCCTGCTCACCGCCGGGGTGCCCGTCGTGGTCGCCGGCGACGAGGTGCCCCTGGTGCGGGAGCCGGGGGTGCGGCCGCTGATCGACGTGCTGCGCGTCGCGCTCCGGCCGCGGACCCTGGACGTCGCCACGGTGGAGGACCTGCTGACCGGGCCGGTCGGCGGCACCGACCCGATCGGGGTGCGGCGGCTGCGCCGCGCGCTGCGCGCCGCCGAGCTCGCCGCGACGGCCGAGAGCGAAGGGATGCCGTCCGCGCCCGCCCGCTCGTCCGACGAGCTGCTGCTGGCCGCGGTGCGCGACGCCCGCGAGCTGGTCCCGGTCGAGGAGCACGTGGCCGCGCCCGCCGCGCGGGTCGCCCGGCTGATCGGCGTCGCCCGCGAGGCCGCCGAGCGGGGCGACACCGCCGAGGAGGCCCTGTGGGCGGTCTGGCAGGCGTCCGGCCTCGCCGACGCCTGGACCGAGACGAGCCTGGCCGGCGGCGCGCGCGGCGCCCAGGCCGACCGTGACCTCGACGCCGTGGTGGCGCTGTTCGACCACGCCGCGCGCTTCGTCGACCGCCTGCCGCACGCCGGCCCGCAGGTCTTCCTGGACGACCTGTCCTCCCAGGAGATCGCGGGCAGCACCCTGGCCGAGCACGCGCCGCACGGCGACGCGGTGCGCATCCTCACCGCCCACCGCTCCAAGGGCCTCGAATGGGACGTCGTGGTGGTCGCGGGCGTGCAGGAAGGCGTCTGGCCCGACCTGCGGCTGCGCGGGTCGCTGCTCGGCGTGCAGGAGATGGTCGAGCTGGCCGAGGGCTCGGCGCTCGACGGCGCGGACGCCGCAGGAGCCGCCCTGGCCGGCAAGCTGCTCGCCGAGGAGCGGCGGCTGTTCTACGTGGCGGCCACCCGCGCCCGCCGCCGGCTGGTCGTCACCGCGGTCGGCGGCGAGGACACCGACGAGCGTCCCTCGCGGTTCCTGGCCGAGTTGGCGCCCGGCGCGGTCGAGGAGGCCGCCGTCGACGACCGTGCCCGCTGGCTGAGCATGTCCGCGCTGGTCGCCGACCTGCGGGCCGCCGTGTGCGACACGGCGCGGCCCGAGCCGATGCGCCAGGCTGCCGCGGCGCACCTGGCCCGGCTGGCCCGGGCCGGCGTCTCCGGGGCCCACCCCGACGAGTGGTACGCGCTCACGCCGCTGTCCGACGACCGCCCGCTGAGCTGGCCTTCCGGCATCGTCCGGGTCTCCCCGTCCGCGGTGGAGAGCTTCACCAAGTGCGGGCTGCGCTGGCTGCTGGAGACCGCCGTGGGCGCCTCGGGCACCGACATGTCCCGCAGCCTCGGCAGCGTCATCCACGCCATCGCCGTCCTGGCCGCCGCCGGGCAGGAGGGGGACACCCTCGGCAAACGGCTCGACGAGATCTGGGACGGCCTCGACTTCGGCGGCGTATGGTTCAACCGCAAGCAACGCCGGGTCGCCGAGCAGATGGTCGCCCGCTTCCTCGCCTGGCACGAGGGCAACCCGCGCGAGCTGATCGCCGTCGAGGAGGCCTTCACCGCCAAGCTGTCGGACGGGGTGGAGATCCGCGGCCGGGTCGACCGGGTGGAGCGGGACGACCAGGGGCGTGCCGTGATCATCGACATCAAGACCGGCGGGACCAAGCCGTCCGACCCGGAGATCGACCGCCACCCCCAGCTCGGCGTCTACCAGCTCGCCACCCTGCTCGGCGCGTTCGAGCGCCACGACGTGCGCGACCCCGGCGGCGCCGCGCTCGTCCAGGTCGGCAAGGCCGCGGGCAAGGACGCCAAGAAGGCCAAGGAGCAGGCCCAGGGCGCCCTCGGCGACGACCCCGACCCCGAGTGGGCGCGCAGCCTGGTCACCACGGTCGCGACCGGCATGGCCTCGGGCGTGTTCACCGCCCAGGTCAACGACGGCTGCCGCACCTGCGCCGCCAAGGCGAGCTGCCCGGTCAACGACGGCGGAGGCCAGGTGTGCTGACCGCTTCCGCCATGCCGTGCAGGCTCTCCCCGCCGGCTCGTGTGTCGATCCGGCTCACTCTGCCCGCCCCCATGCCGGCCGTTCTCGCCCCGGCGCCATGGCCACGTAGCGTCCGGGGGACGGCGTGCTAGGAGCGCATCCGCCGGCCCCGGCGGCCGGGCGGGACGACACCAGGCCGGCGCTGATCAGCCCGGCCGAGCTGGCCGACAAGCTCGGCATCCCGCCGCCCACCCCCCAGCAGGCCGCCGTCATCGAGGCGCCGCTGGAGCCGACGGTCGTCGTCGCCGGCGCCGGGTCGGGCAAGAGCGAGACCATGGCCGGCCGGGTCGTCTGGCTGGTCGCCAACGGGCTGGTCCACCCCGAACGCGTCCTCGGCCTCACCTTCACCCGCAAGGCCGCCGCCGAGCTGGCCGCGCGCGTCCGCAAGCGGCTCACCCGCCTGGCCGAGGTCGGCCTGGCCCCGGCCGAGCTGCTGGAGACCGAGCCCACCGTGTCGACCTACCACTCCTACGCCGCGCGGCTGGTCACCGACCACGCGCTGCGCGAGGCGATGGAGCCGACCATGCGCCTGGTCAGCCCGGCCATCTCCTGGCAGATGGCGGCCCGGGTGGTCGGCCGGTACGACGGCCCGATGGACCGCATCGACCTGGCCCCGCCGTCGGTCACCGCGGCCGTGCTGGAGCTCGCCGGCGAGCTGGCCGAGCACCTGCGCACCCCCGGCGACGTGCGCGAGGTCGGCCACTGGCTCGACGAGCGCCTCGCCCGGCTCACCGGCCGCCCGACCCTCGTCCAGCGCAGGCCGGTGCGCACCCAGGAGATCCGCGAGCAGTTCCTCCCGCTCGTCGAGGCGTACGAGCGGGAGAAGCGCAGGCGCGAGGTCATCGACTACGGCGACCAGATGGCGCTCGCCGCCCGCATCGCCGACCGGCACCCCGAGGTCGGCGTGATCGAGCGGGGGAGGTTCTCGGTCGTCCTGCTGGACGAGTACCAGGACACCAGCCACGCCCAGCTCGTCCTGCTGCGGGCGCTGTTCGGCGGCGGCCATCCGGTCACCGCCGTCGGCGATCCCTGCCAGTCGATCTACGGCTGGCGCGGGGCGTCGTCGGGCAATCTCCGGCGCTTCGTGCACGACTTCCCCACCGCGGCCGGCCGGCCCGCCCCGGTGCGCAGGCTCTCGGTGAGCTTCCGCAACGGCGAGCGGGTGCTCGACGTCGCCGCCCGCGTACAGGGCCCGCTGCGCGCCGAGGCCCGCGAGGTGCCCGTGCTGGTCCCCGGCGGCAACCGCGTCGGGCGCGGCCGGGTCATCTGCGCCTTCCACGAGACCGCCGACGGCGAGGCCGAGTGGATCGCCGGCGAGGTGGTCCGCCTGCTCGGCAGAGAGGTCGCGCCGGACGGCCTGCCGTGGGGGGACGGCGAGCGCGACAAACTCCGCGAGAAGGTCAAGTCCAGCGGCCCGTGGGGCGGGCCGATGGCGCTGCAGCCGCAGGACGTCGCCGTCCTGGCCCGCAAGCGGTCGCAGTTCCCCGCGCTGCGCCGGGCCCTTGAGGCGCGTGGCATCCCGGTCGAGGTGGTCGGCCTCGGCGGGCTGCTCACCGTCCCCGAGGTCGCCGACCTGGTGGCGACCCTGCGCGTGCTGTACGAGCCGACCGCGGGCGACGCGCTCGCCCGGCTGCTCGCCGGGCCGCGCTGGCGCATCGGCCCCGCCGACCTCAAGGCCCTCGGTGACCTGGCCAGAGAGCTCACCGCGACCACCCGGGGCGGGCCGGCGGCGGACGACCCGCTGGAGCAGGCCGTGACCGACATGCGCGAGGAGCGCGGCAGCCTGGTCGACGCCCTGGACGAGCTGGCCGACCGTTCCGAGTGGCTGGAGCGGTTCTCGCCGCTCGCCCGCGCCCGGCTGCCGCGGCTGGCGCACGAGTTGCGCGTCCTGCGCGCGCACGCGGGGCAGCCGCTGCCCGACCTGATCAGCGAGATCGAGCGGCGCACCGGCCTGGACATCGAGGTGGCCGCCCGGGGTGGCGGTCCGCTGGCGGCCCGCGCCGACCTGGACGCCTTCCTGGACGCCGCCTCCCGGTTCGCCGGCGACGCCGAGGACCCCACCCTGGGTGCCTTCCTCGCCTACCTGAAGGCGGCCGAGGCCGAGGAGTTCGGTCTGGAGGCCGGCCGGGTCGGCGAGACCAACAGCGTGAAACTCATGACGGTCCACGCCTCCAAGGGCCTGGAGTGGCCGGTCGTCATCGTGCCGGGCCTGTCGCAGATCACCAGCCGGCGTGGCGGGCCGGCCAAGGGCAGCGTCTTCCCGGCGACCCCGGCGACCAACTCGCGGTGGACCGAGAACCCACGCAAACTGCCGTACTCCCTGCGCGGCGACCGGTCCGACCTTCCGGCGCTGGCGGGGCTGGAGAAGGACGACCTGGCCGAGTTCGACGAGCGCTGCCGCGAGCGCGACCTGATGGAGGAGCGGCGGCTCGCCTACGTCGCGGTCACCCGGGCGCACTACCTGCTCATCGCCTCGGGCTACCGCTGGGGTTCGGCCGCCAGACCGCTTGAGCCGTCCGACTTCCTGCGCGAGGTCCGCGACTCCGGCGGCCAGGTCGCGCAGTGGGCTCCCGAGATGGCGGAGGGCGCCGCCAACCCCCTGCTCGCCGAGCCCGCCTCGGCGTCCTGGCCGGTCACGCCGGAGGGCGAGCGGCAGGACGCCGTCCGTTCCGGCGCCGCGCTGGTCTTCGCCGCCTTGGGCCACCTCTCCGCGGCCCCGGCCGCCTCCGGTCCACCTGCCGCGCCTCCCTCGTCCACCGCGCCGGGTTCGTCCGCCGCACCCGCCTCGTCAGCCGTGCCGGGTTCGTCCGCCGCGCCCGGTCCGCGGTCCGATGCGTCCTCGGTATCCGTCCCGATGCCGCCCGCGGCCGGTCAGAACGGAGACGTCTCCCGGGCCGCTCCCTTCCTGGACGAGCCTGCGCAAGATGCCCCTTTCCCGGATGAGGCCGCCAGGGACCTCCCACAGGCGCCCGCGGCCTCGCTCAATGGCGCGTCCTGGGACGACGTGCCTTTGCCCGAGCCTTCCTGGGATGACCCGGGTGAGGCCGCCTGGGACGAGGCGCCCTGGGACGAGGTGTTCGCGGACGAGGCGCTGTGGGACGAGGCGACCCCGGCGGACGCCTCTCGGCCCGAGGCGTTCCCGCAGGACGCCACGCGAGACGAAATGCCCGCCCGCAACGCGCAGGAGCACCGGCCGTCCGAGGAGATCCCGATCGCCGAGGCCGCGCTGAAGGAATGGGAGCGCGAGCGCGTCCGGGCCTGGGCGCGCGACACCGAGCTGCTGCTCAGAGAGCGGGAGCAGGGCAGGCGGCGTGGGGGCGGCCTCGTGGAGCTGCCCGCGCACCTGACCGTGTCCTCGCTGGTCACCCTCGCGGCCGATCCCACCGCGCTGGCCCGGCAGATCCGCCGCCCGCTGCCGCACCGGCCCGCGCCGCTCGCGCGCCGTGGCACGGCCTTCCACCGCTGGCTGGAGGGACGCTGGGGCCAGCAGCGGCTGATCGACGACCTGGAGCTGCCCGGCGCGTCCGACGAGCTGTCGGAGACCGACGTCCGGCTCGCCGAGCTGCAGGCCAGGTTCGAGGAGAGCACCTGGGCGGCCCTGGAACCGGTCGACCTGGAGGTGCCGTTCGAGACGATGATCGCCGACCGGCTGGTGCGCGGCCGCATGGACGCCGTCTTCACCGAGGACGACGGGTACGTGGTCGTCGACTGGAAGACCGGCGAGCCCCCGCGCGGGCGGGCCGGCGCGGCCGCGTCGGTGCAGCTCGCCGCCTACCGGCTGGCCTGGGCCCGGCTCGCCGGAGTCCCGCTGGACAAGGTCGGCGCCGCCTTCCACTACGTGCGGCTCAACCAGACCGTCCGTCCCGTCGACCTTCTCGACGCCGCCGGCCTGGTCCGCCTCGTCGAGTCCGTCCCCACGGACGCCTGACGGCGGGCCGGCGCGCAGGTCAGCGCGCCGGCCCCGCGGCGGCGCGAGGTCCACTGGCAGCCATGGGGGAGCGGCCCGCCGGCGGCAGCCGGAGGACGAAGCGGGCACCCTGTACGGAGTCCTCGACGCGCAGCGTGCCTCCGTGGGCCTCGGCTATCTCGCGCGAGATGGCCAGCCCGAGGCCGCTGCCCGACGGGTCGAGCCGCCGGCCGTCCGCGAGCCGGGTGAACCGGGCGAAGACCCGCTCACGGTCTTCGGGCGCGATGCCGTCGCCGTCGTCGCTGACCACCAGCGTCGCCTCGCCCGCGGTGAGGCACGCGGTGACCCGGGCCCCGCTGCGGGCATGCCGCTGGGCGTTGGCGACGAGGTTCTCCACGATGCGCATGAGCCCTATCCGCGAGCCCGACACCCACACCGGCCCCCCGGCCCGTACGCGCACCGGCACCCGCCAGGCGCGCCCGCCGACGACCTCGCGGGCCAGGGCGGTGAGGTCGACCGTTTCGGGTGAGGACCGGTCGGCGCCGCTCAGGCGGGCCAGCACCAGGAGGTCGTCGACGATCGACCCCAGCCGGTCGGTGGTCGACAGGGCCGTACGAAGCGCCTCGCGCTGATCCACCTCCTCCGGATGGGCGAGCGCCTCCTCCAGCCCCACCCGCAACCCGGCGATCGGGGACCGCAGCTCGTGCGAGGCGTCCGAGGCGAAGCGGCGCTGCTGCTTGACCGCGTTCTCCAGCCGCGCGAGCGTGCGGTTGGCGGTCTCGGCGAGCAGGGTGAGCTCGTCGTGCCCGGACGGCAGCGGGATCCGCAGGCTCAGATCGCTTCCGGTGATCTCCGACATCCGCTGGCAGATGGTCTGCACCGGGCGCAGCGTGCGGCCGAGCACGGTCCAGGTGACCCACCCGATCAGCAGCAGGATCGGCAGAGCCGCGACGGCGACACCGAAGTCCAGCTCTCTGGTGGCGAGGATGGCCGGTTCGGCGACGCCGGCGTAGACGACCGGCGCGTTCGCGGCCGGAGAGACCCGGATGGCCATCAGCATGGCGCACTCGCCGCCGGGCACGCAGCTCGTACCGGTCTGGAAGCGGTCGTCAGGCGGTGGGCGCAGCGTGCTCAGCGGGGGCTCCCCCTCGACGGCCTTGCTGGCGTGCACCACGTGGCCGCGGGCGTCGACGACCTGGATGAGGTCGACCTTGGAGTGCACGGGGATGACGTGTGGAACGCTGCCGTTGCGCACCGCGGCGCTCCACTGACCGGCCACGCTCTTGGTCGCGTCGAAGGTCTCCACCTCGACCTTGTAGCGGATCGCCGCGTCGATGCTGGCTCCCATCGCGGCGAGGAAGATCGCCGACAGCCCCACGGCCAGCAGGGTGCACCTCGCGCGTATCGAGCGGGGACGCCGCAGGCGTGGTGGCTTCATGACCTGCCGGGAGGCGTGCCGCGGCCGTTGTGGCCGGCGCTCATCGGCGCCGCGGGCCGCCGTCGCGGCGGCACCCACGGGTCGGGAACGGAGCGGGCTCGGAGGCCGGGGCGCAGGGAGTTCGGCATGAGAGGACTCCGATCGGGGAGGCGGAGAGTGGCATGTTGTGGCGGGCGGTCGGTGAGGGCGGCGCGGGGCCGGTGGCCGCGACCGGTGGCGTCGAGCGGGAGATGACACCCCGGCCGGTCGGGGAGCGGTGGCGGAGCGTACGGCGGGGCCGCGACGAGGTGCCACAAGCTTCTGACCTGGTTGAACGCTACCAGTAAAGTGGAATGATCCCAGGAAAAGAGTTAGTCAAGCTTGCTGTGCCAGGCCGCGTGCCGGGTCACCGGGCCACCATGTGGACCGAGGTGGACCTAGACCGTGCCGGGACTCGGTGGGCGACGACCGGCCGTGGCGACGGCTACCACGACCCGTTGGCGCGGCAGGACTTCCCGGCAAGGTGCGGGCTCGGCTCGTCCCCGGCCAGCAGGCCCAGCCGGCGGATGACCCCGGAGATCCGGCTGACGGGGAACTGCGACCCCGGTGCGTCGCCGGCCGGGGTGACCAGGAAAGCGGTGCCCCAGAGCTTCGCGCGCACGGTGACCCTGGCCCGCACCCCTCCGTCGTGGCCGTAGACGATCAGCTCCGCCGGGTGGTGGCGGCGCTGCGCCGGGATCTCCTCGGTACCGATCGCGAGCCGCACCCGCTGGAAGACCCGGGAGCGCACCCCCTCGGCGTACAGGCGGCGGCGTAGTGCCGCGAGCAACTCGGCGTCCCCGGCGGCGCGCTTCTCCGACACCGTTTCGTCGCCGCTCATCGGCCGGGCCCTCGTTCGCGTATCGGCAGGGCCGCGTCCGCAATCGGGGGCCGACACCCTTCTTCATCTCCCATATCGGATTCTTCTGCTTTTCCGCACATGACCCGCGCCTTCGTGAAGTGAATTCCCTTCTTCCCTTTCCCGCCCGGTCTCGATCTCTTGCCCGAGGTAAGGGAATGTTCGTAACAAACGTTCGCTGCCTTCCTTTGCCCGTCGCCCTCGTGAATCCCCGCTCCGCACCCCGAATGCCGTGCCGGACGACGTTGACGCGCTGGAACCGGCCGGGTGGCGCGATTCCGCGAGCGGGTACGAGCAGAGGAGAAAATCAGGTGAGGTAGTGGAATCCGGGCCTCGGGTGCATGAGGAAGTCGTGGTGGGAGATGGTCCAGGCGTAGGCGCCGGCCAGGCCGAACGCCACGATGTCGCCCACGTTCACCGACAGGGGGATCTCCCGCGCGAAGACGTCCTTGGGCGTGCAGAGCTGGCCGACGACGGTGACCGGCTCGCCGGTCGTGCCGGTGCCCGCGCGGCCGGTCGGCAGGACGGCGAGCGGCTGGTCGTGACCCTTGGCCGCGGGGGTGCGCAGGTGGTGGGTGCCGCCGGTGACCACGGCGAACACCTCGCCGTGCACCCGCTTCACGTCGATCACCCGGGTCAGGTACCAGCCGCAGTAGGCGGTCAGCGCCCGGCCCGGCTCGACACGCAGCGTCTCGCCAGGCGCGCGCAGACGGGCCAGCCCCCGCCCGTACGTCTCCCAGTCGAACAGCCGCTCCGGCTCGTGGTACGACACGGCCATCCCGCCGCCGACGTCGACCTCGCCGGCCGCCAGCTCCCGGGCGAAGGCCAGCACGGTCTCGGCCAGGCCGAGCAGCTCGGGTGCCCGCAGGCCGCTGGCCAGGTGGGCGTGGACGCCGCGCAGCCGCACGCGGGTGCTCGCCGGCAGCAGGCCGAGGCATTCGCGCACCCCCGCGGGGTCCATGCCGAACGGCGTCGCGCCGCCGCCCATCGCCAGTGACGCGCCCTCGACCGGGACGGCGAGGTTCACCCGCAGCAGGACGTCCGCCGGAGCGTCCATGCCGATGAGCCTGCGCAGCTCGCCGGGGCTCTCGACGTGCACGCGGTGGACGTCCAGGGCGAGCTCCGCGTCCGTCTTGCCGGGACCGCCGAGCGCCAGGCGGGCGTCCGGCAGCACCGATCGCAGGTGCCGCACCTCGCCGATGGAGGACACCTCGAACCCGTCCGCGTACGGCGCCAGGGTGCGCAGCAGGGCCGGGTCGGGGTTGGCCTTGACCGCGTAGTACAGCTCGGTGTCCCCGAGCGCCCGGCGGACGGCGGCGGCGTGCCGGTCGAGCGCGGCCAGGTCGTACACGTAGGCGGGGAGGGCCTCGGTGAGACGTTCGGCGCGCTCGCGCACCCGGTCCGGGAGGATCATCGCGCACCCCCCGCGAAGGGGTTGGCGACGGGGACGTATCCGGCGTCGCGATCGGCCGCGCGGGCCCACCGGGTCGCGAGGTTGGCCTTGGCGGGCAGCGGTGCCCCGGCCAGCAGGTCGGCGAGGGGCGCCGGGCGGCGCGGGCCGGCGTACCGGGCGACACGTGCCCCGGCGCCCGCCCACAACTCGCGCAGCAGCTCGTCGGGCGCGTGCGGCGCGGCGGCGCGGGCGACGGTGGCGGCGATCTCGGGGAGATGGTTCACCATGACGCAGTACACCACGCGGTTCCAGCCGCGGATGGGGTCATAGGTCGCCGCGCGGGTGACCGGATCCGGCAGGCCGGTCAGGTCGTGGCGTCCGTGGACGAGCTTGCTGCCTTCCAAATCCCGAAATATCACCTCAAGTGGCATGCCTTCGGCGTCGATGCCGACCAGCACGTTCTGCAGGTGGGCCTCCAGCACCACCCCGTGTCGGAAGAAGGCGTCGAGCGCCGGCAGCGCGACCAGGTCCACGTACGCCCCCCACCAGCGCGCCGGCTCCTCTCGCATCGCCGTGTCCGCCGCGGCCAGCGGGCGCGGCACGGGGGCGCTCGCGGGGTGCGGTGTGGCGCCGAGGGCCGCCAGCGCGCCCGCCAGGACGGGGACGACCCCCGGACCGGTGACGTCCCAGGGACTCGACCGGACGATCACCCCGAGCCCTTCGAGCAGCCGCCGGCCGAGGGACGCCGACCGGTACCCCGGCTCGGGCAGCCACCGCGTGCCGGGGAACCGCCGCGACAGGTCGGCGAACACCGGCTCCAGCCTGCCGCTCAGCTCGGTGGCCGAGATCAGCTCGTACCAGGCGTTCTTGCGCACGCAGTTGGTGATCCGCACGTCCAGGCTGAACTTCAGGCAGGCGCCGATCGCCGGCTCGTACACCGTCCGTACCGACGAGGTCGGGACCGCCGGGCGCGGTGCGCTGCCGAGGTCGACGAGCCGCCCGTCCTCCAGCGGGGCGGCCAGCTCGGCGGCGAGCAGTTCGAGCTGCCAGGGGTGGGCGGGCAGCAACGTGTACCCGGGCGGCGCCGCGCCGAGCCCGTCGACGGCGCCCGGGTCGCCGCCGCTCGCGAGCACGTCGTCCCGGACGCCGAGCAGTCGCAGCGGGAACGCGGCGTGCGTCTCGGGCGCGTACCTCGCCCACCCGGAGCCGCCCCTGGCCTTGGGAGAGGGGTGGAACGGGTGCCCGAGCACCAGTGCCTGCTCCGAGGCGAGCCACGGGTCCTCGGGCGGGGTGGCGGCGGCCCGCTCGCGCAGCATGACCGAGATCGCGGCGCGGCTGGCCGCGACCTGCCCGGCGAACTCCTCGTTGTACCCGGCACCGGCATCGCGCCGTGGGTGCGGCCGGCCGTCCCGCTCGTCGCGGGTTCCCGGTTCATCGTCCTGCGGGGCCCGCGGGGGTGTCACGGCGGGCGGGCCGCCCAGCTCGGCCTCGACGAGGCGTACGAGATGGTCCACCGACAGCGGGAGCCACGCGCCGCGACGCAGCCACTGGGCCGGCCCGTCGAAGCGGAGGGCGAGCCCGCCGGACGCCGGCACCCGGATCAGCGTGCCCGCCAGGCGCAGCAGCACGTACGGCGGGGCCGCCCACACCTCGCCCCGCGGGCCCGCCACCTCGCGGACGCAGCACCGCAGCAGCGCCGCCAGCGTCGCCCGCTCGGCGACCGCGTGCCACTCCTCGCCGGTCCTTGCCGCCTGCTCCGGCTCCTCGA
Source organism: Sphaerisporangium melleum (assembly GCF_014646695.1). Classification (GTDB taxonomy): domain Bacteria; phylum Actinomycetota; class Actinomycetes; order Streptosporangiales; family Streptosporangiaceae; genus Sphaerisporangium; species Sphaerisporangium melleum. The sequence continues at coordinate 68,694 of NZ_BMNT01000038.1, forward strand.
CCCGCACCGGGGCGGGAGAGCCGAGGGTGGGAAAGCCGCACACGACCCCGCTCACGAGTTCGCCTCTCTCCGTTGACGGTGGCGCAGGTAGTTCGGCCCGCCCGCCCCATAGTGCTTGTTGACGTCCGCCGCGACGCGCGTGCGGGCCATCAGGGTCGCGGCGCTGACCATGGCCTTGCCGGTCAGCCGGTCCGCGTCCAGCGTGCGGGCGCGCAGCAGCCGCGCCATCGGGTGGTCGCCGTGCTCGGCCAGCGCGCCGTCGAGGGCCTCGGCGACCCGTTCGGCACGCCCGGCGCCGGACGCGACGGCGGCGGCGGCCAGGTGCAGCGTGATCGTGACGAACACGTCGGCGAGCGCGTGCGGATCATCGGTCAGCAGGCGCCGGTCGGCGAAGTCCGGCACCGCGAGGCCGGCGGCGCGCAGCCGGTCCGGTGCGACGAGCAGGCCGTCGTTGTCCTTGACCAGCAGCCGCAGGCGCGCGTGGTCGTCGAAGACCAGGGCGAGGTTCTGCTGGTGCGCCTCCAGCGCGATGCCGTAGCCGACCAGCAGGCGGACGTTCCAGGCGAACAGCACCCGCAGGTAGTCGTCCAGCAGCGCGCCGGTGTCGCCGCCCCGGTAGCGCGCCGCCAGCTCGTCCAGCACCAGCCCCCCGCCCGGACCGCACGCGGGGGACGGGGCCGGCAGGGCGGCGACCGAGACGATCTCGCCGGGCGGCAGACGGCGGAGCATCCAGCCGAGGTACTCGTGCCCGGTGTGCGCGTAGGTCTGCTCGTCGGCGAGCAGCACCGGGAGGTCCGGCTCACGGCGCAGGACCTCGCGCAGCAGCGACTCCGCCCGCGCGCCGTCCTCCAGCGTGCCGGGCTTGATCGATCGGCGGTTGCGAGCGCCCAGCGTGCTGATGGGCAGCGGAAGCTTCAGGTGCGTCCGCGCGTCCACTTCGACGGTCCGCATGGACAGCGTGGGCCGTACGGTCAGGTGTGGCGCGTCCAGGAGGATCACCCCGGGGATCTCCCGGACGGCCGGCGCCGTCAGCGGGTGGACCGGGAACATCATGGTCGTGCCGTCGCCCGCCGGCCACCAGCCGGGAAGGCCGCCCGGCTCCCCGCCGTCCCGCCCGGCGCCATGCTCGTTCCTGCGTCCCGGCCGATGCCCGTCCGTCCACCCGGCCCGGTGTCCGTCCGCGCCGCAGGCCACGCTCGTGTCCCGGCACGCCGCCGCCGCGCCCCCCGCGGCGGTCACCAGGCCGCTCGGTACGGCGGCCCAGCGCAGCGGGAAGGACGGCGCGAACTCCGGGGCGTACGCCAGCAGTTGGTCGTCGGTCAGGCCCGGCCGGGCGCGCGAGGCCGGGTGGACGGGGTGGTCGGCGAACGCGGCGAGCGTCTCGTAGGCGATCGTCGTGCCGATGCCCCGCGCGGCCGGCCGGAGCGCGTGCCGGACGCGGGCCAGCACCTCGCCGCGGTGCCGGTCGTGCAGCTCGTACGCGCGAAGCGCCGCGTGACACTCCGCGGCGAAGGCGGCCACCCCTTCGGCGTCGGCCGAGTCGGCCACCAGCATCAGCGTCTCGATCACCTCGGCCAAGGTCAGCGACTCCTCCGGTGCCACCCTGAAGTCCTGGTAGAGCCGTCCCGGCACCAGCCGCACCCGCCGTCCGGCGGGCAGGACGATCTGGACGGCGTCCTTGCCGCGGGTCACCCGGCCCGCCAGCCCGCCGTAGTCCTCGCGGATCAGGGCGTCCAGCACCCGCGCGGCCAGGTACGGCTCCGGGGCCCCACGGCTCGGGTCCCGGCTCATTCCACCACCCAGGGCGTCCGGGCACGGAAGGATGCGAGGGCGTGGTCGACGGCCGCGCGGTCCGGGCCGGCGGCGCGCACCACGCCGAGGTAGTCGCGGTTGGTGTGGGTCAGCTCGACGGTGTCGCCCGGCGCGCGCAGCGGCCGGTGGCGGAGCCGTACGCCGCCGATCGTCTCGGCCACCTCGCCCGGGCCGGACTTCACGACGCCGCTCCGGGGCGCGACCAGGCTCACCGCCGCCCCGTGCCCGGTGACGGATGGCGGGGCCTGGGCGGGCTCGCCGAGGTGCACCCGCAGGATCTGCTCGAACAGCGGTACGCCGAGCAGTTCGGCGAGCAGGAAGTCGCAGTTGTCGCCGATGAGCCGGTAGTTGATCTCGATGATCCGCGGACCGTGCGCGGTGAGGGCGTATTCGGTGTGGCAGGCGCCGAATCCCACGCCGACGGCGGCCAGCGCCCGCAGCACGTGCTCCCGCGCCGCGGCCTCGATCCGGCCGCCGGCGCCCGTCGCGGTCTCGGCGGCCGCGGGGTTCCAGTCGAGCCGTTCCTCGATGAAGTGCGGGAGGGGCCCGAGAGTGGTGCGGAAGCCGCCGAGCACGTGCAGGGCGTGGCCGTCGCCGAGGGTCTCCAGGGTGCGCAGCGGCCCCTCCAGATACTCCTCGGCCACGAGCGTCGCCCCCGGGCGGCGTTCCCGGATGCCCGCCAGCGCGCGGGCCAGTTCGCCGGCGTCGGTCGCGAGCATGACCTCCTCGCTGGCCACTCCCTCGCGCGGCTTGACGACGACCGGAAACGGCAGGTCGCCGGGCGGCGGCTGCCCGGGCGGGAGCGTCGCGGAGCGCACCTGCTCCACTCCGGCGGCGGCGAGCGCCCGCCGGGTCAGCGCTTTGTTCTTGGCGGTCAGGCAGGCGCGCCAGTCCTTGCCCGGCAGCCCGAAGTAGGCCGCGGCCAGGGCGGTCTCGGGCTGGACGTGGTCGGAGGCCGAGAAGATCGCGTCCGGCCGGTGATGGCGGGCCACGGCGTCGATCACGGCGCGGGCGTCGCGGACGTCGGTGCGCAGTGCCTCGACCCCGGCATGGCGTTCCGGCTGGTCGGTGAGCAGCGTCACCTCGCAGCCCAGCGCGCGGGCGGCCGGGAGGAAGCCTTGGGTCAGCGAGTCGTTCGGGTTGAGCGCGGTGACGTACAGCCGCACGCGGGCACCCCCAGGATTGAGGTAAGGCTAACCTAACCGGGTTGACCCGCCGAATCTTAGCCGTACCTCGATCGCCTCGCCGCCCCACGTGCTGAACGCCCCGAATGTCCGTGTTCTACGCGTGCAGCGGTCATTTCGGACGGCCATCGTCGGCGGCATAAGATGGGCAGCCTGCTGGGAGGGAGTCGTACGTGGGGGACATCTCGGAAGGCCGGCCGCTGCTCGGGCCTCTGCTCCTGGCGCGGGGAGGCGTCGACAGGTCCGCCGCGCACCGCACCGACGAGGCATGGCTGAAATCCGCCTGGGCCGACCCGCGCACCCGCGTCCTGCTGATCAGCGACGGGAACACGCTGATCCGCCGCGACAACGGCACCGCCGGCCTGGTGTTCCTGTCCCCGCGGCAGGCGCCGCCCGGCGAGCGTTACCTGCTCGGCGTCGATCCGGAGGGCATCGCCTACTTCGCCGTCGCGGTCGAGGGCGAGCTGCCGCCGCCGGCGCCCCTGCCCGAGGGCACCATGGTGGCCGAAGTGGTGCAGGACGTTCCCGACTGGGCCGACGTCGCGACCGAGGGGCTGCGCAAGGTGGGGGCCGCGCTCGGCGATCGCGACGCGGGGCTGCTGGTCAACGCCGTGGCGCTGGAGGCGTGGCACGCCACCCACGAGCACTGCCCGAGGTGCGGCAGCCGGACGAACATCCTGTCCGGCGGGCACGTGCGCGTCTGCCCGAACGACGGCAGCCAGCACTTCCCGCGCGTCGACCCGGCCGTCATCATGCTCGTCCACGACGGAGACGACCGCTGCCTGCTGGCCCGCGGCCCCCAGTGGCCGGAGGGGCGCTACTCGGTGCTGGCCGGGTTCGTCGAGCCGGGCGAGTCGCTCGAGCAGGCCGTCGCGCGCGAGGTCCTGGAGGAGGTCGGCGTCACGGTGGCCGAGCCGCGCTACCTCGGCAGCCAGCCGTGGCCGTTCCCGCGCAGCCTCATGCTCGGGTTCTTCGCGCGGGCGACGTCCACCGAGATCACCCTCGACCCCGCCGAGATCGCCGAAGCGATGTGGCTGACCCGGTCCGAGCTGGGCGCGGCCGTCGAGAACGGCGAGATCAGGCTCCCGCCGGGCGTCTCGATCGCCCGCCGCCTCATCGAGACCTGGTACGGCTCCCACCTTCCCGGCGACTGGTGACCCCGGTCCCGTGACCCGCCGGAGAAAGTCGGTCACGCGTACGGCCGCGCGGGCTTTGCGCCCACGCGGCCATCTATGTCCCACCAGGCTCGCAGCCGCCCGAGATCAGGCGCCGGCCTGGGCGAGCAGGCGCTTCAGCTGGATGATCGAAGGGTTCGTCAGGGCGGTGCCGTCCTCCAGGACCACCGTGGGGACCGTCTGGTTCCCGTTGTTGACGCTCATCACGAATTCGGCCGCCACCGGGTCGGCCTCGATGTCGATCACTTCGTAGGAGATGCCCTCACGCGTCAGTTGGCTCTTCAGCCTCTTGCACGGGCCACACCAGCTCGTCGTGTACACCTTGAGCGCCATTGTGTGCGTCATCCCTTCGTCGTCGGCATTCGCTGCCAACATCGCCGCCACCGCCGATGTTCCCGCCCGGCGGCAGGTGCGGTCAGGTGTGGGGACCCCGTCCCTCGCACCGGGCAAGGGGGTTGCGCAGTAGGGGTGGTCAGTGGGTGCGGACCTTGCTCAGGGACGGCAGGTGGGCCGAGGTGGTGGACGTGGTGGTCGGCTTGGGGATGGCCGGTGCCGCGAGCTTGCCGGCGACCCACTCGCGCACGCCTTCGGCCACACCGGGCTCACGGTAGAGCGGCGAGCTGTGGTAGTAGCCCGGCACCACCCGGATGTTCATCGCCACGCCGACCTGGTTGAGCTGCTCCTTGAGCAACTCGCTCTGGTAGGGCGGCACGAACTCGTCCGAGGAGTGCACGGTGAGCACCGGCGCGTCATGCGGGCTCGCGTGCCACGGGATCTCCATGCTGGACCAGACCTTCGCGCAGGCCCCGGTGGGACGGCAGCCGCCGGCCAGCGCGATCGCGGCCAGGCGGAGCTTGCGCTGGTCGAAGTCCGCGCCCTCGTCGCCGTCGGAGTAGGCGGTGAGGGGGGAGATCACCGGCGAGATGCCCACCACACCGCGGAGCCCGGGCAGGCCGTCCCGGTAGGTGCCGACCGCGGTGGCGAGATGGCCGCCGGCGGAGAACCCGACCACCACGTAACGGTCGGGGTCGAAGGAGAAGAAATCGGCGTGCTTGCGAGCCGTGGCGATGGCGGCCAGCGTGTCGGTGCGCTGCGCCGGCCAGGCGGCGTCCTGCGACAGGCGGTAATTGATGTTGAAGACCGTGTAGCCCATCTCGGCGTACGAGCGGCTGACGGCGGTCATGTACTTCTTGTCACCGCTGTTCCACCATCCCCCGTGGATGATGAACACCCCGGGCCGCCGCCCCGCCCGCGGCTCCCACCAGACGTCCATGCGCTGACGGGCCGACTGGCGGCCATAGGCGTAGGTGCGGACGATGGTCCTGGTGAGGACGTTCTCGGGAGAGGTCGGGGCCGTGGACGACGTGGGAGAGGGCGTGGGGGTGGGCGTCGGTGCGGCGCTGGCGCCGGCCGGCAGTGCGGCCGCCGGCGCGAGGAGCACGCCGGCCAGAGCGAGCATTCCCACCGTTACCGCGCTTCTCACTGGACTTTTTCCTTCCCCGAAATCCATGGCGCCCCCATTGTGGAGCAAACCGGGCTAGTTGTGCACGTTGCCGAGGCTTCCAGGAGATGCCCGGACCGCGTACGCCGGAAGCGTAGATCACTTGCCTGTGAGCTTCTTCAGGTTGTCCACAGGCCGTGCCGCGCGGGTGGCGGGCTGCTGGGAGGATGATGCCAGCAACCCGTCCGCACGGCACCAGACCGCACAGCAGGAGGCCCACTTGGAGCGCGACGACGCCCTCGCCGGGCTCGACCCCGAGCAGCGCGAGGTGGCCGAGGCGGTGCGGGGGCCGGTGTGCGTGCTCGCCGGCGCCGGCACCGGCAAGACGCGGGCGATCACCCACCGCATCGCGCACGCCGTCCGCAGCGGGGTGGTCGAGCCGCAGAGCGTGCTGGCGGTGACCTTCACCACCCGCGCGGCGGGCGAGCTGAAGCAGCGGCTGCGCGCCCTCGGCGCGAGTGGTGTCCAGGCGCGCACCTTCCACGCCGCCGCGCTGCGCCAGCTCACCTACTTCTGGCCGCGGGTGATCGGCGGCGACGCCCCGCGGGTCGTGCAGTCCAAGCTGCCCCTGCTGGTCGAGGCCGCCCGCCTCGCGCGGCGCTCGCCCGAGCGCGGCGAGCTGCGCGACGTCGCGGCCGAGATCGAGTGGGCCAAGGTCACCCAGACGCCCCCCGAGGAGTACGTCGCGCTCGCCGCCAAGGCCGGGCGCACCCCGCCGATCGCCGCCTCGGAGGTGGCGCACCTCTACGAGGCGTACGAGACGCTCCGGCGTGAGCGGCATTTGGTCGACTTCGAGACGATCCTCGAGCTCACCGCCGCGGTGATGACCGAGCACCAGGAGGTCGCCGCCGAGATCCGCCGGCAGTACCGCTACTTCGTCGTCGACGAGTACCAGGACGTCAACCCGCTGCAGAAGCTCCTGCTCGACACCTGGCTCGGCGGGCGCGACGACATCTGCGTCGTCGGCGACCCCAACCAGACGATCTACTCCTTCAGCGGCGCCACTCCCCGCTACCTGACCAACTTCGCCGTCGAGCACCCCTCCGCCGCGGTGATCAAGCTGGTGCGCGACTACCGCTCCACGCCGCAGGTCGTCGGCCTGGCCAACGGCGTGCTGGCCAAGGCGCGCACCCCGCACCGGCTGGAGCTGGTCGCCCAGCGGCCCGACGGCCCGAGCCCGGTGTTCGCCGAGTGCGACGACGAGCCGGCCGAGGCCGCCCTGGTCGCGATGCGGGCCAAGGAGCTCATCGCCCAGGGCGTGCCGACGCGCGAGATCGCCGTGCTGTTCCGGGTCAACGCCCAGTCCGAGCTGTACGAGCAGGCGTTCGGCCAGGCCGGCGTGCCCTACGTCCTGCGCGGCGCCGAGCGGTTCTTCGAGCGGCCCGAGGTGCGGCAGGCCGTCGTGCTGCTGCGCGGCGCGGCGCGTTCGGCCAATGACGCCGAGCCGCTGGTGCGCACCGTCCACGACATCCTCGCCGGCATCGGCCTCACGCCGGAGGCACCGGGGGGAGGGACCGCGCGCGAGCGGTGGGAGTCGCTGAAGGCGCTGGCCGACCTGGCCGAGGACATCGCGGCCGAGGGCGGCGACCTGCCGCGCTTCGTCGCCGAGCTGGAGCGCCGGGCCACCGAGCAGCACGCGCCGCCGGTCGACGGCGTGACCCTCGCCTCCCTGCACGCCGCCAAGGGCCTCGAGTGGGACGCCGTCTTCCTGGCCGGCCTCACCGAGGGCATGCTGCCCATCGTCTACGCCGAGACGCCCGAGCAGGTCGAGGAGGAACGCCGCCTGCTGTACGTCGGCGTCACCCGTGCCCGCGAGCATCTGCACCTGTCGTGGGCGCTGGCCCGCTCACCGGGCGGGCGCAAGGCCCGCCGGCCCTCGCGCTTCCTCGACGGGCTCACCGGCGGGGCCACCGCCGCCGGGTCGCCGGCGCGCACCGCCGGGCGGGAGCGGCGTGCCGGCAAGCCCCGTGTCGCCGTCCCCATCTCCTGCCGCGTCTGCGGCAAGACGCTCACCGCCGCCGCCGAGCAGAAGCTCGGCCGGTGCGCGACCTGCCCGGCCGACTACGACCAGGAGCTGCTCGAACGGCTCAAACTCTGGCGGACGAAAGCCGCGAAAGACGCGAAGGTCCCTACTTACGTGGTGTTCACCGACGTTACGCTCCAGGCACTGGCCGAGCGGGTCCCCACCACAGAGGAGGACCTGCTGGCGATCGCCGGAGTCGGGCGCGTCAAACTTGAGCGCTACGGCCAGGCCGTGCTGGACATCTGCCGCGGAGGGGAAGTGACGTGAACGAGGCGCTCAAGGAGGTCCTCGACCTGCTCGACCTGGAGCAGATCGAGCAGGACATCTTCCGTGGCCGCAGCCCGGAGGAGCGCATCCAGCGGGTCTTCGGCGGGCAGGTGGCCGCCCAGGCGCTGGTCGCGGCCGGCCGCACCGTGCCCGCCGAGCGCACCGTCCACTCCCTGCACGCCTACTTCATCCGCCCCGGCGACCCGGCGATCCCGATCGTCTACAACGTCGAACGCGTGCGCGACGGCCGCTCGTTCACCACCCGGCGGGTCGTGGCCATCCAGCACGGTAAGGCCATCTTCACCATGTCCGCGTCCTTCCACGTGCTGGAGGAAGGGGTGAGCCACCAGGCCGCGGTCATGCCCGCGGTGCCCGCCCCCGAGACGCTGCCGCTGTACCAAGAGCGGATGCGCGCCGTCGTCGGCGACCAGGAGCCGTGGCGCGAGTGGCTGGCCAAGCCCCGCCCGGTCGATGCCCGCTATGTCACGCCGCTCACCTGGGAGGCGTACAAGGACCCCTCGCTGCGCGGCTCCGAGACGCAGGTGTGGTTCCGATACGACGCCGACCTGCCGGACGACCCTCTGCTGCACGTCGTGCTCGCCGCCTACGCCTCCGACTACACGCTGGTCGACACCGTGCTGCTGTCGCACGGTCTCGCTTGGGGCGCCTCCAATCTCAAGGGCGCCTCCCTCGACCACGCCATGTGGTTCCACCGGCCGCTGCGGGTGGACGAGTGGGTGCTGTACGCCCAGGAGTCGCCGTGGTCGGGCAACGCGCGCGGTCTCGCGAAGGGGCAGATGTTCACCGCCTCGGGCGAGCTCGCCGTGTCGGTGGTGCAGGAGTGCATGATTCGTGTCGTGAATCCGTGAAATCGCAGGTAGAAAATATGTTGCCGGGCCGCAGGGTCCACGTTTAGAGTCATGCACAAGCCGGTCGGACGATCCCCGTCCGACGCCTGGAAGATCCCATTGGAGGTGAGCCCCGTGAAGCTGATGTCCATGACGCCCGCCATGCCGTGGCTCGCCTTCCCGTGTGCCGATGGCATGCACGACACGACCGCCGCCGGTCTCGGTGTCGCTCGCCATGCCGCTGCCATCGCCATGCCCGCCCTCGGCCTCACCGCCGATGGGCCGGCCAAACTCCGGCAGGAGAAGTCCGTCCGCGTCCAGGCCGACGCGGCGGTCATCGCCTACGGAGCCACCGCCCAGGTCGCCGGCTACGCGGCTGCTTTCCGCCGCCCGGCCGACGACGCGACCCCGAGCACCGCCAATGGTGGGGTGCAGGGTCCGCCACCCTGGAGGCGACCGGTCATAACCTGACCGGTCGAAACACCGCCTCCAGGCCGCGGATCCGTACCCAGGATCCGCGGCCTTCTTGTTTTTTCCGCCGCCAGATCCGACCACCACCCAAGAGGTAATGCCCCGATCAACCAGTACAGAAAGGTGACGCAGATGGCGGTTTGGACGACCACGGACCTGGTCGACGAAGCCGATATCCCGTGTCGTACCGACCCCGACCTGTGGTTCGCCGAGTCCCCGGAGGACGTCGAGTTCGCCAAGACCCTCTGCGGAGGGTGCCCGATCCAGAAGGCCTGCCTCGCCCGCGCGCTGGAGCGCGGGGAGCCGTGGGGCGTCTGGGGCGGCGAGCTCGTCCTGCGCGGAGCCGTCGTTCCGAGGAAGAGGCCGCGGGGCCGTCCCCGCAAGACTCCGGTCGCAGCCTGACCACCCGTACCACCCACCGTTCCACCTTAAGAAAGGCCACCACGATGAGCTTCCTGCCTACCTGGAGCAACGAGATCCCGTTTATCCGCCAAGAACTGGTGCGGGACCGAATACGAACGTTGCACCACGAGGCCGAGCAGCAACGTCTCGTGCTCCATCTCATGCGGGTGAAGCGCGCCCGCAAGCGGGCCGAGCGTGCCTCCCTCCGTCTCAGGCACGCCCTGACCCGTCTCGCCTGACCCTCCGGGCACACCTCCGCCGGCCGGCCGGTGTGCCCGCCGGGTCCGGCGCGGCCCGAACACTCCGGGACACTGCCCTCGGCTCTCCCGCCCGCCCGGCCACCATGCCGGGCGGGCCTCGCCGCGTGGTGTGGTGTTCCTGCCTGGTCAGGGCGCCGGCCGTGCCGCTGAGCCCGGGGCACTGCCTTCGGCTCGACCAAGCCCGCCCGGTCACCATGCCGGGCGGGCGTCGGCGTTCGCCGGTGCTAGATGCACGAACATGCCCCCGCCGGCCCACCGGTCCGGCGGGGGCGTCGGCGTGCCCACCGCCGTCCGGCGATCGCGTTGCCTTCGCCGGCGTTCGGGCATGATGGGCTCACCGCGAAGCGAGGGGAGACGACCATGGCTCGGCCCGGGCATCCCGGCGCGGACGAACTCGCGGAGCTGCGGCGCCGGCTCGTCGAGCTGGTGCGCGAGCGGGGCGGGGCGGTGACCGCGGAGGTGGCCGAGGCACTGACGTCGGTGCCGCGGCACACGTTCCTGCCCGGGACGCCTCCCGAGGCGGCCTACGACGACCAGCCCATCGTCACCAAACGCGACGCAGAAGGACGGCCGGTCAGCTCCTCCTCCCAGCCGACGATCATGGCGATCATGCTCGACCAGCTCGGCGTCGAGCCCGGCCACCGGGTGCTGGAGATCGGCGCCGGGACCGGCTACAACGCCGCGCTCATGGCGTACATCACCGGCCCGCGCGGGGAGGTGGTGAGCGTCGACATCGATCAGGACCTGGTCGACGCGGCACGCGAGCACCTGGACGAGGCCGGATACCCGCAGGTGCGCGTGGTCCGCGCGGACGGGGCGGCCGGGTTCGCCGAGCGGGCGCCGTACGACCGGGTCATCGCCACGGTCGGGGTGTGGGACCTTGAGCCCGCGTGGCTCGACCAGCTCGCCCCCGGCGGGCGGATCGTCGTTCCGCTCGACCTGCGCGGCGTGCAGTGCTCGGTGGCGCTGGAACGCGCGGACGGACGCTGGACCAGCAGGTCGGTCATGCCGTGCGGTTTCATGCGGATGCGCGGCGTCGCCGCCGGCCCCGAGCGCTCTTACGTGCTGGACGCCGACCGCCGGCTCGTCCTGGAATCACCCGCCGGACGCGAGCTCGACGTCGCCGCGACCCGGGCGCTGCTGGCCGAGCCGGCCGTCGAGCGGGACACCGGGGTGACCGCCGGTTCCGCCGATGTCATCGCCGGGCTCAACCTGTGGCTGGCGATGCACGAGCAGGACTGGTGCACCGTGACCGAGGCCGGCACCTCCGGGGTGCTCCGGCAGCCGCCGCTGTCCCTCCAGCCGTTCAGGCTCACCCACGGCATCACCGGCGATGACGGGCTCGCCGTGCTGCGGCGCGGTCCTGGTACGGACGCGTCCTTCGATCTGGTCGCCGCCGGTCACGGTCCCGGCGGCGGCGCCCTGGCCGAGCGGCTCGCGGCGCACGTCCGCCGGTGGGCGGCCGCCGGCCGCCCCGCCAGCACCGCCCTCTACCTGGACGCCTATCCCCGGGCCACCCCCGACGACGCGATGCGCGGTGACGCGGTGATCGACAAGACCCACACCCGCCTCGCCCTCTCCTGGCCGCACCCGCTCTGACCCGGCGTCCAGCTGTGGCGGGGTGGAGCCCGGAGTCGTCAGGTCTGGTCGGCGAAGCCGGGGACCCAGCGCATCACCTCGTCACGGAACCGGGCCGTGGCGCCGAGCTGGCACAGCACGCCGATGCCCGCGGCGTGCACACGGTGGATCAGCACGTACGACGGAGGCAGGTTGAGCTGGCGCACCACGTTGTTCGGGCGCAGGTCGGTGACCGTCGCGACCTGCTGCTGCAGCCACTCGCGGCTGAAGGTGAACTCCTCCACCTGGGTCGGCTCGACGTAGGGGGCGAGGAAGGCCCGCAGCGCCTCCACGTCCACCTCGATGTGCGGGCGGATGAACCCCTCGTCGCGCAGTCCCTGGACGACGGCAGCCATGTCGCCCTTGTTGAAGATGCGGGTCAGCGTGCCGAAGGCCTCCGGGTAGCCGTCCGGCAGGCGGTTCACCGCGCCGAAGTCGAGCACGCCCAGCCGGCCGTCCGGGAGGATGCGGAAGTTGCCGGGGTGCGGGTCGGCGTGCAGCATGCCCGCCCGGGCGGGTGAGCTGAACAGGAACCGCACGAACAGCAGGCCGGCCCGGTCGCGCTGCTCCTTGGTGCCGGCCGTGATGATCTTGGAGAGTGGCGTGCCGTCCATCCACTCGCTGACGATGATCTGCTCGTTGGCCGCGACGACGTCCGGCACGCAGAAGTCGGGGTCGCCGTAGTAGGCGGTGGCGAAGGCGTGCTGGGCCTCCGCCTCGCGGAGGTAGTCGAGCTCCTCGGCCACCCGCTCCCGCAACTCGCCCAGCACCGCCTTGATGTCGAGCCCCGGCAGCAGCACTCCGAAGAGCTTGCCCAGCCTGGCGAGCTGGTTGAAGTCGGCCAGCAGCGCCTTGCCCGCCCCCGGATACTGGATCTTGACGGCGACCTGGCGGCCGTCCTGCCAGACCGCCTTGTGCACCTGCCCGATGGAGGCGGCGGCCGTGGGCGTGTCCTCGAAGCTCAGGAAGTGCTCGCGCCAGCCGTCCCCGAGTTGCTCGGCGAGGACGGCGTGCACCGTCGAGGCCGGCAGGGGCGGCGCGGCGTCCTGCAGCCGGGTCAGTGTCGCGCGGTAGGGCCCGGCGATCTCGGGCGGCAGCGCGGCCTCGAAGATCGACAGGGCCTGGCCGAGCTTCATCGCCCCGCCCTTGAGCTCGCCGAGAACCTTGAAGATCTGCTCGGAGGTGCGCTGCTGGATCTCCTGCGCGACGATCTCGGCCGGCTTCCCGCCGATGCGCTTGCCGATGCCCAGGGCGGTGCGGCCGGCGAATCCCAGAGGCAGGGTCGCCAGCTTGGCCGAACGCGTCACGGCGTGCTGCGGGAAGTCGCTCACGCGACCATTGTTAGCGGACCAAAGTGGTTTCGACTACAACGACATTGCGGATGAGCCCGCCAGCTGCGTTTTTTCCAACGCCAATCAGGCATTACGTCAACTGTGCTGTTGGTCACAGTAGGCTCCAGGCCGTCGACACAACCCAGCGCCTCGGCCGCCGCGTGCGCCGCTACCAGCGTTGACAGCACGGTGCCGCAGGCGATCTCACCAGCGGGGAAACCACCGAGCCGGGCACCCAGCATCGGCCACGAGGGGTCTCGGTCGCGACGGGTCAGCTCCAGGCAGCGCAGGCAGGAGGTGACTCCGGGAAGCACGAGCGGGCCGACCGAGCCCACGCCCTCGCCGGCCGTCGCCAGCAGGTGCGGCAGGCCCAGCGTCACCAGCTCGTGGGTCACAAGGGCGTCCAGCGGGCCCACCGGCGCCAGAACCACCAGATCAGGACGGTGGGCGCCGTCGGCGAGATGCGCGGCGGTGCGCCCGGCCCACGCGTTGACCCCGGGCGCCACCCGGCGGGCCGCGGCCACCGCGCCGTCCTCCCGGGGGCGGCCGGCGTCGGCGAACGACAGCCCGCCCGGCACGACGTCCTCGTGCCGGGCCGTCCCGGGATCGACCACGCACAGGTGACCGACGCCCGAGGCGGCCAGCAGCACCGCGACCTGGGCGCCGACCCGCCCGGCGCCGATCACCCGGACGCACGCGGCACGGCGGCGCGCCAGCGCGGCGAGGCCGCCATCCCCCGCGTCCACGGTGGACAGCGACAGAGCGTCGAGATCGGGCCCGAGACGGTCGCGTTCGTCCATCCCGATGTCGCTCAGCGCCGCGGGGCGCGTGGCGGCGTCGTCGAGCACGCCATGCTGGGCCAGCAGCCCCACGACCCCCCGGACGGTGCCCTCGTCGAGATCGGCCGAGGCGATCAACTCGTCCAGCGTGCGGGTGCCGTCCAGAGCTTCGACCAGGCTGCGCACGGGCGGCTCCAAATCGGTGAGCACGACCGCGCGCAGCGGATGGACGCCGAACTGCAGGGTGCGCTCGTCCCGGCACAGACGGCGCAGCGCGGGCTTGAGCCGCGGGCGGACGGGGGCCGGCCGGGGCCGGCGGCGGCGAGGCGAGAAGGAAGGGAGGAAGGTCACGGGCGCGAGCGTCGCACACGCGCCGCCCCGCCGGTCGCCGTTCATCCCCACCTGTGGACAACTCTCGCGCGGTTCTCACCGCGAGCGGCGCCATCATGTGAGACCCGTGGGAGAGCTGAGTTGGCTGAACACTCAGCGAACGCTGATTGACCAGCGAAAACGTCGTTCACCCCCTGTGGAAATTCGGCACTGTCGGCTACCGTGCATATGTGCCCCCCGAGACAGTCGAGGTCCGCCGGAGTGCACGCCGCCGGCGGACCGTATCCGCATACCGCGATGGCGACAAGACCATCGTGCTGCTGCCTGCCGGTCTGAGCAGGACAGACGAGGAGCAATGGGTCCGGCGGATGCTCGATCGCCTCGCGGCCAAGGAGCAGCGCAGGCGGCCGAGCGATGACGACCTGCTCGACCGGGCGCGTGACCTCGCCCTCCGCTATCTCGACGGGACGGCCATGCCGTCCAGCGTGCGGTGGGCGGAGAACCAGCGGCACCGCTGGGGTTCGTGCACTCCGGACCACGGCACCATACGGCTCTCCACGCGCCTGCGCGGCATGCCCGCCTGGGTCGTGGACTATGTGATCATGCACGAGCTGGCACACCTGCTGGTGCCCAGCCACGGCCCCCGCTTCTGGACTCTCGTCGAGCGCTACCCTAGGGCCGAACGGGCACGCGGTTTCCTGGAAGGGTACTCCATGGCGGCCAACGGTTCGGTGGAGGAATGCTGACCACGCAAGCTGATGGCGGCCCCGCGCACGACGGTACGGGAAGGGCCGTACGGCTCGCGGCGGTCCTGGTCACGCCGGCCGCGGGCGAGGCCGCGCCGCCCGGAGTGGACCCGGACGAGTTCCTGCTGGCCCTCGCCGAGGACACCTACGAGATCGTCGCCGGGCTCGACCTGGTGGAGCCGGTCATCCTGGCCGCGGGAGTGGACGGACTGCAGGACATCGCCTGGCCGGGCACCCGTGTGATCGACCTGCCCGGTTCCGGCGGGGTCACGGAGGCGTTCGCGGCCCTCGCGCCCTACGGCCAGGAGGCCGTGGTGATCAGCGGTGACGCTCCCGACCTGCCGCCGCTGCTGATCGGCAAGCTGTTCCGTGAGCTCGGCCGGGCGCCGATCGCGGTCTGCCCCGCCTCGGGCGGTGGCGCGGTGGCCGTGGCCGCCCGGCTGCCGTTCCCCCCGTGGGCCACCGCGGGCCTGGACGACGAGGACATGGTCGCGCGGCTACGCGGGCAGGCGCCGGGCAGGCGCATGGTGGCCACCGGCCCCGGCTGGCACCGGCTGCGCGTCCCCGCCGACATCGCCCGGCTCGACCCGGGCCTGGAAGGCTGGGACACCACCCGCGCCCTGCTCAGCGGGCACTGACCGCAGCTGCGGCGCCCGTGAGCAGGCGCTCAGCGGGGCGCCGGCAGGGACAGCCGGGTGATCACCGTGCGATGGTCGGTGCGCGGGACGGTGTACACCTGGTAGTCGAGCACCGAGACCCGCCGGTCGGCCAGCACATGGTCGATCGTGATCATCGGCGGCAGCTTCCGGCCGGCCGGCCAGGTCGGCGTCAGCCCGCGCCCGGTCACGTCCCCGGCGTCGCGATAACCGCGCGCCACCACGCCCCGCATCTCGGCGTGGTCGAGGCTGGCGTTGAAGTCGCCGGCCAGGATGCGGAACGGTCCCGACGACGGCCCGGACGGCAGCGCGCGCAGCCCTTCGGTCCACTGGGTGACCTGACGGCCGAGCGGCGGCAGGGTGTGCACGTCGACGAGCTCGACCTGGGCCCCGCCGGGAAGCGTCAGTTTCGCGGCCGGCATGTTGTGCCCGATCACCGGGAAAAGGCCGTCGAGCGGAGTGATCGGGTGACGGGAGAAGATACCGCTGCCCGCCGCGCTCCACTCGTCCTGCAGATGGCGGTAGGGCATGAGGTCCTTCAGCCCGGCGGCGTCCAGCTCGGTCACGGCCGCGGGGGTGAGCTCCTGGGTGCTCAGCACGTCGGGCTTGTTCCGGCGTACCAGGTCGACGATGGTGCGGGCGTCGCCGTGGCCGAAGAACAGGTTCGACGTCATGACCGTGAACGGCACCCCGGACGCCGCGCCGGCCACCGGGACGTCCCCGAAGGCGCGGGGGAGCACGCCGGTGCCGAGCGCGGCGGTCGTGGCGAGCGCCACGACCGTCACGGCCTTCTTGCGTGACAGGACCGACAGCAGCACCGGCAGCAGCGAGCCCGCGGCGGCGTACGGCGTGGCCGTCATGATCTGCGCGGGGAACGATCCACGCTCCAGGCCGCCCATCCGCCAGACCGCCCAGGCGGCGAACGGGGTCACCGCCAGCCAGGCGAGCTTGCCCGAGACACGCAGGCGCCGGCGAGGTGTGACGATCACACCCCCCACCGGCGTCTCGGTCGTGGTGTTCACCCAGAGCCCCCCGGCGTCTTTCCGTCTGTACGTCCTGACCCTATCCAGCGCGCGTATGGCCCGCGTGAAAGCCGGAGCGCCGCGCGGGGTGTCCGCGAGGAGGAGTCGCACGCGGGCGCCCGGCCTCGCTGCCCGCACCGCTCGCGGCGCCGGCGTGCTCCGCGCGTCAGTCCACAGGGGACCGGACGGGCACCTCCGGGCGCGGCACGGCGGCCAGCGCCGCCCGGGCGCGGCGGGCCAGGCGGCGGGTGGCCTCGTCGGTCGGCTCCGGGATGTCGTCCACGGGCACCCAGCGGAGCTCCAGCGACTCGTCGCTGATCACGAACTCCGCCCCTGGCGGCGCCACCGCGCCGTACTCGACGTCCAGATGCCAGCTGTGCGGGGGATGGCACCAGACCCGGTGCCGGTCGAGCGCGAGCGGCCCGGGAAGCAGGGTGAGACCGGCGATGCCGGACTCCTCGGTGGCCTCCCGCAGCGCGGCCTGCTCCAGCGACACGTCACCGGCCTCGCAGTGGCCGCCCATGGGCAGCCACATGCCGGCCTTCGGGTGCAGGGTGAGCAGCACCTGCGCGCCGTCGTGCGAGAGCACCGCCGTGGTGGCCGTCAGGTGGCCCGGCGCGCACGAGCGCCACATCGCGTCGTCGTGCCGGTCAAGGTGTTCGAGGAACCGCAAGCGGAGCGACTCCTCGTCGGGGGTGGGCGCGGTCCAGCCGGTCAGGGCGGCCCGCGCCTGGTCGTGAAGAGTCATCCTCGGCCGGACTCCGGCCCGCCCGGGTCGCCCTCGCCCGGCTTCTCGTCGTCGGAAGGCCTGCCCTCGCCCGCCCCCCCGTCCTCGAAGTGCGACAGGTCGAACTTCGCGTCGCCCCGGACGAACGCCTCGGGGTCGTCCAGGTCGGACGCGGTGGGCATGAGGTCGGGATGCGACCAGACGGCGTCGCGCCCCTCGACGCCGCGGCCGGCGGCGAGGGCCTGCCACAGGGCCGCGGCCTCGCGCAGGCGGCGCGGCCGCAGCTCCAGCCCGACGAGCGTGGCGAATGTACGCTCGGCCGGGCCGCCGGTCGCGCGCCGCCGCCGCATGGTCTCCGACAGCGCGGCGGAGGAGGGCAGCTTGCCCTCGGCGGCGGCGTCCACCACTGTGCTCACCCAGCCCTCGACCAGGGCCAGGATGGTCTCCAGCCGGGACAGCGCGGCCTTCTGGCGCTCGGTCTCCTCGGGCTTGAGCAGCGCGCCGCCGCTCAGGGCCTCCTGGATCTGCTGCGGGTTGCTGACGTCGAGCCCGCGGATCTGCTCCTCCAGCGCGGAGGTGTCCACGGTGATGCCCTTGGCGTACTCCTCGACGGCGCCGAAGAGCTGGGTGCGCAGCCACGGCACGTGCTGGAACAGGCGGTGGTGCGCGGCCTCCCGCAGAGCCAGGTAGAGGCGGATCTCCTCGGAGGGGATCTCCAGCCCGTGGCTGAAGGCGGCGATGCCGCCGGGCAGCAGTGCGGCGGTGTCCGAGAGCGGCAGCCCGATGTCGGACGAGCCGATCACCTCGGGCGCCAGCGTGCCGAGCGCCTGCCCGATCTGGCTGCCGACCATCATGCCGCCCATCTGGCGCATCATGCCCATGAGCGGCCCGAGCTGCGCGGCCATGGACTGGGCCTCGGGGCCGAGCCCGCCCAGCGCGCCGCCTCCGCCGAGGACGCCGCCCATGGTCTCGACCATGCGCTCGGCGATCGGGTCGCACAGCCGCTTCCACACCGGGACGGTCTTCTCGATCCACTCCGAGCGGCTCCACGCCTCGGGCGCGGTCAGCCCGCTCGGCAGCTCGGTGACCTCATTGAGCCACAGATCGGCGAGGCGGAGCGCTTCGACGATCTGACGGCGCTCCCCCTCCATGACACTCGGGTCGCCCTCGGCGACCACGGCGTGCCGGGCGATGTTCTTGGCCATCTCCCAGTTGACGGGCCCGGAGCCCGCCGGAGCCGACAGCATGTCGGCGAACTGCCGCATGGCCGCGGCCATCTGCTGCGGGTCGCCGAACATCTCGAACGGGTTCTCGTTGGGGTCGTTTTCGCGACCTGGCAGGTCAGTCACCGCTCTACCTCGTGCAGGATGGAGGAGTCCACATCCGCCACGTTATCCGTCGCAGGGCGGATCAGTGCAAAGTGAGGACCTCGTGCCTACCTCGAAACGCCTCCGCCCGCCGGTCGTCGCGGTGACCGGCGCGGCGACCGGTCTGGGGAGAGAGTTCCTCTCCCGGGTCGCCTCGTCTGCGGATTTCCGCCGCGTCGTGGCGATCGACGATCAGCGGGGCGACGTCACGGACGTCACCTGGCGGGTGATCGACGTCCGAGATCCGCTCTTGGCGAACCGCATCTCGGACGTGGACGTCCTGGTGCACCTGGCGGCCGACTACCGGCTCGACACCGACCCGGCGGAGCGGCGCGCCTACAACCTGCGGGCCGCCCAGACGGTGCTCACCGCCTCCGCCGCCGCACGGGTCCGCAGGGTGGTGCTCGTGACGAGCGCCATGGTCTACGGCGCGGCGCCGGACAACCCCGTCCCGCTGCCGGAGGACGCTCCGGTCGCCGCCGAGCCCGACTCCGGAGTGGTCGGCGACCACCTGGAGATCGAGGCGCTGGTCCGGCGCTGCCTGCGCAGTCATCCGGGCCTGGAGGTCACCGTGCTGCGGCCGGCCGCCGTGGTCGGTCCGGGCGTGGACACCGTGGTCACCCGTCACTTCGAGGCCCCGCGCCTGCTCACCGTCAAGGGCTCGGCGCCCCGCTGGCAGTTCTGCCACGTGGAGGACCTGGTCTCGGCGCTGGAGCTGGCCGCGCTCGGGCAGGTGTCCGGGGTCGTGAACGTGGGCGGTGAGGGCTGGCTGGAGATGGAGCAGGTGGAGGAGCTATCGGGCCTGCGGCGGTTCGAGCTGCCCGCCGGGGTGACCTTCGGGACCGCCCAGCGCCTGCACCGGCTCGGCATCACCCCGGCCCCGGCGACCGATCTGCACTACGTCGTCTACCCCTGGGTGGTCGACTGCACCTCGCTGCGCGAGGCCGGCTGGAAGCCCACCTGGACGAACGAGGCGGCGTTCCAGCAGCTCCTCGACCTGCGCGAGGGCCACCACGCCGTCGTCGGCCGCAGACTGCCGGTCAAGGAGGCCACCTTGACCGCGGCCGGCGCCACCGTCGCGGTGATCGGCACCGCCGCCATCGTCCGCCGCGCCCGCCGCCGCCGTCGCACCTGACCGCCGAACCCTCCCCCTCTGAGTGCGCGGGCTCTTAGACTCTCCTCGTGAAGGCGATTCGTTTGCTCGGCATTCGAGACACTCCGCTGTCGGTGGAAGAGGTGCTCGCCGCCGTCGGTGACCACGCGGCCGGCGGCACGACACTCTTCGTCGGCACCGTGCGCGACCACGACGGCGGCAAGCCGGTCACTCAGCTTGCGTACTCCGCGCACCCCAGCGCCGAGGCCGAGCTGCGCCGGGTCGCCGAGAAGGTCGCCGCCGACTTCCCGATCACGGCCCTGGCGGCCGTGCACCGGGTGGGCGAGCTCGAGCTGGGCGACGCCGCGGTGATCGTCGCGGTCTCCGCGCCGCACCGCGGTGAGGCGTTCGAGGCGTCACGGCGGCTGATCGACGACCTGAAGAAGGAGGTGCCGATCTGGAAGCACCAGGCGTTCGCGGACGGCTCCACCGAGTGGGTCGGCGCCGGCGGGTGACCGCACCGCACAGACGGCGGGAAGCAGCGATTGACCAGGATGTCCGCCCGGTGAGTGTCCGGGTAACCGCCGCCCTGGTGAGCGCATAGAGTTGCCACCATGTCCCGACGACGTCTGACGTTGACGATGGCGGCCGTCCTCACGCTCGCGCTCGGTGGCGCGGGCGCGCTGCTTCCCGTGCCGTACGTCGCGCTGAGCCCGGGGCCCACCGAGAACACCCTCGGCGACGTCAAGGGCAAGCCGGTCATCAGCATCTCGGGACGCCAGACCTATCCCACGGCGGGCAAGCTGAGCCTGGTCACGGTCGCCTACCAGGGCGGCCCGGACGCCCACATCGACCTGCTGACCGCGCTGCGCGGCTGGATCAACCCGACGGTCGCCGTCGTGCCGGAAGAGACCATCTTCCCCAAGACCGTGTCGGTCAAAGAGGTCGAAGAGCAGAACACCCAGGAGATGAGCAGCTCCCAGCAGGACGCGACGGCGGCCGCGCTGAACGAGCTCAAGGTCCCGATCAACGTCATCGTGTACGTCGCCTCCACCCTGAAGGGCAGGCCCGCGGACGGCAGGCTGCGGCAGAACGACGAGATCACCGCGGTGGACGGCGCCCCCATCTCCTCCGTGGAGGACGTCAAGGCGGCGGTCCTGAAGCACAAGCCGGGCGAGGAGGCCGTGTTCTCCCTGCTGCGGGGAGGCAAGCCGATGACCGTCCGGGTGGGCACGGTCGCGGGGCCGGACGGCCCGATCGTCGGGGTCAACATGAACAGCCGGTACAAGTTCCCCTTCAAGGTCGACGTCAACGTGGGGGACGTCGGCGGCCCGAGCGCCGGGCTGATGTTCTCGCTGGGCATCTACGACAAGCTCACCCCGGGCCCGCTCACCGGGGGCAAGTCGATCGCCGGCACCGGGACGATCACCCCCGACGGCAAGGTCGGCCCGATCGGCGGCATCCAGCAGAAGATGGTCGGGGCGCGCGACGCCGGTGCGACGGTCTTCCTGACCCCCGCGGACAACTGCGACGAGGCCCTGCCGGCCGTGCCCGACGGGCTGCGACTGGTGAAGGTCGGCACCATGCACGAAGCCATCCAGGCCATCGACGCCCTGCGCACCGGCGCGGGATCGGTGCCGGGCTGCGCGGCGCGATGACACGGTGCCCGTCCCGATGACGCCCTTTCGTCCCGTAGCGGGGAACCCGTCGTGCGCTCGGGCCGTTGGGCCACGTGAACGCGCGCGTCGCATCCGGTGGCGGCGCGCGTTCACCGAGCCCTCCCAGCGGCCACCCTCCGTCACGGGCGGTGGCGCCCCCCGCACTGGAGGCGTCTTGCGGCCCCATCGGGCTCAGGGCTCGGAGCGTGACCGCGCCATCACCGGTGTAGGTTGCCAGACACCGACCGTTACTCGTGAAACCTAGGGGTGGGCCTTGACCTTCCGGAACCCCGGCGCGGGTCGGGCAGTGCGTTTGCCCCGCCGGCCGCGGCTTCTCGTCCCTGTCGCGATCACGCTGGTCGTGATCATTATTCTCTTCTTCGTCTTCGCGGGCGTCTTCACCGACTGGCTGTGGTTCGACTCGGTCGGCTACACCTCGGTGTTCTCGACGATGCTCCTCACCCAGCTGCTGTTGTTCGTCGTCGGCGCGCTGCTGATGGGTGTCATCGTCGGCGGCAACGCGCTGCTCGCCTTCCGGACGCGCCCGCTGTTCGGCATCGGCATGTTCGGCGGCCCGGCCCAGGGAGCCGACCGCTACCGCGCGGCGCTCGACCCGCACCGTAAGATGATCTTCATTGTCGGCCTGGCGGTGCTGGGGCTGTTCACCGGCTCCTCCACGGCGGGCCAGTGGAAGACCTGGCTGCTGTTCGCCAACGGCACGCCGTTCGGCAAGAACGACCCGATGTTCCACATGGACATCTCGTTCTTCATGTTCACCTATCCGTTCATCCGGATGGTGCTGAACTTCCTGTTCACCGCGGTCATCATCTCGATCATCGTCGCGGCGATCATCCACTACCTGTACGGCGGCTTCCGGCTCAACGCCCCCGGCCTGCACGCCACCCGCGCCGCCCGGGTCCACCTGTCGGTGCTGGTCGGCCTGTTCGTGCTGCTCAAGGCCGTCGCCTACTGGGTCGACCGGTTCGGCCTGGTCTTCTCCGACCGCGGCAAGGTGTTCGGCGCCTCCTACACCGACGTGAACGCCGTGCTCCCGGCCAAGAGCATCCTGGCGATCATCGCGCTCATCTGCGCGGTGCTGTTCTTCGCCGGCGTGGTGCGGCCGGGCGGCATGCTGCCCGGCGTCGGCCTCGGCCTTCTCGTGCTCTCGGCCATCCTGGTCGGCGGGCTCTACCCTGTGCTGGTCGAGCAGTTCCAGGTCAGGCCGAACCAGCAGAGCAAGGAGCGGGAGTTCATCGGCTACAACATCCAGGCCACCCGGGACGCCTACGGCGTCGGATCGGCCGAGGTGACTCCCTACAGCGCCAAGACCGAGGGCACCCAGCAGGAGATCCAGAGCGAGGCGGCCACCATCCCGGGCGTCCGCCTGCTCGACCCGACCGTGCTGCCGCCCACCTACGAGCAGCTCCAGCAGATCAAGGGCTACTACCGGTTCCCCGAGCAGCTCGACGTCGACCGGTACACCATCGACGGGGTGTCACGTGACACGGTCGTCGCGGTGCGCGAGATCGGCCGGCCGCCGGAGAGCAACTGGATCAACGACCATCTGGTCTACACGCACGGTTTCGGCTTCGTGGCGAGCCAGGGGAACAAGACCGACCCGCAGGGCAGGCCCGACTTCCTGGTCAAGGACATCCCGCCGACCGGTGGGCTCGGCACGTTCGAGCCGCGCGTCTACTTCGGCGAGCACTCTCCGGACTACTCGATCGTCGGTGGCCGCGGCAACATGGAGCTCGACTACCCCGACCAGAGCACCAACGACAACAGCGGCCAGGTGAACACCACCTACCACGGCAAGGGTGGCGTGCCGATCGGCAACTACTTCACCCGCCTGCTGTACGCCGCGAAGTACAGCGAGACCAACCTGCTGCTGTCGTCGGACATCAACAGCGGCTCCCGCATCCTGTACAACCGCAGCCCGCGCGAGCGGGTGCAGCAGGTCGCCCCGTTCCTCACCCTGGACGGCGACCCGTACCCCGCGGTCGTCGGCGGGAAGATCGTGTGGATCATCGACGGGTACACCATGTCGGAGGACTACCCCTACGCCGAGCGCCGCAGCTTCGGCACGATGACCGACGACACCTCCACCACCCGCGCCCTCACCCCGCAGCAGCCGCGCGACCAGATCAACTACATCCGCAACTCGGTCAAGGCCACCGTCGACGCCTACGACGGCTCGGTGACCCTGTACGCCTGGGACGAGAGCGACCCGCTGCTGCGCACCTGGGAGAAGGCCTTCGGCGGCGTCGTCCAGCCCAAGTCCAAGATCTCACCGGAGCTGATGGCCCACCTGCGCTACCCCGAAGACCTCTTCAAGGTGCAGCGTGACATTCTCGGCCAGTACCACGTGACCGACGCCAACGCCTTCTACGGCGGCCAGGACTTCTGGAAGGTGCCGGAGGACCCGGCGAGCACGAAGACCAAGCAGCCGCCGTACTACGTGACGCTGCGGATGCCCGGTGACACCGAGCCGCGCTTCTCGCTGACCACGACGCTGGTGCCCAACAACCGGGACAACCTCGCGGCGTTCATGGCGGTGGACGCCACGGCCGGCCCGGGGACGAAGATCCGCATTCTGCAACTGCCGAGTGACACCACGATCCCGGGTCCCAAGCAGGCGCAGAACGCCTTCGACACCAAGGCGGCGAGCGTACTCAACGACCTGCGCATCGGCGGCACGACCGAGTTGCTGAACGGCAACCTGCTCACCCTGCCGTTCGGTGGCGGCCTGCTGTACGTCCAGCCGGTGTACGTCCAGCCCAAGGTCGAGAACTCCGCGCGCTACCCGACGTTGTTCCGGGTGCTGGTGTCGTTCGGCAATGACGTCGGTCTCGGCGGCAACCTCAAGGAGGCCCTGGACCAGGTCTTCGGGCGGTCCGCGCAGACCCCGGCCAACCCGACGACGCCGCAGGATCCGACGGCCTCGCAGGTCACGACGGACCTGACCACCGCCTACACCAACGCCCAGAAGGCCTACGACGAGGGCCAGGAGGCGATCAAGAAGGGCGACTTCGCCGCGTACGGCGAGGCGCAGAAGCGGCTCGCCGAGGCGCTGAAGCAGATCGAGTCGGCGCTGGGCAAGCAGAAGGCCGCCGCTCCGACGACGTCGCCGTCCCCGTCGGCGACGCCGTCACCGGGAGCGTCCGGTGGCGCCACGCCCACGCCGGACCCGTCGGCCGCGGCGGCGGGCACCGGCACGCCGAGCCCCGCGCCGAGCCCGTCCGTCTCACCGCCGAGTTCGTAACGCCGCCGTCCCGCCGGCAGGCGGCACGCAGGCTCCGCTTCCGGTCCGGGAACCCCGAGGTTCCCGGACCGGAAGCACCGGCCGCACGGCATGGGGAAAATCGGTCCCACGAGTGGGATGTCCTGCGACAACACCGCCCGGACGCCTCGGTATGGGCCGCCTGGCGGGGGCGATGATTTGCCAGTGCTCTCCAGGGCCGATAGTCTTTCAAAGCAAGCCGACGCGGGGTGGAGCAGCTCGGTAGCTCGCTGGGCTCATAACCCAGAGGTCGTAGGTTCAAATCCTACCCCCGCTACTGAAAAGGCCCTGGTCACCGAGTTTCTCGGAGACCAGGGCCTTCTTCTTTCCCCCTGTTCGCCCGCTGTCCCCATTCCTCCGCCCGGCGGAGGGAGTGCCGGCCGACGACCAGTGCGACCGGATGGATCCGGGGTGCTGGTGGTGACTCGAGATCGGCGGCTTACTGCCGCGTTCGCTCCTCCCGCCCGCCTTACCACCGCTCGGCGGCCGGGGAGGCTCAGACGATCTGGCCGCCCTGGCCGACGAACATCGCCACGTCGATCAGCGCCACCGCGACGGTCACGACGAACGCCGTCCGTCTGAGGTCGCCCCGGCCCGCGATCAGGCCTCCGGCGAGGGCCACCACCACGGCCGCCAGGCCGGCCACGGCCACCGCGCCGGGGCCTGCGCCGGGAGCGAGCGCGATGACCGCGGACGCGGTCACGAACAGGATGGCCGCGCCGATCCGCGCGCCGGTCGGGCCGAGACGCTGGGGCAGGCCGAGCACCCCGAGCGTCAGGTCCTCCGGGAGGTCGGGCACGACGTTGGCGAAGTGCGCGCCCATGCCGAGCAGCGCGCCGGCCGCCAGGGCCCACGGCGCGGGCCAGGGCTCCCCGGGCAGGCCGAGCGTCACGAACGCGGGCAACAATCCGAAGGCCACGGCGAACGGCAGCGGTGAGGCCGGCGTGGCCTTGAGCCGGATGTTGTACAGCCAGCCACAGGCGACGGCCACAAGGTGGACCACTCCGGCCAGGACGCCGCTCGCCAGCGACAGCGGCACGCACGCCGCGAGCGCGGCGAAGGCGGCGCGGGCCACCGTTCCGGGAGCGAGGGACGCCGCAGAGTGGCCGGTGGACGTGCCGGAGAGAGGCTTGTCGGACCGGCCCGCCGCCTGATCACGTGACCGGTCGATCCAGTCGTTGCTCCAGCCGATCGAGAGCTGGCCGCTCAGCACCGCCGCGCCGACGAGCAGGGTGCCGCCGGGGCCTCTGCCGACGCCGGCCGCCAGCGCCGCGCCCACGACCGTCACGACCACCGTGGGGCCCGGATGGCAGGCCCGGATCAGCGCGAGCATGCGATCAGTCTCCCTTGCCCGCGCAGGACCCCGGAACCGCCGCTCCGCCGCTCCTCGTCCCAGATCGCCGCGAACCGCGTCCGGGCCGGCGCCTCACCAGGCCGCGCCCAGGCGGGCGAACTCGAACCTGTGATCGAGCACTGTCGCCGCCCTCGGATAGTCTGCCGCCATGCGGATCGCGCTCGCGGCGGACGCGCACGGCGGCACGCTGTGGCCCCTGGGGGAGGAGGCCCGGCGCGTCGGCGATCTCGCGCGGGCCGTTCACGATCTGGAACGTGACGTCCGTCCCCGGTGGATCTGGGCGGACACCCGCGCCGTCTACCCGGCGCTGATCGAGCGGGACGTCCGGGTGGCGCGCTGCCACGACCTGACGCTCACCGAGTCGCTGCTCCTGGCCTACGAGGGCAGGTACGGCGAGCCCCGATCGGCCCAGGCGGCCCACGCCCGGCTGCGCGGCCTGCCCGTGCCCGCCGACGAGACCGGCCCGCACGCCGTGCAGGACACCCTCTTCGAGCCCGAGCCCGTCGAGATCGATCTCGCCGCGGTGTACGCCGACCAGCTCAGGCGGGTCGCCGCCACCGAAGATCCCGCCCGCTTCCGCCTCCTGGTCGCCGCCGAGTCCGCCGGAGCACTGGTCGCGGCCGAGATGGGCCATGACGGCATGCCCTGGCGGGAGGACCTCCATGACCAGCTGCTGAGCGAGCTGCTCGGCCCCAAGCCCGTGCGCGGCATGCGCCCGGCGAAGCTCCAGGCCCTCGCCGACCAGGTCGGCGCCGCGTTCGGCACCGCCGTGAACCCCGACTCGCCGCAACAGCTCGTCAAGGCGTTCAAGATGGCCGGGCTCACCGTCACCTCGACCCGGTCGCACGTGCTGAAACAGGTCGACCACCCGGCGGTCGGGCCGCTGCTCGCCTACAAGGAGCTCGCCCGTCTGTACAGCTCTCACGGCTGGGCCTGGGCTCAGCAGTGGGTGCGCGGTCACCGGCTCCGTCCTGAGTACGTCGCCGGCGGCGTGGTCTCCGGACGCTGGGCGACGAGCGGTGGCGGAGCCCTGCAGATCCCGAAGGTCATGCGCCGCGCGGTGGTCGCCGACGAAGGGTGGCGGCTGGTGGTGGCCGACGCGGCGCAACTGGAGCCGAGGGTGCTGGCGGCGATGGCCGGTGACCGGGGCCTCGCCCGGGCGGCCGGCGAGATCGACCTGTACGCCGCGCTGGCACAGGCGTTCGGCGGCGCGCGTGAGAACGCCAAGATCGCCATGCTGTCCGCGATGTACGGCGGCACCAGCGGCGATGCGGCCAAGCTCCTGGCGGTCATGCGACAGCGGTTCCCGCTGGCCTACGCCTTCGTGGAAGATGCCGCGAAGGCGGGGGAGGACGGCCGGTTGGTACGTTCCTGGCTCGGGCGCACCTGCCCGCCGCCGTCGGCTCACTGGCTCAAGCTGGTCTCCGGGCCCGAGGGCGGGCGGGCGGCGCGTGACCGTGGCCGGTTCACCCGCAACTTCGTGGTGCAGGCGACCGCCGCGGAGTGGGCCCTCACGCTGATGGCGTTGCTGCGCGGGCTGCTGCCGGCCCCGGCCAGGCTGGTGTTCTTCCAACACGACGAGGTCATGGTCCACTGCCCGGAGGACCTCGTGAACGAGGTGTCGGCGGGGGTGAGCCGGGCGGCGGAGGAGGCCACCCGGCTGCTCTTCGGGGAGACGCCTGTGCGCATCCCCATGGAAGCCGTCGCGGTCGCCTGCTACGCCGACGCCAAGTAGCCCACGCTCACCCCGGACGCGCACCGGCGCACGTCCGGTGCCCCCGGGAGCCCCGGGCGGGACGCACGCAGGGTCAGGCCGGTGACCTGAGCAGCGCGACCGACCTGCGGCCCGCCCAGACGATCAGGGAGACGCTGAAGACCACCTGGGCGACGCGCAGCCACCCCGGCGTCGCCGTGGCGGCGAAGACCACCACGCCGAGCCAGAGCATGCCGAACACTCCTACCAAGGTGATCGCCGCCCAGTTCAGCCCCCGCGTCCACATGGGGGAAGTCTCCCAGGGCAACTCTCATGTCACGGCAAAGCGAGTCATCTCGACACGTGAGCTTGCTGTGTCGATTTCACGGCATTGCTGGTCAATGGGGCAGCCGGCGGGCGGTGCCGGAGCACCGCCGCATGCGGGAAGCGGAGCGAGGACGCGCGGCCGGCCGCTGCTCCAGATGGGCGATCAGGGCTTCGGTGGAACGCACGTCGGACAGGATGCGCACGATGTCCTCCTCGCCGGTGGGGAGCTGTCCCTTCTTGCCCAGCTCGTGCCGCAGGAAGGTCAACGGGTCGGGGTCGCCCACCGCGTCCGCGGCGATGCTGGCCCGGGCGGCCGTCAGCAGGCCCAGGTAGTGCGCGCGAAGGGTCGCCTCGCGGAGGCGTGCCTGCTCGAGGTCGTCGAGCAGGGTGCCGGCGATCTGCAGCAGCTCGTCAGAGGCACCCCTCTCGGCCGCGATGTGAGCACGGATGTCGTCGAACTCCGACCGTGTCATGATCCACCTCCACGGGCGGGTCCTCGGCGCCGGGTGGCGCAGAGCGGGTCCCGCACCCTCTTCGTAACGTGTGGCGATTGCGGATGACTTGCCGAGGGGTTGCCCCGGCGCGAATCGCTCGCTGTTTGGGATGGCTGAGAGGCGGGAAAGGTTTACAGGATGGCGAAGTGGCATCGGGCACGCCCGAGGGCTGCTAGAGTTTTCCCTCGTTGGGCGGAGATCAAGCCCCGAGAGATCCAAAAAATCTTGAGGCCTGGTCAGTATGTCCGGCAAGCCCACCTACTGCCCGGTTCCTCCCGGTTGATGGCCTGATGTGACATCTGCCCGGTTGGCTGGTAAGGTAGAGGGGTTGCCCTGGAGACGGGGCGGCCTGAATGTTAGTTGGTTCGGGTGGCTGGGAGTCAAGTGCTGGGAAACAGCGCGATTTGGTCCCGGCCGCGGGGAGCGGCTAAGATTAAGGCACAACGAAATGAACGCCCCGGCCGGGGCC
>NZ_BMNT01000039.1 GCF_014646695.1 Sphaerisporangium melleum
TTGAGCATGGCGTCGAGGACGGCGTCGCTGATCTGGTCGGCGATCTTGTCCGGGTGACCCTCGGTGACCGACTCGGAAGTGAACAGGCGGCGGGACAACTCAGTGGCTCCTCATGCAGCGGCTGCTGACGTCGTTGGCTCGGGCGTGAGACGACCGAAGCGCTCCGCCGAGTGTAGTGCTACCTGGAGCGGCGCCGCGCTACCGTCCCGATAGTCGGTCACGCCGCCGCGGCCTACAGGTCCGGAAGCGGATCTTTCGGCAGATCCCCCGGAGCGAACGCCTCGGCGTCCGCCGCCCCGACGACCGCGACGTACTCATCGTCGACCTCGAAAACCGTACCACCCAACTCGATCGTGGGCCCGGCACCGAACCGCACCGGTCCGAGCCGTGTGTGCCGGGGATAGGTCGCCCACACCGCGGCGGGCTCGTACCGGCTGAACACCTTGGTGGCCAGCACGGTTATGGAACGGCCGGTCACGACGATCATGTAGTTGGCCACGCCACCAGAGCGCACCAGAGTGACCGGGAAGACGTAATGGATGTCCTCGCCCGGTGGTAGCAAAGCGCGGCAGCGTCCCCTGATAGCGGCGGTCACCGGCATGGTCAACGCCCTCTCGATCCGGCATCCCACCTGGAGTATCCGCCGGGAAACGCCGGCCATCAAGCGCCTTCGTCCTGGTATGCACGCATGGTCAGGCACCTGTGGCGGGAAAGCCGCATCAGCGGCACACCACGCCTTTGTCCCGACTCTCCCTTCTTCAGCGGCTCAAGGGGGGAATGGGGCACCTGATCGCGCGGAGCAGGACTCAAGGGAGGCCAGTGCCCGACGGCGCGTCGGGCGTCGAGGACCAAGGGGCCCTTCGCCCGTGCGAAGGGCATCAAGGGCAGGCCGGGAACTCGGCCGCCACGCGAAGGCGCGGGCCGGGCGCGGGCTCGGCCGCCACGCGAAGACTCAGGCCGGGCGCGGGCTCGGCCGCGCGTGAAGGCTCACCAGAGACGAGGGCTCGGCCGGGCGTGAAAAGGGCCGGGTGAGGCGGGGAACCCGGCCGGGTGGCCGGCTCAGGCCAGGCGGGGGGCGATGAGGTCCCACACGGTGTCGGCGAGCGCCTCTTTGGGGCCACGGGGAACCTCGACCTGGTCGCCGCCGGCCACCAGGACGACGGCGGCGTTGTCCGGGGTGCCGAAGGCCAGCCCCTCCCCCACCTGGTTGACGACCAGCAGGTCGCAGCCCTTGCGGGCGAGCTTGGCCCGGCCGTTGGCCAGCACGTCGTGGGTCTCGGCGGCGAAGCCGGCGATCACTGCCGGCGCGGGCCCGGTGCCGTCCCCGCGCCGCTCGCACAGCTCGGCCAGGACGTCCGGATTCTTGGTGAGGTGGATGGGCTCCGGATCGTCCGCCGACTTCTTGATCTTGATGTCGCTGGGCGCGGCGGGCCGGAAGTCGGCGACGGCGGCCGCCATGACGACGGCATCGGCGCTCTCGGCCGCCGCGAACACGGCCTCCCGCAACTCCAGCGCGGAGGCCACGCGCACCACGGTGGCGCCCGCGGGGTCGGGAAGGGCGACGTTCGCCGCGACCAGGGTCACCTCGGCGCCGCGGGCCACCGCCGTACGGGCCAGGGCGTACCCCTGCAGGCCGGAGGAGCGGTTGCCGATGAAGCGGACCGGATCGACGGCCTCGCGCGTGCCGCCGGCGGAGACCACCACCCGGCGTCCGGTGAGGTCGCGCCCGCGGCCGGACAGGACACGCCGGCAGACCTCGAAGATCTCGGCCGGGTCGGGGAGCCGGCCGGGGCCGGTGTCGGCGCCGGTCAGCCGGCCGACGGCCGGGTCGATGACGAGCGAGCCGCGCTCGCGCAGAGTGGCGACATTGGCGCGGGTGGCCGGGTGCTCCCACATCTCGGTGTGCATGGCCGGGGCGAAGACCACCGGGCACCGTGCGGTGAGCAGGGTGTTGGTGAGCAGGTCGCCCGCCAGCCCGTGGGCGGCCCTGGCCAGGATGTCGGCGGTCGCGGGCGCGACCACGACGAGGTCGGCGCCCTGCCCGATGCGGACGTGCGGCACCTCGTGGACCGACTCCCACACCTCGCTGGTGACGGGGTTGCCGGACAGGGCGGCCCAGGTGGGCTCGCCGACGAAGCGCAGCGCGTCACGCGTCGGAACGACCCGGACGTCGTGCCCCGACTCGGTGAACAGCCGGAGCAGCTCGCACGCCTTGTACGCGGCGATGCCCGCGCCGACGCCGAGCACGACGCTCGGCCTGACGCGGCCCTGGCTCGCCATCACGGTCGTCCGGATCGAAAATCGAAAAGGGGTGTCGCCGTCGCCTTGGAGGTCAGCCCTCGATGGGCTCGGAGCTCAGCAGCCCCTCGGAGATCTCGCGCAGCGCGATGGACAACGGCTTCTCCTGGGCGTGCGTCTCCACCAGGGGCCCGACGTACTCCAGCAGGCCCTCGCCGAGCTGGGAGTAGTAGGCGTTGATCTGGCGGGCGCGCTTCGCGCCCATGATGACCAGGCTGTACTTGCTGTCGACGACCTCAAGCAGCTGGTCGATCGGCGGGTTGGTGATGCCTTCGGCAACCGGGGCAGTGCCTGCCACGTCGTCGGCCTCCTCGGAATGTCGAGTCTTCGGTCTTGGCCTCGAAGGATACCAAGTGCAAACGGCGGGGCCGACTCGATCAGGCCGGGCCGATCTTCACTTGAGCAAGGCTACCAGGCGGTCGCACACATCCCCGACGGCCGTGTTGACCAGGGAGAGATCGAACTCCTTCTCGGCCGCCAGCTCGACGCGCCCTGCGGCCAGACGGCGCGCGATGACGTCCTCGGGCTCGGTGCCGCGCCCGCGCAGGCGGCTCTCCAGCTCCTCCCAGCTCGGGGGAGCCAGGAAGACCAGCAGGGCCTCGGGCATGGACTCGCGCACCTGCCGCGCCCCCTGGAGGTCGATCTCCAGCAGCGTCGGCACGCCCTCGGCGAGCTTGCGCTCGACCGGCGCGCGGGGCGTCCCGTACCGGTTGCCGGCGAACTCCGCCCATTCGAGCAGCTCGCCTGCGGCGACCAGCCGGTCGAACTCCTCGCCGGTGGCGAAGTAGTACTCGACGCCGTGGGTCTCGCCGGGACGGGGGGTCCGGGTGGTCACCGAGACCGACAGCCACACCTCGGGGTGGGACCGCCGAAGCTCGGCGACGACCGTGGACTTGCCGACGCCCGACGGGCCGGACAGGACCGTGAGGCGTTTCCCCGTCGGTCCGGAGGAGACGTTCGTCGCCTCCGGACTCCCGGATGGAGGCATGGAATCACCGTCACGTGTCCCGAACCCCCCGAAAACGGGAGCCTCGCGAGCTCCGCCCTCTTCGGGCCAGGACGTACCGGTCACACCACACCCCCCGTGATTCTTGTTCCGCGAGCCGAGATCAGCTCTCGGCGCCGCCGAACTCGCGCTCCAGAGCGGCGCGCTGGTTCGCGCCGAGGCCCCGTACACGACGGGACTCGGCGATACCGAGCCGCTCCATGAGCTGCTTGGCGCGGACCTTGCCCACGCCGGGGAGCGACTCCAAAAGTGCCGACACCTTCATCTTGCCGATGACGTCGTCGGTCTGACCATCCTTCAGCACCTCAGCCAGAGAAACCGCGCCGTGCTTCAGCCGGTTCTTGACCTCGGCACGCTCCTTGCGGGCCTTGGCAGCCTTCTCCAGGGCTGCGGCGCGCTGCTCGGGGGTCAGGGGAGGAAGAGCCACGCCGGGTCACCTCGAATTTCTGTCGATGTACTCGGACGGGAGGGGAAACTAGCTGGTCTTGGGCCTACAAGCAACGTCAAGCCCAGTTTCTCCCCACAAGAAATTCATTTCATCACCCAGCGTGTTCATCCGGTCGCGATGCGTCGACAAAACCCGCCTGTACTGGCGCCTCACGGGCTAGTCCGGTCGGTCGGCAGAGCCCTCATCGGGCTAGTCCGTCCGGACCCGAAAAGATCATCCCCCCGATCTCGCCGAGCGTCCCTCCCCCGCCGCCCCAACCCCCTTCCGAGCCCCTTTCCGCGGCCCCCGCGGCCTTCCCGCCCCCCGAACTCGTGGCCCCAAGGGCGCACGAGCCGCCGAGCGGAGCAAGGCCGCGCCACGAGCACGCCGAGCGAAGCGAGGCCAATAGACGCAGCACAAAACTCAGTTCAGGACGCGGCGGAGGGCCGCGGCGATGCCCGCGGCCGCGGCGCCGGGGTCGGCGGAGCCGGTGATCGGGCGTCCGATGACGAGCAGGTCGGCTCCGTCGGCGATCGCCTGCTCGGGGGTCGCGACCCTGGCCTGATCCTGGGTGCTCGCGCCGGCGGGCCGCACGCCCGGGGTGATGAGTTTGATGTCCGGCCCGACCTCGGCGCGTACGGCGGCCACCTCGCGCGGGGAGCAGACCAGGGCCTGGGCGCCCGCGCCGACGGCCTCGACGGCCAGACGGCGCACGGCGTCACCGGCGGGTCCCCTGACACCAAGGCGTTCGAGATCGGCCTCTGAGAGCGACGTCAGGGCCGTCACGGCGGCGATGGTGGTGCTCGGCAGGGCGTCGACCGCGGCGCGGATCATCGGGCCGCCTCCGGACGCGTGGACGGTCAGGATGTGCGGCTTGAGCCGCGCGACGGCCTTGGCCGCTCCGGCGACGGTGTTCGGGATGTCGTGGAGTTTGAGGTCGAGGAAGATCTGGACGCCGGAGGCGCCTCGTACGGAGGCGATCACGTCGGGTCCGTATCGCAGGTAGAGTTCGAGGCCGACCTTCACGGTGCTCACGTGCGGCGTCACCAGGGCAGCCCAGCGGGCCGCCGTCTCCAGATCGGGTGCGTCCAGGGCGACGGCGATGGGTGCGGACGTCAAAGTGAGCTCTCCTCCAGGTCGATGCGGTGCCGGGGCCCCGCCCCGGGTGGCCGGTGCGCGAGGCCGACGGCGTCGGCGAGCCGCTCGAAGCCGCGCTCTTTGAGCAGGTCTTCGAGCTCCCGCAGAATCCGCAGGCAAGCGTAGGGGTCGTGGAACAGTGCGGTGCCCACCGAGACGGCGCAGGCGCCGGCCAGGATGAGCTCCAGGGCGTCCCTGCCGGTCATGACGCCGCCCATGCCGACGATGGGCACTCCGGGCAGCGCGGCGTGCACCTGCCACAGGCAGCGCACGGCGAGCGGGCGGATGGCGGGGCCGGACAGCCCGCCGGTGCCGGCGGCGAGCGACGGGCGCATGGTCTCGACGTCGATGCTCATGCCGAGCGGGCTGTTGATCAGGGCGAGGGCGTCGGCGCCGCCGTCGACGCAGGCGCGGGCGACGGCGACGATGTCGGCGACGTCGGGGGCGAGTTTGGCCACCACGGGGACGTCGTAGCGCATGGTGGCGCGCACCGAGGCGAGCACTTCGGCCGAGGCGGCGGGGTCGCGGGCGAAGACCCGGCCGAGGTCCTCGACGTTGGGGCACGACAGGTTGACCTCGACGGCGGTCACGCCGGGCGCGTCGGCGAGCCTGCGCGCCAGCGCGGTGTACTCCGCGACGCTGCCGCCGGCGATGGACACCACGGCCCGCGCGCCGCGGTCGGCCAGCAGGGGCAGCTCGCGGTCGAGGAAGACCTCGATGCCCGGCCCCTGCAGCCCCACGGCGTTGAGCATGCCCGAGGGCGTCTCGGCCATGCGCGGGGTGGGCCGTCCGGCGCGGGGGGCCATGGTGATCGAGTGGGTGACCAGCGCGCCGAGCCGGGACAGGTCGAAGAACTGGGAGAGCTCGGCGCCGGAGGCGGCGCACCCGGCGGCCGTGGTGATCGGGTTGGGCAGCTCGACGTGCGCCAGGTATGTGCGCATATCAACTGACATTTCGGGTGTGAGCACCTCCCTCCTGTGCTCGTCCCCCAGGCGCCCCCAGGGCGTCGAACGGGATCGTCCCGACGTCCTCGAACCGCACCCGCTCGCCCCGGAAGACCGGCCCCTCCACGCACGAGCGCACCATGCGGGTCACGCCGTCCTCGCCGATCACCGGGATCACGCACGTCATGCAGACGCCGTACCCACAGGCCATCGCCTCCTCCACGCTGACCTGCACCGGGATGTCGAACTCCACGGCGACCGCCGTCACCCCGCGCAGCATGGCCATCGGCCCGGCGGCGTAGACCACGTCGGCGCGCGCGTCGGCGATCACCGACGGCAGCGCGTCGGTGACCCGCCCACGCAGGCCCAGAGAGCCGTCCTCGGTGGTGAGGGTGGTGGTCTCCCCCATGCGACGGGCGCGCAAGGCGCCGAAGACCCGGTCGGCCGAGGCCGCGCCGAGCACGAAGTCGACGCGGCAGCCGCGCTGCTGCAGGCTGTCGGCCAGCGCGAACAGCGACGCCGAGCCGTACTCCCCGCCGACCAGCACGCAGGCGCACGGGTCGCGCGGCAGCGGGAACGGCCGGCCGAGCGGCCCGACCAGGTCCAGGGTGTCCCTGGCCTTGCGCTCGGCCAGCCATGAGGTGCCCGGCCCGCGCACGGCGAAGACGAACTCCACCGTGCCGCCGTAGTCGGGCTTGACGTCGTGCACCGAGAAGGCCCGGCGGGCCGGCATGGAGGTGTGCGGCCCGCCCACGGCCACCGTGACGAAGTGGCCGGGGCGGAAGCGCTCGGCGATGCCGGGCGCGACCACGGTCAGGGCGTGGTAGGCATCGACGCGGCGCGTCGTCAGCACCGTGCCGGTCACCTGCACCGGAGAAACGGCCGTCTCCCCCACCTCCCGCCGGGCGCTAGCCCCTCAGCCGCTGGGCGTGCTCCTGCAGTGACCGTACGCCCACCGAGCCGGCGGCGACCGCCTGGATGCCCTGTACGGCCGCGCCGAGCCCCTGCACGGTGGTGACGCACGGGATGCCCCGCAGGACGGCGGCGGTGCGGATCTCGTAGCCGTCCAGGCGCGGCCCGGACTGCCCGGGGCTGCCGAAGGGGGTATTGACGATGAGGTCCACCTCCCCGTCCAGGATGCGGGTCACGATCGTGGGCTCACCGTCCGTGCCGACACCGTCGCTCTGCTTTCGCACGATCTTGGCATGGACGCCGTTGCGGCGCAGCACCTCGGCGGTGCCCTCCGTGGCCAGGATTTCGAAACCCAGGTCGGCCAGGGCCTTCACCGGGAAGATCATCGCGCGCTTGTCGCGGTTGGCCACCGAGACGAACGCGCGGCCCTTGGTGGGCAGCGAGCCGTAGGAGGCCGACTGCGACTTGGCGTAGGCGGTGCCGAAGACCTCGTCGATGCCCATCACCTCGCCCGTGGAGCGCATCTCGGGCCCGAGGACGATGTCCACGCCGCGGAAGCGGTTGAAGGGCAGCACGGCCTCCTTGACCGCGATGGGGGCGTCCAGCGGCAGGGTGCCGCCGTCACCCGTGGCCGGCAGCATGCCCTCGGCGCGCAGCGCGGCGATGGTCTCGCCCATCATGACCCGCGCGGCGGCCTTGGCCAGCGGCACGGCCGTCGCCTTGGACACGAACGGCACGGTGCGGCTGGCCCGCGGGTTGGCCTCCAGGACGTACAGGATGTTGGCCGACATGGCGTACTGGACGTTCAGCAGCCCGCGCACGCCCACTCCGCGGGCGATGGCCTCGGTGGCGGCGCGGATGCGCTTGATGTCGAACCCGCCCAGCGTGATCGGCGGCAGCGCGCACGCCGAGTCGCCGGAGTGGATGCCGGCCTCCTCGATGTGCTCCATGACGCCGCCGAGATAGAGCTCCTCGCCGTCGAACAGCGCGTCGACGTCGATCTCGATGGCCTCGTCGAGGAACTTGTCCACCAGCACCGGATGGTCGCTGGCGGCGCCGGCCCGCTCCATGTACGCGTCCAGGGTGCCCTCGTCGTAGACGATGGCCATGCCCGCGCCGCCCAGGACGTACGACGGGCGCACCAGCACCGGGTAGCCGATCTCGTCGGCGATGACCCGCGCCTCCGCCACGGTGACCGCGGTGCCGTGGCGGGGGGCGGGCAGGCCCGCCTCGGCCAGCACGCGGCCGAACGCGCCGCGCTCCTCGGCCAGGTGGATGGACTCGGGGCTGGTGCCGACCACCGGCACTCCGGCGTCCTTGAGCGCCTGGGCCAGCCCGAGCGGGGTCTGCCCGCCGAGCTGGACGATCACCCCGGCGACCGGGCCGGCCTGCTGCTCGGCGTGCACGACCTCAAGGACGTCCTCCAGGGTGAGCGGCTCGAAGTACAGCCGGTCGGAGGTGTCGTAGTCGGTGGAGACGGTCTCGGGGTTGCAGTTGACCATCACGGTCTCGTACCCCGCGGCCGCCAGCTCGAAGGACGCGTGCACGCAGGCGTAGTCGAACTCGATGCCCTGCCCGATGCGGTTGGGGCCGCTGCCGAGGATGATGACCTTGGGCCGGTCGCCGCCGGGGACCTCGGTCTCCTCGTCGTAGGTGGAGTACAGGTAGGGCGTCTTGGCGGCGAACTCGGCGGCGCAGGTGTCCACGGTGTTGTAGACCGGCCGCACGCCGAGCCGGTGGCGCAGCTCGCGCACCCCAGGCTCGGGCAGGCCGCGGATCTCGGCGATCTGCGCGTCGCTGAAGCCGTTGCGCTTGGCGCGCAGCAGCGCCTCGGCGCCCAGCTCGCCTTCGGCGAGGGCGCGGGCCTCCTCGTCGATGAACAGGAGCTGGTCCAGGAACCACGGGTCGACGCTGGTCGCCTCGTACAGCTCCTCCAGCGTGGCGCCGGCCCTGATGGCCTGCTGCATCGTGCGCAGGCGCCCGTCGTGCGGCTTGCGGCAGGCCGCCAGCAGCTCGTCCTTGCCGCCCGGGTCACCGGTCCAGGAGAACGACGAGCCCTTCTTCTCCAGCGACCGCAGGGCCTTCTGCAGGGCCTCGGGGAAGGACCGGCCGATCGCCATGGCCTCGCCGACCGACTTCATGTGCGTGGTGAGGGTCTGGTCGGCGCCGGGGAACTTGTCGAAGGCGAAGCGCGGCACCTTGACCACGACGTAGTCGAGCGAGGGCTCGAAGGAGGCGGGCGTCTCGCGGGTGATGTCGTTGGGGATCTGGTCCAAGGTGTAGCCGACGGCCAGCTTGGCGGCGATCTTGGCGATCGGGAAGCCGGTGGCCTTGGACGCCAGGGCGCTGGAGCGTGACACGCGCGGGTTCATCTCGATGACGATCATGCGCCCGGTGCGCGGGTCCACGGCGAACTGGATGTTGCAGCCGCCGGTGTCCACGCCGACCTCGCGGATGACCGCGATGGCGACGTCACGCATGTTCTGGTACTCGCGGTCGGTCAGCGTCATGGCCGGGGCCACGGTGACGCTGTCGCCGGTGTGCACGCCCATCGGGTCGATGTTCTCGATGGAGCACACGATGACGACGTTGTCGGCCCGGTCGCGCATGACCTCCAGCTCGTACTCCTTCCAGCCGAGGATCGACTCCTCCAGGAGGACCTCGGTGGTCGGCGAGGCGTCCAGGCCCGCGCCGGCGATGCGGCGCAGGTCGGCCTCGTCGTAGGCGAAGCCGGAGCCGGCGCCGCCCATGGTGAAGCTGGGGCGCACGACGACGGGGTAGCCGAGGTCGGCGGCGGCGGCCAGGCACTCGTCGATGGTGTGGCAGATCGCCGAACGGGCCGACTCGGCGTTCAGGCCGTGCTCCTCGGCGACCTTGGCGACGATCCGCTTGAACAGCTCGCGGTTCTCGCCGGCCTGGATGGCGTCGATGTCGGCGCCGATCAGCTCGACGCCGTAGCGCTCGAGCACCCCGGCCTCGTGCAGCGCGACGGCGGTGTTGAGCGCGGTCTGCCCGCCCAGGGTCGGCAGCAGGGCGTCCGGACGCTCCTTGGCGATGATCTGCTCGACGATGCCGGGGGTGATCGGCTCGACGTAGGTGGCGTCGGCGAACTCGGGGTCGGTCATGATCGTCGCCGGGTTGCTGTTGACCAGGATCACCCGGTAGCCCTCGGCCCGCAGCACCCGGCACGCCTGGGTGCCGGAGTAGTCGAACTCGCAGGCCTGCCCGATCACGATGGGGCCGGAGCCGATCACCATGATCGAGGAGATGTCGGTGCGCTTAGACACGCGTGCCACCCTTCTTGGTGTCCGGGCGCGCCATCAGGGCGCAGAACTCGTCGAACAGGCCGGCGGCGTCGTGCGGACCGGCAGCGGCCTCGGGGTGGTACTGGACGCTGAACGCCGGTCGGTCGAGCAGGCGCAGCCCCTCCACGCAGCCGTCGTTGAGGTTGACATGACTGACCTCGGCCCGGCCATACGGCGTGTCGAACGGGCCGTCGACCGGGGCGTCGACCGCGAAGCCGTGGTTGTGCGCCGAGATGTCCACCTTGCCGGTGCGGCGGTCCTGCACCGGCTGGTTCACGCCCCGGTGCCCGTAGCGCAGCTTGTAGGTGCCGAGGCCCAGGGCGCGGCCGAGGATCTGGTTGCCGAAGCAGATGCCGAAGACCGGCCGGCCCGCCTCGAGGACGCCGGTCAGCGCCTCGACGGCGTAGTCGGCGGTCGCCGGGTCGCCGGGCCCGTTGGACAGGAACACCCCATCGGGGTCCAGGGCGAGGATGTCGGCGGCCGTCGCGCCCGCGGGCAGCACGTGCACCTCGCACCCGCGCTCGGCCAGCAGCCGCGGGGTCATCGCCTTGATGCCGAGGTCCACCGCGGCCACGGTGAAGCGCTTGTCCCCGCGGGCCGGGACGACGTACGGCTCGGCGGTGGAGACCTGCTTGGCCAGGTCGGCGCCGATCATCGACGGGCTCGCCAGCACCCGCTCGACCAGCTCCTCGACCGGGGCGGTGGGGGCGGTGAACACGCCGGCGCGCATGGCGCCGCGCTCGCGCAGGTGGCGGGTGAGCGCGCGCGTTCCCGGCATGGCGATGCCGACGACGCCCTGGCGGCGCAGCTCCTCGTCCAGCGAGCGGCGGGAGCGCCAGTTGGACGGGACCCGGGCCAGCTGGCGGACGACGTACCCGGCGACCCAGACGCGCGAGGACTCCGGGTCCTCGTCGTTGACCCCGGTGTTGCCGATGTGCGGCGCGGTCATCGCGACGATCTGCCGGTGGTAGGAGGGGTCGGTGAGTGTCTCCTGGTAACCGGTCATGCCGGTGTTGAACACCATCTCACCGAAGGTCTCGCCTTCGGCGCCGTAGGCGGCGCCGTGGAAGACCCGGCCGTCCTCCAGCACGAGGACGGCCGATCCGGTGGTCGCGAGCGTCACGTGAGCTTCCCTTCGAGAACGGTGGGCCGGCCGCGCAGGAACGTGGCGACGACCCGCCCCGGCAGGGTCATGCCCTGGTAGGGGGTGTTGCGGCTCTTGGAGGCGAACCCGCCCGGCTCGACCGTCCGGCGCACGGAGGGGTCGAACAGGGTGAGGTTCGCGGGGGTGCCGGCGGCGAGCGGGCCGCCGTGCCCGTCGAGGCGCCCGATGCGGGCGGGACGGGCGGACATCCGGTCGGCCACGCCCGCCCAGTCGAGCAGCCCGGTCTCGACCATGGCCTCCTGGACCACCGACAGGGCGGTCTCCAGGCCGATCATGCCCATGGCCGCGGCGGGCCACTCGGTCTCCTTGTCCTCGACCGGGTGGGGGGCGTGGTCGGTGGCGACGCAGTCGATGGTGCCGTCGGCGAGCGCCTCGCGCAGCGCCTGGACGTCCGCCGCGGTGCGCAGCGGCGGGTTGACCTTGTAGATCGGGTTGTAGGAGCCGGTCGGCGAGCTCTCGGCGCAGGAGTCGGTGAGCAGCAGGTGGTGCGGGGTCACCTCGGCGGTGACGTCCCAGCCCTTGGACTTGGCCCAGCGGATGATCTCGACCGATCCGGCGGTGGAGACGTGGCAGATGTGCAGCCGGGAGCCGACGTGCGCCGCCAGCAGGCAGTCGCGCGCGATGATGGCCTCCTCGGCGACGGCCGGCCAGCCGGTCAGCCCGAGGCGGCCGGACACGGCGCCCTCGTTCATCTGCGCGCCCTCGGTCAGGCGGGGCTCCTGGGCGTGCTGGGCCACCACCCCGTCGAACGCCTTGACGTACTCAAGGGCGCGGCGCATCAGGACGGCGTCGGAGACGCACACCCCGTCGTCGGAGAAGACCCGCACCCGGGCGGCGCTGTCGGCCATCGCGCCGAGCTCGGCGAGCTGCCGGCCGGCCAGGCCCGCGGTGACCGCGCCGACCGGCCGCACGTCGCAGTGCCCGGCCTCCTGGCCGAGGCGGTAGACCTGCTCCACGACGCCGGCGGTGTCGGCGACCGGGGAGGTGTTGGCCATCGCGTGGACGGCGGTGTACCCGCCGAGGGCCGCGGCGGCGGTGCCGGACTCGACGGTCTCGGCGTCCTCGCGGCCCGGCTCGCGCAGGTGGGTGTGCAGGTCGACCAGGCCGGGCAGGGCGATCAGCCCGCCGGCGTCGACGTGCCCGGCGCCGGGGGCGTCCACCGTGCCGGGGGCGCCGATCTCGGCGACGTAGCCGTCCTTGAGCAGGATGTCACGGGGGTCGCCCCCGAGCACCCGGGCGCCCCTGAGAAGGTAGGTCACTGGTTTCCCCCGATCGCGGGCTCGGAGCCGGACAGCAGTAGGTACAGAACGGCCATGCGCACGGTCACGCCGTTGGTGACCTGCTCGACGATGGTGGACCGCCCGGAGTCGGCGACCTCGGCGGCGATCTCCATGCCGCGGTTCATCGGCCCCGGGTGCATGACGATCGCGCCGTCGGGCATCCGGCCGAGCCGCTCGGGGTCGAGCCCGTAGCGGCGGCTGTACTCGCGGGCCGAGGGGAAGTAGGAGGCGTTCATCCGCTCGTGCTGGACGCGCAGCATCATCACCACGTCCGACTTGGGCAGCACGGCGTCGAAGTCGTAGGAGACCTCGCACGGCCACTCGCCCATGGCCACCGGCAGCAGCGTCGGCGGCGCGACCAGCGTCACCTCGGCGCCCAGGGTGGTCAGCAGGTGCACGTTGGAGCGGGCGACCCTGCTGTGCAGCACGTCGCCGACGATCGACACCCGGCGGCCCTCCAGGTCGCCCAGGCGCCTGCGCATGGTGAAGGCGTCCAGCAGGGCCTGGGTGGGGTGCTCGTGGGTGCCGTCGCCGGCGTTGACGACGCTGCCGTCCACCCAGTTGGCCAGCCGGTGCGGCGCGCCGGAGGCGCCGTGGCGCACCACGACCGCGTCGGCGCCCATGGCCTGCAAGGTGAGCGCGGTGTCCTTCAGGCTCTCGCCCTTGGAGACGCTGGACCCCTTCGCCGAGAAGTTGATCACATCGGCGGACAGGCGCTTGGCCGCG
Source organism: Sphaerisporangium melleum (assembly GCF_014646695.1). GTDB lineage: Bacteria > Actinomycetota > Actinomycetes > Streptosporangiales > Streptosporangiaceae > Sphaerisporangium > Sphaerisporangium melleum. Next base: position 13,201 of record NZ_BMNT01000039.1, read on the forward strand.
GCCTCGAAGGAGATGCGGGTGCGGGTGGAGTCCTCGAAGAAGAGGTTCACGACCGTGCGGCCGCGCAGGGTCGGCAGCTTCTTGATCGAGCGCCCGGAGACCTGCGAGAGCTGCTCGGCGGTGTCCAGGATGAGCAGCGCGTCGTCGCGCGACAGGTCGGCGGTGGACAGCAGATGACGCATCATCGCTGACCTCCTCTCAGCAGGACCGCGTCGCGCTGGTCGATCTCGGCCAGGCAGACCCGGACGGTCTCCGAACGCGAGGTGGGGAGGTTCTTGCCGACGTGGTCGGCGCGGATGGGCAGCTCACGGTGGCCGCGGTCGACCAGGACCGCGAGGCGGACCGCCGTGGGCCGGCCGAGGTCGTTGAGGGCGTCCAGCGCGGCGCGCACGGTGCGGCCGGAGTAGAGCACGTCGTCGACCAAGACCACGATGCGGCCGTCCACGCCGTCCTCGGGCAGGTCGGTGCGGCCGAGGGCGCGGGCCGGCCGCAGGCGCAGGTCGTCGCGGTACATGGTCACGTCCAGCGAGCCGCAGGCCACCGGACGGCCCTCGACCTGCTCGATGCGGTCGGCCAGGCGCCGCGCGAGCAGCGCGCCGCGCGTGGGGATGCCCAGCAGCAGCAGATCGTCGGGACCCTTGGCGCGTTCGAGGATCTCGTGCGCGATGCGGGTGAGAGCCCGGTTGATGTCGGGAGCCTCGAGGACGGCACGCTCGCCGTCCACGGGACGCCCGCCTGCGGGAACGGCCTCCCCTGTGCGGGGCTCGCCGTCGCGCGCCTGATTTCGGGCGGCATTCATGAAGGTCACCACCTTTCCCGCCTCACAGGACGGGTCTTAAAGGAACCGGCGCCCCCACGTTAGCAGCCCTGTGCCGGACGCTCGGAACCGGTGGAGCCGCGCAACCTGGGCAGATGCCGCCAAGCCGGTCATCGGGGTACCAGCGGTGCCCCTCCCGCCGCCCGCCGATCCGTGCCGAAGGGTGACCGAATCCATGCCGGGGCACGGCCGGAGGTCCCCGCGCGGCGCGCGAGCGCGCGCGGATCGGGCCCGAACCGGACAGGATTCGGCATCTTTTTTCCAATCAGCTTGACCAATGACGCCCACACCTTTACCGTCACTGTCCGTAACCACACCTCGCGACGTTCTCGGGTAAACCACGACGTGTCGGTCACCGATGGTGCCTCCCCGGGTACCACCCGATCGCCGTGGCATTCGTCGCAAGGCGCACAATAAGTGAGAACGTTCATAGAAAGCCGGGGGGCCGAACATGCCGTCTGACTACGCCAAGTCGCTGGGCGCGCGACTCCGCGCCATCCGCACCCAGCAGGGGCTATCACTGCACGGAGTCGAAGAGAAGTCGCGCGGCAGGTGGAAGGCCGTCGTCGTGGGCTCCTACGAGCGAGGCGACCGCGCCGTGACGGTGCAGAAGCTCGCCGAGCTGGCCGACTTCTACGGCGTGCCGGTGTCCGAGCTGCTCCCCGGCGGCAGCGCGCCGAGCCCGCTCGGCCCGACACCGAAGCTCGTGATCGATCTCGAGCGGCTCGCCCAGCTCCCCAAGGAGAAGGCCGGCGCCCTCGCGCGGTACGCCGCGACCATCCAGAGCCAGCGCGGCGACTACAACGGCAAGGTCCTGTCCATCCGCCAGGAGGACCTGCGCTCTCTGGCGGTCATCTACGACAAGTCCCCCACCGAGCTCACCGAGGAGCTCATCAACTGGGGCGTGCTGGACGCCGAGGCGCGGCGCGCCGTCGAGTCCTTCTGACCCACCGCGCCTCGTCGCACCCGGCGGCCGCACCCCCATCGCGAGCCCCGTCGCCGGACGCGCGCGCCGGGACTCCCCCGGCCGGGCGGCGCGATCCGGACGGACACCAGCCGCGAAGAGCCCGCAGGGAGCCTCCCCGCTCCCTGCGGGCTCTTCGCCTTTCCCGGGCCGCGCCCGGATGCCACGAAGAACCCTCCGGCGTACTCGGCGGCTCGCCGCGCCCGTGTGTGGGATGCCGCACATCGCGGCACCTTTAATTGTCATCTGGCATTCCACATTGCTAGCGTCAATGACGTGCGGCTGACCAAGTTCACCGACCTCGCCCTGCGCGTCACCATGCGCCTGGCCGTGGCCGGACCGGGGACCACCCTCACCACCAGGCAGGTGGCCGAGGCGATGGCCATCCCCTACACCCACACCGCCAAGGCCATCTCGCGCCTGCAGCACCTGGGCGTGGTCGACGCGCGGCGCGGCCGGGGCGGCGGCCTGGAGCTCACCGCGTTCGGCCGGTCCGCCTCACTCGGCTGGCTGGTCCGCGAACTGGAGGGCGAGGAGGAGGTCGTGACCTGTGAAGGCGAGACGCCCTGCCCGCTGCGGGCCGCCTGCCGGCTGCGCGGCGCGCTGCGCGACGCGCAGCGGGCCTTCTACGCCGCGCTGGACCCGCTCACGGTGGCCGACCTGGTCACCACGCCGACCGGCCCGGTGCTGCTCTCCCTGACCTGAGCCGCCCGGCCATTTCGTCCCTGCTCACCGACCACATACCGCCATCCGCCCTTAAATACGAAGATCAAATACCAATTACTTGGAGGTCATGGTGCTTTCCCCGGAGGCGACCGCGACGGTCCGCGCCACCCTGCCCGTCATCGGCGCGGCCATCGACGACATCGCGGCACGGTTCTACGACACGATGTTCGCCGACAACCCGGAGCTGCTGCGGAACCTGTTCAACCGCGGCAACCAGGCCAACGGCGAACAACGCGCCGCCTTGGCCGGATCGATCGCCGCGTACGCATCCTCCCTGGTGAACGGCGCCGGCGTCCCGCACGCGATGCTGGCGCGCATCGCCAACAAGCACGCCTCACTCGGGGTCACATCCGACCAGTACACGGTCGTGCAGAGATACCTCTTCGGCGCCATCGCGCACGTCCTCGGCGACGCCGCCACCCCCGACGTCGTGCGGGCCTGGGACGAGGTGTACTGGCTGATGGCGGGCACGCTCATCGCGATGGAGGCCGTGATGTACAGCGAGTCGGAGCAGGGATGGCTGCCGGCCACGGTGGTCGACCGCCGCCAGGAGGCCCCGGACACGGTGTCGTTCACCCTGCGCCCGCCGTCGCCGGGCGCCTTCCGTCCCGGGCAGTACATCAGCGTCGCCGTTCCGCTCGCCGACGGGGCCCGGCAGATCCGGCAGTACAGCCTCTCGTCCGCCCCGGGCCGCGACCACTGGCGGATCACCGTGAAGCGGGTGAGCGGAGGCGGCCCCGACGGCGAGGTGTCGAGCATGCTGCACGCGAGCGTGCGGCCCGGAGACGTGCTCTCGGTCTCGGCGCCGTTCGGCGACCTGGTGCTGCCGCCCGGGGACGGGCCGCTGCTGCTGGCCTCGGCCGGCATCGGTGTCACGCCGATCCTGTCGATGCTCGGCCATCTCGCGGCCACCGGCTCCACCCGCCGGGTCGTCGTCGTCCACGCCGACCGCGCGCCCGCCCACCACGCCCACCGGGAAGAACTGCACGACCTGGTCGCCGCGCTTCCCGGCGCGACGCTGCACCGATGGTACGAGGACACCGACGGCTGCTCCTGCGCCTGCGCCGAGCCCGCCCTCGGCGAGCGGGTCGAGGCCGCCGTTCCGGCGGCAGGTGGGAGCACCGGCCGCGCCTCGGCGCAGGTGGTGCCGGTGCGGGTCGGCCGGGCGGACCTGTCGGAGATCGAGTTGCCCGAGGGCCTGACCGCCTGCCTGTGCGGCCCGGTGCCGTTCATGCGCGAGGCGCGCGCGCAGCTCATCGCCCGCGGAGTGCCGGCGTCGGACATCCACTACGAGGTCTTCGGCCCCGACCTGTGGCTCGGCCGCGACTGACCGCGCCTGGCGGCGGGGAGGACCGCCGTGCTCAACCGGCCAGGGGCGCCTTGACCGGGAGGGCCGACTGGCCGGGGATGCCGAGGATGTCCTCGACGATGCCGACGAACTTCTCGGCCTCGGCGATCAGCTCTTCGGCGTCGGCGGCGGACACGACACGGACCATGCCGGCCTCGGCGGCCGCCCTCTTGCGGGCGCTGTCGGCGAAGAAGACCGCCCAGCGGGCCAGCCTGGGCTCGGCCTCGGGCAGCAGCTCCCAGGCGCTGCGCAGGCGGCGCCTGCGGCCGTCCATCGGCCGGGGCAGCGCGGCCAGGATCGCCGCGGCGGCGCGCAGTGCCGCGAGGTGCGCCGAGACGTAGCGCTCGGCAGGGGTGCGGGCCGCCGCGGCGTCCGCCAGGCAGGAACGCGCGTCGGCGAGGTGCGCGCGCACGGTCTGGGAGACCCGGGGACCTTCTCCGGACGTTCGAGTCATGCCACCCTCCTCGGGGTCATGGCTCCGGCGGTGACCGCCGGTGATAACACGGTCGCAGACCCCACCGACAATTCCGGTGGCCGACCGGTCATGGACCACGGGGCCACGCTCCCCTCATGGGGAACCCCCCGGCCGTAGCCCGGGATTCCGGCTCCGGCCCGCTCGATCTCCGGACGGTGCGACCGGCGATCACCCGGCCACCACCTGTCCGATGGCTTTGGTCTTTCCGTGCCCTCACGACCATGTGGTGTTGTCACGCCTCCACCGGCCGGGGGACCGTACGGGCCGGACGAGGAGCTTCCCCTCTCCCCGCCCGGCCGTTCGGTTCACGTGGTGGGAGGACCGCCGCGGACGAGCCTCCCAGCCGGATGGGTGAGGGTGGGCCGCGAGTCCCACCCTCACTGCATCGAACATAGATTCGATGACCCCTCATGTCAAGCATCTGACGAACACACGTTCGATCACTCGGTCATCGCGGCTTCCGCGGGGTGCCGTGGCGCTCGGCGATGATCGCCCGCAGCCGGGCGAGGAGCGCCGACATCTCCTCCATGGCCGAGGTGAGCCGGTGCAGCGCCGCGCCGCAGACGTCCAGGTCGTCACGGGCGAGGGCGTACAGGCAGTCGCCGGCCTCACCCCGCACGGTCGCGGTCAGCCGCGCCCAGGCCCGCTGCTCACGCGGGTCGGGGATCGGGAAGTACCGGTCGACACGGTCGGCGTCGGCGACGAGCGCCCGCAGCGGGGTGACGAGCCCGGCGGCGTTCTCCTGCGTCACGACGAGGTCGGGCGCGATCTTCGTGACGGCGATGTAGTCCCGGACGAACCCATCCATCAGGTCGAGGCCTCCGTAGAACAACCACGCACCGATCTGGACGCCCCGGACCTCCGGGGTCGACGCCGGAACCAGAGTGCGGGTCAGCGTCGCCTCCAGCCCTCGCCGGTCGGCCACGGCGTCACCGGCGAAGGTGCCCGGCGGCCGCAGCACCACCGGCAGGCAGATCGCGAGCGTGGTCAGGACGGCGACCGCCACCCGGCTGGTCCACCCGGCGGGCCCGTACGTCGTCCAGTGCCCGTCATCGCGCAGGCGGTTCCGCCACGGCCCCGCGAGCAGGACGGCGACCCCGGCGACCGGCGTGGCGAGCACCATCAGAAACGACACCGGCACCAGCAGGCCCCGCACCACCCGGTCCGGCCTGAACGAGCAGGAGACGGCGGAGATGTCGAATGGGCCAAGGCATCCGTCGAACGCGCCGAGGAGCCAGACGCCGCCCAGGGTGAGCAGGGAGGCCAGGCCGGCGGCGCCCAGCGCCATGACCATCCGGTACCGCCGCGCGGTGATGGCGACCACCGTCGCGGTCACGGCCGTCGCCGGCAGCAGGACGAAGATCTGCGACGCCAGGTACAGGAGCGCCCGGTTCTCGCCCGCCGCCAGGCCGCCGACGTAGGCATTGGCGACGAGGCTCCCCGTACAGGCGAGCACGGCCCCCGCCGACGCCGCCGCCGCGAGCCTGCTCAGTGAGGGGCGGACGGCGCCCGGGCTCGGGCGCCAGGCGAGCGGGAGGAGGGCGTACAGCCACAGCATCGCACCGAGAAGCAGCCACTCCGGCGGTCCCCACAGCGACAGGAGACCGAGAATGGCCGAGGCGATCGGCAGCGCCCAGCCGCCGTCCGGCGCGGCGGGCGACCGCAGCACCTCCAGCAGGGCGTCCGGCGGTATCAACGCACCGATGGCCATGGGCATGCCGAACGTCTCCCACCAGTTCAGCCAGACGGCGACCGCGATCCAGGTCGTCACCAGGCCGGCGAGGAGTACCGGACGGGCCGGGCGGCCAGGGCGGGTCCTGAGCCACAGCTCCGCGCACTCGGCGGTCCACCAGCAGGTGACGGCGGCCGCCGCCGGCAGCGCGAGCAGCATCGCCGGCTCGGCGGGCAGCCACGCGCTCATGTTGGCCCTGCTGAGCAACAGCTCGGCGACGACCATGCCCGCGCCGAACCACAGACCGGCGCGCAGGGGTGACGGCGGCGGCCGTCCGGTGACCACGGAGTGCGCCGCCGCCTGACCCATCGTCGTGGCGACGATGCCCGCCGCCAGACCGGCCGCGAGGAGGACGACCAGCGCTTGCGCGGGCGCGCCCGACACGCCGAACAGGCCCAGAAGGCGCGGCAGTCTCGCCGTCGTGACCAGGGTGGCGATGCCGGTGACCAGCATCGGCAGCGCCGGCGGGCCGAGCAGCGCGGTGGGCTCTCGCAGGGAGCGGACCCGCTGCTCCCACCGGGGGTGGCTGCGCCACAGGTCGCCGATCAGCCGGCGGCGACCGCCGTCGACGAGCCCTCCGGCACGCCTGGACCACACCGCCGTGGCCGCGCCCCAGCGTACGGCCGCGAGGTCGGCGTACAGCTCACGCTTGCGCAGCAGGTCGGCCCGGGCGACGGTGAGCAGCGCCGTCAGCACGAGCGTCAGGAGCAAGTCCCGCGACGCCATCGGGGCGTCCGCGCCCCAGAACACCGAAACGGTGCCGTGGAGCAGCCCGTCCAGCAGGAACAGCCCGCGCGTCACGACGTACGGCAGCAGAACGCCCGCCAGGAACACCCGCCACAGGGCGGTGGTGGCGTACGCGATGCGCACGTCACCGTTGTGCACGTGCGCCAGTTCGTGCAGGACCACGGCGTCGAACCCGTCCGGGTCGGACCGCAGGCGCGCCACCAGTCCACCGTGCAGGCGGACGATGTACCGGCCGGGGTGGCCGTAGGCGACCGCGCCGGTCGTCGCGGCGGCCGGGTCGACCACGAAGCGGACCTGCCGCACGCCTGTGCGGGCCACCAGAGCGGCGAGCCGCCGCCCGAGCCGCCCGTCCGCGTCCACCGCCTCGACCGGCACGGCGCGGCCGTGCCGGTGCCGCCAGGCGGGCAGGGCGACATAGAGCGCCACCGCGCCGAGGACGATCGCGCCGGCGAACCCGCCCACCACAGCGGACCCCCACCAAGGGAGGGCATCGGTCCGCTGGTAGCACTCCTCGAGCAACGCGCGGTTGATCCCCAGCGGCTTGACGCCGGCCGCGAGGTCGCCCACGGGGTCGAGCCCGGCCGCCAGCATGCATCCCGACCGCGCGGGGCGCTCCACCAGTGGCTGGAGGATCTGCCCGATCATCGCGACCGTGCTGCCCAGCAGGAGCAGGATCAGCGACGCGAACCGCAAGGTGGTGCCGGAGGCACCCAGATCGATGTCCACCGCGGGGACGCGGCCCATTGCCGGCCGGGTCACGCAGGTGAGCTCCCCGGCCCGAGGTCACCGGGCGTTCCCCGCCCGGCGTCCTCGCCCTCTTCCGTCCCGGAGGCTCCCTTCCCCTCTCGCCCGCCGTCCTTTCCGCCCGCGGTGGGAAGAGCGGCTCGCGGCCGCGCGGCGCCGAGCTCCGCAGGGGCGGGCGGCGTGGTCCCGGCAGGCGCAGCTCCCTTCGGCGTGGCGGGAGGAGGGGGTTCGGGTGCGGCGGGCAACTCCAGGGCGAGGCGGGCGATCACGCCGTCGGCGATCTGGACGGCCCGTTCGGCGGGCATCCCCGCCACCGTGGACAGCTCGCGCACCCGTGCGTGTACCGCGGCGAGCTGCTCACGGGTGAGCGGCGGGACCTGGGGCTCGGGTTCGGCCTTCCCCCGCCGCAGAAGGCGGCGCAGCCGGCGGCCGGCCTGCCGGCGCAGGTCGCCCATCGCGGCGGCGACGGCCTCCTTGAACGCCTCGTCGAGGGCGACCCAGACCACGGCGGTCACCAGAGCGGCGACCTCTTCCAGGCCGAAGCCGAGCGGCTCCCGGCGCGACCGCGCACGCCGCAGCCGCCGCACCGCCGTCGCGTGCCCGACCGAGGCCAGCCCGTCGACGAGCGGAAGTTCCTCGGGCGCCAGCACGGCCACGACATCCCGGACGATCGCGCGGACGGTGGGACGGCCGTCCTGGTCTCGCTGTGGATCCACGGAAACACTCACGGTCGCTTCCGCCTTCCTGCGCCTGGAACCACAGGTTACGGCCGCCACCGCGACGTCAGGTGATCTTGAACTGGTTCGATAGGACTTCGTGATCGCGGCGGGGCGGGCGCCCGCCCCGCCGTTCAGCGCCTGAACGCGCCCCGGACGTGGACGGGGACGCCGGTGCCGAGGAGGCCGGGGAGGATCTCGGCGACGTGCATCGGCAGGCGGACACATCCGTGCGAGGCCGGGTAGAGCGGCACCGACAGGGCGCCGTGCAGCGCGATGCCGCCGTTGAAGAAGATCGGGTTGTAGAGCTGCCCCAGATAGGACCGGTGCCAGCCCGAGCGCCGCCAGGTGGTCTTGTAGTCGCCGGTGGGCGTGCGGGCCGAGCCGCAGAACCGCTGGGCCTTGCCCTGCCAGGTGGCCGTCTCGCAGTAGGGGATGCCGCTGCCGGAGGAGACGTGGGTGATGAGCCGCACCTCGCCACCCCGGTAGAGGACGGCCACCTGCCGGGTGAGGTCGATCTCGACGCGGTCGGGCCTGCCGTTCGGGACCAGCACCCGGGGCGCCCTGGGGCTCTCCAGCGCCCGCCAGGTGCGCGCGGTGATCGTGCTGGTCGGGCGGATGCCCTGGACCTTCTGGAACACCCAGACGGCCGACTGAGTGGCACCGCCGTACCTCGCGTCGATCTTGCCGGGGAGGTACCCCAGCTCGCGCAGCCGGCTCTGCAGATCCTTGACCGCCGCGCCCTTGGCGCCCAGCCGCAGAGTGCGACCCGGCGCGCTGAACGGCGGGTAGGCACGGGACGCGGCGCGCGCGGAGCCGGACGAGGCCGCCGGGGACGTCCGGAGCGAGACGGCGGCATGGGAGAACGCGGACGCTGAAGCGGCGGCGCTCGCGCCAGAGGGTGCCACGGCACCTCGTGCCGCCTGTGCCCCGCCGGGGAACAGGCCCGAGGCCAGCATGCTTCCCGCGACCAGAGCCGCCGCGACGCCGAGCCGCCTGCCAGCCGTCATGTCAGGACTCCCCTCCGAGAACACCGCTTCCGGTCAACGGACCCTACCGAATCGATCACGTCCGGTCCCGGAGTGTCACGGGAATGTAATCGATCGCCGATGCGGGCCCATCTGTTTAGAGTGTGCGCGTGGCAGAAAAGTTGCATCCCAGCGTGGCGAAGGTGTCCGCCGTCCTTCGCGAGCTCGGCGCGACCGGTGAGGTCGTCGTCCTGACCGATCCCGCTCCGACGGCCGCCACGGCCGCGGCGCAGCTCGGCTGCGAGGTCGGCGCGATCGCCAACAGCCTGGTCTTCGACGCCGACGGCGAGCCGCTGCTGGTGCTCACCAGCGGCGCCCACCGGGTGGACACCTCCCTGATCGCCGGAGTGGCCGGCGCCGCGAAGGTCCGGCGTGCCAGTCCCGACTTCGTCAAGGCCGCGACCGGGCAGACGATCGGCGGGGTGGCCCCGGTCGGGCACCCGGCGCCGATCCGCACGCTGGTCGACACCTGGCTGGCCAAGCACGAGGTCGTCTGGGCCGCCGCCGGGCACGTCCACACGGTCTTCCCGACGACGTTCGACGAGCTGGTGCGGGTGACCGGCGGCACGCCGGTCGAGGTGGAGTGAGTCAGGCAGGCCCGATCGGCGTGCTGCTAGTGTGCGAAAAGTGATCGAACTGCGACGCGCCGGCCCCGAGGAGTTCGCCGCCTCGATCGCCACCGTGATCGACATCTACACGGTGGCGATGCGCCCGCCGGACGACCAGCTCTCGGGCCGGCAGAGCATCATGCGCCACCACGCCACCTACCCGGACTTCACCTGCCTGCTGGCCGAGGAGGCCGATGGGGCCGTCATCGGCTTCGGGTACGGCTTCCACGGCTCGGCCGGCCAGTGGTGGCACGACGTCGTGCGCCGCGCGCTGGAGGAGCGCGAGGGCGCGCCGGCCGCGGCGGCCTGGTTCGACAACGCCCTGGAGATCGCCGAGGTCCACGTGCGCCCGGAGTACCAGGGCAAGGGCGTGGGGCGGCGGCTGGTGCACGGCCTGTGCGCGGGAAGGGGCGAGCGTACGGCGGTCATGTCCACCCACGACGAGCCGACGGCCGCGCGGCATCTCTACCGGCGGCTGGGCTTCGTCGACCTGATCACGATGTACGTCTTCCCCGGCGGGTACGAGCGGTACGCCATCGTGGGCGCCCCGCTGCCCCTCCCCCCGATGCCCTGACCCCGCCGCTCTCCCCTACGGCTCCGCACCCCCTGGGCCCGCAGGCGCCGGACGCCCGCCGCTCTCGGCGTCGCGGTGACCGGAGGCGGGGTCCTGAGCCCGGCGCCCAGGACCCTGACCGCCGGGTGGCTCGACGTGCTCGTGCGCTGTCCATGAACGCTGACCGGGTCGGACGCCGTAGCCGGCATCGCCGTACCACGCCCCGCCAACCCGGCGCCGATCACATCCCGCACATGGCCGCAGCGGGGAGCCGCGCCCGGTGAACGTACGCGATCACCGCGCTAGCCGACGGGAGCGGGGGCGGGCACCAGCGCCTGGTAGACCTCGCGGGTCGCGCTCGACTTGTTGAAGGTGATGAAGTGGATGCCCGGCGCCCCCTCGTCGAGGAGGGTCTGGCACAGCTCGGCGGCGTGCTCGATGCCGAGGCGGCGCACCGCGGCCGGGTCGTCGGCCACGGCCTCGAACCGCGCCGCCACGTCGGGCGGGAACGGAGCCCCGGAGAGCTGCTCCGACCGGGCGATCGTGCTCACCTGGGTGACCGGCATGATGCCGGGGATGATGGGCGTGTCGCAGCCCGCGGCGGCCACCCGGTCACGCAGGCGCAGGTAGTCCTCGGCGCGGAAGAACATCTGGGTGATGGCGTAGTCGGCGCCGGCCCGGCACTTGCGGACGAAGTACTCGGTGTCGGACTCCACGGACGGGGACCTCGGGTGCCGGTAGGGGAAGGCCGCGACGCCGACGCAGAAGTCGCCCGACTGGCGGATCAGGCGGACGAGGTCTTCGGCGTACGCGACGCCCTCGGGGTGCTTGGTCCACTCGGCCAGCGGGTCACGGCCGGGCGGGTCCCCGCGCACGGCGAGGATGTTGCGCACCCCGGCCCCGGCGAACCTGCCGACCAGGTGGCGCAGCTCGCGCACCGAGTGCTCGACGGCGGTGAAGTGCGCGACCGGCGTGAGCGTCGTCTCGTGGGCCAGCCGCTCGACGATCTCGACCGTGCGGTCGCGGGTCGAGCCGCCGGCGCCGTAGGTCACCGAGACGAAGGTCGGCTGCAGCCGCTCGAGGTCACGGATGACGTGCCACAGCTGCCGCTCCCCCGCGTCGGTCTTCGGAGGGAAGAACTCGAACGAGAACGAACGCCGCCCGGAGGCGAGCAGCTCCCGCACCGTCGGAACGCGGTCGGGAAGGACTGATGGACGACCCAGAGCCATGCTGCCAAGGCTACAGGTCCACGCCCTCGCGCACCGATCGCCAACGTGCGCTTTCTCGTCACGGTCCCATCGCCGGCCCTGATCGTGCGCCGCTCACGGCCGGTCGCGGCCGGGCCGGCGGCGTGCGGAAGGCCGCCGGGACAGGCCTGGTGAGGCGTGAAACCACAGTGCCACAGCGGTGTCGTCACGATTGTGGGCTCACCCGGGCGTGACCGGCACGGTGGTCTCGCACTTCAGACCGTAACGGGGAACGCGCCTTCCCCGGCAGGCGCGTCTCGTAACACGAGGGGAGGCCGATCAGCGGCCCGTTGTGGGGCCGTTAATCTCAGAGCATGCCCACTTCCTTCGCCCTGTCGGACGTGTTCCTCGCCGAGGTGGACCAGCGCCTGCGAGCGTTCGTCGACCGGCAGCGCCCCCTGATCAGTGGTCCGGAGCTGAACCCTCTCCTCGAAGCCGCCGAGGACTTCCTGTCGGGCGGCAAGCGCCTGCGCCCGGCGTTCTGCTACTGGGGCTGGCGGGGCGCCGGCGGAGGCGACGACCCCGCGATCTTCACCGCCGCCGCCTCACTGGAGTTGCTCCAGGCGAGCGCCCTGATCCACGACGACGTCATGGACGCCAGCGACCTGCGCCGGGGCCGGCCCGCGGCCCACCGCCGGTTCCAGGCGCTGCACGAGGAGTCCGGCTGGCAGGGGTCGGCCGAGCAGTTCGGCGAGGGTGCCGCGGTGCTGCTGGGCAGCCTCCTGCTGGTGTGGTCGAGCGAGATGTGGCGGACGAGCGGGCTGCCGGCCGCGTCGCTGGCCGCCGCCGAGAGGGTGCACGACCAGATGCGCACCGAGCTGATGTGCGGGCAGTACCTCGACCTGCTGGAGCAGGCGCACGGCGGCGGCACCTTCGAGAGCGCGCTGCGGGTCGCCCTGCACAAGAGCGGCAAGTACTCGGTGGAGCAGCCGCTGCGTCTCGGCCTGCTGCTGGCCGCGCGCGCCGAGGAGCCGTGGATCGACCGGCTGTGCGTGGACTACGGGCAGAAGGTGGGCATCGCCTTCCAGCTTCGCGACGACGTGCTCGGGGTGTTCGGCGACCCGGTGGAGACCGGCAAGCCGGCCGGGGACGACCTGCGCGAGGGCAAGCGGACGATGCTGATCGCCCGTGCGCTGTCGGAGGCGACGCCGCGGCAGGCGGCCGACGTGCGCCTGCTGCTCGGCGACCCCAAGCTGGAGGAGGACGGCGTCCGCCGGCTGCGGGAGATCATCGAGGAGACCGGCGCCCTCGCGGCGAGCGAGGAGATGATCAAGCGGTACCTGGACGACGCCCTGGCCTGCCTGGAGAGCGCGCCGATCACCGCCGAGGCCCGCGAAGCCCTGCGCGAGCTGGCCATCGCCGCGACCAGCCGCCGCAGCTGACCGCGCCGCCGCCCGCGGAACCCATGCGTCCGCGGGCGGGCGGTGGAACGAGCCAGGACGCGTCAGGCGGGAGCCAGGCGGCGGGCGAACTCCGCCGCGGCGGCGCCGGGGTCCTCGGCCTCGGTGATGGCGCGCACCACCACGACGCGGGTCGCCCCGTAGGACAGGACGTCGTCCAGATTGCCCAGGTCGATGCCGCCGATGCCGAACCACGGCCGGTCGCCCGGCAGGCCCGCGGCGTGCTTGAGCAGCTCGGGGCCGGGCGCGAAACGGCCCGGTTTGGTGGGCGTCGGCCAGATCGGACCGCAGCAGAAGTAGTCGACCCCCTCCTCCTGCGCCGCGGCGGAGGCCTCGGCCTCGCTGTGGGTGGAGCGGCCGATCAGGACATCGGGCCCGAGGATGTCGCGCGCGACCGCCACGGGCAGGTCGTCCTGGCCGAGGTGCAGCACGTCGGGCCGGGCCGCGTAGGCGATGTCGGCCCGGTCGTTGACCGCGAGCAGGGCTCCGTGCCGGTCGCAGGCCGCGCGGAAGACCTCCAGCAGGTCCAGCTCCTCGCGGGCCTCAAGGCCCTTCTCGCGGAGCTGGACGATGTCCACGCCGTTCGCCAGGACGGCGTCCAGAAAGGACGGCAGGTCGCCCTGGCGGCGGCGTCCATCGGTGCAGAGGTAGAGCCGCGCGTCAGAAAGCGAGCGCTTGGGCACGCCGCTTCACCTCGGTGTGCCGACCTGCGAGGATCGCGTCGACCGGCGCTCCCGGCAGGGAGTCGTCGGCGGTGAACAACCAGCGCAGGGCCGCGACGTCGTCGTACCCCGAGTCGGACAGGACGGTGAGTGTGCCTGGCAGGCCCTTCACCACATCGTTACCTGCGATGAACTTCGCGGGAACCTCCGGCTCGGGTCCGCCACGGCGGACGCCGATCAGCTTCTTGTCCTTGAGAAGCTGCTTGGCCCGGCCGATGCTGAGCCCGAGCCGCCGGCCCACTTCGGTGAGGGGAAGCCATTCCCCTACGAGCTGGTCGGTTTCCCGGTCGATCTGCGCAACAGAAAGCGTCACGCCACCACAACTACCACGTCGCGCGAGTTCTCAAACACCCGGCAGGGGTCACAGGCAGTCGCGCAAGGGTATCGAGGGGTCCATCGCGCGATCGACGTCAAGTCTTTGCCCTCCTTCGACGATGCGGCGGCCCTGTACCAGGTCACGGGGACGGTCGACGGTGAGGATGGCGGCCAGCCGGTCGTCCTCGGTGAGCCAGAACGCCGCCCACTTGCGGCCGGCGCCGGGGTCTCCGCGCATGACCAGCCGGGCGCCCTCGTGGTTTCCGGCGTACTGGACCATGCGGCCGAACTGCTCCGACCAGAAGTAGGGCACCGGGTCGTAGATCGCGCAGTCGCCGAGGAGGCTGGCCACGGCGGTCTCGGGCGCGTTCAGCGCGGTGTCCCAGTGCTCCACGCGCATGCGGCGCCCGAAGCGGCGCGACCACCAGGCCGCGCAGTCGCCCGCCGCCACCACGCGGTCCATCGAGGTGCGCAGCCGCTCGTCGACGACGACGCCGTTGTCCAGTTCGAGGCCCGAGCCGGCCAGCCACGCGACGTTGGGACGCACGCCGATGCCGGTCACGACGACGTCGGCGGGGATCCACGAGCCGTCCATCATGGTGAGGCCGCCGGGGTCGACCGAGCCGACCATGGTGCCGAGCAGCAGTTCGATGCCCGCCTCGGCGTACCAGGGGGCGGTGCAGGCGCCGACCTCGGGGCCGAGGGCCGCGCTGAGCGGGGCGGCCGCGGCCTCGACGACGGTCACCCGGCAGCCGGCGCGCTGGGCGGCGGTGGCGACCTCGGCGCCGATCCAGCCCGCGCCCACGACGACGACACGGGCACCGGGCACCAGCGCGGCGCGCAGGGCGAGCGCGTCATCGATGGTGCGCAGCACGTACTGCGGGCCCTCGCCGCGCAGCCGGATCGGAGAGGCGCCGGTGGCGATCACCAGGCCCTCGTACTCCAGCTCGCCCTCGGTGGTCTCCACGGTGCCCTCGCGCAGGCCCTTGGCGGAGACGTCGGTGCGCACATCGATGTTGAGCGCGCCGAGGTCGGAGTCCACCTCGGTGGAGTCCAGATCGCCCAGCAACACCGCCTTGGACAGGGGAGGCCGGTCATACGGACGATGGGCCTCCTCCCCGATCAGGGTGACGCGCCCTCGGTATCCGCGCGCCCGTAGAGCCTCGACACTCCGCACGCCGGCCAGTCCGGCTCCCACCACCACGACATGATTCACAACTTGACCCTAAGCGGCGAGGATGGTAACTCGCCAACGGCGATTTGGTAACAAATTAGCTCACTAACCCATACGGCCAGTAATGAGACTGCTCATGCGGTAGCGCAAGCCGTACCCGGGGAGGAATGCCCGGGTCCGCGGACACTTCCGGGCGGGAATACCCTTGGGTGGACAGTACGCGCGGGAGCCCGGCGGAACCGGGCTGAGAGGAGGGCTCGCGGCCCTCGACCGCCAGGAACCTGATCCGGATCATGCCGGCGAAGGGAGCGGATCTCCATGGACTCACCACACGCGACGGCGCCCTCCGGCGGCGGCAGCGGCGGTGCCGACCTGGTCGTGGTGGGCGGCGGCGTCATCGGCCTGTCGATCGCCTGGCGGGCCGCGCGCGAGGGCCGCGGCGTCATCGTCATCGACCCGGCGCCCGGGTCGGGCGCCTCGCACGCGGCGGCGGGCATGCTCGCCCCGGTGAGCGAGGTGACCTACACCGAGGAGCCCCTGCTGCGGCTGGGCCTGGCCTCGCTGGCCCGCTGGCCGGCGTTCGCGGCCGAGCTGTCGGAGGAGGCCGGCATGGACGTCGACCACCGCACCGACGGCACGCTCGACGTGGCCTTCACCGCCGACGACCTGGTGGCGCTGGAGGAGATGGCCGGCTTCCTGGAGAAGCTCTCCCTGCCCGTCGAGCGCCTCACCGGGCGCGAGTGCCGCCGGGCGGAGCCGATGCTCGCCCCCGGTGTGCGCGGCGGCATCCTGGCCTCGGGCGATGCCTGGGTCGACCCGCGCCGGGTGACGGCCGCCCTGCTCGCCGCCCTGGCCCGCCGCGGCGTACAGATCGTGACCGACCGGGTGACCGGGCTGGTCACCACCGACCGGACGGTGACCGGCGTGCGGTGCGCGTCCGGCGCGACGTTCTGGGCCGGCCTCGTGGTGCTGGCCGCCGGGGCCTGGTCGGGCTCGCTGGACGGCCTGCCGCCGGAGGCGCTCCCGCCGGTGCGGCCGGTGAAGGGGCAGATCATGCGGCTGCGGGGCGCGCCGGGCCTCCTTACCCGGTGCGTGCGCGGCATGGTGCACGGCTCACGTGCCTACCTGGTGCCGCGCGGCGACGGCGAGATCGTCCTCGGCGCCACGCAGGAGGAGATGGGGTTCGACACACGGGTGACCGCCGGGGCCCTGTGGGAGTTGCTGCGCGACGCCCGTGAGCTGGTGCCCGGCATCACCGAGCTGGAAGTCGCCGACGTGTCGGCGGGGCTGCGCCCGGGGACGCCGGACAACCTGCCGGTCATCGGGCCGAGCGGCCTGGACGGGCTGGTCCTGGCGACCGGCCACCACCGCGGCGGCGTCCTGCTGGCCCCGCTCACCGCGGACCTGGCCACCGCGGCCTTCGGCCCCGGCCCCGCGCGGTCCATGGAGCGCACAACGCCCGCGGAGCGGGCGGAGCCCGCGAAGCCCACATGGCCGGCACAGCCCGCGGATCACGCGTGGCCTGACGGCCTCGCGCCGCTGGCCGCGCTCTGTGCCCCGTCGCGTTTCTCCTGACCACTCGGGGCACCGTCCCGCCCCTCCTCTCCCCCCCTCGAACGCCCGCACGAACCTCGAACCGACCCGAACGCAGCTCGAACGAAGGAGGAACGGGGCCCGCGCCCCTGGCGATGCGGCCAGGGCTCCCCCGCCCCGGAACGCCGATGAACGTCTTGATCAACGGAGTCCCGCACGACCTGCCCGCCGACGCGACGGTGCGGCGGGCCGTACAGGAGCTGACCTCGGCCGTCGCGGGCGTCGCGGTGGCGGTGAACGACGAGGTGGTGCGGCGCGGCGCCTGGGACTCGACCCCGCTGTCGGAGCACGACCGCGTCGAGGTGCTGACGGCGGTGCAGGGTGGCTGACCGCGACACGACCCCGGCACGGAGCGGGCAGGCACAGGGCGGGCAGGACATGAGGAAGGAGCGCGGGGTGACCGGGTACGGCACGAGCGGAGAAGACGCGATGACCGGGGACGGGACGGCGCAGGGATGGGACACCGGCCTCGACGGCGACGTGCTGGTCGTCGCCGGCGAGAAGTTCACCTCCCGGCTGATCATGGGCACCGGGGGCGCGCCGTCGCTGGACGTCCTGGACCGGGCACTGGACGCGTCCGGCACCGAACTCACGACGGTGGCCATGCGCCGGCTGGACCCCGCCGCACGCGGATCGGTGCTCGACGTGCTGCGCGCCCGCGGCATCAGGGTGCTGCCGAACACGGCCGGCTGCTACACGGCCGGCGAGGCCGTGCTCACCGCCCGCCTGGCCCGCGAGGCGCTCGGCACGAACTGGGTGAAGCTGGAGGTCATCAGCGACGAGCGGACCCTGCTCCCCGATCCCATCGAGACGTTCGACGCCGCCGAGCGACTGGTCGCCGACGGGTTCGTCGTGCTGCCCTACATCGGGGACGACCCGGCCCTCGCCCGGCGGCTGGAGCAGGCCGGATGCGCGGCGGTCATGCCGCTCGGCTCCCCCATCGGCTCCGGCCTCGGCATCCGCAACCCGCACAACATCGAGCTCATCGTGGAGGCCGCGGGCGTCCCGGTGATCCTGGACGCCGGCATCGGCACGGCGAGCGACGCCGCGCTGGCGATGGAGCTAGGATGCGACGCGGTCCTGCTCGCCAGCGCGGTCACCCGCGCGCGGCGGCCCGGGCTGATGGCGACGGCGATGCGCGAGGCCGTCATCGCAGGTCGCATGGCGCGCCTCGCCGGTCGGATCCCTCGCCGGCGGTACGCTGAGGCCTCTTCACCGGCGATCGAGCCCGGTGCCAGGTGACAACGACGAGCCCTTCGGGACGGGAGAACATGTCGGCATCGGTTTGGGATGTGCTTGCCCTCGGCCTGGCAAACCGCCCGTAAACTCACTCCCGTGGACACGACGGTTGCGGACCCCCTTCTAGGGCGGCTGCTGGACGGGCGTTATCGGGTCGAGTCCCGGATCGCCCGGGGCGGCATGGCCGCCGTCTACCTCGCGCTGGACGTCCGGCTCGACCGCACGGTCGCCCTGAAGGTCATGCACCCCTCGCTCGCCGAGGACCCCGATTTCGTGCGGCGTTTCATCGGCGAGGCCAAGTCCGTGGCCAGCCTGTCGCACCCGAACGTCGTCCATGTCTTCGACCAGGGCGCCGACGCCGGCAACGTCTATCTGTCGATGGAGTACGTCCCCGGGCGCACCATGCGCGACGTGCTGCGCGAGCGCGGCCGCCTGCCCGCGCGCGAGGCCCTGGAGATCATGATCCCGGTGCTGGCCGCCCTCGGCGCCGCGCATCAGACCGGCATGGTGCACCGGGACGTCAAGCCGGAGAACGTCCTGCTCAGCGACGACGGCCGGGTCAAGGTGGCCGATTTCGGGCTGGCCCGCGCCATCGACGCGGGCAACCAGACCAAGACCGGTGTCATGATCGGCACTATCGCGTACATGTCGCCCGAGCAGGTCACCTCTGGGGTGGCCGACACGCGCAGCGACGTGTACGCCGCTGGGGTGATGCTGTTCGAGCTGCTGACCGGGCAGCAGCCCTACCTGGGCGAGAGCCCCATGTCGGTGGCCTACCGCCACGTCCACGACCGGGTGCCCGCGCCGTCGACGCTCGTGCCGGGCGTCCCGGCCGCGCTCGACGCGCTGGTGCTGGCGGCGACCGACCGCGACCCCGCGCGCCGGCCGACCGACGCGACCGCGATGCTCGTCGCCGCCGTCGAGACCCACCGGGTGATGCCGCACGACTCCACGCCGCAGCGCCCGCTTCCCGGCGCGACGTCGCCCTCCATGCCCCGCGGGTTCGGCGCCCCGCCCGCCAACCCGACGATGGTCGCCTCACGCACCGAGATGCTGGCCGCCCCCGAGATCGCCCCGCCCGCGCCCGCCAGGCGCCGCGGCGTGCGGCCCGTCTGGTTCCTGGCCGCGCTGGCGGTCGTCATGGTCGCCGCGATCGCCGGCACCGGCTGGTGGTTCTCCGAGGGCCGGTACACCAAGGTCCCCGAACTGCTCGGCCTCAACGTCGCGCTGGCCAAGGCGCAGGCCGAGAAGCAGGGCTTCACCGTCAAGATCGGCCCGGCCGAGCACGACGACAAGCTCGCCGAGGACAAGGTGCTGCGCAGTGACCCCGAGCCGGGCAAAGAGGTGCTGAAGGACGCCGTCATCACCCTCATCCCGTCCTCCGGGCCGGTGAAGGTCCCGGTGCCGAACGTGGTCAACCTCTCCGAGGGCGACGCGCGGGCCAAGATCTCCGAGGTCGGTCTCACGCCGGGCAGCGTGAGCCGGGTGCCGAGCGACACCGTCCAGCGTGGTCTGGTGATGCGCACCAGCCCGGCCGTGGGCACCAGGCTCCGCGAGGGCAGCAAGGTGCAGCTCGTGCTCAGCGCCGGGCTGCTGATGCCCGACGTCAGCGAGATGCAGTGCGACCAGGCCGACGCCTTCCTGCGGCAGAAGGGCTTCAACCCGACGGTCGTCCAGCAGACCGACCAGGCCCAGCCCAACACGATCATCGCGCAGGTCCCCGCGGCCCGCGCCGAGGTGACGGCCGGGCAGGCGGTGCAGCTCACCTGCTCCAAGGGACCCGACACCGGCTTCCACTGGCCCTGGGAGAACCCGGACAACGCCCAGCCCGGCCAGGCCCTGGTGCCCATCCCGGACGTCCGCTTCAAGAAGGTCACCGACGCCGTGAGCGAGCTGCGCACCGCGGGCTTCCGGGTCCGGGTCCGCAAGATCGCCGGGACCGGTGCGGTGGTCGCGGAGAACCCCCTCGGCCAGGCCCCGGCCGGCACCCGCGTCACCATCTGGCACTGACCGCCGCTGACCCGTGATCGCCCTCATGGAGGGCGTCGCAGCGGGATCTCGCAGGCCGGCGGGGACGGCATGCGTCCTCGCCGGCGATCCTCGGCACGGCGTCCCGATCCGCCGGCGCTGATCGGCCCCGGGATCGGGACGCCGGCCGACGCGTGCGCACTCTCGGGAGAACGTGCCCATGTCGCGGCGTGGCCGGTCTACCGGCGTTGCGGCGAGCGGTGGGTGGCGTGGCACCTCGACAGCGCCGCCTCGCGCCGGCGACACGCCGGCGGCCACCGGCCCTGAGGTGTACGCCGAGCGCACCATGGCGACGGACTCGGGAACGGCTCCCCGACCTGGCCCCCGATGGGCCGGACGGGACCGGTCAGGGGTCCGGGTCGTCCGGGGCCGGGGGGAGTCGCGGGTCGGCGCCGGTGCCGGGTTTGCGGGGACGGCCCGGACGGCGGCGCCAGCGGGCGCCGAAGGCGGCGATGTCGGCCCGATCCCAGAGCTTGCCCGCGGCCAGCACATAACGGGGCGCCGGGAAGTCGGGCCGCTCGGCGAGCTGGTGCACGCGCGCGCGGGAGACACCGAGGATCTCGCCCGCCTCGACCGCGCCCACCAGGTCCGCACGGCCCGGCTCGCGGCGCGCCAGCTCGGCCAGGGCGATCAGCAGCAGGTCGGCGGTGGGCCAGTCGCGGCGGCCCAGCCCACCCAGCTCGACCGCGAGCCCGGTGACGTCGGCGGCGGTGTACCCGAGGGCGACGGCGATGTGTCTGGCGGCCACGAGCAGCTCATGGTCGCGCGGCGACCGCACGCGTTCCATGGCCCGAGCATGCCCAAACCCTTGAAGCCGCGCAAGGGTTGCCCGCCTCAGCCGGGCGGGGCGGGGGTGCCGTAGAGCCGGAGCCGTCCCATGCCGCCGTCCGGGTGGATGGCCAGGCGCACATGAGTGACCACCCGCTCCCCGGTGAGCCGGAAACGGTGGCGGGTGTCGGGCTGCAACGCGGTGCGGGACAGCAGGTCGAACCACTCGGCGTCCTCCCCCGGCGTGCCGCCGCCGCGCGCGTCCGCGCCGTGCAGGGCCGCGGCGCCGGGCGCGTTGTAGACGAGGTTGGCGGTGTCGAGCTCGGCGAGGCGGATCACCCCGGGGGCGGCGAGCCGCACGACCAGCCAGTCGTGGCCGCCGTCCCGCCGGCGGGCGGTCTCCCAGCCCTCGGCCTGGTGGCGGGGCAGGCCGGGGGCGATGACGTTGAGCGGCGAGGAGTAGAACTCGTCCGAGCAGGCGGTGACCAGCGCGCCGTTCTCCAGGGCCGCGAGGTCCACCGGCATGTCGGCCCACAGCGCGCGGTCGGGCACCACCTCGCCGTGCACCCGCAGCCGCGCCACGCCGCCGTCCGGGTGGATGTTGAGCCGGACGTGCGTGTACCGCCGGCCGCCGGGCACCGCGAAGAAGTGCTCGCTGTCGCCGGTCAGCGGGCTCTTCGGCACGATCTCGGTCCAGGCGGCCGCGGTCAGCTCGGCCACCGAGGGATGGCCCGCCATCTCGCACGCCTCGACCCAGGCGTGCGGCGGGTAGTTGCCGGTGAACCAGGCGGTGTCCACCACCACGCCCCTGATGACGCCCGGCATGCCGAGCCGGACGATCGCCCAGTCGTGCCCGGGGTCGCGCCGGCGGCGGGTCTCCCAGCCGTCGTACACCTGCCCGCGCGGCCCGAACGTCCCGGGCTGGAAGGCGGGCCTGCCGGGCCTGATCAGCGCCTGGCGCTCGGCGAAGGACTCGTCGCTGGCGGCGAGCACCGACCCGCCGTACGAGCGCAGCGCCAGATCGGGGAGCCGGGCCGGGTCCGCGGACCCGTTCCGCGCCGGGGTCCCTGCCGGGTCGCGTACCGGGCCGTGCGGCGGGCGGAGGGTCACAGGAGGGCTCCGAAGGGCGGGGTGGAGTCGGTGACGGGCCTGCCGCGCAGCCACGTGGCGCCGACCACCCCGGTCAGCGTGCGGCCGTGGTAGGGGGTGAGCGGGTTGCGGTGGCGCAGCTCGGCGGCGTCCACGGTGAACGCGGCGGTGTCGTCGAAGGCGACCAGGTCGGCGTCGGCACCCACGGCGATGCGGCCCTTGGCCGGCAGGCCCGCGAGCGCCGCCGGCCCCCGCGCCATCCACTCGGTCACCCGGGTCAGGGGGTGCCCGCGCTCGCGGGCCTCGGTCCAGATGGCGGGCAGGCCGACCTGGAGTGAGGAGATCCCGCCCCAGGCGGTGGCGAAGTCGGGCGTCTTCAGGTCGGGCGTGGAGGGCGAGTGGTCGGAGACGACGCAGGTCAGCACGCCGGCCGCGAGCCCCTGCCACAGCTCGTCGCGGTTGCCCTCGTCTCTGATGGGCGGGCAGCACTTGAACTCGGGGCCGCGCACCTGGCCGGCGGTGAGGGTCAGGTAGTGCGGGCAGGTCTCGGCGCTGACCCGCACGCCGTCGCGCTGCGCGGCCTCCAGCGGCTCCAGGCAGGCGGCGGCCGACACGTGCAGGATGTGCGCGCGGGCTCCGGTGTCGCGGGCGGCGGCGATGACCCGCTCGACGGCCCGCCGCTCGGCCTCCCCAGGCCGCGAGTCCAGAAATTGGCGATATGTCGGACCGACCGGGTCGGTGAGCAGTGCGGGGTCCTCGGCGTGCACCACCATGAGCCCGTCGAACGCGGCCAGCTCGCGCATCGCCGCGCGCAGCCCCGTCTCGTCCAGCGGCGGGAACTCCTCCACGCCCGAGGGCGACAGGAAGCACTTGAACCCGTACACGCCCGCCTCGTGCAGCGGCCGCAGCTCCGCGGCGTTGCCGGGGATGGCGCCGCCCCAGAAGCCGACGTCGACGGCGCACTTCCCGGCCGCCGCGGCCCGCTTGACCGCCAGGGCCGCGACGTCCACGGTGGGCGGCAGGGAGTTCAGCGGCATGTCGATGATCGTGGTGACGCCGCCGGCCGCCGCCGCCCTGGTCGCCGTGGCGAAGCCCTCCCAGTGGGTACGGCCCGGCTCGTTGACGTGCACATGGCTGTCCACCAGGCCGGGCAGCAGGCACACCTGCCCGAGGTCCACCCGCTCCGCGGCGCTCGCCTCGGCGTCGTAGGGCAGCAGGGCCGCGATCACCCCGTCCCGGACGGCCACCGCCAGCGCCCGCTCCCCACCGGGGAGCACGACCCGCCGCGACCGCACCACCAGGTCGAACGGCCCCGCCTCGAGGTGCGGATCACCGGGTTGCCGCCCACCGGCCGGTGCGGCCTCGGAGCCGTCGGTACGGGAGGGCCCTAGGCCCCGCGCGCGCGAAGCCGCAAGGCGCGGAGCAGGCACGGATCCGGGACTGTCGGCGGCGAGGAGAGCGGGGCCCTCCACACCGGGGTGAGTGGGGCCGTCCGGCTGGGAGTGCGCAGCGCCGTCCGTACGAGAGGGAACGGCAGGACGCTCCGCGGGGAAAGGCGGGCCACCGGGGGCCGAGGAGGCCTGCGCGGGCCCCGGCGCGGTCGGGCGGGCGGGGTCAGTCGCGGACATGGGCGGGCACCTCCGGGAGCCGGTCGGCGACGAGTGTGGCGGCGAGCCGTTCCAGCAGCGGGCCGGCCTCGGCCATGCAGCGGCGCACGTCCGCCTCGATGTCGGTCAGCGCGAACGCCGCCTGGATGCCCGCCGCGCGCAACTGCTCGCCGGTGAGGGTCCGCCGGCCGCAGACGGCGACGAC
Organism: Sphaerisporangium melleum; assembly: GCF_014646695.1. Classification (GTDB taxonomy): domain Bacteria; phylum Actinomycetota; class Actinomycetes; order Streptosporangiales; family Streptosporangiaceae; genus Sphaerisporangium; species Sphaerisporangium melleum. The sequence continues at coordinate 37,046 of NZ_BMNT01000039.1, forward strand.
CGGCACCCCGGCGCGGCCGGCCGCCTCGGCGACCCCGGCCGGGGCCTTGCCGCGCAGCGTCTGCTCGTCGAGCGACCCCTCCCCGGTCACCACCAGGCGGGCGCCGGCGAGCCGGTCGGCGAAGCCGAGCAGGTCCAGCAGCAGGCCGATGCCCGGCCGGACCCGCGCGCCGAGGAAGGCCAGCGCGGCGAACCCGACGCCGCCCGCCGCCCCGGCACCCGGGGCGTCGCGCAGGCGCACGCCCAGCTCGCGCTCGGCGACGTCCGCCCAGTGGGCCAGCCCCTCCTCCAGCCGGGGCAGCTCGTCCGGCCCGGCGCCCTTCTGCGGGCCGTACACGGCGGCGGCGCCGTCCGGGCCGAGCAGGGGGTTGTCCACGTCGCTGGCCACGACGAACGCGGTGCCGGCCGGCCGGGTGAAGCCGGACAGGTCCAGGGTGCGCAGGTCGGTCAATGCTCCCCCGCCGGGGGGCAGTTCGCGGCCGCGGGCGTCGAGCAGGCGCACGCCGAGGGCGCGCACCATGCCCGAGCCGCCGTCGGTGCAGGCGCTGCCGCCCAGGCCGAGCACGATCTGCCGGGGGCGGTGGCGCAGCGCCGCCGCGATCAGGTCGCCGGTGCCGTGGCTGGTCGCGGTGAGCGGGGCGAGCCGGCCTCCGGTGAGCCGGTGCAGGCCGGAGGCCTCGGCCAGCTCGACCACGGCGACGTCGCCTCGCAGGGCGTAGGCCGCGCGCACCGGCTCGCCGGTGGGCCCGGCGGCGACGGTCTCGGCCCGCCGGAACCCGCAGGCGACGGCGGCCTCGACCGTGCCGTCCCCGCCGTCGGCCACCGGCATGGTGACCACCTCGACCTCCGGATGGGCGGCGCGCAGCCCGGCGGCCACGCGCCCGGCCACCTCGACGGCGCTGAGAGATCCTTTGAACTTGTCCGGCGCGACCAGCACATGTCCCGACATCACCCGGCGACCTCCACTCCACCTGTCCCGACCTCGCCCGGGGAGCCGCGCCATGGCCGCTCCCGGGCGTGCCCGGGCGGCCGCGGCGTCCCCAGGAGAATCTTCCACGGCGCGCGGCCGGCGATCACGACCGGCCCCACGGGCGGACGGCGATGCCGCGGTCGGCGGCCAGGCGGAGCAGGCGGCGGTGCGCGTCCGCGCCGGCCCGGCCGGCGGCGTCGTGCGGCACCGAGCGCAGCTCGCCGTCGGCCACCACGGTGCGCCCGGCGACGAGCACCCGGGCCACGGGCGGCTGCGCGCCGAAGACCAGCGCGCACACGGGGTCGTCCACGGCCGCGGCGTACCCGTCCACCCGCCACAGCACGATGTCGGCCAGCTTGCCCGGCTCCAGCGAGCCGATCTCGTCGGCGCGTCCCAGGCAACGGGCGCCGCCGAGGGTGGCGATCTCCAGGGCCTGCCGGGCGGTGAGGGCGGCCGGGCCGTAGCGGGCCCGCTGGAACAGCAGCGCCTGCCGCATCTCACCCCCGAGCGGGGTGAGCTCGCTGGAGGCGGCGCCGTCCACGCCGAGCCCGACGACCGCCCCCTCCCGCAGCATCTCCGAGACCCGGGCGATGCCCGCGCCGAGCCGGCCGTTGGAGCTCGGGCAGTGCGCCGAGCCGGTGCCGGTGGCCGCGAAGCGCTGGATGTCGCGATCATGCAGGTGGACGGCATGGGCGAACCACACGTCCGGGCCGAGCCAGCCGAGCTTCTCCATGTAGTCGACCGGCGTGCAGCCCATCTGCTCCAGGCAGTGCTCCTCCTCGTCGAGGGTCTCGCACAGGTGGGTGTGCAGGCGGACCCCCTTGGCCCGGGCGAGCGCGGCGGCCTCGGTCATCAGGTCGGCGCTGACCGAGAACGGCGAGCAGGGGGCCACGGCGACCCGCAGCATCGATCCGGGCGAGGGGTCGTGGTAGGCGTCGATGGCCTCGGCCGTGGCCGCGAGGATCTCCGGAAGGCTCTCCACCACCTCGTCCGGCGGCAGGCCGCCCTGTGAGGCGCCGCGGTCCATCGAGCCGCGGCAGGGGTGGAAGCGCAGGCCGATGTCGCGGGCGGCCTCGATCTCGGCGGCGAACAGGTCGCCCCGGCCCTTGGGGAAGATGTAGTGGTGGTCGGTGGTCGTGGTGCAGCCCGACAGGGCGAGCCAGCCGAGCCCGGCGGTGGCGGCGCCCTTGACCACCTCGGCGTCCATGGCCGCCCAGACGCGGTAGAGCGCGGTGAGCCACTCGAACAGTGTCGCGTCCTGGGCCAGGCCCTGGGACGCCCACTGGTACAGGTGGTGGTGGGTGTTGACCAGGCCGGGGGTGGCCAGGCAGCCGGTGCCGTCGATGCGCTCCGCGCCCGGCGCCTCGGGGCCGGGGCCCTCACCGAGCGCGACGACCCGGCCGTCGCGGACGTGCAGGTACCCGCGGGTGATCTCCGGACCGGTGACCGGGGCGATCGCCACGTTCTCGATGACCGTCTCGGACGCGTGCCCGCCGCCCGCCGCGCTCCTGGTCACAGCCGTGTTCCCGTTGTTCCCGTTGTTCCCGCTGTCCCCGTCCGTGCTCCCGCCCTGCGCCACGCCGCCGCCCATGGTCTGCGCTCCGTTCCGCTCGTGGTCTCGCTCATCGGGTCTCGGGGTTCCCGCTCCCGGTCACGGTCATCGCGTTCCGCCGCCGAGCCCGGTCATCAGGAGCGGTCTTCGGTGCCGGTCCGGGCCGCGCCCCTGCGGGCGGCGGCCAGGCGCACGGCGTCGAGGATCTTCTCGTACCCCGTGCAGCGGCACAGGTTGCCCGCCAGGGCCTCGCGGATCTCGGCGTCGCTGGGCTCGCCGACCCGTTCGATCAGGTCGTGCGCCTGGACGAGCAGGCCGGGGGTGCAGAAGCCGCACTGCACGGCGCCGCACTCGACGAACGCCTCCTGGATCGGGTGCAGCCGGCCGCCGTCGGCGAGCCCCTCGACGGTGCGCACCCGGCGGCCGTCGGCCTGACCGGCGGCCACCAGGCAGGCGCACACCGGCAGCCCGTCGAGGTAGACCGTGCAGGAGCCGCACTCGCCCTGCTCGCAGGCGTTCTTGGCGCCGGGCAGCCCCATGCGCTCCCGCAGCACGTACAGCAGGCTCTCGCCCTCCCAGACGCCGTCGACCGTCTCGTCCCTGCCGTTGACGGTGAGGTGCACGCGCATCACGCGGCCGCCTTTCCCCGGTAGTCGTTCCAGGCCCATGTGAGCGTGCGGCGGGCGAGCACCGCGATCGCGTGGCGCCGGTAGGCCGCGGTGCCGCGCACGTCGTCGATGGGCGAGGCGGCCTCGGCGGCCAGCTCGCCGAACCGCGCGAGCAGCGCGGGGTCGAGCGCCGTCGCGCCGGACCAGTCGAACTCGCGCGCGGCGAACTCCTCGGCGGCGCGGGCGCGCAGCGGGGTGGGCGCGGCCGAGCCGACGGCGGCGCCGAGGCGGCGCTCGCCCGGGTGCAGCGCCAGGGCGAACGAGCAGACGGCGATCACCATCGCGTTGCGAGTGCCGACCTTGGAGAAGTACTGGGGGCCGGTGGCCGGGCGCAGGTGCACGGCGCGGATCAGCTCGTCGGGTTCGAGGGCGTTGCGCTTGACGCCCAGGTAGAACCCGGTGGCCGGGATCATGCGGGTGCCGCGGGCGGCGGACTCGGCCTCGATGACGGCGTCGCAGGCGAGCAGCGGCGGGTGGGCGTCCCCCGCCGGTGAGGCGGCGCCGAGGTTGCCGCCGACCGTGCCGCGGTTGCGGATCTGCGGCGAGCCCACCGTGCGGGACGCCTGGGCGAGGCCGGGGAGCCGGTCGCCCAGCTCGGTGATGATCCGCGCGTACGGCACGCCGGCCCCGACCCGCAGCAGCCCGTCAGCGGTGAGCTCCCAGTCGCCGAGCTCGCCGATCGCGGTGAGGTCGAGCAGCGCGGGCGGGCGGCGTACATCGAAGTTGATCTCGACCATGACGTCCGTGCCGCCCTGGATGGGCACGGCCGTGGGGTCGGCGGCCTTGGCGGCCAGCGCCTCGGCCCAGGTGGCGGGTCTCAGGAAGTCCATCGGTTGCGTCCTCCTCGTCGCGGCCGGCGCGCTCAGTCCCAGGCCGGGCCGGCCGGCGGGGCGCCGTCCCGGAGCACGGCGCCCTCGATCAGGCCGTAGGGCCGGTCGGCCGCGAAGTACACCTCGTTGTCGTTGTCCATGCCGAACGGCGCGAGGTCGACCAGGAAGTGGTGCTTGTTGGGCAGCTCCAGCCGTACCTCGCAGATCTCCGGGCGGGCGAGCAGCACGCGCTCTCCCATCGCGAAGAGGGTCTGCTGCAACGACAGGCTGTGCGTGCCGGCGAAGGCGTCCAGCAGGCACTCGCGCGCCTCGGCGTACGAGCGGCCGTAGTCGCGCTCGCCGCCGGAGCCGGTGCGGCCGGCGTACGGGGCGTGCCGCCAGCGGGCGGTGACGGCGGTGGCCAGGACGCGGTCGGTGGCCGGCGCCAGCGTCGTGTACTCGTCCTGCACGAAGCCGTGGAACTCCGAGCCGGTGGAGTTGAGCACGACCAGGTCGCGCAGGCCGGACACGACGGCGGAGGAGCCGTCCCGGTCGTGGTGGACCACGCAGGTGCGCACCTCGGTCCCGGAGCGGGCGAACGAGTGCGGGCCCCGGCGCTCCCAGCCGTACTCCTCCACCGCCACCCTGGCGTGGTGGATCGTGGGCTGGGAGTCGACGAAGTGGCGGGCCAGCAGCAGGGCGAACTCCTCGATCTCCCCGATGCCGTGCTTCTTGGCGAAGGCGTAGACGGTGTTCTTCTGCGAGTCGGTGGGCAGCACGGCGGCGTTGTCGCCGCTGCGGTGCACCTGCTCCATCTCTCCCGAGAGCGAGACGCTGACGTTGCAGTCCTTCAGGTGGTGGACCTCGCCGTCGCGGGTGACGTGGACGACGCGGGTCTCGGCCTTGCCGTAACGGTTGGGCCCGAGCACGATGGCCATCGTCAGCTCCCCCGGTAGGTCGAGTAGGCGAACGGGCTGATCAGCAGTGGGACGTGGTAGTGCTGCTCGGGGTCGGCCACGACGAACGTGACGACGACCTCGGGGTAGAAGCCGACCACTCCGCTCGCGGCGAAGTAGGCGCCGGTGTCGAACACCAGGCGGTGCACGCCCCTGCCCGGCTCACCGGGGGGCAGCCACTCCGCCAGCCGGCCGTCGTCGTCGGTCACGCCACTGCCGACGACCCGGTCCCCCTGGTACAGGGTGACGGTCATGCCCTCGGCCGGCCGGCCCCTGCTGGAGTCCAGCACATGGGTGGACAGGCTCACATTCCCTCCCGGTCTCCGTCGCCCCGGCCGTGTGCACCGGGTCCGCCGCTCCCACCGCTCTCGGTCTCCCCGCCGCCACCGCCGCGCCCGCCGCCTCCCGGAGCATCACCGGCCGCGAGCTCCGCGAGCTTCGCGAGCTTCAGGGCACGGAGCGCGGCGATCTCGGCGAGTTCCTCTCGGACCACGGAGCGCTCGGCGTCCTCGTCGTTGCCCAGCCGGTCCCGCAGCCGGTCGAGCATCTCCGGGGCGGACAGGCCGGTGGCGCACACCAGGTACACGTGGCCGAAGCGCCGCTCGTACTCGGCGTTGCCCGCGGCCAGCCCCGCCAGCACCTTGCGGTCCGCCCCGGCCGTACCGGACTGCTCGGCACGGGACCAGGACGCCTCCCGGGCCTCCCCGGCCGGCCGGTCGCCGATGCGCGGGTGCGCGGACAGCGCCTCCAGCACCTCGGGCCAGCTCAGCCCGCGGACGGCCTCCCGGACGGCGGCGCCCAGCGTGGCGGCGTCGGCGAACGGCCGCGCTCCGGCGACCCGCCGGGCGAACGCGGGGGCGGCGCAGCAACTCAGCAACTCCCGCTCGGCCTCAGGAGGGCTGAGCGCGTTGAGCCCGGAAAGACCGGGCCGGCCGGGCGTGACGTTCGGCATGCCAGCTAGTGAACCCTCGCCGGCGGGCCGGGTCCAGCGGCGGGACCTCCCAAGTGCGGCAACGCATCGTCATGAATTTTCGTGTCATGCTCCAACGCCCGCGGCGGGCCGGCCTGCCCGCCCGGACGTCGGCCCAGGTGGCGGCACACCGCGTGCGGCGCGGCGCTCGTCCCAGGGGCGTCATCGCCCGGACCGACGCGCCGCCCACCTGGCGCGAGACGCACCGGAGCCTCTCCCATAAGCTGGGAGCATCATGACGGTTACCTCTCTCATCGGCGGCCACGTGCTGGTCGCGGGCGGTCTGGCCACCGGCGGGCTGCGGTACGCGGCCGAGATCGAGGCCGAGGTCGTCCAGGTCTTCGTGACCAACCCGCGCGGCTGGGCGCTCAACGACGGCAAGCCCTCCGAGGACGCCGCGCTGCGCGAGTCCGGCGTGCCGGTGTTCCTCCACACCCCCTATCTGGTGAACATGGGCTCGCCCACCGCCGACACCCTGGAGAAGTCCACCGAGAGCGTCCGGCACGCGCTGCGGCGCGGCGCCGAGATCGGCGCGCTCGGCGTGGTCGTGCACACCGGGTCGGCGGTGAGCCAGTCGAAGGACGCCGCGCTGCGGCAGCTCCACGAGCACCTGCTGCCGCTGCTGGAGGAGATCCCCGAGGACGGTCCCGACCTGCTGCTGGAGCCGATGGCCGGCCAGGGGCAGATGCTGTGCGCCACCGTGCAGGACCTCGGCCCCTACCTCGACGCGCTGGACCACCACCCGCGGGCGAACATCTGCCTGGACACCTGCCACGCCTTCTCCGCCGGGCACGACCTCGCCGCCCCGGGCGGCGTGGCCGAGATGCTGGACGCCCTGCACGCCGTCGCCCCGGGCCGGCTGAAGCTCGTGCACGCCAACGACTCCAAGGATCTGTGCGGCTCCAAGCGCGACCGCCACGAGAACATCGGGGCCGGGCACATCGGCACCGAGCCGTTCGCCGATCTGCTGCGCCACCCGGCGGCCGCGGGCGTGCCGCTGTGCATCGAGACCCCCGGCAAGGCCGACAAGCACCGCGAGGACATCCTGCTGCTGAAGAAGCTCCGCGAGTCCGTCACCGCCGCGGCCGGCTGAACGCCTCCGTCCGGCCCTTGCGGCGCGGGCAGGCCGGACGACGTGCGGCCCTGGCGAGCAGGGCACGGGCGGGGCGTTCGCCAACGAGATCCGGCCGCCCCCCTTTGGGCCGGATCACGTGCGGGGCCTTGCGGCCGATCGGCGAACACCCCGCCCCGCCCGGCCGACGGGCCCTACCCCCCGGTAAGGGCCCGGCGACCTTCGGCGTCACCGGCGGCGCGTGTGGGCGCGCCGGACCCGGTGATCACCATCGGGATCCGCGTGTCCAAGGTCCGTCCGCCCTTGTCAGGGCCGGTGTCCCCCCCGGTCACGCAGAGTGGCTCTTCGATGCGGACGACATTACGTTGGGTCATCGCGGTCGTGCCGGCTCTTGCGGCTCCGCTCGCCGAGCGGTGCGTAGTCCTCGATATGCGGAGCGTCACGGCGCGACGAGCGGCGCGCCCGGGCCGACGAACGGTGGCGCGGGGGCTCGCGCGCCCGCCGCTCAGCCCTCCGGCCGCTGCGCGGGCGGGGCGCCCCGGTGCCCTGGCCCTTCGCCCGAGGCCGGCTCGGTGCCGGGCGCGCGAGCGGCCTGGCCGCCGGCCTCGGACGCCTCGGCGCCGGGCGCGGGCGGCGCGGGGCAGGCCGGGAGGCCGAAGGCCGGGGACGGGGGGACGCGGAACTGCCGGACGAGCTGGTCGCGGACGCGGCGGCTGTGGCGGCGGCTCACCGGCAGGGTCGTCTCGCCGACGCGGAGCACGATGCGGCCCTCGTCGAAGCGCATCTCGGTGACGTGCCGGGCCGACACCAGCGTGCTGCGGTGGATCCGGATGAACCCCGAGGACGCCCAGCGGCGCTCCAGGGCCGCCAGCGACATGCGCACCAGGTGGGTGCCGTCGGCGGTGTGCAGGCGCACGTAGTCGCCGCTGGCCTCGGCGTAGGCCACGGTGTGCTGGTGGACGAAGCTGGTGCGTCCGCTCAGCTCGACCGGGATGACGTCGTCCATCGCGGGCTCGGGCGCCGCCGGGCCATAGGTGGCCTGTTCCAGCCGGCGCACGGCCTCGGCGACCCGCTCGGGCCGCAGCGGCTTGAGCAGGTAGTCGACGGCCTCCAGCTCGAACGCCTGCACCGCGCGGTCGTCGTGCGCGGTGACGAAGACCAGCTTGGGCGGGTTCGGGAACGCGGCGACCAGCCTGGCGAGGTTGAGGCCGTCGAGGCCGGGCATGCGGATGTCGAGGAAGACGCCGTCGAGCCGGTCCCCCGCGCCGATCATCGCGACCATGTCCTGCAGGGCCGTGACGCCGTCCGAGGCCGTCAGGACCTGCTCGACGCGGCTGTCCTGCCGCAGGAGCAGGGCCAGTTCCGACAGCGCGTGCACCTCGTCGTCGACCGCCAAGACACGGAGCATGGGGACACGCTGCCGCCCGGACCGCCGCTCAGGCAAGCCCTCTATCAACATTCGGTAGTGACCCGAATGCGATTAGCTCTGGTTGCGCCGGGTTTTCGGTACGCGCATGCGCACGGTCGTGCCCTTGTCCGGAGCGGTGTCGATCACCAGCCCGTACTCCTGACCGTAGATCTGGCGCAGCCGGACGTCGACGTTGGCCAGGCCGATGCCTCCTCCCTCGCCGCTGGGCTGCTCGCCGGTGAGCAGCCGGCGCACCCGCTCGGGCTCCATGCCCGCGCCGTCGTCCCCGACGGTGATGTGGACCTCGTCGCCGGCGTCGCGCACCACGACGCTCACCTCGCCGGAGCCCCGGCCGTGCCGGATGCCGTGGGTGATGGCGTTCTCCACCAGGGGCTGCAGGCACAGGAAGGGCACGGGCACCGGCATGACCTCCGGGACGACGTCGACGACGTAGCGGAGCTTCTCCCCGAAGCGGGCCCGCTCCAGCAGCAGGTAGCGGTCGACGCAGGTGAGCTCGTCGGACAGCGTGGTGAAGTCTCCGGAGCGCCGCAGGGCGTGCCGGGCGAAGTCGGCGAAGTCCAGCAGCAGCTCCCGGGCCCGGTCGGGCTCGCTGCGGGTGAAGGAGGCGATCGTGGCCAGTGAGTTGCAGATGAAGTGCGGGGAGATCTGCGCGCGCAGCGCCCGCCTCTCGGCCCGCAGCGCCCGGCGCCGGACGGCGTCCAGCTCGGCCAGTTCGAGCTGCCCGGACGCCCACCTGCCGACCTCGGTCGCCGCGCGCACCAGCGTGGCGCTCACCCGCGGGTCGTAGGCGGCGAGCGCGCCGATGACCCGCCCGTCGACGGTCAGCGGCACCACGACGGCGCTGCTGATCGCGCAGTCGTCGGCCTCGCAGAACAGCTCGTCGCCGGCGACCACGTGCGGCCGCCCGCCGGCCAGGATGCCGTGGACGTGCGCGAGCAGATCGCGCACGTGGTCTTCGCCGGGCGGCTCCCCCTCGCCGTCCCAGGCGAGCATCTGCTCGGTGGAGGTGACCACGAGCGCCGTGGCGCCGACCAGGACGCGCAGGTGGCGGACGGCCCTGCGGGCCGAGTCGCGGGAGAGCCCGGCCCGCAGGTAGGGAGCGGCGACCGAGGCGGTGTGCAGTGCCGTGCACGCGGCCTCGGGGGCGTCCCCCGGACGGTCGCCGGGCCCCGCGCCGGGGCCACGGCGGGCCAGTCCGTACCCGAGAAGGCCGCTCAGGGCGCACAGCAGCGCCCACCCGGTGTGCAGCATGCGGGCAACCGTAATCGGTCACCGTCGGTGAGCGTGGGCGAACGCGGAGAGAACGCCTCGCGTCAGGCCGGGCCCTCGCCGGGCTCCTCCTGGTAGGCGTACCGCTGCTCGCGCCAGGGGTCGCCGACGTTGTGGTAGCCGCGCTCCTCCCAGAACCCGCGGCGGTCGGCGAGGAGGTACTCCACCGCGCGCACCCATTTGACGCTCTTCCACGCGTACAGGTGGGGGACGACCATGCGCACCGGCAGGCCGCGCTCGGCGGTCAGCGGCTTCTCGTCCAGTTCGAGAGCGAACAGGGTGGTGTCGCGCTGGAAGTCGGACATGCGGATGTTGGCGCTGTAGCCGTACTCGCCCCAGATCATGACGTGGGCGACGCCGGGAGCGGGCGGGACCAGGTCCAGCAGGACGGTGGCCGGGACGCCGCCCCACTCGCTGCCCATGATGGAGAACTTGGTGACGCAGTGGAAGTCGGCGATGACGCTGGTGCGCGGCAGCGCGGAGAACTCCGGCCAGGCGAAGCGGGTCTCCTCCCCGGACGCCGTCGCGCCGAACACCGCCAGGTTCCAGCGCTCCGGGCGGAACTGCGGGACCCGTCCGTAGTGCAGGACGGGGTGGCCACGCGGGACGTACTGCCCGGGGGGCAGGCGAGCTTCCTCCGTATGATCCGGCACGCAGCAATCCTGCCACCGCGCTCCTGACCGCGTGTCATTGGCACCCCGTTAGCGCGGTGACCGCGTCCCTGCCTCGGGGTACCCCCTTTTCCGTGCCACGGCCGGCCACGATCCGGGCGAGGCGGGGCCGGGCCGCCGGGGCAGGGGTCACCCCGGCGCGGGCGGCGGGCGGCGTCGCGGGCGCGGAGATGAGCTATGCTGACGGCGATGCGTACCGCGTTTGAGTTTTGGTATGGCGACGGACCCGTGGAGCTGTCCGTTCGCCGTCAGACGCTGCGCTGACCGGCAAACATCGGCGAAGGCCCCGGGTCCAGGACGGACCCGGGGCCTTTGTCGTTCCCGGCCAACCCAGACGACCGCCGACGCGGTCGGAGCAGAAAGGCACCACATGGTCATCGTCATGGCCCCGGAGGCCACGCAGCAGGACATCGAGGCGATCGTCGGCCTGGTGAGCAGGGCCGGCGGCGACGCGTTCGTCAGCCGTGGCGTCAACCGGACGATCATCGGCCTCGTCGGGGACATCGCCCGGTTCATGAACCTGAACCTGGGCGGCATGAGCGGTGTGGCGGAGGTCATGCGCGTGTCGACGCCCTACAAGCTCGTGAGCAGGGACCACCATCCCGAACGCTCGACCGTGCGCGTCGGGAACGTGCCGATCGGCCCGGGCACCATCACCCTGATCGCCGGGCCGTGCGCGGTGGAGACCCCGGACCAGACGCTCGCCGCCGCACGGATGGCCCAGGCCGCGGGGGCGACGCTGCTGCGCGGCGGCGCGTACAAGCCCCGCACCTCCCCCTACGCCTTCCAGGGGCTGGGCGAGGCGGGCCTGCGCATCCTGGCCGACGTGCGCGCCGAGACCGGCCTGCCGATCGTGACCGAGGTCGTGGACGCGCACGATGTCGAGTTGGTGGCCTCCTACGCCGACATGCTCCAGGTCGGCACCCGCAACGCGCAGAACTTCGGCCTGCTGCAGGCCGTGGGGTCGGTCGGCAAGCCGGTCATGCTCAAGCGCGGCATGAGCGCCACCATCGAGGAGTGGCTGATGGCCGCGGAGTACATCGCCCAGCGCGGCAACCTGGAGATCGTGCTGTGCGAGCGCGGCATCCGCACCTTCGAGACGGCCACCCGCAACACGCTGGACATCTCGGCGGTGCCGGTGGTCCAGCGGCTGGCGCACCTGCCGGTCATCGTGGACCCCTCGCACTCGGGCGGCCGCCGCGACCTGGTGCTGCCGCTGACCCGCGCGGCGATCGCGGTGGGCGCCGACGGCGTGATCATCGATGTGCACCCCACCCCCGAGCAGGCGCTGTGCGACGGCCCGCAGGCGCTGGTCGACGGCGATCTGGACGAGCTCGGCCGCATCGTCCGCGAGCTGCCTCCGCTGATGGGCCGCACGCTCGCCACCGGGCTCACCCCGGTGGCCTAGCGAGAAAAGCCTCCGTGGCCGGCCGCACGAGCGGCCGGCCACGGGTCAGGCGGGAACGGGAGCGCCGTCCAGTTTGTACTCCTGGATGGAGCCGGCGAGCTGGACGGCGAGCTCCTCGGCGTCCAGGCGCTTCTCGATCTGGCGCAGGTCGGCGATCTTGGCGGCGGTCTCGGCGCGGCGCGGGGTCAGCAGCGTGCAGCAGTCCTCGTCCGGCAGCTCGGAGATCTGCAGCGTGCCGATGCGCCGGGCCTCGGACATGATCTCGGTCTTGTCCATGCCGATGAGCGGACGCAGGATCGGCATGTCGACGGCGTCGTCCAGCGCGGTGATGTTCTGCAGGGTCTGGGAGGACACCTGGCCCAGCGAGTCGCCGGTGACCAGCACGCCGCGGTGCAGCCGGTGGGCGACCTCCTCGGCGGTCTTCAGCATCAGGCGGCGCTGCGCCACGACCTGCAGCCGGTCGGCGCCGGACGCCTTGAGCGACTGCTGCGCCTTGCCGAACGGCACCACGAACAGCCGCCCCTTGCCCTGGAACCTGCTCAGCGCCCGCACCAGGGCGTACGCCTTGTAGATCGACTCTGAGGTGGTGAAGGGGATGCCGGAGAAGTGCAGGAAGTCGACCTGCAGGCCGCGCCGCATCATGCGGTAGGCGGCCACCGGGGAGTCGATGCCGCCGGACATCAGCACCAGGCCGCGCCCGCTGGTGCCGACCGGCAGGCCGCCCTGGCCGGGCAGGCCGTCGGTGAAGACGAACACCTCGTCCCTGTCGACCTCGATGTACACGGTGAGCTCGGGGTTCTTCAGCCGCACCGGCAGGTCGTACTTGTCGTTGATCTCACCGCCGACCAGCCGGTCGAGCTCGTTGGAGCGCAACGGGAAGCGCTTGTCGCGGCGGCGGGAGCGCACGGCGAAGGTGGCGCGGCGCTCGACCTCGGGGCGGCCGGCGACGAGCTCGAGCGCGGCGGCGGTGACGGCGTCGGGGTCCTTGGCCACCCGCCAGGCGCGGTGCACCCACACCAGGCCGATCACATCGGTGAGACGGTGGGCGACCGCGTCGGCGGTCTCGACGGTGGTGCCCTCGGGGAGCAGAATCGCGATGACGCCATGGCGCTGCCGCACGTCGACCCGGATGCCGATGTCCTTCAGCGCGGCCCTGATGTTGTTCTGCAACCGCCGCTCGAACAGCTCGCGGTTCCTGCCCTTGAGGACGACCTCGCCCAGCTTGAGCAGTACGCAGGGCTCGCCCAGCGCTGACGGGGGCACGACGGACATGGGGCTGCCTCCGGCGGGGATGGTGGGGTCGGGGTGGGGACACGTGCCGGCGGAAGGTCCTCCCGCGCTGGGCACCCTTCAATTTATCCCGGATCGAGGGCCGCCGAGCCCGCCCGGCGACATCGGCGGTGGGCACGCGGACCGGCGGGACGGTCGTTCGGCGGATCATGGCGGGGACCCGGATCCCTCTTTTCGGCGATAACAAACCGAGGACTCAGCTTGACCGAAAATCCTTCTCCGCCCATGCTCACTGTCCAGAACATCAGTTTTTCATGCTGTAGATCATCTTTATTGCCCAAGGAAACCTAGTGTCGCATATTGACCACTTCGCGCAAGGAATATTCACTCCGCTGGCCGCCTATGTGATGTCGGCCATTGGATCGTTCCTCAGTCTGCTGCTGGCCAGCCGGGCACGCGGGACGCAGGGCGGCGCCCGCCTCAGGTGGCTGGCGGGCGCCGCGCTCGCGCTCGGCGGCACCGGCATCTGGGTGATGCACTTCGTCGCCATGACGGGATTCCGCGTCCCCGGCACGGCGATCACCTACGACGTGCCGCTCACCATCGTGTCCGCCCTGGTGGCCGTCGTCATCGTCGGCGTCGGCCTGGCCATGGTCTCGCGGTCCGGCGAACGCCTGCCCGCGCTGCTCGGCGCGGGGCTGGTCACCGGGCTCGGCGTCGCCGCCATGCATTACCTCGGCATGGCCGCCATGCACATGGCCGCCGTCAAGCACTACGACCCGCTGCCGGTCGCGGCGTCGGTGGTGATCGCGGTGGTGGCCTCGACCGTCGCCCTGTGGTTCAGCCTGCGGGTGGAGGGGCTGCTCGCGACCACGGGCGCCGCGCTCATCATGGGGGTCGCGGTCACCGGCATGCACTACACCGGTATGTTCTCGCTCAGCGTCACCCTGGATCGCTCCAAGGCCGCCGAGGCGCTGGCCGGCGCGACCGCCATGAGTTTCCTGCTGCCGCTCCTCATCGGGATCAGCCTGATCACGCTGGTGCTGCTGCTGGTGGTGACGCTGTCACCGTCCCGGGAGGAGCTGGAGAGCGAGACCCGGCTGCTCGGCCAGATCGAGGAGCGACGCGCGCAGGCCGGCGCCGCCCCGGCGGCCGCGCCCTCGGCCCCGTCACCGCCGCCGGGCGCCGGGTCGCTGTTCCAGCGGCCCGACCGGCGGGAACCCTGAGAGGCGGCACGCGGCGGGGGGACGAAGCGAACCGCCCCCGGCCGTGACGGCCAGGGGCGGCGGATGCTCACGCGGGTGCCACCCGGCGGGCCGGCGTCCCGGACGCGGGCCCACGGTGCGGCGGGAGGATCAGCCGAAGAAGACCTCGGCCTCCTCGTAGCGGGACGCCGGCACGGTCTTCAGCTCGGCGGTCGCGGCGTCCAGGCCGACCCGGATGATGTCGGTGCCCTGCAGCGCGACCATCTTCCCGAAGTCGCCCTCGTGGGCGGCGTCGATGGCCTGCAGGCCGAACCGGGTGGCGAGCACGCGGTCGTAGGCGGTCGGGGTGCCGCCGCGCTGGACGTGGCCGAGGACCGTGGTGCGGGCCTCCTTGCCGGTGCGCTTCTCGATCTCCTTGGCGAGGAACTCGCCGATGCCGCCGAGGCGGACGTGGCCGAAGGCGTCCAGCTCGCCGGCCTGCAGGGCCATCTGGCCCTCGATCGGGTGCGCGCCCTCGGCGACCACGATGATCGGCGAGTAGCGGGTCTGGAAGCGGCTCTCGACGTACTCGCAGACCTTGTCGATGTCGAACGGCTTCTCGGGGATGAGGATGACGTTCGCGCCGCCCGCCATGCCGGCGTGCAGGGCGATCCAGCCGGCGTGACGGCCCATGACCTCGCAGATCAGCGCGCGGTGGTGCGACTCGGCCGTGGTGTGCAGCCGGTCGATCGCCTCGACCGCGATGTTCACGGCCGTGTCGAAGCCGAAGGTGTAGTCGGTGGCGTTCAGGTCGTTGTCGATGGTCTTGGGCACACCGATGACCTTGACGTCGCGGTCGTACAGCTGCTTGGCCACGCCCAGGGTGTCCTCGCCGCCGATCGCGATCAGCGCGTCGACGCCCTGCTCGGCGAGGTTGGCCTTGATGCGGTCGACACCACCGTCGATCTTGATCGGGTTGGTGCGGGACGAGCCGAGGATCGTGCCGCCCCGGGGAAGGATGCCGCGCACCGCCTGGACGTCCAGCGGCATGGTGTCGCCTTCGAGCGGGCCGCGCCAGCCGTCACGGAACCCCACGAACTCGTGGCCGTAGACGCCGACGCCCTTGCGGACCACCGCGCGGATGACCGCGTTGAGTCCGGGGCAGTCGCCGCCTCCTGTGAGCACTCCGATACGCATGACGGGTTCCTCCCGATGGGGTACGCATTCAGATTACCGGTGAGACACGGGGCCGCTCCGGGCGATTCACGGACACGGTGCGGCCTGCGCCATGGAGATTTTGCCGCAGTCGCCAACATTGGTCTAGACCAAACGGTGAGCGGGCATCACCACCCTATCCCCGGCGTCAGATCGGCAGGGCGAGTACGCACGAAGGGCTGCCGATGGCCAGGCTCTCCCCGGTGGGGACCGGGACGCCCTCGCGCAGGACGAAGGCCGCGACGTCGTCGGAGCGCTGGTTGGCGACGTACATCCGCTCGCCGGCCAGGGCGAAGTGCCGGGGCCACAGGCCGCCCGAGCCGACCTCCGCCACCTGGGTGAGCGGATCTCCGCCGCCGGCCGGGCCGACGGCGAACACGCCGATGGTGTCCGGCCCGCGGTTGGCGACGTAGAGGTGGCGGCCGTCGCCGGACGCCTGGACGTGCGAGACCTGGTTGGGCACGCCGGTGCGATGACTGGCGGGGGTGCGGGCGAGCTCGCGCCACTCCTCGTCGTAGACCGCGACGGTGCCGTCCAGCTCGCAGCCGACGAACCACCGGCCGCCGAGGTGGACCATGTGGCGCGGCCCGCTGCCGGGCTTCAGCCGCACCGGCCCCTCCGGGTGCGGCGCGGGGCCGGCGGCGCCGAGCACGTAGCGGCGGACCTCGTCGGTGCCGAGATCGGTGACGTACAGGACGCCATCGGGGCCGAAGACCGCCTGGTGGGCGTGCGGCTCGGCCTGGCGTGCGGGGTCGGGGCCGTGGCCCTCGTGGTGGAACGGCACCGGCCGCCCCGTGAGCAGCCCGGTGTCGCCGAGCCGGTACAGCGCCAGCGTGCCGTCACCGTAGTTGGTCACCGCGAGCCAGGCGCCGGCCGGGTCCACGGCGAGATGACAGGGGTAGGACCCGCCGCTGGCGCCGTCGGCGAGCAGGACGGGGCCCTCCGGGTCGGCGGAGTAGGCGGCCACGCCGCCCTCCTCGCGCTCCAGGGCCGCGTACAGCACGGGGAGCCGGGGGTGCAGTGCCAGGAACGACGGACCGGAGGCGGGGGTCTCGGCCACGACCTCGAGCGTGTCGTCCGCCCCTCGCCGGACCACGGTCAGCCCGGGGCCCGTCCCGCCGGTGTCCGGCGTGTATCCGCCGATGTAGAGCAGCTCACGCCCCGATGTCATGTGATCGACGATACCGCCAACCCCGGGTTCCTTGATCATGCGACACCGTCCCTCCTGACCAGCCGGCGCGCGATCCGGATCGCCCGGTCCACGGCCCGCCTCGGCCGAAGGGCTGGATCTCCGGCCCGCAGCATGCTTGACTGAGGCAACGATTCCCTTGATCGGAGCAACGGTATGGACGAGCTCGTCTCCCAGGTACGTGCGTTCAACCGCTTCTACACCCGCGTCATCGGTGTGGTCGGCGCCGGCATGTACGACACCTCGTACTCCCTCACCGAGGGGAGGGTGCTCTACGAACTGCGGCAGACCGGCGAGATGGAGACCGGCGAGCTGCGCCGGATGCTGGACCTGGACGCCGGGTACCTCAGCCGCATGCTGGCCCGGTTCGAGGCCGACGGCCTGCTCACCAAAGAACGCTCCCCCGCCGACGCCCGCCGGCAGGTCCTGCGCCTCGCCGAGCGGGGCAGGCAGGTGCAGCGGGAGCTCGACGACGCGTCCTCGGCCGCCGTGCGGGACCAGCTGGTCCCGCTGAGCGGGGAGGACCGGCGGCGCCTGATCGCCGCCATGACCGCCATCCAGCGCATCCTGGGCGACGCCCCCGCTCCCCGTGGGTACGTCATCCGGCCGCCGCGTGCGGGCGACCTCGGCTGGGTGGTCCACCGCCACGCCACCCTGTACACCGAGGAGCGCGGCTGGGACGAGAACTTCGAGGGGCTGGCCGCGCGCATCGTCGCCGACTACGCCGAAGACCACGACCCGAAGCGGGAGGCCGGCTGGATCGCCGAGGTCGACGGCGAGCCCGCCGGGTCCATCCTCTGCGTGAAGCGGGACGACCGTACGGCGCAGTTGCGCCTGCTGCTGGTCGAGCCGTCCGCCCGCGGCATGGGCATCGGCGGACGGCTGATCGAGGAGTGCCTGGCCTTCGCCAAGCGGGTGGGCTACGAGCGCATCGTGCTCATGACCGTGGACGAGCTCGCCGAGGCCCGCCGGCTCTACCAGCGGGCGGGTTTCACGCTCGACGAGCAGCACCCGATGAAGGCGTACGGCCGCGACCTCGTCGAACAGTACTGGTCACGCCCGCTCTGATCCCGCACCGCCCTCCGGCGCTCCCGCCCCGGCTCCTCCCTCGTTCGGGGCGGCGGAAACTTCCGGCAAAGGGGCGGCCGGGGCGTGCGCGTCCGGCCTAGGGTCGGCCGGGCCCGCGGGAGCATCGTGCCCGCGCCCCGTCGCACGGGCCGGCGCTCCCGCCCGCCCGCCGCCCGGCACTGGGAGCCCGCCGATGACCACGATGACCCTTTCCGCGCCGCCCGCTCCGGCGATCAGGAACCGCAAGGCCCTGGTGTTCCTCGACGGCGCGGGCGCGGGGAAGGCCTCCGGCGGCGCGGCCGGCCGCCGGCTCGCCCACGCCCTGACCACCGAGGGGTACGCGGTGCGGACCGTGGAGTCCGACGCGGGGGACCACTCCCGGGTGGGGGCGTTCCTGGACGGCGTCGAGCCGGGCGACCTGCTGCTGGTCCGCTGGTCGTCCGACTCGGGGCGGGGGCCGGGAGACTTCGGCGCGCTGATGACCGACTTCGCCCGCCGGGTCGAACGGTCCGACGGGGCCGCCCTGCTCTTGATCGTCGACTTCGGCTGGCTGGTGAGCGCCGGCCCCGGCCGCCCGGACGAGACGCTCACCCATCTGCGGGTGCGAGGCGAGCCGGTCGCCGCGGCCGCCGCGCTCACCACCAGCGCCGCCCTTCCCGGGAAGCGGCCGGACCGGGCCGTCTCGCTCACCGCCATGCTGGCCGACGGCATCCTGTCCGGGGAGGCCGACCTCGACCGGGACGGCACCATCTCGGTCGCCGACCTCTACCGGTACGCCGACGAGCGCTGCGCCGGCCTCGGCGCCGACCGGCGGCCCTACCTGCTCACCTACGGCGAGGGCGAGTCGATCGCCGTGGCCTGCGCCCGCGGTCCGGGTCAGGCCCTCGGCCCCGCCTTCGCCGCGGCGCTGGCCCGGCTGGCCGACGCCGGTGACACGGTCGCGCCCTGCTCGGCCGGCGACCTGGCCGCGCGCGTCCACGACGTCCACCTGGACGAGGACGCCCGGCGGCTGCTGCGCCGCACCAGCCTGCTGGCCGAGGACGAGCCGCTCACCGATGAGACCGCCGCGCTGCTCATGGAGGGCGGCCCGGCGCAGGCGGCACTGGCGGAGCTGGCGTCGTGGGGGCTGCTCGGGGAGGGCGCCCCGGTCGCCGTACCCGCCGTGCGCGCGGCGCTGTCGGCCCGGCTGGACCGCCGGGAGCAGGCCCGGGTCTCCGGCGTGCTGCGCCGCTGGCGGGCCGGTCGTCGCGCCGTCCGTCCCCGGGCCCGGCTCACCGGGGACCGGTGGACCCTGAAGGACCGTCTCGGGCACCGGGTCCACGCCGAGGCCATCGCCGCGTTCGTCCGCCACCCGGAGACCCGGCCGCCGCTGACGATCGGCGTCAAGGGGCCGTGGGGGGCGGGCAAGACGTCGTTGATGCGCATGGTGCAGGACCTGCTCGATCCGGGCGCCGCCGAGGACCGGCCCGCCGAGATCCATCTCGCCGCAGCCGCGCCCGCCGGCCGTCCGTCCCTGCGCGAACGGCTCGCCGGTCGCCATGCCCGGGGTGCGTCCGCGTCCGGTGCCGGTGCGGTCCGGGGGCGGGTGACCAACGGCGAGGTGCTGTCCCGCGCCAGGAAGGCGGAGGCCGGCGGCGCGGAGTACGCGGTGCCGGGCGAGCTGCCGCTGCGGCACGCCGACTGGCGGCCCACGGTCTGGTTCAACCCCTGGATGTACCAGAGCGGCGAGCAGGTGTGGGCGGGACTGGCCCACGAGATCATCAGCCAGGTCACCGGACGGCTGCCGCGCGGTGAGCGGGAGCGCTTCTGGCTGGCGCTCAACCTTTCGCGGATCGACCGCGAGGAGGTGCGCCGCCGCGCCTACCGGATGGCCGCCACCCGGCTGCTGCCGGTCGCGCTGGCGTTCTGCGCGACCCTGCTGGTCACCTCGGCCTCGCTGGCGGCCTCGGCCCTGGTGCCCGCCGCCGGCGCGCTGCTGCGCGGCACCGCGGCGGCCGTCGGATCGGGCGGCTCGCTGCTCGTGCTGGCCGCCGCGTGCCTGCGGCTGGCGCGGTTCCTGCGCGAGTCGGCCGACACGGCGTTCACCCGGCTCGTCCGCCAGCCCGACCTGCTCGGCGACGCGCCCGGCCTGGTCGCCGCCGCCGGCCCCGGATACCGGTCCAGGACGGGTTTCCTGCACCTGGTGCAGACCGACATGCGCCGGGTGCTCGGCATGGTCGCCACCGAGGAGCGCCCGCTGGTGGTGTTCGTGGACGATCTCGACCGGTGCTCGCCGGGGACGGTCGCGCAGGTCATCGAGGCGGTCAACCTGTTCCTCGCCGGGGAGTTCCCCAACTGCGTGTTCGTGCTGGCCATGGAGCCGGAGGTGGTGGCCGCGCACGTCGAGGCCGCCTACCAGGACCTGGCCCGCTCGCTGCCGGATCCGGCGGAGGAACGCTCGGGGCTGGGCTGGCGGTTCCTGGAGAAGATCGTGCAGCTGCCGCTGAGCGTGCCGGTGCTGGACGACGACGAGCGGCTCCCCGCCTACCTGCGCGCCCTGCTGGGCGTCCCGGCCGCGGTGCCCCCGGGGCGGAACGCGATGCCGGCCGGCGCGTCCCCCGCGACGCCCGCGGAGGCGGACGCGGCGCCGCGCCCGGCCGGTGACCTGCCGCCCCGAGCGGCGCGGGCGCCGGAGCGTCCGGCCCCCGAGGTGGTCGACCGCCTGGAGTCTGCCATCAGGGCCATGGAGCCGGCCGCCGACCGCCTGGACATCGTGGCCCACGAGGCGCAGCGGGCCCTCGGCGTGGCTACGGGCGCCGATGACCTCGGCGGGCTGTCGGCCGCGGCCCGCCTGGCCGCCGACCGGGTGTACGACGATCTCTACAGTGACGAGAACGCCTACGCGGCCATCGTCCGGGTGCTCCCCGCGCTCACACTGAGCAATCCCCGGGAGCTCAAGCGGTATGTGAACGTGTTCCGGTTCTACTCCTTCGTGACCTACCGGCGGGCCCTCGCCGGCGCGCCGAAGGCGTCCGACGAGCAGGTCGCCAAGCTCGCGGTGCTGACCATCCGCTGGCCGCACCTGCTGTCGCTGCTGGCTCGCGTGCCCGGTGACGTCACGGGCCGCCGCGGCGGGCGGGCGGAGGCGACCGTGCTCGGTCTGCTGGAGCGGGCGGCCGGCCGCCCCGGCGCCCAGGCGTGGGCTACGGCGCTGGCCGAGGCCGGTCTGATCGGTGAGGCGGGCGCGGAGACGGCCCGCTGGGACCCCCTGCGCGCCCTGCTGCGTGCCGATCCCCCGGTCACCCGCCTGGCGTGCGAACTCCTCTGACCCGGGCCCGGCGGCCCCTCCCCGGGCCGCGGGGTCAGCGCTGGGCCTGGATCATCCAGTGCTGCTTCTCCAGACCGTCGGTGACCTCGATCAGCAGGTCCTGGGTCACCGGGTCGGCCTCTTCTGTCGCCTCGATCCGCTCGCGCATGCGCGAGACGGCCGCGCAGAGGATGTCGGTGAACACGGCCACGACCTTGCCGTCCTCGATGTATCCGGCCTCCAGATGGCCCACCTGGCTGTCCCGGGCGATCGTGGCGGCACGTCCGTCCGGATTGACGCCCAGTGCCACCGCGCGCTCGGCCACGGCGTCCGCGCCGGTGCGCGCGAGGGCCACGATCTCGTCCAGCTGCAGGTGCAGCGAGCGGAAGTTGCGTCCGATCAGGTTCCAGTGGGCCTGCTTGCCGACCAGCGAAAGATCGAGCAGGTCGATGAGGGCGCCCTGAAGCGCGTCGCCCGCGATCTTCTGGTTGTCGCCCGAGAGCGGGCTGGTGATCTGAGCCATGAGACATCTTCCCCTCGAGATGGTCGATGGCTTCTTCCTGGTCTTATCGCCCTAACCGGTCTCCTGGGCGCTAAACATTGACACTGTAATGATTGCAGTGTCAGCATGGGGCTATGAGTGACACCTGGACGATCGGCGAGCTGGCGGAGCACGCGACGGCGCAGTTGCCGCCGCCGGCGACGGCACAGCGGCCCAACGGCCGGGTCAGGGACGTGCCCAATGAGCGGGTCATCCGGTGGTACACGACGATCGGCCTGCTCGACCCGCCGATGACCCGCCGCGGCCGGGTGGCGCTGTACGGCCGGCGTCATCTCCTGCAACTCGTCGCGATCAAGCGCCTCCAGGCCGAGGGACGGTCGATCGCGGCCATCCAGGCCGAACTGGCGGGCGCGACCGACACCACGCTCGAACGGATCGCCCGGCTCGCCGACCCGCCGCCCCCACCTCCCGCGAGCCCCGCACCCGCCGTCCCATCCGGTCCCACGGCAGCGCCTGCCGAACCCGGCGCGGGCCCGGCCGCCCCCGGGGCGCCGGCGCCTGTCGCGTCCGGCTCCGGGAACGGAGAGCACCCGCCGGCACAGAACGCGGGCATGCCGCCCGGCACACCCGCGGCCCGCCCGCGCTTCTGGACCGCCCATCCGGCCCCTCCCGCTCCCGCCCCGCCCGGCGCCGCTCGCCCGGCCGACGGAGCCGGCCACCCGGACGCGGGTGCCACGGCCCGCCGCGTCGACGGCGCGGCCCTCGCGGACGCCGTGGGCACGACGCACCACACGGACGGGGCACAGGCCGCGGAGACGGCATACCAGGAGCACCCGGCGCCATCGGGACACGCGCCCGTCGCGGGCCGGGAGGCGCGAGCCGTCCGTCCAGGCGCGGCCCCATCGCGCACCGCCCCTCCCCCGCTCTCGCGGCAGGAAGAGCCGGAGCACCCCGTCGAACCCGGCGCACCCTCGCCCATCGAGCCGGGAGCGGAAGCGGCGCCGCCCGGCTTCCTGGCACCCCCGTTCGGCCCCGAGCGGGCCGTCCCCTCCCCGCCGGGCCACCGGGCCGCGGGCCCGCCCGTGGTCCTGCCCGGCGACGACCTGGTCCACGGCGTGCGTCTCGCGCCGGGGGTCACGCTGCTGCTGGATGGGCGGCTCCCGGCGCCCGCCGACATCGAGGCGCTGCGCGAGGCCGCCGCGCCGCTGCTGCACGTGGTGCGCGACCGCGAGCTCACCCCGTCCCATTCCGACCAGTCCCCGCCCGAAAGGTGGCACTCATGACCGTGCAGATCACGTCCTTGCGGCCCGGCGAGTACACGCCGTCGCCCGACGCCGGTCTCGGCGCGCTGCACACCGGCAAGGGGAACCTTCCGCTGGAGAACGTCGAGGTCGAGGCGGACATCACCGCGCTGACCGGCGGCGTCGAGGTCACGCAGGGCTTTCGCAACCCGCACGACGTCCCGCTGGAGGCGACGTACATCTTCCCGCTGCCCGACCGCGCGGCGGTGACGGCCTTCCGCATGGAGGCCGACGACCGCGTGGTCGAGGGGGTGCTCAAGGAACGCGGCCAGGCCCGCCAGGACTACGACCAGGCCATCGCCGAAGGCAAGCGTGCCGCCATCGCCGAGGAGGAGCGGCCGGACGTGTTCACCATGCGCGTCGGCAACATCCTGCCCGGCGAGCGGGTGACGGTACGGCTCACGCTGAGCCAGCCGCTGCCGTACGAGGACGGCGCGGCGACCTTCCGCTTCCCGCTCGTGGTCGCGCCGCGCTACATCCCCGGCGCGCCGCTCGACGGCGCCGGCGCCGGGGACGGCGTGGCGCCGGACACCGACACCGTGCCGGACGCCTCGCGGATCACCCCGCCGGTCCTGCTCCCCGGCTTCCCGAACCCCGTGCGACTGGCGCTGACCGCCCGGGTCGACCCGGCCGGGCTCGACCTGACCGAGATGCGCTCCAGCCTGCACGTCGTCACCGAAGAGGAGGGGCTGGTCCGGCTCCAGCCGGGCGAGCGCCTGGACCGCGACTTCGTCCTGCGCCTGTCGTTCGGCGCCTCCAGCGCGCTGGCCTTCGTCCCCGACCGGCCCGCCGGCGAGAGCGCGGACGCGGAGACCACCGCGCCCGCCGGCGAGGACGCCGACGGGAACGGCACGTTCGTGCTGACCGTGGTGCCGCCGGCCGACGAGGAGGTCCAGCGGCGTCCCCGGGACGTGGCGCTGCTCCTCGACCGCTCCGGCAGCATGACCGGCTGGAAGATGGTCGCCGCCCGCCGGGCCGCGGCCCGCATCGTCGACACCCTCACCTTCGCCGACCGCTTCGCCGTACTGTCCTTCGACAGCGTGGTCGAGCGGCCCGAGCGGCTGGACCCCGGCCTGGTGCCGGCCACCGACCGCAACCGCTACCGCGCCGTGGAGCACCTGGCCCGGCTGGAGGCCCGCGGCGGCACCGAGATGCTCCAGCCGATGGAGCAGGCGCTCGCCCTGCTGGACGACCCGGAGCGGGAGCGGGTGCTGGTGCTGGTCACCGACGGGCAGGTCGGCAACGAGGACCAGATCCTCGAACGCCTCGGCGCGCGCCTGGCCGCCGTACGCGTCCACACGGTGGGCATCGACCGGGCGGTGAACGCCGGCTTCCTCGGCAGGCTGGCCGGCCTCGGCGCCGGGCGCTGCGAACTGGTGGAGTCGGAGGACCGCCTGGACGAGGCAATGGAGCACATCCACCGCCGCATCGGATCGCCGCTGGTCACCGGCCTGACGCTGAAGGCAGAGGGGCTGGAGGTGGTGCCGGGCAGTGTGACCCATCTCGGCTCGCTCTACTCGGGGGTGCCACTGACCGTCTACGGCCGCTACCGGGGCGCCGGCCGCGGCACGCTGACCGTGCACGGCCTGCTCGGCGACGGCCGCCCGTGGGAGCGGCGGCTGGAGGGACGCCCGGCGCGGGGCGAGGCCCCGCGGGCCATCTGGGCGCGGGCGCACCTGCGCCGCCTGGAGGACCGCTACGCCGTGGGCGAGCACGCCCTGGAGCAGGAGATCGTGGCCGCCTCGCTGCGGCACACGGTGCTGTGCCGGTTCACCGCGTTCGTCGCGGTGGACACGCGGGTCGTCGCCGAGGGCGGGCCGCGGCACCGGGTGCTCCAGCCGGTCGAGCCGCCGAGCGGCTGGGAGATGCCCGGTCTGGCCGCCCCGATGGCGGCCGCCGCGCCGGCGGCCTTCACCACGGCCGCCGCGCCGATGGCGTTCCGGGCGACCGCCGAGGGGGGCGCCGCGCCGGCGTTCGGGGGCGGCCCGGAGGCGGTGGCGGGCGAGCCGTTCGCCAAGCGCCTCGCCGCGCCGGGCGGCCGGATGTTCGCGCGCCCGGCCGTCGCGCCGCCCGCGCCGCCGGTCCCGCACTCGCTGGACCTGGTGCGCCCGCAACTGGCCGGCGAACTGGCCCGGCTGCGCGCGCAGGAGGAGGCCCTGCCGGCGTCCGAGCGGCGGCGCTACCTCGCCGACCTGGGCAGCCGCCTGGCGGCCCTGGCCACCTACGTGGGCGGCGAGAACGAGCTGCGCGGGCTCGCCCGCGACCTGATGGCCTGCGAGACCACCCCGGACGCCGACCTCGACGCCCTGTGGCGGCGCGCCGTCCAGGTGCTCACCACCCTCACCGGCGCCGGGAACGCGCCGTCCACCGGCGGGGGCGCCTCCGCGGGCCAGACCCGGGCCCCGGGCCGCCGCACCTCCTTCTGGAAGCGCGGCTGACCGGCCCGGCGCCGGAGGGCACCTGCCTCGATCGCCGGCCCGTATTCCAGCGGCCCTCCGCGGGCGGCGGCGCTACCAGGCCCACCTGGTCAGCGCCTCGCCCAACCCGGCCATGTCGGGGACCGCCCGCGGATCGGAGCCCGCGGGGCCGAAGCGCACGGCGGTGAGTCCGGCGGCCGCGGCGGCGCGCACGTTCGCCGGCCGGTCGTCCACGAAGACCACCCGGCCGGGCGCCGAGGCGTCCACCGCGGCGCACAGCGCCTCGTAGGCCTGCGGATCGGGCTTGCGGACCCCGATGTCCCCGCTGATGACCCACGTGCCGATGAACCGGTCGAGGCCGAACCTGCGCCGCAGCAGCACCGACCACACGCTCACATCGTTGCTCAGGCAGGCCAGCCGCACGCCCGCACCGGCGAGCCGTTCCAGCAGCGGCAGCGTGCCCTCGGTGAGGGTGTGGCGCCCGCAGTACTCCTCGTCGGACGCACCGCGGGTGCGCAGCCGCTCCCACAACTCCTCAGTGCCGATGGCGCCGACGCTGCACCGGGTGTACAGCTCGGTGATCTCTCGGTCGCCGAGGTCGCTGCCCTTGCCGCGGGCGTACGGAACGAGCAGGTCCGCCACGTCGTCGGCGCTGCGGTACAGCACTCCCATGGCGTCGAAGGCCACCGTGTCGAAGCCGGAGAACCCCGGCCCGTCCATGCTCATCGTCCCCACGACACCCCCCGGAGCGAGCGACCTGGAACGGCACCGGCAGCCGCGAAGCCGGCAGGGGTCCCGGCCCGCGCCCGCCCCCGCAGCCTAGCGATCAAGCGGAAGGAGCGGCTAGCGGATGAGCGCTCTCTCCCCGGAAGCCCTGCTCGGCACCGATCCGCACTGCGGGCTCTACGGAACTCGGCGGTAGATGTCGCGACGGTTGCCGACGGCCAAGACCCACACGATCAACTGGCCGTCCTCCACGGTGTAGACGACGCGGTAGTCGCCGACCCTGAGCCGCCAGCGGGCACTGTGTCCCTGGAGCGCCTTGATGTCGAACGACGCGGTGTCTCCCGCGTCCATCGCCTTCTGGAGTTCGGCGAGGCGGTACAGGATGTGCAGCGCGTCAGGGCGCGGAACCTTGAACATGTCCCGCTGAGCGTGCGGCGTGAAGCGCGTGACGTACCCCATGGGGTCAGCCTTGATGGGCGCGCAGCAAGGCGGCCATCTCTTCGAGCGAGACCGCCCCCTCCGTTCCCTCGGATTCGGCTTCGTCGGCCAGTTGATTGAGCCACGCCTCTTCGGCGTTGTCGGCGATCTCACGCAGGCGCTGGTACTCCTGGATGTCGATCACGACCGCTTCCTGCTTGCCACGCCGCGTGATGATCGTCGGGGTGTCCTCCCGGCGAGCGCGATCGATGACGTCGGCGAGGTGGCTGCGGACATCGGCCATGGATGCAATCACCGGATCACTCATGTCACGAATGTAGCAGATGTACATGAGGGCCTGTGCAGCACCCACTCCACCTCAGGTCAGCACACCCCGTCCCTCCCCGACCCCCAGACGAACATCAACGGGGCGTGCGGCCCGGGGTGGGGTCCTCGGCGGCGGGGAGGGTGCGGTAGGCGGGCCGGAGGATGTCGAGCAGCGGGATGTGGCGGACCTTGACCGGGGGCGGCTCCAGGGCGCGCAGCAGGATCTCCGGGGGCGCGGCCGTGGCGGCGGGCCGGGGACGCAAGCGGCCGAGCGGCACCGAGGGGGCGTAGAAGTCGTCCAGCCGCTCGGCGAACGGCACGTCGTCCACGTGCAGCGGGTCCACCTGCTCCTCCTCGTCGCCGGGCGTGCCGCGCAGGGCGTCCAGCAGGGGCTCCTTGTCCCGCCCGCGCCAGGCGAGCACCAGGAACGGATCCTCGTCGAACGCCTCGCCCAGCAGGTAGAGCACGGCGGACAGGTGCTTGCACGGGAACCCCCAGTCGGGGCAGGAGCACTCCATGTCCAGGTCGGCGGCCTCGGACGGGAACAGGGGCAGCCCCAGCCGGTCGAAGACCTCGACGATCTCGACGGGCATCTCCCCCGCCAGCAGCTTCGCCCGGTAGAGCGCCTGCCCGGCCAGCTCGTCCTGGATCGCGGCCCAGTCGGTCTCTCCGTAGGCCGGGACGCGGATCGTCACCCGGTACGGCTCCGGCCGCGACCCCTGCACCTGCGCGCCGACCAGGCCGGGGCCGAGGTCGATGCGCAGCACCTGGCCCTTCCTGGCGTAGGAGCGGCCCCGGCCGAGCCGCCCGGAGTCGCAGACGCGTTCCAGCAGGTCGACGAACCGGCGTGACCACCACTGCTCCCCGATCGAGCCGCGCTTGCTGCGCGCCCGGATGCCGCCCTCGACCCTGATCGGCGCGGCCGCCTCGAACCAGCCGTCCCTGCCCACCGGCATGTCAGCTCACCGCCTCGGGGGCCAGGCGGAACAGCTCGCGGAGCTGCTCGGTGGACAGGTCGGTGATCCAGTCCTCACCGGCGCCGACGACGGACTCGGCGAGTGCCTTCTTGCGTTCGATCATCTCGTCGATGCGCTCCTCCAGGGTGCCCACGCAGATGAACTTCCTGACCTGGACGTTCCTGGTCTGGCCGATGCGGAACGCGCGGTCGGTGGCCTGGTCCTCCACGGCGGGGTTCCACCAGCGGTCCACGTGGATCACGTGGTTGGCGGCGGTGAGGTTCAGGCCGGTGCCCGCCGCCTTGAGCGAGAGCAGGAACACCATGGGCTCCTCGTCGTTCTGGAAGCGTTCGACCAGCTCGTCCCGCTTCTTCTTCGGCAGGCCGCCGTGCAGCCACAGCACGGGCCGGTCGAGGTGGGCGGCCAGGTAGGGCTGGAGCAGCGTGCCGAACTCGGCGTACTGGGTGAACACCAGGGCCTTGTCGCCCTCCTCGACGACCTCCTGCGCCAGCTCCTCCAGGCGGGCGAGCTTCCCTGAGCGCCCGGCGAGCCGGGAGCCGTCCTTGAGCAGGTGGGCGGGGTGGTTGCACACCTGCTTGAGCCGGGTCATCGTGGCCAGGACGTTGCCGCGCCGCTCGATGCCCTCACTGTCGTCGATCTTGGCGAGCATGTCGGTGACGACGGCCTGGTACAGGCTGGCCTGCTCGGGTGTCAGCGTGCACCAGACCTTCATCTCCAGCTTCTCCGGCAGATCGGAGATGATCGTCTTGTCGGTCTTCAGGCGCCGCAGGACGAAGGGGCCGGTCGCGCGCCGCAGCGCCCGGGCGGCGTCCTCGTCCCCGCGCGCCTCGATGGGCTCCTGGTAGCGCTCGCGGAACCGCTTCGCCGGGCCGAGCAGGCCGGGGTTGCAGAACTCCATGATCGACCACAGTTCGGCCAGGTGGTTCTCCACCGGGGTGCCGGTGAGCGCGAGCCGGGTGGCCGCCGGGATGGAGCGCACGGCCTGCGCCTGGCGGGCGGCACTGTTCTTGATCGCCTGTGCCTCGTCGCAGACCACCCGGCCCCAGGTGGATCCGGCCAGGACGGCCGCGTCGCGCAGCGCCGTGCCGTACGTCGTGATCACCAGGTCGGCGTCCCGCAGCGTCCCGGCCAGCTCGTCCTCGCGTTTGCGGGTGGGGCCGTGGTGGACGTAGACCCGCAGCGAGGGCGCGAACCGCGCGGCCTCCTTGTGCCAGTTGCTCACCAGCGACATCGGGCACACCAGCAGCGTCGGCGCGACCGGGTCGCCGGCGGCCCGCTCCTGCAGGAGCAGCGACAGCGTCTGGGCGGTCTTGCCGAGCCCCATGTCGTCGGCGAGGATGCCGCCGAGCCCGAGACCGGACAGGAAGCTCAGCCACGACAGGCCGCGTTCCTGGTACGGGCGCAGGCTGCCGTTGAACGTCTCCGGCGTGGCGACGGCCGACAGGCGCCGCTCGGCCTCGCCGGACAGCAGATCGCCGAGCAGGCCGTCGGCGTCCACCTCGATCAGCGGCAGCTCCTCGTCCCCGCCGTCCACGACCTCCTGGATCACCTCGGCGACGGTCATCTCGCCGGCCCGGCGCCGCTCCAGCACCGAGAGCGCCGCCTTGAGCTGGCGGTCGTCCAGCTCGACCCACTGGCCGCGCACCCGGACGAGCGGCACCTTGAGCCGGGCCAGCTCCTCCAGCTCCTCCTCGCTGATCACGTGATCGCCGACGGCCAGGTCGACCCTGAACTCCACCAGCTCCCCCAGGCCGAACCCCTGGCCGGCCGCCGCGCGGGCGGGCGCGGCGGCGCGGGTGCGCGTGGTCAGCTTCAGGCCGAGCGCCTTGCGTCCCGCCCAGGCGGGGAGCCGGACCCCGTACCCCGCGGCCTGCAGCAGCGGGGCCGAGCGCCGCAGGAAGCCGAACGCCCAGGCGGTGTCCACCACCATGCCGGAGGGGCGCGGCTCGCGCAGTGCGGTGTGCAGTTCGGGGCAGAGCCGGACGGCGCGTCCCAGACCGGCGAGCAGCACCTCGTCGGCCCGCCGGGGCAGGCCGGGCACGCGTTCCCCCTGCCACAGCGCCGCGGCGGGCACGTACAGGCTGGGGTCGTCCACCGACTGCAGGGCGAACTCCAGCTCCCACGCGTCGTCCCCGCCCGCGTCCAGGTCGCCGCCGCCGACGGCCCCCGCCGGCTCCCGGAGGGCCTCGGCGGCGTCGCCGGACGCGGGCCGGGGCTCGCTGAGCCGGAAGCAGAGCCTGATCGGCCCGTCCATCTGCTGAGCGGAGGCGAACCAGTCGCGCAGCACGCCGCTCAGCGCGTCCGCCTCGGGACCGGAGACGCCGGGGATCGCGGCGTCCGGCGCGGTGAGCGCGAACAGCCACCGCTCGGCCGCGTCGCCGCCCGGGCCGGGCCGGTTGCCGCGCAGCAGCCGTTCGGGCAGCGACCGCCGCGTGGCGGCGTCGGCGAGGGCGTCCAGGGCCTGGCGCAGCACCTCGCCCGCCGGTCGTTCCCCCGCGACGGCCCGGCAGACCGGCGGCATCGCGGCGGCGAGGTCCCGGAAGGCCGAGGCGTCGGCGCCGGTGATCACCGGACGCCAGCGGGCGGCGGGCCCGCCCGGCTCCCGGACGAGCTGGGGCAGCACCCGGCCGCGCCGGACGAGCGCCAGGGCGTGCTCGGCGACCACGGCGAGGTAGCGCGTCGAGGCCCCGGCCCCCCACTCGGGCCCCTCGTCCCCCGCCTCCGCGGCGGGCGAGCCGAGCAGGCGCAGGGCCTGGGCCGGGGTGAGGAACAGCGCAGGAACGCGCCACGGAGAGATCTTGGGCGTGCGGGCCCTGCTCGCCAGCCCGGACTCGGGCGAGGGGATCGGGGCCCTCGCCGTTCCCGGCAGCCACAGGTCGAGCGTGCCGGCGGTGACCACGGAGAGCGGCCGGCGCCCGTCCGCCCCGATCGGCGCGCCGCCCGCGAGGCCGGTGGGGCCGGCGGGCGTCAGGCCGAGGGCGGCGGCGAGGACCGGCGCGGAGGCGGCGAAGGGATGGGCGCGCGGCCCGCTCCGGCGGCCGGGACTCCCGTCCGGGCGCGGCCGCGGGTGACCGTCACTCGTGGACGGAGCGGGAGGCGCCGCGACGCCGCTCGTGGACGCGGCAGGACGCACCTCATCGCCCGGCAGCGTGTCCTCGGCCCATAGCGCGAGGTCGCGGCCGGTCCAGGCCCCGTGGACCACGAGCACTCGACCACCCCCGTCCGCCCGCGTCACCCGATCACGCAACGACCGGGCGCGCCGGCACCAGCCTGCCCATCGGCCGTCCCACCGGCACCGTTACACGCCGGTACGAACCACGCCTGCCCGCCGGTGGCTCCGGCCGCTTCCGGCCGCTCTGCCGCCGAGCGCCTCGGCGACCGCCATGCGGCCGGCCTGCGCCGCGACGCCTGCCCGCATCGGCGCGGCGGCGTGGGACGGCTCTCCCGCTCCGTACGCTACCGGCCCGGCGTCGCCGGCTCGCACACTCGACGCCCCCGGCCCTCCCGCAGGTCGCCACCCGCCCGCCTCAGGGCCGGCGCCCGGCGCCGCGGAACGGGGCGCTGGGCGTGATGTCGGTTGTGCGGCGACATATGGTGTTGTGCGTGAGTTTCCCGTCCGCTGAGAACGACGTCGTCATCCTGGACGGCGGCCTGGCCACGCATCTGGAGGCGCTGGGGTGCGACCTGCGCGATGAGCTGTGGTCGGCCCGGCTGCTGCTGGAGAATCCCGCCGTCATCCGCCAAGCGCACCTGGACTACTTCGCCGCGGGCGCCGATGTGGCCACGACGGCGAGCTACCAGGCCAGCTTCCCGGCGTTCGTGCGGCGCGGCCGGGCCCCCGCGGAGGCGCGGGCGCTGATCCAGCTCTCCGTGGAGCTGGCCATCGAGGCGCGGGACGAGGCCGGGGGCGGCCTGGTCGCGGCGAGCGTCGGGCCGTACGGCGCCTATCTGGCCAACGGGGCCGAGTACACCGGGGACTACGACCTCGGCGAGGACGCGCTGGTCGAGTGGCATCGCCCGCGCTGGGAGACGCTCGCCGAGAGCGGCGCGGAGGTGCTCGCCTGCGAGACCATCCCCTCCTTCACCGAGGCGCGGGCCATCGCCCGGCTGCTGGCGGACACGCCGAACGTGAACGCCTGGGTGAGCTTCTCGTGCCGGGACGGCGACCACCTCGGCGACGGCACCCCGCTCGCCGACTGCGCGGCGCTGTTCGCCGGCAACCCCCAGGTGGTGGCCGTGGGGGTCAACTGCACGGCGCCGAGCAACGTCAAGAGCCTCATGGGGCACATCAGCGGCATGCCGATCATCGTCTACCCCAACTCGGGAGAGGACTGGGACGCCGGGAACCGCCGCTGGACGGGCATCTCCGACCCGGTCGAGTTCGGCGCCGCCGCCCGGGAGTGGCGAGCGGCCGGCGCGACGTTCATCGGCGGATGCTGCCGGACCACCCCCGACCACATCCGGCGCATCAGACACGAAATCGGCTGATGTCTCCCCAGGTGGGGCGAGCACCGGACCGCTGGAAGGGAATAGTGGCCCACCGGTAACACTGTGGTCATCCATGGGCATCACATCGGCAACATTGCTCCGCTTCACTCCTGACAGGCACCCATACACGGCTGTCAACAGGAGGCGCGCGATGACGTCCCCGCCGCATCCGCCCGACCAGCGGGCCGGATGGCATGGGGCTCAGCCGGGGACCGTTCTGACCCTGGACGCCGGCGCCCTGACCACCCGGGAGATCAACCGCTCGCTGCAGTCGCTGCCGGGCGGCCGGGCCCTCGTGAGCAACCCGGCCGGGCGGCACAACCTCGCGGTCGGCCTGGCCGCGGCGATCCAGGTGGAGATCGACGGCCCCGCGGGCTTCTACGCGGGCGGGCTGGGCAAAGAGGCCCGGATCACGGTCAACGGGCCCGCAGGGGCGGGTGCCGGAGAGAACCTCATGTCGGGCGAGGTCCACGTGCGCGGCTCGGCCGGTCGCAGCGCCGCGGCCTCCGCGCGCGGCGGGGTCGTGGTGGTGGACGGCGACTGCGTCTCGCACGCCGGCATCTCGCTCAAGGGCGCGACGCTGGCGATCGGCGGCGACGCGGGCGCCTACTGCGGGTTCCTCGCGCAGTCCGGAGTGATCCTGGTCGGCGGTGACACCGGGCCGTGCCTCGGCGAGTCGCTGATCGAGGCGGTCGTCTACGTCGGCGGGAAGGTCAACGGGCTGGGCAACGGAGCCGTCGTCGAAGAGATCGACGAGCACGACGTGACGTTCGTGAAGGTCCTCGCCGACGGGTGCGGGTTCGACCACGTGACCCCGGCGAGCGTGACCAAGGTCGTATCCTCACGCCGTATGTACCGTATGCAAGCCCGGCACGACCACGGGACGTACTGAGCGACCATGAGCCACACCTTCTCCCCCGAGGTGATCGCGCAGATCCAGGAGCGGGCCAGGCTCGGCGGCGGCGCCGTGCGCGGCCTCGGCGCACGGCGCGCGACGCCCGGATTCGATGACCTGCTCCTGCTGCCCGCCGGCCTGTCCGGCGCGCCCGACCTCCCCCGCGAACGCTGCGACACCCGCACCATCCTCGGCACGCGGCACGCCGAGGAGCCGGTCGTCCTGGACATCCCGATCACCATCGCCGGGATGTCGTTCGGCGCCCTGTCGTCCGCCGCCAAGGAGGCGCTCGGCCGGGCGGCCACCATGACCGGCACCTCGACCACGACCGGCGAGGGCGGCATGGCGCCGGTCGAGCGTGATTCGGCCAAGACGCTGGTCTACCAGTGCCTGCCCTCGCGCTTCGGCTTCGACCCCGACCACCTGCGCGCCGCCGACGCCGTCGAGATCGTCCTCGGCCAGGGCGCCGTGCCGGGCGGCGGCGGGATGCTGCTCGGCCAGAAGGTCACCACCCCGGTCGCGTTCATGCGCGACCTGCCCGAGGGGGTCGACCAGCGCACGGCCAGCCGCCATCCCGACTGGGCCGGGCCCGAGGGCCTGCGGGTGAAGATCGAGGAACTGCGCGAGGTCACCGCCTGGCGCATCCCGGTCTACGTCAAGATCGGCGCCTCCCGGGTCGCCCCGGACGTACGGCACGCGGTGGAGGCCGGCGCCGACGTCATCGTGGTGGACGGCATGCAGGGCGGCACCGGGGCCGCCGCGGACGTGTTCATCGAGCACACCGGCATCCCGACGCTCGCCGCGACCCGCGTGGCCGCCGACACGCTGCGCACCCTCGGCATGGACGGCCAGGTGCAGCTCGTGGTCTCCGGCGGCATCCGCAGCGGCGCCGACGTGGCCAAGGCGCTCGCCCTCGGCGCGGACGCCGTCTCGGTCGGGGTGGCCGCGCTCATCGCGCTCGGCTGCAACTCCCCCTCCGACGACACCGGCGCCGACGTCAGCCTCGGCTACCGGGCGCTCGGCACCGTCCCCGGCTCCTGCACCGCCTGCCACACCGGCGGCTGCCCGGTCGGCATCGCCACCCAGGACGACATGCTGGCCGACCGGCTGGACCCGGACTTCGGCGCCGAGCGGGTGGCGAACTTCCTGCGCGCCCTGACCAAGGAGGCCACGATGCTCGCCCGGGCCTGCGGCAAGTCGTCGGTGCACCAGCTCGGCACCGACGACCTGGTCGCCCTCACGGTGGAGGCCGCGGCGATGGCCCGCGTCCCCCTGGCCGGCACGTCCTGGATCCCCGGCACCCCGATCACCTGATCCCGGAAGGCCCCGGCCCATGGCGGCGCCACGGTCATCCATCCGTCAAGCCCCTTGATATGATCTTGGTCCCGTGAGCATCGAAACAAGTCGCGTCCATGCGTGGACGCGGGCATGCGGACCGGCCGCCGGCGTCTCCGGCGCCGCCGCCTCGGGGAAACGGGCAGGTTCGCCGCTGACCGGCGGGATCGCCGATGACTGACCAGGCCGGCGTCGCAGCCGTTCTCGCCGCGGTCGCGTGCGTGGTGGGCGGCGTACTCGCCGGCCTCGCGCTGCGCGCCATGTTCGGCCGCCTCGCACGGCGGGCGGCCGGGACGGCGACATCGTGGGACGATCTGTGGTGGAACCTGCTGAGAGGCGTCGCACTGCCGGCCACGGCGATCACCGGGGCCTGGTGGGCGGCGGAGCTGCTGCGGCTGCGATCACCGGTCCGCGAGTTCGTGGACCGCGTCCTGCTCGCGGTGATCGTGCTCACCGTCGCGCTGACGATCGCCGGCCTGGCCGCCGGGCTGGTCCGCTCGATCACCCTCTCGCGGTCCGGCGTCGCGCAGTCGGCGAGCATCTTCGTCAACGTCACGCGGGTGCTCATCATCGGCGTGGGCGTCCTTGTGCTCCTGCAGAGCATCGGGATCTCCGTCACTCCGGTGCTGACCGCGCTGGGTGTGGGCGGTCTCGCCATCGCGCTGGCCCTGCAGGACACCTTGGGCAACGTGTTCGCCGGCATCCAGATCCTGGCCTCCAAGAAGGTGCAGCCGGGCGATTTCGTCCGCCTGGCCAGTGGGGAGGACGGTCACGTCGTCGACATCAACTGGCGCAACACCACCGTCCAGCAGCTGGCCGGGAACATCGTGATCGTCCCCAACTCCCATCTCGCCGACGCGATCCTGACGAACTACCACCAGCCCCGGCAGGACTCCTCCGTGGTCGTCCAGGTCGGCGTCGGCTACGACAGCGACCTCGAACTGGTGGAACGCATCACCCTGGAGGTGGGCCGCGAGGTGATGCTCACCGTGGAGGGCGCGGTGCCCGAGCACGAGCCGGTCGTCCGCTACCACACCTTCGGCGAGTCGAGCATCGGATTCTCGGTGATCCTGCGGGCGGCCGAGTACACCGCCCGCTACCTCATCATCCACGAGTTCATCAAGCGCCTGCACGCGCGTTACCGCGCCGAAGAGATCGAGATCCCGTCCTCGATCCGCACAGTCCTCCTGCCCGGCCCCAAGGACGTCACCCAGGACCGCGTCACCACCATCGCCTGACCCCCCGCCCCCGCTCCGGCGGCCAGGCCACCGGATCACCGACGATCGCGGAGCCGGTGCCGTACCGCCGCCGGTCAGTGGCCAGGTTCGTCCGCGACCTGACCCGTGGTGTCCGCCGGAGCGGGCGGTCAGCCGGTGGAGCGGGCGAGGTCGGGGGTGAGCGGGTCTCGGGCGGGGCGGGGACGGCCGGGGATGAACGAGGTGATCAGCGCGCCGAGAAGAGCCACCCCGCAGGCGATCAGCAACGCGACCTGAAGGCCCTGCAGGGAAGGCAGCCGGTAGGGCCCAGAGGTGGTCAGGACCATGTGGGCCAGCACGACGCTGGTGACCGCGCTGGAGGCCGAGGTGCCGATCGAGCGCATGAGGGCGTTCAGGCCGTTCGCCGCGGCGGTCTCCGAGGGCGGCACCGAGGACATGATCAGCGCGGGCATGGCGGCGTACGCCAGGCCGACACCGGCGGCGGCCACCGACGCGGCGGCCACCACCTGCCAGACCGAGCGCATCAGGCCGAGCGTGAGGGCGTAACCGGCGGCGATCACCAGCGTGCCGGCGATCAGCGTGACCTTCGGGCCCCACCTGCGGGACACCTGGGCCGACAGCGGCGACAGCAGCATCATCACCAGGCCGCCCGGCGCCAGGCACAGCCCCGCCTCGACCAGCGACAGGCCGAACCCGTACCCGGTCTCGGGCGGGCTCTGCAGCAGCGTCGGCAGCACCAGGGACATCGCCAGCATCGCGAAGCCGACCACCACCGAGGCCAGGTTGGTCAGCAGCACCGGACGGCGGGCCGTGGTGCGCAGATCCACCAGCGGCGCGCGGACCCGCAGCTCCATGAAGCCCCACGCCAGCAGGACGGCCACGGCGGCGGCGAGCAGGCCCAGGGTCGGCCCGCTCCCCCAGCCCCAGTCGCCGCCCTTGGTGATGGCCAGCAGCAGGCAGATCAGGCCCGCCGACAACCCGATCGCGCCGGGGACGTCGAAGCGGCCGCCGGACCGCAGCGGCGACTCGGGGACGACCAGCGCGACCAGCAGCAGGGCGACGGCCCCGACGGCGGCCGACAGCCAGAACAGCATGTGCCAGTCGGCGTGCTGGGCGATGAACGCGGCCAGCGGCAGGCCGATCGCCCCGCCGACGCCCAGGGTGGCGCTCATCAGCGCCATGGCCGAGGGGAGCCGCTCGGGTGGCAGCTCGTCGCGCATGATGCTGATCCCGAGCGGGATCACCCCGATGGAGCAGCCTTGCAGCGTACGCCCGGCGACCACCGGTAGCAGCCCGGTGGACAGCGCGCACAGCAGGGACCCGGCGACCATGAGGGCGAGGCTGACGAGCAGGACGCGGCGCTTGCCGTACAGGTCGCCGAGCCGCCCGCTGACCGGGTTGCAGACCGCGGCCGCGAGCAGGGTGGCGGTGATGATCCAGGAGGCGTTCGCCGGGGTGCTGTTCACCAGGCGGGGCAGGTCGGGGATGAGCGGGACGACGATGGTCTGCATCAGCGACACGACGATGCCGCACGAGGCCAGCACCGCCACCACCAGCCCCGGCGCCCGCACCCGGCCCTCCGGTCGCCTCTTTCCGGCGCCGGAGGCCTCCTCGCCGGTCGTACCGTCCCCCGAAGCCGGTCCACTCACCGACAGCCCCCGATCGTCTTCAGCCGAATATCCGCCAAAGCACGATACATACCCTTAGATCA
Organism: Sphaerisporangium melleum; assembly: GCF_014646695.1. Taxonomy (GTDB): domain Bacteria; phylum Actinomycetota; class Actinomycetes; order Streptosporangiales; family Streptosporangiaceae; genus Sphaerisporangium; species Sphaerisporangium melleum. The sequence goes on from NZ_BMNT01000039.1 coordinate 74,304, forward strand.
CCACGGCCTCCCGCACCCACCCGTCCACATCAGGCCGACCGGACGCGCATCCCTCGTTCCGCCGCCGACCAAAGCCGCCCACCAGCGATAGCACCGTGTGTCTCAGCGGGCTACACTTGATTCCATGAAAACGATCACACAGAGAGAGTTCCGCAACAACTCTGCGGCCGTGATGGATGCGGTTGAGGCCGGGGAGGTGTACCACATCACCCGAAACGGCGTTGAAGTGGCCGAGTTGCGGCCCCTTGCTCGCAGACGCCCCCTCACCGCGGAGGAACTCGTCGCCCGTCACCGCGGGCTGCCACGGGTAGATCACGAGCGCATGCGCCAGGAGGCCGACGAGCTCTTCGGAGACGAGGAGCGCCTGAGCGACGACGACGATCCCTGGATGCGCGGCCGTGGCCCCGCGTGACAAGTCGGGGGTGCTGGACACCTGCGCCTACATCGACCTGGGCGTGCTCGACCCGTCCCGGTTGCCGATCCTTCCTGAGATCACGGCGGTCACCCTCGCCGAACTGCACCAAGGGGTGGCCATGGCCAAAGACGCGGCGACCAGGGCCACCCGCATGGAGGTACTGGGAGCAGCCGTCACCGACTTCGAACCCTTGCCGTTCGACGGCGACGCCGCCGCCCGCTACGGCACCCTGGTGGCCCTCACGATCGCCGCGGAGCGCAACCCCCGGCCCCGGAGAATGGACCTGATGATCGCCGCGGTGGCGTCCGTGCGCGGTCTGCCTCTCTACACGCGCAACGCCGATGACTTCAAGGGGCTTGAGAGCCTGCTCACCGTGGTAGCGGTATGACCTCGCCCCACCGCACCGACGCATCCGCTAGAGGCCGGGCGGTTCATATAGGGATCCACGCTCGGCGAACATTGGTGGCACATCGGGTGGCGCGCCGCGTCAGCGGCTCGGCCGGACGCGAGGGCGGGATGCAGACGTTGCCGCCGGCAGAGCCCGCCCTCCTTCGCTGAGGCCGCCTACTGGCGGGGGCCGGTGTCGGAGGAGCAGCTCACGCCGTTGAGCAGGTAGTACTCCGGCAGAGGGGTCGTGCCGATGAACGTGGCGGTGAAGCCCATCCGTACCGAGCCGCCGGGCGGGATGACCCGGTTCCAGGACAGGTTCTGGGCGTTGAGCCACGTACCGGTCTGGCTCCACCGCGCCCCGTAGCCCGAGATGAGGCCCAGGGCGCGCGGCCCCGGCTTGATGGCCAGCGTCCAGCCGCTGATCGGGTTCGTGCCGGTGTTCTTGACGGTGACCGCGGCGTTCTGGCCGTTCCGCCACTCCGTGTACTTGTACGTCACGTGGCACTGCAGGGCCGGCGGAGGCGTCACGGTCGGCGAGGGGCTCGGGTTGGGCCTGGTGTCGCGGGCCAGGGCGCGCAGCGGGTCGGAGGGCTCGCTGACGTTGCCCGCCGCGTCCCTGGCGACCACGATGTAGGTGTAGGATGTCCCGATCACCACGTCGTTGTCGCCGAAGCCGGGGCCCAAGGCCGTCCCGATCTTGACGTACCCGGCGGCGCCCTCGCGGTAGACGTCGTAGCCGACGACCGCGACGTTGTCGGTGGACGCATCCCAGCAGAACACCACGCCCACGTAGTCACTGGAACAGCGGTCCCGCAGACCGGTCGGCTTCGACGGGGGCACGGTGTCGCCGGTGGGCGACGGGCTCGGGATGGGAGTCTGCGTCGACCACAGCCCGGTGCCGACCTTCGGGGCGACCCGGACGGAGGTCGCCGAGGCGGTGTACCCCCCGGAGACGACGGCCAGGGCGAGGGCGAATAACGTGGCGGCCAGGACCGCCCACGAACGCGGCGTGCGGAATCTCATCGGTCCCCCTGCTATCGGTGCACGACGGCGATGACCTTTCACAGCGAGCGTGGGACAGCCACGCCCTCCCGTAAAGCGGCCACCCCTCCCCGTGCCCTGACGCACTGGTCGCCCATGAATCTTTCACAGAGCCGTACGGCCCTGGGCGGGCCCGCGCCGGGGAAGGTCGCGGAGCCGCCCAGGCGACGGGCTACCCGGTGGTGGTGCAGGTGATGCCATTGAGGGTGAAGACGGCGGGCAGGACGTTCGGGCCGCTGTAGTTGCCGACATAGCCGACCGTGGCCGTCGCGCCGGTGGCCAGGGTGGGGGACGCGGGGTCGTTGACGACCTTGACCTTCGAGCCGTTCTCGGTCCAGGTCGCGCCCCAGCCGCTGCCCAGGCTCTGCCACGGGCGCGGCCAGGCGAAGTCCAGCGTCCATCCGCTGAGGGGCGCGCCGTTGTTGGTGACCTCGATGGAGCCGACGTAGCCGCTGCCCCAGTCGGTCTGGTCGGTCAGCTTCACCGTGCACGAGCTGGACGCCGGGGTGCCGGTGGTGAAGGTCAGCGGCGGGGAGGCCCACGAGGTGCGGCCGGCGCCGTCCCTGGCGATCACGTTGACCGTGTACCCGGTGCCCTGCCTGAGGTTGTGGACGGTGAAGGAGGTGCCGGTGGTCTCGCCGAGCTGCTCGGTGTTGGTGCCCACCTGCCGGTGGACCTCGTACTTGAGCGATGCCTGCCCGGGGGACGCGGGCCAGGAGATGGTGGCCGCGGTGTCGGTCACGTCCGTGGCCGACGGCTGCCCCGGCGCGGCCGGCAGCCCGGTCTGGGTCCCGGAGGGACGCAGGATGATCGTGGTGAGCGACAGCGGAGGCAGGGTCTGGGCGGTGGCGCTGCCGGCGGTCGTACTGGTGATCTCGGTGGCGCCGTTGGTGTGGGTGAGCACCGTGGGCGCTCCCGCGGCGGGGCTGAACCCCGCGTAGCCGAGGGTGACCGGGTAGGACGTGGCGGACGAGGTGTTGATCAGCATCACCGCGAGGTCGCCGTTCGGGCGGCGGGCGGCGTGCGCCGCGACGGCGGGCTGATCGCTGGCCGCCTTGACGAACTGGTCGCCGGGCCGGGCGAACCTGCTCGTCATCTGCAGCGCGTAGTACGGCGCGAAGGGCGTGTTCAGCGCCGGTTCGCACACGCTGCCGTCGGAGGTGCACGAACCACTGGACAGCAGGCCGAAGTCGCCGTAGTCGGTGTGCCCTTCGACCTCCTTGACGGCGCCGATGCCGTTGCGGGTGTTCCACCAGTCGACGGTGAACACGCCATTGGCCAGGAGCGTGGCGTAGGAGTCGGCGGCGGCGAGCGCGCCCGGCTGGGTGTTGGTGCCGTTGCTACTGCTGCCGGTGTTGAACTCGGTCATCGCGATGCCGATGCGCTCGGATCCGGGCCCGGCGTACGCGGCGATCTGCCGGCGGGTGAGCTGGATCAGGTCGGCGACATGGCCGGTCCTGTCCAGCGCGCCGGGGTACCAGTGCAGGATCACAAAGTCGATCTTGGATCCGGCGCCGGCCAGGACGACCTTGTTCCAGCTCCCCGCATCGCCCTCGCCGACCAGCGCGTCCGGCCAGTTGGCCGGGGTCGTGAGCACCGCACCGATCTTGATGGTCGGGTCGACGGCCTTCATCGCGTCGGCGTAGGCGACCACCTGGCGGGCGTACTCGGCCGGGCTCTTGTCGGCGTGGTCGTCGGCCTCCCAGGCGGTGCCGTAGTGGCCGTTGCCGTAGTTCTCGTTGCCGATCTCCCAGAGCTTGACCCCGTAGCCCTTGACGACGTTGGCCTCGCGGACCCAGCCGGCGGCCTCCTCGGCGGTCCCGGTGCCGTAGTTCGCGGTCACCATGGGCTGCGCGCCGGTGCGGCGCACGCCGCTCATGAACGTGTCGAAGTCGGTGTTCGGGGCGACGTAGCCGCCGGGGGCGGTGTGGGTGGCCCAGTGGTAGATGTCGCTGTAGGACCCGCCGGGATAGCGCAGCAGCTTCACGCCGGCGGCTTTGAGCAGGTCGGCGGTCTGGTCGGAGCCCAGGGCGGTGTCCCAGATGGCGTGGTTGACGCCGATGCCGGTCTCGGGGACGGTGGCGAGCGCGGCGCGGGCGTTGACGGTCACCGTGACCGGGGGGACCTCGTCTGCGTGCGCGACGGGCGCGATGGGCGCCGTCAGCGCGACGAACGCCAGCACGACGGCGGACCCGGCTCGTAACAGGGACGGGGACATGCGGGACCTCATCAGGGACGGTGGCGGCACCCTCCCGGCTGGGAGGCCCCATGATCCTGCGATTCGCCGGCCTCACCCGTCAACCGGCCGTGAAAGTTTCACTGCACAGCGTCAGCATCCCGGCCGTGCGCCCTTCCGGCCTGCGGTTTCCCGGCTCGGGCATCGCAGGGACCTCAGGAGGGCGCCGCCGGTGCCGGGTGGCGGCGGCACTGCGGCCGTGCGACCCCTTTCGACGCCTCGTGGGATATTCGTACCGGGATCCGGCGCCGGCCGTCCTGGCACGTCTCAGTGAACGCCGACCATAGGGGGAGCCGGATGTCCAGGGGGAGCGCCGGGAGCGCCGGCAGCACCGTGAGCATCAAGGAGGTCGCGGCGCAGGCGGGGGTCTCCCCCGGCACGGTGTCCAACGTGCTCAACCGTCCGCACAAGGTCGCCCCCTCGACCCGGTCGCGCGTCGAGCAGGTGATCCGCGAGCTGGGGTTCGTCCGCCACGGCTCGGCCTCGACACTGCGCGCCGGCCACAGCCGCACCATCGGCCTGTCGGTCATCGACATCGGCAACCCGTTCTTCACCGACATCGCGGCCGGGGTGGAGGACGTCGCGAGCGCGCTCGGGTACGCCGTGATCCTCGGCAACTCCTCCGGCGACCGGGTCAAGGAGGAACGCAACCTGCGCGTGTTCGCCGAGCAGCGGGTGCGCGGGTTACTGATCACCCCCTCCGACGACGACCCCGGCCGGCTGGACGTCGTGCGCGACCGGGGCATCAGCGTCGTACTGGTCGACCACCCCGCGCACCGGCCCGACCAGTGCTCGGTCGCGGTCAACGACATCACCGGCGGACAGGCCGCCGCGCGCCACCTGCTGGAGGGCGGCGCCACCCGGCTGAGCTACGTCACCGGGCCGCTCACCATCCGCCAGTGCCTCGACCGCATGCGCGGCGCCGAGCAGGCGATCGCCGCGGCCGGGCTCGACCCCGCGCGGGCCCTCGACGTGACCGAGATGCCGGCGATGAACGCGCGGACCGGCCAGCGGGCGGCCGAGCTGCTGGTGTCGGGGCGGCGCCTGCCGGACGCCGTCTTCTGCGCCAACGACCTCCTCGCCCTCGGGCTGCTGCGCGGCCTGACGCAGGCGGGCGTCCGCGTCCCCGACGACGTCGCCCTGGTCGGCTACGACGACATCGACTTCGCGGCGGCGTCCGCGGTGTCGCTCAGCTCGATCCGCCAGCCCACCTGCAAGCTGGGGCGCATCGCCACCGAGCTCCTGCTCGACGAATGCGACAATCCGGAGAGCCACGCCCACCAGCAGATCATGTTCCAGCCCGAGCTCATCGCCCGCGAGTCCACCCGCCGTGCCTGACCGCCTATCGTCTTCTCCCGTAATGGCCCCCACCAGGACCTGACGGCTCGCCTCGTCCATCGCGCCGTCGTCGCCGCCGCACGGTGACGCCCCCCCGCACATCCATCCATCCCCGATGTCCACCCACCCCACCTCCCCCGGCCGGGCGTTGCGTTCAGGCATCCCCTCCCGGCCACGGAGATCCAGCAGTTCAGGAGGAACAGTCGTGCTCTCATGGGGCATCGCCGCCACCGGCGGCATCGCGCGCACCGTCGGACGGGTGATCGCCGCGGAGCCGGGCATGCGGGTCGCCGCGGTCGGCTCCCGCGACGCGGGCCGGGCGGGCGCGCTCGCCGCCGAGCTGGACGCGCCGCGCGCGTACGGCTCCTACGCCGAGCTGGTGCTCGACCCCGAGGTCGAGGCCGTCTACGTCGCGACGCCGCACTCGCTGCACCTGCAGGTGGCCGAGCTGGCCATCGCCGCCGGCAAGGCCGTGCTGTGCGAGAAACCGCTGGCGTTGACCGCCACCGAAGCCGAACGCATGGTCAAGCTGGCCCGCGAGGCCGGGGTCTTCCTGATGGAGGCCATGTGGATGCGCTTCAACCCGCTGGTGCGGCGGGTGCGGGCACTGGTGCGCGACGGCGGCTTCGGCGAGGTGCGCTCGGTGGCGGCGTCGTTCGGCTTCCCCGCGCCCTATGACCCGGCGCACCGCCTGTGGGACCCGGCGCTCGGCGGCGGCGCTCTGCTCGACCTCGGCATCTACCCGATGGGGCTGGCGCAGTTCCTGCTGGGCGAGCCGGACGCGATGACCGCGACCGGCTCCCTGTCGGCGGACGGCGTGGACGCCGAGGCCGGGCTGCTGCTGTCCTGGAACGACGGCGCTCGCGCGCTGCTGGACACCTCGCTGCTCAGCCCGCTGTCCAACGCCGCGACGGTGACCGGTACGACGCTGCGCGCCGAGCTGACCTCGCCGTTCTTCGCGACCCGGCGCCTGGTGCTGCACGGCCCGTCCGGCGAGCCCGAGGAGCACGTCATCGGCGAGGCCGACAACGGGTACGCCGGCGAGATCAGGGAGGTCCGCGACGCGCTGGCCGAGGGACGCGCCGAGAGCGAGATCATGCCACTGGACGACACGATCGCCATGGCGCGCCTGCTCGACCGCGCCCGCGAGCAGGTCACGCGGTTCGCCGCCCCGCCCTCCGGCGTCCCCGCGCGGGAGTAGCCGATCGGTCAAACCCGCGAGGCCACATGCCCGCGGCCCCTCGGGCCGGCCAGCACCGGCTCGGTGGCGTGGCGGCGGGGTTCGTTGATCGACGCCGGGGCGACGCCGAGACTGATCAGGTGAGGTCATGCATCCGCGCCGAGGTCCGGGTCGACGGCGTCGTCCAGGGCGTGGGGTTCCGCCCCTTCGTCCACCGGCTCGCCACCGGCCTCGGCCTGTGCGGGCTGGTGGGCAACGACGAGCGCGGCGTGTTCATCGAGGTGGAGGGGCCGGCCGGCACGGTCTCGGCGTTCGTGCGCGCGGTGCGCGACAGCCCGCCCCCGCTGGCGGTGGTCGACCGGGTCACCTCGCGGGTGATCCCGGTCACCGGCGAGCCGGGGTTCGGCATCGTCGCAAGCGCGGGCGCGGGCAACGGCCGCGCCCTGATCTCCCCGGACGTGGCGACCTGTGACGAGTGCCTGCGCGAGCTGTGGGACCCCGCCGACCGCAGGCATCTGCATCCGTTCGTCAACTGCACGGCGTGCGGACCGCGGTTCACCATCGTGCTGTCCTCGCCGTACGACCGGGCGGGCACCACGATGGCGTCCTTCCCCATGTGCGAGGAGTGCGCGCGGGAGTACCACGACCCGGCGAGCCGGCGTTTCCACGCGCAGGCGGTGTGCTGCCCGGCGTGCGGCCCGCGCCTGCGCCTCCTCGCGCCCGCGGCCACCGCCTCCCCCGGCGTGCCATCGGCATCGGGCCACGAGCGCCTGGACGGCCCGCGGGCCGGGGCCCTGTGCGAGGTTCCCGGCGATCCGGTGGCGGGCACGGTGGCGCTGCTGCGCGCCGGACGGATCGTCGCGATCAAGGGCATCGGCGGCTACCACCTGGCGGCATCGGCCGGCGACGAGCGGGCGGTCGCCGGGCTGCGGGCGCGCAAGCGCCGCGAGGACCGCCCGTTCGCCCTGATGGTGCCCGACCTGCCCGCGGTGCGGCGGCTGTGCGTCACCGGCCCCGAGGAGGAACGGCTGCTGACCGGCCGGTCCCGTCCGATCGTGCTGATGGGCCGGCGCCCGGACGCCCCGGTGGCCCCCGCGGTCGCACCGGGCGCCCGCGAGCTCGGCGTCATGCTGCCCTACTCGCCGCTGCACCACCTGCTGCTGCGGCGCCTCGCCGAGCCGATCGTGCTGACCAGCGGCAACCTCTCCGACGAGCCGATCGCCCACACCGACGAGGCGGCGTTCACCCGTCTGTCCGGTCTCGCCGACGCCTTTCTGACCCACGACCGGCCGATCCACACCCGCGCCGACGACTCGGTGGTGCGGGTCTTCCGCGGCGCCGAACTGCCCGTGCGCCGCTCCCGGGGCCACGTCCCCGCTCCCCTGCCCCTCGCGCGCGGCCCGCTGCGGCCGGTGCTCGGCTGCGGTGCCGAGCTCAAGCACACCTTCTGCCTGGCCCGCGGGCGGCGCGCCTTCGTCTCGCAGCACATCGGCGACCTGGAGAACCACGAGACCCTGCGGTCGTTCACCGAGGGGGTGCGGCACTTCGAGCGGCTGTTCGGCGTCCGCCCGGAGGTGGTGGCGCACGACCTGCACCCGGAGTACCTCTCGACCAAGTACGCGCTGGACCGCGAGGACACCGTGCCGGTGGGCGTCCAGCACCATCACGCGCACATCGCCTCCTGCCTGGCCGACAACGGGGCCGCCGGACCGGTGATCGGGGTCGCCTTCGACGGCCTCGGGTACGGCACCGACGGCACGCTGTGGGGCGGGGAGTTCCTGGTCGCCGGGCCGGCCTGGTTCCGGCGGGCCGGGCACCTGGCCCCGGTGCCGCTGCCGGGCGGCGCCGCGGCCGTCCGGCAGCCCTGGCGGATGGCCGCCGCCTACCTCGGTGACGCCGCGCCCGCCGGGTGGGGCGTGCGGGCGCGCAACGCGGCGCTGTGGGACGCCGTGACCGCGATGGCGGCGCGCGGGGTGAACGCGCCGCCGACCTCCAGCGCCGGCCGGCTGTTCGACGCGGTGTCGGCGATCGTCACCGGACGGGACGCGGTGACCTACGAAGGCCAGGCCGCCGTCGAACTGGAGCAGCTCGCCGACCCGGCCGAACGGCGCGCCCACCCCTGCCGCCTGCTCACCGACGGCGTCTCCGGCGCCTTGGAGGTCGACGGCGGGCGCCTTCCCGCGGGTGGCGAGACGTTCGTCGCGATGGGCCACGACCTGGTGGAGGCCGCTCTGGAGGACGTGCGCGCCGGGGTGGCGGCGCCGCTGGTCTCGGCGCGGTTCCACAACGGGGTGGCCGGGATGATCGCCGAAGGCTGCGACCGGGTGCGCGAGGGCACCGGGCTGGCCACGGTCGCGCTGTCCGGCGGGGTGTTCCAGAACGTGCTGCTGCTGGAGCGGGCGACCGCCCTGCTGGAGGAGCGGGGGTTCACCGTGCTGCGCCACCGGCGGGTGCCGCCCAACGACGGCGGGATCAGCCTGGGCCAGGTCGCCGTGGCCGCCGCCGGCCAAGGCCGGGGCGAGTGCGACCGGAGCTGACGATCGGACCCGGTGCCGAGGTGGCACCGGCTCCGCGCGGGTCAGGCGTCCGGGCCGCCGGCCTGCTCCGGCCGCTCCGGGTCTCCGCCGCGCCCGGCCTCCTGCGCCTTGGCGGCGTTCCGGGCGGCGCGCGCCATCTCGACCTTGGCGCTCGCGGCGTACTTGTCGACGTACTCCTGACCGGACAGCTCCATGAGCGCGTACATGATCTCGTCGGTCACCGCGCGCAGGACCAGCCGGTCCTCCTCCATGCCGTAGTAGCGGGAGAAGTCCAGCGGCTTGCCGTACCTGATGCCGGGCCGGATGCCGATCCTCGGCAGCGGCCGGCCGGTCGGCATCATCTCGAACGTGTTGACCATCGCCCAGGGGATGACCGGCACCCGCGCCTCCAGGGCCAGCCGGGCGACTCCGGTCTTGCCCTTGTACAGCCGGCCGTCCGGGGAGCGGGTGCCCTCGGGGTAGATGCCGAGCAGGTGGCCCTCCCGCAGGATGCGCAGCCCGGTGCGCAGCGCCGCCTCGCTGGCCTTGCCGCCGGACCGGTCGATCGGCACCGTGCCCACCCCGGTGAAGAACAGCCTGCTGGCCAGGCCCTTCAGGCCGCGGCCGGTGAAGTACTCGGCCTTGCCCAGCGAGGTGACCTTGCGCGGCAGGGGCAGCGGGCCGAAGAAGTGGTCCGCGAACGACAGGTGGTTGCCCGCCAGGATCGCCGGGCCCTCCCTGGGGACGTTCTCCGCGCCCTCCCACCAAGGGCGGAAGACCAGATGAAGGATGGGACCGAGAATGGCCTTCACCACCCAGTAGAGCACTTGGGCACCCCTTCTCCGGCTCACGCGGACGTTACGAAGCTTGTGTGGAAGCGTGGCGTCATCTTCGCATGCTCGCGCCGCGTCACCTACTCGTGCTGGTCGGGGCCGCCCGCGACACCCGGGGAGCTCGGACCTCGCGGGAAGCCCCCTGATCGTGCGACGATCAGGCGAGCCGCACCAGGAGAGGAACCCATCATGCCGCTCATGCCCGGTTCCGAGCCTTACCAGCACGACGGTGGCCAGGTGGGGGCGCTGCTCTGCCACGGCTTCACCGGCACGCCGCAGGCCCTGCGCCCCTGGGCCCGGCACCTGGCGGCGGCCGGGCTGACGGTCTCGCTGCCGCGCCTGCCCGGCCACGGGACGACCTGGCAGGAGATGAACCGTACGCGCTGGGAGGACTGGTTCGCCGAGCTGGAGCGGGCGTTCGAGACCCTCCGCGGCCGGTGCGCCGAGGTCTTCGTCATGGGGCTGTCGCTCGGCGGGTGCATGGCCCTGAGGCTGGCGGAGGTGCACGGCGCGTCGGTGCGGGGAGTGGTGGTGGTGAACCCGTCCATCGTGAACGACGCGCCCCTGCTTAAGCTCGCCCCGCTGCTGAAGCTCGTGATCGCCTCGGTGCCCGGGGTGGCGGGCGACATCAAGAAGGAAGGGGTGGCCGAGGTCGGCTACACCCGAACCCCGGTCAGGGCGGCGGCCACGCTCCCCCGGCTCTGGTCGCTGGTGCAGTCCGAGCTCCATCTGATCACCCAGCCCGTGCTCGTCTACCACAGCCCCGAGGACCACGTGGTGAAGCCCGAGAGCGTCCAGCTGTTGCGCAAGGTGCTCGGCGACAACCTGACCGTACAGGAGTGCCTCAACAGCTACCACGTCGCGACCTTGGACAACGACGCACCGGACATTTTCCAGGGGAGCCTCGACTTCATCAGGGCCCACGCGTCGGTACCCTTGCGTTGAGACTGATCCTGCCCCGGCCCCAGGCCCGCGTCAGGCGGCGAGCCGTGGCGGCCCCCCAGCGAGCGACCAGGAGCGATCCGCCGAGCAACGGTCAGCACAGCACGAGCCACCCAGCGAGCGCGCCCATGAGCACAGGAACGAATCGAAGGCACCGGTGACGCCACAGAGCGATGAGGACGAGGTCTGGCGTCAGATCGTCGCCTCCTTCAACGAGACCGCCGAGCCGACCGCGGGCGCGCAGCCGTGGCCCGATCGGGAGAACGTCGGCGCCGATGACACCCTCCAGGCGGTGAAGGCCGAGGTCCCCGCGGAGGTCGCCGAGGACGCCGAGGCCGGGCGCGGCGAGCCGGCCGCCGCCGAGGACGACGACGGCGACCACTTCATCCCGCCCCCGCCGCCTCCGCTGCCCAAGATGGACCCCGGCACCAAGATCGCCTGGGTGGCGCTGTTCGGCGGCCCGGCCTACCTTCTGCTGGCCGCGCTGCTGTCGTGGCCGATGGACGGCTGGATCGTCTTCGCCGCCATCGCGGCGTTCATCGGCGGCTTCGTCGCGCTGATCGTCCGCATGGGCGACGGCCCGCCCCCCGGCTCCGGCTGGGACGACGGCGCGGTCATCTGACCGCCCGGCGCCACAGGGACGGGCGCCGCAGACCGCCGTGGACGGCGCGAGCGGGCTCGTCCGGAGCTAGCGCGAGCCGCCCGTCCCGGACGTGGTGGCCGCGGCCTTGGCGGTGGTGGGCAGGAAGCGTTCGATGATGTCGGTGTAGCGGCCGGCGGCGTCGACGACGTGACCGACCGCCAGGGTCAGGTCTCCGACGTGGGTGACGGCCTGCAGGCGCACGGTGCGCGGTGTGGGGGTGGTCGCGCCGCGCACCACCCGCCAGCTCTGCCCGCCGCGCAGCAGGTACGCCTGCCGTGGGTGGGCGGGGTCGAAGCCGGACGCCCAGAAGTGGCCCTTGCCGTCCGCGGTGACGCCGTAGAGCTCGGCGTGCCGCTCGGGCACGGACGCGCGCCGCCACCGCTTGCCGTTCCACTCCAGGATCAGCGGCGAGATCTCGCCGTCCCGGTAGACGCCGCCCACGGCCACCGCCTTCTTGGGCCCGTCCATCGCGATGTCGCGCAGGTAGCCGCCGGGGACGTCGGGCAGGGCCACGCGCTTCCAGGCGCTTCCGGACAGCCGCATGATCAGCGGATGGCCGGCGCCGTCGCCGGCCGCCCAGCCCTCGCCCTTGCGGGTCAGCGCGACACCGTACAGCGTGCCGGGCGTCTTGGCGCGCACGGCGGTCCACCCCTTGGCGGTCGCGGTGGCGAAGAGCGGATAGCGGACACGCGCGCCGGTCTCGCCGCTCGTGTCGTCCCGGCCGCCCACGGCGACCATGCGGCCCGGCACGGCGGCGACCGCGCCGAGCCAGTCGCCCGAGCCGAGCTGCGGGACACTCACCCGGTCGAACACCGAGCCGTCGCCCCGCACGACGTAGGGCAGGCCGTCGTGGCCCTCGCCGACCGCCCAGATCTCGCCGGCCTTCGCCGCGGCGACCGACCGCAGGTGCCCGGCGCCGGAGGCGTCGTTGCGGATGCCCGCCTCCGTCCAGGCGGCGCCGTCCCAGTGGGTGATCACACTGCGGTTCTGCCATGCCTCCCAGATGTCCTCCTGGCCGACGGCCCAGATGTCGGTCTTCGACAGCCCGGCGACGTCGGACAGTGACCCGTCGCTCTGCAGGCGGGCGGTGGCCGACTCCTGGAACACCCCGGCGGGCCCGCGGTCGGCGGCGCGCGGGCGTGGCGGCTCGGCGTGCGCGTGCGCTTCGGACGTGGCGCGGACGAGGGAACCGGTCAGCACGCCGGTCAGCAGCACGCACAACGACAACGCACGCCGCGGCAGGCGGCGGGACATGAGTAGATCGTACGGCCCCCGCCATCAGGCGCGCGTGAGCTCCCCGAGTGTCCCCGCCCCGGCCGGCCGGCTCGCGAGGAGCTCGGCCAGGACGGGGAGGTGGTCGGTGGCGGCCCACAGGTCGGCGGCGGCGGCCTCCTCCACACCGCCGCACGAGCGGACCGCGATGCCGGACGCGGCCAGCACGACGTCCAGGCGCTTTCCCGGCGCTCGTGCGGTGAAGGTCAGCCCGTCCCCGCGCGGGGCGAGCGGGTAGCAGTCGGCCAGGGTGCGGGTGAGGTAGGTCCAGGTGGGCCCGCCCTGTTGCTCGTTGACGTCTCCGGCCAGCACCAGGGGAGCGCCGAAGCGCCGGGCCACGTCCTTCGCGATGTCCATGATCTCCACGGCGTGGCACAGGCGGGCGGCGGAGTGCAGGTCCAGGTGGACGGAGGCGACCGTGATCGCCGCGCCGTCGCGTTCGACCACCGCGACGGCGACGCCGCGCCGTTCCAGCCCGGCGAACGGCCGCAGCAGGTGGCTCTCGGCGTGCACGGCCCGCGTGCCGGGATCGGCCAGTACGGCGACGCCGCCCCACCGCCGGCCGGTGACGACGCGCAGACCCGCGGAGCGGGCGAGCATGGCGCGCTTGCGCCGCCAGCCCAGCAGCCGCGGGGCCTCCTGGACGCACAGGACGTCCGGCGCCATGGCCCTGATGACCCGGGCCAGAGCGGCGGTGTCGTCGTACATGGACCGCACGTTGTAGGTGCCGACGCGGATCACCATGGAAGTGGACGTCCTCGGGCGGATGAAGCGGATGAAGCGGATGGAACGGCTGGGACCCATGGCATCGGGTCGCGCCGGCGAACCGATGAAGCGAGGCGGACCGGCGCAGCGGACCGGCCGGGCGCCCGGTCACCACGAGGGTGACCGGGCGCCGCGGCGGGCGCGGACCGGTCAGGGATGACGGGCGAGGTCGGCGGCGCCGACCAGGCCGGCGGACGCGCCGAGCTCGGCCACGCGGATGTCGGCGTGCGGGCGGTGCTCACGGCCGGTCAGCGCGCGCCCGTACGCGGCGCGCGCGTCGTCGATCCACAGGTCGGCGGCGCGGGACACGCCGCCGCCCAGGATGAAGCGGCCCGGGTCGAGGACGGCGGCGAGGTCGGCCATGCCCTGGCCGAGCCACTGCGCCATGGACGCGAACGCCGCCAGCGCGGCGTCGTCGCCGTCTCTCGCCGCCTCGGTCACGTGCTTGCCCTCGATGTCCGCCGTCGTTCCCCCGGCGAGCTCGATCAGCCGGGCGGCCCGGCCGGGCTGGGCCTCGGCGATCAGCCGCGCCTCGTGGACCAGGGCGTTGCCGCTGGCGTACTGCTCCCAGCAGCCGAGGTTGCCGCAGCCGCACAGCCTGCCCTCGGCGACGACCTGCATGTGACCCATCTCGGCGCCCATGCCCCACCGGCCGCGGTAGAGGGCGCCGCCGAACACCAGGCCGCCGCCGATGCCGGTGCCGACGGTGATGCACACCACGTGGCTCTCGCCGCGCCCGGCACCGAAGCGGTACTCGCCCCAGGCCATGGCATTGGCGTCGTTCTCCACGACGACGGGCATGTTGACCCGCTCGGCGACGGCCTTCTGCAACGGCTCCTCGCGCCAGGCGAGGTTCGGGGCGAACCGGACGATCGACCGGGTCTCGTCGACGAAGCCCGCCGCGCCCAGGCCGACGGCCTCGACGTCGTGCCGGCCGGCGAGGTCGAGCACCACCTCGGCGATCGCCTCGGCCACCTTGTCGGGGTCGTCGGCGGGCGTCGGCCGCAGGAGGTTCTCCACGATGTGGCCGTTCTCGTCGACGACCCCGGCGGCGATCTTGGTGCCACCGACGTCAACGCCGATCGTCAGCGCCATTTCTCATCCCTTCCCCCCGAGTCCGCGCCGGGCTCTCAGCCCAGGTCGATGTGCTGTACTCGGGTCTCGGTGTCGCCGCTCCGCTGCCCGGCCGGGCGGGACAGGGCGTCCACCGCCTGGCGGAAGGCGGCCACAAGCTCCCCGCCCGCGCTGAGCAGGTGGTCGGTGACGTCGCCGCCGGCCTCGCGGCGGGCGGCCTTGACGCGGCAGACCGGGCAGGCACGGCAGATGTACTCCTCGTCGTCGTGCCCGGCCACGGCCTCGGCCCACACGTCGCCGGCCGGCGGGCGGGCCGTGCCGCCGCCGCCGAAGAGCTGCCCGAGCCCCTCGCCGATGCCGGCCACGCCGCCCTTGACGAGGTTCTTGCCGACCTCGCGGCCGACCCGCCGCTGCACGGTGTCCAGCAGCCGGCGCGCCTCGCCGGCGACCGAGGCCAGCGGGTCGGACGGCTCGTCGCGGGCGTCCTGCCGCGGGTGGGCGTTCTGCCCGCGGAGCCGCTGCTCGCCGGCGGCGGTCCGCTCACGGTCGCGTTCCTGGAACCACTCCTCGCGCGGCACCGGGCGCGGAACGCCCGCCGCCGCGGGCACCGAGCGCGCCGGCCCGGTGTCGCCACCGGGCACGGCCGGCGCGCCGGTGTGCCGGTCGTCGCGGATATCGTCGGTGTCGTGATCGCCGGCGCGTGGCGCGCCCGCGTCGTTCATTTCGGTCATCAGGCCCCTCCTGCCTCGAACCGTACCCGCAGGCGCCCGTCCCGGAGCACGGCGTCGCGGATGGATCGGCGGGCGAGCGCGGCGGGCAGGGCGAGGACCCTGCGGTAGGAGCCCGCGGTGACGATCAGCTCGTCGCCCTTGCGCGCGAGGTCGACCTCGGACCGGTCGGCGAGCGGCAGGGCCAGGGTCAGCTCGTGCTCGCCGCCCTCGGAGCGGACGGTGAGCGGCGGCTCCCCCGATGGGGGCGCGAACGGGTCGGTCCCGGCGTAGAGCTCCTCGGCCAGCGCGGCGAGCGCCTCGGTGCCGACCGGCTCGGCGGGCAGGTAGGGGACGGTGTGCACGGGGATCGGGGCGAACGACTCGCCGACCGCGGCCAGATGCCGCGCCTGCGCCCGCGCCCAGCCCGTCCGCCAGGCGTCGCCGCCCTCAGGGGGGAAGACCCGGTTGGCGACCACCCCGTCGACCCGGTAGCCGTACAGGCTGAGCGAGGTGAAGGTGCGCCGCGCCTCGGCCACCACGACCGCCTCGGGGGTCAGCACGAGGCGGACCGAGGCGTTGTCCCCGGTCAGCAGCTCGCGCACCCCCATCAGCCCGGTGTGCAGCCGCTCCCCGGCCGCGACGACGGCGTCCTCGGGCAGGCTGAGCCGGGCGATGTGCCGCACCAGCGGGGCCAGGGCGCGCATCACCCTGCGGGCGGCCGGGAGCAGCCGGTGGACGTGCCAGTCGAGCGCCTCGGGCAGGGCGAGCAGCCGCAGCGTCTCGGCCGTCGGCGCGCAGTCGACGACGACCACGTCCCACCGGCCGGTGCGCACCTGGTCGCGCAGCTCCAGCAGGGCGATGACCTCCTCGGCGCCGGGCAGCACGGTCAGCTCCTCGGAGGTGACCCCGTCCAGCCCGAGCTCGGCGAGCACGCCCCTGGCGTACTCGCGCAGCTCGCCCCAGTGACGTTCCAGCGCCCGCTGGGCGTCCACCTGCTGGAGGTACAGGCCGGTGGCCACCTCGGCGGGCTCGCCCGAGCCGGGGACGCCGAGCGCGTCGGCGAGCGAGTGGGCGGTGTCGGTGGAGACCACGAGCGCCTTGTGTCCCCGCCGGGCGGCGAGAGTGGCGGTGGCCGCGGCGACGGTGGTCTTGCCCACTCCCCCCTTGCCGGTGAACAGGAGGATGCGCGGGGTCTCGGTGCTCATGGGCTCTCGACGCGCTTCTTCAGACCCTTCAGCGCGGTGTCGACGATGACCTTCTCGGCCTTGCGCTTGACCATGCCGATCATCGGCACCTTCAGGTCGACGGCCAGCTCGTAGGTCACCTCGGTGCGCCCGGCGCCCGCACTCGCCAGGCGGTAGCTGCCGGTGAGCCCGGAGAGCATCTTGCCCGGCTCGGCGATCTCCCAGTCGACGGCCTCGTCGCCGCGCCAGTGGTACGCGAGGGTGTACTCATCGGTGATCACGCCGGCGTCCAGGACGAACCGGACGGTGGCCGGGCGGCCGTCGTCGCCGGTGGACAGGACCTTCGCGGACTTCACCTGGCCGGCCCACTCGGGGTAGGACGGGAAGTCGGCGATGACCGCGACGATGGCCGCGGGCTCTGCGCCGATGGTGATGCTGGACGTGGTGCGATCAGCCATGGGCTTACCGTACTCGTTCACGGTCGCCCCGCGAACGTCCCAGGTGCCGATCGCCGCGGGTGCCGCCGAGCCCCGCGGTCACAGGTCGAGGGCGAACGGGCGGCCGCGGCGGCGGAAGTGCCCGACGTTCACGCATTCGGTGCGGCCGATGCGCGTGCGGGCGGCCAGCGGCTGGTGGACGTGCCCGAACAGCGCGTAGCGCGGCTGGGTGGCCCTGATCGCCTCCAGCACGGCCTCGCTGCCCCGCTCGAACCGCCGGGCCACCACGTCGTACAGCAGGTCGGGCACGGCGGGCGGGATGTGGGAGCACAGGACGTCGACGGCGCCGAGGGCCTCGACCTTGCGGGCGAACTCCTCCTCGTCGATCTCGTAGGGCGTGCGGTAGGGCGTGCGCAGGCCGCCTCCGACGAACCCGAAGGTGAGCCCGCCGATCTCGGCGGTCTGGCCGTCGAGCACGTGGTGGCCGTCGCGCAGGTGCTCCGCCCACAGTCCGGGCACGTCGACGTTGCCGTAGGTGAGGTAGGCGGGGGTGGGCATCGCGGCGAAGATGCGGGCGTACTGCTCGCGCGCCGCGCGCTCGATGTGCTCGCGCGGCTCGCCGCCGAGGCTGCCCCACAGCAGCGCGGACATGGCGCGGGCCTCTTCGAAGCGGCGCGCGCCGCGCAGCGCGACGTACTCGGTGGCCCGCTCGGCGCCGAACAGCTCGGGGAAGATGCCCTGGGAGTGGTCGGCGTAGTCGATGAACAACAACAGGTCGCCGAGGCAGATCAGCGCATCGGCGCCGTCGGCCGCCCCTGCGAGGGTGTCCACCCGCCCGTGGACGTCACTGACGACATGGACCCGCATGACGGACATCGTAATACCGCCGCGGCCCACCGACCGGACGCTTGGGCGGCGCACACGACGCCCGTATGGCGCCCCGGGACGTTCACCGAGGTCCGATCGTCGCCGGCACGTGTGGACGTGCTCATCGCCGGGCGTCGCGGGCCATCTCCCCGCTCCTGGTCTCGGCCGGCACGTCACCTCACGACGAGCTCATCTCCGCCAGGCCCTGCTCCAGCGTCACGCCAGGCGAGTAGCCCAGCTCTTTCCGCGCGGCGGTGATGTCGTAGGAACGGTCACGGCCGGTGAAGCTCACCAGCCAGTTCGTCAGCGGTGGCGCCGACTTCCGGCGAAGCAGGCGTGCCGTGCGGTCCATCATCGCCGCCATGGGCGCCGCCATCGCCAGCGGGACGCTGCGGCTCTTGGACAGATCCACGCCCCGGGTCGCCAGCAGGGGGGTGAGGAAGTCCCGGATGGGCATCGGCGTGCCGTCCGTCACGTAGTAGACCCCCTGGTGGCGGCCCCGCGTGAGCGCGAGGACCGCCGCACCGGCCAGGTTCTCGACGTGCACGAAGTCGACGATGTGCTCGCCGTTGTCGATCCAGGCGAACCGCCCGGCCTCGGCGACCTCGGCCATTTCGTTGATCGTCGTCATGCCGCGACCCCAGATGAACGGCGGGCGCAGCACCACCAGCTCGGTCTTCCCACTGCGGGCCGAAAGGAGCGCGCGCTCGGTGGCCAGCTTGACGCGGCTGTAGGCGATGTTCGGCCGGCCTTCCGGCGTCGACTCGTCGACGACGGGACGGCGTTGACCGCCCGTGGAGACGGACGCGGCGCTGATGAGCACGAAACGTCGCACCCCGGCCGCGACGCTCGCGGCGTGCAGGGCGACCGCCGGCACCTGGTTGGCTCGTTCGAAGAGCGAGTCGGGCCCCCAGAACTCCATATGGGCCGCGACGTGCACGACCGCGTCGGCCTCGCGCAGCCCGGCGAGCCACGCCGGGGCGGGGGAGCCGGCCCGGCCGAGTTCGGCGAGATCACCGGGGACGGGATCGGCTCCGGCGGCGCGTACCCGCTGAACGCTCGAGCCCGATCTGGCCAGTGCCATGACCTGATGTCCTTCGGCGACGAGGCGATGGACGAGGGTTCCGCCGACGAAACCGCTGCCGCCGGTGATGAAGATCTTCATTCTTCGACTCCTGGTGATGGAGAACGCACCCCTCGTGCGCACCTGGTTCCGATGCGGCTCGGCATGCGACCCCGGCCGCTCCGACATATACATCGACGCCAAATAGTTTGACATCAATGTATCGACGTCAATGTAACCTGTCCTGCGATGGGTCCGTCAAGTGGGAGGTGGGCGATGCCAGACGCGAACCGGGGGCTGACCGCGGCACAGGTCGCCGACGAGTTCAGCCGTACGGCGAAGGTTCTCGTACGTCACTTCAACGAGCGCCTGGGCGAGCACGGGGTGTCGACGCCGCGGTCCCGCCTGGTGGTGGAGGTGGCGCGTTCGCAGCCCGTCCGGCTCACCGAGCTCGCTCTCGCGGTCGGCATCGCCCAGGGGACCGCCTCCACCCTGGTCGACGCGCTGGTCCGCGATGGGCTGCTCGAACGCCAGGCCAGCGCGGGCGACCGCCGGTCCGTACTCCTGCGGGTGACGGAGCAAGGGGCCGCCCTGGCCCAGGACTGGACGACCGGCTATGAGCTGGCGGCCGAAGAGCTGTTCAGACCTCTCACTCCCGGGCAACTGTCGACGCTGGCCGACATCCTGCGGATTCTCGGCGCCGACGAGGCGCCGGCCACCGGCGACTGAGGACCGCGGCATCCCGACCCTGGTGCTCGAACAGAGCCTGCGCGCGACCGGCGACCCGCGCTGCGACACCACCGACGCCCGGCCGACGGAGTACGTCCGCCGGCACGGGGACGTTCAACGAGGTCGGCCGGAGGGAACGGACTTCCCGGACGCGAAGTTCGGCGACTCGGCACCGGCGCGCGCGCACCGTTTCGGGGCGCGCGGTGCCTACCCGAGCGGCCGTGGTACGCGATAACGTCCCTGGCAAGCCGTCGGGAGAACAGAGCCCCCGGCATGCGTTCGAAGGAGTGACCGTGCGCGAGTACAGCGTTCCCGTGCTGGTGGACGTCCCGCTGTCGGCCAACTGCGCCGACGTGGTGTTCGAGCGCGGCGAGCGGCAACCGGACGCGGTCGTGATCAGCCGGAAGGTCGGCGGGGCGTGGACGCCAGTCACCGCGGCGCGGTTCCGCGACGACGTCGCGGGGGTCGCCAAGGGGCTCATCGACGCCGGCGTCGAGCCGGGCGACCGGGTGGCGCTGATGTCGCGCACCCGCTACGAGTGGACGGTCGCCGACTACGCCATCTGGGCGGCGGGCGGGGTCGGCGTGCCGATCTACGAGACCTCCGCGCCCGACCAGGTGCACTGGATCCTCACCGACAGCGGCGCCAAGGTCGTCATCGTCGAGTCCGAGGGGCACGAGCAGATCGTCCGCCAGGCGATGGAGGACGAGGCGGACAAGCCCGCCGTGTGGTGCATCGACGCCGGCGGGCTGGGCGAGTTGACCGCGCGGGGCGCCGACGTGCCCGGCGAGACGCTCGGCGAGCGCCGGGTGGCCCGCGGCGGGCACGACCTGGCCACCCTCATCTACACCTCCGGCACGACCGGCCGTCCCAAGGGCTGCCGGCTGACCCACGACAACCTGGTGTTCACCGCCCGCAACGTCGCGCGCGGGTCGCTGGAGGCGCTGTTCGAGGTGGAGGGACGCGCGGCGCTGCTGTTCCTGCCGCTGGCCCACAGCCTCGCCCGCCTCATCGAGATCGTCCTGATCGAGACGGGCACCGTGCTGGCCCACACCCCGAACATGAAGAACGTCGCCCCCGACCTGCAGGAGTTCAAGCCGACGTTCCTGCTCGGCGTGCCGCGGGTGTTCGAGAAGGTCTACAACGGCGCCGAGCAGAAGGCCGCGGCGGGCGGCGCGCTCAAGTCCAAGATCTTCCACGGGGCGGTCGGCGCGGCGGTGGCCTGGAGCCGCGCGGAGAGCTCCGGCGGCGCGGGCCTGGGCCTGCGGCTGCGCCGTGCCGTGTACGACAAGCTGGTGTACGCCAAGCTGCGCGCGGCGACCGGCGGGCGGCTCAGCGCGGCGGTGTCGGGCGGCTCGGCCCTCGGTGAGCGGCTCGGCCACTTCTTCCGCGGGGCGGGCATCGAGGTCTTCGAGGGCTACGGGCTGACCGAGACCTCGGCGCCCACGGCGGTCAACATCCCCGGCGCGAACAAGATCGGCACGGTGGGCAAGCCGTTCCCCGGTGTGACGCTCGCCGTGGCCGACGACGGCGAGGTGCTGGTCAAGGGCCGGCACGTCTTCGACGGCTACTGGAACAATCCCGAGGCCACCGCCGAGGCCATCGACGCCGACGGCTGGTTCCACACCGGCGACCTCGGCACGCTGGACGCCGAGGGCTACCTGCGCATCACCGGCAGGAAGAAGGAGATCATCGTCACCGCGGGCGGCAAGAACGTCGCGCCCGCCCCGATGGAGGACCGCATCCGCGCCCACCCGCTGGTCAGCCAGGCCATGGTGATCGGCGACGACCGTCCGTTCATCGCCGCCCTGGTGACGCTGGACCCCGAGGCCGTGGAGCAGTGGAAGCAGGCCAACGGCAAGGCGGGCCTGTCGCTCACCGACCTGTGCACCGACCCCGAGGTGCTCGCCGCCGTGCAGAAGGCCGTGGACGACGCCAACATCCTGGTCTCGCACGCCGAGCAGGTGAAGAAGTTCGTGATCCTGGACACCGACTTCACCGAGGAGAGCGGGCACCTCACCCCCTCGCTGAAGGTCAAGCGCAACCTGGTGCTGCGCGACTTCGCCAAGGAGATCGACGCCGTCTACGGCTGATCGCGCCCCCGGTCCCCCGGGGACGCGCCGCGCCGGCCGCGTGGCACGGCCCCGGGCGGGACGCTTCCCCCGGCTTCGCGTTCCGCGCCGCCCTGGCATGGGGACGAATCCGTCTCCTCGCGGGCGTGCCCGCGGGCCCGCGCACCCTCTATACGATGGCTTGACCAGGTGTCGGCCGCGGAACAGAGGTGCCATGGTGGAGAGCGTTACCAGCGCCGAGCGCGGCAGGTCCTCGCGCGTCGCGGCGGGCGGGCCCGAGGGCGATCTGCGCCGGCTTCTCGCCGGCCTGACCGCCGTACGCGACGGCGACTTCGGCACCCGCCTGCCCGAGGACGGCGAGGGGCTGTACAAGGAGATCGCCACCGTCTTCAACGGCATGGTGGACCAGCTCTCGCTGTTCACCTCCGAGGTGACGCGCGTGGCCCGCGAGGTCGGCACCGACGGCCGGCTCGGCGGGCAGGCGGCGGTGCCGGGCGTCTACGGCACCTGGAAGGACCTCACCGACTCGGTGAACGCCATGGCCGGCAACCTGACCGACCAGGTGCGCAGCATCGCCCAGGTGACCACGGCGGTGGCCCGGGGCGACCTGTCCCAGAAGATCACCGTCTCGGCCCGCGGCGAGATCCTGGAGCTCAAGAACACCATCAACACCATG
>NZ_BMNT01000040.1 GCF_014646695.1 Sphaerisporangium melleum
CAGCAGCCACCCCGCTGACCAGCCCGCCTCTTCCAAACCCAACGCCGGAAGGGGCATCAACTCACAAACCGACCTCTGAGTGCTTCACGGCATTGGCGACGAGCTCACCCACCAGGAGTTGTGCGCGCACAAGTGGCCCGGTTGCTGGAAGTCGCGGCACACCCACGCGTCACCATCCAGGTCGTCCCCTACACGGCCTGGTCCGCGATCGGTCTTCAAGCGTCCTTCAGCATCGCGGAACTGCGCGGTGTGCCCACAGCGTGTACGTCGAGAGCGCACCCCGTGGCCTGACCGTCGGTGACCGTGAGACCATCGCAGCGCTGGTGGGACGTTTCGACGCTCTACGGGCGGCGGCCCTTCCGAAGAACCTGTCATTCGGCTTCATCGAGGAAGTGATGGCGCAGTGGACCTGAGCAACGCGATGTGGCGTAAGTCCTCTTGGTCTAGTGGCGATGGCGGCACATGCGTGGAGATGGCCTCCAACCTGCCGGGTATCGTCGCCGTTCGGGACAGCAAGAACCCCCAGGGCCCCGCTCTGGTCTTTCCGGTCCACCAGTGGCGCGCGTTCCTCCTGAGTGCGAAGACCGGAGAGGTCTGATCTCGCGTCGCTAGCAGGACAGCGGCGGGCGCCGAATAGTCGATGTCGGCGCCCGCCGGGAAATGGTGCCTTCGGCGCGCTTTGTTTCGGGCGACCCTCGTCTCTGTGGTCGCCGCATCACCGCTGGTCACCGTTTGGAGTCGTTCGTGGTGTGAGCACAGGAGTGCGGGCAGAGGGGGGCGGTGATGGATGGCCGGGGGAGAGCCGGGCGCTGCTAGTGTCGCGCGGTGTGAACAGCGTCGGCGGGGGGCTCCCGTCCTCTGAGGAGCGTCCTTTCCGCTTGATCGTCACCGGCGGTGGGACGGGTGGGCACACCTATCCCGCGCTCACCGCCGTACGCACTCTGCAGGGCAGGCTGGCGGAACACGGCCGGGCATTGGACGTGCTGTGGGTCGGCTCGGCCGGCAGCCTGGAGGCCCGGGTCGCGGCGGGAGAGGGCATCGCGTTCGCCGAGGTCGCCACCGGCAAGGTACGGCGGTCCCGGAACCCGCTGGGCATGCTCTCGCTCGCCAACCTCAAGGACATGGCGCGCGTCCCGCTCGGCGTCGCCCAGGCCCGGTCGATCGTCTCGCGGTTCCGTCCGGACGTGGTGCTCGCCACGGGCGGCTACGTCGCCGTGCCGGTTGGCCTCGGGGCGTGGATGTGCCGCCGGCCACTGGTGGTGCACGAGCAGACGGTCCGCCTCGGGCTCGCCAACCGGCTACTCGCCCGCGCCGCCCGCCGGGTCGCGGTGTCCTCGGAGTCGTCTCTGACGCTGCTCCCGGAGTCGGTGCGGCGGACGGCGGTGGTGACCGGCAATCCGGTACGACCCGAAGTGCTGACCGGGCGGCCCGACAAGGCGATCGGCGCGCTCGGCCTGCACGGCTTCGACTCGGCGCTGCCGACGGTGTACGTGACCGGAGGCGCTCAGGGGTCGCAGCAGATCAACGGCCTGGTAGGGGAGATCCTGCCGTGGCTGCTGTCCCAGGCGAACGTCGTCCACCAGTGCGGGCCGAACAACGTCGACGAGCTGCGCCGGCGCGCGGCACAGGTGCCCGCCGCGTCGGCCGCCCGCTACCACCTGACCGGGTACCTCGGCGCCGAGTTGCCCGACGTCCTGGCCCTGGCCGATGTGGTGATCTCACGGAGCGGGGCGGGGACGCTCGCCGAGCTGACCTCGCTCGGCAAGGCCGCGGTTCTCATTCCGCTCGCCAGCTCCGCCGGCGGTGAGCAGGCGCACAACGCGCGGCACCTGGCCGAGGCCGGCGCCGCGGTCGCCCTGTTGGGCGAGGCGTCCGCGCACAACCTGGGCGAGGCCCTGGCCCCTCTGCTCGCCGACCCCGCCCGCCGCGCCGCAATGGCCGCCCGCGCCCGCACCCACGGCCGCCCCGACGCCGCCGGCCACCTCACCGACCTCGTCCTGTCCGCCGCGGCGAACAGGCGTTCCTGACCGTGATGCGGTCGAGCCGAGGCGGGTAGACGCCTCGGCTCCCGAGTTCTCACGAAGTGATGACCACGGCTCGGTGCAGGTAGGCGTTGTCGTGGAGTTCGGTGAGCATGAACTCCGCGATGTCGGCGCGGGAGACCTTGGCGGTGAAGGAAAGCCGAAGCTCGGTTCCCGCGTGGTAGCGGCCGGTGCGGGGCCCGTTGGTGAGCACGAACCCGGCGCGCACGGCGGCACGTCTGGTCCCGTCCGTGTGGCCCCGATGCCCGGCCGGCTCCGGCCGTGGGCCCAGATCGAACCGTTGCGGCCGGAAGGTGCCGCGCCGACCGCCCAGACGGAACCGCTCTCCGGCTGGATGGCGAGGTCGCGGACGGACGCGTTCTGGTCGGGCGGAGCCGGAAAGACGCCCGGCTCGACACTTTCGGCGCCGATGCGCGGATAACGGCTGCCTCCGCCCTTGGCGTTGTAGACGACCCAGGCCCCGCCTCTGCCGTCGGGCTCCGCCTGGGCGCGCGGCTGGAAGCCCGGTTCGCCACGGACCTCGATGTCGAAGCCGCCCAGATAGCCGGACAGCAGCAAGGTGTCACCGCAGAGCACGCCGTCGTACCCGCCGACGCGCAACCCCCTGGGCAATGAGCAGAACAAGAACATCCCCGGCAACTGGCTGGCCAAGAGCGACCCGCTGACCCGCGGCAAGCCCGGGGTCATCAACACGGAGAACCGGTTGCATTTCTCCCGGATCGAAATGCACATGGACGTGGGGACGCCGCAAGAAAAGCACTTGCTGATTCCACCGGAGAGGCCGCGCCACGCCTTCAGCATCAACTACTGCAAGTACTACATGCCGCAGAAGTATCCCGCTCCGTTCAGGGCGGACGGCCTGCCCCCCGGCGGGCCGAACAGCTGCGACGAATATCCGTTCGCCGCAACTTTGGAAGGGGCGAAGGCCGCCAAGGTCCATTTCTCCGTACGCGCCGTGAACGCGGCCCATAACTCGCTTCAAGGAAGGATGCTCGAAACATTCTTCACCGATTTCCGTGCTGGGGAGGGCAACCGGTTCTGGGTGCTCACTGAGGACTGATCCCTGGACCAGGAAGAGGGCGAGAGGTGGTACGGTATGGCTTCTCGCCCGCTTTCTCCTGGTGACTGGGATTGGAACCCGGCCAGCCCCTATGAATTCCTTCCCCGCCGAAAGTCAGCACCCTCTTCTGGTGGCGCACGGCCTCCATCCGTGGTTCGCCGCCCAATGGGTCGGCATCGAGGACGGCAACGAGGTCGCCCAGCGGTTGCGCGTCCCGGTGGAGACCATGGAGACGTGTGACTTCCAGACCGCCATGGAGTCGTACGCGCCCACGTCCGAGACGCTACGGGTCTGGATCACCTCGCATGTCCCGGGCTGGTCCCATGTCCTGGTCCTCAGCGGGTGGACGATGCCGTCCGCGGAGGTGCTCAGTCGCGGTGGTAGGCGCGTCTTCGAGATCGCCTACACCAGTGGGGTCGAGGAGATCGAACCGATGGGCTACACCCACGACGGAGTGAGCGCCGGAGACATCTTCCAGGCGGACGAGTACCACGACTATTGGGCGGATCTGCCGTATGACGACATGATGCCGCCGGCGGATGAGCTGGAGCAGTATCTCGTCATCGTGGGCAGGATCACCGAGCGGTTCCTCGACCGCGATTGGTTCTCGGCACACGGGCTGCTGTGCACCATTCCTGACCCAGGCTGAGGCGAACAGCCTCGTCGTACGTCATGGACACTCGCCGCGCCGTCCGATCAGTCCGGTTCAGATCACGCGGGAGGTCTCCTTCCAGTAGCAGGCCCTTGTAGAGCTTGCCGGTCTGTCCGCGATCGAAGCTCTCCAGTGCCGCGTCGGACGACGTTCGCCTCGGCGAGGCGCGGGCGATGTTCCTCGTGATACCTTCGGCGTCGCCGTGCACCACTGTGAGTTCAAGGAGGTGAGACCCATCAACGCTGTGACAGGTCGGGCCTCCCTCCTCTGCATGGTCTAGGGAGCGCCCGCACAAGGCATCCCGAAAGGCTTGAAACGCTGATGCGCTTCACCTCTGTGACGTCGTCGGACGGCGTCACCGAACAGTTCTTCACCCTCGGCGAGATCCCTGGCGTGCTGTGGACGCCGGAAGACGCCCGCGGTACTCGTCCCCTGATCCTGCTTGGCCACGGCGGCGGGCAGCACAAGACGGCCCCCGGCACCGTGTCCCAGGCCCGCCGCCTCGCCGCCGAGGGTTTCGCGGTCGTCGCGATCGACGCGCCCAACCACGGCGACCGGCCCAAGGACGAGGAGTTCGGCCGGATCGCGGCGGAAATGCGGGCCGGCATGGCCGCCGGTGAGAATCCTGGCGCGCTGGTCGCCGGCATGCACGGCTATCTGGCCGGTCAGGCCGTCGCCGACTGGCGGACGGTCCTGACCGCGGTTCAGCGCCTCGACCAGGTCGGCGTCGGCCCGGTGGGCTACTGCGGCATGTCGATGGGCTGCGGACTGGGCATCCCGCTCATCGTCGCAGAGCCCCGGATCCGTGCCGCGGTGCTGGGCCTGCTCGGCGTGCATGGGCTGGCCGAGGACGCCGCGCGGATCACCGTGCCGGTGCGGTTCCTGGTCCAGTGGGACGACCAGCTGGTCCCGCGGGACCAGAGCCTGGCCTTGTTCGACGCTCTGGCCTCGGCTCAGAAGACGTTGCACGCCAACCCCGGCAAGCACGGGGATGTGCCGTCGTTCGAAGTGGACGGCTCGGTGAGGTTCTTCGCCCGGCATCTGGGCTGACACGAGATCACAGTGACCGGCGCGCCGGCCGGAACCCGTTCCCGGCCGGCGCGCTCGTGTCACCTTGACCGGCCCGAGGGTCAGGGAGATGGAGGCGGCCTTGGGGTTGAGCACGTTCGCGAGCAGGGCCTGGGTGTGGCGGGACCCGGTACGTTTCGGCTCCTGCCGCGGGGTGGGAGGCGGGGGCAGGGTGGTGGAGCGCCAGGTCCACAGGCCGAGGCCGACCAGGTAGGCCGCGCCGAGGAACTTGACGACGGCGAATGCCTGGCTGGAGTGCATGACCAGGGCCGACAGGCCGGCGATGGCCAGGACCGCGTGGACGTACAGGCCGCTGCACGTACCGAGGACGACAGGGAGGGCCTGCGGGCGGCCGCTGGTGGTGACGTGCTGGATCAGCAGGGTCAGGCCGGCGCCCGGCGTGGCGATGATGGGCAGGATCGCCGGCAGGAACGCGGTGATCGCGTACGGATGGATCACGCAGGGAGCACGACGCGGTAGTGCGTGGTGAGGCGATGCTCGTCGTCCAGGATGTGGAAGGCCAGGCCGGGTGGCTGCTCCAGGTCGGCGAACTGATCGCCCTCCCAGGGCAGGCGCAGTGTCCAGGTGACGGCCGGTCCGACGATCAGGGGGCGGCCGGCGAGGGAGGAGGCGGCCGCGGTGTGCGCGTGGCCGGTGAGCACGGCGACGACCTGCGGGTGGGCGTCGAGCAGTGCGGCGAGGTCGCCGGGCGACTCCAGCCGGATGGAGTCGAGCAACGGGTGGTGGAGTTCGACGGGGGGATGGTGGAAGGCGATCAGCGCAGGGGTGTCCGGGGCGAGCCCGTCGAGGGTGGTGTGCATCCAGGCGAGGGTCTCGGGGTCCAGCCGGCCATCGTCGCGTCCCGGGATGGTGGAGTCGCACATCAGGATGGTCGTGCCGGCGATGTGGTGCACCTCGTTGACGGGGCCGGAGCCGGGCGGCCGCCCCAGCAGCGCCTTGCGGTAGGCCTGGCGGACGTCGTGGTTGCCGGGGCAGGGGAGCACCGGGAAGGGGGCGGCCAGAATCCGGGCGGCCTCTTCGTACTCGGCCTCCGCGCCGTGGTCGGCGATGTCACCGGTGACCAGCAGGGCGTCGACCGGGCGGGGCAGCGCGCGCAGGTAGTCCATGACCCGGGTCGCGCGCCGGGTCGCGCGGTCGGTGCCGTCGAGGTGCAGGTCGCTGATCTGAGCCAACAGCAGCGTCATCACGTGATCGTCCCCTCAGCGGATCGCCTGATGGATGAGCGAGATCTACCGTTAGGACGGTAGAGGATCGTCGCGGCCCTGGCACGGGCCGCCATCGACCTCCTGGCCGGTCCCCAGCGGGAGCGGTTGCGCGCTTGCAAGTCCGCTACCTCGTGCAGAGCCATGGGCGGCGGGCATGGTGGGAAGCCGTCCTGCGGCAGCCGGGCCTGGAGGGCACGCCACTACCTGCGCCGCGACGCCCCGGCTCACTGAGATCCGCCCGGCCGCGCCCACGGAAGTGGTGTGAAGTTTCCGCTGGGCGAGTCAGAAGCGGCGGCGGTCGGCGGGGTGGGTCCAGGTGTGCCGGTGCCGGTGCCGGGCGGGACGGTCGTAGGGAAGGATCCACAGGTAGGGCCAGGTGCGGTCGTACCAGTGGGCGGGGCGGTGCCAGTGGCGGCGCAGGCCGCGTTCGCCCGGCCGGCCCGCGTACTCCTCGGCGTACTCCTCGTCCCCGGGCCGTTCGCGTCCGTCCGGGCCGAGCCGGGGGTCGGCGAGGTCCTCCGGCTTCATGCCCGGGGTGGTGCCGCCGCCGAACCGGCCGAAGTCGGGCGAGTGGAACGAGGTCGCCGGGCGGTCCTGCAGAGCCAGCTCCATCGAGCGCACCCAGATCGGTCCCGGCAGCGTGGCCCCCTGGACGCCGCCGTAGCTCTGGCCGCCGATCTCCACCCCGGTCAGCGGGTACTTGTAGGCGCCCCTGATGTCGCCGAGGCTGACCGCCGCCGCCAGGTCGGGGGTGTACCCCGCGAACCAGGCCGAGGTGTAGCCGTTGTTGGTGCCGGTCTTGCCGGCCGCGTCCCGGCCGATGCCCTGGCCTTTCATCGTGCCCCGGGTGAACACCCCGCTCAGGATGTGGTTGACCGCGTCGGCGACGTCCTTCTCGACGGCCTGGCGGCAGTCCGGTTTGAGCTTGGTACGCACGCCCCGCGCATCGACGATCTCCAGGATGGCCGCCGGCCGGCAGTAGCGCCCGCGCGCGCCGAAGGCGGCGAAGCCGGCGGCCACGGTGAGCGGGTCCATCTCGTTGACGCCGAGGGTGAAGGTCGGCACCTCTCTGAGCGGCCGCCCGTCCGCGCGGACCATGCCGAGCGAGCGCGCGGTGCGCACGACGTCGCACAGTCCGACGTCGCGTTCGAGCATCATGTAGAAGATGTTCACCGACTGCCAGGTGCCGGTGGCCAGGCTGTACGGGCCGCCCTTGCCCTCGCCGCCGGCGTTGTGCACGACCGTGCCGGGGGCGTTGACCTTGTGCCCGGCGCAGTCCTTGTACCCGGAGGAGGGGACGAAGCTGCCGGGGGTGTCGAACCCCTGGTCGAACCGCCAGCCCTTCGCCAGTGCCGTGGCCAGCGTGAACACCTTGAACGTGGACCCGGCCTGGAAGCCCTGCCCGCCGCCGTGCGCCATGTCGGCGGGCAGGTTGTAGGTCGTCCGCGGTCCGTCCTTGCGCTCGCCGGGGTTGGCCCCGTACTTCTTGCTCGCCGCCAGCGCGCGCACCCGCCCGGTACCCGGCTCGACCATCGCCTCGGCGGCCACCTGGTCGTCCTTGGCGTGGACGTACGCGGCGATGGCCTTGTCGGCGGCCTTCTGCGCGGTGGGGTCCAGCGTCGTCCTGATCGTGATCCCGTCGCGGAACAGCCGGCGCTCGCGTTCGGCCACCGTGCGGCCGAACGCGGGGTTGAGCAGCACCTCCTTCTGCACGTACAGGCAGAAGAAGGAGTGGTCGCTCTCGGAGCACCCGCCGGGTTCGGGCCGCAGGTTCAGCATGAGCGGGCGGGCCTTGGTGGCGACGGCGGTCGCCTGCGGGATCATCTTGAGCTGCGCCATGCGGTCGAGCACGAGGTCGCGCCGCTCGCGCAGCCGCTGCCGCTGCTCGGGGCCGAGCGTGGGGTCGGTGAAGTACGGGGTGCGGACCGCCCCGGCCAGGGTCGCGGCCTGGTCCAGGGTGAGCGCGGCGGCCGAGGTGCCGAAGAACCGCTGCGCGGCGGCCTGGACGCCGAACGCCCCGCCGCCGAAGTAGGCGATGTTGAGATAGCGCACCAGGATCTGGTCCTTGGTGTACTTGCGCTCCAGGCTCACGGCGTACCGCAGCTCCTGCAGCTTCCTGCGGATGCTCGGCGCCCGCGCCTGCTCGCGCTCGGCCTCCGAGCGGGCGTTCTGCACCAGGACGTTCTTCACCAGCTGCTGGGTGAGCGACGAGCCGCCCTGCACGATGCCGCCCGCCCGCGTGTTGCTGATGATCGCCCGCAGGGTGCCCCGGATGTCCAGCCCGCCGTGCTCGTAGAACCGGGCGTCCTCCATCGCGACGATCGCCTTCAGCATCATCGGGGCGATCGCCGTGAGGCCGACCGACTCCCGGTTCTGCACGTAGAACCGGGCGAACTGCCGGCCGTCCTTGTCCAGCAGCCGGCTGCGCTGGGGCAGCGGCGCCTCCCACAGGACCGCCGGCACCTCGAACACGTCGTGGGCGAGGTCGCGGGTGAAGACGCCCACCCCGCCGACGGCGGGCAGGGCGAGCGCGGCGACCAGTACACCGCCCGCCACCCCGGCCCCGCCCAGCACCGCGAGACCCGCCAGCACCGGTCGCTCCCGGCGCGGCGAGGACTCCCCGCCGGGCGCCCGGCGGACGTCGGATCCCGAGGTCACGGCATTAGACGTACGACCGCAGGAAGCCCGGCAAACGCCCCTTCGGGGAAGCTTTACGCTTCCCGGTTGATCTTCAGTCCAAGTGAGGTGAACTGGTCGAAAACGCGGTGGTACCCGCGCTCGATGTGGTTCACGCCGCGCAGCGTCGAGTTGCCCTCGGCGACCGAGGCGGCGAGCACCGCGGAGAACCCCGCGCGGATGTCGGGCAGCGTGACGTCGGCGCCGCGCAGCTTGGAGATGCCCCGAACCACCGCCGAGTGCTTGGCGTTGGTGTCGTGGTAACGGCAGGCCGGGCCGCCCAGGCAGGCGTCGAAGACCTCGATCTCACAGCCCATCTTCTGCAGCGCCGGCACGTACACCAGACGGTTCTCGAAGACGGTCTCGTGCAGCACCGACATGCCCTCGGCCTGGGTGAACAGCACCATCAGCGGCGTCTGCCAGTCGGTCATGAACCCCGGATGGGTGTCGGTCTGCACCGCGGCGCCGCGCAGGCCGTTGGGCGCCGAGGCGGTCAGCCAGTCGTCGGTGATGTCGAACTGCGCGCCCATGCGGGCCAGGGTGGTGATGGCGGTGACCAGGCGGTCCTGCGGGCAGCCGTGCACCCGCACCTCGCCGCCGGTGATCAGCCCCGCCACCAGGTAGGAGAACGCCTCGATGCGGTCGCCGGCGAGCCAGGTGGACGCGCCCCGCAGCCGGTCGACCCCTTCGATGACGATGCGCCGGTCCGGGCTGAGCTCGATGCGCGCGCCCATGCGCTGCAGGAACAGCGCCAGCTCGACGACCTCGGGCTCGGTGGCCGCGCCCTTGATCACCGTCTTGCCCTCGGCGAGCACCGCCGACAGCAGGATCGTCTCGGTCGCGCCGACGCTGGGGTAGGGAAGCTCGATGCGCGTGCCGCGCAGCCGGGTGGCCTTGGCCGAGATGCCGCCGTCGCCGACCTCCACCTCGGCGCCCATCGCGCGCAGCGCCTCGACGTGGAAGTTGACCGGCCGCCGCCCGATGGGGTCGCCGCCCACCAGGGGGACGAACGCCTCGCCGGCCAGGTGGAGCAGCGGGCCGAGCATGAGGATCGGGATGCGGTTCAGCCCGGTGAACGCCGCGGGGACCCGGGGACGGATCTCGGGGCCGCGCTCGAGGGTGATCTCGCGCGCGGTGATCTGCACCTCGATGCCCAGGGCGTCGAGCATCGCGGCGGTGATGCCGACCTCGCCCACCTCGGGCGCGTTGTGCAGGGTGCTCGGGCCGCTGCCGAGCATCGCGGCGACCATGTGCTTGGACACCGCGTTCTTGGAGCCCCGGACCTCGACGTCACCGCGCAGCGGCCCGGAGGGTTCGATCTGCCATACCTCATCGCTCACGGGGGACAGCCTAACCGGGCGCTCCGGGTCGGCCGAAGGCACCGCCTGCCGGCTCTCCTCGGTAGCATGAAGGGTCCGCGTGCTGGTGCTGGAACGGTTCATGGCGAGGTGATCGGGTGCGGCAGCTGCGCGACTTCGGGCTCACCGTCATCGTGCTGGCCCTGCTGGGGGTCGCGGCCGGGTTCCTGTGGTCGGTCCTCGCGCCCCGCACGCCGTACGTCGTCACCAAGACGGGCCCGCAACTCGCCGATCCCACCACCCAGACGCTGATCGCGGCCGACGGCTGGTTCGCCGTCATCACCGGCGCGGCGGGGCTCGCGTGCGGCATCGTCGCCTACCTCATCGCCCGCAAGGGGCGCCCGCTCGCCCTGCTGGCGGGTCTGGCGGCCGGCGGCCTGCTGGCCGGGTGGCTCGCGCTCAGCGTCGGCACCTCCGTCGGCGGATCCATGATCCAGGCCGCCGCGGCGCCCGGTGGTGCTTCGGCGGGCGACACGGTGAACGTGCTGTCGCTGACCGCGCGCGGGGTGCTGCTGGCCTGGCCGCTGGTCGCGGTGGCGGTGTTCGGCATCATCGAGTCGGTCGACGGCTACCGCGACTCGCCGCCGCGCCACCCGTACGCCGGCGAGCCCGCCCCGCCCCGCAGCGGGCCGGGCGAGCCCTGGCCGGGCGACGCCTACCACGCCGGCCCGGGCCGAGCGGAGCCCGGCCCCCACGGGCCCCGCTCTTCCCTCTCCGACCCCGACTCTCCGGAAGGCCCGGGCACGGGCGGCTGACCCGGCGGAGCCCCGGGCCCTCGATCGGAGCGCCGGTCAGGCGCGCCCACCAGAACGCTCAACGAGGTCCGCGCGGCGGCTCATGGGGCTCGCGGCCCCCCTGACCTCTAGTGCGGGTCGTCGACGGGGGTGCACGGCGCGACGGACGTGCCCGCCTGGGCCAGCCAGGCGCCGAGTCGCCAGGGCACTCGCGCGTCCTGGTTGTCGCGGAACTCCACCACGAGCGTCTCCCCGGGCCTGATGTACCGCGGCGAGATCCGGATCGTCCGTACCGAGGTCACCTGGGTGGCCTTGGCGGACCGCGACCCATCGACCATCGAACGCAACTCGCGTGGCCGCGTGGCGGCCGGTCCGCCGTAGGTCTCGTCCACGCCCGCGAACCGATCGGGTGCGCACTGCTCGCCGGCGGCCAGGAACGTCACATCGGCCCGGATGCCGGCCGCACCCAGCCTGGCCTGCAGCCCGGCGGGGTCGTGCAGTTCGTTCACGGTCACCGTGATCGTGCCGTCCGGGCTCTCGGTCACCGCGTAGGCGGGGGTGCCGGCTCCGCCGAGCAACGGTGCGGCGACGAGCGCCGCCGCTGCGACACCGGCCGCGATCAGTAACCGGGGGCCGGTGACGACGCGCCGCCGCGGGCGCATCCCGTCGAGGAGCCGCTGCCGAGCTCCGGCGAGCTCCTCGGGGGTGGCCGGCGGAATGGTGCTCCACATGGCCTTCAGTTGGGCATCCATCGTCATTCTCCTTGTTCTTGTCGATTCAGTGCGTGACGGACCCGGTGGCGGGCCCGGTTGAGCCGCGAGGCGACGGTTCCCGGCGGGATGGCGAGCGCTTCGGCCACCTCCTGGTAGCTCAGTTCCGCCCACGCGACGAGCAGCAGTACGTCGCGGTCGGCCTGGGAGAGGTCCAGCAGCGCCTGTGCCAGCGGCCGGTTGACCGCCAAGGTGCCGACCCCGTCCTCCACCCGCAGGCCCGACAGCTCCGCCGGATGCACGCCGCTGCGGATGTAGGCGCGGTAGAGGCTCGTCTCCGCGCGCCGTCGCTTGCCGATCACGTTGGAGGCGATGCCGTACAGCCAGGGCCGGGCGTCGCTGCGGCTACGGTCGTAGTCGCCTCGGTGCTGGAAGGCCGCCAGAAAGGTGTCGGCCACGATGTCCTCCGCCTCGCTCGGCCCCAGGCGCCTGGTGGCGTAGCGGTGCAGGAGCGGCGCGTGCCGGTCGAAGAGGACGGAGAAGATCTCGGGTTCATCGAGCGATCTTTCGATGAGGATCGCGTCATGGACCTCGACAGCTTCGCGGGAGAGTGTCATGCATACCGGCCTTTCGTCGGCGTATGCGGTCACTCGTACTTACCGCGGCACGCCGAAAAGCTTCACCGGCCATGCTGGGACGGCCCGGCGGGGACACGCCGCCCTCGGTGTCCTGCCCGGGCCGGGAGGTCAGCCGAGGGGCGGGCGGCGGTCGCCGTACCGGGTGGCCTGCTCGAAGGCATGCGCCGCGCGCAGCACCGTGAGGTCGGCCCACGGCCGTCCGACGATCTGCACGCCGACCGGCAGGCCCTCGGGGGTGAACCCGCACGGCACCGAGGCCGCGGGCGCGTGCAGCACGCTGATCCAGTACGCCGAGCGCATCCAGGCCAGGTAGTCCGGCATCGGCGTGCCGTCGATCTCGGTGACGTGGCGCTGCCCGACCGGGAAGGGCGGCACCTGGCTGACCGGGCAGATCAGGATGTCGTAGGTGTCGAAGAAGGCGTTCATCCGCTGGAACAGGCCGCTGCGCAGCCGCTCGGCGCGGGCGAGGTCGGCGCCGGTGACCTTCAGCCCCTGCTCGACGTTCCAGGCGACGTTGGCGCCGAGCAGGTCGCGGGGCAGCTCGCCGAAGGCACTGGCGTAGTGCCAGGCGCGGTAGGTGCGGAAGGCGTCCTCGGCGCCGGACAGGTCCAGCTCGACCTGCTCGACGTCCGCGCCGAGGCCGGCCAGCACGCCGGGCGCGCGCGCGGTCACCGCCGCGGTCGCCGGGTCCACGGGCAGGCCGCCGAGGTCGGGGCTCCAGGCGACCCGCATGCCGGCGACGCCGGTGTCCAGCGGCGCGGCGAACACCGAGCCGTCCTCGCGCACCGCGAAGGGCGAGGTGGGCGCGAACCCGGAGATCACGCTCATCAGCAGGGCGGCGTCGGCGACCGTCCTGGCCATCGGCCCGGCGACGCTCAGGGTGAACCAGGCCGCGGTGGGCGAGGCGTCCGGGACCCGGCCGGGGGTCGGCCGCAGGCCGACGACGTTGCAGAACGAGGCGGGGTTGCGCAGCGAGCCGCCCATGTCGGAGCCGTCGGCCAGCGGCACCAGCCCGGCGGCGAGCGCCGCCGCCGCGCCGCCGCTGCTGCCGCCCGCGCTCTTTGCGGTGTCGTACGGGTTGCGGGTGGCGCCGAAGATCTCGTTGACGGTGTGCGAGCCGGTGCCGAACTCGGGGGTGTTGGTCTTGCCGAGGGTCACCGCGCCGGCCGCGCGGGCCCGCCGCACCACCAGCGCGTCGCTCGCGGGCACGTGGTCGGCGAACAGCGGCGAGCCGTAGGTGGTGCGGATGCCGGCGGTGTCGGTGAGGTCCTTGAACGCGATGGGCAGCCCGTGCAGCGGGCCCTGCCAGTGGCCGCGGGCCAGGCCCTCGTCGAGCCGCCGCGCCTCCGCGAGCGCCCGCTCGGCGGTCAGGGTCACGATCGCGTTGACCTCGCCGCCCACCTGCTCGATGCGGCGCAGGTGCGCCTCGGTCAGCTCGGCCGCGCCGACCCGCCGCTCGCGCAGCAGGCCCAGCATCTCGACCGCCGACAGGTAGAACAGCTCGCTCACCCGCGCCCCCTTCGGCACACTCGCCCCCGCCCGGCCCGCCGGGCGGCTCCCGTCAGGCCAGTCTGGACACCCGGCACGCCTCCGGCGACGGCAAGGGTTGCCAAGGGCGCCCACACCGGCTCGCCACCGTACGGTGGCGCCGGATTCGCCTTATACCTTCCCGCCGGCGCGGGGCCGGCGAGAGGGCTTCGGCGTACGGCGGGGGAGGTCAGGAGGACTTGGCGATGGCGGCGGTGACGGCCTTGGTGAGGCGGATCAGGTCGGCGGGGGCGGCCTCGATCTGCAGGCCGCGCCGGCCGGCGGAGAAGTAGATCGTCTCGAAGTCCAGCGCCGAGGAGTCGATCACGGTGGGCAGCGCCTTGCGCTGGCCGAGCGGGCTGATGCCGCCGACCACGTACCCGGTGACCCGCTCGGCCTTGGCCGCCTCGGCCATCGCCGCGCGCTTGCCGCCGAGGGCGGCGGCGAAGGCCTTGAGGTCGAGTTTGCCGGCGACCGGGACGACGGCGACCGCGAGCCCGGTCTCGACCTCGGCGACCAGGGTCTTGAAGACCCGTTCGTGCGGCAGGCCGAGCGCGTCGGCGGCCTCCTCGCCGTAGGCCTGGGCGTTCGGGTCGTGGTCGTAGGGGTGCAGGGTGAACGCGGCGCCGGCCTTGGTCAGGGCCACGGTGGCGGGAGTGCCCTGCCCTCCCTTGCTTTTGGTCTTGGTCACCGCCCCAGCCTAACGGCAGATTAAAATCTACAATGTAAAGGCACCGTCCACATGGCGGACGCGCACCGGAGTGGGCGGCCACCCTCCGTAGACTGGTCCGGTGATATCCCGTATCGACATGCGCGGGTCTCTGCCGGAGAACCTGCGCGACGTGCTCCCCCGCGCCGAGCTCGACGTAGAGGCCGCCCTGTCGAAGGTGCGCCCCCTGTGCGACGACGTGCGCCATAGGGGAGTGGCGGCCGTACGGGAGTGGACCGCCCGCCTCGACGGCGTCGAGCTGGGCGCCACGCGCGTGCCCGTGACGGCGCTCGCCGAGGCCCTCGCCGGCCTCGACCCGGCCGTCCGCGCCGCGCTGGAGGAGTCCATCCGCCGCGCCCGGCTGGTCCACCGCGACCAGCGGCGCACCGACACCACCACCGAGGTCGTCCCCGGCGGCACGGTCACCGAGCGCTGGGTCCCCGTCGACCGGGTCGGCCTGTACGTTCCGGGCGGCCGCGCGGTCTATCCCTCCAGCGTCGTGATGAACGTCGTGCCCGCGCAGGAGGCCGGCGTGCCGTCCCTGGCGGTGAGCTCGCCGCCGCAGGCCGACTTCGGCGGGCTGCCGCACCCCACGATCCTCGCGGCGTGCGCGCTGCTCGGCGTGGAGGAGGTGTACGCCGTGGGCGGGGCGCAGGCCGTGGCGATGTTCGCCTATGGCACCGAGGAGTGCCCGCCGGTCACCATGGTCACCGGGCCGGGCAACATCTGGGTCGCCGCCGCCAAGCGGCTGCTCAAGGGACGCATCGGCATCGACTCCGAGGCCGGCCCCACCGAGATCGCCGTGCTCGCCGACGACACCGCCGACCCGGCGCACGTCGCCGCCGACCTGATCAGCCAGGCCGAGCACGACGTCATCGCCGCCGCGGTGCTGGTGACCACCAGCGAGGCGCTGGCCGACGCCGTCGCGCGCGAGCTGCCCGCCCAGGTGGCCGCCACCAAGCACTCCGGGCGCATCACCGAGGCGCTCGCCGGCCCGCAGTCGGGCATCGTGCTGGTCTCCTCGCTGGAAGACGGCCTGCGGGTGGTCGACGCCTACGCCGCCGAGCACCTGGAGATCCAGACGGCCGACGCCCACGCGGTGGCCGCGCGGGTGCGCAACGCCGGCGCGATCTTCATCGGCGCCTACGCCCCGGTGTCGCTGGGCGACTACCTCGCCGGGTCCAACCACGTGCTGCCCACCGGGGGCTGCGCC
Source organism: Sphaerisporangium melleum (assembly GCF_014646695.1). Lineage (GTDB taxonomy): Bacteria > Actinomycetota > Actinomycetes > Streptosporangiales > Streptosporangiaceae > Sphaerisporangium > Sphaerisporangium melleum. The sequence continues at coordinate 15,614 of NZ_BMNT01000040.1, forward strand.
TGCCACTCCTCGGGCCTTTCCGTGCAGACGTTCCTGCGCGGCATCCACGTCGTCGACTACACGCGCGACGCGCTCGCCGGCGCCGCCGATCACGTGTACGCCCTGTCGGAGGCCGAGGACCTCCCCGCGCACGGCGCCGCCGTCCGGGTGCGCTTCGAGGGAGGCTCGCGATGACCGCCGGGCGTATGCGCCTTTCCGACCTGCCGATCCGTAACGACCTGCGCGGCCGCTCGCCGTACGGCGCGCCGCAGATCGACGCGCCGGTGCTGCTGAACACCAACGAGAACCCCTACCCGCCCTCCGAAGGGCTGGTCGCCGACCTGGCCGAGGCCGTGCGCCGTGACGCGGCCACGCTCAACCGCTACCCCGACCGCGAGGTCGTGGCCCTGCGCGAGGACCTCGCGGACTACCTCGGCCACGGCCTGACCGCCGAGCGGGTGTGGGCGGCCAACGGCTCCAACGAGGTGCTCCAGCAGATCCTGCAGGCCTTCGGCGGCCCCGGCCGGTCGGCGATGGGCTTCGAGCCGTCGTACTCCATGCACCCGATCATCACGACCGGCGCCGCCACCCGGTGGATCTCCGGCGCCCGGGAGGACGACTTCGGGCTGGACCCCGGCAAGGCCGTGGCCGCCATCGAGGAGCACCGCCCCGACATCGTCTTCCTGACCAGCCCCAACAACCCGACCGGCACGGCGCTGCCGCTGGAGGCCATCCAGTGGGTGGTGGAGGCCGCGCCCGGCATGGTGGTGGTCGACGAGGCGTACTTCGAGTTCGCCCGCACCGGCACGCCCAGCGCGCTGACGCTGCTGGAGGACAACCCGCGGCTGATCGTCACCCGCACCATGTCCAAGGCGTTCGCCATGGCCGGCACCCGCCTGGGCTATCTCGCGGCCGACCCCGCGGTGATCGAGGCGCTGCTGCTGGTGCGCCTGCCCTACCACCTGTCCACGCTGACCCAGGCGGCGGCGCGGGTCGCCGTCGCCCACCGCGGCGAGCTGCTCGGCACGGTCGACCGGCTGCGCGCCGAGCGCGACGCGTGCGTGGCCCGGCTGCGCGGCCAGGGGCTGTCGGTGGCCGACTCCGACGCCAACTTCGTGCTGTTCGGCCGCTTCGGCGACCGCCGCGCCGTGTGGGAGGGGCTGCTCGAGCACGGCGTGCTGATCCGCGAGGTGGGGCCGCCGGAGTGGCTGCGCGTCTCCATCGGCACCGCCGACGAGATGGCGACCTTCCATCAGGCCCTGACCGCCGTGCTCCCCACGGCGGACGTCATCCCCGCGCCCGGCCGCCCCGGGCGTGACGACCCGCAGCAACCCGAGGAGATCGCGTGACCAGTCCCGCCGCGGACGCGCCGAGGCCGAGGACCGGCCGCGTCGAGCGTACGACCAAGGAGACCTCCGTGCTGGTGGAGGTCGACCTCGACGGCACCGGCCGGGTCGAGGTGTCCACCGGCGTCGGCTTCTTCGACCACATGCTGGCCCAGCTCGGCAAGCACGGCCTGTTCGACCTGACGGTCAAGACCGATGGCGACCTGCACATCGACTCCCACCACACCATCGAGGACACCGCCCTGGCGCTGGGCGCGGCGTTCCGGGAGGCGCTGGGCGACAAGTCGGGCATCCGGCGGTTCGGTAACGCGTCCTGCCCGCTGGACGAGGCGCTCGCCGAGGTCACCGTCGACCTGTCCGGCCGTCCCTACCTCGTGCACACCGAGCCCGAGGGCATGGCCCCGATGATCGGCCCCGACTACGACACCACGCTGACCCGGCACATCCTGGAGTCGTTCGTCGCCCAGGCGGCCGTCTGCCTGCACGTGCGGGTGCCGTACGGGCGCAACGCCCACCACATCGTCGAGGCGCAGTTCAAGGCGCTGGCCCGCGCGCTGCGGGCGGCCAGCGAGCGCGACCCGCGGGCCACCGGCGTGCCGAGCACCAAGGGGGTGCTGTGACCGGCAACTGGACCGCCATCGCCATGATCTTCGTGGCGCTGTTCCTGCTGGGCGGGGTCTTCTCCTTCATCAAGCAGGGCATCAAGGCCGGCGCCGCCGTCTGCGGCGTCGGCGCGGCGCTGGCGCTGGTCGCGGGGGTGCTGTGGTGGTGAACGTCGTCATCCTCGACTACGGCTCGGGCAACCTGCGCTCGGCCGAGCGGGCGCTGGCCCGCACCGGCGCCCAGGTGACCGTGACCGCCGACCACGACGCCGCCATGGCCGCCGACGGGCTGGTCGTCCCCGGCGTCGGCGCGTTCTCGGCCTGCATGAGCGGGCTGAAGGCCGTACGCGGCGACCAGATCATCGGGCGCCGCCTGGCCGGCGGCCGGCCGGTGCTCGGCATCTGCGTGGGCATGCAGATCCTCTTCGCCGAGGGCGTCGAGCACGGCGAGCACACCGAGGGGTGCGGCGAGTGGCCGGGCGTGGTGGAGCGGCTGGAGGCCCCGGTGCTGCCGCACATGGGGTGGAACACCGTCCAGGCCCCCGAAGAGTCGGTGCTGTTCGCCGGGCTGGACGACGCGACCCGCTTCTACTTCGTCCACTCCTACGGCGTGCGCAAGTGGGAGCTGACCCCCGGTGACGGCTTCCAGGCGCCGCTGGTCACCTGGGCCGAGCACGGTGTGCCGTTCGTCGCCGCGGTGGAGAACGGCCCGCTGATGGCCACCCAGTTCCACCCGGAGAAGTCCGGCGACGCGGGCGCCGCCCTGCTGAAGAACTGGGTGGGCACGCTGTGACCCTCCCGCCGCGCCCGGCTCGTTCCCCGTGGTAGTGGTGCGCCGGTGAGCAAAGAACGCGCGCGCCGCCGCGCCCAGCGGGAGGCCGAGAAGGCCCGGCAGGCCGCAGTGCGCGCCGCGCGCGAGGCGCGACGGGCCCGGTGGCGCCGGATGCGCGCCCGGGTGACCGCCGCGGTGCCCCGCCCGGTGCGGGTGGCCCGCCAGGGCGGGCTGATCGCCCGGCGGCACCGCGCGCAGAACGCCGTGATGGCGCTGCTGTTCGTGCTCGTGCAGGCCGGTTCCTGGTTGCTGCTGTCCACCTGGGCGGCCCGGCTGGGCGCCCTGGTGTTGTCCCTTCTGCTGCTGCCGGTGCTCGTCACCGTCCTCTTCGACCGGAGGTCCTAGAACAATGTCGCTGGTGCTGTTGCCCGCCGTGGACGTCGCCGACGGGAAGGCCGTGCGCCTCGTGCAGGGTGAGGCGGGTACGGAGACCTCCTACGGTGACCCGCTCGCCGCGGCGCTGGCCTGGCAGCGTGCGGGCGCCGAGTGGATCCACCTGGTGGACCTGGACGCCGCGTTCGGCCGGGGTTCCAACCGCGAGCTGCTGGCCTCGGTGGTGGCCGCGCTGGACGTCCAGGTCGAGCTGTCCGGCGGCATCCGCGACGACGCGTCGCTGGAGGCCGCGCTGGCCACCGGCTGCCGCCGGGTGAACATCGGCACCGCCGCCCTGGAGGACCCCGCCTGGTGCTCCAAGATCATCGCCGAGTACGGCGACCGCATCGCCGTCGGCCTGGACGTGCGCGGCACCACGCTGGCCGCGCGCGGCTGGACCAAGGAGGGCGGCGACCTGTGGGAGGTGCTCGACCGCCTGGAGGCCGACGGCTGCCCGCGCTACGTCCTCACCGACGTCACCAAGGACGGCACCCTGCGCGGCCCCAACCTCGACCTGCTGCGCCAGGTCTGCGCCCGCACCGACAAGCCGGTGATCGCCAGCGGTGGCGTCTCGTCCCTGGACGACCTGCGGGCGCTGGCCACGCTGGTTCCCGAGGGCGTGGAGGGCGCCATCGTGGGCAAGGCGCTGTACGCGCAGGCGTTCACGCTGGAGGAGGCCCTCGCGGCGGTGCGGGCATGACCGTCGCCGTACGGGTGATCCCCTGCCTGGACGTCGACGCGGGGCGGGTCGTCAAGGGGGTCAACTTCGAGAACCTCAGGGACGCCGGCGACCCGGTCGAGCTGGCCCGGCGCTACGACGCCGAGGGCGCAGACGAGCTGACCTTCCTGGACATCACCGCCTCCTCCGGCGACCGCGAGACCATGATCGACGTGGTCCGCCGCACCGCCGAGCAGGTGTTCATCCCGCTCACCGTCGGCGGGGGAGTGCGCGCCGTGGAGGACGTCGACCGCCTGCTGCGCGCCGGCGCCGACAAGGTGGCGCTCAACACCGCCGCCATCGCCCGTCCCGAGCTGCTCACCGAGGCGTCGCGCCGGTTCGGCGCCCAGTGCGTCGTGCTGTCGGTGGACGCCCGGCGCGTCGTGGACGGCGAGCCCACCCGGTCGGGGTTCGAGGTCACCACGCACGGTGGGCGGCGCGGCACCGGCATCGACGCCGTCGAGTGGGCGCGCCGCGGCCAGGAGCTCGGTGCCGGGGAGATCCTGCTGAACTCCATGGACGGGGACGGCACCAAGGACGGCTACGACCTGGAGATGATCAAGGCGGTGCGGGCCGCGGTCACCGTGCCGGTGATCGCCAGTGGCGGCGCCGGTGCGCTGGAGCACTTCCCGCCGGCGGTGGACGCGGGGGCGGACGCCGTTCTCGCCGCCAGCGTCTTCCACTTCGGCCAGCTCGCGATCTCCGACGTCAAGCGCGCCTTGCGCGCCGCGGGCCACCCCGTCCGCTGAGCGGCCACCAACGGTCGTCCTGACCGGTCAGGAGTCCTGTGCGGTGCGATCACGCGCACCGCACAGGACTCCTGCGTCGTTCCGGCGCGGGGTGGGGGACAGGCGTGACCTGGGGCGATCGGCCGCCGTCGGGTGGAAGGCGGTGAGCCGGGCGAGCCGAACCTGTTTTGTTACCCGGAGGGAACGGTCCATAACCGCTCGAATGGTGGAATGTCTTCGCGCGTCAGATGGTGATCCGCTACGGTCATGCGGGTTCTTCTACGGTGTCGCAGACTCGAGGATTCTCCGTGACCACTCCCCCCACCCCCCGGCAACCGGATTCTCCCTACCAGCAGGGCTCGGCCTATCCGGGAACGCACCAGCACGATCCCCTCGGGCAGCCGGGCGGTGCGCCGTACGCCGCGCAGCAGCAGGCCGCCCCCGGGCAGGACCCGCTGTCCGGCCAGGGGTATGCGAGCCAGGGCCACGCCACGCCGCAGCAGGGGGTGTACCCGCAGGCGCCCTACGGGAGCGGAGCGTCAGAGGGGTACGCCCCGCAGCCGGGGCACGGTGGCGGGCAGGGTGCCTACCAGGGGCAGCAGGGCGGGTACGACGCGCGGCCGGGCCAGAGCGCGGCCTACGGCACGCAGGCCGGTCACCCCGGTGATCACGGGCAGGGGTGGCCGGGCCACGCCGCCCAGCAGGACGGGTACGGCGCCCAGCCCGGGTACGGGGCGCAGACCGGTCAGAGCGCGTACGGCGGTCAGGCGGACCAGGCCGGGCATGGGACGCAGGCCGGTCAGGGCGGATACGGCGCGCAGCCCGGGTACGGGGCGCAGGCCGGTCAGAGCGCGTACGGCGGGCAGGCCGACCAGGGCGGCCACGGGGTGCAGGCCGGGTACGGCGGTCAGGCCGGTCAGGCCGAATACGGAGGCCGGAGCGGCCAGGGCGGGTACGGTGGCTCGCCCGGGCAGGTGGCCGTCGGGTACCCGCCGCAGACTCAGGATCCCTCCCAGCAGGCGCAGGGGCAGGGCTACCCGCAGCCTCCGGACCCCTACCAGCAGGCCCAGGATCCGTACCGGCAGGGGCACCCGCAGGGGGGAGCGGTCCCGGATCCCTATCAGCAGCACTACGGTCAGGGACGGCAGCCGGCGCAGGACCCGTACGCCCCGCAGGGCGGTCAGGGGCAACAGCAGGCACAGGACCCGTACGCCCAGCGGCCGCAGGGGCAGGATCCCTACGCCCAGCAGGGCGGCGGTGGACAGTGGCAGCCCACCGAGCCCGCGGCCCCGGCCAAGAAGAAGGTGACCGGCAAGCTGCTCGGCGCGCTCGGCGCGGTGGGCATCTTCGTGGTGATCGCGGCCGTCAAGTTCGGCGCCGGTTTCGTGCTGGGCGAGGGCGTCGGCGCGGTCGGCGACCAGGTGACCGGCGCTCCCCGCATCGCCGATGTCGGTGACTGCATGGCGGGGCAGAACGAGAACAGTCTGAAGGTCGTCGACTGCAAGGACGCCGGCGTGGAGTGGAAGGTCTCCCAGAAGGTCGAGGGCAAGACCGAGGCGCAGTTCGACGCGGACAAGGAGTTCACCATGTGCCGCGACAAAAAGGTCACTTCGGCCTACTGGGAGGGAGAGCGGGGCGGCGCCGGCTGGGTCCTGTGCCTGATCCCGGCCGGCAAGAAGGGCTGACCGCGCTCCGGACGTCCGCCGCGACTGGCCTGGTGCGGGTTTGACCCGCACCGGGCCGGGCAGGCGCAACCCCGGGTACACCGCGATCGGCTTCGGCGTACCCGGGCATGGCTCAGCGGCCCACGTCGGCGAGGCGGGAGGCTGCCGGGGGCCGGAGGAGGTGATGCCGCCCGGTCAGGCGGTAAGGCGCGAGAAGAACAGAGCGAGCTGCCCGGCACCGTTGGTGATGCCGTCGAAGACTCCTCTGACCGCCGAGGCGGCTTCGGCCGGCCGGGAGTACAGATAGAAGACCACGAACGCGATCGCGAGGTACGTGAGTACCTTCTTGGTTCTCGCCGTTAACATCGGACTTCCTCCCGAGCACTCTGGCGTGGCCCTGTGAGACGGCGGGACGGCCGACCTTCCGGGACGGTTGCACCGTTCCCGAAAGATCATAGCCACGGGTCGGCAATTGCGGGCTGCCGGCACCGCTGATCCCGCCATGTCGTGCAACGAACATCATTCCCTACTCGGATCCGCAATCTACGGACCAGTAGGGCTATGTAGCGACATGGCTAATATCGTGGGCGCGCGAGGCTGCGCTGGGCACCTTTCTGGTTGCGGACTGTACGATCACACGCCCAGGTCGGCGGCGCGCAGGCGCTCGACGGCGGCCTGGTCGCCCTCGTAGGTGAGGCGGGCGTGCTCCTGCCGGCCGAAGGCGAACAGCAGCAGCTCCATGGGCTCGCCGGTCACGACGACGCGCGGCTCGGCCTTCTTGCCGCCCGCCTTGCGTCCGTCGGGCAGCCGCATGACCACTCCGACCGGCGCCTTGCGCAGCATGAACGGCGCGCCGGTGCTGAGCCGCTTCCACACGGTCTCGTTCAGGCCGGCCGGCAGCTCGCGCGGCTCCCACCCCGGCGCGGCCCGCCGGACGTCCTCGTGGTGGACGAGGAACTCCAGCATGTTCACCAGCATGTCGACGGCCGGCACCAGGCCGTACGGTGACCAGCGCGGCGGCCCCTGGCGGACGGTGTCCACCAGCTCGGGGTAGCTCCGTCCCGTCTTGATCCGCTGCTGTACGGAGGCGGTGTACCCGGCGAGCGGCTTGACGGCGATGCCGGGCGCGGCGTCCAGCCTGCGCTCGCGCAGCACGAGATGGGCGGCCAGGTCGGCCGTCGTCCACCCCGCGCACAGTGTGGGGGCGTCGGGGCCGAGACGGTCGAGCAGATCACACAGGGCGGCGCGCTCGGCGCGTGCGTAGGTCACTCTGATCACCCTAATCGCGTCCGGGGCTCGACCCCGCGCAGCGTGTTCGCCGGGCTCCGCCGCCCTTCGCCGCACGGGCGGACCCGCCGCGCCGCACCGATGACCATCCCCGACCGACGGTAGTTCGCTCGGTAGCTCCACTTATGCCCGTCATATACGCCTCTGGGGATGTATGGGGCTAATGCTAGGAAAGTTGCTGTCGCGGGCGGAGTGGGAGTGTTTCGGGGGTGGGCGGTAGGGGTGGGAATAAATGGGTTGCCGCGGATGATAGGCATTAGGGCGGACCGGTTCCCCCGGCGAGCTCGGACCGGCCCGCCTGGCCTCCGTCCCCCGATCGAGAGGATCCCCCGCGTGCCGAGCGAGTCAGAGCACACGTCGTCCGTCATGCGCCAGGGGTTCGGCGTCATCGGCCACGCCGTCCGGAGCGAACCGCGCGTCTTCACCGGGGCCGTGCTGTCCAGCGCGGTCTACGGTGCGATGACCGTGGCCTCCTCCTGGGCGCTGGGCTGGGCGACCGAGCACGCCGTACTGCCGGCCTTCCGATCCGGCTCGCCGGCCACCGGCACGCTGACCGCCGCCGCCCTGCTGATCGTGGGCGTGGCGGTGCTGAAGGCGGCCGGGGTGATCGGCCGCAGGGTGCTGGCCGGCATCATGCAATATCGCATGCAGGCCCGTTCGCGCCGGGCGGTGACCCGCCAGTACCTCCGGCTGCCGCTCGCCTGGCACCACCGGCACCCCACCGGGCAACTGCTGTCCAACGCCGGCTCCGACATCGAGGCCGCCTGGGCGCCGCTCGCCCCGCTGCCGATGGCCGTCGGCGTCGTGGTCATGCTGGTCACCGCGGCCGCCGGCATCGTGGTCGTGGACCCGATGCTCGCCATAGTCGGCTTTCTGATCTTCCCGGCCATCGCCGTGCTCAACCTGGTGTACCAGCGCAGGCTCTCGCCGCTGGTGATGCGCGCCCAGCAGCTCCGCGCCGAGGTCAGTGAGATCGCGCACGAGAGCTTCGACGGCGCGCTCGTCGTCAAGACCCTGGGGCGGGAGGACACCGAGGCCGAGCGTTTCCAGGCCCGGGCCGACCGGCTGCGCGAGGCCAACATCGCCGTCGGCCGGGTCCGCGGCATGTTCGATCCGCTGCTGGAGGCGCTGCCGACGCTCGGCGTCCTGGCGGTGCTGCTGTTCGGCTCGCTGCGCCTGGCCTCGGGCGGGGTGACCTCCGGTGAGCTGGTCCAGGTCTCCTACCTGTTCACCCTGCTCGCCTTCCCGGTCCGCGCGCTCGGCTGGGTGCTGGCCGAGCTGCCGCGCAGCGTCGTCGGCTGGCGGCGGGTGCAGGATGTGCTGAACGCCTCCGGCTCGATGGAGTTCGGCCCGGCCCACCTGGCCACGCGCGGCCCGGCCCGCGTGCAGGTGCGCGACCTGAGCTTCGGCTACGTGCCCGGCGCGCCGGTGCTGTCCGGTGTGGACTTCGACGTCGAGGCCGGCCGTACGGTGGCGCTCGTCGGCCCCACCGGCTCGGGCAAGTCGACGCTGACCCAGCTCCTGGTCCGCCTGATCGACCCCGACGAGGGCCGGGTGCTGATCGACGGGGCGGACCTGCGGGACGTCGCGCGGGGCCAGGTCAGCGCGGTGGCGGCCCTGGTGCCGCAGCAGACGTTCCTGTTCGACGACACGGTGCGCGGCAACCTGACCCTCGGCGGCGCCGAGGGCGCCTCGGACGAGCAGATCTGGGCGGCCCTGCGCCTGGCCCAGGCCGAAGGGTTCGTCAGCGCCCTGCCCAAGAACCTGGACACCCGCATCGGCGAGCGCGGCGCGACGCTGTCCGGCGGGCAGCGCCAGCGCCTGGCGCTCGCCCGGGCCCTGGTCAGGTCGCCCCGGCTGCTCATCCTGGACGACTCCACCTCCAGCGTGGACGCCCAGGTCGAGGGCCGCATCCTGTTCGGGCTGCGCGACGGTTCGCCGGACTCGACGGTGATCGTGGTCGCCTACCGGATGGCGACGATCGCGCTGGCGGACGAGGTGGTCTACCTGGAGCAGGGCCGGGTCGCCGACCGCGGTACGCACGAGGAGCTGCTGGCCCGGTGCGCCGGCTACCGCGACCTGGTCACCGCCTACGAGCGGGAAGAGGTCGAGCGCGCGGCGCTGGACGCCGGCGAGGAGGTCAACGCGTGACGGGGCCCGGACGGACGGCACGACCCGCCGGCGGCACGGCGCGAAACACGATGATGCGGGACACGGCGGAGCAGGGCGAGGAGTACGGGGCATGACGACGCGGGTGGACGAGCGCGGCGCCGCGGAGACGGCGGCCGGCGGCAAGGCCGGGGCGGGGCTGCGGGTCGAGGAGCGTTCGGCGCTCGCCACGCTGCGGCACGGCCTGGCCCTGTCGCCGGAGTTCCGGATCGGACTGCCGGTCACGCTGCTGCTGGCGGTGCTCGCCACGCTGGGCAAGGTGATCGTGCCCATCGCCGTTCAGCAGGTCATCGACCAGGGCCTGAAGGACACGACGGCGCCGGACATGGTGTTCATCACCCGGGCGGTGCTGCTGTGCGCCGTCGCGGTGCTGCTCACCGCCCTGTGCGGCTACCTCATGAACGTGCGGCTCTACCGCACCACCGAGTCGGGTCTGGCCTCGCTGCGCGGCAAGGCGTTCCGGCACGTCCACGACCTGTCGGTGCTCACCCAGAACACCGAGCGGCGTGGCGCGCTGGTCTCCCGCGTCACCAGCGACGTCGACCAGATCAGCACGTTCATGCAGTGGGGCGGCCTGATGGTCATCATCTCGGTGGGCCAGTTGCTCATCGCCAGCGTGCTGATGGCCGTGTACTCCTGGCAGCTCACGCTGGTCGTCTGGGGCTGCTTCCTGCCCCTGGTCATCGCGCTGCCGCGGTTCCAGCGCTGGGTGGCCCGCGCCTACACCGGGGTGCGCGAGCGCACCGGCGACATGCTGGCGGCGGTCAGCGAGTCGGTGGTGGGCAGCGCGGTCATCCGGGCGTACGGCTCGGAGGAGCGCACCGCGCGCCGCATCGACGAGGCGGTGGGCGCCCACCAGGCGGCGCAGACCCGCGCCCAGAAGATCATCGCGTTCACCTTCCCGAGCACCGAGCTGGTGGGCGCGCTGGCGATCGCCGGCGTCGTCGTCCTCGGCGTCGAGCTCGGCGTGGGCGGCGCGATCTCCGCCGGGCGGCTGGTGGCGTTCCTGTTCCTGATCACGCTGTTCATCAGCCCGCTGCAGACGGCGACCGAGGTGCTGAACGACGCGCAGAACGCCGTCGCCGGCTGGCGGCGCGTCCTCGGCGTGCTGGACACCCCCGCCGATGTGGCCGACCCGGGCGAGAAGGGCCGGGTGCTCCCGCGCGGCCCGATCACGGTGTCCTTCCAGGGCGTCGGCTTCCACTACCCGGGCGGCCCGCAGGTGCTGCACGACGTGTGGGCCGACATCGCGCCCCGCACGCGGGTGGCGATCGTGGGGGAGACCGGCTCGGGCAAGACGACCTTCGCCAAGCTGCTCACCCGCCTGATGGACCCCACCAGCGGGCACATCCTGGTCGACGGCGTCGAGCTGCGCGACGTGCGGTTCTCCTCGCTGCGCGAGCGCATCGTCATGGTGCCCCAGGACGGGTTCCTGTTCGACGGGACGCTGGCCGACAACATCCGGTACGGCCGGCCCTCGGCCACCGACGAGGAGATCGGCCTGGCCATGACCGAGCTGGGGCTGGGCGACTGGCTGGAGGGCCTGCCCGCGGGCCTGGCCACCCCGGTGGGCCAGCGGGGCGAGTCGCTGTCGGCGGGCGAGCGCCAGCTCGTCGCGCTCGCCCGGGCCTACCTCGCCGATCCCGACCTGCTGCTGCTGGACGAGGCGACCTCGGCGGTGGACCCGGCGACCGAGGTACGGCTGGCCCGCGCGCTGGACGGGGTCACCCGCGGCCGCACGGCCGTGTCGATCGCCCACCGGCTGTCCACCGCCGAGGCGGCCGACGAGGTGCTGGTGTTCGAGCACGGCCGCATCGTGCAGCGCGGCCCGCACGCCGAGCTGGTGCGCAAGGACGGCGTCTACGCCGACCTGTACGCCTCCTGGGCGGCCGCCGCGCGCAGCTCCTAGACCAGGGGAGCGGCGCGGCGGGACCGTTCGTGCCGATGACCGGCGGGCGTGGCACCGGCCCGCCGGTCAGGCTGCTCAGGCCAGGGCGGGGTAGTCGGTGTAACCGCGCTGGTCACCGCCGTAGTAGGTGGCGGGGTCGGGAGTGTTGTACGGGCCGCCGGCGGCCAGCCGGGCGGGCAGGTCGGGATTCGCCAGGAACAGCGCCGCGAAGGACACCAGATCGGCGGTGCCGTCCTCGATCAGGCGAAGATGCTCCGGGCCGGTGATGCCCTCGGGGGTGTAGGGGTTCAGCATCAGCGCGCCGTGCCACATCCGGCGCAGGCGCAGCGTCAGATCACGGTGCGGCCCCTCGAAGATGTGCAGGTAGGCGAGGCCGAGCGGATCGAGCTCGGTGATCAGCGCCTCGTAGGTGTCGTGGGCGTTGTGCTCGGCGATGTCGTTGTTGGGCACCCCGGGGGAGATGCGCAGCCCGAGCCGCTCGGCGCCGATCTCGCCGGCGACGGCCCGGACGACGGCCAGCGGGAACCGGATCCTGGCCGCGGCGTCGCCGCCCCAGTGGTCGCCGCGCTGGTTGGTGTTGGTGGCCAGGAACTGGTGGAGCAGGTAGCCGTTCGCGCCGTGCAGCTCCACGCCGTCGAAACCGGCCTCCATCGCCAGCCGCGCCGAACGGGCGAAGTCGGCGATGGTGGCCTGGATGCCGTCCTCGTCCAGCTCGACCGGGTCGGCGCTGGCCTGCATGCCCTGGCCGGTGAAGATCTTGACGTCCGCGCTGATCGCGGAGGGGGCGACGTGGGTCATGCCGTCCGGCAGGAAGCCGGAGTGGCCGACGCGGCCGGTGTGCATGAGCTGCACGAAGATCTTGCCGCCCTTGGCGTGCACGGCGTCGGTGACCCGGCGCCAGCCCGCCACCTGCCGGTCGTCGTGCAGACCCGGGGTGTCCAGGTAGCCCTGGCCCACGACGGAGGGCTGGGTGCCCTCGGTGATGATCAGGCCGGCGGAGGCGCGCTGCGCGTAGTACTCGGCCATCAGCGGCGTCGGAATCCGATCGACCGCCCGGCTGCGGGTCATCGGTGACATGACGATGCGATTGGTCAACCTGAGTCCACCCAGGTCGAACGGGTCGAAGGCGGTCGGCATCGGAACTCCCTGCGAGACTGTCGACTATCTAGTCGAAGGTGACTATCTAATCGAAAGCCTAGCCTTATCATCTATCGTTGAGCAAGTCGCTATCCAGGAGTAAGCTCCTATCGTGCCTGGCTACGAACCGGACTTCTGTCCCCGCTACCACAGTTCGATCGAACTGATCGGCAAGCGGTGGACCGGCGTGATCCTGCGTGAACTGCTCCGCGGCGCGAGCCGCTTCTCACAGCTGTCGAACGCGATCCCCGACATCACCGACAAACTGCTGGCCGAACGGCTCAAGGAACTGGAAGCCGCGGGCGTCGTCGAGCGGCGGATCTACCCGGAGACCCCGGTCCGCATCGAGTACGTGCTGACGGAGAAGGGCCGCGACCTGGAGGGCGTCGTCCGCGAGGTGTCGCGGTGGGCCGAGCACTGGCTGCCCCCGGTCCCCGCGAACCCGGAGGCCTAGCCGGGTTCCCGTTCCCCCGCGGGAGTGAACGCGGGAGCGACGAGGGCGTACGGAAAGGACGCGATCAGCCGGCCTTCACTCGGCGGCCCGGCCCCCATCGTCATCGGACGGGCCGGAGTCGCACCGGCGCCGCAGGAGCAGCATCGCCACGTCGTCGCCGAGGGGCCCGCCCACGTGGTCGAGCAGATCCGTGCGCAGCTCGTCCAGCGCGACCTGCGGATCCTCGTCCGTCAGGACCTTCGTCCGCTCGAAGAGGGGATAGAAGTTCCTGAAGGGGTCACGCGCCTCGATCACCCCGTCGGTGTAGAACAGGATCTGGTCACCGTCCAGGAAGGGGAGGCGGGACGGTCTGGCCGGGCTCGGGCTCAGCGACACCAGGCCGAGCGGCGGGCACTCCGTCTGCGGCTCGGCGAAGAACGCGTGCCCGTCATGGCGGATGACCAGGGGAGCGGGGTGCCCGAAGTTGAGCAGGGAGATCTCGCCGTCATGGACTTCGGCGATGATCGCCGTGACGAACTTCTCCCCGCTCAGATGCCGCACCAGGCTGTTCTCCAGGCGCTGCCCGACGGCGGACAGCTCGGGCTCGTCGTAGGCGGCCTCACGGAACGCGCCGAGCACCCAGGCGGCGATCTCGACGGCGTCCAGTCCCTTGCCCTGGACGTCGCCGATGAGCAGGCGCACGCCCGCCGGCGTGGTGACCACCTCGTACAGATCACCGCCGATCTGGGCCTCGGCCGCGGCGGAGGTGTAGGACAGGCCGATGTGCAGGTCGTCCGCCCGGCGCGGCACTGGCCGCAGCAGCACCCGCTGGGCCGCCTCGGCGACCAGGCGCACGTTGGCCAGCTCGCGCTCCCGGTGGATGCGCAGCCGGCTGGCCAGGGCGCTGGCGCCCGTGACCGCGATGATGGTGGCGATGGTCAGGTTGTTCTGCGGCGTGAGCAGCAGCTCGCTGACGTACGCCAGCGGCAGGGACACGGCCAGCGCCAGCGCTCCTATGGCCATGGTGCGCCGCACACTGCCCGACACCGACGCGAAGGTGGGGCCCAGGGTGAGCAGGGGAAGGAAACCGAGCCTCGGGCCGGCGAGCAGGTCGACGCAGGCCACGGCGGCGATGGCGGCGAAAGGCAGTGATCTGAGCAGCGCCCGCGACTTCCTGTCGGTCTTCGCCGCCAAAACGTTCAGGGTCGACCTCCGGCAATCTTCGCCACCACCGTAACGGCAGGCGATGCCCGGACGCCACTCAAGCCGGCCATGGGGCGCTCACGTGTCCGCGGGCCGGGCCGCGTCCCCTCGGCCCCGGTGCGGACGCCGGCCGCGGTCCGATGTCCGGCCCGAGCCGGAGCCGGTCGATGGTGGCGTACGGAGTGCCTTGCGCGGGTCAGCGGTCGGAACGGCGGGGGCGCAGAGCGTCGCAGACGAGGGCCACGGCGGCCTGGGTGTCGGTCACGGGGGCGATGCGCTCGGCCCATGACCACCAGAACCACCAGTGGTCGCCGCCGCGTGCCGCGAAGATGACCTCCGACAGCGTGGGCACCGTCATGCTGATCACGATGAGCTGGGGAACGCCACCGGCGGTGGCCCCGACGCGCACGTGCAGGCCCCGTGTCCTCAGCAGCTCGCCGAGCCGCCACAGATGGTCGGCGGCCGTGGCCGTCGTCGCGACCGGGTCGGCAGTGCCCATGTCGTCTCCGTCCCGCGGGGGTGGCCGTGCGAGACGGGCGCTGCCCGCGTTCGCCACGGAGTGCGTCGCCCGCGACGGTAGGCGATCGGCGAAGCGCGGAGCAACGATGTTGCGTCATGTTCCTCGTGGCGGCTCGTGCGGCTCGGCGAAGCTCGCGCGGGACGTCTCGATCAGCGTGCGGGCGGCCTTGCCGTACACGGCGGCCTCCGACAGCCGGGCGAAGGCCCTCTCGTACAGCGCGACGTCGCTGGGAATCTTGATGCGGTACTGGCCGGGGACGGTGTCCACCCTGACCTGGGTCGCGTCGTAGATCCAGAAGTTCTCCGGCGGCATGATCGGCGGCCGGGCGGTCGACGGGATGACCCCGAGGCTCAGATGCGCGGTGCCGGCGGTCAGCCCGGCCAGCCGGTCGAGTTGCTCCACCATGTCCCGCGGGGCGCACACCGGGGTGCGCAGCGCCTGCTCACCGATGATGAACGCGAACAGCTTCCCGCCGGTCTCCAGCACGACCTGCTGGCCCAGCCGGGCCGCCACCGCCACCTCCAGGTCGTCGGGGATGCCGCGGAAGTCGATCACGGCCCGCAGGTGCGCGCGGGCGTACGCGGGGGTCTGCAGCAGGCCCGGCACCGCCGAGTGCTGGAAGACCCGGAACCGCCGGGTGCCGCGGTAGAGCGAGGTGAAGGACTCCTGCACGTGGCGCAGGCCCGTCGCCTCCAGGCGCCGCCAGTCGGTGTACATCGAGTCGATGTTGCGCACGGCCGCGATGAGGTCCACGACGTACTCCTCGGCGTCGCAGACCCGGCACCACATCCGGATGTCGTCCTCGTTGGGGGTCTGCGCCGCGTTCTCGATCTTGGAGACCTTGGAGTAGTGCCAGCCCGCCTCCGAGGCCAGGGCCCGGCCGGTGATGCGGGCCTCGCTGCGGATCTCACGCAGGCGCGCGGCCAGGATGCCCTTGGCCTCGGTGATGCGTGGTGGGGGCATGGGGGAGCCACCTTCTCCGGACACGGGATGCCGCCTGACATCGCCGCCCCCACCGTAGCCCGAAGGCCCGCGCGGCTCCCACGTGTTGCGCGATGTTGCTCGCCGCCGCGTCCGCCGGTCCCGCTGCGGCCGGCGGAGGCACGGCGCTCGCCGGCACCTCCCGCCGGACGGCCCGCTCCGCGTGCGGCCCGCTCCGCGTGCGGCGCGGCCCGGACGCGGTGCACACACCCCCGCGGTGACCTGCCCTTGTGTGCGGCTGCGGCACAATTGCCCCATGCCTCTTGATCAGAAGATCGCGGACCGCCTCAAGCGCACTGCGGACGGGCTGGTGCCCGCGGTCGTCCAGCAGCACGACACCGGCGAGGTGCTGATGCTGGCCTGGATGGACGACGAGGCCCTGCACCGCACGCTCACCACCGGCCGGGCCACCTACTGGTCACGCAGCCGCCGTTCCTACTGGGTCAAGGGCGAGACGTCCGGCCACGTCCAGCATGTCCAGCACGTGGCACTCGACTGCGACGGCGACACCATCCTGCTGAAGGTCGACCAGGTCGGCGCGGCCTGTCACACCGGCGACCGCACCTGCTTCGACGCCGACGTGCTGCCGGTCCAGGGGACGCCGTGACCACGGCCGGCGGCCCCCCTGCCCCGGCCCGGGGCGGGGCGCGCCGCGCGCTGGCGGCCTGGGTGGTGGTCTCCGCCGCGTCGGCCGGGCTGGTGCTGGCCGCCGCCGGGCGCACCTGGGTCCGCGCCGCCTACTCCGGCGGCCCCGGCGGCGGCACGCGGCTGGAGCTGTCCGGCGGCGAGCTCGCGCCCGTCCTGACCCCCCTCGCCCTGGCCTGCCTGGCCGCGGTGGTGGCCGTGCTCGCCACGCGCGGCCTCTGGCGCAAGGGGGTGGGCGTGCTCACCGCGCTGCTCGGCGCCGCGATCGCGGTGGCCGCCTGGCGGGCGGTCTCGCCGGCCGCCGTGGCGCAGGTGGCGGGCACCCGGGGGGCGCTGACCGGTGTGCCGGGCCTGGTGACCTCCACCGTGCAGCCCTGGCCGGCGCTCGCCGTCGCCGGCGGGGCGCTGCTCACCGCGGCCGGCGCGCTCGCGGTGGTGTCGGGCGGGCGCTGGCCGGGCATGTCCGAGCGGTACGAGCGGCGGGCGGCGCCGGCCGGCACGCGTGCGGGCGCGGGGCGTCCCGGTGGGTCCGAGCGGTCGCTCTGGGACGCGCTCGACCGGGGCCTGGACCCCACCGAGGGCGACGGCCCCACCGGCCGGCCCGGCTGATCCGCTCGCCTGTGTCGGACGCTCCGCAACCGTCAGATGACAACTTGCCCACAAAGTGGGACAACCATCGTGCGTGTCGCCGCTCGTCGCTATGCTGCCGCAGCGCGACCCGCGCATTGATCTCACAGGAGTCCTTCGATGAGCTACGGGAATCAGCCGGGCGGTCCTGAGGGGTACGACCCTCAGCAGCCCGGTGGCCAGCCCTCCGGGGGGTACGGCCAGCAGGGCGGCGGCTACGGCCAGCAGCCGGGCTACGGCCAGCAGCAAGGGGGCTACGGGCAGCAGCAGGGGGGATACGGGCAGCAGGGGGGCTACCCGCCGCCCCAGGGCGGCTACGGCTACGGACAACAGCAGGGTCCCTACGGCGCGCCCGCCGCGCCGGACAACCACCTGGTCCCGGCGATCCTCACCACGCTGTTCTGCTGCCTGCCCTTCGGCATCGTGTCGATCGTCAAGTCGTCCCAGGTCAACTCCAAGTGGGCCGTCGGCGACTACCAGGGGGCCATCGCCGCCTCCGAAGAGGCCAAGACCTGGTGGAAGCGCGCCCTCATCTGGGGCATCGTCGCCGACATCGTGATCGTCGTCGGCTACTTCATCCTGGTGGCCGTGCTGCTCAGCGCGAGCAACTCGTCGTACAACTACTGATGACGGCGCACGCGGAGCACACCGGGCGGCGCGGGAAGGGCCGCCTGCGGTCCATGCTCGCGCCCTTCGGCGCCGCGGCGCTCACCGGGGCGGTGTTCACCTACGTCGGGCTGGTCGACCCCAACCAGACCGGCCACTACCCGACCTGCCCGTTCCTGCTGGTCACCGGGCTCTACTGCCCCGGCTGCGGCACGCTTCGCACCATCCACGCGCTGGCGCACGGGGACATGGTGGCCGCGCTCGGGCTCAACCCTCTCGCGGTGGCGACCGTCCCGTTCCTGCTGTTCTGGTGGGGGAGGTGGGCGCTGCGCACCTGGCAGGGGAGGCCGGTGCGCACGACCCTCGCCCACCCGGCGTACATCTGGGCCTTCCTCGCCCTCGTCATCGTCTACTGGATCGTGCGCAATCTGCCTTTCGGCAGGTTCCTCGCACCGTGAGTCCGGCGCTCGCCACCCGGTGGCGAGCGGGCGGCGGTAAGCCCGATACCATCGGCAGGGCAAGGTCGGGAGAGGGAGCACGCCTTTGGAGCCGATCAGCCGATCGGGTGGTGAGGGCGCCCTCGGCCCGGGGGACAGCGACGGAGGGACCCTGGACGGGTGAGCGAGCCTAGCGAGGAGATCAAGTGAGCGTGCTCGACGAGATCCTGGACGGCGTGCGGGCCGACCTCGCCGACCGGCAGCGGGCCGTTTCGCTCGCGGACCTCAAGGAACGCGCCCAGCGCGCGTCCGCCGCCCGGGACGCCTATGCCGCCCTGGGCGGCGATCGGGTCTCGGTGATCGCCGAGGTCAAGCGGTCCAGCCCCTCCAAGGGGGCGCTGGCGGCGATCGCAGATCCGGCGGCGCTCGCCGGCGACTACGAGGCGGGCGGCGCGCACGTCATCAGCGTGCTGACCGAGCGGCGCCGCTTCGGCGGCAGCCTGGACGACCTGGCCGCGGTGCGCGCGGCGGTGGACATCCCCGTCCTGCGCAAGGACTTCGTGGTCAGTTCCTATCAATTGTGGGAGGCCCGCGCGTACGGCGCGGACCTCGCGCTGCTGATCGTGGCCGCCCTGGAGCAGAACGCCCTCGTCTCGCTGATCGAGCGGGCCGAGTCGATCGGCCTGGCGCCGCTCGTAGAGGTGCATACTGAAGAGGAGCTCGACCGGGCGCTGGAAGCCGGCGCCAAGATCATCGGTGTGAACGCGCGGAACCTCAAGACCTTGGAGGTCGACCGCGACGTCTTCGCCCGGATCGCGCCGAAGATTCCGGACGGCGTCCTCAAGATCGCCGAGTCCGGCGTGCGCGGCCCGCACGACCTGCTGGCCTACGCCCGCGCCGGCGCCGACGCCGTGCTCGTCGGCGAGAGCCTGGTCACCGGCAAGGATCCCCGTGCCGCCGTGGTCGACCTGGTCACCGCCGGAGCGCATCCCGCATCGCGACTGGACAACGGACCCGAGAGGCAGCAGTGACCATCGCAGAAGGCCCCATCCTGACCGCCGCCGACCTCGTGGGCGGTGGCACGGCCGGTGACGACCCCGACGAGCGCGGCCGATTCGGGGTCTTCGGCGGGCGGTTCGTGCCCGAGGCGCTGATCCCGGCCCTGGACGAGGTCGCCAAGGTGTACGCCGAGGCCAAGGAGGACCCGGCCTTCATCGCCGAGTTCGAGCACCTGCTGCGCACCTACGCCGGCCGGCCGACCGCGGTCACCGAGGTCCGCCGCTTCGGCGAGGTCGCCGGTGGGGCGCGCGTGCTGCTCAAGCGCGAGGACCTCACGCACACCGGCGCCCACAAGATCAACAATGTGCTCGGCCAGGCGCTGCTCACCAAGCGCCTCGGCAAGACCCGCGTCATCGCCGAGACCGGCGCCGGGCAGCACGGCGTGGCCACCGCCACCGCGTGCGCCCTGCTCGGCCTGGAGTGCGTGATCTACATGGGCGAGGTCGACTGCGAGCGCCAGGCGCTCAACGTCGCCCGCATGAAGCTCCTCGGCGCGCGCGTCGTCCCGGTCGCCAACGGCAGCCGCACCCTCAAGGACGCCATCAACGAGGCGTTCCGCGACTGGGTGACCAATGTGGGTAACACCCACTACCTCTTCGGCACGGTCGCCGGGCCCCACCCCTTCCCCGAGATCGTCCGTGACTTCGCCCGCATCATCGGGGTCGAGGCCCGCCGCCAGGTGCTGGAGCTGACCGGCAGCCTGCCCGACGCCGTCTGCGCGGCCGTCGGCGGCGGTTCCAACGCCATCGGCGCCTTCCACGCCTTCCTCGGTGACGAGGGCGTCGCGCTGCACGGCTACGAGGCCGCCGGTCGCGGTGTCCAGAGCGGCGAGCACGCCTGCACCCTCACCGAGGGGTCGATCGGCGTCCTGCACGGCTCGCGCACCTACGTCCTGCAGGACGACGAGGGCCAGACCATCGATTCCCACTCGATCTCGGCCGGGCTCGACTACCCCGGCGTCGGCCCCGAGCACGCCTGGCTGAAGGACTCCGGCCGCGCGACCTACCACGGCATCACCGACGACGAGGCGATGGAGGCCTTCTCCATCCTGGCGCGCACCGAGGGCATCATCCCGGCCATCGAGTCCGCGCACGCCCTGGCCGGTGCGATCAAGCTCGGCCGCGAGCTGGGCCCGGAGGCGACCATCCTGGTCAACCTCTCCGGGCGCGGCGACAAGGACATGGGCACCGCCATGAAATATTTCAACCTGTAGGCCCCCACACTTCCGAGCGGGACATCCAGACATGACGACTCTTCAGACGGTGTTCGAGAAGGCGCGGGCCGACCGCAGGGCCGCCCTCGTCGGATACCTCCCGGCCGGATTCCCCACCAAGGACGGCGCCGTCGCCGCCGCGACAGCGATGGTGGAGGCCGGCTGTGACGTCATCGAGATCGGCCTGCCCTACTCCGATCCGCTGATGGACGGCCCCACCATCCAGGACGCCGTGCACCGGGCCCTGCTCAACGGCACCCGCATCGCCGACGTGATGCGCACCGTCGAGGGCGTCGCCAAGACCGGCGCCGCCGTGCTGGTCATGACGTACTGGAACCCGATCGACCGCTACGGCGCCGAGCGGTTCGCCCGGGAGCTGGCGGACGTCGGCGGCAGCGGCACGATCACCCCCGACCTCACCCCGGAGGAGGCCGGGCCCTGGCTCGAGGTGAGCGCGGTGACCGGCATCGACACCGTCTTCCTGGTGGCCCCGAGCTCCCCCGAGGAGCGCATCAAGGCCGTCGCCGACTGCTGCACCGGTTTCGTGTACGCCGCCTCGCTCATGGGCGTCACCGGCGCGCGGGAGAGCGTGAGCTCGGCGGCCGAGGGCCTGGTGCAGCGCACCCGTTCCCAGACCCGGCTGCCGGTCTGCGTCGGTCTCGGCGTCGGCAACGGCGCCCAGGCCGCCGAGGTGGCCGGGTACGCCGACGGCGTCATCGTCGGCTCGGCGTTCATCCGCCGTCTGCTCGACGCTCCCGACGAGGCCGCCGGGCTGGACTCCGTACGCCGGCTCGCCGCCGAGCTGGCCGAGGGCGTGCGCGGCGTGCGCGCCTGACCGCATTCATTCCAAGCCGTTCTGCGACGCCTCGTCCCGATGGGGGGCGAGGCGTCGTCATTCGTCCTCTCTAGGGTCCTTGGTCCCCGACGATCGGGCCACGAGCCCATTCCCCGAGGTCACCGGGGTCGGGCAATCTACTCGCGGGCTGCTTACCGGCCGCTTATCGGGGTCATGATGGGCTGTAGTGCCGGTAGCCTTCGGCCGGACGGCCGCCGCCGAGAGGCGGCGCGCCCCGGCGGCTCTGGACGTCCGCAGGCGGGCACGTCCGCCGGGCCGGTCGCTCGTGGTGACAAAGGAGACAAGATGCTGGTGACGTCGCGGAGGCCGCGCCGATGAGGTCGCTTTACGCACACCCGGCGGTACCCTGGGTGACGACCGTTGCCCGGCTCGTGCTCGCCGGTGTGCTGATCGTCGCCGGCTGGCTGAAGATCGGCACTCCGGCGCTGTCGGTCCAGGCCGTCCAGGCGTACGAGTTGCTGCCGGAGCGGGTCGCCACCGTGGTGGGCTACGGCCTGCCGCTCGTCGAGATCGTCGTAGGGGTGTTGCTGGTTGCCGGGCTGCTCACGCGCGTGGCGGGCGCGGTCTCCGCGCTGCTCATGCTGGCCTTCGTGGTCGGCATCGCCTCGGCGTGGGCCCGCGGCCTGCGCATCGACTGCGGCTGCTTCGGCGGCGGCGGCAAGCTCGCCGCAGGGCAGAGTCCCTCCTACTTCTGGGAGATCCTCCGCGACGGCGGCCTGTTCCTGCTGGCGGCGTGGACCGTCCGGTTCGCTCCGGGCCGCTTCTCGCTCGACGCGGCGCTCGGCCTGGTCCCGGCCCGCCGCCTCACGCGAGACGACGAGCTTGAGGAGCCCGGCGACGGCGTGGACCAGGGGGAGGCCGCGTGATCGGCGACGATGACCGGCCCGGAAAGAAGGAGATCGTCTGATGGGAAAGGCCGCGCGGCAGGTCTCGGCCCGCGAGCGCATCAAGGCACAGCGTGAGCAGGAGCGCGTGCAGGAGCGGCGCCGGCGCGTCGCGACCGTGGTCACCTCGGTCGTCGTGCTGCTCGCCGTGGTCATCGGAGGCTGGTGGTACGTCCAGACCAACCGTTCTGAGACGGCCACCGCCGCGCTGGCCCCGATCAGCGTGGCGGCCGACGGCTCGACGGTCATGGCCAAGCCCGGCGTCACCAAGCCCGTGCTGGACATCTACGAGGACTTCCAGTGCCCGGCCTGCAAGGCGTTCGAGCAGACCAGCGGGCCCACGGTGAAGAACCTCGCGGCGGACGGCAAGGTCAAGGTCGTCTACCACGTGGTCAACATCTTCACCGAGGAGCCCACCCGCGGCAACACCGCCCGCGCGTCCGCGGCGGCCCGGTGCGTGCCCGCCGGCCCGCAGTGGATGGCCTTCCATGACCGGCTCTACAAGGAGCAGCCGCCCGAGAGCAAGCAGGGCTTCGCGCTGGACGACCTGGTCAAGTGGGGCAAGGAGACCGGGGTCACCGACGCCGGCTTCGAATCCTGCGTCAAGACCCAGAAGTACGCCCAGACCCAGGCCGAGTACAACCAGAAGATCATCGACGCCAAGACGTTCCAGGGCACGCCGACGCTGCGGCTCGACGGCAAGGAGCTCGCCAACGACGTCACCTACAGCCCGTCGGCGCTGCGCCAGACCATCCTTGATGCCGCGCAGCAGGCCGGGAACCGGTAACGTCACCTGACATGCCCCTGGCCTCCATCCCCAGCCCGCCAGAAGGGGTCTGGTACCTCGGACCGATCCCTCTGCGGGCCTACGCTTTCTGCATCGTGCTCGGCGTCATCGCCGCCGTCTGGATCGGTGAGCGCCGCTGGCGCGCCCGCGGCGGCGAGCCCGGCACCATCACCGACCTCGCCGTCTGGGCCGTCCCGTTCGGCCTGGTCGGCGGGCGGCTCTACCACGTCATCAGCGACTGGCAGCTCTACTTCGCGCCCGACGCCCCGAACCGCCCGATCGACGCGCTGTACATCTGGCACGGCGGTCTCGGCATCTGGGGCGCCATCGCGCTCGGCGCCGTCGGCGTGTGGATCGCCTGCCGCAGGCGTGGCATCTCGCTGTCGGCGGTCGCCGACGCGGTGGCGCCGGGCATCGCGGTCGCGCAGGCGATCGGCCGCTGGGGCAACTACTTCAACCAGGAGCTGTTCGGCGGGCCGACCGACCTGCCGTGGGGCCTGGAGATCGAGCCGGGCCGTCCCGGCACCATCCCCGGCGAGATGACCTACCACCCCACCTTCCTGTACGAGTCGCTGTGGGACCTCGCGCTGGCCGCGGTGCTGATCTGGGCGGGCCGGCGCTGGGCGCTGCGCCACGGCCGGCTGTTCGCGATCTACGTCGCCGGATACACCCTGGGCCGCTTCTGGATCGAGGGCATGCGGGTGGATCCCGCCCACCACATCCTCGGCCTGCGGCTGAACCAGTGGACCTCCGTTGTGATCTTCCTCGGCGCCCTCGTGTACCTGTACCTGACCAGGAACAGGACCACCGAGGAGATCGTGAACCCGATGAGCGGAGCCGGTCTCGACCCCGCCCACGACGCCGCGCAGGCGGACGAGCACGAGATCGCCGCCGCCGCGGCCGCCGCCGAGGAGCCGGGATCCGCCGAGGGCCCGCCCGGCGAGGCGGGGGAGAGCGCCTCCGAACCGGACGACCCGCAGACCGGCCCGCGGACCGAGGCCGCCGCGAAGGCCGGGCAGGGCGCGTCAACGGGTGGCGGCACACCGGTCGACGCCGCCGAGGGCGGCGAGCCGGCGGGCGAGGCCGCTGCCCCGGAGACGGCGGCAGGAGCCGGCAAGGCCGCCGGTGCTGACGAGAAG
This sequence comes from Sphaerisporangium melleum, assembly GCF_014646695.1. Taxonomy (GTDB): domain Bacteria; phylum Actinomycetota; class Actinomycetes; order Streptosporangiales; family Streptosporangiaceae; genus Sphaerisporangium; species Sphaerisporangium melleum. The sequence goes on from NZ_BMNT01000040.1 coordinate 39,747, forward strand.
GCATCCCCGTCACCTGACCCCGCGTCGTCGTCGGCGCCGGCCTCGGAGGCGAATTCCCGATGACCCAAGGCGGCCTCTCGGGGGGGCACGCCGGGTCCGCCTCTGGTCCTCCGCCCGACGGGCGCCGGCGGACGGGGAGCGCGCGCAGCAAGCGGCGCCGCCCCTCGTTCGAGGTCGACGCCCTGTCCGAGCGGGGTCTGACCCGGGGCCAGCAACGCCTGCTGATCGCCGCCGGCACGGTGATCGCCGTGCTGGCCGGCGCCTTCGGTCTCACCGCTCTGTTCAGCACCCTCGGCGTGTCCGACCCGCCCGTGGAGGAGGGGTCGGCCGCCGAGGCGATCGGCTTGCTCAGCCCGTCCGACTACCAGGCCTGGCCCTCGCTCAAGCTGTTCGCGCCGATCGACCGGCGCGAGGCCGACCGCACGCCGCTGCGGGCCGAGGAGGTCTTCTCGATCAAGACCGTCCGCAGCGGCAAGCTGACCCTCAAACTGGCCGCCCGGCGGCTCGACGGCGCCTGCGCGCCCGCGGTGTGGGGCGGCAAACTGCTCGCCGAGTTGGGCGAGACCGGCTGCACGCAGGTGGTCCGCGGTCTCTATGTGAGCGCCGACCGCCGGTACCTCGCGCAGTACACGCTGTTCAACATGGCCGACACCGCCGCCGCCGACCGGCTGGTCCGCGAGCTGTCCACGCTGTACCGCGGGGGAGGGTGGGTGCGCCCGCTGGAGTCGGGGGCGGTCGTGTTCCCGCAGGACGGCTACAGCGAGGCGAGCGGCCACGTCATGGGGCACTACGCCGGGCTGGTGTGGGTGGCCAGGGCCGACGGGCAGGAGGCCACGCCCCGGGACGACTTCGTCACGCTGACCCTGGCCGCCCGGGCCGCCGAGAAGGCCGTCTACCGGAGGGTGGTCACCGCCGGCGGCCCCGCCGCCTCCCCGGCCGGCTGACGATAGGCTGCGTGGCCATGCCGAGCCGTAGGTGGATCGCCGTGGCGATCGCGGGGGTGCTCGCCGGGGCGGGAGCGGTGGGGTACGTCCTGCTGCGACCCGTGACGGGGCCGGTCCCCGGCAAGGTGCGCGCCGAGCGCACCTCCGCGCTGTACGCCCCGATCGCCACCCGCCGCGACGACCCCCGCCCGCTGACCGCCGAGGAGGTGTTCGGGCGGGCCGGCACGATGTCCGCCGCGGGGGTGACCATGCACCGGCGTCAGGTCTCGGCGTCCGCCGACTGCGCTCAGGCGCTGTGGGGCGAGCCCCTGACGGCGGCCGCGGCCGGGTGCGTCCAGGTGGTGCGGGCGGGCTTCGCCGATGCGGCCGGTGGGGTGTCCGGGCAGTACACCGTGTTCGACATGCCCGAGGAGTCCGCGGCGGACCGCTTGGTGGCGGCGCTGCGGGCCCGGCCCGCGGAGGGCTTCCTCACCCTCGCGCCCGGGCAGCCGCCGTCGTTCGACGCCGGCCACAGCAGGGCCGAGGTACGGGCGCTCGGGCACTTCGTCGTGGTCAACTGGGTGGGCCCGGTGAGTGACGCAGGGCCGGCCGATGTCACCCTGGCGCAGGTGGCTCTGGAGGGCCTGGGTGGCTTCGTCCAGGCGCGGGTGCTCGACGCCGCCGGTTGACGTGTTATGATCCGGCAGCCGCACCTGATCTTCAGCTGACCGGTCACAGAACCCTTACCGGGGGTCCCACCAGGAATAACGCGTGTTTTTCCGGCGTTCTCTCCCTGCGGTCTGGGAAGCGCGGCAGTGGGCACATCGAAGTGTCCCCCGATAGTGAATGTTCGCGATCACCACCTGGTGGGCACTATTCCGGCAGGGTGCGGTAGTCTCTACACACCTAACAGAACAGCAGCAGGGCCAACGTCGTCCCTCTTGCCTGCAATCGCCAATCCAGACGAAGCAGACGAAGACGACGGGAGGGATTCAATGCCTGCTGCCCACCTCGGGTTCCCCGAGCCCCAGGGCCTATATCACCCCTCGCAGGAGCACGACGCCTGTGGTGTGGCGATGGTAGCGGACGTCGCCGGGCGCCGGAGCCACGACATCGTCGCCAAGGCCCTGACGGCACTCTGCAACCTGGACCACCGAGGGGCCAAGGGTAGCGAACCGGACACCGGTGATGGCGCGGGCATCCTTACCCAGATGCCGGACGCGTTCCTCCGTGAGGTCGTGGACTTCCCCCTTCCCCCGGCCGGTTCCTACGCGGCCGGCGTCGCGTTCCTGCCGGTCGACGAGCAGGCCCGCACGACCGCGGTGCGCCTGATCGAGGAGATCGCCGCCGAGGAGGGCCTGACCGTCTTCGGCTGGCGCCAGGTGCCCATCGACACCGCCCACGCCGGGCCGAGCGCGCGCGCCGTCATGCCGGACTTCCAGCAGCTGTTCGTGTCCTCACCGAACGGCGAGGAGGGCCTGGCGCTCGACCGCCTGGCCTTCTGCCTGCGCAAGCGGGCCGAGCACGAGGCGCACGTCTACTTCCCCTCGCTGTCCTCGCGCACCATCGTGTACAAGGGCATGCTGACCACCCCGCAGCTCGAGCCCTTCTTCCCCGACCTGTCCGACGACAGGTTCGCCTCCGCGATCGCCCTGGTCCACTCGCGGTTCTCCACCAACACCTTCCCGTCGTGGCCGCTCGCGCACCCCTACCGCTACGTCGCCCACAACGGTGAGATCAACACGGTCAAGGGCAACCGCAACTGGATGCGCGCCCGCGAGGCCATGCTCGCGACCGACCTGATCCCCGGCGATTTGTCGCGGCTGTTCCCGATCTGCGACCCCGACGGCTCCGACACCGCCTCGTTCGACGAGTGCCTCGAACTGCTGCACCTCGGCGGTCGCAGCCTGCCGCACGCCGTGCTGATGATGATCCCCGAGGCGTGGGAGAACCACACCGAGATGGACGCGGCGCGGCGCGCCTTCTACGAGTACCACTCCACCTCGATGGAGGCCTGGGACGGCCCCGCGTCGATCACCTTCAGCGACGGCACGCTGGTCGGCGCGGTCCTCGACCGCAACGGCCTGCGCCCGGGCCGGTTCTGGGTGACCGAGGACGGCCTGGTGGTCCTGGCCTCCGAGGCGGGCGTGCTGGACATCGAGCCGGCCAAGGTCGTCCGCAAGGGCCGTCTCCAGCCGGGCAAGATGTTCCTGGTCGACACCGCGCGTGGCAAGATCATCGAGGATGACGAGATCAAGGCCGAGCTGGCCGCCGCCCACCCGTACTCCGACTGGCTGCACGCCGGGCTGATCCGCTTCGAGGAGCTGCCCGCGCGCGAGCGCCCGATCGTCACCCACGAGGCCCTGGTCAAGCGCCAGCAGACCTTCGGCTACACCGAGGAGGAGCTGCGGGTCATCCTGGCCCCGATGGCCAAGGCCGGCGCCGAGCCGATCGGCTCGATGGGCACCGACAGCCCGGTCGCGGTGCTGAGCGAGAAGCCCCGGCTGCTGTTCGACTACTTCAGCCAGTTGTTCGCCCAGGTCACCAACCCGCCGCTGGACGCCATCCGCGAAGAGCTGGTCACCTCGCTGCAGACCACCATCGGTCCCGAGGGCAACCTGCTCGCGCCCGACCCCGCGTCCTGCCGCCGGCTCGTCCTGCCCTACCCGGTGATCGACAACGACGAGCTCGCCAAGATCATCCACATCAACGACGAGGGCGCGCTGCCCGGTTTCCAGCCGCACGTCGTCTCCGGCCTGTTCGAGGTCGCGGGCGGCGGCGAGGCGCTGCTGCGCCGCCTTGCGGAGATCCGCGCCGAGGTGTCGCGGGCCATCGAGGACGGCGCGCGCATCATCGTGCTGTCCGACCGCGGCTCCGACGCCCGCATGGCGCCGATCCCGTCGCTGATGCTGACCGGCGCGGTGCACCACCACCTGATCAACGAGAAGTCGCGCACCCGCGTCGGCCTGGTCATCGAGACCGGCGAGGCCCGGGAGTGCCACCACATGGCGCTGCTCATCGGCTACGGCGCCTCGGCCGTCAACCCCTACCTGGCGATCGAGACCGTCGAGGACATGGTCGCCGCCGGCGCGCTGACCATGGAGCCGCGGGCCGCCGTGCGCAACCTGATCAAGGCGTACGGCAAGGGCGTGCTCAAGGTCATGTCCAAGATGGGGGTCTCCACGGTCGCCTCCTACACCGGCGCGCAGATCTTCGAGGCGCTCGGGCTGGGCCAGGAGGTCATCGACGCCTGTTTCGCCGGCACCACCTCGCGCCTGGGCGGCGTCGGGTTCGCCGTGCTGGCCGAGGAGGCCGCGCTGCGCCACCGGCACGCCTATCCGCGCGCCGAGAACGCCCACCGCCGCCTGGAGGTCGGCGGTGAGTACCAATGGCGCCGCGAGGGCGAGCCGCACCTGTTCAACCCCGAGAGCGTCTTCCGGCTGCAGCACGCCACCCGCACCCGCAGGTACGAGATCTTCAAGCAGTACACCGACCTGGTCGACTCCCAGGCCGAGAAGCTCATGACCCTGCGCGGGCTGTTCCGGCTGCGCGAGGGCGTGCGCCCGCCGGTGCCGATCGAGGAGGTCGAGCCGGTCTCCGAGATCGTCAAGCGGTTCTCCACCGGCGCGATGTCCTACGGGTCGATCTCCAAGGAGGCCCACGAGACCATCGCCATCGCCATGAACCGCCTGGGCGCCAAGTCCAACACCGGCGAGGGCGGCGAGGACCCCGAGCGGCTGTACGATCCCGAGCGCCGCAGCGCCATCAAGCAGGTGGCCTCCGGGCGGTTCGGCGTGACCAGCGAATACCTGGTCAACGCCGACGACCTGCAGATCAAGATGGCCCAGGGCGCCAAGCCCGGCGAGGGCGGCCAGCTTCCCGGCCACAAGGTGTACCCGTGGATCGCCAAGACCCGGCACTCCACGCCCGGTGTCGGCCTGATCTCGCCGCCGCCGCACCACGACATCTACTCCATCGAGGACCTCGCCCAGCTCATCCACGACCTGAAGAACAGCAACCCGCAGGCGCGCGTCCACGTGAAGCTCGTCGCGGAGGTCGGGGTCGGCACCGTCGCGGCCGGGGTCAGCAAGGCACACGCCGACGTGGTGCTGATCTCCGGGCACGACGGCGGCACCGGCGCCTCGCCGCTCACCTCGATCAAGCACGCCGGCGCGCCCTGGGAGCTCGGCCTGGCCGAGACCCAGCAGACGCTGCTGCTCAACGGCCTGCGCGACCGCATCGTGGTGCAGGCCGACGGTCAGCTCAAGACCGGCCGCGACGTCCTGATCGCCGCGCTGCTCGGCGCCGAGGAGTTCGGGTTCGCCACCGCGCCGCTGGTGGTCTCCGGCTGCGTCATGATGCGCGTGTGCCACCTGGACACCTGCCCGGTGGGCGTCGCCACGCAGAACCCCGAGCTGCGCAAGCGGTTCTCCGGTAAGCCCGAGTTCATCGTCAACTTCTTCGAGTTCATCGCCGAGGAGGTCCGTGAGTACCTCGCGGCTCTCGGCTTCCGCTCGATCGACGAGGCGGTCGGCCGCGCCGAGATGCTGGACACCACGGCCGCCGAAGAGCACTGGAAGGCCGCCGGCCTGGACCTCTCGCCGATCCTGCACACGCCGGCGCTGCCCGAGGGCACGCCGCTGCGCCGGGTGGTCGAGCAGGACCACGGCCTTTCCAAGGCGCTGGACAACACGCTGATCCAGCTCTCCGAGGCCGCCCTGCAGTACGGCGAGCGGGTCACGCTCGAGCTGCCCATCCGCAACGTCAACCGCACGGTCGGCACCATGCTCGGCCACCAGGTGACCAAGCGGCACGGCGGCGCGGGGCTGCCCGCCAACACCATCGACGTCAGCTTCACCGGTTCGGCGGGCAACTCCTTCGGCGCGTTCGTGCCGCAGGGCGTCACTCTGCGCCTGACCGGCGACGCCAACGACTACCTGGCCAAGGGCCTGTCCGGCGGCCGGGTGACGGTGCGGCCGCACCCCGACGCGCCGTTCAGCGCCGAGACCCAGGTCATCGCCGGCAACGTCGGCCTGTACGGCGCGACCTCCGGCGAGGTGTTCATCCGGGGTGTCGTCGGCGAGCGGTTCTGCGTGCGCAACTCCGGCGCCACCGCCGTCGTCGAGGGCGTGGGCGACCACGGCTGCGAGTACATGACCGGCGGCCGGGCGGTCGTGCTCGGACCGACCGGGCGCAACTTCGCCGCCGGGATGTCCGGTGGCGTCGCCTACGTGCTCGACCTGGCTTCGGCGCGGGTCAACCGCGAGATGGTCGCCGTCGAGGAGCTCACCGACGAGGACTCGGAGTTCCTGCGCGACATTGTCGAGCGGCACCTCGCCGAGACCGGCTCCACCGTGGCCAAGACGCTGCTGGACGACTGGGACGGCACGCTCACCCGCTTCGCGAAGATCATGCCGGTGGACTACAAGCGGGTCCTGCAGGCCCAGGCCGCCGCGCGCGCCGAGGGCAGGGACATCGACCAGGCGGTCATGGCCGCCGTTCAGGGTTAAGGGAGGTTTCACCGATGGCCGACCCCAAGGGGTTTCTGACGCACGCGCGTGAGCTGCCGGCGCGCCGCCCGGTCGACGTCCGCATCCGCGACTGGCGGGAGGTCTACGAGGACTTCCCGCGGCCCGCCCTCACCCGGCAGGCCGCCCGGTGCATGGACTGCGGCATCCCGTTCTGTCACAACGGCTGCCCGCTCGGCAACCTGATCCCCGAGTGGAACGACCTGGTCTTCCGCGACGACTGGCGCGAGGCGATCGAGCGGCTGCACGCCACCAACAACTTCCCGGAGTTCACCGGCCGGCTGTGCCCGGCTCCGTGTGAGTCGGCGTGTGTCCTCGGCATCAACGCAGACCCGGTGGCGATCAAGCGGGTCGAGGTCGAGATCATCGACCGGGCGTTCGAGGAGGGCTGGGTCACTCCGCAGCCGCCGGCCGTCAAGACCGGCAGGCGGGTCGCCGTCGTCGGGTCCGGCCCGGCCGGCCTGGCCGCCGCCCAGCAGCTCACCCGCGCCGGGCACGACGTGGTGGTCTTCGAGCGCGCCGACCGCATCGGCGGGCTGCTGCGCTACGGCATCCCCGAGTTCAAGATGGAGAAGCGTCACGTCGAGCGGCGCCTTGAGCAGATGCGCGCCGAGGGCACCGAGTTCCGCGCCGGCGTCGACGTGGGCGTGGACGTCACCGCCGCGCGGCTGCGCGAGGAGTTCGACGCCGTCGTGCTGGCCGGCGGCGCCACCGCCTGGCGGGACCTGCCGATCGCCGGCCGCGAGCTGGCGGGGGTGCACCAGGCGATGGAGTACCTCCCGCCGGCCAACAAGGTGCAGGAGGGCGATCTCCCGGTCTCGCCGATCTCGGCCGAGGGCGAGCACGTGGTGGTGATCGGCGGCGGCGACACCGGCGCCGACTGCATCGGCACGGCGGTGCGCCAGGGCGCGCTGTCGGTCACCCAGCTGGAGATCATGCCACGGCCGCCGGCGGACCGGCCGGGGTCCCAGCCGTGGCCGACCTATCCGATGCTGTTCAAGATGGAGAGCGCCCACGAGGAGCTCGAGGCCGAGGGCGGCACGCGGGTGTACGCCGTATCGACCACCGAGTTCGTCGGCGACGAGCAGGGGCGGGTCAGGGCGCTGCGCCTGGTGGACGTCGAGGGCCCGGCCAGCGGGTTCCGGCCGATCCCCGGCACCGAGCGCGAGATCCCGGCCGGGCTGGTGACGCTGGCGATGGGCTTCCTCGGCCCCGAGAAGGGTCCGCTGCTCACCGACCTGGCCGCCCAGGCGGCCGACCCGGACGCCTTCTTCGACGCGCGGGGCAACGTCGCGCGCGACAAGTCGTACATGTCCGGTGTGGAGGGCGTCTTCGTCGCCGGGGACATGGGGCGCGGGCAGTCGCTCATCGTGTGGGCGATCGCGGAGGGCCGCTCGGCGGCCGCCGCGGCCGACCGTTACCTCACCGGTGAGACGGCCCTGCCCGTCGCGATCCCGCCGACGGCCCGGCCGCTGGTGTGACGCGCGCCGGGATGAGCTGACGAGGACGGCGTCCCCTCGTGGGACGCCGTCCTTTTCGTATGATTTCGGCCCCCCTTTACAGTTTTATCGCTATATGTAGGTCTAATGGGTCGAATGCCGGGGTGTTTGTTCGCAACTTGCTTTGGTGCTCGATCCCCTGAAAGATGCTGCCTCGTTCTCTAGGACAGGCATGAGGGGAAGGTCAATGGTGCGGGGGTACAGACGCCTGGCGGGCGCCGCCGTTTCGCTCGCGATGGCGGGCACGCTCGCCGCCGCTTCGCTGGTCACGGGTGCGGTCCCGGCCGGGGCCGCCGCGCCCGCGTCCGCGGGCCACGGCGAGTACCTCGTCTTCCACCGGGCCGGCGGGCAGGCCGAGGCGCTGCGCGCGGTCCGGGCGGCCGGAGGCGCCGTCGCGGCGGTCGACGCCAAGCTCGGGTACATCGTCGCCCGCGGCCCCGGCGCGGCCTTCGCCGAGCGGCTCGGCGCGAGCCAGGCCGTCATCGGCGTCACCGGCAACCGCAAGATCGGCGCGACCACAGCCCTGGGCGCGGCCACCGGCCCGGCCACCGCGCCGCTGTCGCTCACCGGTCCATCCGCGCTGCCCGCCGCCTCTTCCGCGGCTTCGGGCGCACCGGCCGCCGGGCCGTCCGCCAAGGGCGCCGCCCGCGGCGCGGACCCGCTCTCGGGCCGCCAGTGGGACATGAAGATGATCGGCGCCACCGCCACCGGCTCCTACGCCAAGGCGCGGGGCAGCAGGAAGGTCCTGGTCGGCATCATCGACACCGGCGTGGACGGCAGGCACCCCGACATCGCCGCCAACTTCAACCGGGCGCTGAGCCGTAACTTCGTCACCGACCAGCCCAAGGACCCGAACGGCAAGGAGCTCGACGGCCCGTGCGAGGTCAAGGGCTGCAAGGACGCCGCCGACATGGACGATGACGGCCACGGCACCCACGTCGCCAGCACCATCGGCTCTCCGCTCAACGGCATCGGCGTCGCGGGCGTCGCCCCGAACGTGTCGCTGGTCAACGTCCGCGCCGGCACCGACTACGGGTTCTTCTTCCTCAAGCCGGTGATGGACGCGCTGACCTACGCCGGCGACGCGGGCATCGACGTGGTCAACATGAGCTTCTTCGTCGACCCCTGGACGTTCAACTGCACGAGCAACCCGGCCGACTCCAAGGCCGACCAGCTCCAGCAGTCCGGCATCATCACCGGCGTGCAGCGGGCGCTCGACTACGCCCGCGCCCGCGGCGTCACGCTCATCAGCGCGCTCGGCAACGGCTCCAGCGACCTCGGCGCCCCCACCTCCGACAAGGAGAGCCCCGGCTACCCGCTCGGCAAGGAGCGCGAGCGCACGATCGACAACTCCTGCCTGAACGTCCCCGCCGAGTCGCGGGGCGTCATCTCGGTCTCCGCCGTCGGCCCGAGCAAGCGCAAGGCCTGGTACTCCGACTACGGCACCGAGCAGACCGACCTGTCGGCCCCGGGCGGCGACCCCTCCGACGAGGGTACCTCGCTGAAGGGCACGGCCAGGGAGATCCTCGCCGCCGCCCCGGCCCACGTGCTGCGCCGGGAGAAGCTCATCGACAAGTCGGGCAAGCCCACCGGCTCCTCGGTGGTGCGCGAGTGCCACCACGGCCACTGCGCCTACTACCAGTACCTCTCGGGCACCTCGATGGCCGCCCCGCACGCCGCGGGCGTGGCCGCGATCCTGATCAGCCGCTTCGGCAAGCCCGGCAAGGGCGGTCTGGCCATGTCACCGGAGAAGGTGGAGCGCATGCTGTACGCCACGGCCACCCGGGTGAAGTGCCCGGCCTCCGGCTCGACCACCTACACCGTGAGCGAGGAGACCCACGTGTGCGCGGGCGGGCCGGCCAAGAACGGCTTCTACGGGCACGGGATGGTCAACGCCTACCGAGCGGCCACGACCAGGGGCTGAGGCGTCCCTCCAGGCCCGGTGCGCGCCGGGCCGGGAGGGCAATCGTGGCGGCCCGAAGCACGGCGCGGACGGCGCGCGGGGCGGGCCGCCGCGGGCCCAAGGTGGCATACCGCTCACACGCGCTCGCGGCGGCAACTATCCTTCTGCACGAGACTGAAGACGAATACGGACCTCGCGCGCCCTTCCGCGCCGGTCGTGGTCGCCGCCCGATCGCCGGGCCCACCTGCGACGACGTGCCTGAGCGCACGCGATGGCAAGGCATCTGTCACCCGGAGTTCCCCGGGCGCTGTGGTCTTGGTCATCGCCAAGTGGTCTGTACCAATTAGGGTAGGACTTTGTGAGTCGTCGAGCGAAGATTGTCTGCACACTGGGGCCCGCCACCTCATCTCCCGAGCGGCTGCGCGAGCTGATCGCCGCCGGGATGAACGTCGCGCGGTTCAACCTCAGCCACGGGAGCCACGAGCTCCACAAGGAGATCCACGGCCGGGTCCGCGAGGCGGCGGCCGAGCTCGGCAAGGCCGTGGGCATCCTCGCCGACCTGCAGGGCCCCAAGATCCGCGTCGGCCGGTTCGCCGAGGGCCCGGTGCGCCTGGGCTTCGGTGACGTCTTCACCATCACCACCGAGGACGTCCCGGGCGACCGCGAGATGGTGTCCACCACCTACGAGGGCCTGCCGTCCGACGTGAACCCGGGCGACAAGATCCTGGTCGACGACGGCCGCCTCGTCCTGGAGGCCACCGCCGTCGACGGTCCCCGCGTGGTGACCAAGGTCCTGGTCGGCGGCATGATCTCCAACAACAAGGGCCTCAACCTTCCCGGTGTCGCGGTCTCGGCCCCCGCCCTCACCGAGAAGGACGAGGAAGACCTGCGCTGGGCGCTGCGCACCGGCTTCGACATGATCGCGCTGTCCTTCGTGCGCAGCCCCGAGGACGCCCAGATCGTCCGCGCCATCATGGACGAGGAGGGCGTCCACCTGCCGCTCCTCGCCAAGATCGAGAAGCCCCAGGCGGTCGAGCACCTGGAGGAGATCGTCGACGCGTTCGACGGCATCATGGTCGCCCGCGGCGACCTCGGCGTGGAGCTCCCGCTGGAGCAGGTGCCGATCGTCCAGCGCCGCGCCATCGCCCTGGCCCGCGAGAAGGCCCACCCGGTCATCGTGGCCACCCAGATGCTCGACTCGATGATGACCGCCCCCCGGCCCACCCGCGCGGAGGCGTCCGACGTCGCCTACGCCGTCATGGACGGCGCCGACGCGGTCATGCTGTCCGGCGAGACCTCGGTCGGCGACTTCCCGGTCGAGTCGGTCGCCACCATGGCCCGCATCGCCACGGCCGCCGAGGACGACACGCTGGAGTGGACGCACACCTTCGACCGCCGGCCCGAGACCACCGGCGGCGCCATCGCCCGCGCGGCGGCCGAGGTCGGCGCCATCGTCGGCGCCAAGGCGCTGTGCGCGTTCACCATGTCGGGTGAGACCGCCCGCCGCCTGGCCCGCTACCGTTCGCCGATCCCGCTGCTGGCCTTCACCTCGGCCTCGCACGTGCGCGGGCAGCTCGCGCTCACCTGGGGCGTGGAGACCTTCGAGGTGCCGTTCGTCCACCACACCGACGACATGGTCCGCCAGGTCGAGTCGGCCCTGCTGTCCCTGGGCCGCTACGAGAAGGGCGACAAGGTGGTCATCGTCGCCGGTTCGCCTCCCGGCAACCACGGCTCCACCAACTCCCTGCGGGTCCACACGATCGGCTCTGCCCTGTCCTCCTCGAGCTGACCGGAAATCACCCGTTTCTGCTACGGCGCCGCCCTCCAGCGGCGCCGTAGCCGTTTCCAGGGGCTTTCCCGCGGAAGGGGAGGGCGGCTGCTCGGTCCACCGTCGCGGCGGGACGGGGGAGCGGCGCCGCGCCGCGCAAGGGTGAGGGCCCCGGACGGGCGTGCGAGCCTGTCACCAGGCGGGCGGGGCGAGATGAGGCCGGGCGAAAAAGAAACCGCGCGGCGGTGGCCGCGCGGTCGCAAGGGGTGGCGTGAGTGCCCCGAGTGGGATTCGAACCCACACTGTATGGATTTTGAGGCCATCGACTCTGCCGTTGGTCTATCGGGGCGCCGTGGTGCTCGTGCCCCTAATCTAGCGGACGTCGGTACTCTCTTGGTCGTGAGTACGCAGCGGCGAGTGGTGATCGCGGAAGACGAGGCGCTGATCCGCCTCGATTTGAAGGAGATGCTGGAGGAAGAGGGCTATGCCGTCACCGGTGAGGCCGGTGACGGCGAGACGGCGATCAAGCTGGCCCTGGAGCAACGTCCCGATCTGGTGATCCTGGACGTCAAGATGCCCATACTGGACGGCATCTCGGCCGCCGAGCGCATCGTGTCCGAGCGGGTCGCGCCGTGCCTGATCTTGACGGCGTTCTCCCAGCGCGACCTGGTCGAGCGGGCGCGGGACGCCGGCGCGATGGCGTATCTGGTCAAGCCGTTCACCAAGTCCGACCTGGTCCCGGCGATCGAGATGGCGGTGAGCAGGCACGAGGAGATCGCGGCGCTCGAACGCGAGGTCAGCACGCTCGGCGAGCGTCTTGAGACCCGCAAGCTCGTCGAGCGGGCCAAGGGCCTGCTGATGACCGAGCATGGCTGGACCGAGCCACAGGCCTTCCGGTGGATCCAGAAGGCCTCCATGGACCGCCGGCTGAGCATGCGCCAGGTCGCCCAGGCGGTGGTCGCCGACGCCGAGTCCAGACCGGCCGCCGAGGAGTCCTGACCCGAAGGCGGCGGCGTCTCCGGGCCCGGACGGCCGGAGCCGCCCGCCGCCGGCGGGGCCGGCACGTCGTCCGGGCGCGAACGGGTCTTGACGCATGACCGCGAGGCCGACCGCCGCCCCGGTTCCGGAGTCAAGGTTCGGCCCGTGACCGTCGAGGGAGTGCGGCCGATCACCCTGAGTGGATCTTCGATGCCCGGCCACGGACATCGATGTGACCTTTACTTTTCCGGGTGATCGCCGTAGAGGACCGTTGCGATAACGAAGCGGTAACGTGATGTGACTCTGTACCGACCTGTGACTTGAGCTGGGTGTAATGCCGTCAACAACTCCTGGCCAGATCGCCAGGGTGGCTCTGTGAAACCCGATCCCGGCACGTGGGATCAGGCGAAAGGAAGGCAACCTTGCGGCCCAAGATTGCTCGCCTCGGGGGCGTGCTCGCCGTCGGTGTGGCACTTACCGTTGGTCTCGCCGCTTGTGGTGGTGGCGGTGACACGGGTTCGACGACCGGTGGCGGTGACTCGGCGGCGCCCACGACGCTGAAGATCGGCTTCATGGGCGACCTCTCCGGTGAGAGTTCCGGCATCGTCATCCCGCCGAGCAACGGTGCGCAGCTTGCCGTGGACGAGTACAACGCGACCAACCCCAAGGTCAAGATCGAAATGATCAAGTACGACAGCCGCGCCGACGCGACGACGGCCGTCAACCTGGCGCAGAAGGCGATCAAGGACGACAAGGTCGTCGCGCTGGTGGGTCCGGCCTTCTCGGGTGAGTCCAAGCAGGCCGTGCCGGTGCTGGAGGAGGCGAAGATCCCGAACATCTCCGCCTCGGCCACCAACGTCGACCTCGCCAAGAACGGCTGGAAGTACTGGCACCGCGTCGTGCCCAACGATGGCGTGCAGGGCCCGTCGATCGCCGACTTCATCGCCGGCGCCGCGGCGGCCAAGAACGTCTTCGTGGTCGACGACAAGTCCGAGTACGGCAAGGGCCTGGCCGACGCCGTGCGCGCCCAGCTCAAGACCAAGGGCGCCACGGTCAGCGACGACGCGCTCGACCCGAACGCGACCGACTACTCCTCGACCGTGAACAAGGCCGTCTCCGCCAAGCCGGACGCCATCTTCTTCGGTGGTTACTACGCCGGCGCCGGCAAGCTGCTCAAGCAGCTGCGGGACAAGGGCGTGCAGGCGAAGTTCTTCTCCGGTGACGGCTCGCTGGACAAGGGCATCATCGAGAGCGCCGGCGCCGCGCAGGCCGAGGGCGCGCTCATCGGCTGCCCGTGCCGCATCCCGACCTCGGCCGAGACCGACGAGAAGGTCAAGAAGTTCGCCGCCGACTACAAGGCGAAGTTCGGCGCCGACCCGCTGATCTACGCGACCGAGGGCTACGACGCCATGACCGCCTTCACCAAGGCGATCGCCGGCGGCGCCACCACGGCCGACGCGATCAACGAGGCGGTCGGTAAGTCGGACTTCGACGGCATCTCCAAGCACATCAGCTTCGACCCCACTGGTGAGCCTTCGGCGAAGTCGATCTACATGTACCAGGTCAAGGACGGCCAGATCGGGCTGCTCGGCGACACGACGACGGCCAAGCTGAGCTGACGGACGGCACGGCAAGGTCAGTAATGAGGGGCGGGAAACGCGACGGCGCTCCCGCCCCTGTCCGTGCCCGACCTGGCGTTAAGGCTCCCTTGAAAGCGAAACCCCGTGTTCGATAATCTCCTCGGCTCTTTCTGGCCGTACACGATCGACGGCCTCATCCTCGGCGCGATCTACGGCCTGGTCGCCCTCGGCTACACGATGGTCTACGGCGTGCTGCGCCTCATCAACTTCGCGCATTCCGAGATCTTCATGATCGGCACCATGGCGTCGGCGTTCGTGGTGATGGTCATGGGCGTGACCAAGCCGCTGACCGGGCTGGCGCTCGTCGGCGGCCTGCTGCTCCTGGTGCTGGCCGGCGGCGCCGCATCGGCGGGCTCGGCCATGCTGCTCGAACGCATCGCCTACCGCCCGCTGCGCAAACGCGGCGCCTCGCGGCTCGCCGCGCTCATCTCGGCCATCGGCGCCTCGCTCTTCCTGCAGGAGCTCTTCGCCCTGGTCATCATTCCCTACGTCTTCAACCGTCCGCAGCAGGGCCGCAACCAGATGGGTGTGGCCCGCATCATGGAGAAGGACACCCTCTTCAGCATCGGCGGCGCGCAGGTCCGCGTCGACCAGGTCATCATCTTCGTGGCCGCGCTCGGCATGATGGTCCTGCTGGACCTGCTGGTCAACCGCACCAAGATCGGCCGCGGCATCCGGGCCACCTCCCAGGACCCGGAGACCGCGGTGCTGATGGGCGTGGACATCGACAAAATCGTGCGGGTCACGTTCCTGATCGGCGGACTGATGGCCGGCGTCGCCGGCGCGCTGTTCGTCCTGCAGTTCGAGGTCACCAAGTTCTCCATCGGCTTCCTCCTCGGCATCAAGGCGTTCACCGCGGCGGTGCTCGGCGGCATCGGCAACCTACGCGGAGCCCTGCTCGGCGGCCTGTTCCTCGGTCTGATCGAGAACTACGGCGCGGCGATCTTCGGCTCGGGATGGAAGGATGTCATCGCGTTCTCGGTTCTCGTCCTGGTCCTGATGTTCCGCCCCACCGGCATCCTCGGTGAATCACTCCAGCAGGCACGCGCATGAGCACGAACTCCACACTCACCGCAAGCAGGAACGCCATGGGCGCGTTCACCGACCGCGTCCGCGACCGCTGGGCGACCGCTCCGGGCTGGCAGCGCTGGACCGTCTACGTCCTGCTGTTCATCGGCGCGCTGTTGCTGCCGTCGGAGTCCATCGGGCACTTCATGTCGCCCTACAGCGACTGGGCGAGCGTCCTGTTCTTCCCGGTCGGCACCTACATCGTGCTGGCGATCGGCCTGAACATCGTCGTCGGCCAGGCCGGCCTGCTGGACCTCGGGTTCGTCGCCTTCTTCGCCATCGGCGGCTACTCGATGGCCCTGCTCGGCACCCGTCTGGGGCTGAACTTCTGGGAGATCCTCATCGCGGGAGTCATCCTGTCGGCGATCTCCGGAGTGGTGCTCGGCGGGCCCACGCTGCGCCTGCGCGGCGACTACCTCGCCATCGTGACCCTCGGCTTCGGTGAGATCGTCCGCCAGACCGCCGAGAACACCGACGCGATCGGCGGCCCGCGCGGCATCGCCGGCATCCCGCACCCGCCGAGCATCGACGGCGTGGTGATCTTCGGAGTGGACATCTTCCACTACGGGGTGCTCGACCCCCGGCCGTACTACTACCTGCTGGTGGTGGTGGCCACGCTGATCATCATCTTCGTCAAGCGCTGGGAGAAGAGCCGCGTCGGCCGCGCCTGGGCCGCCATCCGCGAGGACGAGGACGCCGCCGAGGTCATGGGCGTGCCGACCTTCAAGTTCAAGCTGCTGGCCTTCGCGATCGGCGCCTCCATCGGCGGCGCCATGGGTGTGGTCTGGGCGGGCAAGACCATCTCGATCAACCCCAACGACTTCCTCTTCATGCTGTCGGCGACCATCCTCGCGGCGGTCGTGCTCGGCGGCTCGGGCAACATCCCCGGCGTCATACTGGGCGCCTTCCTGGTCGCCTGGCTGCCCGAGCGGTTCCGCGGCCTGTCGGAGTACCGCATCATGGTCTTCGGCGCCGCGCTGGTCGCCCTGATGATCTTCCGTCCGGAGGGCCTGCTGCCCTCCCGCCGGCGCAAGGCAGAGCTGGCCGAGGGGACGGGTGGCATGGGCGCCATGGGCGCGGAGGTTCCTGATCCGCAGGCCCACGCCGAGCCCGAGGGGGCAGCCAAATGAGCGAGCCGCGTCCGCTGCTGCAGCTGCAGAGCGTCAAGATGCAGTTCGGCGGTGTCGTCGCCCTGCGCGAGGTCGAACTCACCGTCAACGAGGGCGAGATCTTCGCGCTCATCGGCCCGAACGGCGCCGGCAAGACCACCGTGTTCAATGTCGTCACCGGCGTCTACCAGCCGACGTCGGGGCGGGTGATGTTCGACGGTGACCGCATCGACGGCATGAAGCGCTTCAAGGTCACCAAGCGCGGCGTCGCCCGCACCTTCCAGAACATCCGGCTGTTCCACAACATGTCGGCGCTGGAGAACGTCATGGTGGGCGCCGACGCCCACCATCGCGCGGGCATGTTCAGCGCGGCGCTCGGCTTGCCCTGGCACCGCAACGAGGAGCGCGAGGGCAAGGAGATGGCCCACGAGCTGCTGGAGTTCGTCGGCATCGCGCACCGGGCCGAGGAGACCGCCAAGAACCTTCCCTACGGCGACCAGCGCCGGCTGGAGATCGCGCGGGCGCTCGCGACCAAGCCCAAGCTCCTGCTGCTGGACGAGCCGGCCGCCGGCATGAACCCGGCCGAGAAGGAGTCTCTGCAGGGCCTGATCCGCAAGATCCGCGACGCCGGGCGCACCGTGCTGCTGATCGAGCATGACATGGCCCTGGTCATGGGCATCAGCGACCGCATCGCGGTGCTGGACTTCGGACAGAAGATCGCCGACGGTCTGCCCGCCGAGGTGCAGAACGACCCGCGGGTCATCGAGGCGTACTTGGGGGCTCCCGCAGATGCTTCTTGAAGTCAAGGACATGCACGTCCACTACGGCAAGATCGAGGCGATCAAGGGCATCTCGCTCGAGGTCGCCGAAGGGGAGATCGTCACCCTGATCGGCGCCAACGGCGCCGGCAAGACGACGACGCTGAAGACCATCTCGGGTCTGCGCCCGCTGTCGTCGGGTTCTGTCACCTTCGACGGCAAGGACATCAGCAAGCTCCCCGGGCACAAGCGGGTGCTGGCCGGCATCGGGCAGTCCCCCGAAGGGCGTGGCGTGTTCCCCGGCATGACGGTCACCGAGAACCTCCTGATGGGCGCCTACACCCGTACGGGCGACTTCTCCAAGGATCTCGATGAGGTCTTCGAGCTGTTCCCCCGGCTGGCCGAGCGCAGGAACCAGGCGGGCGGCACGATGTCGGGCGGCGAGCAGCAGATGGTCGCCATCGGCCGCGCGCTGATGAGCAAGCCGAAGGTCCTGCTGCTCGACGAGCCGTCGATGGGCCTGGCTCCCATGCTGGTCGCCCAGATCTTCTCGATCATCAAGGAGATCAACAACCGCGGCACCACCGTGCTGCTGGTCGAGCAGAACGCCCAGCAGGCGCTCCAGCTCGCCCACCGGGCGTACGTGCTGGAGACCGGGCGGGTGGTTAAGTCGGCGCCGGCCTCGGAGCTGCTGGACGACCCGCAGGTGCGGGAGGCCTACCTCGGCGGCGAGCTCGGCGCCCACTGAGGCACCGCGCGGACGACGTTCGCGGCAAGACGGCCCGGCCGGAGCCTTCGGCCGGGCCGCCACCGCGTCGGGACCTCGCCTGGAGCGAAACCGCGCAGGAAGCCGGCGGGTGCGCAGGCCCGCTCGGACGAGGGCACGATCTGATCCCGGGGCCTCAGGGGCCGGGGGAGGAGAGTGCTCACGCACCAGCGGCTATCGGCACTGAGTCTGCCCGCACAGCCGACCCGGTGGCTCCCGTCAGCGAATGGTGACCTCGACGCCCTTGGACCGGCCGATGACGCCGAGTGGCGGGTCGCCGAAGAAGCGCATCTTGGTGATCTTCACGTCCTTGGGCACGTCGAACCACAGGTCGAACTCCATGCGCACGAAGCTGCCGACCTGCAGCTCGAACGGCTGGCGTTTGGTGGTCTGGGCGGCGAGGTCGACATGGAAGGTGCGCCCGTCGGAGGCGACCGCGAGCTGCTCTTTGGCATCGAACTTCTGGTTGCTGCGGTCGATGCTCTCGATGAGGACGCGGACCCGGACGTACTGCCCCTTGGCCGGCCATTCGGCGTGGCTGCCCACCAGGCTGGGCATGCCATCGCGGAACGCCAGGACCCGGAAGCGCATCAGGCCGTCCGTCACCAGCGGCGCCTTGATCACCGTCTCGTCCGGCCGCGCGGTCTGCGGGGGGACCAGATAGGTCGCCGAAGGGCTCGGCGAAGGCGTGCCGGGGCTCCCGGCAGCGCTGGAGCAGCCGGACAGGGTCAGTGATGCGATGAGCGTCAAGCCCACCGGGAGGAGAGGCGCCCGCACGATCGCACACTAACGGCCCGCGGCGCTCGGAGCGCCAGGTCGGGGCAGGTGTTGTGCGATCGTTTCTTTCCGGTAATACCCCTGGTGACCAGGTGCGGGACCATGGCCAGGGTTACGGTAAGTTAACTTAACTCCGACATATAGCTAAAGAGGAGGACGTTGTGGTCTTTTGGTCCAAGCGTCGCCGTGTGCCAGTAATCGGGGCGCTCGTCGTGAGCGCCGCATGCCTTCTCTCCGCCTGCGGCGGCGGATCGGACACCGGTGCGACCACTTCGAGTGCGCCGGCCGCCACCGGCTCGGCGGCCTCCGAGATCAAGCTGATCAGCCCCGGCAAGCTGACCACGTGCACGAACCTGCCGTACGAGCCCTTCCAGTTCAAGGAAGGCGACAAGGTGGTCGGCTTCGACGTCGACATCGTGGACCTGGTCGCCAAGAAGCTCGGGGTGACCCAGGACATCGTGGACATCGACTTCGCCGTGATCAAGAGCGGTGCCGCGATGAACGCCGGCAAGTGCGACGTGGCGGCGGCGGGCATGACGATCACCGACGAGCGCAAGCAGAACATCCTGTTCTCCGACCCCTACTTCGACGCCACCCAGGCGCTGCTCGCCAAGAAGGGCACCGGCGCCAAGAGCCTGGAGGACGTCAAGGCCAAGGGCCTCAAGCTCGGCGCGCAGGCGTCCACGACCGGCCTGGACTTCGCCAAGGGCAAGGGCCTCAACCCCACCGAGTTCGCCGACTCGCCCAAGGAGCTGCTGGGCCTGCAGTCCGGCCAGGCCGACGTCATCATCCAGGACCTCCCGGTCGTGCTCACCTGGCTGAAGAAGCCCGAGATCGCCGACAAGTTCGAGCTGATCGCGAGCCTGGACACCGGCGAGCAGTACGGCATCGGCATGAAGAAGGGCAACGACGCCCTGGCCAAGGTGGTCAACGAGGAGATCGCCAAGGCCAAGTCGGACGGCACCTACGAGCAGATCTTCGTCAAGTGGTTCGGTAAGAAGCCCGGCGAGCTCGGAGCCTCCTGATCCGCATGACCGGTCACTCCATGACGGCCGAGCCGGCCGGACCCGCCGGGCGCGCGCCCGGCGGGTCCCGGCTCAGCCCGCGAAAAAGGCAGCGCATCAGCCGCGCCGTCCAGTACGTCGTGCTGGCCGCCGCGGTGGTCGCGGTCGCCCTCCTGGTCAACTGGCAGGGGCTCGCCCTGAACTTCGCCAAGATGGACGTGGCGGTCAAGGCGTTCCCCGAGGTGTTCACGGTCGCCCTCAGGAACACCATCATCTACACCGTCGGCGGCTTCGTCTTCGGCTCGATCGGTGGCCTGCTGCTCGCGCTGATGCGGCTGTCCTCGGTACGCCCGTACCGCTGGATCGCCGTGGTCTACATCGAGATCTTCCGCGGTCTGCCGGCGCTGCTCATCTTCCTGTTCATCCTGTTCCTGCCGCTCGCGCTGCCCGGCTTCTGGCTGCCCGGCGGCACCTACGGCCTCGGCATCCTCGGCCTGACCATCGTCAGCTCCGCGTACATGGCCGAGACGCTGCGGGCCGGCTTGCAGGCCGTTCCCAAGGGACAGATGGAGGCGGCGCGCTCGCTCGGCATGTCGCACGCGCGGGCGATGATCTCGGTGATCATCCCGCAGGCCATCCGCATCGTGATCCCGCCGACGACCAACCAGTTCGTCGCCCTGCTCAAGGACTCCTCGCTGGTGCTGTTCCTCGGCGTGAGCGGCGAGTACGTCGAGCTGACCAAGTTCGGCAACGACCTGGCGTCCGAGACGGCCAACGCCACCCCCATCATGGTGGTGGGCCTGACGTACCTGCTGGTCACGATCCCGCTGGGCTATCTCGCGAGCCGCCTGGAGCGGCGTCAGGCGAAGGGACGGTGACCGCGATGCCGCACGCGGTCGAGATCACGGACCTGCACAAGCACTTCGGCGAGCTGGAGGTCCTCAAGGGCATCGACTTCACCGTGGACGAGGGCCAGGTCGTCTGCGTCATCGGCCCGTCCGGTTCGGGCAAGTCGACCCTGCTGAGGTGCGTCAACCTGCTCGAACAGCCCACCAAGGGCACGGTGCGGGTGAACGGCGTCGAGCTGACCGATCCCGACGTCGACATCGACGCGGCCCGGCGCAGGCTCGGCATGGTGTTCCAGTCGTTCAACCTGTTCCCGCACCTGACCGTCCTCGCCAACGTCATGATCGCCCAGCGGCGGGTGCTCAGGCGCGGCAAGGCCGAGGCCGAGCGGGTGGCCCGGGAGAACCTCGCCAAGGTCGGCGTCGGCGACAAGTGCGACGCCTACCCGCCGCAACTGTCCGGTGGCCAGCAGCAGCGGGTGGCGATCGCCCGGGCCCTGGCCATGGACCCCGACCTGATGCTGTTCGACGAGCCGACCTCCGCGCTGGACCCCGAGCTGGTCGGCGACGTGCTGTCGGTGATGCGCGACCTGGCGCGCGACGGCATGACCATGCTGATCGTCACGCACGAGATGAGCTTCGCGCGGGAGGTCGCCGACCGCGTGGTGTTCATGGACGGCGGCGTGGTCGTGGAGGAGGGTCCGCCGGAGCAGGTGATCGGCGCGCCCCGGCACGAACGCACGCGGACCTTCCTCAAGCGGGTGCTCGACCCGACGCACGCGAGCGATGACACCGCGGACTCCGCGAGCTCCGCGACCTCCGCGGACGCGGACTCCGAGGGGACGCAGGCCCAGGCCCGCTGACGACCGCGGGGCCGGACGACCTCCGTCTCGGACGGCCCCGCACCGGCCTCGCGCGACTCCGCGGCGGGGCCCGCCGCCGCGGCCCGGAGGCGGCGTCCGCCGGCTCTGGACGGCAAGGAGCCCGCGGGTGGTCTTTGGGGCCATGTAGGGCTTCCCCGGCCGCACACGTTGTCTACTCGACCACCCACGGGCTCTGGCGTCACAACGCTAGCGAGCGATGAGGCTCCCGTGCAAAGAGACGGCCAAAACGTATCCTCGGGGCCGCCGGGGAAAACGCGTCAGGAGTGGGGCGGAACGTCAGGGCGGTCGCGAAGCATGCAGGTGAGGCGGGATGTGCACACCCGGCGGCCCTGCTCGTCGCTGATCTCGATGTCATAGGTCGCGATCGAGCGGCCGCCGTGCAGCAGGGTCGCCACACCGGTGACGTACCCCGAGGTCGCCGACCGGTGGTGGGTGGCGTTGATCTCGACGCCGACGGCGATGCGCCCCGGACCGGCGTGGACGGCGGCGCCGGTGGAGCCGATGGTCTCGGCCAGCACGCAGGAGGCCCCGCCGTGCAGCAGGCCGTAGGGCTGGGTGTTGCCCTCGACGGGCATGCGGGCCACGACGCGACCGGCCTTGACCTCCAGGAACTCGATGCCCATCGTGGCGAGGAGCCCGCTCTTCTGGTCGGCGCCGTACAGCGCGTCCAGACGTGCCTGGTCCTCCGGGGTCAGCATGGTCAAGGAGATGCCTCCACTTGCACACGGGGCCGTGTTCTGTCGTACATGGAGACTAGGCTGCACGTGTGCCGAAGAAGGAACCGACCCCCGCCCGCCCCCGTCTGCTCCTGCTGGACGGGCACTCCCTGGCGTACCGCGCGTTCTACGCGTTGAAGGACGCGAACCTCATGACGACCGAGGGCCAGCACACCGAGGCGGTGTACGGCTTCACGTCCATGCTGATCAACGTCCTGCGCGACGAGCGGCCGAGCCACGTCGTGGTCTGCTTCGACCGGTCCGAGCCCACCTTCCGGCACGAGGCGTACGAACACTACAAGGCCAACCGCGCGGAGACGCCCGACGACTTCCGCGGCCAGGTCAGCCTGATCTTCGAGGTGCTCGACGCCCTGCGCATCCCCCGGCTGTCGCTCGCCGGGTATGAGGCCGACGACCTGATCGCCACGCTCGCCCACCAGGCCGCCGAGCGCGACATGGACGTCCTGATCGTCACCGGTGACCGCGACGCGCTCCAGCTCGTCAACGACCGGGTCACCCTGCTGATGACCCGCCGCGGCATCAGCGACATGACCCGCTTCACCCCCGATGCCGTTGTCGAGAAGTACGGCCTGACCCCCGTGCAATATCCCGACTTCGCGGCGCTGCGCGGCGATCCGAGCGACAACCTGCCGAGCATTCCCGGCGTGGGCGAGAAGACCGCGGCCAAGTGGGTCAAGGAGTACGGCTCGCTCACCGAGCTGGTCGATCGCGTCGACGAGGTCAAGGGCAAGGTCGGCGACAAGCTCCGCGAGCACCTCGGCCAGGTCGTGCACAACCGCCAGCTCACCGAGCTGCGGCGCGACGTCCCGCTCGACGCCGACGTGACCGATCTCAAGATGGGCGTCTGGGACCGCGACGAGATCCACAAGCTGTTCGACACCCTGCAGTTCCGTGTGCTGCGTGACCGGCTCTACCAGAGCATCGGCGCCGCCGAGCCGGAGGCCGACTCCGGGTTCGAGGTCGAGGTCACCGCGCTCGGCCCCGACGAGGTCGAGGCGTGGCTCGCCGCCATGCCCGAGGGCCGGGCCGGGCTGGCCGTCAAGGGCTCCTACGGCAGGGGCACGGGCACGATCGAGAGCCTGGCGATCGCGGTGCCCGCCGGCGGCGAGGGGCGGCGCCGCGCGGCGCACCTCGACCTGACCGGGCTCACCCAGGCCGACGAGAACGCCCTGCGCCACTGGCTGGCCGACGAGTCCCGGCAAAAGGCCGTGCACGACGCCAAGGGCCCGCTGCTGGCCCTGTGGGCGCACGGGCTCGACCTGCGCGGGCTCACCTGTGACACGGCCCTGGCGGCCTATCTGGCGATGCCGGGGCAGCGCTCTTTCCCGCTCGACGACCTCGTGCTGCGCTATCTCCACCGCGAGCTGCGCGCCGAGGCCGACAACGGCGGCCAGGCGGCCCTGTTCGACGACCCGGCCGACAACGCCGGCGAAGACCTCGCCGTCCGGGCGCAGGCCGTGCTCGAGCTCGCCGACGCGCTGGAGGCCCACCTGGAGCCGCGCGGCGGCGCCCGGCTGATGCGCGAGGTCGAGCTGCCGCTGGTGCGGGTGCTCGCCGAGCTGGAGCGGGCGGGCATCGCGGCCGACCGCGACTACTTCACGGGGCTGGAGGCCGAGTTCGGCGCGGCGGTCAAGCAGGCCGTCGAGGAGGCCCACCGGGTGGTCGGCGAGCAGTTCAACCTGGGGTCGCCCAAGCAGCTCCAGGAGATCCTGTTCGTCAAGCTCGGCCTGCCCAAGACCAAGAAGATCAAGACCGGTTACACCACCGACGCCGACGCGCTCGCCACGCTGGCCACCCAGACCGACAACGAGCTGCCGACGATCCTGCTGCGCCACCGCGACCAGACCAAGCTGCGCACCACCGTCGAGGGCCTGATCAAGGAGGTCGGCGACGACGGGCGCATCCACACCACCTACAACCAGATCATCGCGGCGACCGGCCGGCTGTCGTCGGAGAAGCCCAACCTGCAGAACATCCCGATTCGCACCGCCGAGGGGCGGCGCATCCGGCAGGGCTTCGTCGTCGGCGAGGGGTACGAAACGCTGCTCACGGCCGACTACAGCCAGATCGAGCTACGGATCATGGCGCACCTTTCGCAGGACGAGGCGCTGATCGCGGCCTTCGAGTCCGGGCACGACTTCCACAAGGCCACCGCCGCCCGGGTGTTCGACATCCCGCCCGAGCAGGTGGACGGCGAGCTGCGCGCCCGCATCAAGGCGATGAACTACGGCCTGGCCTACGGCCTGTCCGACTTCGGGCTGTCCGGCCAGCTCAGCATCCCCGTCGCCGAGGCGCGGGCGCTGAAGGAGGAGTACTTCCAGGAGTTCGGCGGCGTGCGCGACTACCTGGCGGCGATCGTGGCCCAGGCCCGGCACGACGGCTACACCGAGACCATCCTCGGCCGCCGCCGTTACCTGCCCGACCTCACCAGCGACAACCGGCAGCGCCGCGAGATGGCCGAGCGCATGGCACTGAACGCCCCCATCCAGGGGTCGGCCGCCGACATCATCAAGGTCGCCATGCTCAACGTCCACCGCGCCCTGCACGAGCGCGGGCTGCGGTCGCGCATGCTGCTGCAGGTCCACGACGAGTTGCTGTTCGAGGTGGCCACGGGCGAGCTCGACGCGCTGCGCGAGCTGGTGGTCACCCAGATGTGCGGCGCCTACGACCTGCGCGTCCCGCTGGACGTCTCGGTCGGCACCGGCCGCACCTGGCAGGACGCCGGCCACTGAGCCCGCCCGGCGGCACGGCAGGAATGCCCGGTCCGCCGGTTTCGCGCCATCGGGGAGAGAGGCTTCGGTTCGGCCGTAATCTGCGGCACATGTCTGGCGTGTGGCTTGGATCGCCGCGCGGCCGATTGGTCTGGCCTAGGGTGAATGCCGTCCCGTCGCCGACCCAGGAGACCCCCCGTGCGCGCGCCCGGCCTGACCACCGTCCTCGGCATCGTCAACGTCGGTGTGATGATCGTCGCCGCCGTGGCCCTGCTCGTGCTGCCGTTCGGCGGCGAGGAGCAGGGCGCCCCGCCGGTGGCCCGCTCGACGCCGGTGACCCCTTCGCCGGCGCCCAGCGCGACCGCGTCCCCGGCCACTCCCGAGTCGGCGAGGAAGGTACGGGCCAACGAGCTCGGCCAGATCCCCGTGATCATGTACCACCGCATCCTGAAGAAGCGCCTGGCCTCGATCGACCGCACCCCGGCGCAGTTGCGCAAGGAGCTCGAACGGCTCGCCACGCACGGCTACGTGCCGATCACCGCGGCCGAGTTCACGGCGGGCGCGATCGACCTGCCGGCGGGCGCCCACCCGGTCGTGCTGACCTTCGACGACGGTCATTCCTCGCACTTCGCCTTGGACGCCGCGGGCGTCCCGAAGAAGGACACCGCGGTCGGCGTCATCTACGAGGTGGCCGCCAGGCACCCGGGGTTCCGGCCGGTCGCGACCTTCTGGGTGAACAAGAACCCGTTCGGGCTGACCCACCGGGACGGCCAGGCCGCGGCGGTGCGCTGGCTGGTCGACCGGGGGTTCGAGGTGGCCAACCACACCTGGGGCCACCCAGACCTGCGCCGGTTGTCCAAGAAGCGGGTGGTGGAGGCCATCGGGCGCCAGGAGAGGCTCCTGCGCGGCCTCGGCGCCCCCGACTCGGCCACCTTCGCCCTGCCGTACGGCAGTGTCCCCAAAAAGCGCGCCGCGGCGCGCTCGGGCACCTGGAAGGACCTTCACTACCGGTTCCGCGCGGTGTTCCTGGCCGGGGCGGAGCCGGCGGTTTCGCCCTACGCGAAGACCTACGATCCTTTTTACATCCCCCGTATCCAGTCGAACGGTAAAAAGGGGGAGTGCCGCAAATGGTGCTCCCAGTACTGGCTCCAGTGGCTGGATCGCCACCCGGACCAGCGCTACACCTCGGACGGGGATCCGACTCACGTCTCCATGCCACGTCGGGTTCAGGGTAAGATCCAGGCAAAGCTCCGCGGGGTGAAGATCGTTTACTAGGGGCTTGCGGGGTTATGCGGGTGAGCGCCGGATTGACCACGCCCGCGTACTCTCATATGCTGATCGCTGCGCTGTGGGCTCGCGTGCGCCTCGGACGGAGCGGGCTCGCGCTCGGTCACGTCGACCACCGGTCATCAGACCAAACCTCGGCTTGAGCGATGAAGAGGGCCTGCCGCGCGTCCGCCACATCGACTTCTGTCCGCGTTCGGAGCAATTCCACACATGACGAGCAGCACTGAGGCCACCTCGAGCACCCCGCAGGTAGCGGTCAACGACATCGGTTCCGAGGAGGCCTTCCTCGCCGCGATCGACGAGACCATCAAGTACTTCAACGACGGCGACATCGTCGAAGGCACCGTCGTCAAGGTCGATCGAGACGAGGTCTTGCTCGACATCGGCTACAAGACCGAGGGTGTCATCCCCTCGCGCGAGCTCTCGATCAAGCACGATGTCGACCCGGCCGAGGTCGTCGAGGTCGGTGAGCACGTCGAGGCCCTGGTCCTCCAGAAGGAGGACAAGGAAGGCCGCCTCATCCTGTCCAAGAAGCGCGCCCAGTACGAGCGCGCCTGGGGCACGATCGAGAAGATCAAGGACGAGGACGGCATCGTCACCGGCACGGTCATCGAGGTCGTCAAGGGCGGTCTGATCCTGGACATCGGCCTGCGCGGCTTCCTGCCCGCCTCGCTGGTCGAGATGCGCCGCGTGCGCGACCTGCAGCCGTACGTCGGCCGCGAGCTCGAGGCCAAGATCATCGAGCTGGACAAGAACCGCAACAACGTGGTCCTGTCCCGCCGTGCCTGGCTGGAGCAGACCCAGTCGGAGGTCCGCCAGACCTTCCTCAACACCCTGCAGAAGGGCCAGGTCCGCAAGGGCGTCGTGTCCTCGATCGTCAACTTCGGTGCGTTCGTGGACCTCGGCGGCGTCGACGGTCTGGTGCACGTCTCCGAGCTCTCCTGGAAGCACATCGACCACCCCTCCGAGGTCGTCGAGGTCGGCCAGGAGGTCACCGTCGAGGTGCTCGACGTCGACATGGAGCGCGAGCGCGTCTCCCTGTCGCTCAAGGCGACGCAGGAAGACCCCTGGCAGCAGTTCGCCCGCACCCACCAGATCGGCCAGGTCGTTCCGGGCCGCGTCACCAAGCTGGTGCCGTTCGGCGCGTTCGTCCGCGTCGAGGAGGGCATCGAGGGCCTGGTGCACATCTCCGAGCTGGCCGAGCGCCACGTCGAGATCCCCGAGCAGGTCGTCCAGGTCGGCGACGAGATCTTCGTGAAGATCATCGACATCGACCTCGACCGCCGGCGCATCTCGCTGTCGCTCAAGCAGGCCAACGAGGGTGCCTCGGGTGCCGACGTCGAGTTCGACCCCACGCTGTACGGCATGGCGGCGACCTACGACGACCAGGGCAACTACATCTACCCGGACGGTTTCGACCCCGAGACCGGCGAGTGGCTCGAGGGCTTCGAGAAGCAGCGCGAGGAGTGGGAGCGGCAGTACGCCGAGGCCCAGACCCGCTTCGAGGCCCACAAGTCGCAGATCGAGAAGGCTCGCGCGGAAGAGGCCGAGCAG
This sequence comes from Sphaerisporangium melleum, assembly GCF_014646695.1. Lineage (GTDB taxonomy): Bacteria > Actinomycetota > Actinomycetes > Streptosporangiales > Streptosporangiaceae > Sphaerisporangium > Sphaerisporangium melleum. The sequence continues at coordinate 67,486 of NZ_BMNT01000040.1, forward strand.
GCCGGCGCCGCGTCGTCCTACTCCGGTGAGACGCCGTCCTCGTCCTCGTCCAGCGGCTCCGCCTCGACCGGTGGCGCCCTCGCCTCCGACGAGGCGCTGGCCGCTCTGCGCGAGAAGCTGGCGGGCGGCCAGAGCTGATGCTCTGCCACTCACGGTGAAGACCGGCTGAGAAGGGGCCCCACCTCCGGTGGGGCCCCTTTTCGCTGCTCCGGTCAGCAATCGCCCTCATCCCTGCGCTTCGTGCCTCTTCCAGCGGCTCTGGTGGGACGGTGCAGGCGGTGCAGGCCCGGCTGGATGCCCCGGACTCCGCACCCTGCGGCCGTCCAGCCGCTCTTCCGGTGGGGAAGGCGGGGCTTTCCTCCTCGCGCCGTCCGGCGGGCTTCCGGTTCCCGCCGGGAGGAGGCCGGCTTTCCCGCCACTTCCGGCCAGGGCAGACCCTGCGGGGGCTCTCGCCACGTGGGAGCGGCCTGTGCGCTCCTGTACCGGTCCCTGACAGGACATCCCCCTCCCACGACGTCCACGACTTCCCGGCGCCTACAGTGGGCGGGTGACGCTGATCGAGCGGGCCGTGCCCGACGACGCCGGAGAGATCCTCACCCTTCAGCGGGCCGCGTACGTGACCGAGGCCCAGCTGTACGGGGACCCGTTCATCGCGCCCCTGGTGGAGTCGCTGGACGCCGTCCGCGAGGCCACGAAGTCGGCGACGGTGCTCAAGGCCGTCGAGGACGGCCGCATCGTCGGGTCGGTGCGCTGCCGGCGCACCGACCGCACCGGGCTCGTCGGGCGATTGGCGGTGGCCCCCGACCGGTGGGGGCGCGGGCTCGGCACCGCACTGCTGACGGCCGTGGAGGGCGAGCTGGACGGGCTGGTGGACGCCCTGGACCTGTTCACCGGCCACCTGTCGGAGGGCAACCTGCGGTTGTACCGCAGGCTCGGCTACCGGGAGACCCGGCGCGAGCGCCTCCACGAGCACCTGACCATGGTCCACCTGCGTAAGGCCACGTAGCGGTTGGCTACGCTTTGCGTCCATGGTGAAGGTCGGGCTCACGGGCGGCATCGGATCGGGCAAGAGCGAGGTCGCGCGACGGCTCGCGGAGCGCGGCGCGGTGGTCGTCGACGCCGACAAGATCGCGCGTGAGGTCGTGGAGCCCGGGACGAGCGGGCTCGCGCTGATCGTGACGGAGTTCGGCCCCGAGGTGCTGCGCGAGGACGGCTCGCTCGACCGCGAGCGGCTCGGGAAGATCGTGTTCGCCGACTCGGCAAAGCTCGCCCGGCTCAACGCCATTGTGCACCCCCGGGTCGGCGAGCGCGTCGCCGAGCTGCAGCGGGCGGCGCCGCCGGATGCCGTGGTGGTGTACGACGTGCCGCTGCTCGCCGAGAACGGGCTCGCGCCGATGTACGACGTGGTGATCGTGGTCGACGCCTCCGACGCGACGCGCCTGGCCCGCCTCACGGGTGCGCGCGGCATGGACGAGCAGGACGCCCTGGCCCGCATCAGGGCACAGGCCTCCCGCGAGGACCGGCTGAAGATCGCCGACATCGTGATCGCGAACGAGGGCGACCTGGACGCCCTGGAGGAGCGGGTGTCCGAGGTCTGGGCCCGCCTGTGCGAGCGCCGCGACGCGGCCGAGACCCCCCGGGCGTGAGACGCGCTCGGCCGGGCACCGGAGCGGGCCGGAAGTCCGAGGGGCGGGGGAGCGCAGGCATGGTGGACACGCCGCGGCGGCTGGCGCCGCTGGACCGCGTGCGCCTCGCGGTCCTGGCCGTGGGCGTGGTGTGCGTGGTGACCGGGCTGCTGCCGGTGCGGGCGGCGGTGGGCGGCCTGGAGCGCATCGGGCCGCTGCTGGTGTTCCTGGTCGCGGTGATCGTCCTGGCCGAGCTCACCAAGGAGGCCGGGGTCTTCGACGTGCTGGCCGGACGGCTGGCGATCATCGGGCGCGGCAACTACGCGGCGCTGTTCGTGCTCTGTGCGGCGTTCGCGGCGGTCATCACGATCGTGCTGAATCTGGACACGACGGCGGTGCTGCTGACCCCGGTCCTGCTGGCGCTCGCGCCACGCGCCCGCATGGGGGCGCTGCCGCTCGCCATGACCACGATCTGGTTCGCCAACACCGCGAGCCTGCTCCTGCCGGTGTCCAACCTCACCAACCTGCTGGCCACCGGCCACGTCGCGCTGCCCACCCGTGAGTTCGCCGTCCGCATGTGGGCTCCGCAGGCCGCGGCCATCGCCGTGACCATGCTGCTGCTGTGGGTGTTCTACTGGCGGCGTGGCGCACGCGGGCAGGACAGATACCAGCCGCCGCCACCGGTCGCCGTGCCCGACCCGCTGCTGTTCGGGGTCGCGGCCGGCGCCTGCGTGCTGTTCGCCGCGGCCGTGCTCGCCGGGGTGGAGATCGCCGTGGCCGCCTGCGGCGCGGCCGTCGTGCTCATCGCGGCCTTCGCCTGGCGTGACCGCGCCAAGCTCACCTGGCGCCTGTTCCCCTGGCAACTGGTGGTCTTCGTGGCCGGGCTGTTCCTGGTGGTCCCCACGCTCAGCCTGTACGGGCTGGACCACCTCATGCGGGCCGTCCTCGGCGAGGCGGGCGGCGCCGCCGGGAGCTATCGGGCGGCGGCCGCGGGGGCGGGCCTGGCCAACCTGGTCAACAACCTGCCCGCCTACTACGCCGGCGAGCGGGTGATCCCGCCGGGCGAGCGCGACCGGCTGCTCGCGCTGCTCATCGGGGCGAACGCCGGCTCGGTGATCACGCCGTGGGCGTCGGTCGCCACGCTGCTGTGGTTCGAGTGGTGCGGCCGGCGCGGGGTGCGGGTGCCGATCGCGAAGTTCCTGCTCACCGGCGCGCTCCTGGCCGTCGCCGCCGTCGGCGCCGCGACCGCGGCCCTGCTGCTCACCGCCTGATCGATCGCCCGGCCGGGCCCGCGGGCGGCCGGGCGGAATTGTCGGTGGCGGCGCGTAGGTTATTCAGGTGTGAGGCCGGTAACTGATTTGCAGCGCAAGGTGGCGCCCTTCCAGGTCGTCACCGACATGACCCCGTCCGGTGACCAGCCGGCGGCGATCGCCGAGCTCGAGCGGCGCGTCAGAGGGGGCGATAAAGACACCGTCCTGCTCGGCGCCACCGGCACCGGCAAGACGGCCACCGTGGCCTGGCTCATCGAGCGGCTGCAGCGCCCGGCTCTGGTCATGCAGCCGAACAAGACGCTCGCGGCGCAGTTCGCCAACGAGTTGCGTGAGATGCTGCCCGGCAACGCGGTCGAATACTTCGTCTCCTACTACGACTACTACCAGCCCGAGGCGTACGTCCCGCAGACCGACACCTACATCGAGAAGGACTCCTCGATCAACGACGAGGTCGACCGGCTGCGCCACTCGGCGACCAACTCGCTGCTCACCCGCCGCGACACCGTCGTGGTCGCCTCGGTGTCGTGCATCTACGGCCTCGGCACCCCGCAGGAGTACGTCGACCGCATGGTCCGGCTCAAGGTCGGGCAGGAGATCGAGCGCGACCAGCTGCTGCGCCGCCTGGTCGACATGCAGTACAGCCGCAACGACCTCGCCTTCACCCGGGGCACCTTCCGGGTGCGCGGCGACACCATCGAGGTGATCCCGCAGTACGAAGAGCTCGCGGTGCGCATCGAGATGTTCGGTGACGAGATCGAGAAGCTCGCGACACTGCACCCGCTCACCGGCGAGGTCATCACCGAGGACGAGGAGCTCTACATCTTCCCGGCCTCCCACTACGTCGCGGGCCCCGAGCGCATGGAGCGCGCGATCCGCGACATCGAGGCCGAGCTGGCCGACACGCTGGCCACCATGGAGCGGCAGGGCAAGCTGCTGGAGGCCCAGCGGCTGCGCATGCGCACCACCTACGACATCGAGATGATGCGCCAGGTCGGCACCTGCTCCGGCATCGAGAACTACTCGCGGCACATCGACGGCCGCGCCGCCGGCACGGCGCCCAACACCCTGCTCGACTACTTCCCCGAAGACTTCATCCTGGTCCTGGACGAGTCACACCAGACCGTCCCGCAGATCGGCGCGATGTACGAAGGGGACGCCTCGCGCAAGCGCACCCTGGTCGATCACGGCTTCCGCCTGCCGTCCGCGATGGACAACCGCCCGCTCAAGTGGGAGGAGTTCCTGGAGCGCATCGGGCAGACCGTCTACCTGTCGGCCACCCCCGGCTCCTACGAGCTGGGCCGCAGCGGGGGCGACGTGGTCGAGCAGGTGATCCGCCCGACCGGGCTGGTCGATCCCGAGGTGGTCGTCAAGCCGACCAAGGGGCAGATCGACGACCTGGTCCACGAGATCCGCGAGCGCGCCGAGAAGGACGAGCGCGTCCTGGTCACCACGCTGACCAAGAAGATGTCCGAAGACCTCACCGACTACCTCCTCGAGCTCGGCATCCGGGTGCGCTACCTGCACAGCGAGGTCGACACGCTGCGCCGCATCGAGCTGCTCCGCGAGCTGCGCATGGGCGAGTTCGACGTGCTCGTCGGCATCAACCTGCTGCGCGAGGGCCTCGACCTGCCCGAGGTGTCGCTGGTCGCCATCCTGGACGCCGACAAGGAGGGGTTCCTGCGCAGCGAGACCTCGCTGATCCAGACGATCGGGCGTGCGGCGCGTAACGTCTCCGGCCAGGTCCACATGTACGCCGACCGGGTGACGCCGTCCATGGAGCGTGCGATCGACGAGACCAACCGGCGCCGGGCCAAGCAGATCGCCTACAACGAGGCGAACGGCATCGACCCGCAGCCGCTCCGCAAGAAGATCGCCGACATCCTCGACTCGCTGGCACGCGAGGACGCCGACACCGACCGGCTGATCGGCGGCGGGCGCCAGCAGAGCCGCGGCAAGGCCCCCGTCCCGGGGTTGTCGGCCCGCCAGTCCGGCCAGCACGCCAAGACCATCGTCGGCGAGATGCCCCGGGCTCAGCTCGAGTCGCTGGTTCAGTCGCTCACCGAGCAGATGCACACCGCCGCCGCCGACCTGCAGTTCGAGGTGGCCGCCCGGCTGCGCGACGAGATCAAGGAGCTCAAGCGCGAACTCCGCGACATGCACGAGGCCGGCGTCCACTGACCCACCGACCCCGCCATGGCGCCTCCGCCACCTGATCCGTCAGGGCGGCGGCGCCGCGGGCGGGTCCGATGAGGCTGGGCCGGCACCCGCGAGTGGAAGGTCAGCGGGTGACCTTACGCAGGTCCAGGTCGATGTCCACGTCGAAGCCGATGGTGGTCTTCAGCCGGCCGCGGTGGATGCCGGTCCCTGAGACGTGCTCTCACCGTCCATCGCCATCTTGCCACGCTGCGTGACTTCGCGCAGGCGGCCGGGGGGATCGGGGGAGGTGCGGCGGGCGGCTCTGCGGGCGCGGAGCCGGCGCACCCGGCGCAGGGCCCACCAGGTGGGGACGGCGAGCACGACCAGCGCCACGACGACGAGCACCGGGAAGAAGACGGCCACCAGGCTCATGCCGAGCGCCCCGGCGTCCTCGACCGTGCTCACCACCGGGGCGCCGGCCCCGGCCGTGGAGACGTTGACCACCGGCCGGGCCGTGGCCTTCATCACATGCACGGCGAGGGCGATGCCGATGCCGAGCACCCAGCTCACCCACGGGTGCCCGCTCATCCACGCCGAGTGGTCGAACCGCTCGGCCGCCTGGGTGGCGGTGAACACCACGCCGCCGGCGGCCGGCCGCACCGCCGTCTGGATCATGTCGTTGACGTGGTCGACGACCGGCACCTTGTCGAGCACCAGCTCGGCGGCCAGCAGCACGCCGATGATCGCCAGCACCCAGCCGTCGCCCAGCCAGGCGTAGTCGTGCGGCAGCCGCACCGCGTCGGTGAGGTTGGCCAGCACGCCGACCACCAGCAGCGGAATGTAGGCGTTCAGCCCCGCCGCCGTGGACAGCCCGAGACCGGTCAGCGCCGCGAGCATCGCGGTTCCCCCTTCCCCGTTCCCCATGGAAGAAGACGAACGACCCGCTGCCCTTCGTTCCCGCCGCCAAGCATCCGGAAGGCGACCCATGTCCATGTTCCGGCGAAAGCGAAGAGCCGGCGGCAGGGAGCGCAGGTGGCGAATATCACCAGGAGGCCGGGGAAACCGGAAGCCGCTTCTCCTGACGGGTGCGCCGTGGCTTGGACCCGCCCGTAGAGCGCCCTACTGCGCAGAGGTGGCGGGGAGCGCAGGAGGGCCGACGTCGCCAGGAGATCGGCGGAAGGCAGGGGCCCGAAGTCGCCCGGCGCATCGTGCACCTGTGCGGCCCGCTGCCGCTCGCCCTGTGGTGCGCCGGATCCCGGCCGGCCGCGGGTCAGGGGACCGGGGCCCTCCGGAAAGGTACGCCGGGGCGAGACGGGCCACGTAGAGCTTCTCAGGGGCAGCCCGCGGGTAGCGCCGTCTCACCGGGGCGGGCGGCCGGTGGGCCGGGTGCCGGTGAGGCGGGTGAGGCGGGTGACGGCGGTGGTGAACTCGGCGATCATCTCGTCGGCGACCTGGCGGGCGGGACGGACCCGGTCGAGCTGACCGACCACCTGGCCGACGAAGTGGTTCACCAGTTCCTGGGCGCCCGGCTCGCCCTTCTCGGCGGCGTCCGCGATGCGGGCCAGCGCACCCTCGGCCAGCAGGATCTGCAGCGGCATCGGCAACGGGCCCGGGCTCTCGGGCGCATCGTCCCACTCCTCGGTCCAGGCGGACACGAGCTGCCGGGCCGGTTTTCCGGTGCGCGACCGCGAGCGTACGGTGTCCAGCGAGCCGGCGGCGAGCAGCTTCCGCTTGACCACCGCGGGCGTCTCGGCCTCCTCGGTGGTCAGCCAGACCGAGCCGCACCACACACCGGCCGCGCCGAGGGCCAGCGCGGCGGCCATCTGCCGTCCGTTGGCGATCCCGCCCGCCGCGAGCACCGGGACGGGCGCGACCGCGTCCACGACCTGTGGCACCAGGACCATCGTGGCGACCTCGCCGGTGTGGCCGCCGGCCTCGGTGCCCTGGGCGACGATCAGATCGGCACCGGCGGCGACCTGACGGCGGGCGTGCTCCACGGTGCCGACCAGGGCGGCGATCGGCACCCCGGCCGCGCGGGTCCTGTCCACCATCTCGGCGGGCGGCGGGCCGAGCCCGCCCGCGACCAGCCGGACCGGGTGCCGCAGGGCGACGTCGACCAGTCCGGTGGCTCCGGACGAGGTGACCCTGCGGCCGACCTCGTCCGGCGGCCCGCCCACGGAGTCGGGGGTGAAGCGCCTGCCTCCGCCCACGCCGTACTTGGCGAACAGGTGGGCGACGAAGTCGCGGTGCACGTCGGGGATGTGTTCCATCAGCCGGGCCGCCGGATCGGCGGCCGCCCGGTCGAGACGCCGGGGGACGAGCACGCTCACCCCGTACGGCCGGCCGTGCACCTGCCGGTCGAGCCAGGAGAGCTTGCGGTCGAGTTGCCCGGGGGAGCAGGCGGCCGCACCGAGTACGCCGAACCCGCCCGCGTTGGTCACCGCGGCGACCACCTCACGGCTGTGGCTGAAGGCGAACAGGGGGAACTCGACGCCGAACATCTGAGCGATCTCCGAGCGCATGCCGTGACGGTAACCCGCCGGTCCGCCCCGGTCCAGGCCTGCCCGCTCGGCCCACCGCGGCCGGTGGCGCGGGCGAGGCCGGCGGTACCCGGGTCGCTCGTCGTGCAGGGCGCGGGCTCGTGGTCCGGTGGCCCGGGCGTCCACCAGGTGCTCCTCGTACGCCCGCGTGGGCCATCGGCGGCCTGTGCCAGGTGGACGAGAACGTCCGCGCGGGAGCGTGACGGGCGGCGTTGGTGAGCGACTCCGCATGCGCGCGCGAGCCGGGCCGTGCGGGGCGGCGGTTCGCCGCCCCGCGTGCTGCGTGGGGCCGGCTTCAGTGTCCCCTCGCCTGGGCCCCGGGCGGCGCTGCGTGGGTGGCCCGGCGATGACAAGGGACGCGCTAGGCGGGGGGCCCGGGGATGCCGGCGGCCGCGCTACGTCGTGGCCCGGTGGGGAGCCGGGCGATCAGTGCACCAACTGGTCCGGAACGCCCAGGTCGCCGGAGGCGGCCTGGCGGACGGGGGTGGTGGCGTGGGGTGGGGGAGGTTCGGGGAGGGCGGTGGTCCAGCCGGTGCCGGGGGAGTAGTGGCGGACGATCTTGGCGGGGACGCCGGCGATGACGCAGTGGTCGGGGAACTCGCCGCGCACCACGGCCCCGCCCGCCACGACCGACTGCCGGCCGATGCGGGTGCCGGGCAGGATGATCGCCCCGGTGCCGACCCAGCTTCCCGCGCCGATGGACACCGGGCTGTTGCGCGGCCACTGGCGGCCGATCGGCGTCTCGGGGTCGTCGTACACGTGGTTCTGGTCGGTGATGTAGACGTAGGGGCCCGTAAAGACGTCGTCGCCGATGTCGATCGACTGGTGGCCGACGATGTGACTGCCGCGCCCGATGGAGCAGCCGCCGCCGATGCGGACGATGGAGGCGGGGCCGAGGTCGACGCCGGGGCCCATGCCCGCGGAGATCGAGACGCGCTCCCCGACGAGCGTGTGCGCGCCGATCTCGATCCACGCCTCCCCGAAGATCGCGCCTTGCGGGAAGGACAGGCAGGCTCCCTCGCCGAGGCGGCGGAAGCGGTAGCCGGCCGGAGTTCTGGGGGTGATCGCGCCGTTCGCACGGATCGCGGTCCACGCACGGTGGATCAAGCCATGACAGATCCGGCGTAGAGCATCACGGGGTGACATATCCGGAAAAGTTACCGCCTGGTTAGCATGCAGGGAACGGACGCCCAACCTGTTCGGGCACTTCGGACGGGACCTTTGATATTCTGAGAGCCCGTGGACACGCGGTCGCTCAGCTGGACGGCCACGATCACAACGGACCACGGGAGACCCTCCTTGCGCAGCGCCGCACACACCAAGCATCTCTTCGTCACCGGAGGCGTCGCCTCCAGTCTCGGCAAGGGGCTCACCGCCTCGAGCCTGGGGCGCCTGCTGAAGCTTCGCGGCCTGCGGGTCACCATGCAGAAGCTGGACCCCTACCTCAACGTCGACCCCGGAACGATGAACCCGTTCCAGCACGGTGAGGTGTTCGTCACCGACGACGGCGCCGAGACCGACCTCGACGTCGGCCACTACGAGCGGTTCCTGGACACCGAGCTGCACGGCTCGGCCAACGTCACCACCGGCCAGGTGTACTCCAACGTCATCGCCAAGGAGCGGCGCGGGGAGTACCTCGGCGACACCGTGCAGGTGATCCCGCACATCACCAACGAGATCAAGGACCGCATCCGCGGCATGGCCGGCCCCGACGTCGACGTCGTGATCACCGAGGTCGGCGGCACGGTCGGCGACATCGAGTCGCTGCCGTTCCTGGAGGCCGTCCGCCAGGTGCGCCACGAGGTCGGCCGGGACAACGTCTTCTTCCTGCACGTCTCGCTGCTGCCCTACATCGGGCCGAGCGGCGAGCTGAAGACCAAGCCGACCCAGCACTCGGTCGCCGCCCTGCGCAGCATCGGCATCCAGCCCGACGCCATCGTCTGCCGCTCCGACCGTCCCATCACCACCTCGCTCAAGCGCAAGATCAGTTTGATGTGCGACGTTGACGAGGACGCCGTGGTGTCGGCGATGGACGCGCCGAGCATCTACGACATCCCCAAGGTCCTGCACTCCGAGGGCCTGGACGCCTACGTCATCCGCCGCCTCGGCCTGCCCTTCCGGGACGTCGACTGGCACGAGTGGGACCAGCTCCTGCGCCGGGTGCACCGCCCGGCCAAGGAGGTCACCATCGCGCTGGTCGGCAAGTACATCGACCTGCCCGACGCCTACCTGTCGGTGACCGAGGCACTGCGGGCCGGCGGGTTCGGGTGCGACGCCCGGGTCAACATCCGGTGGGTCAAGAGCGACGACTGCGAGACCCCCGAGGGCGCCGAGCGCGAGCTGGACGGCGTGGACGGCGTGCTCATCCCCGGCGGGTTCGGCGTGCGCGGCATCGAGGGCAAGCTCGGCGCCATCCGGCATGCCCGTGAGCGGCGCGTCCCGCTGCTCGGCATCTGCCTGGGCATGCAGTGCATGGTCATCGAGGCCGCCCGCGACCTGGCCGGCATCGAGGGCGCCAACAGCACCGAGTTCGACCCCGACACCACCGCCCCGGTGATCAGCACCATGGCCGACCAGGAGGACGTGGTGGCCGGCGAGCGCGACATGGGCGGCACCATGCGCCTCGGCCTGTACCCCGCGCGGCTGGGCGAGGGGACGATCGTCCGGGGGCTGTACGGCACCGCGATGGTCAGCGAGCGCCACCGCCACCGCTACGAGGTCGGCAACGCCTACCGCGAGAAGCTCGAGCAGGTCGGCATGGTCTTCTCCGGCCTGTCGCCCGACGGCAGGCTCGTGGAGTACGCCGAGCTGGCCGCGGACGTCCACCCGTTCTTCGTGGGCACCCAGGCGCACCCGGAGTTCCGCTCCCGCCCGACCCGGTCCCACCCGCTGTTCCGCGGCCTCATCGAGGCGGCCCTGGCGTACGCCGACGTGCGCGAGAGCGTCACCAAGGCCGGGCGGGGCGCGTGAGCGCGGCCTCGGGCGGCCTGCCTGCCGGCGAGCTCACCGCCGCGGACGTCCGCGACGTGCCGGCCTCCTGGAAGGTCGTCGCCGAGCGGACGCACCTGCGGGCCCGGGTGATCACGGTGCGCACCGACACCGTGCGGATGCCCGGTGACGACGTCGCCGACCGCGACTACATCGTGCACCCCGGCTCGGTCGCCGTCGTCGCGGTGGACGACGACGGCCGCGTGCTGCTGCTGCGGCAGTACCGCCATCCGGTCCGCCGGCTGCTGTGGGAGCTGCCCGCGGGCATCCGCGACGTCCCCGGCGAGCCGCTGGTCGAGTGCGCGGCGCGCGAGCTGGCCGAGGAGGCCGGCTACCGCGCCACGAGCTGGCACACCCTGCTGGACATGTACACCTCGCCGGGCATGGCCGACGAGCGCATCCGGATCTTCCTCGCCCGTGGCCTGACCCCGATCCCCGCCGAGGAGAACGGCTTCGTCCCCCGGCACGAGGAGTCGGACATGCCGGTGGTGTGGGTGCCGCTGGACGAAGCGGCCGGCAGGGCGCTCGGCGGAATGATCCACAACGCTCCCGCCGTCGCGGGTATTCTCGCCGCGTACGCCGCATTGCCGGACGGTTTCGCCTCCTTGCGCCCCGCCGACGCGGAGGAGGACTGACAGGAGGTCCCCGTCCTGAGCGCCCACGACGCCGAGGCCGCCACCGCCGCCTACCTCGCCCACCTCGCGGTCGAGCGCGGGCTCGCGGCCAACACGCTCGCGTCCTACCGGCGGGACCTGCGGCGCTACCTGGAACACCTGCGGAGCCGCGGGTGCCCGTCGCTGGCCGAGGTGGCCGAGGCGGACGTGGAGGCGTTCCTGACGGCGCTGCGCGCGGGCGACGAGCGTCATCCGGCCCTGGTGGCCAGTTCGGCGGCCAGGGCCATGTCCGCCGTGCGCGGCCTGCACCGCTTCGCCCTGCGCGAGGGGATGACCGCCCACGACCCCGCGCGCGCCGTTCACCCGCCGAGCAGGCCGCCGCACCAGCCCAGAGCGATCGGGGTGGCCGAGGTGGAGCGGCTCATGGCCGCCGCCGGGCCCAAGGACGCCCCGCTCACCGAGCGCAACCGCGCGCTGCTGGAGGTGCTGTACGGCACCGGCGCGCGGATCTCCGAGGCCGTGGCGCTGGCCGTGGAGGACGTCGAGGCCGAACGGGTGCGCCTGCGCGGCAAGGGCGGACGGGTCCGTGTCGTCCCGATCGGCGGGTACGCCCGCGAGGCCCTGGGCGCCTATCTGGCGCGCGGGCGGCCGCTGATCTGCGCGCACGGGCGCGGGACGACGGCGCTGTTCCTGAACGCCCGGGGCGGGCGGCTCACCCGGCAGGGCGCCTGGGAGGTGCTGCGCTCGGCCGCCGAGCGGGCCGGGCTCTCCGGCGTGTCACCGCACATGTTGCGGCATTCGTTCGCAACTCACCTCCTTGACGGAGGAGCGGACGTTAGGGTTGTCCAGGAACTACTCGGCCACGCCTCGGTGACCACCACCCAGGTCTACACCCTGGTCGGTGTCGACCTTCTCCGTGCGGAGTACGCTTCTGCCCGGCCCCGGGCCGATCGTCCAACTTCATAGCTCTCGGGCGCGTCGCCTTGCCGCATACGTGCCCACCCCATAGTGTCCGTCCGGACGGTCCGGTTCGGGGCCGTCAGGGAGGTTCAACTGGTGACTGCGACCACAGACGCTTCTACCCGGGAGATCCCCGGTGCCCCCGACGCAGGCTGGGGCGACACCAGGAACGAAGGGATCCTCGGTCCCACCGGGCGGCCGCGTCCCGTCTTCCCCGAGCCGGTGCCGCCGACCACGCACGGCCCCGCCCGGGTCGTCGCCATGGTCAACCAGAAGGGTGGCGTGGGCAAGACCACCACGACCATCAACCTCGGGGCCTCGCTCGCCGAATGCGGGCAGAAGGTCCTGCTCGTCGACTTCGACCCCCAGGGCGCGCTGTCGGTCGGCCTCGGCATCGACCCCCGCCCGCTGGAGGCGACGATCTACGACATGGTGATGGAGGAGCCCGACATCACCGCCGAGGACGTCCTGCTCGCCACCAGCGTCGAAGGCATGGATCTCCTGCCGAGCAACATCTTCCTGTCCGGCGCCGAGATCCGGCTGGTCAACGAGGTCGCCCGCGAGTACGCCCTCGGCCGCGCCCTTGAGCCGCTGCTGCCGCACTACGACATCTGCCTCATCGACTGCCAGCCTTCGCTGGGCCTGCTCGCGGTCAACGCGCTGACCTGCGCGCACAGCGTCATGGTGCCGCTGGAGTGTGAGTTCTTCGCGCTGCGCGGCGTCGCCCTGCTGATGGAGTCGATCACCAAGGTGCAGGAGCGCCTGAACAAGAACCTCGAGATCGACGGCATCCTGGCCACGATGTACGACCCGCGCACGCTGCACGCCCGCGAGGTGCTGTCGACGATCATGCAGGGCTTCGGGGACAAGGTCTTCCACACCGTGATCAACCGCACGGTCCGGTTCCCCGACGCGACCCTGGCCGGCGAGCCGATCACCCAGTTCGACCCGGCCTCCATGGGCGCCACCGCCTACCGCGAGCTGGCCCGCGAGGTCCTGGCCCGCTGGTCGCAGACCGGCTGACCCGCCCGCCGTCGTGGGCGACCCGGCACGCCGTGCCGTGACCCGGCCGGACGCAGGCTCTCTGAGCGTGCCCGATGGCGGTGGGCGTGAGCGTGGTCCCGCGCGGCGGCCCTCACCGTGCGGGACAATGGGCCGGTGACCGCAGAGCCCGAAGCCGCCCAGGCCGATCCGGACGCCTTCCAGGTCCACCTGGAGGTCTTCCAAGGCCCGTTCGACCTGCTGCTCGGGCTGATCTCCAAGCACAAGCTCGACATCACCGAGGTGTCCCTGCACCAGGTGACCGACGAGTTCATCGCCTACATCCGCGCCCGGGGCCCCGAGTGGGACCTCGACCTGGCCAGCCACTTCCTGCTCGTCGCCGCCACCCTGCTCGACCTGAAGGCCGCCCGCCTGCTGCCCACCGGCGAGGTGGAGGACGAGGAGGACCTGGCGCTGCTGGAGGCCCGCGACCTGCTGTTCGCCCGCCTGCTGCAATATCGCGCCTACAAGGAGGTCGCGAAGGTCTTCGCCGGGCGGCTGGCCGAGGAGGCACTGCGCTTCCCGCGCTCGGTGCCGATGGAGCCGCAGTTCGCGGGCCTGCTGCCCGAGCTGGTGCTCGGCGTCGGCCCCGAGCGCCTGGCCAAGATCGCGCTTCGGGTGTTCACCCCGAAGCCGGTGCCCACCGTCTCCACCGCGCACATCTACCAACCGGTCGCCAACGTACGCGAGCAAGCGGCTATCCTTGTCGAGCGGCTCCGGCGCGTGCGCACCGCGACGTTCCGGGCCCTGACCGCCGACTGTGCGGGCACCTTCGAGGTCATCGCACGCTTCCTCGCCGTCCTGGAGCTCTACCGGGAGGCCGCGGTCTCCTTCGAGCAGGTGGAGCCGCTCGGAGATCTGCACGTGACCTGGACGGGCGCCGACGACGGAGACGTCGCGGTGGCCGACGACTACGACGAGGGCCCCGCGGGTGACCGGCGGGGCGGCGACAGCCCAGGCGGCCGTCCGGACGCCGAGGGGCGGGAGAGCGAAGATGCAGCCGATGAGTTCTGAGACCGGGCACCGGCCGCCCGGCGACGAGCCCGGCACGCCCGGCGCCGGCGGTCCCGCCGGGGACAGCGGGCATCCGTCGGCGGGTACGGCACGCACCGCGCAGGTCGCGGACCCGGTGGAGACACAGGACGCCGCGCCGGCCGGGCCGGATCTCCGGACGTCGCTGGATGCGATCTTGCTCGTGGTGGACGAGCCGGTCGCCGAGATCACCCTGGCCCAGGTGCTCGAACGCCCTGTGCACGAGGTGGCCGGGGCGCTGCGGGCGCTGTCGGCGGAATACACCGCCGCCGGGCGGGGTTTCGATCTGCGAGAGGTCGCCGGAGGCTGGCGCCTGTACACCCGCGCCGAGTGCGCCGCGGTGGTCGAGCGTTTCGTCCGGGACGGCCAGCAGGCCCGGCTGACCCAGGCGGCCCTGGAGACCCTCGCGGTCGTGGCCTACCGCCAGCCGGTGAGCAGGGCGCGGGTCGCGGCGGTGCGTGGTGTCAACAGTGACGGCGTCATGCGCACGTTGCTGGCACGCGGGCTGGTCGAGGAGGCCGGCACCGATCCCGAGAGCCAAGCGGTGCTCTACCGCACGAGTTCGTACTTTTTGGAGAGGCTGGGGCTGCGGAGCCTCGACGAGTTGCCGCCGCTCGCCCCCTTCCTCCCCGACGACGTGGAAACCCTAGAGGAGCAGAAGTGATGGACAAGCGTGGTACCCCGTCCGGTGATGGACGCGGTCGAGGACGCGGCGGCGCCGCAGGCGGCGCCCGGGGCTTCCGTGGCGGAGCCGGAGCCCGAGGCGGCTCCGGCGCCCCCAGGAGTTCGGGCGGACCGCGGGCGGGCGCCCAGAGCGGTTCTCGCGCGCGATACGGCAGGCCCGGCGACGATCGCCCCGGAGCGTACGGCGACGACCGGCGCGGCGGGTCCCGTGAGGAGGGGCGTGGCTTCGCGCCCACCGGCGACCGCCGGGGCTCCTCGGGCGAGCGTCGTGGCGGCTTCCGCGACGACCGCGGCGGCTTCCGTGACGACCGGCGCCCTTCCCGAGAGGACGATCGGCGTCCGCGTGACGACCGGCGCCCCTTCCGGGACGATGATCGGCGTCCGCGTGACGACCGGCGCCCCTTCCGGGACGATGATCGGCGTCCGCGTGACGACCGGCGCCCCTTCCGCGAGGACGATCGGCGTCCGCGCGATGACCGGCGCCCCTTCGGGGAGAACGACCGGCGCTCGTTCCGTGACGATGACCGGCGTCCCTCCCGTGACGACGACCGGCGTCCCTCCCGTGACGACGACCGGCGTCCCTCCCGTGACGACGACCGGCGTCCGCGCGATGACCGGCGGTCCTTCGCGGGGGGCGAGCGCGGTGGCTTCCGCGCCGGCCCTGGTGGCACCCGCGGCCGCTACGGCCGCGAGGACACCGGCCGCGAGCGGCCCGCCCGTGATGCCCGCGGTGACTCCCGTGACGGCTCCCGCGGCCGCCAGGGGCGCGACGACCGGCACGACGGGGTGCAGACCATCGGCGGCTCGCTCGGCGGCTCCCGTGGCCGCTACGGCCGCCCCGAGGGCGGCCGGCCCGGACGTCCCGGCGCGGCCTCCGCGCGTGGCGGGGCGTCCCGTGACGCCGCCACCGGGCGCGGGCGGCCCGCTGCCGGCGGCGCGCCGGCCGGACGCGGGCAGGGGGGCCGGCCGGAGCGGCGCGAGCCGTTCAAGACCTCCCGCCAGCCGCTGCGCGACCCCGACTTCTTCCCCCAGGGGTACACCGACGAGCGCGACACCACCGAGGTCCCGGACGGCGTCCGGCTGCAGAAGGTCCTCGCCCAGGCCGGGGTCGCGGCCCGCCGCACCTGCGAGGAGATGATCGGCCAGGGCCGGGTCACCGTGGACGGCCAGGTCGTGCGCAGGTTCGGCGCCCGCGTCGACCCCGCCAAGCAGGTCATCCACGTCGACGGCAAGCGCATCCCGACCGCGCCCGACCTGGTCTACTTCGCGATCAACAAGCCGATCGGCGTGGTCAGCACCATGTCCGACCCCGAGGGACGCCGCTCGCTGGCCGACTATGTGGCCGACCGCACCGAGCGGCTGTTCCACGTGGGCCGGCTGGACACCGAGACCGAGGGCCTGATCCTGCTCACCAACGACGGCGAGCTCGCCCACCGGCTCACCCACCCGAGCTACGGCGTGCAGAAGAAGTACTGGGCCAAGGTGCCCGGGCCGATCCCGCGCGACCTGGCCCGCCGCCTGAAGAGCGGCGTCGAGCTGGAGGACGGCCTGGTCAAGGCCGACGACTTCACGGTCGTCCAGGAGCACGGACAGCAGGCGCTGGTCGAGGTCGTCCTGCACGAGGGCCGCAAGCACGTCGTGCGCCGCATGCTGGAGGAGGCCGGCCACAATGTGATCGACCTCGCCCGCATCGAGTTCGGCCCGGTGAAGATGGGCAGGCTCAAGTCCGGCACCATGCGGTCGCTCACCCTCAAAGAGGTGGGAGAGCTCTACGCCGCGGTGGGAATGTAACCTGACGAGGAGCGAGGGGCGTTTCGGGGCCGCTGCGCGGAAGGGACAGAAATGGTACGGGCGATCCGGGGAGCCATCCAGATCGACTCAAACGATCGGGATGCGATCCTGTCGGGCGTGACCGAGCTCGTCAGCGAGGTCATGGAGCGCAACAGGCTCACCACCGACGACGTGATCAGCGTGATCTTCACGGCGACCCCCGACCTGACCGCCGAGTTCCCCGCGCTGGCGGCCCGCAAGCTCGGCTTCCACGACGTGCCGCTGATCTGCGCCAGCGAGATCGACGTGCCCGGCGCGCTCCCGCGCGTGGTGCGGTTGATGGCCCACGTGGCCACCGACCGCCCCCGCCAGGACATCCAGCACGTCTACCTGCGCGGCGCCGTCGCGCTGAGAGTGGACATCGCGCAATGAGCACGCGACCGCGGGGCATCGGACGCGTCCTCGTCGTCGGCACCGGCCTGATCGGGACGTCGGTGGCGCTCGCCCTGCGGGAGCACGGTGTGACGGTCCGGCTCGCCGACCAGAACGCCGGCTCGGTGCGGGTGGCCTGCGAGCTCGGCGCCGGCGCCGAGTGGGTGCCCGGTGAGGGCCGCGTCGACCTCGCGGTGATCGCCGTGCCGCCGCAGTTCGTCGCCGAGTGGCTGCTCGACCTGCAGAAGACCGACGCCGCCCGGTTCTACACCGATGTCGCCAGCGTCAAGGCGCTGCCCATCGAGCAGGCGGCCCGGCTCGGCTGCGACATGAGCGCCTACGTGGCCGGCCACCCGCTGGCCGGCCGCGAGCGCTCCGGCCCCGGCGCCGCCCGGGCCGATGTGTTCCTCGGCCGTCCGTGGGCCTACTGCCCGGTGCCGGAGACCTCGTCCGAGGCCGTCGCCACCGTGCTGGAACTGATCGAGCTGTGCGGCGGCAAGCCCGTCGAGGTCGACCCGGTGGCGCACGACGAGGCGGTGGCGCTGATCTCGCACGCCCCGCACGTGGCCGCCTCCGCGGTGGCCGCCCGCCTGGTCGGCGCGTCCGACACCGCGCTCGGCCTGGCCGGGCCCGGTGTACGGGACGTCACCCGGGTCGCGGGCAGTGACCCCGACCTGTGGACGGTCATCCTGGCGGGCAACGCCCGCCCGGTCGCGCAGGTCCTGGAGGACATCGCCGCCGACCTCGCCGCCGCCGCGGCGGCCCTGCGGGCGGTGTCGGTGGACGACGGCGGCGCCATCGACCGGGTCACCGAGATGCTGCGCCGGGGCAACGCCGGCCGGCGGCGCATCCCCGGCAAGCACGGCGGCCCCGCTCCCGCGTACGCCGTGGTGCAGGTGCTCGTCGGCGACCGGCCGGGCGAGCTGGCCAGGCTGTTCCAGGTCGCCAGGGACGCCGGGGTCAACATCGAGGACGTCCGCTTGGAGCACGCCCCTGGGCTGCAGCTCGGCGCCGCCGAGCTGTCGGTCCAGCCAGAGTCCGCCGAGGTGCTCGCCGAGGCGTTGCGCGCCCACGGCTGGCACGTCCCCCGGGCCTGAGAGCGGCTCGAGCGGGCGATGCCCGGGTGGTGGCCGATTCCCGGTACCCTCATTGCGGACAACTCAATCGGGACGCAGAGGGAGAGGCCGTGACCGCACTGGTCGTCGCCATGGACGGCCCTTCGGGGTCGGGCAAGTCGAGTGCGTCGCGCGGAGTGGCGCGCGCGCTCGGTCTCCGCTACCTCGACACCGGGGCGATGTACCGCGCGGTGACCTGGTGGATGCTGGAGCAGGGCGTCGACCCGGCGGACGCCGAGACCGTCGCCCGCCGCGCCGGCGAGCCGCGGCTGGTCATCACCGCCGACCCCGACGCGCCGGGCATCACCGTGGACGGCCGCGACGTGGCCGCCGAGATCCGCACGGCGGAGGTCACCGCGGCGGTGTCGGCGGTCAGCGCCGTCCCCGAGGTGCGCGCCCGGCTGGTCGCCGAGCAGCGCGCCGTCATCGGCGAGGGCGACATCGTGGTCGAGGGTCGTGACATCGGCACCGTCGTGGCACCCGCCGCGCCGGTCAAGGTCTACCTCACCGCGAGCCCCGAGGCACGCGCCCGCCGCCGCTCGGCCGAGCTCGCCGGCACCACCGTGGAGGCCCAGCGGGCCGAGATGGCGCGGCGGGACACCCTTGACTCGACCCGGAAGGCCGACCCGCTGGTGATGGCGGCCGACGCGGTCGAGCTGGACAGCACGGAGCTCAACCTCGACGAGGTCGTCTCCGAGGTCCTCAGACTTGTGAAAGAGCGCACCTGACCCGGTGACGCCACCGGCGGGCGCGAAGCCCGCCGGGCCGGCCCGCCGAGGAAAGGATGAGCCCCGATGGAAACGGACGTGACGTGACGGGGGAGTACGACGACGAGGGCGGCTGGATCTCGGCCGAGCTCGCGGAGTTCGAGGAGAACGAGCGCGGCGCGGGCGCGCAGGACGAGCCGGACACCGGCCCGATGCCGGTGGTCGCCGTCGTGGGCCGTCCGAACGTGGGCAAGTCCACCCTGGTCAACCGCATTATCGGCCGCCGGGAGGCGGTCGTGGAGGACGTGCCGGGTGTGACCCGCGACCGGGTGACCTACGAGGGCACCTGGCGGGGACGCCGCTTCACCCTGGTCGACACCGGCGGGTGGGACCCCGACGCCACCGGCATGGCGCTGCGCATCGCCGAGCAGGCGCAGGTCGCGGTCGAGCTGGCCGACGTGATCCTCTTCGTGGTGGACGCCACGGTCGGGGTCACCGACGCCGACGAGGTGGTGGCCTCGGTGCTGCGCCGTTCGGGCAAGCCGATCGTGCTGGCGGCCAACAAGGTCGACGACCAGCGCATGGAGCTCGAGGCCACCACGCTGTGGTCCCTCGGTCTCGGCGAGCCGCACCCGGTGTCGGCGCTGCACGGCCGCTCCAGCGGCGACCTGCTGGACATCCTGCTCGAGATCATGCCCGAGGCGCCGCCGCAGCGCTTCGCCGCCGAGCGCGGCCCGCGCCGGGTGGCCCTGGTCGGCAAGCCCAACGTCGGCAAGTCCTCGCTGCTCAACAAGCTGGCCGGCGAGGAGCGCGTGCTCGTCGACCCGATGGCGGGCACCACCCGCGACCCGGTGGACGAGCTGGTCGAGCTGGGCGGCAAGACCTGGCGGTTCGTGGACACCGCCGGCATCCGGCGCCGCGAGCGCGAGCTGCAGGGCGCCGACTTCTACGCCGGCATGCGCACCAAGGCCGCGCTGGAGCGGTCCGAGGTCGCCGTGGTGCTCATCGACGCCTCCGAGGTGCTTACCGAGCAGGACCTCCGCATCATCAGCATGGTCATCGAGTCCGGCCGGTGCATGGTGGTGGCGTTCAACAAGTGGGACCTGGTGGACGAGGACCGCCGCTACTACCTGGAGAAGGAGATCGACCGCCAGCTCGTCCGCGTCCCGTGGGCGCTGCGGGTCAACATCTCCGCCAAGACCGGCCGGCACGTCGACCGCCTCGTCCCGGCGATCGAGCGGGCCCTGGACTCGTGGGGCACCCGTGTGCCCACGGCCAGGCTGAACGCCTTCCTGTCCGAGCTGATCGCGGCCACCCCGCCGCCGGTGCGCGGCGGCAAGCAGCCCAAGATCCTGTTCGCCACCCAGGCGTCGGTCGAGCCGCCCAAGTTCGTGCTGTTCACCTCGGGCTTTCTGGAGGAGACCTACCGGCGTTTCATCGAGCGCCGCCTGCGGGAGGAGTTCGGCTTCGCCGGCTCTCCGGTCGAGGTCACCATGCGCATTCGCGAGAAGCGTGGCGCCAAGAAGCAGAAGTGATCCGTCCCGGCAGGCACGAGGCCTGCCGGGACCATCACCTGATCGTCAGGCCGGCCGGGCCGGGCCGGCCGGTTCGATCACCACCTGGCCCGCCGGTGCGACCTCCACGATCGCCGGGACGGCGCTTCGCACGGGCCGGCGGGGCCGGGCCCAGCGCTTCATCATGGGGTTCTCCACGCCCGCGTACAGCAGCCAACCGGCGAGCAGCGTGGCGGCGAAGAAACCGGCCACCACCAGTAGGGCGACCGGGGTCGCGAACGGCCGGTCGGGAAGCAGCAGCCGGCCGTAGAAGACGACCACGCCCTGACAGATGTAGAACCCGAACGAGATCTCTCCGAGCCACTGGGCCGTGCGGCCGCGGAGTCCGGTGCGCGCGCCTCGCAGGTCGGCGGCGGCGAAGGCGATGAGGAGCGCGGCGATCGGGATGATCGTGGCCGCGGAGAAACCGAACACGAACGGGACATAGAGCGCCAGAGCGTACCCGGCGACGCTCGCCACCAGCGCCTGCCACAGGTGGATCTTCGGCGCGACGCCCGCGATGACGGCGCGGGCGAGCAGCATGCCGAGCACGAATTCGAGCAGCCGCGGCACCGGGAAGATGTAGCCGAACCAGAACTGCGTCACCGACACCGGAGTGATCGGGGACTTCGGGGTGTCCGGGATCAGGAACAGCGTGATCAGCTGAACGGCCACCGTTCCCGCGATCATGACACCCGCCCAGAGCAGCAGCCGGTTCTCCCGGATCCGCCCGATGGGCTTGGCCAGCACGGGGAACAGCGCGTAGAACAGCAGCTCGCAGCAGAGCGTCCAGGCCGGCGGATTCACGCTGACGTAGATGTCGGCGAAGGGGATGAACCCGTGCAGCAGGAAGATGTTGGGCAGCCACGCGATCACCGGGGTGAACGCTCCGGCGAAAAGGATCATCGAGGCCGCGAACGTCACCAGGTGATTGGGGAAGATCTTCAGCGCGCGGCGGCGCCAGAACGTGCGCATCGGTTCCCCGGGCTTGGCCGACCAGGTCAGCACGAAGCCGCTGAGCACGAAGAAGAACGACACCCCCATGTACCCGGCTTTGCTGAACAGCCACTCCAGCCCGTCCGCCAGTCCTTCGTCCATGAAGGGGTTGATGGCGGCGTTGGGCGGCACGGGGGAGTTGGACAGGGTGATGTGGAAGAGGAAGACGAGCATCGCGGCGGCGAAGCGCAGGCCGGTGAGCGACGGCAGTGCGGCGCGCCGGCCGGATAAGGCGCACTGGGGTGCGGTTGGTGCCATGGGCATGCTTGCTCTTTCTGAGAGTGGATCTGGTCAGCCGATCGGCATTCGGTTCCGGTGCACCATGAGCCGCGGTTCCTCGGCCACGTAGTAGTTCTGCACCGAGTAGGCGATCGTGGCGAAGTCGGGGCGCCCGTCGCCGTTGAAGTCGGCGAGCGCGATCCTGGCGACCGACTCGTCGGCGACCCGCCACTTGACGAAGATGCCTCTCCTGGCATCGACGGCCTTGTAGTACATGACGCCCTGCCACGGCCACGGCCCGCGCAGCGCCACGAGGAACTCCTCGTCCCCGTCGCCGTCGAAGTCCGCGCACACCACCTGGTGCCCGGGGCCCTCCCCGTTCTCGTTGGGGTCGCCGTACACGTCGAGTACGAACCGCTGCCAGGGGCCCTGCTCGCCGTCCTTGACGTAGACGGCGACGGTGTTGCCGTGGAACGGTTCGAGCGCGGCCACGTAGGCCATCGGGTCATCGCCGAGCCGGCCCGCGTCCATGTCACCGCTGCCGCGGAAGCCGGTCCGCGGGAACTGGGTGAGCTCACCCGAGCCGATCAGGGTCTTGCGCCACTCCCGCGCCTCTGGGTCGTAGTGCAGCCAGGTGACGCCCTCGTCGGAGGCCAGGAGCAGGGAGTCCAGGTCGCTGCCCGGCACCAGGCCCTTCTTCTTCTCGGCTCCGTGGATCATCCGGAACGAGGTGTCGTCGATGACCGTCATCGGCCACTCGGTGGCCTGGTACACGTCGTCCGGCTGGGTGAACAGCACGACGGGAAGCACTCCGTGCACGTCATTGACGGCGACGATGGGCAGTCCGATGACCTCCAGCCGGTCGGTGCGGGTGAAGTGCCCCACCCGCAACCGGTGCATGCCGGTCGCACGTCCGATGTAGTGACGCTTCCAGCGGCCCGGGTGCTTGTCCGCGGCGCCCGGGTTCTCGATCCAGTCGATCTTCCCGCCCCGCGGATCGGGGTCGTGGATGGTGCCGATCGGTCCGTACAGCTCGTGGCACACCACGACGTCGGGCAGCCCGTTGCCGCTGATGTCGCCGAAGTCGGCGCCCACCGGCATCCGGAACCCGTCGGTCAGCAGCCGCCGCGTCCAGGCTCCGTCGTTGTGGTACCAGTAGATCTCGCCGAGTCGCAGGCCGTATCCGAACAGATCGGGCGTCCCGTCTCCGTCGATGTCCGGGGCTTCCAGCCAGTATCCGTCGCGGAGCCGGTCGGCCACGACCTCGGCGGTGAATTCAGGCGGGGTCAGAGCGGATACCATCAGAACCTCGGCAGGGGACCGTCGGCTTCAGGTGACGGGGGAATGCCGTCCCTGACTGGTTTTCTCTCTGCGCTCATCGCGGGTTCCTTTCTCGCACAAGGCTGAAAGCGCCGGTCGAGAGCTGATCGCAGTGAACCCCGCCGGCACCTCCCGCACGTGCGCCCGCTG
>NZ_BMNT01000041.1:0-38263 GCF_014646695.1 Sphaerisporangium melleum
GGTGATGAAGCCGTCCATCAGGTGCGGGTCCAGGCCGGTGAAATCGGGGGACAGTGGACCGGTCCCGGGCGGTGGCGTCCCTGCGTCCTGTGTCACGATCCCGCCCCTCCCAGGCTCCCGATCTTGTCCCGGCGACACGACTGCGCCAGCGCATACCCGGCCCCGGTCGCATACCCGGCCCCGGTCGCACGCCCTGCTCGGTCGCACGCCCTGCTCGGCCGCCGATTGCCTGGTCCGCCCGTACGTCCGGCCGGGCTCGCCCGATCGCCCGGCCCGCCCGCCTGGCATGCCCGGTGGTAGGCCAGGCCCGCCTGCTTGGCCTACCCGGCCGTCGGTGTGCCGGGCCGGTCGGCTTGGCGAGGCTTGGGCGGCGGTGTGCTGGTTCGCCCGCTTGGTGGACCCGGCCTCCGTGCCGCCGTTCACCCCGATGACGTGCCCGGTCGCCGGGTGCTCGTTCGTCTGGCCGGCCTTGCTGGTCATGCTGTGGTGCTGGTCGTGCCTCGGTCGCCGTCCCCGATGACGCCGGGTTCCAACGTAACGCAGTGGCCGGCGGGGAGCGGGTGATCGGCCGCAAGTGGACTGGCCTGGCACCGCGAACGAGGTGAGGGTGCCGGGAGTGTTCGCGGGCTCACAGTGTCGTTGTCCTGGACGACAGACCCCGGCAAAGCATGGGAAAAACGGTTTTCCTACTATTCATCGCACAGTCCTGATCATGTAACGGAGGAGACGCCGGATGGCAGGTGCCGACGGGTCGGCGAAGGGCGCTCCCGGGATGGTGACGGATGTGGTGCCCGTCCACCTCAAGCGACGCCGGGACGACTTCCACCTCCAGAGCGAGGAACTCGACACGGCGCTCCGGGCGGCCGTCGGCGTCCTGGAAGGGCTCGGCCCGTTCTGGGGGGACGACGAGCACGGCCGGCTCTTCTACGAGGGCGGCGGGGGACGGGTGGGCTTCCGGCAGGCCACGGAGGAGATCGCCCGCCACGTCGGCGCGGTCACCACCGCCTACGAACGCATCGGCGACAACGTCTCGCAGGCCGGAGCGAACCTGGAGACGGCCGACTGGGCATCGGTGGCGGCCCTCGCGCAGGCCGTCACCACCGCCGGCCTCGCCGTCCCCACCACCAAGGCCGAGGTTCGGTGAGCCCGTCACTTTCCGGGTTCTCCGCGCCGTTCCGGGCCTTCGGCCGGGTCGCCGGCCGGCATCCGGTCGCCACCACCGCCGGCGTCGCGGCCGTGACCCAGGGCGCGTTCGTCACGGCCATGCTGGGCGTGGACTGGCCCGAGGGCGACCCGGACGGCCTGCGCACCGCCGCCGACACGCTGGACGACCTGGCGAAGAAGATCGACGAAGGGCTCGTGGCGGCGGACGAGGCGGCCCAGCGGGTGTGGACCGGCAATTCGGGGCCGGGCGTCGAGGCGTTCAGGACCATGTGGCGTGGCGACGGCTCCCAGGGCGCCGGTGTCCGCCCGGACGGCTTCTCCGGTTATCCCGCTGACGTCGCCGCCTACTGCCGCCGCGCCGCCGCGGCCTGCCGCGGCTACGCCGAGCAGATCGACACCGTGCGGCACGTGCTGGTGGTCATGGCGATCCAGGCGTTCGCCAACATGATGTTCACCACGATGTACGCCTGGCCCACCGCGGGCCTGTCCCGGCTCGCCCAGCAGGCCGTCCAGCGGTACTTCACCTCGCTCGCCCAGTCGCAACTGAAGATCTTCAACATCGGGGTCGCCGAGATCGTCCAGGGCGCCTTCTACTACACGCTCGACAGCCTGGCCTACGCCGGCGGTCAGCAGGTCATCCAGGCCGGCATCTACGCCGCCTCCGGCGTGCAGAAGGACCTGAACGGCAGGGACGTGCTCTCGCTCAGCGGCAATGCGACGGAGTTCGGGCAGGCGTTCGTCGCCAACCTGGCCTTCGACGCCGCCGCCGAC
The DNA here is from genome assembly GCF_014646695.1 of Sphaerisporangium melleum. GTDB lineage: Bacteria > Actinomycetota > Actinomycetes > Streptosporangiales > Streptosporangiaceae > Sphaerisporangium > Sphaerisporangium melleum. The sequence continues at coordinate 1,936 of NZ_BMNT01000041.1, forward strand.
ACGGTCGGCCTGCTGCAGTTGCACGGTCGGCTCGGCAGCTTCACCGCCCGCATGACCGGCTCCAGTGTCTACAGCATCGTCGCCAACCTCCAGCAGGACCCCACCGGCTACCCCGTGCCCACCGACTGGGAGACCTGGCTCGCCAAACTCCTCATCCACGGCCCCCGCACCATCAAACCCCCCGGCCTGATCCCAGCGGCCCGCCCCTCGTGAGGCGGACCACTTGCTACGGTGGCGACACACGACCGTGCAGCTCAGGAGCGTTAATGATCTCTGAGGTTCCCGGGTGGTCGATCCCTCCCCCCGAAGGGTTCCACGCCGAGGACCTCGATCGCCTTGCGGATCTGCCGCCGCACACCGAGTTGATCGACGGAAGCCTGGTGCTCGTAGGCCCGCAGGAAGATTTCCACACACTGATGCTGTATCTGCTGGAGAACGGTCTGCGCCGTACGGCTCCGGCCGATCTGCGGGTGCGCCGCGAGATGAGCGTGGTCCTGGGGCCGCGCCAGCGACCGGAGCCGGACGTCATCGTGCTTCGCGCCGAAGCTCTCCGCGGCCTCGAGGCCACCTCCTACCAGGCCGGAGACCTGCTGCTCGCGATCGAGGTGGTCTCGCCCGAGTCGGAAGAACGTGACCGCAAACGCAAGCCCATGTTGTACGCCGAGGCGGGAATACCACACTTCTGGCTGGTCGAGAGCGCCGAGGGACGCCCCACGGTGCATGTCTACGAGCTGGACCCGGCGACGCACGGTTACGTCCTGTCCGGCAGCCACCAAGGACGCGTCCGGCTCACCGTGCCGTTCGACATCGACATCGACCTGACGCAGATCGACCGGCTCTGAGGTCCTCCTCGCAGGGCCGTCCGAGAAGAGGTCCTTCCCGGGTTCGGCGACAGGTGTTCAGCACGGGTGCTCGGGCTGGGCTGCTGGAGAACCGCGTGCGGGCATGGCCGTCTACCGGTGGCCGAGCTCGCCGTGCCAGGCGGGTCCCTGGTCCTGCGCATCGCGGTGGGGTCAGGGGTCGCGGGTGGTGTGGGTGACGATGAAGTCGTCGAGGGTCTCCTGGTAGGAGGCCAGGTCGCTCTCCAGGGAGGCTCGGGTGAACTTCCCCGGGGCGTCGCGGCGGGCCGCCGTTCCCTGCTCGGTCCAGAACGCCGTGTCCGGCAGCTCCGCCGCGCCCGGCGGCAGGAACCGGGCCGCCTCCGCGGTCGCGTCGCGCGCCGACTCCCAGGCCAGCACCACGCTCCGGAACCGCTCAGGATCGCCCGGCGACGCCGCGAACAGCAGGTCTTCCCGCATCGCGCGCCGCGCGAAGGTGGCGCCGGCCAGCCGCCACTGCCCGGCGTCGACCAGCTCCGAGCGCCCGGCCCCGTACGGCAGCCGGTCGCGGCGCGCCTCCGCCTCGCTCGCGTACGGCACCAGCACCTCGACCAGCAGGGAAAGGCCGAGGGCACGCCCGTCGAAACGGAGGGTCCAGGCGTCCTGTCCTTCGGTCAAGGTGGTGTGCGCCTCGTGGTCGCGCCCTGGCTCGCCCTCCCGGCCCGCGGTGAGCATGAGGTACAGGTACGCCTCCCGGAGCGTCCTGGCGCGAAGCGGTGGCATGCCGTCCGTCCCTTCCTGGGCAGTACCTCGACCGTCCCACTGCCGGCGACCTGGAACTCCCGACGATAGCCGCCCGTAGGGAGCCCAGCCGGTGCTTGCCCCGCCTCCGGGCGTCCGAGCACCGGTGGCGCACAGCCCCCGTGCGCCCAGCCGGTGCTTGCCCCGCCTCCGGGCGTCCGAGCACCGGTGGCGCACAGACCCCGTGCGCCCGCGCGGGGGCTCGTGTCCACGCGCCGGCCCGCGTTCGCGCACAAGGTGCCATCCGCTCTTCGCGGTACGCGGCGTCCTGCGCGGCTCGGGCCCCATCGGGTCTGGGACGGACAGGGCGCGGTCACGGCCGCCCGGCCAGGCGGTGGTAGGCGTCGCGGACGACCAGCAGGCGGTCCACCTGGAACCTGTCCGGCTCGGCGCCGCGTACCTGACGGCCCAAATCGGTCCAGAACGCCTGTTCCGGCACCTCCTCGGCGCCCGGCGGGACGAACTTCACGACCTCCTCGACGGCCGCCACCGCGATCGCCAGCGCCCGCCGTGCCGCGGCCGCGTTCCCCGCCGGGACGTTGCCCGCCGTCAGGTCGGCCACCCACAGCCACTGCCCGGCGTCCAGCAGCCGGGACGGCTCGCCGCCGCCGAAGTCCGGGAACCGGTCGGAGAGTGCGGGCTCGTGTTCAGGCAGCCCGAAGAGGTAAGCCCGCTCCGCACCACACCCCCTGCAGACGCCGGCGTAGCGGGCCGCCAGGCCCCCGGACTCGGGTCTGTGCGTGGAGCCGGGTGTCGTGGCGGAGGCCGGTACCGCCGTGGGGCCGCGTGCCGACGTGGGCACGGAGCCGTGCGTGCAGCCGGAGCCCGCTACCGGCGTCGAGGTCGGCCCGGGCAGGGATGTGGCGGCCGGTACCGGGGTGGACACGGGTGAGGGGGCGAGCGTGGCAGGTACGGGAGCCGAGTCGGAGGTCGTACCGTGTGGCCGCCTGTGGCCGGTAGGTGGCTGTCGGGGGAAGGCCGGTGCGAGCGCGGGCGCGGAGTCGGGTGGGGACGTGGGCACGGCGGGTGCGGGTACCAGGGCGTGTTCCCAGGTCGTGTCCACCGATCCGCATCGCTCGCATGGGTGCAGGTCGAGGTACAGGTGGGCCTCGTCCCTGGTGCGGGCGGGGGAAAGCACCGGGGGCGTCGTCACGTCGTCCTCCCTCGCGTGGGCGGGTCCGGCACCTGGCCCGGCCGCGGCGGGCCGGGGTCACCGCCGGTCGCGGCCCGGCCCGCTTCGTACGGGTCGCGGTGCGTTTCATGTCCGTCGCGTGCCGCCCGCGCCGCTGTGTGGTCACTGGGCGTCGGGTCCGGGGAGCGTCGGCCGCATTGGCAGGGGCCGTCCGGCGGGCAGACGCACTCGGCGGGCTCGTCGGGGGGGATCCAGCCCGTGGTGTTGCTCATCCGGCGCATCCTCGCCCAGTACTCGTCCCGCGACTCGCGTCCGGATCCGTTGACTCCGTTCGTCCACGATCCGTTCCCTGCGGTCGGCCCGGCGCCGTTCCCGCCGATGTCTCCAGAACCGCCGGAGGCTGGGGAACGGGCAGGGCGCGGGACGGCTGCCTCGGAGGCCGCACCCGTGCTTCCCGCCGCCGGACCGGGCGCCGCGGCAGGAGAGGGCGTCGCCGGTGGCGGCTGGTTGAGGAGGGCGCCGATGCCGGGGCGGGGGGCCGGGACGGCGGGGTCGCCGGCGGTCCACGGTGGCGGCGGGGGAGTGAGGCCGCGGGCCTCGATGAGCCGGGCCAGGCCCTCGATCTGGGTGCGCAGGGCCGGCCGGCGCTCCGGCGGGGCCTCGGTCCACCGCCGCGACAGGTGCCGGTATTCGTCCACCCGTGCCTCGGCGCACGCGTCGGTGACCGGCGCGGGCGTGCCGTCCGGGGTGGATGCGGCGAGGGCCGGCCGCAGTACGCCCTGCGGCGTGCCGCCCGCCCGCGCGACCAGTTCGCGGACGGCGTGCCCGACCTCGTGGACCAGCGTCCGGGCCACCAACTCGGCCGGGGTGCCCGGGTCCACCCGCATCTCGTAGGGCGGCCCGGCGGACAGGTCGGTGTGCGCCATCCGGTCCGCGCCGACCTCCGCGACCACGGGCCGGAAGCCGACCTCGCCGAGGGCGCCGGTGGTGACGGTGAGGACGGGGTCACCGTCCGGCCAGGCGGACCCGCGCAGGCCCACCTCCAGGTCGGACGGCTGGACCTGCGCCCAGGCGGCGCGCAGTTCGGCGTCCTCCAGCGGCCCGGCCTCCGGGGCCCGTCCCTTGACGTAGCCGGACGCGGGGTCCACCGGGGCCCGCACACCGAGGCTGCCGAACATGGTGGCGGCGTTCTCCTCCGGCCCCGGACCCCACAGCGGACGCGGGAACGCCGGCGCCGGCGGCTGCGGCGGGGTCACGCCGAGCTCGCCCAGCGCCTCGGCGACCAGGTCGGCGAAGGCGCCGTCCGCGGCCGACCGGTTGTACAGCCCGCGCAGGTCGAGGCGGTGCGTCACCGCCAGGCCGGACAGCTCCGTGGGCAGCGTGGCGAGCGCCGTGGCGAAGCCGCCGTCCGGCACGTCGGAGGCCAGCTCGCCGTCCGGTGTCGCGAGGTACCCGCGCACCGTCCCATCCGGCTCGGCCACCTCGACGTGGACGTGCGCGCCGAGCCGGCGGGCCAGCAGACGCGCCCAGGTCAGCGGCACCGGCAGTTCGGCCGGGTGCGCCGTCGTGCCGATCTCGATCCGGCCGCCCGGCCGCAGACCGGGCACGCGGCGGCGTACCTCGCCGGCGACCTCGGCGACGGGGTCGCCGGCGAAGCCGGGCCGTTCTCGCACGGCGGCCATGAGATCGTCCAGAATGTGCCTGGCCGAGGGGCGGCGCCGCCAGGGAAGACGGCGCATGCCCGCCGCCGGTTCGTCGTCGAACGACCAGCCCGCCACCGGCTCGGCGGTCCGCTGCGCCGCGCGCACGGCCTCGTACCGTTCCGCGGACATCGCCACCAGGGCGTGGCCGGTCACCGGCTCCGGCAGGGTCGCCGTCCGTAGCGGCCGCCGGCTGCCGTCCCTGCGCAGGCGGGACACCTCGAAGACGACCTCGCAGTCCATGCGGACGCCGACCGTCACCGTCGGATGCCGGTCGAAGCCGCTCTTCTCCTTGCGCGCCCCGCTGTTCGCCGACGTCGACCGCCCGGCCCGCGCGCCGGAGGACACGTTCTCGCTCGTCCCCCACTCCTGCTGGGCGGGATCGACCCCCCGGCTGATCGGGGTGAGCCGGCTGCGGTCCTCGCCGGTCGCGAACCGCTGCTCGCGGCGGTGGACGTGACGCTCCTCGATGTTGCCCCGCTCGCCGATCTCCAGCCGGTCCTCCGACAGCCGGGCCCGGACCACGACGTCGACCATCCGGCCGCCCGGCATCGGCACGCTGAGCATGACCTCGCCCTCCGGCGCCAGCATGAATTCCAGGCCGGCGTTCAGCGACGTGCGCGACAGCGCGTGCGCGACGCGCGTCCACTGCGCCTGGACGCCGTCCGGCCCCAGCAGGTCACCGGCCGCCAGCCGCGCCCGCACCGCGTCCACCAGGCCGTCGGCGATCGTCTCCACCGGGAAGAAGCCGTCCCGCAGTTCCACCGGGCGGGCGTCCGGCACCCGGGGCGGCAGCGGGCGTGCCTGCTCCTCCCGTACCGTCAGGCCGTCCTCCACCAGCCGGACGATCGTGCCGGTCAGCGTGAGCGGTTCGGGCGCGGCCCGCTCGGTGGCGGCGTGCCGCGCGCCGGTCAGCCGGCGCGTCGTGCTCTGTACGGTGCGCGCGACCGCGTGGGCGGCGGTGCGGACGGGACGGGTGACCCGGTTGCCGGTCCGCGCGGCGGACAGCGGGACCCGCTCGGCCCGGACGCTGATCGTGATCGGCTGCCCGACCAGGTCCCCGCCGTCGAAGGACCCCGTCCCGTACAGCCGGGTGAGCTGCTCGCCGCCGGACACCGTCCTGGTGTGGGCGCGGTGCGTGCCCAGCGAGCCGGACGCGCCGTGACCGCCCGCCGCCCCACCGCCGCTGACGCCGCCGCCGAACAGCCAGCCGGCCCACGCCGACCAGTCGATGCCCTTGTAGCGGTACTTCTGCCGGATGATGACCTTCTGGTCGCTGCGGCCGAGCAGTCGCGTCCGGTCCCCGGGCATCTCGCTCCGCAGGGTGATCCTGACCAGGTCGGTGTGCCGGGGGCCCACCCGCACCGGCATCTCCCACTGGAAGCCGTGCGGCGACAACTGGTTCTCCAGCGTGCCCCACCAGGTGTCGCCGGCGAACATCCCGGCCAGGGCGCGCGTCATCACCGGGTCCATCCGGGCGGCGTCCGGCGCCGCGGCCCGGATGCGGTCCAGCACGGCGTCCAGCAGCTCCACGCGCCGGCCGCCGGAGAACAACTCCACCGAGTGGACGGCGGTCGTGCCCAGCCGCTCGCGCATGGGGCCGGGCAGCGCGACCCGGTCGGCGCGCCGGAGACGTTCGGGGTCGAGCAGCTCGTCGAGGGTGCGCGCCGGGCCGTTCAGCTCGCCGCCCAGCCGGGCCGCGAGCCGGTCGAACAGCGCCTCCGGCTCGTGCGCGGCCACCAGCGGGGACACCGGGACGAAGCCGTCCCGCAGTGCGGCCGCCCGCTCCTTGACGTACCGCCGCGCCATCCGCATGACCATCGGCGGATCGAAGCTCACGTGCCCGTCGAGGACGCGTTCGATCACGTCGCCGGCCACGTCGAGCGGCAGCGCGATCTCGCCGTGCCCGTACATTGTCAGCGCGTCGAGCTGAGGGAGGTCGTAGAGCAGCGTGCCGTGCGGCAGCACATCCCGGTGCACATCGGCCGAGCCCTCCGCCCGCGCGCTCAACGTGATCACCATGCCGGCGGTGAGCGCCTGCTGCAGCCCGGTCTCCACGACGATCGGCTCGTCGCCGGCGATGAGCGTCCAGGCCAGGGACCGGCCGCCGCTGCGGCCCGCCGAGCCGTTGACGCCGCCGGAAAGCCCGCCGACCACGTCATGGGCGATGGCGCCGGACGCCTTGCCGGTGTTGCCGTGCGACCGGCCCGTGCTCGCCGAGGTGCTGCCGAGTGCCAGGTGGATCTTCGCGGTGGTCAGGTCGTTGACCCCGGCCGGTGCGGACTCGCCGAGGTCCACGTGCAGGGTGACCGTGACCCGCCTCGTCCCGCCGCCCGGACGGCGGACGACGACGTCGATGCTCGGATCCGTGGTCAGCCACGAGGTGTTGGAGATGAGGGTGCGCATGTCGCCGAACGCGGCCAGCTCGTGGAACGCCTGCGGGTCGGTGCCCGCCGCCCGCCGCACCACGCCGCGCAGCGCCTCGACGAGGTCGCCGCCCGGATCCAGCTGCACCAGGACCGACCGGCGCACCAGCTCCGGCGTCCCCGGCCGCCCGGCCGGATGCGCCTCGGGCCGCGCGGCGGAGGGTGCGGTGGGGTGTGTGTCCGGCGGCCGTGTCGCCTGCCCGGACGTCGTGACCGACGTTCCCACCGTGGCGGTCGTCTCGGGGTTCGGGGTGCCGCTCGTCGTCCCTGGGCTTTCCGTTTCGTTGGTCGTGGCCGCCGTTCCCGCGGCGTTCGTCGTCGTCTCCGGGTTCCTGGCGCCCTTGGTCGTGGGGTCGGTTCCTGCGGCAGGCGTCGTCCGCGTCGCCGGGGCCTGGGGGAGGCGGCCTGCCGGGACCATCAGGCGTCCGGGGAGGGTACGCGCCATCGTCTCCGGGGAGAGCAGCGGCTCGGCCTGGCCGCGCCGGTCCACCAGGTCGGCGCGGAAGCGGTAGCCCTGCCGGAACTCCGCCACCGGCGTACCCTCGATCAGTGTCACCTCGTTGAGCGTGTATCCCGCGCCCCAGCCGGCGGACCGGCCGAGGTTCCCCTCCCAGCCGGCCTCCGCTCCGGTCCACCGCAGGCCGAGCCGGCGCACCAGCGGGCCGATGCCCAGCCCCAGCGAGGCCGCCCAGGTCACCGCCCGCCTCCAGGTGCGCGTGACGGTGTTGGAGGCGATGTTCAGCGCCACGTGGCCCTCGGCCTCCGACATGCCCGCGTAGTCGGCCCGGCCCTCCGGCCGCAGGGTCACCCGCAGGGTGAACTCCCGCAGGCTCTCCCCGGCGCGCATGCGCACCAGGTCCAGGACGACCCCGCCCTGGGCCGCCTGGTCCATGCGGCTCTGCAGCCCGTTCACCGACAGTTGCTCGCGCACCTTCTGCAGGTTGGCGAGCTGCGCGTCGCGCTCCAGCGGGTCCAGCGAGGGACGCGGCAGTCCGCCTGCGCCGACGCCGGGCAGCAGGCCGTGGGCGCGCAAACTCCGCATCACCTCGTGCCGCGTCTCACGCACCGCGGCCGGGTTCAGGTACACGGTCGCCGCGCCGGGCCCGCGCATCCGGCCGGAGCCCTCGCCCATGTCGTCCGGCAGCCTGGCCTCGCGGCCCGGCGGCGGCTCGGGGGAGGGGTCGTCGCGGAACCGCACCGACCCGTCGGGGTTTCTGCGAGGCTCGCCGGCGTCGTCCCGTACGACGGCGTCCGGGTCCACCGCCCACCCCGCGCGGCCCGCGTCCGGCTCGGGCGCCTGCAGCAGCGCCCGGGTGTCACCGGCGGCCACCGGACGCGCCTCACCCTCGTCGAAGAACTTGATCGTGACCTCGTGGCGCAGCGTGACGTCGTGCAGCGTCGTCCGCCCCATCCAGCGCCGAACCAGGGGGTAGATGGCGACACTGCTCGCCGACGCGCCGTCCGAGCGGGACCAGCCGCGCCTGATCGACGCGTTCAGGCGGACCCCCAGCCCATGGAAACCCTTGGCCCCGGGGGAGTCGCCGGTGAGACCCCACCCGGCGGAGACGGCGGTGCCCGCGCCGACTCCGGCCGACGCCACCCGGGTGAAGCCGGAGAACACGACGCCGAGCCACTCCTGGAACTGCTTCCAGCCGGGCCGGGAGACCATCGCGTCCGCCACCACGCGCGTACGCACGCGCAGGATTCCACGCCGGCCACCGTCCACGATGGTGTGCTGGAACCCCTCGGGGTCGTCCACCGCCGTGTCCAGATGCCCGGGGAGCTGCTGGGTGAGGATGGTGCGCACCTGGTCGCGCACCTCGCCGCTCAACGGCGCCTGGCCGGGGCCGTGTGTCGCCACCGCGGTGTCGGCGAGATCCTCCAGGCCTTCCAGGTACATCGGGACGTATCGGGGGAACGACGCTCCGCGCGCCTCGCCGGCCGGCAGCCGGTAGGGCTCCTCCGGCGGGTGCGTGGTGTGCGCGTGCGACAGCGACAGCTCCAGGCCCGTCCTGTCGTTGCCGATGCCCTCGGCGACCTGCGCCACCTGCACCCACGCGCCATCCGCGTCCCGTTTGTGCACCTGGTACGTCAGTGGGACGTGCACCAGCGTGGCGTCACCCCGGTTGTCGGCCACCTGACCCGGCAGGACGTACTGGGTGTGCGACCCGGTCGTACCGGTGGTGTTGTCCCGGTTGTACCGGACGTTCAGCCCGAGGCGCTTGGCGACCTCCTTGATCCCGTCCCAGAACGTGCCGGTGGCCGGTACGGCCTGCACGACCGTGGACAGGTCCAGGCCGGTCGCCCAGCCCAGGAGACGGGCCGCGGTGGCCGCCAGCGAGCCGCCGCCCTGCGGGAGCAGGCCCACCATCAGCTCCGAGGCCGCCCGCCCGGGATCGGGCACCTCGACCGGTTCGCCGAGCGTCGCCCGGACCATCAGCTCGGCCGGTCTGCGGGTGCCGGCGCGCAGCACCACGCCGTCGGCCGAGGTCAGGTTCTGCACGTCCCCGCTCAGCGCCCACGACAGGTCACTGACGCTGTAGGAGTGATCGGCGCCCTCGTCCGCGAGCACCTGGTTGACCACGTTCGTCAGCCGGGTCTGGTACGGCAGCCGTCCGCTCGGGATGCCGGTGGCGAGCGCGGCCCGCGGCGGCCGGGCGGCGTCCAGCGCCGCGGCATACCGGGCGTACGCCGTGTCCGCCCGCTCGGCCGACCGCGCCACCTCCGCGGCCAGGTCGGCCACTGTACTCGCGGCGGTGCTCGGATTCGGGCCGGCAGAGCCCTGCGCCGGGCCGGCGGCCGGCGGCACCATCTGGGCGGACCGGCCCGGTTGGGTGGACTGCGCGGGTTGGGTGGACGGCCCGGGCCCGGTGGATTCGGTGGTTTCGGTGGCCGAGGCGAGGCGGGCGAGAGCCTGCGCCACTTCCGCGTAGGCCGCCGCCACCTGCTCGGCCTGCCGCAGCGCCGCCTGGTAGGCATCCGCGATCCGGGTGTAGTGCTCGGCCGCGATGTTCTCCAGCCGCTCCTCGGCGAGTTGCGCGCGCCTGCGCTCGGCGGCCCAGGCGTCCTTCTCCTGCCGTGACCGCTCGGCCTTGCCGGACGCGGCGGCCGCCCGCTGGGTGGCCTCGTCCGCCCTTGTCCGGTTCACCTCCTCGCGCCGCCGCAGGCCGTCCTGTGCCTCGTCCAGCGTCGCGCGCATCCGCGCCACCCGCTCGGCCAGCTCCCGGACGGCGGCGGGCACACCCTCCGGCCCAGGCGAATACGCCCCCGGCGCCGTCCCGGTGCCGCTCTGCGCTACGACGGCGGTGAGTGCGGCGGCGCGCCGGGAGATCTCCTGCCTGCGGTCGTCCAGCGGTCCGACCCGGAGCGCGTTGTAGTCCGACGACTCCTCGGGCAGCCGTCCGTGCGCCTCCTCCACCACGCGGAGCCCGGCATCGGTCAGGCCGGCGGTCCGCAGGCGCCCCCAGCGGTGCCCGACGACCTCGCGGGCGACGTCGGCGACCACGTCCAGCATCTCCGGGGACGCGTCGGCCATCCGGCCCAGCGCGTTCAACGCCCCCTCCATCGGAGACGAGTACCCGGACCTGGCGATGGCGGCGCCCAGCCTGGCCGCCGCCTCGGCGCGCAGCCGCCGATCCTGGGCGCCGTCGGCCACGCGTACCCGCAACTGCCGCTCCATGCGGGAGACGACGTCGGCCGGGACGGTCCGCGGCCGCCCGTCCGGGCCGGTCACCCGGAGAGTGCCATCCGGCATCGGCCGCGCATCCGGATCGACGATCGGCAGTGTCTCGCTCAGCAGTGCGTTGACCCGGCCGACGACGCGCGGATCGGCGGCCGTCTCAGCGGTTCCTGCCGGGCGGCCTTCCTGAGCCGTGTTCTCCGGAGCGTTCGCCGGGGTGCTGTTGGCGGCGGTCCGGGGAGTGCCGGTGGGTACGGTTCCCGGGTCGCCCGCGGGAGTGGTGTCCGGCGTGCCGACGGGAGTGCTCGCGTTGCCCGGGGAGGTGGCGCCGGCCTGCGGTCGCACGGTGCCGGACCCGGTGACCTGCACGGTCGGCATTCCGGGCATGAACAGCGGTGCCCGGCCGGGTGCCGTCACGGGCGCCACGCCCGCCGGCGGTGCCACTGCGCTGCCCGGCGCCCCCGTCTGCGGCGCCGTCCCGGTGGCCGGTGTACTGAGAACGCCCGGCTGCGGTGTCGTCCCACCGACCGGCGCGTTCGGGATGTTCGCTTGTGGGGACGCACTGGTAGTCGGTGGAGTGCTCGGTGGAGTCGTACCGGCACCCGGCGTTCCAGGGGATGGCGTGGTCGTGCCGCCGGGCGTGCCGTGCGACACCGGCGTGCCCGTCTGCGAGGTGTCGGGCGCACCGGGTGCGGGCGCTGGACCGGATGTGGGGGACGCGTTGGTGCCGGGTGCGCCGGGTTGTGCGTTCGCTCCGGCTCCGGGTGTGTCGGGGACGTCCGGGATGGCCGGGTTGACCGTCGCGGCGCCGTTGGGTACGGCGTTCGGTGCGCCGGAGGCCGGAGACGCTCCGGCCGTGGGCGATGTCGCCTGGCCGGCTGGATTCCCCTGGCCGGCCGGTGTTCCCGATGCCGGAGCTCCCACAGTGTTCGGGTTCTCTTGCGCGGGCGGGTTTCCCTGGGCGGACGGATCACCGGCCGGGGGGCCGGTCGGAGCGGTGGACGTGGAGGAACCGTTCGGGCCGGTGCCCGCGGTGGAGTGGCCGGTTCCGCCGGAGGCGTTCGGGACGCTTCCCGGCGGGACGGCCGAGGTGGGACCGCCCGCCTGTGTACCGGCGGCTTCGCTGCTCCCTGTCGTCGCCGGCACGCCGGTGGAGTGATCCGGTGCTGCTCCGGTCGTGTCTCCAGGTGGTGCTGCGGTCGTGGACGTCGCCGGTGGTGCGGCGGTGGTGGACGCCGGTGGTGCGCCGCCCGGCTGGGCGGGCGCGCCGGTGCCGGAAGAGCCGCCGCCGGTCGCGCCGGAGGGGCCGGGGGAGCCGGTGCCGGCGGACGGGCCGGAGGGGGGCGCGGAGGACGTGGTGGCGGCCGGTACGGACGGTGCGGCGAGGCGGGCGGTTCGGGCGGCGTCGTTGGCGGCGGCCGCGGCGCCCGCGGTCTGCAGGGACCGCACCGGATGGATGATCGCGGAGAGGACCTCGGGGTTGGTCGGGCTGATCGTCCGGGTGCGGCCCGCGCCGCCCATGAACGCGCCGCCCACGGCCTCCGGGGTCAGCGAGGCGAGCGGGTTCCACTCCCCGTACACGGCTCCGTTGGCCAGGAAGGAGCCGGCGGGCGAGGCGATCATGTTGTTCAGACCGGTGTGCATGGCATCGCGCCCGAAGCCGGCGAGCGTGCTGGAGAAGCCAGGCCCGCCGCCCGCCGCGTCGTCCAGCCGGTTCATCAGCGGGATCCGCCCGCCGTACCGCGCCAGCAGCGGGGCGGCGACCTTCATGCCGACCACCGCGCCGCCCGCCGCGCCGATCGCCGACGCGGCGGTCCGGTCCCAGTCCCAGCTCGTCCGCGTGCCACGCCGCATCTGCTCGTGCTGTGTCCAGGCGTCGATGAGGACTTCCTCGCCGATCTCCTCGATCACCTCGCGGCCGAGATGGCTCGCCAGGACGGTGCGCGCCAGGCTCCGGCCGCCTGTCTGGGCGATCCGGCCCGCCGCCAGCCGGGCCGCCACGCCGGCGCCGTACTCGCGTCCCGCGACGGCCGCGAGCCGCGTGAGGATGCGGCCGATGGCGGTCCGGGTGGCGGCGGCGATGGGACCGATCACCGGTGTGCTGAGCCCGGCGGTGAAGAACCAGCTCACCAGCGCGATGAACGCGGCGGTGACCCCGATCCAGAACGCGACGTTGATCGAGATCTTGGAGTACTCGGTCTCGCGGGCGAAGTCGTCGGCCTGCAGCGCCTTGACGAGATGGGCCTGCGCCAGCCCGTTCACGCCGGACTCGCCCTTCAGGACCTGGTCGGCCTGCGCCAGGTACATCGGCGTGGCCGGTACCTGCCAGCCGACGAGCACGGCCCTGCCCGCGGCGATGCCGGGATCCACCGAGCCCTGCAGCCCGGCGCCGAGCCTCTGGTGCTCTCTGGCGAGTTCCCGCAGCAGGCTCTCGCTCGCCTTCGGCCACGACTGACCCGAGGCGAGCAGGGCGATGAAGGTGTCCGCCCATGCGGGCAGCGCCTCCCCCCAGGCGGGGGTCACGTCGGTGGCCGGGCCCGCTCCGATCTCTTCCGGTGGGCGGCCGGGGACCTGCGGGTTGACGTTCGGGTCGAAACCTTGCGTCGACGTCATCCCCGTCCGATCCCCGTCCGTCCGATTTGTGCCTGCCCGCTCGCCGTACGCCCGGTCTCCGTCGGCCCGGCGCCTGCCTCGCGGATCCTCGTCCGGCCGGCCTCCGCCACCCCGCCCACTTCCGGGCCTGCTTCGCTCCGGCCGATTCCCGCCGGCGCGGCGTCCCTCGCGGTTGAGGAGCCCCTGCCCGGCACCGGCCTACGCCTCAGATGCTCATGGTCGTGCCCGCCGCCTGTGCCGTGTCCGTCCCCCGCGTGTTGCCGACCGCCGTACGGACCTTCGCGCCGAGCGCCTCGACATCCTGGACGACCAGGGCGCCGATCTGCGCCAGGATCTCCGGCCCGCCGTCTTTGGTGTAGGCCGCGTGGAAGGCGGCCCCGGCGGCGTCGTCACCCCACGGCGTCGCGTCGGCGAGCCGCTGGATGCGCGCCGACCCTTCCTGGCAGACGCGGGCGATGCCGGAGGTCGCGGCGTCCCACCGGCTCAGCGCCCGCGCGGCGGTCGGGGCGTGGACGTCGATGTCCCTGGGCACGCCGCTCACCGCTTCCCGAGCATCTGCGCGGCCATGTGCTCGAGGATGGCTTCGAGGTCGCCGTCGAGGTGTGCCTTCATCCGCTCGGCCGGGATGAGCGGGGCGAACAGGTCGATGACCTGGTCACGTGCCTTGGCCGTGGCCCGGTGGACGGTCGCGGTGATGGCGTCGGCGAGCAGGCGCGAGTCCGGCCGCCGGTAGATGCGCGGATCGATGTCCAGCCGGACGAGATCGCCGCGGGCGCTGACGGTGGCGGCGATCAGCCCGTCTTCGGACTTCTCGGTGACCTGGACGGCCCGCGCCTTCTCGTGCATTTCGGGCGCCTCTTCCTGCATGCGCATGAAGGTGGCGCGGAGTTCCTCGGCGTAGGCTCGCATGTCCGCCCCGTCGCCTGCGAAGCCCTCCATATGACCTCCCCGAGCACCTGTCCGTGTGGTTCTAGGCTCTTAACGGCAGAGAAACCGTGAGCTAACTTCCAGGAAACAGTCGCTTGATCGGTCATTGTGACATTTCCGAATAAAGCCCGGCAAGCATCACGTCCCGCCGTGGCGCGGAGGGGGAGGCCCGAGGGGGAAGGTCAGAGGACCAAGGGGACGACGTGCTCGCGAAGATCCAGCACTTCGTCCCGGGGCACCCAGGCCTGGTGTACGCCCCGCTCGACGCGTGACAGGCCGAGGTCGCGTGCCACCGGCAGCGACCCGCCGACGTACTCGACCAGCAGCTCGCCGTCGCGTTCGCCGTGCACCTGGCACGGGGCGTCGCGCCACCGCCCCGCCACCGTCACGAAGGTGACCTCGTCGCAGTCACCCGCCGGAACCGGCCGGACGAACCGGCCCGGTGCGACCTGCGTGAACCCGTCCGCCGGCGCGGTGGCGCGCAGCCGCATCCACAGCCCGTCCGGACGCGGATCGGGGCTCGCCTCGTACTCCGCTCCTCGCCACCGGGCGCGGTAGCCGTGCCATCTCATGCGGGCACCGCACCCGAGGAGCTGGCTGGGGACGCGACCAGCAGCCAGCGTTCCAGGTCACCGTCGAACACGGCGCGGCGGATTTGCGTCCCCGCGTGGGTGAGCTCCCAGATCTCGGCGCCGTGCGGCAGGCCGACGCCGTCCACCTTGTACTCGCGGATCACCTGGTCGACGTTCGGCGCCAGCCCCAGCCCGGTGAACGGCGGCTCCTCGACCAGCCATCCCCCCACCGCCGCCATCGCCTCCTCGTCCACCCCTCCGTACGGGGTCCGGTACAGGTTCAGCCCGACCGCGGCCCAGCGCAGCATGTTCACCGAGCCCTCGTCGGTGACCACACCCGCCACGTCCGCCATGCCGAGCGCGTCGGCGAGCACGGCCGGGGTCGCGATGTGCGCCACGTCCAGCGCGTTGTGGCAGTACCCGGACACCCGCGACCGGCCCTCCGCGAGGTAGGCGTACAGGTCGAGGGGGGTGAGGAGCTTCTGCATGAGGGGCAGGCCGGAGCCGGGGGAGGCGAGGCGTTCCTCCGTCAGCGTGGGCACCGCGAGCCTGGCCACCGTGCCCGATCGCAGGCGCACGTGCGCCGGGAGGCCGGGGTTGACCGCGAGTCCCCAGCGCGGGTCGGGCCACCCGGCGGCCAGTTCGGGCAGTGTGACGACGCGGTGGTGCGGGGTCACTCCGCCAACGCCGGTCGCGGCCATGGCCTCGGCGGAGGTGTAGGCGAGGATCCAGGTGCCCTCGGCGTCGGAAGCGGTGGGCCAGGCGACCGGCTCGTGCCCGGCCGCCGCGGCGGGGCTTACCGGCAGGGCGAACTGCGCCAGGCGCAGCATGCCGAGGCAGAGGGCGAGATCGTCCGCCGCGACCGCGGCGGCGAGGTTCCGCTCGAACGGGCTCACCGGCTCCCACTCTCGCACGGAGATCACTCTAGCCCGCTCGCCGCGGCCGGAGCCGTCCGGTGTGGTGTAGCAGGTACGCCCGGCCTTCCGCCTGTCCCGGCGTGCGATGGGCGGCCGGTCAGGTGGCGAAGCCGTCGGACGGCTCCGAGCCGGTCACGAGGGGGAGCATGACCGCCTCGGCCCGCCGGGCGGCGTCCTGCTCTGCCTGCCTCGCCGCCGCGATGATCGCCTCGGCCAGTGCCTCGGAGCCGAGCCGCATCGCGCGCGGGTCGATGCGCAGGGACACCAGCGAACCGCCGGGCGACACCTCGACGACGACCCTGCCGTCCTCGGCCTCACCCTGCCCGCGCGTCTCGGCCATCCGCCGGCCGGCCGCCTCGAACATGGCCGACTGCGCGGCGAGTGCCTCCAGCACCTCGTCCACCTGCGGGTCTCCGGAGGTGAAGGGCCGTTCGCCGGGGCCGGTCGTCATCGGCACATCCTCACTTCACTAGGGGTAAGAGACCGGCGCGGCGCCGAACACATCCGGCACGTGCCGGAGTGAAGAGCCGCGCCGGGTCCACGCACGTGTCACCGCGCTAGCCGCAGTTGGCGAAGGGCACGGCGGTGGTGTTCGCGCCCGCGGTGCCGCTGAACCGCACGCACTTGCCCTTGGACTGCATGACGACCGGGCCCGCGTAGAACTTGAACGCGCCGCGGTCGCTGACCGGGGCGGCCCCCTGCACCTCCAGCGTCACCGACACCGGGCTCTCCGTGCCGATGTTCTGCGTCTTGAGCGTGACGACGCAGGTCGATCCGGTGGCGACGCTGTAGAGCTGGTAGGTGACGCCGCCGCCGAACGGGCTCTGCCGCTGGACGTAGAAGCCGCTTCCCCGGCCCGAGGCGTTGCAGACCTGCTGCGGCGTGTACGGGTTACGTGCCGGCGCCTGGCTCCCGGACGGTTTCGGCGCGGGCGTGACGCTCCGGCCGGGCGTCGGCCGCGGCGTGATCGTCCTGGTCACGGTGGGGCGCGGTGAGGCGGGCCGCGACCAGATCGGCCGGGACGAGCCGCTCACGGTCGGCTTCGGCGTACGCGAGGGCGAGACGGCGGGGGTCGGCGTACCGTTCGGCAGCAGGTTCTGCGGGCCGCTCGGCGTCGGTGTCGGCGTGGGGCTGCCGGCGCCGGACGGCGACGGGGTCGGGCTGCCGTTCACGTCCGGGTCAGGTGACATGTTGGGCTTGTTGGGCTTGTCGGGGTGCCGGGGAGTGGGCTCCGCGGACGGGCTGACCGTCGGCCCCGGTGTCGCGGTGACCGTGACCGTCGGAACCGCGGAGGGCGACGGCGTGGAGACCTGCGACGGCGGAGTGGACGGGATGGGCGGCGGGGTGAACTGCGGGCCGGGCGAGAAGCTCGGAATGTCCAGCGACAGAGTCGGCGTGGTGAGCTCCATCGGGTACACGCCCGTCTCCTCCGGAGCGGGCGAGGTGGCCCACGGCGCGGTCACCTGCGGGCGGGGCCGGGGCGACTCGCCCACGCCTCCGACGCCCCCGACATCGGCGCTGCCGGTGGACGGCTCGGGCACGTTCGTGCCGGCCCGGCCCTCGGCGGCCACCCGGCCGATCTGCTGCGGGCTCGCGGCGTAGTGCCCGGCGCCCCACAGACCGAGCCCCGACAGGCCGATCACGACGCCGACCCCGGCGGCCAGACCGATGGGGAAGTGGGTGCCGGTCTTCTTGCGCGCGGGCGCGGCCGGCGGTGCGGGTTCGCCGGCGGCCCGCGGAGCGGCGGGCAGCGCACGCGGCCCGGTCTCCTCGCTGGGTAGCGCGGGGGCGCCCCACACCTGCTGCGCCGGGAGCTGCGGCTCGGCCGCGTACAGCGCCGCCGGCCCGTCACCGCCTTCGCCGCCCGGCTCCTGCGCCCGTACGGCCGGCGGCTGTCCGCCCGGCCCACCTGCGGCGCCCGGTCCGCCTAGAGTGCCCGGCGTGCTCGCCGCCGAGGCGATGGGCGCGCCGGCAACGGGCACCGCCTCACCCGGGGCGCCGGACGCGGCGACGGGTACGCCGCTGACGGGGGCGCCGGGGAGCGAGGTGCCGGGGATGGAGGTGCCTGCGGTTGCGGGCACGGTGGAAGGAGCACCGGGAACGGCGGGGACGGGGCCGGCGACAGGCGCGCCGGGAACAGGGAGTCCGGCGACGGGCGCAGCGGGCAGGGCCGGGGCGGGGGAGTCGGGCTTGGCCTCGCCGAGCAGCCACAGCATCGCCCCCTGGGCGGTGGGCCGTTCGGCGGGCGCCTTCGCCAGGCAGGCCGCGACGACGTCCCGCAGCGGGGTGGGCAGGCGGCCGAGGTCCACACCGGCGGTGGCGACGGCCTGGGCGTCGCCACCGAACGGGTCCGCGCCGGTCGCCGCGTAGGCCATCGCGTTCGCCCAGGCGAACAGGTCCGCGGCCGGGCCGGTCGGCTCGCCCCGCACCTGTTCGGGAGAACGGGGGGCCGTCTCGCCGAGGCCGAAGTCGCAGACGCGCGGGCCGTCCGGGCCGAGCAGGACGTTGTCGGGGGACAGGCCCCGGTGCGCGATGCCGGCCAGGTGGATCGCGGTGAGCGCCGTCAGGGTGCCGACCGCGGCGCGCTCCAGCGCGTCCCCGGTGAGCGGCCCGTCCGCTTCGACGGTCTCGCGCAGCGAGCGTCCCTCGACGTGCTCGCGCACCACGTACGCGCGGTCGCCCAGCCATCCGGCGTCCACGCTGCGCACCGCGTAGGCGCTGGAGACGCGCTGCGCGGCGGACAGTTCGTCGATCACCCGGCCGCGGGCCTCGTCACCGGCCTCGGGCCAGGAGGGCAGCAGCTTGATCACGAAGAGCCGGCCGTCCCCCGCGGCGCTGGCTTCGGTGGACGCGGCCCCATCGGCCTGCTGCCCGGAGGTGTTCCCGGTGTCGCCGGAGCGGCGGCCGAGATAGGCCATGCCGCGAGGCCCCTGTCCCAGGCGTCCGAGAATGAGGTATTCGCCCACTTGCTGGGGGTCGTCCGGCAGCAACGATCGCATGTCCTTCTTCGCCTTCCCCGTGGATCAGCTCAGAGGGTCATGACACCACAAACAGGCGTACCACTTGACGAAATTTGTCACATGTGCAGCACCTGTTACGGTTTCGTTGATCTTCGGGGTAATTCACCCATCTGGTGGGCTTAAAGGGTCACTCGCCCGGTGGGATGGTGCGCCCCGGCCGCCATCCGCGTCTGCGGCCCAGGGGGACGACGACCGCGATGGCCGACACCAGGCCGGCGGCGACGATCGCGATCACCGCGACGGCGGCGGAGCGGGTGATCACCTCCTGGTCCACCGGCCGGGGCCGGGCGACGATCGTCGACGGCAACGCCTCCGGCCGGCGGGGCGCGATGGCCACCACCTCCGACGGGAGGATCTCCGACACGGCCATCAGTGGGTTCACCATGCCCGCCCCGGTGCCCGTGCCCGAGGCGCCGTCGGCGGTGATCTCGATGCGCCGCCGCACCCGCACGTTGTCCAGCTCGGGGTGGCGTGCGCGCACCAGGGCCGCCACCCCGGCGACGAACGGCGCGGCGAAGCTCGTCCCGTCCAGGTCCTGCCGGTACGTCCTGCCCGGCCAGGTGCTGGTGATGTCCTGCCCCGGGGCGATGACGGAGATCGGCGTGACCGAGTTGGAGAAGTCGGTGCGCCTGCCGTCCGGGCCGGCGGATCCGACCGACAGCACACCGGGATAGGAGGCGGGGTAGGCGGCGGCGGGGGTGCCGTCCTCCTTCTTCAGGTTCCCGGCGGCCGCCACGATCACGACGTCCTTGGCCAGCGCGTAGTCCACGGCGGCCCGCAGGTCGGGCTGGTCGGTGGTCTGGATCGAGATGTTCATCACCTGGGCGCCCAGGTCGGCCGCCTGTCTGATCGCCTGGGCCAGCACTCCGACGTCCCCGCGGTCGCCGTTGGTCTGCTTGATCGAGATCAGCCGCGCCTTGGGGGCCACGCCCGCGAACGGGATCCGGTCCAGCATGTCGGCGCCGCCGATCAGGCCGGCCACCGCCGTGCCATGGCCCACGCAGTCGAGCGGGCCGGTGCCGGTCAGGTCGACCGACTTGGCCACCCGCACCTGCGGGTGGCGCGGGTCCACGCCGCTGTCGATGATCGCCACGGTGACGCCTTCCCCCATGGTCAGCGGCCACACGCCGGTGAAGGCGAGCCGCCGCTGCGCCCAGGATTCGCCGACCTGCGGGCCTCCTCGCGGCGGCGCGCAGGGCTCGGGGGCGCGCCGCGCCGCCGCCGCGGCGGCGTCCGGCCCCAGGGCGAGCGCGAGCGCCAGCACGGCGGCGAACGTCCCCCGACCGACCATTCCCCAAGCTCCGTCTCTGCCGGCTCCGTCTGCGCACCTGGAAGCCGTCCGCGTGACAGGTGATCGCGCGCGAGAAGCCTAGCCAAAAGGTCTCCTCGCGCGTGGCGATCGTACGGGCGGCCAGTAGCCTGATCCCCGTGAGCGACACCACCCTCCATCCCGAGGACGCCAAGATCATCACGCTGGCCCGGGCCGCCCGCGCCCGCAATGGCACCGTCGAGGGCGCCGCCGTGCGAGACGAGACCGGCCGCACCTACACCGCGACGAACGTGGACCTGCCGTCCCTGCGGCTGTCCGCCGTCCAGGTCGCCGTGGCGATGGCCGTCTCCAGCGGCGCGGTGTCGCTGGAGGCCGCGGCCCTGGTCACCGACGAGGAGGAGCCCGGCGAGCAGGACATGGCCGCCGTCCAGGACCTCGGCAACGGCATCCTCTTCCTCGCCGCCCCCGACGGCTCCCTCAAGGGCCGCTACATCTGATCGGGCGGGGAGGGGGAGGTGTTCGATCGGGGACAATAAGGGTGTGAGTTCTTCAGCCGCTGAGTTCCGTGCCGGTTTCGCCTGCTTCGTCGGCAGGCCCAACGTCGGCAAGTCGACGTTGATGAATGCGCTGGTCGGCGCCAAGGTGGCGATCACCTCCTCCAAGCCGCAGACCACCCGCCGCGTCATCCGCGGCATCGTCAACCGGCCCGGCGCGCAGCTCGTCATCGTCGACACGCCCGGCCTGCACCGCCCCCGCACCCTGCTCGGCGAGCGGCTGGACAGCCTGGTGCTGTCCACCCTGACCGAGGTCGACGCCATCGGCTTCTGCGTCCCAGCGAACGAGGAGATCGGCAAGGGCGACCGGTTCATCGCCGAGAAGCTCGCGGCTGTGAAGAAGACCCCGGTCATCGCCGTGGTCACCAAGTGCGACCTCGCCTCCCGCGAACAGATCGCCGCCCGGCTCCTGGAGGTCTCGCGCCTGGCCGACTTCGCCGAGATCGTCCCGGTCTCCGCGCAGTCGGGGGAGCAGCTCGACGTGCTCGGCGACCTGCTGATCAAGCGGCTGCCCGCGTCCCCGCCGCTGTACCTGGACGGGCAGCTCACCGACGAGCCCGAGCAGGTGCTGGTCGGCGAGCTGATCCGCGAGGCCGCGCTGGAGGGTGTCCGCGACGAGCTTCCGCACTCGATCGCGGTGGTCGTCGAGGAGATGGTGCCCCGCGAGGGGCGCGACGACCTGCTCGACGTGTACGCCCAGATGTTCGTCGAGCGTCCTTCGCAGAAGGCCATCGTCATCGGGCCGAAGGGCGCCCGGCTGAAGGACGTCGGCACCCGCGCCCGGCAGCAGATCGAGGCGCTGCTGGGCACCCACGTCTACCTCGACCTGCGCATCAAGGTCGCCAAGGACTGGCAGCGCGACCCCAAGCAACTGCGCCGCCTCGGCTTCTACGACTGATCGTGGCCGCCGCCGAGCCGCCCCGCTTGGCGACCCCTCGCGCGGAGAACGGCGTGGGTAGAGTGGCACTTGGTGCTGCTTTCCGGGAAGGCGTGGAGGGATGACGCGCGTTGCGGAAGCCCGTCTCTCCGGTGCGGCTGAAGCACCGGCCATGACCACCGAAGAACGCGATGTTCTCCCGGAGTGTGGATGAGCAGGATCCTGGTCGATGGCCCGGCTCAGTACGTGTCCACCCGTGGCGCATCCGACGGACGCGCCACACCGGTGCTGGCCCTGCGTTCCACGGCTCCGGGCCGTCCTTCCCGGCATGTTGCCGCGCCCGATGGCGAGCAGTGGACCGGGTCGTTCGCCGCTGGTGGCGGCGTGATAGCGGCCATCACCCACGTTCCCGGTGCCTCCGGTCCGGCTTCTCGACTCTACGTGTTCTCGCCGTCGAACGGAGCGGCCGTGGGGGATCCCCGGCTCCGGGCGGTGCCACTTCCGCCGGTCCGGACGTCTCCGGTCGAGGTGAAGGCGGTGTCCCGGGACGGCGCTCTCGCCGTCGTGGTCTTCGACGCGGGCTGGGACGGCGGCGAGAAGTGCGCCGTCGTCCCGCTCGCTGAGGGCGGGCCCGCGCGCACCTGGCAGGCGTCACGCACCACGTCGCACGTGCTCGACGCCTCGTTCGGACCGGGGGGCGAAGTCGTGCTCGCAGTGGCGGGCGTTCCGTCTGCTCCGCAGCACCGTAGGATCCTCCGTCACGACCTCACCGGTTGGCCGTCCGAGGGCACGGTCCTCCTTGAGGACGGCGATCACGGCGTCTTCCAGATCCATGCCGCTGACCTGTCCCCCGATGGGAGCCTGCTGGCCGTCGCGGAGACGCGGGACGACGGTGCCACGTTCGCCGTGTCCGTCACGCCGGTGAGCGGCGGACCGCGTCGCGTGCTGTATCAGCGGCCCGTCTCTTGGGCCGATCCCACCGAGGTCGATCTTTCCTTCGATGGCACTGGCGCGCACTTGCTGGTAGGCCATGGGGAGATCTGCCGGATCGATGTGGCCGACGGCACCTGCCGGGTACTGGCGCGCTGTGACGAAGAGCACTGGATGCGTGTCGGCTGGTAGCCGCTCTCCGTATCACAGCCGATTGGGGTCAACCGGCCTCAGTAACTCGAGGAGATCGTCCATCATCACGACGAGCAACCCGGTGACCAGGCCGATCGCCATCGCCAGGATGATGCCACCCGGCTCGGGTCGGCCTGCGCGGAGATGATCCGCGAAAAGTTCCTCCTCGCACGGCTCACACCCGGGTGTGAAGAAGCCGACCGTCGTGGTGCCGCGCAGGTGTGCGGACGACAACGGCTTGCCTTGAGTCGTGGCGGTTGCGAATTCACCTATCTCCTCGCCCACCGGAAGTGACCGAAAGGCGCCGACCGCGGGTCGCGGCGCGCGGGCGCTTCAGGAACGCGGGATGGTGATCTGGACCGGATCGAGGCCGGCGGGCGGCTCTCCGGGGTAGGCGCCCGTGAGCAGGGAGGCGACCGTGTAGAGATTCCAGGCCAGAGCCGGCTGAGTGATCACCGGACCGTCGAAGAGGGGTTTGAGCTCGTCCGGACGGATGATGCCGGCCAGTACGTCGGCTCGGGCCATGACGTACTCGCTCAGCAGCGCCGACAGGACGGGCCCCGGGCTGGTCCGCCAGTTCCAGCCTCCGCCCCCCTTCTTCTTGGCGGTGACCGCGGGCGCCGCCTCGCGCCCGGCGCGCAGCCGTGACCAGAACGACGGCGGACGATCGGCGGCGAACCGCCAGGGGGACCCTTCCAGGGGGATGTCGCGCAGCGCCGGGGCGAACCGGTGGATCAGGTCGTGGACGACCTCCTCCGAGTACCGCCACTTCTGATCGAGCGCGAGTGCCTCGGACACCACCCGGTTGTCCAGGAAAGGCTGGATGGGATTGCCGCGGAGCAACGACCCGACCCGCGCACCGGCGTGCCACCGTCCCACCCGATAGGTGACGTACAGGTGGTCGAGCACCTCCCACGGGTTCTCCTGCGCCCGTGCCACCCAGGGCCCGGCGAGAGTTCGGGCGTGCTCGTTGGCCTCGTCGGTGAACAGCCCCTCGTTCTTGAGGAAGAAGTCGTTGACACGGCGCAGCATCGCCTTCTGGCTCGTGTTGTTCTGGCTGTAGAGGAACCCCCCGCGAAGGATCTCTCCGCTCTGCCCGGACATCGTGGGCTTCGCGCTGTACGGCAGGTACTCCACGATGCTCTCGTAGGCCGAGGTCATGCCCTCGCACGTCCTGAGCACCTGGTACGTGCGCTCGGAGGGGTGCGGTATGACGATCGCGTCCTTCGCGGCCGTCTGCGCCGGCGCGATGACGGTGTGCTGGATGCCCAGCTTCCCGGCGATCCGGCGGGCGAGCACGACATCAGGGTGATCGTCCAGGCCGTTGGTGGTGGCGCGGAAGGGGATCCGCGCGGCGTGGAGGAGGGCCGCCATCAGCCGGCTGTCGCGTCCGCCGGTCAGCGCCAGGTTCACCGGTTCCGGAGCCGACCGCAGCGGGGCGACGGCCGCCACGAGGGCGTCGCCGAGGTGGGCGATGGCCGCTCGCTTGGTGCGGGGCGAGGTCGGTGCGGGCCGGGCCTGCGGCAGTGGCGTGCCGCTGATCGTCCGGTTCCCGTCCCGGACGAGGAGCGACGAAGAGGGCCCCAGCGCCTCCACCCCGCGGAACGGGGTCTCGTCGGAGAGGAAGTAGCCCTGGCGGATCATCGACTGGAGGGCGAGCTCGTCCCAGGCGACGGTCCCTCCCGTCGCGACGAGGTGGACGTGGAGTGCACGGTTGCCCACGACGTGCAACTCGGGCGTCTCCGCGTAGAAGACGGGGCAGGCCCGCGTGCTCACGGTCGCCGCCTGGATCTCGCCGGGCGCCGCGCGGAAGGCGGAGAAACATCCGGCCAGCGAGGCGGCCGCCCGTCCAAGTGACGAGGCCCCGGCGAGCCCGCTGACATCCTTTTCCTGTGCCAGGTGGCCGCTGACGCCCACGGCGTGATCCGGCCCCTTGGCCAGCAGTGGTAAGCGCGTCCAGACCGATTCCTCGTTCGACCAGGCCAGCAGCGCCGTTCCCTGGCTCTCCCACTCGTCGGATGT
Source organism: Sphaerisporangium melleum (assembly GCF_014646695.1). Classification (GTDB taxonomy): domain Bacteria; phylum Actinomycetota; class Actinomycetes; order Streptosporangiales; family Streptosporangiaceae; genus Sphaerisporangium; species Sphaerisporangium melleum. Next base: position 26,386 of record NZ_BMNT01000041.1, read on the forward strand.
GACCGTGTCGAGTGGTGCCGGGAAGACGTCGCCGATCACGGAGCGGGCGACCGAGACGGCGGCGCTGATGGGCGACCTCGGGTCCTTCGAGATCAGTGCCAGGAAGACGCGCAAAGGAGTTCCAATCAGAAGCGTGATTTCGTTAGCCCCGTCGGCCCGGATCTCCTCGTGTCCGTGAACACGAGGAGATCCGGGCCGACAGGGCGCCGGGTTCTACAGCCGCAGGCGTAGTAAGCCCAACTGGTGCAGGAGATCAGTTTGCCACTGTCCATGTAGGTGCAGGTGTGGATCTGCCGCCACCGGTTGCCGTACGATTCGCAACCGGATCCCGGCTCACCCTGGACGTAGTTGAACTGCGTCCTGGTGTAGGTAGCGGCCGCCCGGGTGTGCGGCACCAGCATAGTCAGCGCCTTGTCGGCCAATTTCTGCAGCATCTTGTCTCCTCTGTGTCGGATCGACGGCCCATGGCAGGGCGACCTCTGTCAGGGAGACTCCTTATTAAATTCCGGGGACGGGAGGTGGCCGGAGGACTGCTTTGTCCCGGACGATTTACTATTGATCGATCGTTGCGCCGGTCACCACGGCCACATTTCTGCGAGCCTCGACCCAGGCTTGAACATCCTGCGGGCTACATCCGCACGCCTTGACGAACGCGGCCACGAGCGGCTCTTTCGGCAGACGGAGATGGGCGGGTTTCCTTTTTCTGAAGGTTTTGGGCATGGCTTATCGGAGTGCCGGTAACGGCGATGCAGCCGTGTCGTATCATCGCGGGCTCGTCCGCGCTGCGGCTGGACGCTGATCGCCGTGCGGGGGGCCCGCCGGTGGAAAGGGCAGAATAGGGAGGCGTTTGTGGGCCGCGGTCGTGCGTGGCCGGCGAGTGTCGACGGTCGTGGGGTGCACTGCCAGGGCGACCGGGGCGGGGACGTACCGGCGCCGTGCTCCGTCAGGCGGGGAGGATCTGTGTCTCGCCCCAGGTGAGGCGGGCGCGCAGGGTGGGGGCGTCGGGGGCCAGCGCGCTCACGAGGGTTCCCTGACCGGCCAGCGGGAGCACGGCGCACCCGGCGGAGATGACGGCTTCGCCGGGGGGCGTGCCGAACGCGGGGCCGGCCAGCAGGGTGGTGCCGACGCAACGGGCGTCGCCGTACACCGCGGGGCTGGCGTCCACGGCCGGGTCGCCGACCACGAACTCCTGCCGGAGCAGCGGCACGCCCCCGGCGGTCGTGTCGAACCGGGCGTGGCAGCGTCCCGGCCGCTCGCCGTGCCGGCCGAAGACGATCTCCTCGCGCCAGGACACCGACGCGCCCTCCTCCAGGGTGAGCCGGACGACCATGCGGTGCGCGCACCCGGCCGCGAGCACGGTCGGCTCGGGGGCGTAGACCAGCGTCGCCCCCGCCCCGACCCGCGCGTCCACCACCAGCACCGACTCCGCCGACTCCTCCGGCCCCGGCAGCACCAGCGTGCTCGCCACCGAGGCGATCGTGAGGACGGTGCCGGGGGCCACGTCGATGCTCAGCCCGAGGTCGTCACCGCCGAGCGGCCCGGCCGCCGTGGCGACCAGGTGTACGGTGCCGGGCCCGGTCTGACGCAGGGTCAGCGGCGGGGCGGAGCGCAGCGTGTCCAGCACGGTACGCCCGCCGGACAGCGCGGTGGCAACGGCCGCCCGCGCGAACAGCGCCCGCCGGCCGGTGCCCCCGCGCACGGGCGCGGCCCCGATCGCCTGGACCGGCGTCACCTCTGTGGTCCCACCTGTCGTCACACCCATGGTCGCCTTTCTCCCGGTGCCGCCGCCCTATCGTTGTGCGCCATCGCCCACACGGACACGCGCGCCGTCTCGCGGGCCGGCGGCCCCGGCATCGCGCGCGGCCCGGGCGCGCCGACTCGCCCGGGCCGCGGAGCGTACGGGACCACCCCGCACGCGGCGCCACGGCGCGACACGCGCGTCGTCGCGGGTGTCGTCGTGCCGGGTGCGGGGCCGGGCGGCGGAGCGGTGCACGCGGACGCGCGGCGCTCAGGCGTTCGCGGTGGGGACGACGGGGCCGTGCGGATGGTGCGCCTGGGTGTGCGCCCACGACTGGACCACCCCGTGCACCCATTCGGCCACCGAGTACACCTCCGGGACCTCCCTGATCGAGGTGAACAGCACCGGTTTGCCGTCGCGTACGGCCGCCGCGTCACGGGACATCACCGTCAGGTCGGCGCCCACGTGTTTCGCCAGATCGGTCTTGTTGATCACCAGCAGATCGGCCGAGGTTACGCCGGGGCCGCCTTTGCGGGGCACCTTGTCGCCGCCCGACACGTCCAGCACGAAGATCTGCTGGTCGGCGAGCCCTCTGCTGAAGGTCGCGGTCAGGTTGTCGCCGCCGCTCTCCACGATCACCAGATCCAGCGGGCCGAAACGTTCTTCGAGAGTCTCGACCGCGTCGATGTTGGCGGCGATGTCGTCCCTGATGGCCGTGTGCGGGCAGCATCCGGTCTGCACGGCGACGATGCGCTCGGGGTCGAGCACGCCGGCCCTGCGCAGGAAGTCGGCGTCCTCGGTGGTGTAGATGTCGTTGGTGACCACCCCGAGGCGCAGTACGGGGCCGAGCGTGCGGCACAGTGCGGCGACCAGTGCCGTCTTGCCGCTTCCTACCGGGCCGCCGACGCCGAGGCGCAGCGCCCGGCCGTGCGGGTCGGGGGAGTGGTGGCGGTCGTCGTGGTTAGCTGACAAAGAGCCGTACCTCCGTGCGTAGGTGCTGTTCGGCCAGCAGATCGAGTGCGGGAGCGGCGTGCGCGGGAAGCTCCTCCCACGCGATGCGGAGGACGGCCTCGGCGGCCGTGCCCCGGGCGGCGACGCCCGCCTCCACCGTGCCGGAAGCGGCGGCGGTGGCGGTGCGGGCGACTCCGGAGAGATCCGGCACGAGGCCGGCGAGCACCCGGTGCACGACGACGGGGTCGAGCCCGAGCAGCCGGACGGCCGCGGTGGCCGGTCCGGTGATCGAGGTGTACGCCGCGGCCATGGCGGCGTCGTGGCGGGAGCATCCGGCCGCGGCGGCCACGGCGCCGAGTGCGATCGGGTGGTGCACGCCGTCCGGGACGGCCTGGGCCAGGGTGTCGAGCACGGGTGAGGGCCAGATGCGGCGCCCGCTGCGCAGCAGCAGCCTGCCCTGCGTGCGCGCCGCGTACCGCTGCGCGGGAGAGGCCGTGCGGGCGTCGGCCTCGGCGTCCAGCTCCCGCCACGCGGCGCGGGCATCGGTCTCGCTTTCCGCTGCGGCGGCGGCGGACGGTTCCGTCCACGGCCGCCCGCCGTCCTCGCCGTGCGAGCCGAGGAGCACGGCGAGGTGGCAGGCGGCCGCGGACAGAGCGGCGGTGACCAGGCCGGTGGTGGCCAGCCGGCCGCGGAGGAACCGCGCCAGGTCCTCCGTGCCGGTGATCGCCCCGGCCCGCACCGCCTGCTCCGCGCCCCCGGAGTGGGCGTGCCCACCGGCCGGGAGCCGGGAGTCGGCGAGGAGCAGCAGCGCCGCGTCCATTGTCGAAAGCCCGGTCAGAACAGGAAGTAGCGCTGGGCCATGGGCAGCTCCTCGGCCGGGGCGGGCTCGATGAGCTCTCCCTCCACGCGGACCGCGAAGGTGTCGGGGTCCACCTCGATGGCCGGGAGCGCGTCGTTGAGCGGCATGGACTCCTTCCGGCGGGAACGCACGTCGGCGACCGGGACCAGGCCGCGGTTCACCCGCAGCCGGTCGGCCAGGCCATCGTCGATGGCGAGTGGCGCGACGAAGTGCACGGACGTGGCCGCCGCCGTTAGCGGGGCCGCGCCGAACATCGGGCGGGGCATCACCGGCTGCGGCGTCGGGATGGAGGCGTTGGCGTCGCCCATCTGCGCGTAGGCGATGACGCCCCCCTTGACCACGAGGTTCGGCTTGACCCCGAAGAACGCCGGATCCCACAGCACCAGGTCGGCGAGCTTGCCCACCTCGACCGAGCCGACCTGCGCGTCCAGCCCGTGGGCGATGGCCGGGCAGATCGTGTACTTGGCGACGTAGCGCCGCGCCCGGAGGTTGTCGGCCGCGCCGTCGCCCGGCAGCGCGCCCCGGCGCCGCTTCATCACGTGGGCGGTCTGCCAGGTGCGGATGACGGTCTCGCCGATGCGGCCCATCGCCTGCGAGTCGGAGCCGATCATCGAGATCGCCCCGAGGTCGTGCAGGACGTCCTCGGCCGCCATCGTCGTGGGGCGGATGCGCGACTCGGCGAAGGCGAGGTCCTCGGGCACCGACGGGTTGAGATGGTGGCAGACCATCAGCATGTCGAGGTGCTCGTCGAGGGTGTTGACGGTGTGCGGGCGGGTCGGGTTGGTCGAGGACGGCAGCACGTTGGCGTAGGAGGCGACGCGGATGATGTCCGGCGCGTGGCCGCCTCCGGCACCCTCGGTGTGGTAGGCGTGGATCGCCCGGTCGCCGATCGCGCCGAGCGTCGACTCGACGAACCCCGCCTCGTTCAGCGTGTCGGTGTGGATGGCGACCTGCACGCCGGTGGCGTCCGCGACGCGCAGGCAGGCGTCGATGGCCGACGGCGTGGTGCCCCAGTCCTCGTGCAGCTTGAAGCCCGAGGCGCCGGCCCGCAGCTGCTCCATCAGCCCTTCCTTGCTGACGGTGTTGCCCTTGCCGAGCAGCGCCACGTTGACCGGCATGCCGTCCATCGCCTCCAGCATCCGCGCGAGGTACCAGGTGCCGGTCACGGTGGTGGCCTTGGTGCCCTCGGCGGGGCCGGTGCCGCCGCCGATGAGCGTGGTCACGCCCGCGGCGAGGGCCTCGTCCACGATCTGCGGGCAGATGAGGTGGACGTGCGAGTCGATCGCGCCCGCGGTGACGATCTTGCCGTTGCCGGCCAGGATCTCGGTGGACGGCCCGATCACCAGGTCGGGGTGCACGCCGTCCATGGTGTCGGGATTGCCGGCCTTGCCGATGGCGGTGATCCGCCCGTCCCTGACCCCGATGTCGGCCTTGACCACGCCCCAGTGGTCCAGGATGACCGCTCCGGTGATGACCAGGTCGGGGGCGCCCTCGGCGCGGGTGGTCCTGGCCTGGCCCATCGACTCGCGGATGACCTTGCCGCCGCCGAAGACCACCTCGTCGCCGGCGCCCGGCCCGCGGGCGAGGTCGTCGGTCACCTCGATGAACAGGTCGGTGTCGGCGAGCCGGACGCGGTCGCCGGTGGTCGGGCCGTACAGCGCGGCGTAGCGCGAGCGCTCGATGACGGGCTCACTCATCGGAACCTCCCTGCGCTTGGCGCGTGTCGAGCGGCCCGGCCCATTCGGGGCGCAGGCCGGGGACGACGCGGTGTCCGGCGATCGGCACCAGCGTGACGTCGCGCTCGACGCCGGGCTCGAACCGGACGGCGGTGCCGGCGGGCACGTCCAGGCGCCGGCCCCACGCGGCGTCCCGGTCGAAGGACAGGCCGGGGTTGGCGGCGGCGAAGTGGTAGTGCGAGCCGACCTGGATCGGCCGGTCGGCGGTGTTCACCACCCGCAGGACCACCCGCTCCCGTCCGGGGTTCAGCGGGACGGGCTCCCCGGCGTGGACGATCTCCCCGGGGATCATCGGGCCTCCCGGGTGGCGGCCGGGCGGCGGGTCACAGGATCGGCCGGTGAACGGTGACGAGTTTGGTGCCGTCCGGGAAGGTCGCCTCGATCTGTACGGATTCCAGCATCTCGGGGATACCCTCCATGACATCCTCGCGGCGGAGCACCTTGCGGCCCGCCTCCATCAGCTCCGCGACGGGCCGGCCGTCCCGTGCGCCCTCCAGGAGGAACGACGCGATGATCGCGGTCGCCTCCGGGTGGTTCAGGCGCAGACCCCGGGCCTGACGCTCGCGCGCGACGTTCGCCGCGACGTGGATGAGCAGGCGTTCCTGTTCGTGTGGGGTGAGCCGCATGGCCGGACCCTAGGCAACCGCGGTTTCGCCGACGTGACGCCGGCATTTCGGGTCTGTGTCGGGAGTCACAGCCCCTTCCGGCCCGCCCTCCCCGCCTTCCCATCCCGTTTCCCGGCAAAGCCCGCCGGCTCTCCGATGGCCCGTCCGATACGAATGCGGACGTGCACGGAACCCCGATTAGGGATGCCCGCGAAGACGCGTCGTGTTGTTCCGGTGAAATCCCGGTAAACGGCAATTAACAAACCGGACGCGTACGGGAAACGTGACTCGATCACCTTTGCGGCAGATGAGTCGGTGCGGGGGCCGTATCGACGAGGAGGAGTAATTGCGGAATCCAGCTTGGCGCGTCGGGGCCGCGGCGGCGGTCCTGTTGACCGGGCTCGCGGCCTGCGGTGGCGGATCATCGGCCACCGAGGGCGGCAGCGCCGCGGCGGGTGGAGGCGGGGACACCATAAAGGTGGGGCTCCTGCACTCCCTCAGCGGCACCATGGCGATCAGCGAGGTCACGGTACGTGACTCGGAGCTGCTGGCCATCGAAGAGATCAACAAGGCCGGTGGCGTGCTGGGCAAGCAGCTCGTCCCGGTCGTGGAGGACGGCGCGTCCGACTGGCCGACCTTCGCGGAGAAGGCCACCAAGCTGATCGCCCAGGACAAGGTCGCCACGGTGTTCGGCGGCTGGACCTCGGCGAGCCGCAAGGCCATGCTGCCGGTGTTCGAGAAGCGCAAGGCGCTGCTGTGGTATCCGGTGCAGTACGAGGGCCTGGAAAGCTCCCCCTACATTTTCTACACCGGCGCCACCACCAACCAGCAGATCGTTCCCGGCCTGGACTACCTCAAGGAAAAGGGCAAGAAAAAGCTCTTCCTGGTCGGCAGCGACTACGTCTTCCCGCGCACCGCGAACAAAATCATCAAGGCGTACGCGGCGGCGAACGGGATGGAGGTACTCGGCGAGGAGTACACCCCGCTCGGGCACACCGAATACAGCACGCTGGTGAACAAGGTCGTCCAGGCCAAACCGGACGCCGTCTTCAACACCCTCAACGGTGACAGCAACGTCGCCTTCTTCAAGCAACTGAAGAGCGCGGGGGTGGGCGCCGACACGATGCCCGTCATGTCGGTGAGCGTCGCCGAGGAAGAGGTCAAGGGCATCGGCGTCGACAACATCGCCGGGCACCTCGTGGCCTGGAACTACTACCAGACCACCGACAACCCGGCCAACGCCAAGTTCGTCGAGGCGTTCAAGGCCAAGTACGGCAAGGACCGGGTGACCTCCGACCCGATGGAGGCCGGCTACAACTCCGTCTACCTGTGGGCCGAGGCGGTGAAGAAGGCCGGCAGCACCGAGGTCGAGGCGGTGAAGAAGGCCGCGGGCGGCATCGCGCTGGAACGCCCCGAGGGCACGGTCACCATCGACGGCGAGAACCAGCACATGTACAAGACGGCGCGCATCGGCGTCATCGAGCCGGACGGCCAGATCAAGGAGGTCTGGAACTCCGGCAAGCCGATCAAGCCCGATCCGTACCTGAAGACCTATCCCTGGGCGGGCGGTCTCACCTGACGGTCGCCTTTTCGAGAACGTGGCCGGGCCGAGGGGAAGTCTCGCCAAGTCCGGCCACCCCAGACGGATCCGGGACGCGGGCGGCGACCTGACCGCGGAGATGACCGCGGCGCGGTGGCCGGCCGAGCGCACCGGGCGGCCGCGACACGCGGCGCCACCCGCGTCCCGGAGCCGGACCCCAGGCACGTTCCCTCCGGCACGACACGTCCGCATTCGCCCAAGACGTCCGCACTTCGTGCGGCAAGGAGGTGAGCCGCTGATGGAGGCCGTGGTCAACCAGCTCCCCATCGGGCTCTCGATCGGCGCCGTGCTGCTGCTGATCGCGCTCGGCCTGACCTTCACGTTCGGCCAGATGGGCGTGATCAACATGGCCCACGGCGAGTTCATCATGGCGGGTGCCTACACCGCCTACCTGCTCCAGGGCTGGGCGGGACGGCAGGCGGTGCTCGTCGCGCTGCCCGTCGCGTTCGCCGTGGCCGGGATCATGGGGCTCATCCTGGAACGGCTGGCCATCCGGCACTTCTACGGCCGGCCCCTGGACACCCTGCTGCTCACCTGGGGCGTCAGCCTGGTGCTGCAGCAGCTCGCCAGAGACCTGTTCGGCGCGCCGAACGTCCAGGTGCAGGCACCCACCTGGCTACAGGGCGGCATGGGCATCCTGCCCTACAACCGGCTGTTCATCTTCGCGCTCGCCGTCGGCAGCGTCGTGGCGATCTGGGGGTACATGAACCGCACCTCGCAGGGACGGCGCATGCAGGCGGTCATGCAGAACCGCCAGCTCGCCGCGGTGAGCGGCATCAACACCGGCCGGGTGGACCAGCGCACCTTCTTCATCGGCTCGGGCCTGGCCGGCATCGCCGGAGTCGCGCTCACGCTGATCGGCCCGGTCGGGCCCGCGCTCGGCACCTACTACATCGTGGACGCCTTCCTCGTCGTGGTCGCCGGCGGCCTCGGCCGGCTGGGCGGCGCGGTGATCGCGGCCGCCGCGCTGGGGCTGCTGAACTCCTACGCCGAGTTCTGGACCAACGCCAGCCTGGCCAAGGTCATCGTCCTCGTGGTGATCATCGGGTTCCTGCAGGTGCGCCCGCAGGGCCTGTTCGTGCTCAGGGCGAGGGCGCTCACATGACGGCCACCGTGCGCAACCTCGTCCCGCCCGCCCCGCCCGCGCCGGCCCTGCGCGGCCCGTCCTTGCGCGACCGGCTCAAGGGCCCGGCGGTGTTCACCTTCGTCGCCGTGCTGGCCCTGGTGGCCGCCCCCCTGCTGCTGGAGCCGTTCCGGCTCAACCTGCTGGCCAAGTACCTCTGCTACGCCATCGTCGCGCTCGGCATCGGGCTCGCCTGGGGGCAGGGCGGCATGCTCACCCTCGGCCAGGGGGTGTTCTTCGGGCTCGGCGGCTACGCGATGGGCATGTACCTCAAGCTCAACGACGCCGGCGGCGACCTGCCCGACTTCATGGTGTGGAGCGGGGTGGAGAAGCTGCCCGCGCTGTGGGCGCCGTTCGCCAACCCCGTCTTCGCCGTCGTGTTCGCGGTCGCAGGCCCGGTGCTGCTCGCCCTGCTGCTCGGCGCGCTGGTGTTCCGGCAGCGGGTGCGCGGCGCGTACTTCGCGATCCTCACCCAGGCGCTGGCCGCGGCGACCGTCATCCTGCTCGTCGGCCAGCAGGGCCTGACCGGCGGCACGAACGGGCTGACCAACTTCTTCGAGCTGTTCGGCCAGGACCTCGCCGCCGACGAGACCCAGCGCGGGCTGTACCTGGTCGTCGCCGCGGTCCTCGGCGTGCTGTACCTGCTGGCCCGGCAGCTCGTCCGCAGCAGGTTCGGCCGGCTGCTGGTCGCGATCAGGGACGGCGAGGACCGCGTCCGCTTCCTCGGCTACAACCCGGCGACCGTCAAGACCGTCACCTTCGCGGTGTCGGCCGGCATGGCCGGACTGGCCGGGGCGCTGTTCGTCCCGGTCGTCGGCATCATCTCCCCGGCGCTGCTCGGCGTGGTGCCGTCCCTGGAACTGGTCGTCGCCGTGGCCGTCGGCGGCCGGTTCTCGCTCGCGGGCGCCGTGCTCGGCGCGGTGCTCATGGGGTACGCCAGGACGTCGTTCAGCGAGGAGTTCGCCGACGGCTGGCTCTACCTGCAGGGGGCGCTGTTCATCCTGGTGATCAGCCTCGCCCCCAAGGGACTGTTCGGCCTGCTCGCCGCCGCCCGTAACCTGATCGCCGCCCGCACGCAATCCAGGAGCCGGACGATGGACGGGGACATGGCGGGCGGCGCGGACGGGCCGCTGGTCGAGGCGCCGGAGGCGAGGGCATGAGCGGGTCCCCGGCGGCGAAGACCCGCCAGATCCTGATCGCGGCACGTGGAGCCCGGGAGCCGGTGAGATGAGCGAAGCGCTGCTGGAGGTGCGCGACCTGTCGGTGGTGTTCGACGGGTTCCGCGCCCTGGACGGGGTCGATCTCACGGTCGAGCGCGGGGAGCTGCGCTTCCTCATCGGCCCGAACGGCGCGGGCAAGACCACGCTGATCGACGTGATCACCGGTCTCACCCGCCCCGCCGGCGGTTCGGTGCGCTTCGAGGGCCGCGACCTGGCCGGGCGCAAGGAGCACGAGATCGTCCGGATGGGCGTGGGCCGCACCTTCCAGACCTCGGTCGTGTTCGAGGAGCTGACCGTGCTGGAGAACCTCGACCTGGCCGCGTCATTCCGCAGGCCGCTGTGGTCGCTGGCCCGGCGGCGGCGCGGGGTGTCCGACGCGGTGGCGGCGGCGATGGAGACCACCCAGTTGCACGCGCTCGCCGACCGCCCCGCCGGGGTGCTCTCGCACGGGCAGCGGCAGTGGCTGGAGATCGGCATGCTCATCGCCCAGGGGCCGCGCCTGCTGCTGCTGGACGAGCCGGTCGCCGGCATGTCGGGGGAGGAGCGCCAGCACACCGGTGAGCTGCTCACCGAGATCGCCAAGGAGCACACGGTGATCGTGATCGAGCACGACATGGAGTTCCTGCGCCGGTACGCCTCCCAGGTGACCGTGCTGCACGAGGGCAAGGTGCTCGTGGAGGGCTCGGTCGACGAGGTGCGGGCCGATCCCCGGGTCCAGGAGGTCTACCTGGGCCGCACCGACGACACGTTTGACCCCGCCGTGGCGGGAAAGACCACCGCTTCGGCCGGAGGCGGGAGGATGGCCGGGGGCCCGGACGCGGGGACGGCCATCGGTGAGGGCGTGGTAGCCGGGCCCGGCGCGGCGGGCACCGGCACGATGAGCGGCACCGCCGCCGGTCCGGTCGCCGGCTCGGCCGCCGCCGGAGAGGTGAAGTGATGCTGTCGGTACAGGGGCTTTCCGCCGGGTACGGCAGGGCGCGGGTGCTGTTCGACGTGTCGTTCGAGGTGGCGCCCGGCAGCCTGGTCTGCGTCATGGGACGCAACGGCGTGGGCAAGACCACCCTGCTGAACACCGTGATGGGCGTGCTGCCCGCCACGGCCGGCACGGTGACGTTCGAGGGCAAGGACGTGACGCGGCTGCGGCCGCACGAGCGGGTACGGCTCGGCCTCGGCTACGTCCCGCAGGGGCACGAGACGTTCCCGCAGCTCAGCGTGATGGGCAACCTGCTGGTCACGGCGGAGGCGTCCGGCCACAAGGACCTCGGCGCGATCGAGGAGGCCCTCGCGGTCTTCCCCCGGCTGAAGCCGTTGCTGAAGAAACGGGCGGGATTCCTGTCCGGCGGCCAGCAACAGCAGCTCGCCATGGCCCGGGCGCTGGTCACCCGGCCGAAGCTGCTCATCCTGGACGAGCCGACCGAGGGCATCCAGCCGTCCATCATCCTGGAGATCGAGGAGGCCATCGAGAGCCTGCACCGCGGCGGGCTGGCCGTGCTCCTCGTCGAGCAGTACGTCGACCTCGCGCTGCGGCTCGCCGACCGCTTCCTCATCCTGGACGCCGGGCACGTGGTGCGCTCGGGCCCGGCGGAGGAGCTGCGTGAGGAGGAGGTCCACCGCCTGCTCGCCGTCTGAGCCCCGCCGTCACTCCCGTTCGGGCCTGCTCGCCCGCTGGATCTTCAGCGGCAGGTGCGCGTAGTGGATGTCGAACGCCGGCCGTTCCGAGCGGATGCGCGGCAGGTGGGTGAAGTTGTGCCGCGGCGGCGGGCAGGAGGTCGCCCACTCCAGCGAGTTGCCGAACTCCCACGGGTCGTCCCTGGTCACCCGGGTGCCGTGCCGCCAGGTGTACCAGACGTTGTAGAGGAACGGCAGTGTCGAGGCGCCCAGGAGGAACGAGCCGATCGACGAGATCGCGTTGGCCGTGGTGAAGCCGTCGGCGGCGGAGTAGTCGGCGTACCGGCGCGGGAACCCCTGCGCGCCGAGCCAGTGCTGCACCAGGAAGGTGGTGTGGAAGCCGATGAACAGCGTCCAGAAGTGCCACTTGCCGAGGGT
>NZ_BMNT01000041.1:38303-86582 GCF_014646695.1 Sphaerisporangium melleum
TCCGGTGAGCTTCGGCCACCAGAAGTAGAACCCGGCGAACATCGCGAAGACCACGGTGCCGAACAGCACGTAGTGGAAGTGCGCCACCACGAAGTAGGAGTCGGTCACGTGGAAGTCCAGCGGCGGTGAGGCCAGGATGACCCCGGTGAGCCCGCCCAGCAGGAACGTCGCCAGGAAGCCGACCGCGAACAGCATCGGCGTGAGCAGGTGGATGTGCCCGCGCCACATCGTCCCGACCCAGTTGAAGAACTTCACCCCGGTCGGCACGGCGATGAGGAACGACATGAACGAGAAGAACGGCAGCAGCACCTGGCCGGTCGCGAACATGTGGTGCGCCCACACCGTCATCGACAGGCCGGTGATCGCGATGGTGGCGCCGACCAGGCCGATGTACCCGAAGACCGGCTTGCGGCTGAAGACCGGGATCACCTCGGTGATGATCCCGAAGAACGGCAGCGCGACGATGTACACCTCGGGGTGGCCGAAGAACCAGAACAGGTGCTGCCACAGGATGGCCCCGTAGGTGTCCGGGTCGTAGATGTGCGTGCCCAGGCGCCGGTCGGCCGCCAGGGCCAGCAGCGCGGCGGCCAGCACCGGGAACGCCAGCAGCACCAGCATGCTGGTCAGCAGGGTGTTCCACGTGAAGATCGGCATCCGGAACATCGTCATGCCGGGCGCGCGCATGGCGATGATCGTGGTGACGAAGTTGACCGCGCCGAGGATGGTGCCGAGGCCGGACATGACCAGGCCCATGATCCACAGGTCCTTGCCGACGTCCGGCGAGTAGGTCTCCCGGGACAGCGGGGTGTAGGCGGTCCAGCCGAAGTCGGCCGGCCCGCTCGCGGTGAGGAACCCGCCGATCACGATGAGCCCGCCGAACAGGAAGAGCCAGTAACTCAGCATGTTGAGCCGCGGGAAGGCCACGTCCGGCGCGCCGATCTGCAGCGGCATGATCGCGTTGGCGAAGCCGGCGAACAGCGGGGTGGCGAACAGCAGGAGCATCAGCGTGCCGTGCGTCGTGAACAGCTCGTTGTACTCCTTGCGGGTCACGAACTGCAGGCCGGGCGCCATCAGCTCGGCCCGGATGATCATCGCCTCGATGCCGGCGAACAGGAAGAACCCGAACGCGGTGATCAGGTAGAGGTTGCCGATCTTCTTGTGGTCGGTGGTGGTGAGCCAGTCGATGACGGCCCGCCCTTTCGGGGCGGGCGCGCTCGCCGGGGCCGGCGCTTCGCGTGTGTAGATCACAGCAGCCTCCCCGCCGCGGTCCGCGCTCGTCGTGCCTGCCGTCGTGGTGCTCGAAGTCCGATTACTCCGAATACTCCGATTACAACGCAGAAATACGACTAAACGCCGAAACGGGAAGCAAAACCCCAAACCCCGCCAACCACAATTTCTTTACGCCCCCCTACGTTTCCCGCTCGCCTTCCAGTCCGTGGAGCCCGTGGCGAACCATGGTGCACGTCTCGGCCGAGCGTTCTTCCACGCTGCGGGTCCGTTGCGCGGAGCCGTGCCGGGTCGGGCGGATTACGGCGAGCAGGCGCCGCTGCCGCGCGGATGGCGAGGCGAGCCGGGGTACTTCAACCGCTCATCACCCGATCACTGGTCAGCGGGGTGCCGGGGCGGTGGCCGGGTGCCGCGGTCCGCGGCGCTGATCGTTCCGCTCGGTGCGGGTCCATGGGACGGCGCCGGGTCGGCGGGATGGTGGACGGTGAAGCCGACGCCGTCGTACGGCGGGTGCGCCGGTGGCCCCGCCGGTGCCGGCCGTGGCCCGTCCAGTGCGGGCGTGCCGCGAGGACGGGCCGGGCCGGGCGTCGGGGGCTACTGCCAGTAGTTCTCCACCTCGTTCACCGGGCGCGGGCTGGCGTGGTCGGGGTCCTCGCCGAACTCGCGGTGAGCCCTGCGCTGGCGCAGCAGGTCCCAGCACTGGTCGAGCTCTTCCTCCAGCGCGCGGACACGGCTGTGCTCCTCGCCCTCGGACACCTCGCCCGTGGTCAGCTGTGAGCGCAGCTCGTGCTCCTCCGCGATGAGTTCCTTGATTCTCGAAAGGATCTGGCCGTCTTGCATCGCTGTTCCTCCTGTCTTCCAGCAGGGAGCTTACGGGGACGAACCACCCCTGCGCCCCCTGCCCTGGGGCCGGTGTCTCCCACCGGCCGGTAGCCTCGGCGCGATCCCCTTCCCGTCCCGGGGTCACCCCGAGCACGGGCGAACGCGTTACGGGCCGCGTCCGGCGTCTGCTACCGTCTTGGTTATGCTGCGCGGGCTGCTTCTTCTTAGCCGCCGCGGCGGGGGCCTGTAAGAGGCCGGCTCCCTCGCCGCGGTGCGAGCCATGCGCGTCGGCCGCTTTCAAGGGTTTGATCCCGGTGGCGAGCTTCCACTCTTTCGTCGACGACTTCGGCCGCGTACAGCGGATCCGGCAGGTTCGACGAGACCGGTCCGGACGTTCCGTGCCCGTCATGACGTCTGCGCCGACGTGTGCCCGCCCCGGTCCCGACATGACCAGGAGCATGCGATGTATCCCCAGCAGCAAGCCAGTCCGATGCCCGTCAAGCGCTACCAGCCGTTCACCCCGGTCCGCCTGACCGACCGCACCTGGCCCGACAAGGTCATCGACCGTGCCCCGCAGTGGTGCGCGGTCGACCTGCGCGACGGCAACCAGGCGCTGATCGACCCCATGGACCCCCACCGCAAACTGCGCATGTTCGACCTGCTGGTGAGCATGGGCTACAAGGAGATCGAGGTAGGGTTCCCCGCGGCGTCGCAGACCGAGTTCGACTTCATCCGCCAGATCATCGAGGAGGGGCGCGTCCCCGACGATGTGGTCATCCAGGTGCTGACCCAGGCCCGGCCCGAGCTGATCGAGCGCACCTTCGAGTCGCTGCGCGGCGCCAAGCAGGCGATCGTCCACCTGTACAACTCGACCTCCACCCTGCAGCGCCGCGTCGTCTTCGGCCAGGACAAGGAGGGCATCACGGCGATCGCCGTCGAGGGTGCCAAGCTGTGCAAGAAGCTCGCCGAGACGATGGGCGACACCGAGATCTACTTCCAGTACTCGCCGGAGTCCTTCACCGGCACCGAGCTCGAGTACGCCGTCGAGGTCTGCGACGCCGTCAACGACGTCTGGCAGCCCACCCCCGACCGCAAGGTCATCATCAACCTGCCGGCCACCGTCGAGATGGCCACCCCGAACGTCTACGCCGACCAGATCGAGTGGATGCACCGCAACCTGGCCTACCGCGACTCGATCGTGCTGTCCCTGCACCCGCACAACGACCGCGGCTCCGCCGTCGCCGCCGCCGAGCTGGGCTACCAGGCCGGCGCCGACCGCATCGAGGGCTGCCTGTTCGGCAACGGCGAGCGCACCGGCAACGTGTGCCTGGTCACCCTGGGCCTGAACCTCTTCTCTCAGGGCATCGACCCGCAGATCGACTTCGGCGACATCGACGAGATCCGCCGCGTCGTCGAATACTGCAACCAACTGCCCGTCCACCCCCGCCACCCCTACGGCGGCGAGCTGGTGTACACCGCCTTCTCCGGCTCCCACCAGGACGCCATCAAGAAGGGCCTGGAGGCCCTCGACCGCGACGCCGCCGCAGCGGGCGTCCCGGTCGCCGACTTCCCCTGGGCCGTCCCCTACCTGCCGATCGACCCCAAGGACGTCGGGCGCACCTACGAGGCCGTCATCCGGGTCAACAGCCAGTCCGGCAAGGGCGGCGTCGCCTACATCATGAAGGCCGAGCACGGCTTCGACCTGCCGCGCCGCCTGCAGATCGAGTTCTCCGGCGTCATCCAGACCCACACCGACTCCGCGGGCGGCGAGGTCACCCCGGCGCAGATGTGGGAGGTGTTCCGCGACGAGTTCCTCCCGAACGACGCCAAGCCGTGGGGACGCTACGGACTGCTGGCCCACCGCAACGTCTCCAACGTCGACGAGAAGGACGCCATCAGCGCGGACCTCCGCATCGGCGACGACATCCGCGAGATCGAGGGCGTCGGCAACGGCCCGATCTCCGCGTTCGTGGACGCGCTCGGCCGTGTCGGGGTGGACGTCCGCGTCCTGGACTACACCGAGCACGCCATGAGCGCCGGCTCCGACGCCCGCGCCGCCGCCTACGTCGAGTGCCAGGTCGGCGACCGCGTCCTGTGGGGCGTCGGGGTGGACGGCAACACCGTCACCGCCTCCCTCAAGGCCATCCTCAGCGCCGTCAACCGCGCCTCCCGCGGCTGACGGCCGGGGCTCGCGGCGACGCCGGCACGACCTGCCCGGCGTCGCCTGAGCCCGCGCGCCACCCGCGCCGGACACCAGGCCCACAAGGCCCCCGTCCTCCCCGGCCGCGCCCGCCACACCCTCGTGCGGGCGCGGCCGAGTCGTGTCCCGCGGCCGTACTCAGCGCCGGCAGCGATCCGGCCGCGTCGTGGCCGGCGCCCGCAGGTGTCCTGCTTGATGCCGGCAGCGGCCCGGACGCGTCCTGCTCATCTCAGGCGGCGCCCCGAGCGCATCCGCCATGCTCAGCGGCTGTTGGTGGCGGCGCGCTCGATGAGGTCGGCCACGGCTCCGGGCCGGGAGACCAGGACGGCGTGCGAGGCATCCTTGATCGTGACGACGGCGCGGGCGTGCGCGCGCTTGGCCATCCACCGCTGGGCGGCCGGCGGGATGTTCTTGTCACCGGTCGGGATGAGCACGTACGTGGGGATCTTCTTCCAGGCGGGGGCGCCGGAGCCCTCGTTCAGCGCGGCGGCGGTGACCGGGCGCTGGGTGGCGGCCATCACGGCGGCCTGGGCGGCGGGCACGTCGTGGGCGAACTGCTTGCGGAACTTCTCCTGCCGCACGTAGAGGTCGGTCTGCCCGCCGGGCAGCGGAACCTCCTGCAGGGTCGGGCCGAGGGTGCTGCCGGGGAACTTGCCCGACAGTTCGGCGGCGCTCTCCCCCTTGTCAGGGAGGAACCCGGCGACCGACACCAGGGCCTTGACGTTGTCGTCGCCCCGCGCGGCATTGCTGATCACGGCGCCGCCGTAGGAGTGGCCGACCAGGACGACCGGGCCTTTGACGCTCTTGAGCAGGGCGGCGGTGTAAGCGGCGTCCGACGCCAGGCCACGCAGCGGGTTGGCCGGGGCGATGACGCGATAACCGTGCCGCTGGAGGCGTTCCACCACGCCGCTCCAACTCGAGGCGTCGGCGAAGGCGCCGTGCACGAGCACGACCGTCGGCTTGCTCCCGTGCCCTCCTGCGACCGCCTCCGCACCGGCCGGCAGCGCGGTGACTCCGGTCAGAGCGGTCGCGGCGACGGCCGAGCCGAGCAGCGCGGCCAGCACGCGGCGGCGGGTGGTGGGACGGTTCATCGTTCTTCTCCTTCGGGTGGCGCTTCGTCAGCGCATCGTGCCGTACGCAATCGAATATCCCGCAACTAAGTTGCGCACAATTCTCTTCCCGGCCCTCGTGTGATACACGCCACCGTCACCCCACCCGGCACCGAACCGGCCGGCAGTGATCCCGCCGCGGCCCCAGCCGCCAGGCGACCCGCGCATCAGCAAGGGAGCGAGGAGCACGGCGGCACACTGGCGGGACGCATCACCGGCTCAGCGGCCGGCAGGTCAGGAACGCCCCGGGGATGCCGGTTCTCGGAAGTCATGCCGAGAACCGGCATTCCCACCGCTGCCACGACGGAGACGACCATTCCGGTCTTCTGGAGCGGCTGGTCGGGTTAGGGGAGCTTGCCGATGGCGCGGGCCAGGATGGTGGCGGTGCGGGCGACGAGCTTGTTGTCGTACGGGGTTCCGGCCGCCCTGGCGTTGGTGTAGATCGCCATGATCAGCGGCGCGGCGGACGGCGAGGTGCGGACGACGGCGATGTCGTTGGCGGCCCCGTGCGAGTTGGCGCTGCCCGTCTTGTCGCCGATGATCCAGCTCTTCGGCAGGCCGGCCCTGATCCGCTCGCCGCCGGTCGTGTTCGCCAGCAGCCACGCGTTCAGCTGCGCCTCGTCCCTGTCGTCCAGCGCGGTGCCCACGGCCACCTTGCCCAGGTCACGGGCGATGAAGGCGGGCCTGGTGGTGTCCCGCCTCTCCTTGGGGGTCCACTCGTTCAGTTCGGTCTCCCAGCGGTCCAGCCGGGAGACCGGGTCCTTCAGCGTCCGGAAGTACGCGGTCAGGCCCTTCGGCCCGCCGATCTGCTTCAGGATCATGTTCCCGGCGGTGTTGTCGCTGTAGGTGATCGCCGCTCTGCACAGCTCCGCGACCGTCATCCCGTCGTGCACGTGCTTCTCGGTGACCGGCGAGTTCTCCTTCAGTTCGTCCTTGGTCCAGCGCACGACCCGGCCCATCAGGCCCGGGTCCGACGTGCGCGCTTTCTTCAGCACGGCGGCGCAGGCCATCGCCTTGAAGGTGGACAGGAGCGGGAACCGCTCGCCGGAGCGGTAGCCGAACGTCTTCCCGGTCGCCGTGTCGATCACGTACGCGCCGATGCGTGCCTTGAACGCCGTCTCCAGCGCCCGCAGCTCCCGCCGCGCCTTCGCCGGCGACAACCCCAGGGGCCGGTCCGGTACAGCCGTCCGTACTGATCCCTGCACCGGGGAGGCGTGGCCGATCTCCGCCGCCGCGTACGGAGCCGCCCACGCGCTGCCGCTCCCGTACGCGCTGCCACCCGCCAGGACCGAGATCCCCAGCACGCCTGCGCTCACCGTCGTTCCGAACCGGTGGGCACGGAAGAATCGCATGGTCATCCTCACTGTTGATCGGTCAGGAGCTGTGAGCCAACCAGACCCCGTCGCGGGATGTCCAATATCGATATCAGGGCGGAATCCATGAAGATTTCGATATCACGCCTGTTCACAGCGCGCTGACCGCCGAGCCGGCCGCTGTCATCGCAAGTCGGCCGATCGATCTGCGGAGGAGCGGCCATCGCGTCAGTGGAGCGGCGACCATCACGTCAGCCAATGAGCGACCAACGTGTCACATAGGTTGCGACCAGCGCGTCAGGTGGGCGGCGACCACGATGTCAGCTGAGTAGCGGCCGTTGTAGCGGATCGAAGCCATTGCTGGCATGCTGACCTGGTGGTCAACACCTCGCAGACACCGTTGGGGCACGTGCTGCCGCGCCGGGCGGCCAGAGCCGTCCGAGAGGCGCTGAACGACACCCGGGTCGTGCTCGTCAACGGTGCCCGCCAGTCCGGCAAGAGCACCCTGGTCCGGCTACTCGCCAAAGACCGTGCGGCCGAATGGCGCAACCTCGACACACCCGCCGTGCGACAGGCCGCGATCGCCGATCCCGCCGGCTTCGTCGCGTTCCACGAGCCCATGGTCATCGACGAGATTCAGCGTGTCCCTGATCTCCTGCTGGCCATCAAGGAGCAGGTGGACACCGACCCCCGGCCGGGACGCTATCTCCTGACCGGTTCCGCGCGGGTGCTGGGCCTGCGCGGGCTCCCGGACGCACTGCCGGGCCGGGTGGAGACCATCGAGCTCTGGCCCTTCTCACAGGGGGAGATCGACGGGACGCCTGACGGCCTGGTGGACGCGCTGTTCCAGGAGGGGCCGAAGGTCCATCACACCTCGTCCGCGACCCGCAACGACTACGCGGAACGAGTCGTCCGCGGGGGTTTCCCCGAAGCGGTCGCGCGGACGAACCCCCGGCGCCGGGAGCGATTCCTCGATTCGTACGTCTCGGATCTCATCGCACGAGACGTGAGTCAGCTCTCGGACATCGAACGACTGTCGGAGATGCGGGCGCTGGTGCGGTTGCTGGCGGCCCGGTCCGGGCGGCTTCTCGTCGCCGGCGCCCTGAACGTCGGGCTGTCGACGAGTACCGTCCTTCGATACCTCGCGCTGCTCGAGGAGGTGTTCCTGACCAAACGCGTACCGGCGTGGTCGCGCAACCTGAGCAGTCGTGCGACGAGCACACCGAAGCTCGCCTTCGTGGACTCCGGAGTGGCCGCCAACCTGCTGGGTGTGGACGCCAGGAGCCTCGTCCGGCCGGAAGGCGCGTTCGGGCCGCTTCTCGAAGGGTTCGTCCTGATGGAGTTGGCGCGCCAGCTCACCTGGTCGGAGGAGCGCGCCGAGCTGTTCCACTATCGGACCAAGGACAAGGTGGAGGTCGACGCCGTCCTGGAGAACCGCCAGGGCCGGGTCGTGGCCATCGAGGTGAAAGCCTCGTCCACGGTGCGTCCGGACGACTTTCGCGGACTACGTCATCTGGCCGACCGTCTCGGGGACGACTTCGTCGTCGGAGTCGTGCTCTACACCGGTACCCAGACCCTTCCCTTCGGCGAACGCATGCGGGCCATGCCGGTGAGCGCGCTCTGGGAGGTGGCTCCGCAGGGCGGTCGCGCCATAGGGAAGCTCGGCGAAGCGTGAGGTTCCGGGAGCTCGGGGACTATCGAATCTTCAGGCCGAGGATGTGGGCTTGGAGGAGGGCGGTGTAGTCGAAGGCGTCGGCGCGGTCCGCCTCGATCAGGGCCTTGTACATGCCGAACAGCTCGAAGCTCACATGGCCGTAGATCTGGGTCCAGGCGAGCAGCGTACGCAGAATGAGGTCGTCGGAGAAGTCCGGGGTCAGGACCTCGCGCAGCCGTTCCGCGTCCGGCGCGAAGGACGAGGGAGTGAGCGGCAGTCCGGGTACGGGCAAGAGCCTGCCCGCCTGCTTCGCATCGCGCACAATGCCGGTCAGCACGATGCCGTCCCGGGCGGCCGCCGCCACGGTGTCCTGCGGCGCCACGTACCCGGGCACCGGCGTGCCGTGGATGAGCGCGTACTCGTGCGGATTGGCCAGCGCCCACGTGCGAATCGCCCGGCAGGACGCCATCCACCGGTCCAGGTGGTGCTCGCGCGGGCACGCCGCGTCGGCCTGCTCGACGGCGGTCCCGACCGCGTCGAACGCCTCGATGATGAGCGCGGTGAGCAGATCGTCCCTACTCGGGAAGTACCGGTAGATCGCCGAGGAGACCATCCCCAGCTCGCGTGCGACGGCCCGCAGCGACAGCCCCGCCGCCCCCTCCACCGCGAGGTGCCGCCGCGCCACCGCCTTGATCTCCCCGATCAGCTCGGCCCGCACACGCTCCCGCACACTACGACTGACACTCACCCCGCCAACCCTACCAGAGCGCCGACTCGCTCAGAGAGCACCGCTCTAACTTTCGTGGGATCGGAGCCCAGCGTCCGATCCCGCTTGGCAGTCGCCAACGACCACCCTGCCGCCATCGGCCGCGGCCTTTCGGCGGGGATGCCGGCCTTTACGCCGCAGACGAGGGTGTTCCGGCTTTCACGCCATTGACGAACGCGCTCCACTCGGACGGGGTGACGACCAGTGCCTCTCCGGCCGGGTTCTTGCTGTCGCGTACGGCCCGGCCGGCATCTGGGAGACGCGCCACCTCGACGCAGTTCCCGCCATCCGGTCCAGAGTGGCTGGACTTGATCCACTCGGCTGCCCGTGGCTCCCGGCTCAAGTCGTCCGTCCGCATCACCTTTTACTGGCGAATCAGGAGAATCTCCCGTTCTTCATGCTGTTGATGAAGGCGACCCATTCAGGCTCGGAGACGAGCAGGGCTGGCCCGGTGGGGTTCTTGCTGTCCCGTACCCCTCGTCGGCCACCGGGAACATGCGTGACCTCAACGCATTCGCCGCCGTCTGGCCCCGACCGGGAGGATTTACGCCATGTGTCCCATTCTGTTATCGGAGTCACTTCGTTCTCACCTCAGCAGGATCGGGAGACTTCGCCGGTCTTCATGTCGGCGATGAACGTGGTCCACTCAGGCCCAGGGATCAGTAGCACCGGCCCTGCTGGGTTCTTGCTGTCGCGTACGCCCCGTTGCGCCCCGGAGAGGCGTGCGACCTCGATGCAGTTCCCGCCGTTGTTGCCTGAATGGCTGGACTTGATCCACTTGGCTGTCCGTGGTTCCTGGGTCAACTCGTCCATTGCTGCAGCGTCTCCTTGATCAGGTCTAGGGATTCGTGTTGGGACGGCGCTTCTGGGCGAATCCCTTCGTATCTGAATGCTAGGGTCCGCACGGTTTCTGTCCAGTCGGTAACTTGCGCGTTCGAAGCCGCCTCAACGTAAGCAGTATCAGGAGTTCCCGGTACTTGTGCGATGGCGAATCCTCCCAGGAGCCCTGTCGCGGCGTAAGCACTATGAGGGAGGACCTATTCCATATCTCGTGTCATTGGGACTTGGTATGGGTGCCGGAGTGTCGGCTGCGGTATAGGTGGGGCGTGATCGAGTTGCGGGACTTCGTGGTGTCCGATGCCGTGTCGCTGGTCTCGTGGGTGGACGGGCCGGCGGAGCTGGTGATGTGGTCGGGGGCGACCGGGTTCACCTGGCCGCTGGATGAGCGGCAGGTGCTGCGGTACGCCGCCGGGGCGCATGATCGGATGCGGGTCTGGACGGCGGTCGACCGGGACGACCCCGGCAAGCCGCTCGCGCACGCCTCGATGATGCTGGACGCCCCGGGGTGGACGGCCCGGCTCGGGCGGGTGCTGGTGGCGCCCGGAGCCAGAGGGTGCGGGGTGGGGGAGGCGCTGGTCGGGGCCGTCCAGCGGGTCGCCTTCGATGAGATGGGCGTGCATCGTGTGTCGCTCGGGGTGTTCACCCACAACGCCACCGCCGTGCGACTCTACGAGCGGCTCGGGTTCGTCCGGGAAGGCACACTCCGCGAGGTCGCGACGGCGAACGGCGTGTGGTGGTCCTCGTTCGAGATGAGCATCCTCGCCGATGAATGGCGGTCCCGGCCGGCGTCCTGATCGAAGCCGGTCACCGGGGCGAGCCGTTCACTCAGAACCGGTGGGCGGGGCTGGGCCCGCGGGTTCGGATGCGAGATGGACCGTCGAGGTGCGGCCGGTCAGGCCGACGGGGTGTGGAAGTAGTGGCCCTTTTCGAGGTCGTCGATGAGACCCGGCTGCGTCGGCTGCCAGCCCAGCAGCTCACGGGTCAGCGTGCTGGACGCCGGGCTGTCCATCGCGACGGGGCCGCCCAGCCAGCCGAAGTGCTCGCCCGCCTTCTCCAGGGGGATCGAGGCCACCGGGACGTCCAGGTGGCGGCCGATCACCTCGGCGATGGCGCGCATCGGTACGCCCTCCTCGGCGACCGCGTGCAGCATCGACCCCGCCGGGGCCTGCTCCAAGGCGAGGCGGAACAGGTGCGCCGCGTCGAGCCGGTGTACGGCCGTCCAGCGGTTGGACCCGTCGTCCACGTACCCGGAGACGCCCTTGGCGCGGGCGATGCCGACCAGCATCGGGACGAAGCCGTAGTCGCCTTCGCCGTGCACGGTCGGGGCCAGTCGCATGACGCACGAGCGGACGCCGCGAGAGGCCAGGGAGAGCGTCAGCCGTCCGGTGGCCGACCGGTCGCCTGACGCCGACGGGTCGGGAGTCGCCCCGTCCTGTTCGGTCGCCACCCGTCCCAGCGCGAGGCCGAGGGTTCCGGAGGCGATGACGAGCGGACGGCCCGAGCCTGCGAGGGCCTCGCCGAACATCTCGACGACGCGGCGGTCGGCGTCGGTGGCCTCCTGGAAGCCGCCGGAGAAGGCGATGTCGTGCTTGAACGCGAGGTGGATCACTCCGTCCGCGGCGGCGGCGGCAGCGGCCAGGCCGTCCAGATCGTCGAGAGTGCCGCGCTGCACCTCTGCTCCGGCCGCGGCCAGGGCGGCGGCCGAGGCGTCCGAGCGGGCCAGTCCGACGACCTGATGCCCTGCGGCGATGAGCTCGGGAACGACGGCGGAGCCGATCCAGCCGGAGGCGCCGGTGACGAAAACGCGCATGGGAAACCTTTCGGATACGTCGATGCCCTCAGCGCAGAATGTGCGCGCAGGGTCCTGCGATGTCAGTGTCTGACATCGCCGAGTTCGAGCATAGCTCGTGATGTCAGTTGCTGTCATCAACTACGATTGGGCCCATGGGTCGATGGGAGCCGGGCGCGCGCGGGCGGCTGGAGCGGGCGGCGCTGGAGCTCTACAGCGAGCGCGGGTTCGAACAGGCCACTGTCGCGGAGATCGCCGCGCGGGCGGGGGTGACGGAGCGGACGTTCTTCCGGCACTTCGCCGACAAGCGCGAGGTGCTCTTCGGCGGATCGGGTGCCCTGCAGGAACTGTTCGTCAGCACCGTCGCCGAGGCTCCCGAGTCCGCGACGCCGATGGAGGCGATCGCCGCCGCCGTCGAAGTCGCCGGCGGGCTGCTCCAGGAACGCCGCGAATTCGCCCGTCGGCGGCACGCCGTCATCATCGCCAATCCCGGACTCCGGGAGCGTGAGCTGATCAAGCTCGTCTCACTCGCGGCGGCGCTCGCGGACGCGTTGCGCGAACGCGGCGTCGCGGACCCGGCCGCGAGCCTGGCCGCCGAGGCGGGCATCGCCGTCTTCAGGGTCGCGTTCGAACGCTGGGTCGGCGAACCCGGCCAGTCCGGATCGCCGGACCTCTCGGACGTACCGGACCTCCCGAAGATCATCAGGGAGTCATTCGACGAACTGAAGGCCGTGACCGCCGGCAAATGATCGTCGGCGGCGGGCAGGACGGCGAAGGCGGGTAACAGCGAGGCCGCAGACCGGAGAGATCCGGTATCCGCTGGTGCCCCGGTACCCGAGAGACCTTAGGCGAAGTCATGAGGGGCCGTTGGCCGATACCTCGGCTTTCCCGAGGCGTACCAGACAGGCTTCGCACGGGTCGTACGCGGACCACGCCTACCGGAGGCCGATCAGGCGGGAGCGTCACGGAGCGAGGGCGGCTCCTTGATCCGGCCGTCGGCGCCGAGCAGGCGGGCAAGGGCTTGGACGGCACGGAATCTGCTCGTGCCGTCGTCCGAGGATGCGACGACGAGAGCCTGAACGGCCGTTACGGCGGCTTGCTGATGCGGCGTGCCCAGTTCGGCGAGGCCTTCGGCGATCGTGAGACGCCGGTCGGCGGGGAGTCCGGGGTCGTTCAGCAGCCTTCGCGCGTGATCGACGGCGGTTCTGCGGTGCGACGGGCGCAGGGCGGCCAGGGCCAAGGCCGTGACGGCACGCTCGTACTGGTCCGTGGTCGTGTCGTCGGCCAACATCTGGAGGAGCCGTATGGCGCCGTCCCGGTGACCGGATCCCAGGTCGGCCAGTGCCTGTGCCGCGTGACGGCGTTCTTCCGGGTGCACAGATTCGGCGGCGGCGATTTCGTGCAGGAGTTCGGCGGCCTGGCCCCGGTGTCCGAGATGGTGGCGGGCCAGGACTTCTGCGGCCGTGCGGCGCAGCGGTACCGGGTTGGCGGGGTCCGCAGCCTCCCGGGCGAGCGTCTCCGCGGCCTCGTCTCGCAGGGACGTGGTCGGGGTGATGGTGGCCAAGGAGTCCAGGGCCAGAGCGCGGTGCGCGCCGCTGACCGCCGGGTCGGCGGACAACCCGCGCAGTGCTCGTACGGCCTCCTCGCGCCGCTCGTCGCCCAGCATCGCGAGGGCGAGCGCGGCCTGTCGCCGTACGCCCGCGTCGGCGTCCGGCTCCTCGGCCAGGTCGCGAAGCATGCGGGCCAATACGTCGCGGTCTTCTTCCTGCTCGGTGAGGACGGCGAGAGTGGACCAGCGGTCGTCGTCCCCGGCTTGCCGGTCGGTGGCCATGGACTGCAGTGCCCGGATTCCCACCGGGCGTGCCTCAGGTCCCAGGACGAGGAGAATGCCGGCGGCGTGGCGGCGCTGGTCGCCGGGGACTCCCTTGTCCTCGGCGATGCGCTGTAGCACGGCGACCGCCTGCTGCCGGTCGCCGTCCTCAGTGGACAGGTGAGCCATGGCCATGGCGGCCTCTCCCCGTTCCCAGGGGTCGGCGGCGGCGTCGGCGGCGATGGCCTGGAAGCACTGCACGGCGTGCGCACGGTTTCCGGGGCCGAGCCGGGCGAGCGTTTCGGCGGCCTGACGGCGTTCCCAGGCTCGTACGCCGGGATCGGCCGCGATCATGCCGAGCAGCCGTGCCCCGCGTTCTGTGTGGATGTAGCTGAGGCGTAGCAGCGTGATGGCGGCCTGGATCCGTTCGTGGTCCGCGCGGGTGGTGCTCTCCGCCAGCCGGGTGAGCAGCTCGACGGCGTCGAAATGGCAGGCGTCACTTACATCCGCCATGGCGGCGATGGCCAGTGCCCGTGGCAGTTCGCCGTCGGCTCCGTCCTTCTCTTTGCGGAACCGTTCCATCGCCTCGCACGCGAGTCGGCGGGCGTCCGGCCCCAGCGCCGCCAGGGACTCGATGGCCCACAGCCGGTTCCACGCGTCCACGTCGCGGTCCTCGGCGAGGCGGTGCAGGGCCGTTATCGCGATCTTCTGCGTCTCGGGTACCGGCAGCCGGCCGAGGTACTCCGCACACCATCGGCGGACGAACACATCGGCGCTCGCGTCCACGGCCAGCTCGCCGAGAACGCGGAACGCGCGGACCTGCGCGGTGGGACCCAGCTCGGCGAGGGCCAGTGCGGCTTCCAGGCGCTCTTCCGGATCATGGATGGAACCAGTGACCAGTTCACCCAGTACCCTGGCCCCTTGATCACGCTCGTCGCCGCCCAGCCCGGCAAGGTCACGAGCCGCCGTCCAGCGCACGCTCACATCCACCAGTGGGTCGGCGGCCAGGTCGGTCAAGACGGCGGCACCCCGAATCCTGTGCTCGCCGCCCAGCCTCGCCAGGTCCAGCGCCGCCCGCCTTCGCACGTCCGGTTCCAGAACCGCTTCCTCGGAGCTGCGGGTGGCCGGCCGGTACAGCAACTCCGCGCCCCGCTCCAGCTCTTCACCGCCGAGGTTGGTCAGCGACCGTGCCGCCTCCATTCGTTCGTTCGCATCAATGCCGAGATCGGTGGCCAGCCGGCACAGAATCTCCGCCCCGCGCCGACGATGCGTACCGCCCAGCTTCGCCAGCTCGTACGCACTCTCACCACGGCCAGCAGATGCGACGAGCGGGTCTGCGGCGTGCCGGTGCAGTAGTTCGGCGATTGTGTCCATCTGCGCGGGTTCGATACGGGCGACGCAGGCCAGGATGAACGGCCGGAGATGGACGTGCGGAGCGGTGGCCTCGGCCATCCCGAGGAGGATCGCGACCGCTCGTGCCCGGTGTTCCTCGCCGATATGCGCGATGTCTTCGAGGCAATCTTTGCGGTGCATGGCGGGCACGGACGGGTCGGTGGCGAGACGGTACTGGAGGGCGAGCGCCAAGCGGCTGCGTTCGGCGCCCATGACCCGCAGTTCATTGAGGACGTTGACCCTGTACCAGAAATCCGCGGAGACATCGCTGATAATTTGGTCCCCGACCTCGGCGCAACGGTCGGCGGTGACCTCGGCCGAGAAGACGGAGCCGCTCGAGGTGAACCATCTCACTGAGGAGTCGATGGTGGGGTCGGTGATCAACTCCTCGCTGATCGCGACGGCGTGCTTTCGATACTCGCCACCCAGGCTGAGCAGCTTGTCCGCCGCAGTGCGGCGGTCCTCGGAGTGCAGATGGTCGGCCGCTACGGCCACGTACAGGTCCGCCGCCTGACCGATGTGGCGCGAGCCCAGGTCCGTCAGCGTCTCGGCGGCCTGTAGCCGAGCCTCGGTACTGGCTGTGGGAGCGCCGGCGACGCGGTGCAGTAAGCCGGCGGCCACTGGTGCGGTGTCGGGGTTGAGCGCGGCCAATGTCGTCGCGGCCAGTGCCTGTTCTGTGGAGGACGCGAGGGGGTGCTCTCGCAGCGCCTCGAAGATCTCAAGTACCTGCCTATGGTGCTCGCTTCCCAGGTTGGCGAGTGTCTTCGCTGCCGAATGGCGTGTTTCGACTGGGATGACGTGGCCGGTGGCGAGTCGCAGCAGCGCATCGGCGGCTAGGGAACGGTGGTCCCCGCCCAGTCGGGCGAGCAGGACGGCCATGTTCCTGAGGTCCCCCGCGCTGACGCGCGCGTCCTGGACGAGCACGTGCAGCGCGTCGGCGCCTATGGCCCGGTAACCGGGACCCAGATTGAGTAGTGCCTTCGCCGCGTGCCAGCGAACGGAGGAAGGGAATGGGGTGTCAGGCCTGGTAGCCAGAGCGAACAGGATGTTCGCTGCGGTCGCGCGATGTGGCTCACCGAGCTCCGCCAGCTCGACCGTGATCAAGCGTCGGCCTCCGAAGTACGAGCTGACGTCGGTGGCCGCTTGGACGACGGCCTCGGCCGCCGCGGAACGGTGGCATGGTTCGATCTTCGCGAGCGCCACCAACGCGTACGCGCGTTCCACCGGATCGTTCACCAGATCCTCGGCCAGCCGGTCCAGCAGGCGTACGGCTTCCTCCCTGTAGGGTCCGCCGAGTTCATACAGCTTCTCCACGGCTTCTGGCCGGTTCCAGCCTCCGACCGTGGCGTCCGCGGCGATGTTGCGCAGGACGGCGGCGGCGCGCGTTCGATGTTCAGCGCCGCACTTGGCCAAATCCTCCGTGGCGTCGATTCGGTACCAGGGGTGGATCATGGAATCGGTCGCCAGCCGATGGAAGACCAGGCCGGCCCGCGCCCGGTGTTCCGCACCGAGCCCGGCAAGGCCCCGTGCCGCCGCCATGCGGTCGTCTCGCTCGGCCTCGACGTTCTCAGCGAACTCCTGGAGGATGCGTGCGGCCTGGGCGCGATGGGTGTCGCCGAACCGGGCGAGGACGGTGGCGGCGGCGCAGCGGGTGCTCATCGGGTGGTCGGCAGTGGTGAACGATCGCAGCAGGGAAGGGCCGTCCCGGCGTGCTCGCTCGGATCGTTCCCGCAGCGCGTCGATGATCGCGATCCGGTTCTCGGTTCCGAGTGAGGGGTCGGTCAGAAAACCTTCCAAGCGCTCACGTACCAGTGCGTGACGGGTGAGAGCGGAGACACGGTCGAGGTCGGCGGAGGCGTCCGTGCGCACCTTGTCCTCAAGGCGGACCAGGTATGCGCTGAGCTGGCCCTCTGAGGTGGGGGCGCCTGCTTCGATGAGCTTGTCGGCGCGGGTGCGTTGGTCCAGGGTGCCGTGTTGCAGGGCGTCGAGCAGGCCTGTTCCTTCTCCTGCCAGGTGGAGGTAGTGGAGCACCACGCGCTCGGTGGCCTCGTCGTCGAGGAGCAGGGCGGTCATCAGCTCCTCCCATGGCGGCTCGCCGGGGCGGAAGTCGCGGGGAAGGGTCTTGGCGCGGGCGGTGGCGGCCAGGTGTTCGGCAAAGGTGTGGTGCAGGAAACGCAGGCGGGTACGGCTCCGGGTCAGTACGCCGGTCTGCGCCAGCCACTCGGCCAGGGTGCTCTCCCAGTCGAACGGCAGTCGCGCGGGCAGCGGAGCGTGGTCGGCCAGGAAACGCTGAGCGACCTCCAGCAGCGGGGTCTCGGTGGTGGTGTAGGCGGTGGCCAGTTCCTCCAGCAGTTCGGCGCGGTGCGCGTACAGCCAGTCGGCGAGGGCCGGGCCGCCGGTCACCTCTTTCAGGACGGCCAAGGTCGAGGAGTCCGCCTCGGCGCGAGCCTGGGCGTACCGGCCGATGTACTCCTCGTACAGCTCGTAGCGGCCGGAAGGAAGGGGGCGGTCGCGCCGCGACTGGTGGATGTTGGCGGCGACCGTGGCCAGCAGTGGCACGACCAGCACCTCCTCCAGTCCGGCCAGCCGCACCTGCCGCAGGAACTCCTCCGCCGCCGCGTTCCCCGACGGCGTGCCGTCCGGGTCGAACCAGTTCCGGGCGAATTGCACGAGGGCTTCCTGGTCGAACGGTTGCAGCTCGTACATGCCGACCCGTGGCCCGCGCAGCCGGTCGACCTCGCCGGGGGAGAGCGGGCGGGTCGTGACCAGGAACCTCGCCGGGCCCTCGCTGTCCGGGATGCGTGCGGCGAGCGCGGTCAGCAGCCGTTCGCGGTCGTCCTGGTCGGGGATCTCGTCCAGGGCGTCCACCACGACCAGCCAGCGCCGTCCGTCGATCCGGTGGCCGAACAGGTCGGCCGGCACCTCGCCGTCGGGGCGGCCGTACTCGGCGGCGACCGCCGTTCGCAACGCCTCCGGCCAGCTCCGGTCGAGGTGCGTGGCCAATACGCGGGCGGGCAGCATGATCGGCACCAGCATGTCGTCCCGCCGGACGGCTCCGGCGGCCGTGCGCGCGTCCGTCGATAACGTGGCCGCGTCGTTCTGTGTCGTGGCGGTGTCGTTCGGCGTCGTGGGCGTCTCCCGCGCCGCTCCGGCCGGGGCCAGCCTGGCAAGGGGCGCGTCCTTCGTAGCGGTCTCGGCGTCCTTGAGGACGCTCTTGGCGAAGTGGCGGGTCAGCATCCTGCCGAGGGTGGTCTTGCCGAGTCCCGCCGCGCCCTCGATCACCAGATGGTCGTGCTGCTCGAAGACCTGCTCGAAGGGCTGTGCCAGTCCGGTCGCGGGCCGCCGTTCCTCCAGCACGAGCTCGTCGTCGTCCTCGTCCCAGCGCCTGCGCGGCTCGGGGGCGGCGGCGACGCTCTGCCGCACGTACACATCGGACAGCGGGAAGCGTCCGCGGATGCCGCGTAGCGGGTAGGGCAGGTCGTCGGTCACCTGGCACATCATCCGCAGGACACCGGAGAGTTGCGGCGGCAGGGGAGTGGCTCGTGCGTCATCGACGGTGTGCGTGCCGTCACCAGGACGGGGCCGGTGCCCGGTGGCCGTGATCGGGAGGGATGGCCAGTACCGGGCCAGGACCGCGACCGGGAGCATCCAGGCGACCTTCGCCGCCTCATCACGGTCCTCGGTGACCGCGATGCCGAGAACGTGACCGGTGTCGTCGCTCTCGACGCCGGCGCCGCTGAACCCGCGCTCGATGCGTTTGCCGGTGGTGCGGGAGGCGTCGAGCTGGACCCAGCCGGGACCGCTGGGGTCGCCGACCTCGTACGCCACGGCCCAGACCCCGGTGTCGACGCCGCGCGGGTAGCCGTAGGCGCGTATGCGGGTGCCGCGCGCCACGTGGTCGGACAGTACGGCGGGCGCGGTGCCGGCGGGTGGTGGTGTGGCGAGTCTCAGGACGGCGACGTCCCCTCGCTCGTCGTCCTCGATGGGGAACCATCCGCCGTCCGCGACCGTGGCCGGGAGGCGGGCTCCGCCGGCGTCGATCGGGAAGTCGACCTCGATCGGCGCGGCCGGGAGAGAGCGTTCGGCCGTGTCTCTGCCGAGGGCGGCGTTCACGACGTGCGCGCAGGTCAGGATGTGCCGGTCGTCGATGAGGACGCCCGCGCCGCACGCCGCGCCGGCGCCGTGGACGCGGACCGACCAGGGGCGCATGTCAGGATTCCGGGAGGCGCCGCCAGGTGAGCTTGACGGTCAGGTGGCCTTCGACGGAGGACTTGGCGATGACGGCGCCGGCCTCGGCGTTGAGCTTGACGCCCAGCTCGATCTCCACCTCGTCCGGGCCGGACTTGCGGAAGGTCTCCAGGGCGGCTTCGGCGGCTTCCCTGATGGGCTGGAGTGCCACCTGCAGGGAGTCCACGGCGGCTTCGATCCTGCCGTTGCCGCCGCGCGACACCCGGTGGACGCCGGGCTCGTTCTCGGAGACCTCGACCACGACCTGGCCGCCGTCGGCCAGTGGCATGCGCATCAGTTCACTCACGTCGGACTCCGGGGGAAGGCGAAACCGTCGTAACGGGTACGGAGCGGATCGTAACCCGTGCAGGCGGCTCCCGCTCGGCCTTCATCTCGGCCAGGTCGCCCATCCGAATGCCGGCGGTGGCCATCCACCTGGAGACTGGCCATCTGATTTGAGAGCAGTGCTCTTGACTGCGGCGTTCTCTTGAGAGAGCATTGCTCTCGAAAGGGAGCACTGATTGGAGTGCTTCGGCACCGTTCCGGCGCCGGGTCCGCGATGCGCGGTCACGCCGGGGACCGTGGGACGGGTGTCACACGGGTCGTCACGAAGGAGCAGGGACATGGGGAAGCACGTCGTGGTCGGGGCCGGGCAGGTCGGGGCGCACCTGGCGGAGGAACTGGCCGGAGCGGGCCACGAGGTCGTCGTGGTCACCCGGTCGGGGTCGGGCCCGGCCGGTGAGCGGATCGAACGGGTCGCGGCGGACGCGGGGGACGGCCCGCGGCTCGCCCGCATCACCGAGGGGGCCGACGCGCTGTACAACTGCGTCAACATGGCCTACCACCGCTGGCCGCAGGACTGGCCGCCGGTCGCGGACGCGCTGCTCGCGGCGGCCGAGCACAATGGAGCGGGGCTGGTCATCCTCGGCAACCTGTACGGGTACGGGCCGGTGGACGGGCCGATCACCGAGGACCTGCCCCTCGCGTCCGCCGGGTCCAAGGGCAGGGTGCGAGCGAAGATGTGGGCCGACGCGCTCGCCGCGCACGAGGCGGGCCGCCTGCGCGCCACCGAGGTGCGCGCCTCCGACTTCTTCGGCCCGGGAATGAGCAAGGACTCCGTTTTCGGGTACATCGCGCCGATTCTCGACGGGAAGCCGGTGCGGGTTCCCGCTCCGGTCGACCACCCGCACAGCTTCACCTACATCCCCGACGTGGCGCGGGCGCTGGCCGCCGCGGGCACCGGCGAGCGGGCCTGGGGAAGGGCCTGGCACGTGCCGACACTACCTGCGGTGACCATCAGGGAGCTGGTCGAGCGCCTCGCCGCGGCGGCGGGGGCCCCCGCGCCGCGCGTCTCCGCCATTCCGCACATCGCGATGCGGGCGGCGGGGCTGTTCGTGCCGATGGTGCGCGAGCTGGAGGAGACGCGGTACCAGTTCGACCGGCCGTTCATCCTGGACTCCTCGGCCTTCGAATCGGTCTTCGGTCTCACCCCGACCCCGCTGGAGGCGCAGCTCAAGGAGACGGTCGCCTGGCTGCGCGCCCGCTGACGGCCTCGGCGGGCCGGTCGCCGCGGGAACGTGTGACCGGCACGCCGGATGTCGGTGCCCGATCCGCTCGGGGAATGCCGCGATCCGGCTGAATGTCGGGTCACGTTGAAGGGCCGGTCCGTGGCGGGTCCAGGTCCCTGAGCGTGCTTTCCCCACGATCTGCCCGTTCTG
This sequence comes from Sphaerisporangium melleum, assembly GCF_014646695.1. Taxonomy (GTDB): domain Bacteria; phylum Actinomycetota; class Actinomycetes; order Streptosporangiales; family Streptosporangiaceae; genus Sphaerisporangium; species Sphaerisporangium melleum. Next base: position 59,171 of record NZ_BMNT01000041.1, read on the forward strand.
CGGTGCGACTGACGGCCGCGTACGCGGTGGCGAGCACTTGTAGGGTTTCGGGCATCCAAGGGGGGATTTATGCAGACTTCTGCTGATATTGCGGCCGAGGCGTGGGCGGCGGCGATCGCGATGTTCGTGGCGGCCCAGCCGGACGGCTACCACCGGGCCGGCGCGCGGGGCACGTACGAGATGGTCAGTGGCGCGCCGACGCCGCTGTTGAGCGGCGTCTTCAGCGTCGCGCCGCGGGCCGACGCCGAGGAGGTCGCGCAGTTCGCCGCGTCGGAGCGGCTGCGCGGGGTGCCGTGGAGCATCCAGGTGCGAGGGGAGCGCTTCGACCCGCGGATCGCCGACATCGCCGCGGCGCACGACCGCACCCAGCGTCTGTCGCTGCCGTTGATGACCAAGGAGATCACCGAGGAGGACGGCAAGGCCGCCGAGGCCGGGCAGGTGCGCGTCCGCCCGGTGACCGGCGAGGAACGTGAGCGGTACCAGGCGACGATGGCCGCCGGGTTCGAGGGGCCGCCCGAGGTGTTCGAGCGCTTCAGCCTGCCTGCCCTGATGGACCACCCCGGCATGCGCGCGTACGTCGCGGAGGTGGACGGGGAGCCGGTGGGCACCTCGTTCGGCGTCGTCGCGGGCGACCTGGTGGGAGTGTTCAACATCGCGGTGCCTCCGTCGCACCGCCGGCGCGGGTACGGCCGGGCGGTGACCGCGGCGGTGCTGGGCGACGCGTACGCGGCGGGCGCGCGTACGGCGTTCCTGCACGCCAGCGAGCTGGGCGCACCGCTCTACGCGGACATGGGGTTCCGCCTCGTGGAGCGCTGGACGGTCTTCTCCTCCTGACGTCCCATCGTGACCGCCGGCAGGCTGTGCCGCGCCGCTAAATGGTGATATTTCCGGCAAAGGGGGCAGTGGCCTGCTCGGCCGGTCGGAGCCGGTGCCGCTGCGCGATCATCGCGACGTACGGCACCGGCCGCACCGGGCGGGCGCCGCGACCTGAAACTCTCGTACGCTCGCCCGGCGATCGGCCGCCATGCCGTGCTCGTCGTCCGGCTGCGGGCGTGGCGGCCGTGCCAAGGGGAGGGCCCGGTCGCCCTGCGCTTCGGGACGAGTTGAGCATAAGGTTCGAAGCGGTGCGCACTAGGGGAGGAAAACGTGCCCGACTTGCTGGTAGGGCCGATGCTGCGTTACGTCGATGAGACGAGCGCGTCGATATGGGTGGAGACGAGTGATCCCTGCGAGGTCGCCGTCGAGGTCGCGGGGGCACGTGCCACCGAGCGCACCTTCACCGTCCACGGCCATCACTACGCCATCGTGGACGTCGAGGAGACCGGCTCGTACACCGTTGAGCTGGACGGGCGCCAGGTGTGGCCGCTGGAGGACCTCCCCGAGAGCAAGATCTGCCCGCTGGCCGAGTTGAACCGCGTGGTGTTCGGCTCCTGCCGCACCAGCGTGCCGCACGACGAGCCGCACGTGCGCACCCACGGGCCGGACGTGCTGCGCGAGTTCGGGCTGCGGCTCATGCAGGGCGACGCGCTGCCCAGTCTGCTGATCTTCCTGGGTGACCAGGTGTACGCCGACGAGCCGTCCCAGGAGATGCTGGACTTCATCCACGCCCGGCGCCAGGACGGCCCCGACGAGATCGTGGACTTCGAGGAGTACGCCGAGCTGTACCGGCAGGCGTGGAGCGACCCGGTGGTGCGCTGGGTGCTCTCCACCGTCCCCACTGCGATGATCTTCGACGATCACGACGTGCGCGACGACTGGAACACCTCCATGGCCTGGCGGCGCACCATGGCCGAGGTGTCGTGGTGGCCGACCCGCGTCGTCTCCGCGCTCGGCGCCTACTGGGTCTACCAGCACCTGGGCAACCTCTCGCCGGCCGAGCGCAAGGCCGACCCGCTGTACGCCGAGATCCGCGCGGCCGGTGACGGGGGCGACGGCGGCGGGTTGCTCGACGCGTTCGCCCGCAAGGCCGACGAGGACCCCGCCTCCACCCGGTGGAGCTACACCCGCGACATCGGCGGCACCCGGCTGATCATGCTGGACACCCGGTGCGCCCGGCAGCTCGACCCGGGCCGCCGGCGGATGCTCGACGACGACGAGTGGGCCTGGTTCGCCGACCTGGCCACCGGCGACGTGGACCACCTGCTGATCGGGTCCTCGGTGCCGGTGTTCCTGCCGAGCGGCATCTTCGACGTGGAGAGCTGGAACGAGGCCGTCGCGGGCGGCGCGTGGGGGCCCCGGGCGGCGGGGTACGCCGAGAAGATCCGCCAGGCGCTCGACCTGGAGCACTGGGGGGCGTTCCGGACGTCGTTCGAACAGCTCGGCCGGCTGCTCGTGGACGTCGCCGCCGGCCGGCGTGGCAGGCCCCCGGCGACGATCGTGCTGATGTCCGGCGACGTCCACTACTCCTACCTGGCCGCGGCCGGGCCGTCCTCGGCCGACCTCGACTCGACCCGCATCTACCAGGCGGTCTGCTCGCCGATCCGCAACCCGCTGAGCCGAGGGCTGCGGCTGGCCAACGTGATCGGCTCGTTCGGCGTGGCCAGCTTGGTCGGCGGCCTGCTCACCCGCACGGTCCGCCTCCCCCGGCGGGCCCTGCGCTGGAAGATCACCAACGGCCCGTGGTTCCCGAACGCGATCGCCTCACTCGACCTGGACGGACGCTCCGCGGTGGTGCGCTGGCACACCGCGCGCCCCGACTTCGAGGAGCTCACCCGCATCCGGCTCACCTCCTGACCAGGGCCGTACCGGCCCGCGCTTCGGCGGGCCGGTACGGGATGTGATCGGCTCAGCGGCCGGCGAGCTCGGGCGAGCCGGCCGGCAGAGCGGCGGACAGCTCCTCCAGCACCTCGGTCAACCGGTCGACGGCCCAGTTGAGGTCCTCCTCGGACACCACGAGCGGCGGCGCCAGGCGGATGGTGGACCCATGGGTGTCCTTGGCGAGCACGCCGTGCCGCATGAGCGCCTCGCAGACCTGCCGGCCGGTGGCGATGGACGGGTCGATGTCCACGCCCGCCCACAGGCCGCGGCCGCGCACCGCGATGACGCCGTGGCCCATAAGGGCCCGCAGCCGCTCGTGCAGCAGCGCGCCGAGTTCGCGCGCCCTGGCCTGGTACTCGCCGGTGTTCAGCAGGCCGATGACGGCGCTGCCGACCGCGCAGGCCAGCGGGTTGCCGCCGAAGGTCGAGCCGTGCTGGCCGGGCTTGATCACCCCGAGCACATCGGCGTCGGCGACCACGGCGGACACTGGGACGACGCCGCCGCCGAGCGCCTTGCCCAGCACGTACATGTCGGGCACCACGCCCTCGTGCTGGCAGGCGAAGGTGTCGCCGGTGCGGCCGAGCCCGGACTGGATCTCGTCGGCGACCAGCAGCACGTTGTGCTCGGTGCAGATCTCCCTGACCTGCCGCAGGTAGCCGGGCGGCGGGACGAGCACCCCGGCCTCGCCCTGGATCGGCTCCAGCAGCACGGCCACCGTGTCCGGGGTGATGGCCGCGCGGATCGCCTCGGCCGAGCCGTACTCGACGACGGTGAATCCCGGCGTCGCGGGGCCGAATCCGTCGCGGGCGTCGGGGTCGGTGGAGAAGCTCACGATCGTCGTGGTCCGGCCGTGGAAGTTGCCGTCCATGACGATGATCTCGGCGTGGTCCGGGGTGACGCCCTTGACCTCGTACCCCCACTTGCGGGCCACCTTGATCGCGGTCTCGACGGCCTCGGCGCCGGTGTTCATCGGCAGGACCATGTCCTTGCCGCACAGCGCCGCGAGGCCCGCGCAGAAGTCGGCGAACCGGTCGTGGAAGAACGCCCTGCTGGTCAGGGTCAGCCGCTGGAGCTGCTCCTGCGCCGCGCCGAGGATGGCCTGGTTGCCGTGGCCGAAGTTGAGCGAGGAGTAGCCGGCCAGGCAGTCGAGATAGCGCCGGCCCTCGACGTCGGTCACCCACGCGCCTCGCGCCTCGCGCACGACCACCGGCAGCGGGTGGTAGTTGTGCGCGCTGTGCCGCTCGCTCAGCTCGATGATGTCGGTGGTGGTGGTCATACGCGGATCTCCAGAGTGCAGCACTTCGGGCCACCGCCGGCCTTGCGCAGTTCGCTGAGGTCGACGGGGATGACGTTCAGGCCCCGGCGCTTGAGCTCCAGGGCCAGCTCGCCGGCCTCCACGTTGATCACGACGTTGTGGCCGTCGCTGACCGCGTTGAGGCCGAGCACCGCCGCGTCCTGCGCGCCGGCGAGCACGGCGTCGGGGAACATCCGCCGGAGCACCTCCTGGCTGCCCGGCGAGAACGCGCCCGGATAGTAGGCCACGTTGTGGCCGTTGATCGGGAACAGCGCGGTGTCCAGGTGGTAGTAGCGCGGGTCGACGAGCCGGAGGGTCACCACGGGGCGGCCGAGGAACTCCTGGGCCTCCTTGTGCGCGGAGATCGCGGTACGGAAGCCGGTGCCGGCCAGGATCACCTCGTCCAGGGTGAGGAAGTCGCCCTCGCCTTCGTTCGTCTCGGCGGGCTCCATCACGGTGCCGAAGCCGTTCTCGGTGAACCAGCGCAGGTACGCGGGGCCTTCGGCGGCGCGCTCGGCGTTGGCGAACCGCGCGCCGTACACCCGGCCGCCCACCACAAGGGCGCCGTTGGCGGCGAACACCATGTCGGGCAGCCCTTCGACCGGGTCGATCAGGCTGACCTGGTGCCCCAGCTCCTCGTAGGCGTCCTTCAACCCCTCCCACTGGCGCACGGCCGTGGCCGCGTCGGCCCCGGCGTCCGGGTCCATCCACGGGTTGATCGCGTACTCGACCGCAAAGTGGTCGGGACGACACATGAGGTAATGCCGGCTGTGCGCCATCTATCGCTCCGTCGGGAAAACGGCTGGTCAGGGATGGCATCAGCCTAGAAACGACCATCGGCGCGAACCAGGCGCGGAGCTTGCGCGCTCACGGCGATCGGTTGCGCGCTTTGCCCCCTTCGCGGCGATCCGTTGCGTGGGCCCGCGGATGTAGCCGAACGTCCTTTCGCGCCGTCGGCCGCAGGTCACGATATGTTTCACCGGCGTCTCGGCAGGATGTCCGCGATGTGAAGAAATCGGGCGATCTGTGGGACCGTCAGGACGACTGGGGTACCCCGTCGCGGGCATGCGGGGTGTCGATCAGGCGGGACAGCACGATCGCGCTCTTGGTCCGGATGACGAACGGCTCGGCGGCGACCCGTTCGATCACCTGCTCGACGTGCCGGACGTCCTTGGCGCGGATGTGCAGCAGCGCGTCGGCCTCGCCGGTGATGGTGCAGGCGGAGATCACCTCGGGATGGCGGGAGACGGCCAGGCCGATCTCGGCGGGGGAGGTCTTGCCCCGGCAGAACAGCTCGACGTACGCCTCGGTGGTCCAGCCCAGCGCCGATGGCTCGACCAGAGCGGTGAAGCCGGTGATGGCCCCACTGTTCAGCAGGCGGTCGATGCGCCGCTTGACGGCCGGGGCGGAAAGCCCGATCTGGTGCCCGATTTCGGCGTACGTCGCCCGGGCGTCCTCGACCAGGGCCCCCACGATCGCACGATCAAGCGCGTCCAACTCCACGCGCACCTGTATACAGCCGCTTCGCGCCCGGCACACATTCCGGGGGCCGGGCGCGCCGGACGGCGGCGGAGAGCCGAAGGGCCGGGACGGACGAGGCATCTCGTCCGTCCCGGCCCTTTCGCGGTTCCGGTGAGCTTCGGCCCCGGCTAGAAGGCCGGCGCAGGGAGGGTCAGGCCTTGCCGTCGGCTTCGCCGGTGGCCTGTTCGAGGGCCTCCTCGGGAGAGGCCTCCAGGTCGTCGGACGCCTGGGCGAGCGCCGTCTCCTTGTCCAGGCGCACCCAGCTCGTGATGCTCTCGATGGCGAACAGCACTCCCAGGTAGACCGACATCACGGCCACCACCCAGGTCAGCACGCCCAGCGCGGCGCCGGCGCCGAGGAGCAGCAGCCGGACCTCCCAGCCGAGACCGGCCTGGAACACCCAGGGGGCGGGCCAGATGCTCTGCCGGGTGCGGTACACGGTGTCGTAGGTGTGGTAGCCGATCACGTAGATCAGCACGAACAGCAGCCACTTGGGCGTGCCGGCGGCCAGGCCGAGCACGATGATCGCGAGGAACTCGGTGCCCCTGATCAACGGGGGGAGCAGCCAGTCGAACCGGCCGAGGTGGTCGCGCGGCGCGGTCGGCACCATCAGGACCACCATGGCCAGCACCGGCAGCAGCATGACCGCGCCCGTGCCGGGCGACAGCACGCCCGACACGCCGATGGCGGCGACCGCCAGCAGCGCGGCCAGCCCGGTCGCCACGGGGGGCAGCCCCGGGCCCATCTTGTCGCGCAGCAGCGCGACCAGCGGGCCGTCGTCACGGTAGGCGAGCAGGCGGGCCGTCTGGATGCGGCGGCGCTCCTCGTCGGGGTCGGGAGCGGGAACAGGTGGAGCCTGCGGATGGGTGATCATGCGAGCGACCTCATGAGACGTCCGGTGAGGGTGTAGATGGCCGCGATGCCACCCCAGATCACGAGCGTGAGGAACGTGACCCGGGGCTCGAACAGGGCCGCGGTGATCGCGATGGCGGCGAACCGCTCACCGATGGGGAAGACGATCATCTTACGGGCCCAGTGCACCGCGCGGAACCGCCCGGCCTTGGCCCAGAGCTTCAGCAGCCCGCGCACGCCTCCGGTGCGCGACGCCTTGCGCTTCTCCAGCGCCTCGCGCAGCGACCGGTCGTCGACGGCGGTCATCTCCAGGGTCGGCAGCGGCACCGGGGCCTTGCGGCGGTTGGCCGCGCCGAAGGAGAAGTCGAGCAGGTGCCGTACCGACTGCACCGACAGCGCGACCAGCGCCAGCGTCCACACGTCGCCCTGCCCGGCCACGGCCGAGCCGACCGCCAGGCCGGCGAACACGACGTACTCCTTGGCCCGGTCGAACGTGGCGTCCAGCCACGCGCCGAGCACGCCGAACTTACGGGCGTACCGGGCGACCTGGCCGTCCACGCAGTCGAAGACGAACGCGAAGTAGATGAGCAGGCCACCCGCCACGGCGCCGGCCCGCGTGCCGGTGGCGAAGGCCAGCGCCGACAGCACGCCGAGCGCGATCGAGATCAGGGTCACCTGGTTCGGCGTCAGCCCGCGGCGCGCCGCCCAGCGGGCGATGAAGCGCGAGTAGGTGCTGACGAAGAACGTGGTGAAGAACCCGTCGGCGCCCTTGACGGCGTTGTTCAGCCGGGCGCGGTCCTCGTCGTACCCCGACATGACGGCCAGGGCCTCGTCCGCCTCGGCCTGCGTGCCGACCCGGGTGAAGAACAGGTCTCTGCGGCCGCGGGTGCCGACCGAGACGCCCTTGCGCACCAGGCCGAGCACCAGGAGCTGCACCAGGTCGTCCTCGGGGCCGAACAGGTGGGCCATGTCGGCCAGCTCGCGTGCGGCCTCGGCGAGGGTCGCCGCGTGGCGCTGGTGCAGGTGGAGCGGGCCGAGGAGCACGGAGTTCGGCCGGGTGACCCGGTGGTAGGCCGAGCCCACCGAGATCACCCGCGAGCGGCCGACGCGCGCCCGCACCATGAGCCCTTCGAACACGTGGTCGCCGATCTCGGGCTCCGCCTCGTCGATCGGCACTTCGTAGTCGACGCGCTCGCCGTTCTCGTCCTCGGGGCGCGGCTCCTTGGCGATGAGCGCGAGCGCTCCCCGCTTGGACTTGGTGATCTGGTAGATCAGCTCGTCGTGGATCACGACGCCGGTGGGGACGAGGAAGAGGTTGTCCGTCGCCCGTTCGGCGACCTCGGCGAGCGCCCGCAGGTCGTCCGCCAGGCCGGCGGACTCCACGACCTGGCCGGGGAAGCGGCGGTGGTCGCCGGCCTCCTGCGGTCGCACGATCGCGACGGGCTCGGCGTCCATGGCGGCGGCCTGGCCGTACAGCCGTTCCAGGACGGAGGGCGAGCCGGGGAGCGACGTCAGCGCCAGCCGACCGGGCGGGATGTGTGGTTCAGCGGAACCCATCGGGCCGGGCGAGGCGCCCAGCAGGACCACGCGGGTCATGTCACCCTTTCAGGCAGCGTGCAGGGGGCGAAAGGCGATCGTCAGGGGGTGTCGCCAGAGGGAAAAGTTTAGTGACTGTTCTTCCCCAGGATGCCACCGAGGGTTGACCCGAGATCGATTCGTCGCCTGAGGCAATCATCTTCCGTTTCGCGGGACTTGTGGCCTCAGCCCCCTCCCTAGACTGGATCGGTGAACCTGTACCGCGACGAGGGCATCGTGCTGCGCACCCAGAAGCTGGGTGAGGCCGACCGGATCGTCACGGTCCTGACCAAGCGCATCGGCAAGGTCCGCGGCGTGGCCAAGGGCGTGCGGCGCACCAAGTCGCGGTGGGGCGCCCGGCTGGAGCCGTTCACCCATGTCGACCTGCAGTTGCACACCGGGCGCTCGCTCGATGTGATCACCCAGGCCGAGACGCTGCGGCCGTACGGTGAGGCGCTGGTCACGGACTATCCACGCTACACCGCGGGCATCGCCATGCTGGAGACCGCCGACCGGCTGACGATGGGCGAGAAGGAACCCGCGCTGCGGCAGTTCCTGCTGCTGGTCGGGGGCCTGCGCACCCTGGTCGAGGGGGACCACGAGGCACGGCTGGTCCTGGACGCCTACTTCCTGCGTTCCCTGGCCGTCGCCGGGTACGCGCCCGCCCTGGAGTCCTGCGCCCGCTGCTCGACCCCCGCCATCCGCGCCTTCGCCATCCAGGCCGGCGGCGTGGTCTGCGCCGCGTGCCGCCCGCCCGGCGCCGCGGTGCCGGCCGCCGAGACGATCGGCCTCATGATCGCACTCACCCGCGGCGACTGGGCCTCCGCCGACGCCTCGGAGGCCAGGCACCGCACCGAGTGCAGCGGCCTGGTCGCGGCCTATCTGCAATGGCATCTGGAACACGGAATACGCTCGCTACGACACGTCGAGCGCCTCTGAGCCGCACGCGGCGCCGGGTACCGTACCGACCGCCCGGCAGGTGGCGCCGGGGCCGCGCGACGTACCGAACACACCACAGGAGAAGCAGACCGTGAACGTCCGCCCGCCGACCCCGCATCCCTCAGGCGCGCTGCCGCCGCCGATCCCGCGCGACCTGATCCCCAGGCACGTCGCCATCGTCATGGACGGCAACGGCCGCTGGGCCAAGGTGCGCGGGCTGCCCAGGACCGAAGGCCACAAGGCCGGCGAGGCGTCGCTGTTCGACGTCATCGAGGGGGCGATCGAGCTCGGCATCCCCAACCTGTCCGCCTACGCCTTCTCCACCGAGAACTGGCGGCGCTCCCCGGACGAGGTGCGCTTCCTGATGGGCTTCAACCGGGACGTCATCCGCCGCCGCCGCGACGAGCTGCACGCCATGGGGGTTCGGGTGCGCTGGGCCGGCCGTCCCGGGCGGCTGTGGAAGAGCGTCATCAAGGAGTTGCAGGACGCCGAGGAGATGACCAGGGACAACCGCACGCTGACCCTGCAGTTCTGCGTCAACTACGGCGGCCGGGCCGAGATCGTGGACGCCGCCGTGCGGCTCGCGCAGGACATCGCGGCGGGCAAGGTGAAGCCGGGCAAGGTCAGCGAGCAGACCTTCGCCCGTTACCTGGACGAGCCCGATATCCCGGACGTGGATCTGTTCCTCCGTTCCTCCGGAGAGCAGCGCACCTCCAACTTCCTGCTGTGGCAGTCGGCGTACGCCGAGATGGTCTTCCTCAACCAGCTCTGGCCCGACTTCGACCGCCGTGACCTGTGGCAGGCCTGCGAGATCTACGCCAAGCGCGACCGCAGGTACGGCGGCGCCGTCCCCAACCAGGTCTGACCCGCGCCCGACGCCTCTCCAGGGTGACGCCGGGAGGAACCGTACCGGCCGGCCGTGATCCGCCGGCCATCGCGGTCGCATCTGCGGCACACGCGGCGGTCGGCGTGATCGCCCGATCCATTGCGGTTTCGCGCAGGCGCGGCACGTGGCAGCGTTCGTCCCAGCGGGCGCGTGATCCGCCGCCCGCCCACCACGTAACGGTGAACCCCGAAGGGACATGCGTATGCGCGATCCGCGACCGGTTTACGGACCCCGCCTGCAGGACGAGCTCGGCCCCGCGACGAACGTGCGCGCGATCGACAGCAGCCCCCGGTCACACGTGTGGTTCGCCGAGATAGGCGGGGCCACGGCGGTGATCAAGCAGGCCGCCGACGGTCCCGACGCCGAGGAGCGCTTCCAGCGCGAGGTCACCGCGCTCCGGCTCGCCGCACGGGCCGATCCGCCGCTGGTGCCGGCGATCCTCGGCCTCGACCCCGCCGAGCGGGTCCTGGTCCTCGCGTATCTCGACGGCGGTGACCCGCCCGAGGACTGGGTGGTCGGCTACGCGGCGGCGCTCGCCCGGCTGCACGCGGCCACGACCCCCGAGGACGCGGGGGCGCTGCCGCGGTGGACGCCGCCCGGCTCCGGTGATCTCGACGCGTTCTTCGGGCTGGCCCGCCACCTCGGGGTGGCGGAGCCGCCGTCGGCCCGTGCGGAGCTGGAAGGCGTCCTGGACCGGCTCGGCCGGGTGCCGGGACATTCCCTCCTGCACGGCGACCCCTGCCCCGGCAATGATCTCTACACCGCCGCGGGGGTCCGGTTCGTCGACCTCGAGCAGGCCACGCTGGGCAACGGGCTGACCGAGCTGGCCTACCTGCGGATCGGATTCCCGAGCTGCTGGTGCTCCACCGCCACCCCCGAGCCGCTGATCCGCCGCGCCGAGGACGCCTACCACGCCGCCTGGCGCGCCGCCACCGGCACCGAGCCCCAGGGCGACCTCACCGACGCGTGCGTCGGCTGGCTGGTGCGTGGCGACGGGCTCGTCGAACGGGCGCACCGCGACGGCACCGACCACTTCGCCAGGCTGACCCGCGCCGACTGGCGCTGGGGGGTCGCCACCGGACGGCAGCGGCTGCTGCACCGCCTCGGCGTCGTCCGGGAGGCCACGGCGGGGCGCGACGATCTCGCCGGCCTGCACGGCCTCACCACGGCCATGCGCGACCGGATGCTCGTCAGGTGGCCCGGCCTGCCGCCGCTGCCCACCCGGCGTCCGGCGGAGAACCCCAACCTCCGGTGACCACGCCGGCCCCCCGGGGGCGGTCGTCCGGAGGAGGCTAGGCGCGGCGGCGGGCGCGGTAGGCGGCGACGTGCATGCGGTTGCCGCAGGTGCGGCTGTCGCAGTAGACCCGGGAGCGGTTGCGCGACTCGTCGAAGAAGACCCGCTCGCAGTCGGGGGCGGCGCAGGTGCGCAGCCGCTCCCACTCGCCCTCGACCAGCAGGTGGGCCAGGGCCACTCCGAGCTCGGCGGCCAGGTGCTCGGCCAGCGGCGCCCCTTTGGCGAAGTAGTGGACGTGCAGTGGGTAGCCGTCGTGCTCGGTCAGCCGGGCGGTGATGCGCGTGCGTTCCAGCAGGACGTTCAGCCGGGCCACCGCGGAGGCGGCGTCGGGCTCGGCGAAGATCTCCAGGAACGTGGCCCGCAGGGCGCGCACCTCGGCGAGGTCGGCGCCGTTGACCTCGCCGACGCCGCTCAGCTCGTGGCGGCGCACGTACTCCCGCAACTCGCCGGCGCCGGTGAGGCTGTCGAGCCCGCCGGTCTCGGGCGCGGAGTTGACCAGGTCGGCCACGGCGGCGAGCGAGCACACCATGTCATGGCTGAATGGCATGTCTCTCCTGTCGGCTGGACGTCGGCGGGACATCGGGGGGAAGCGGACAGGGGCGGGGCGCGCGTTCCCGCCCTTCCCGCCGTCACGGAAGCGTATCCCGGAACGGCCGGGCCGGGGACGTCCGGCGCCGCGGGACTATCCGGCGGAGGCGACCGCGGCGCAGGTCGCGCAGGTGCCGAAGATCTCGACGGTGTGGGTCATCGCCGTGAACCCGTGCTCGGCGCCGACGGACTCCGCCCAGCGTTCGATCTCCGGCCCCGCGACCTCCACCGTCCGGCCGCAGTTGCGACAGACCAGGTGATGGTGGTGCGAACCGGTCGCACAGGCGCGGTAGACGCACTCGCCGTCGTCGGTGCGCAGCACGTCCACCTGACCGGACTCGGCCAGCGTCTGCAGAGCCCGGTACACCGTGGTCAGGCCGATCTTCGCGCCGTCCGCCCGCATCTGCGCGTAGATGTCCTGCGCGCTGCGGAAGCCGTCGTTGCGGCTCAGGGTCTCCCGGACGGCGGCGCGGCGGCTGGTCATCGGCCGCCCCTCGCCCCGCCCGATGCCGTACACGCGGGTGCCGCTCATGCGCCCGCCTCCTTCGCTCGGTAGCGCCGCAGGAACCGGCCGGCGCCCAGGGCCAGGACGAAGCCCGCGAGGGCCAGCAGAACGATCGCCGCGCCCGGCGCGACGCCGGCGTAGAACGCCGAGGTGAGCCCGCCGACCGTGGCCACGACGCCGAGGAGCATCGCCAGCGCCATGGTCGCACGGAAGCCGCGGGTGACCTGCTGGCTGGTGGCCACGGGCACCACCATCAGCGCGCTCACCAGCAGCAGCCCGACCACCCGCATCGCGATCACGACGGTGAGCGCGGCGGTGACCGCGATGAGCAGGCTGAGGAAGCGCACCGGCAGGCCGTTGACCTTGGCGACCTCCTCGTCCTGGCACAGGACGAACAGCTCGCGGCCGAAGGTCGCCACCACGCCGAGCACGAACGCGGTCAGCACCGCGATGACCCACACGTCCTGCGCGGTCACGCTGCTGATCGAGCCGAACAGATAGGAGGTGAGGGTGGCGTTGCTGCCGCCCGGCGCGAGCCCGATGAGCAGCACCCCGCCCGCGATGCCGCCGTAGAACAGCAGCGCGAGGGCGACGTCGCCGGTCGTACGGCCCCGGGCGCGGACCAGCTCGATCGCCACCGCACCGGCGATCGAGACCAGGACGGCGGTGAACACCGGAGCGGTGCCGGTCAGGAAGCCGAGCGCCACGCCGGTCAGCGCCACGTGGCCGATGCCGTCGCCCAGCAGGGCGAGCCGCCGCTGGACGATGAAGGTGCCGACGGCCGGGGCGGCGAGCCCCACCAGCAGCGCGGCGACCAGCGCGCGCACCATGAAGTCGTACTGGAAGATCTCGATCACTTCGGTGCTCCCGGGCTCATCGGGCCACTGGAGACGTCGTAGGCGTGCGGGCGCTCCTGCTCGTGCCCCGGGTGCGGGTGGCAGGCGCCCTCGCCGTGCTGGGCCGGCCCGTCGTGGGCGACGACGCCGTCGCGTACGACGATCGACCGGGTGATCAGGGGCGCGAGCGGGCCGAGCTCGTGCGCCACCAGCAGCACGGTCCTGCCCTGCCGCACCAGGCTCGCGAGCGTGCCGGCCAGGTGCCGCTGGCTCTCGGCGTCCACGCCGGCCGTCGGCTCGTCCATCACGAAGGTGTCCGGCTCACCGGCCAGCGCGCGGGCGATGAGCACCCGCTGCTGCTGGCCACCGGAGAGCAGGCCCACCGGGTCGCCGGCGCGGCCGGCCAGGCCCACGGACTCCAGCGCGGCGGTCACCGCCGCCCGGTCGGCGGCGCCGGACGGGCGCAGCCGCCGCTGCCGGGGCACACGGCCGGAGGCCACCACCTCGCGGACGGTCGCGGGCACCCCGCCGCCGACCGAGAGCCGCTGCGGGACGTACCCGATGCGCCACCAGTCGCGGAACCTCGCGGGTGGCGTGCCGAACAGCTCGGCGGTGCCCGCCGTGAGCGGGACCAGGCCGAGGAGTGTGCGGATCAGGGTGGACTTGCCCGAGCCGTTGGCGCCGAGGACGGCGACCACCTCGCCGGTCTCGATGCGCAGGTCGACCCCGCGCAGCACCCGGCGTCCGTCGAGGGCGACGTGCCCGCCCCTCATGGCGAAGGCGACCTCGGGGACCCGCGTGCCGGCCGCGGGCTCGTGCGCCGCCTGGGCGGCCCGGCCGGTCGCCTGTGCTGATCGGGTCATGTGCATTCCAGTGCGGTGCGGAGTGTGGCGAGGTTCGCGCGCGCGGCGGAGAGGTAGTCCCCCGACGGGGGGCGGCTCTCGATCGGGTTGAGTACCGCGGTCGCGGCGCCGACCTCCTTGGCGAGGACCTCGGAGACCTTGGGGCTGAGGAGTTCCTCGGTGAAGATGGTAGTCACCTTCTCCCGCCGGGCGATGCCCGCCACCTCGGCGATGCGGGCGGGAGCGGGCTCGGCCTCGGCGTCCAGGCCGCTGATGCCCACCTGCTTCAGCCGGTAGCGGTCGGCCAGGTAGCCGAAGGCGGTGTGCGAGGTGACGAGCGTACGGCGGGCGCAGGTGCCGAGCCCCTGCTGAAGCTCCTGGTCCAGGGCGTTCAGCTCGCCGGCCGTCGAGGCGGCCCGGCCGGTGTACGCGGCGGTGTGCGCGGCGTCCGCCTGGCCGAGCCGGGCGCCGAGCGCGGTGGCGACGGTGGCGAACCGGCTGGGGTCGAGCCACAGATGCGGGTCGTAGGCCACCGGCTCGTGCGCCTCCTCGCCCTCGTGCCCCTCGGCGGACGCGGTCAGCGTCGTGACCGTGGAGGCGACGTCGAACGCCTTGTCCGCGGCGTACTGCTCGACGGCCTCGTCCACGGCCGGCTGCACGCCCTTGAGGTACACGACGAGGTCGGCCTGCTCGATGTCGGCGATCTGACGCGGGGTCAGCTCCAGGTCGTGCGGCTCGACCCCGGGCCTGGTCAGGCCGGTCACCGTGGCGTCCGGCCCGGCGACCTTGGTGGAGAGCCACTCCAACGGATAGAAGGCGGCGAGGACCGCCGGCTTACCGGCGGTGCCGCTCTGGGAGGAGGCGGAACCGGCGGGGGCGCAGGCGGTGGCGGCGAGCAGCGCGCACCCGCCGAGCAGGATCGTCGCGGTGGTCAGGATGGAGCGGCGAGCAGAACGTGCCTGGTGAGCGTATCTGGACGAAAAGGGCATCACCCTGCCGAGTATGACCTAAAATGAAAACCGTTGTCAAAACTGGCCCGACGGGAAGCATGTGCGGACCACGACAGAGGCGCACGGGCGCGGATCGGTGCCGGCCGCGAGGCGGGGGGAGCCGGAACGGGTGAAGGCGCGCCGAGCGCTAGAAGAGGAGGCCGAAGCGCTCGGCCAGCAGGGCGAGCAGGAAGACCACCACTCCCGCGCGCAGCAGTCGCGCGCCGTTGCCCAGCGACGGCCAGGACAGGTAGGCCAGCCAGACCACGAAGAAGAGCACCGGAAGCACCGCGACACCGCCCCGCCAGTCGGGCACGGCCAGGCCCACCAGCAGCAGGATCACCAGCGCCACGGGCAGGATCCAGCGCGGCAGCCCGTACAGGAAGACCAGCGGGACGGCGCTCCTGTGCTCGATCGCCCGGCGCGTCCCGGTCGCACCGGGCGTGAGGAAGCGCTCGCCGGGCGGCAGGGGACGGCCCGGCGCGGGCGGGCGCCGGTCGCGGGACAGCGGGTGGCCGGGCACGGCCCGTCCACGCCCGGCGGAGGACGAGGGGCGCGAAGGGTCACGGCGCGGGTACTTGTCGGCCACGATCCGAGCCTAGCGGCGTGGTACGGCCGCGCGGCAGCCCTCGGCGGTCCGGGCGCGGTGGGCGGGTGGCATGCTGGGCGGCATGCTCGCGCTCATCAGGTATTCGGTGCCCGGCGCCCAGGCCGAGGAGTTCACCGGCCAGGCCAGGACGATCATGCGGACGTTCGCCGCGCAGGACGGCTACCGGGGCGGGCACATCGGCAGATCGGTGGACGAGCCGGAGCTGTGGGCGCTGGTCAGCGAGTGGGAAGGGGCCGGGTTCTACCGCCGCGCCCTGTCGGCGGCGCGCATGGACATGTACCCGCTCATGACCCTGATGATCAACGAGCCGAGCGCCTTCGAGATCGTTCCCGGCGACCCGGAAGGGTGACGCCTACCGGCGCTCGCGGCCCGCGGTGGTTATTGTGGGCGGGTCGCGTCGGCGGTTCCCCTAAGCTTGTGGGAGATCGGGCAGGTGACGCGCCCTCTGATCGACAAACCCAACCCCGACCGCCAGCCGGATGGAGATTCTTGATGGCCCGCCGTACCGACATCATGGACACGATCGTCAGCCTCGCCAAGCGCCGCGGGCTCGTCTACCCGTCGAGCGAGATCTACGGCGGGCTGCGCGCGTCCTGGGACTACGGCCCGCTCGGCGTCGAGCTCAAGAACAACGTCAAGCGCGAGTGGTGGAAGGCCATGGTGCAGGGCCGCGACGACGTCGTCGGCCTCGACTCCTCGGTGATCCTGGCCCGCGAGGTCTGGGAGGCCAGCGGCCACGTCAAGGAGTTCGTCGACCCGCTCACCGAGTGCCAGTCGTGCCACAAGCGCTTCCGCGCCGACCATCTCGAAGAGGCCTACACCGAGAAGCACGGCAGGGCCCCCGAGAACGGCCTGGCCGACCTCACCTGCCCCAACTGCGGCACCAAGGGCGCCTTCACCCCGTCCCGCATGTTCAACGGCCTGCTCAAGACCTACCTCGGCGCGGTCGAGGACGAGTCCGGTCTGGCCTACCTCCGCCCCGAGACGGCGCAGGGCATCTTCATCAACTACCTGAACGTGCAGCAGTCGTCCCGCAAGAAGATCCCGTTCGGCATCGGCCAGATCGGCAAGTCGTTCCGCAACGAGATCACCCCGGGCAACTTCATCTTCCGCACCCGTGAGTTCGAGCAGATGGAGATGGAGTTCTTCGTCAAGCCCGGCACCGACGAGGAGTGGCACCAGTACTGGATCGACGAGCGCCTCGGCTGGTACATCGGCCTCGGCCTCGACCGCGACAACCTCCGGCTGTACGAGCACCCGAAGGACAAGCTGTCGCACTACTCCAAGCGCACGGTCGACATCGAGTACCGCTTCAACTTCACCGGCTCGGAGTGGGGCGAGCTGGAGGGCATCGCCAACCGCACCGACTTCGACCTGTCCACGCACGCGGCGGCCTCCGGCACCGACCTGTCGTTCTTCGAGCAGGAGTCCGGCGAGCGCTACGTGCCGTTCGTGATCGAGCCGGCCGCCGGTGTCGACCGCTGCACGCTCACCTTCATGATCGACGCCTACACGGTGGACGAGGCCCCGAACGCCAAGGGCGTCATGGAGCAGCGCACCGTCATGCGGCTCGACCACCGGCTCGCGCCGGTCAAGGTCGCGGTGCTGCCGCTGTCGCGCAACGCCGACCTCTCGCCCAAGGCCCGCGACCTGGCCGCGCAGCTGCGCCGCCGGTGGAACGTCGACTTCGACGACGCCGGCGCGATCGGCCGCCGCTACCGCCGCCAGGACGAGATCGGCACGCCGTTCTGCGTCACCGTCGACTTCGACACCCTCGAGGACCACGCCGTGACCATCCGCGAGCGCGACTCGATGGCGCAGAAGCGCGTCGCCCTCGACCAGGTCGAGTCCTACCTCCGCCAGCACCTCAACGACTGACGCACCCCGTCACGCCCGCTCCGCCGATGGCCGCGCACCGCCCCCCAGGCCCCGCGCGGCCATCGGCATGTCACGGATTTCGACAGCCCGGATCCCTGCTCCGGGCGCTGCGAGGTTCCGGCACTGCGACGAGGGCCGATCAGCTGTCCGCGATGACCGGTGTCTCAGGTGCCTGTCGCGGTCAGTCCTGGGCTTCCGCGGCATTTGCGGAACCAGGCGCAGCGGCTTCTCCGCCGGTCGGCGTGACGGTCTGGCGCGCGGCGTTCCAGATGTGGTCGAACTGCTCCACCCAGTAGGCGTACCAGCGTTCGTCGTGGTCGCGGGTCAGCTCCAGGTGCATCCGCGAGGACGTCGACAGGTTGTGGAACCCGTGGATCTCCACGATCAGCCGGCCGCGCGGGGTGTCGGGGTCGATGAGCACCAGGCTGAAGCCGGGGTTGTAGGGCAGCAGGCGGTAGGCGAAGGAGCCGGCCGTCCGCCACGCGCTCATCAGCGCGAGGTGCTCCATCGTGGTGCGCAGGGCGGCGGGCAGCCGCTGTACGGGGAAGTCCACCGATTCGTCGAGCTGCGCGGCGGCGAGCCGCACCGCTTCCCGTTCGCGCTGGTCGAGGATGACGACGCGGACGCTGCCGCCGCGGCGGGCGAGCACCGTTCTGCGCAGGGTCTCGCAGGTCTGCGCCGACAGCAGGTTGACCGCCGACGGGGCGAAGACCCGCACGTCGCGGGCGGTCTCGAACAGCGATGAGACCGGTGACCTCTCATAGATCGAGCGGTCGTGCAGGATGTCGGCCGGCGCGGTGAGGCGCGGTTCCGGCAGGGTGACCCGGTAGATCAGCAGTCCCAGGCCGGAGAGCAGCACCGCCCAGCGCAGGTTGTCGTTCAACTCGTCGCTGAAGATCGATAACAGGGCGAAGACGAAGACGACCACGGTGAGGGCGTAGGCCTCGATATGTTGCCGGGCCTTGAGGTTCGCGAGGATCCGGCGCAGTGCGTTCACGATGACCCCCAGCGGATCGTGGACCATTCCGGCCGTGCTCGTCCCATTGTCCGGGCGGGCGCCACGCGGGGCCATACGTCATCACTCCGGGCCTGCGGGGACGCCGGCCGCGCAAAGGAATCCGGCCGGCATCTCCGAGGGGTCGGCCGAGGCGGCACGACCCCGCCGACGCCCGGCTCGAGGTCGCCTACCGGCACCCGCCTTCCCCGGCCGGGCCGGCCGGGCGGGGATCACCAGTCGCCACCCCTCTGACCGGCCACGATGCCGTATGCGGCCACCCGCGGGGCGCTGACACGTTCGGGTGGCAGGAAGTGGCCACCGGCGTGCAGCTTGCTGCCGCCGAATCGTCTGTTCCGCGGCCCCGGAATGCCGGAGAGTTGTTCTTGCAAGCAGCGAGAACAAAAGCCCTCCGGAAAGGAAAAGAAAATGACCTCCACCGCTTTCACCGCCGCCCGTTCCGCCGGTACCACCTGGGACTCCTTCTCGCGCAGCGCGGGCACCACCTGGGACGGCCGCTCCCGGACCGCGGGCACCACCTGGGACTGAATAACCCGGAAAAGCCCGAACGGAAATACGCGAAGATAAATCGACGAACAAAGCGGATCGCCCGGGAGAGAAGAGAAAAGGCCCCCGGTGAACCGCGGCGAAAGCCCCGACCGACCGGCGCGCAGCCGGAAGCGACACGCAGCACGCGGCACGATCTCGGCCGCAGGGCGGCGCGGTGCAGACCCCGCCCATCGAAAGACTCCTCGTCCGGCCGGACGTGACCTCAGATGCCGGCCAGATCCAGAAGCGACGACGAGACCCCTGATCTCTGGCGGCAAGGCCGCCCAGGCGCTCACGCGGACGGCCGTGGCCGACCCGATCGAACCCAGGGCAGGCGGGCGATCAGCGCGGCAGGTCCAGTGAGGCGGGCAGGATCTCCACGTCGCCGGCCCGGACGAACGCCACCCGGTGCCCGAACTGGATCTGGAAGTAGAGCGTCCGGCCGCGCACCCGGCGATGCCCGGCCCGCTCGAACGTCGTCGCGTGGTAGTGCTCGCCGCGGGTCGCGAGCCCGACCGCGTACCGCTGCCCCGGCGAGATCGCGTACTGCAGCGGCACGATCGGCTGCACAGGCACGTCGAGCGGGTACGCCTCCGGCTCGGGGTAGGCCCTGCCGTACACCGGCACCGCGTCCCGGCCGGGCCGGGGGGTGACGACCAGGCCGGTGGCGTTCACGGCGGTCGGGGCGTCCTCCGGATTGTGGAACCAGGCTCGCTGGCCGAGGTACCAGATGGCCGTCCAGTCGCCCCTCCGCCCGGCGAGGGCGAACTGCTGGCCGGTGGTGGCACGGGCGCCGTGGTCGTACACCTGGTAGGTCGACTCGCCACGCGCCCGGCGCCCGACGTCCCTGACCAGGGGCGCGTCGGCGCGCGGGGCGATGTGCAGCCGGACCGAGGCCGAGCCGTGCGGCGGGCAGTCGGCCCCCTCCTTGCCGCAGCCGGTGTAGCGGGGGCGGTGGCGGCGGTAGTCGGTCCTGATCGTCACCAGGCCGCCGTGCGCGCCGGCCGTCGCCTTGATCGGCCGCCCGAGCAGGGCGAAGTAGTGTCCCCAGTCCCAGTACGGGCCGGGGTCCACGTGCATGCCGGGTACGTCGCGCGGCGCGGTGCCGGGAATGTTGTCATGGCCGAGAATGTGCGCCCGGTCGAGCGGGATGTGGTACCGCTTGGCCAGATGGCGCACCAGCCGGGCCGAACTGCGGTACATCGCCTCGGTGTACCAGGCGCCCGGCCTGGTCAGGAAGCCCTCGTGCTCGATGCCGATCGACCGGGCGTTGAAGTACCAGTTGCCGGCGTGCCAGGCGATGTCCCGGGTGCGGACGTGCTGGGCGATGTGCCCGTCCGAGGAGCGGATGGTGTAGTGCCAGCTCACGTAGGCGGGGTCGTCGACCAGCTTCAGCGTCTTGGCGTAGGTCTCCTCGGTGTCGTGGATGACGATGTACTGCACACGGGAGTCCCGCGGCCGGTCGGCGCGGTCGTGGTTGCCGTACCCGCCGCCGGGCAGCCGCCGGTGCGGTGCGGGCCGCCACTCGCAGGACAGGCCGCTCGGGCACTCGGCGCGCCCGCCCTCGGCCTCGGGCAGTCCCAGACGCTCCACTTGGTCCATGCGCGGCGTGATCTGCGGCGCGGCGGGCAGCAGGACCTGCCCTCCGTCGTCGGTGATCCGGTTCGCACCCTCCTTGACCAGGGAGAATACCTCGTCGGCGAACCGGCTGGCGGTGCCGCGGTCACGGGCTCCGGAGTAGCGCGCGACCGCGCCGTACCACGCGGCCGGGTCGCGGTCCGCCGGCAGGCCGAGGTCGCGCTGGTGGCGGGCGAGCAACGCGGCGCCGCCGAGCACGTTGGCGGTGTAGTCGGTCAGCAGCGACCGGGCCGGGACACCGGTGAGCCGGGCGGCCTCCCCGGCCGTTCCCGTCGTTTCCGGCGCGCCCCGTTTCGACGCGGCGTCGCCGGGTGCCCGGCGCGGGTCGGTGAGGTGCATCGGCCCGTAGCCGCCCGCCACGCTGGGCAGCCCTCGGTTGCCGTCCCATCGCGACTCCAGGTACGACACCCCGAGCAGCACCCGCTCCGGCACCCCGTACCTGGCCGCCGCCGCCCGGAACGCCTCCTGCCGCCCGGGCGCCCCCACCGCGCGCCCGCCCTCGGGCGGTCTCGCCCGCCGCGGCCCGGTGACCGCGGGTTCGTGCCCGCTCCCGGACGGCCGGGCGTGCGGCCCGGGGTGCGGCGGCGCCGAGGCGCTGCCGGGAGTGGCGAGGGAGAGCAGCAGGGGAACCGCCGTGGCCGAGGCGACGGCCGCCGTCGTTCTGCGCATGGACGACCCTTTCTCGCGAGCGGGACGGGCGGGCGGGTACGCGGTGACGGATCGCGGGCCGGCACGTGCGAGAACGGAACGCGGGCCGGCACGCGCGAATGCCGGTCGCGGGCGCGGCGGGTCACCGCCGCGGAGCACGCCGCCCGGACATCGACGGCCACCTTACGTCGTCCGACCTGGTCATCCACTTGTTGTCGTGCGGCGTGTCAAAGAGTGCCCGAGGGAGACGCCGGATTCGACGGCAGAACATCGCTTTCGTGAGGTGCCGAGGGCATCGTCGGGCTTGCGGGTGGTGCGTAAGGGCCGCACCCGGATGGGGAGTGGCCGCTGTCGCATCGCATCGGCGTGGCGCCGAAGGCGTACGACTCGGGCCACGATGCCGGGCCGACATGCGGGGGCGGTCGCGCCGAGGCCGGGCGATGGGTGAAATGATGCGGGGCGGCGCCCCGGCACATTCGGGCCGTACGACCACGTACGCCCCGAACCGCCTGACCGGCGCCGTCGTAGGGACCACGCCGCGGCCGCAGGGCCGGGCGACGCGGCCGAGGGCGCCTGCCGGCGGGCGCCCGCATCCGACCGAGGAGCACACGTGCACCTGCTGACCAACCCCGTCAAGGACTACGCCTGGGGATCGCGCACGGACATCGCCGAGCTCACCGGCAGGCCCGCGCCCGCCCCCGGCCCCGAGGCGGAGATGTGGCTCGGCGCCCACCCCGCCGGCCCGTCCCGGCCCACCGGTGAGGACGGGCGCACCTTGGCGGACCTCATCGCCGCCGAGCCGTCCGGCCTGCTCGGCCCCGCGACCCTGGACGCGTTCGGCGAGCGCCTGCCGTACCTGCTGAAGCTCATCGCCGTCGCCCAGCCGCTGTCGCTGCAGGTCCACCCGTCCGCCGAGCAGGCCGTCGAGGGGCACGCGCGCGGCGTCTACGGCGACCCGTGGCCCAAGCCCGAGCTGGTGTGCGCGCTCACGCCGTTCACCGCGCTCGCCGGATTCCGCCCCTTCGAGCAGGCGGCGATGCTCATCGACCGGCTCGGCGTGCCCGGCCTCAAGGACGTCGTCTCCCTGCTGGAGGGCGGCGCGGTGCTGCGGGCCCTGGAGACGCTGCTCGACCGGCGGCAGACGGCCGAGCAGATCGTGTGGGCGGCCTCGGCCGTCCACCACCCCGACTACGAGCTGGTGGTGCGCCTGGCCCGGCGCTACCCCGGCGACCCGGCGTGCCTGGCCCCGCTGCTGCTGCGCCGCCACGACCTGGCGCCGGGCCAGGCGCTGTTCCTCGGCGCCGGGGTGCTGCACTGCTACCTCAAGGGCTTCGGCGTCGAGATCATGGGCGGGTCGGACAACGTCATGCGCGCCGGCCTCACCCCCAAGCCGCTCAACGTCCCCGAACTGCTGCGCATCACCGATCCGCACGCGGTGCCGCTCGCGCTGGAGGCCGGCGCGGACGGCGTGTTCCCGACCCCGAGCCCGGAGTTCCGCCTGCGCCGCCTCACCGCGACCGGCGAGGGCGGGGCCGTGTCGCCGGAGGGTTCGCTCCGGCTGGAGGGGGGAGTGCCGCGCATCCTGCTGTGCACCGAGGGCACGGCCACCGTGGGCGAGGTCCGTCTCGGCCGGGGCGAGTCCGTCTTCGTGCCCGCCGCCGAGCCCTTCGTCGCCGTGACCACGACCGGCACCGTCTTCGTGGCGGAACCCGGCGTGCCCAACTGATCATCCCGGTGTTCCTCCCGCCGGCACCCGTTCCACTCCCGCCGCGACGCGCCTCACGGGCCGCCGCGACACGCCCGTTCGCTCGCGCGGCGGCACCGGAGCGGTCACGCGGCGTCACCTGGACGCGTAGGATCCGGCATTCAGGGGAGATTTCGGTGCGGCATGCCGACGGTGGAAGGCGAGGGCGTTCGTGAGCGTGGAATTAGGAGTCTGGTACGCGCGGACGCCGCTCACGCCGGAGGAGGCCACGCGCAAGTACCTGGCCGGCCGCGCCGCGCCCGCCGCAGCGGAGGCGACCTCCGGGACGGCCGGACAGGCTCCCGCCGAGGCCGAGTCGCACCACGCCGGCGACATCGATGGGCAGTGGCCCGCTCAGCAGCCGCTCCCTCAGGCCGAGGGGGAGCCGCTCGCCGAGGCCGAGGCCGAGGCGTCCGCACCGGCCGGCGGGGAGCAGGTCCCCGAGGGCGACATGCAGGCGATCTTCGACCTGCTGGTCGAGGAGGGGGTCGTCGAGAGGCACGCCCAGCACGGCGTCCGGCCGGTCGCCCAAGATCCTCCTATGGAGCGGGTGACGCCGCTCGCCGAGGTGGCGGCCTTCTACGACGCGCTGACCGGGGAGTTCCCCGACCTGACCGAAGGCGGCTACGCGAGCTCGCCGTGGGCCACGCCGCTCACGGTGGGCGAGGAGTTCCTCGTGATGTCCATCGTCTTCCCGCGCGCCGCCGAGGTGTGCCGCACCGTCCTGCATCTGGCCGCCGATCGCGGCTTCGTCTGCTTCGACCCCTGCCCGGATGATCTGTTCTTCGCCGGTCCGGAGGACCTGCTGCTCCGCGGCATCACCCTGTCCTGAAGCGGCCCTCCCAGGCGGCCGCCGGGCGAGGAGGACCTCCCCACCCGGCGATCCGCGGCGAGTCCGGGCCGGGCAGAGCGATCTTCCCGTACGGTCACGGGGACCGCGGCGGGGGGAGCGGGGCTATCTCACGGGCGTGATAACCGGCGACATCCTCGGCCTGCTCGTAGAGGCCGGCCAGCGCGGACAGACAGGGTCCGATCACCTCGGGGTCGGTCACCCGGCGAGCCCCTGTGTGCAGGCCGGTCCGGTCGTACAGCACCTCGTAACACAGTGAACGCGAGAAGATGACCAGTTCCGGCAGGGGAGCCTCGGCCTCCAGGTCGTGGACGGCCTCGGCGGGCAGCACCCTGATGCGCTCGCCCGCCCGGGCCCGGATCGCCAGGAAGTGCATCTCCCACTGCAGGTAGGGCGTGACCGGGGTCTCCACGATGCGCAGCCGCCGGAACTCCGGCATCTTCTCGTACATCGCCGCGAGCGGGGCGTAGCGGTCCTCCAGCAGCGCGAGCGAGCGGTCCCAGTCGCCGTCCACCATCGCGCGCCAGCTCTCGACGTCGGGCTCGGTGAACTCCTGGGCGCGTTCGAGCTTCCACATGGTGTCGAGGGCGGACTCGAAGACCGCGTCGAACTCTCGCTGGTAGGCGGCGACGGGCAGGGGGTGCCCGGTGGCGGACTGAAGGCGGTGGAACAGGTCCACGTCTCCTCCGTTCGTGATGGTGGGCCGTACGGCCGCGGCAGGAGGACGGTGGGCGGTTCGGAACGCTCCAGTTCCCGCTGCCGGCCTTCCGGACATGCCGGGGCTGCGATTCTGCCGGGAATCTGCGTGTTATGCGGCTTTTCCGACCGGTCGCGTCCGGTGGGACGGTGACGACGGAGTCATCCGCGCCCGGCGGGATCGCGCCGCGACGCGGTCAGGAGCCGGCGTACCCGCGCGCCGTGCCTGCCCCACCACGCCCGCGCCCACAGCGCCTGGAACCCCACGATCACGGACACGGTGACCAGTGCGTCGGCCAGGGCGACGGGACTCGATGGCCGCCACAGCACGGCGAGAGCCCGGAGCAACAGGGCCACCGTCGCGGGTAAGGTGACCAGCGCCGCGACCGCGACGCATCCGGCGGTCCCCAGGACGGCCAGGGGCGTGTACCAGCGCAGGACGCGGCGTTCCGCCGGGGGCATCGCCGTGAGCGGGTTGTGGCGACGGCGGCCGGAGAGCAGATAGCGCAGGTACGATCCCGAATCGCGGTACAGGTTGCGGCAGCCGGTGACGTCCTGCAGCACGAAGTACAGATCATTGCGCATGAACACCAGGAACTGCGTCGCCACCATGACCAGCGCGGTGAGCATGACGACCGGCAGCAGCGGGTGGCCGCCGGTGCTGACGATGAGGATCGCGCATATCGCGCAGATGGTGCAGTCCACCGCCATGCCGGCCAGGTAGACGGTCATCCGCACGCGGCGCTCGGCGAGCCAGATGCCGGAGACGTCGGTCTGGGCGGCCAGGAACTGCAGGCGGGTGCCGAGACGGATCCTGCCCGGTACGCCCGCGGCGCGGGCCGTGGTGAGATGCGCGAGCTCGTGCAGCAGGATGAGCGTCCACCCCACGACGATCTGGGTGAGCAGCACGAGCGTGCTCTGCGAGCTCCACAGCAGGTCATGCCAGTCCGGCATGGCCCACGGGTTGAGGGCGAGCGTGATCGCCCCGGCCGCGATGACCGCCCCCATCGCGGCGTGCAGCCACGGGCTCAGCGTCCACCGCACATGGTGGGCCCGCAGGCCGGGCAGTGTGGGCGGCGGCGGAGCGGGGGAGCCGGTCTCCTTCCCGTCCACGGCGGCGACCAGGCCCGCCTCGGTGAGCCCCGCGACGAAGCCGCGGACATCGAGCCGGACACCGGTCTCCTCCAGCAGGCGCTGCCCGGCCTCCTCGACCGATCTGCCCTCCTGGAGCAAGCGGATCGCCCGTACCCCGGCGTGCGGCACGGCGACGAAATCCCCCGATTCGACCCGGCCGACGATCCACTCGTCCCCGTCACGCCGGAATCCGACCTGGTGGAACCGGACCAAGGTCATGGTGGCGCGTCCCTCCAGAGACGAGAAATCGGTAGGCGGGGGCACCCGCCTACCGATCGCCGTCGATCAGTTGGAGTTGCCAGAGCTGTCAGCGGTGGTCTCGATCTTGTCGAGCCGGCGGATGATGATCGTCGCCTTCGCTTGGCTCTCGTTCCCGGTGGGATGGATCTGGTGATCGTCGTGCGACATTTCGGCACCTTCCCCCTGAAGAGGCCTCCCGGCTTGCCGGACGGATTAGTCCGGATTCTGGGTGTGATTCATCTCACGGTCAAGGCCCGCTTTCCGGCGGGCGGCGTCGCCGCAGACGGGGCAGTCCGGGCGCGAGGGGTGGCGGACATCGATGAGCTGGTCGGGCGCGATGAGGTTCAGCCCGCTGACGCGCCCGGGCACCAGGTCGGGAACGCCGGTGATCTCACTGATCACCGCGTGCGCCACCAGGAGCCCGGAGATGCCCGCCGACGTGGGGAGCACCCCCGGCCCGCCCAGATCGACCGGAGTGCCCGGACGCCGCCGGGCCTGCTCGCCCGCGCTGACGCACTCGTAGCAGGGATGACCGGGCCGGTAGAGGCCCGCCGTCACCAGCGGGCCGTTGTACCCGCCGCCCGCCCAGGGGATGCCCGCCGCCGCGCACGCCCGGTTCGCCCAGACCCGCAGCACGTGGCCGCCCGGCTCGTCCGCGCAGAGCGCGAGCATGTCCGCGCCCGCGATGATCTCGGCCAGCTCCTCCTGGCTCCCGGCCCGCCGGCGTTCACCGGTGACCGTCACGTCGGAGTTGACCGCGCGCAGTCGTCGTACGGCGACCTCGGCCTTCGCCCGGCCGATGTCCGCCTCGCCGTACAGCATCTGCCGGCTCAGGTTCGACAGCTCCACCACGTCGGGGTCCACGCAGTGCAGCCGGCCGGCCCCCGCGGCGGTGAGCGCCCACGCCGCGTGGCCGCCGGTGCCGCCGAGCCCGAGCACGACCACCCGGGCGTTCCGTAATCGGAGCTGCGCCTCCCATCCATGCTCGCGCGGGGTCAGGTCGACGCGCCGGAAGAAGGCGTGGTTCCTGCTGTAGCGGTCGGCCTCGCGCGCGGCGAGCTCGGGAGGCGGCACGGCGCCGGCCTCCTCGAGGTATCCCGAGGCGATGAGCTGCTCGACCACCGAGCGTGCCGCCCGAGCCCGTAGCGCGGGGAACTCCTGGCCGAGCCGCGTGACGACCTCCTCGGCGGTCCGGGAGCCGTCCATGAGCGTGAGCGCCGCCCACACCCATCCGTCCGGGTCGTCGATCTCGGCGGCCACCCCGTAGATCTCCCCGCCGATGCGGATCGTGCCGTCGGCGTATCTGTGCGGCCGGTGCTCTGGCTTGACCTTGGGATGCCGCAATGCGACCACCTTCCCTCGCAGAAGGACCGGGCTCGCGGTGATCGACGTACGAGGGTGCGGGCTGGCGGGTGCCACCGGGAGCCGACAAGCCGAGAAATGCCGGAGAACTTCGGCAAACCCCGATATCTCACAGTGTCAGACATCCCTGGACGTTGAATGTCAAGCGGCGAGGTCGTGGTTGCGGTGTGACCATGCGGTTGCCTGGTCGT
>NZ_BMNT01000042.1:0-14663 GCF_014646695.1 Sphaerisporangium melleum
TCGCCGTCCAGTCCGGCGGCGTCCTCAGCGGCTGCAGCGGCGGCACCCAGCCCATCGCCTACATGGGCATCCACGGCCTCCGCGACGGCGTCCTGAACATCTCCGGCGGACGCTCCATGCGCGACCGCTTCGTCGCCAACAACGGCTGCACCGCCCAGAACCCCCCCGAACCCACCCAGGGCAGCCTGACCCACCGCGTCACCACCTACTCCGGATGCCGCTCCGGCTACCCCGTCGTCTGGGCCGCCTTCGACGAAGGCCACATCGCCGCACCCCGCGACGGCGCCACCGGCGACAGCGGCTCCCTCACCTGGGTCCCCGGCGAAGTCTGGAAGTTCTTCACCCAGTTCGGCTCGACCAACCCGAACCCCTCGCCCTCGCCCTCGCCGTCCCCGACCGCCGGCACGGGGAACACGATCCGGGGCGTGGCGTCGGGCCGGTGCCTGGACGTCACCGGTATGTCCCAGACCAACGGCGCCGCGGCGCAGATCTGGGACTGCAACGGCCAGACCAACCAGAGGTGGACGCTGACCAGCGCGAGTGAACTGCGGGTCTACGGCAACAAGTGCCTGGACGTCAACGCGGCCGGCACCGCCGACGGCACCGCGGTGATCATCTGGGACTGCAACGGGCAGAACAACCAGAAGTGGCGCTTCAACTCCGACGGCACCATCACCGCGGTCGGCGCGAACAAGTGCCTGGACGTCAGCAACGCGGGCACCGCCAACGGCACCAAGGTGCAGATCTACTCCTGCTGGGGCGGATCCAACCAGAAGTGGACCCGCGTCTGAGCCGGTTCTGACCACCGCAGGCTCCCAGGGAGTCGCGGAGCCCCTCGCCGAGGCCGTCCGACGGCCGGCGAGGGGCTCCGTCCATGACGTTCGAACCGTTCCGCGCGGGCAGACCGGGGGTCACCTTCCCGGACTCGACACCGTCTCGTGCACGACAGCACGCGACATCGGACGACCGCGACAAACATCCCAAATCGGTTCGAACAACTTGCTGCTGGCGAGCATCCAATGTGATGTGAAAATTCGGACAACCCTTGTCTCGGCCGTCGCCCTGCTCGCCGCGGTCGCCGGAGCCGGCGCCCCGGCCCAGGCGTCCTCGGACGCCGCCGCTTCCCCACGCTGTCGCACCACCCAGCTCAAGGCGAGCATCGGACGCGTCGACCCCGGAGCCGGTCAGCGCAACGCGCCACTGGTGTTCACCAACACCTCGGCCAAGACGTGCTGGGTCTACGGCTTCGTCGGCCTGGTCATGATCGACGGCAACGGCGACGTCCTGCGCACCAGGACCCGCAGGGAGAAGATCACCCCGCACCGCGTGACCCTGCGCCCGGGACACCAGGCACGGGCACGCCTGCACTGGACCGTGGTGCCGGCGGCCGGGGAGAAGACCTGCCCGGCCGCGGCCCGTCTCATGATCATCCCACCGGACGAGGTCGCCCACCTGGAGATCCCCTTCACGGCGAACGTCTGCGACAACGGCCGCATCGACGTCACGCCGATGAAGTGACCGGGAGCCGAGGAGCCCGCAGCCTTTCTCCCCGGCTCCCCGGCAGCGTTACCCGACGGCGCGCAGGTACACGGGAAGCTCCTGGTGGCCGTTGCTGATGAGGGTGGGAATCGGCCGCAGCGCGTCGGCCGGTACCGCGAGTGACATGGCGGGGAACCGCTCGAAGAGCTGACTCAGGGCCTCCGCGACCTCAAGCCGGGCCAGGGGAGCGCCGAGGCAGAAGTGCACGCCGTACCCGAACGCCAGATGATCCTTGACCCGGCGGGTGACGTCGAAGGTGTCGGCGTCCGGCCCGTGCCACTCCGGATGGCGGTTGGCGGCCGCGTACGCGGCGAGAATGGGCTCTCCCGCGCGGATGATCCGCCCGTCGGGCAGCCGGACGTCGGTGATGGCGAAGCGCAGCGGCAGATACTTGACGGCGGGCTCATGGCGGAGGGTCTCCTCCACCACGTCATCCCAGGTGGCCTCGCCACCGCGGACGAGCCGCAGCTGGCCGGGAGAGGTCAGCATCGCGACGATGGCCTGGTCGATGACGTTGACGGTCGTCTCGTACCCGGCATTGATCATCAGACCGAGCGTGTCGCGCAGCTCCTGATCGGTGAAGCCGGCGCCGTCCGACTCCTCGTCGCGTGCCGAGATGAGGAAGGAGGTCATGTCGTCGCCCGGGGCGCCGCGCTTGATGTCGATCAGTTCGTCGATGCGCTCGTACAGGCGGGCGGTGTTGGCCTGGGCCTGCTCGGGCGTGAGCGTACTGTCGAAGACCCGGTCGACGATCTCCCGGAACCCCTCCCTCTGGTCCTGCGGCACGCCCATCAGGTGGCCGATCACGGCGATGGGCAGCGGGAAGGCCAGCCGCTCGCGCAGGTCCACCACCTGGCCGTCGGGAACCCGGGCGAGGTCGTCGATCAACTCGGTGACCATCGACCGGATGGTCGGCCTCAGCGCGGCGATGCGGCGTGCGCCGAAGGCGGGAGCGACCAGCCGGCGTAATCTGCGGTGGTCGGCGCCGTACGCGGTGAACATGCTCTCCACCGCGATCCACAGCGCGAGCGGCCACGTGCCGGCCGTCTGCTGGAAGTCCGGATAGTGCGCCCGGCCGTCCTTGGAGATATCAGGGCTGGTGAGCAGCGTCTTGAGCAGGGCCGGGTCGCTGACCGCCCAGGCCCGCAGGCCGAGGATGTCCACCTGGGTGGCCGCGCCACGAGCCCGTAGCGCCTGATATTCCCCGTGCCGGTCGACACCGGACGGGTCGATGACGAACGGAAGCTCCTGGGACATGCGTCTTCTCCTTCGGGTCGTAACAGCGAAACGGAGTCGAACGAAGTTCACGGGCCCGCGAATCCGCTCCGGCACGCCATGCCGGTCATATCCGGAATGGCGCGCTCTGCCATAGGCCGCGCCCGCTTTCGCGGCCGCGTCGGTGGTGCGTCGGGCATCCTTCCCGGAAAGCCGGGACGCGACTCCGGTGCGGTGCGCATATTCGGAGCTGAAAATTTCACGGTCCGGCGAGGCATTCGCACAGTTCACCGGCCTGCGCGCCCGCCTCGCGCTTGCGCCCCGCCGAGGGGCGGAACCACACTCCGCTGGAGCGTCACACTCCTCGGCGCGGCCATGTGAGCGGTCCGCATCCCGTCGCGCTCGCATGAGGGCCTCGCGCGAGGTGATGTTAACGCTCACAAATCAGCGGTCGAACGGTGAAAAATTTTCCGACGACACGACCGGCGTCCATCCCAGGAGCGATATCGCAGACCGGGAGCGACCAGCCGGCGGGCCGGAAAAGGCGCGGAGCAGCACCAACGGCAGGAGGAGCCATGACGCACGATCAGAACGAGCCCGCGAGCGGCGAGCGGAGAGTGCTGAGCCGGAGAAACGTCCTGACGACGATCGGAGCCGTGCCGGTCATCACGGCCGCGACCTCGGTTCTCGGCGCATCGAGCGCCGCGGCCGCGACGGCGGTCATCGACCCCTCGGCGCAGCGGCAGACGATCAAGGGTTTCGGCGGCATGGCCCACGCCCTCTGGATCGGCGACCTGACGGCCGCCCAGCGGGAGACGGCGTTCGGCACCGGCGAGGGCCGGCTCGGCTTCTCCATCCTGCGGATCCCGGTCAACGAGAACCAGTCGGACTGGAGCCGCGACCTCGCGACGGCGAAGCGCGCGGCCGAGCTGGGGGTGACCGTCTTCGCCTCCCCGTGGAATCCCCCCGCGAGCATGATCGAGACCTTCACCCGCGGCAGCCAGACCAACGCCAAGCGCCTCAGGGCCAGCTCGTACGCCGCCTACGCCCAGCACCTGAACGACTTCACCACCTACATGCGGAACAACGGGGTGAACCTGTACGCCATATCAGTACAGAACGAGCCCGATTACGCGCATGACTGGACGTGGTGGACCAGCGCCGAGATCGTGCGCTTCCTGCGGGAGAACGCCGGCTCGATCAGCACCAGGGTCATGGCGCCCGAGTCCTTCCAGTACGTGAAGTCCATGTCGGACCCGATCCTCAACGACGCCACGGCGCTCGCCAACGTGGACATCATCGGCGCACACCTGTACGGCACGCCGTACTCGAACTTCCCCTACCCCCTGTTCAAGCAGAAGGGCGCGGGCAAAGAGCTCTGGATGACCGAGGTCTACTACCCCAACAGCAGCGATTCGGGGGACCTCTGGCCCCAGGCGCTCGACGTGGGGGAGCACATCCACCGCTCCATGGTCGAGGCCGAGTTCCAGACCTACGTCTGGTGGACCATCCGGCGAAGCTACGGCCCCATGCGGGAGGACGGCCAGGTCAGCAAGCGCGGCGCCATGATGGCGCACTACTCCAGGTTCGTCCGCCCCGGATACGTGCGGATCGACGCCACGGCGAACCCCGCCTCGAACGTCTACGTCTCGGCGTACCGCAGTGGCTCCACGGTCGTCATCGTCGCCATCAACAAGAACACCTCCGCGGTGAGCCAGCAGTTCAGCGTGGCGAACAGCAACGCGGCCAGTGTCTCCTCCTGGCTGACCGACGCGAGCCGGACCGTCGCGCCTCAGGGAAGCACCAGCATGTCGAACGGCTCCCTCACCGTCACGCTCCCCGCCCGGAGCATCATGACCTTCGTCACCAGCACGAGCGGCCCCTCGCCCAGCCCGACGCCCACCGTGACCCCCACCCCGACGCCCACTCCCTCTCCTTCGCCCAGCCCTTCGCCCAGCGGCGGGACGGGGTCGAGCCGGGTCGCCTACACGATGAGCACCTGGAACAACGGATTCACCGCGAGCATCAGCATCACCAACACCGGCAGCTCGGCGATCAACGGCTGGACGCTGGCCTTCACACTGCCCTCCGGGCAGACCATCACCTCGGGCTGGAACGCCACCTACTCGCCCTCCAGCGGCCAGGTGAGCGCCCGCAACCTCGACTACAACGGCACGCTCGCCCCCGGCGCCACCATCGACATCGGCTTCCAGGCGAACCACACCGGCAACACCGCCGAACCGACCGCCTTCACCCTCAACGGCGTCCCCAGCACGGTGGTCTGACCGGCAGGTGAACCGCCCCGGAGCCGACCGGCGACGGATCGAGCAGGAGGGCCGGGACGCCGGCCCTCCTCGCTGCGGGCCCACCTCCGGCGGTTCGCCGGGCCGCCGTCCTGCGCCTTTGGAGAAGGCGCGGGCGGCTCGGTGTCGCCATCCGTCCGATCGTGCAGAACCATGCGCAGAGCGACATGGTGACGTTCGTCGGCTGTGTCGCCCGCCCGGCAGGCCGAGGCCGGTCCGGTACACAAGGGCATGGTCCACTCAGGTCTCTACGCCGGTGCCCTGACCGCCGAGCCCTCCGCGGCGTGCTCGCGCGTGACGCGGCGGCGCCGGGCCGGCAGCTTGAGCATCGGGTTGGCGACGCCCCAGGCGGCGCCCTTGCAGACCAGCTCCTTGTACACGGCGGCGAGCCGTCCGGTCAGCACCGCCTGGACGGCGCGGTCGTCGGCGGTCACGTACTGGATCAAACCCTCCTTACGGCCCAGCGAGATGCACTGGTTGAAGTAGCGGATCGGCGTGTTCGGGACCCTGCCACCGGTCAGGCGAGCCGCGATCGCGTCGGCGGCCTGCCACGCGGCCGGAACCCCCGAAGCACACGACATCCGCAGCGGCTTGTCCCCGGGACCCATCGCCATGGCCGCGTCCCCGATGGCGTACACGTCCGGGTGCGACACCGAGCGCATGGTCCCGTCGACCACGATCTGACCGGAGTCGGTGACCCGCAGAGCGGTCGCCTTCGCGATCGGGTGGACCGCGAATCCCGCGGTCCACACGGTGACCGCGGCCGCAATGGCCTCGCCACCTGCGGTGACGACGCGGTCGGCCTCGACGCCGGTGACCACGGCGTGCTCGTGCACCGTGATGCCGAGCCCGCCGAAGACCTTCCACAGGTGCGCACGGCCCTTGCGTGAGAGCCAGTCACCGAGGCCGCCACGGGCGACGAGGGCGACGCCGAGGTCCGGACGAGCCTCGGCGATCTCGGTGGCGGCCTCCACGCCGGTGAGCCCGCCGCCGACGACGACCACGGTCCGCCCGGCGTCGAGGCCGGCCAGGCGCTCGCGCAGCCGGAGCGCTCCGGCTCGGCCGGTGATCTCGTAGGCGTGCTCGGCCGCTCCGGGAACGCCCTGGACGTCCCAGCCGCTGCCGAGAGCGTAGACGAGAGTGTCATAGGCGACCTCTCCGGCGCCGTTCGCGTCGGTGACCGCCACGGTCCTGCGATCGACGTCGACCCCGGTGACCTGCGCGAACCTCAGTTCGACACCGGTGCCCGCGAACATCTCCGTGAACGGCCGGGGCTTGAGGTCCTGGCCGACCGCGAGCTGGTGGTTGCGAACCCGTTCCACGAAGTCCGGCTCGGCGTTGACCAGGGTGATGGCGACATCCTCGCGGTGAAGCCGCTTGGCGAGACGACCGGCGGCGATGGCCCCGGTGTATCCGGCTCCGAGAACGACGATGCGATGCTGCATCTCCTTGCTCCTGTCTTGAGCGGATTTGCCTCTTGAACCGGGCAGCCCGCCGTTTCCTGACAGGAACGCGATGTGAAGCACCTCACACAAAGGCGTTGAACAGCGGCTCCCCGTGCTCGGTGCCGGCCCACAGCGCGGTCGCGCGTTCCAGCTTGTCGGGGTTGACCTGATTGCGGAACGCGGCGATGCCCTCGGCCGTGACCTCCAGGCACATGATCCCGATGACCCGGCCGTCCAGGACGACCACAACGGCCGGCTCGCCGTTGGCGGTCCAGGCGTAGACCTCGGGCGTGCCGCCCACCAGGACGCGCTTGGCCTTCCCAGGTCTGAACAGGCCCCACAGGAACTTCGCCACCGCCACGGCGCCCTCGAACGCCTTGGCACGCGCCGGGACCTTCCCCCCGCCGTCGCCGATCGCGATCGCGTCCGCGGTGAGCAGCCGCACGAGCGGCTCCGTCCGGCCGCTGGTGGCGGCCGCCAGGAACTCCTCGACGATCCGCCGCGCGGCCGCCTCGTCGACCTCGCTGCGCACCCTGCCGTCCGCGACGTGCTTCTTCGCGCGGTGGAAGATCTGCTGGCTGGCGGCCTCGGTGATGTCGAGGATCTGGGCGATCTCCCGGTGCGGGTAGTCGAAGGCCTCCCGCAGCACGTACACCGCCCGCTCATTGGGCGACAGGCGCTCCATGAGGGTCAGGACCGCGTACGAGACCGACTCGCGCTGCTCGGCGGTCTCGGCCGGACCGAGCATCGGGTCTCCGGCGAGCAGCGGCTCGGGGAGCCACGCGCCCACATACGTCTCACGACGCGCCCGCGCGGAGGCGAGCTGGTTGAGGCACAGGTTGGTGAGAACCTTCGTCAGCCAGGCCTCCGGGACCTCGACACGGTCGGCATCGGCCCCCTGCCAGCGCAGGAACGTCTCCTGGACGGCGTCCTCGGCCTCCCCCGCGGAGCCGAGAAGCCGGTACGCGATGGCCTCCAGGCGCCCCCGGAAGGCTTCGAACCGCTCGACGTCCCCAGCACTCAACGGCATGCCCCGACCCTAACCCTCGTCCTGGTCAAGCGGCGGACAAGGCCAGACCGGTGACCGAGTGCTCCTCCGGCCGCCGAAGCCACCTCAACGCCCCTGCCCTGACAGGCGACTTCCGTCCAAGAGGCCGACTGGAGACATCCTGGACCCAACTCGGCGGGCTCGGCCACGATGAGGGACATGACGGAGAACCGGCCGGCGCAGCCGCAGAAGGCACGAGGAGGAACGGGCTTACGCCTGAACTGGGCGGCGGTGGGCGCTCTGGCGGGTGTGGCCGCCGCCGTGGTCACGCTGGTCGCCTACCTGGCTCCGCCGCCCCCGCCTCCGCCTCCGCCGACTCCGTCGGCGGTGGTCACCACCCCACCTCCGCGGTCACCGTCACCAGCCCCGGACACCACCCAGCCCGAACCGCCGACCCCGACTCCGTCACCGAAGTCCAAGCCACCAGCGCCAACTCCCACAGCAGCGGACCGGGTTCCCTCCCCGCTGCTGTCACCGGGTCGGCCCGCCGGCTGCGACGAGACGACGACGGCGCTTACCGCGTACGGGCGAAACGCCGGGACCACCCGCAGCAGCCAGGCAGCCGCAGCGCAACAGACGTACCGCGACCTGATGGGCGCGGGCCTCGACGCGCAAGGGGTGGTGCGGGCGACGATCAGTCGGCTGGCCGCCGAATTCCAGGAACTGAACTTCCGCCTGACCGGTATGACCGGCGGCGACCCCAACGAGGTGATCGCGGACATCAACACCGACGCCGCCGAACTCAGGAGGCTGTGCGAATCCGCCTGACCTGAGAACACGTCACAACCGGACTTCGCGCAGTGCCACCGACGGCTTCCGGCGGGGTGATGTGGACGAGCATCGTCATCGCATGACCTCCCCCTCCGTCCCGAAACCGCCCTACCCAATATGCGGCATGCCGGTGCCCGCCAGAAAGCGATTCATCGGCGGCCGCAGTTGGCGGTCCATGACCGAAGACGACCTCCGGCTTGAGCCTCGAGCGGCTCGAAGGTGCAGGCTCGTTCTCGTGAGTGACGGAACAGAGCTCTACACCGTAGGCCAGATCGCCCGGCGTACCGGGCTCTCGGTGCACACGATCCGCTTCTGGTCCGACAGCGGCCTGATAGTGCCGACCGGCCGTTCGGCCGGCGGGTACCGCCTGTACGACGCCGCCGCCATCGCGCGATTCGACCTGGTACGAGCCTTGCGCGAACTCGGTATCGGGCTGGAAGACGTCCAGAAGATCCTGGCGCGACAGACCACGGTGGCCCAGGTGGCCGAGGTACACGCCCAAGCACTGGACGCGGAGATCAGAGCTCTGAAAATTCGCCGCGCCGTACTCCGCACGATCGCCGAGCGCGGCGGCACGACCGAGGAGACGATGATGACGCACAAACTCGCCCACCTGTCGGCCACCCAGCGGCAGCAGATCATCGACAAGTTCATCGAGAACACATT
Source organism: Sphaerisporangium melleum (assembly GCF_014646695.1). Lineage (GTDB taxonomy): Bacteria > Actinomycetota > Actinomycetes > Streptosporangiales > Streptosporangiaceae > Sphaerisporangium > Sphaerisporangium melleum. The sequence continues at coordinate 8,988 of NZ_BMNT01000042.1, forward strand.
TTCGGGGATCCCGCTGGATGACGACGCGCAGGTTATCGCGAAGTGGATGCGAGAGCTGCCCGATGAACTGCCGGACGATCCGACGCCACGCCAGATCGACGCCTGGATCGAATTGGCCGACCTGGTCAACAGCCAAAATTTCCGGCAACGGCTCCGGCGGATCGCCCTGAGCAGTGCCTCATCAGTCGCATCAAGCTACGGCTATGAGCTCCGGTCACTGACTCTGCAGCACGCCGGCCGAGCCATAACCGAATCGATCCCACCGAACTCCACCGAAGGTCGCGCAGTCCTGAATCTCATCATCCCGCCCGACAAGCGGGGCGACGAACTGCAGCAGTGGCTCGAGACCATCGCCGATCCCCAAGTCGAGCGCTACTGGCACTTGATGGCCGTGCTCAACGGGCGTGAGCCCGCTCCGTCCGCCATGCCCGCCTTCACCTGGCTGATCGCCGCCATGCACGCCCACGCCTGAACCGCCCGCCCGCATCGCCGTAGCCACAGCTCGACGTCCTAGCGCAGTCGCGATTCGCCGCGACCGCGCCCCTGGTCTGCCCGGTTCGGTGCGGCTGGCGCTGTGTACGGTGGGCGGCCGGCGTTCCCGTGCCGGAGGCCACCGCGCTGTCACATACCCGCCGAAGTGTCGGAGTCTGCCCCCGGTGCGGCCGTGCACATCCACCGCAGATATCCGGCCGACGGTATCCCGCGCCGCACGCTGTCGCGGTCGTTGAGAAACCGCGCATGCAGGATCCGCCCACGGGCCAGCGCGGCATCGGCCTCCACCGCGTCCGCCCCCGTCGAGACCGTCCGCACTGGTCAGCACGCTGGCGTCGCCGCGTGAGTCCGGCCGGTCCGGGCCGCACAGAACACGCCCTGCCCGTCGCCGGCATAGGGACGGCGACGAGCACGCGTCGTGGGCTGGCCTGGCGGTCAGGGGCGCCGCTGGTCAGCGTCGCGCTTCGTCGGCCGTGGCGCAGAGTCCTCCACGAAGCGAGGACGGCAAGCGAACCAACCGGCGATCACTCCTGGGATGGCGGTCACAGCGAGCACCAGAATCGGGATCGACCATGATCCGGTCGCTTCACGCAGAACGCCCAACCCGATCGGGCCGAAGCACGCCAGCCCGTAGCCGATGCCTTGGACGAAGCCCGACACGGCAGAGGCCGTCTGCGGGCTCTTGGTTCGGCGGTTGATGAGGGTCATGCAGAGCGGGAAGGTGCTCACCCCGATTCCCAGCGCGCACATCCACACCAGCGTGCCGTCGAGCGGGGACAAAAGCAGGCCCAGATACCCCGCTACCAGGAAGATCGCGCACCCGACGACCACGATGAACGGGTTCGTCATGCGCGTGGCCAGGTGCGGAACCACCAAGGCCGCGAGCATGCCCCATGCCGAGTAGAGCGCGACCATGGAGCCGCCCAGTGCCGCGCTGCCTCCTGCGTCGGTGAGCACTGCCGGGACCCAGGTGATGATCCCGTAGTTGGACAGCGACAGCATCGCGAAGAGGATCACCAGGCCCCAGACGGTTGATGATCGACTGATCCTCGGTCTCGCATCGGTCGCCGTCACGGCCGCGGGCGCGTGGTGATCGGCGGACAGCTTGACTGCCAGGACGAGCCAGACCACGCCGGCCACAGCAGCCGGTCCCGCCCAGATACCTACCGAAAGCCGCCACGTCGCCGCTTCCGCTACCGGGACCGCGAGGAGCGGGGCGATGAACTGACCCGTCTGCAGGAGGATCAGATAAAGCGAGGTCCCCAGGGCCAGTCGATCGGCGAACCAGACCTTCACCAGCGGAACGATGACGACGTTCGCGGCTCCGATTCCGGCCAGGGCCAGCACGGTCGAAAGCACCAGCAGCAAGGGCGTTGGAGACAAGGCGCGCATCAGGAGCGACAGAGCCGTCAGGCCCAGCGCCACAGTGGCCGTGCGCTCGAGCCCGAACTTCCTCGTCACCGCTGGGGCGAGAAACCCGAAGATGCCGAAGGACGCCGCCGGCACAGTGCCGAGCAGGCCGGACAGCGTCACCCCGAAGCCGAGATCGGAGCCGATGATCTCCAGGAGTGGGGTGAACCCGGTCACGGCCGTTCGCAGGTTGACCGCTGTCAAGGCGATGGCGAGCCACGCCCACAAGATCAGGCGCCCACGGTGCAAGGGAACGAGCGGTGGGGAGAGCGATGTCACGTTATACTCCCGTGCAAGGTCAGCAGATGATGGGATTATGGGATGAGTTCCGAAGAGTCTGGCACGCGACAGCCGATGCGTCGAGTGGGACTCATCGACCAGGCCGCCGAGCACTTCCGCGAGGAGGTGGTCTCTGGACGCTGGCCGGTCGGTGAGCGGATACCGAGCGAGGCCGCACTGGTGTCAGAGTTCGGGATCGGCCGGAACACGGTGCGCGAGGCGCTGCAGTCGCTGGTGCACGCAGGCCTACTGCGCCGTGAGCAGGGCCGCGGTACCTTCGTCATCTCCAGCTCTGAGCTGACAGGCACTCTCGAACGTCAGCTCGCCGGTGGCACCCGTCGCCACTACCTGGAACTGCGCCTTGCCCTTGACAGCGCTGCAGCGTCACTGGCCGCATTGAACCGCTCAGACGCCGACGTCGAGCTGCTGCGCGAGCTGCGCGACCGTCGAGAAACGAGCTGGTCGACCGACGATCTCGACCTGCGAGCGAGCGCGGACCTCGCCCTGCACCACGCGATCGTGGCAGCGACCCACAACCCTCTCTACGTCAAGCTGTACTCCAGCATGCTCGACATCTTCGCTGCCCACATGCGCGACGAGAAGAGCGAGGACGACGACGCGGCACACCGCCACCACCACGAACTGGTCGAGGCGATCGCGGACGGGGACGCCGACCGTGCTGCCACGAAGGTGGTTTCCATCTTCAAACCCTTCATGCGCTGAACCGCGCAATTGCCTCCCCACTCGGGCGAATCGGCGCTGCACACGCCCAGCGGAAAGGACCGCTCGTGGCCGGACTTCTGGCCCGGCCTGCAGGGCTGGAAGCAGTAGATCACGGTGGCGAGGATGGACCACGGATGGACCCGGCATTCGTCGACTAGGCCGTGCCAGGCCCCAACTCGGCCTGCCCACGCAGGAGTTGGACGGCGAGCGCGCGAGCAGTCTTCGCATCGTGGGCACCCAGTTCGAGAGATGCGCCCAGACCTGGGCTTTCTCTCAATGGATCCAGGGGATTCGAACTCCTGCTTCCTGCTCGAAACGACCGGGTGGCGGCAGAGCGCAAGAGGGACGACGGTGACGGATGGCCTAGGGTCTGGTCCCCCCGTGGGGTAATGCCACGAACGCCGCTTTCCCTGGTGCGGGAAGCGGCGTTTTGGCTGGTGGAGCCTAGGAGATTCGAACTCCTGACATCCTGCTTGCAAAGCAGGCGCTCTGCCAACTGAGCTAAGGCCCCTTGTCGGAGGACAGCTTACCGGGAGGAGGTGGCTGCTGGGGTCTTGGCGGCGTCGCTGTTGAGGACGAGGCCGGGGAAGTCGGCGATGGAGTCGAGGATGACGTTGGCGCCGCCGTGCAGGAGGCGTTCGCGGCTGTGGACGCCGGTCAGGACTCCGGCCACGATGGAGGCGCCCGCGCGGCTGCCGCAGAGCATGTCGCTTTCGGTGTCACCCACGACGGCGACCTGGCGGACGTCGTCGATGCGCAGGCGCAGCACGGCGGTGAGGACCATGTCGGGCCAGGGGCGGCCGCGGCCGGTGTCCTCGGGGCAGAGCGCCAGGTCGATCTGGTCCATCCAGCCGGCGACGCTGAGCACGCGGCTGAGGGTGGCGCGGCTGAAGCCGGTGATGACGCAGATCTTCACGTCGGCGGCGCGGAGCTTCTCCAGGGCCTCGACCGTGCCGGGGACGGGGAAGAGGCCAGCCCGCTCGATGGCGTCCTCGTAGGCGCGTTCGAACGTGAGGTTGGCCGCCTGGGCCTGTGCCTCGTTGCCGGGGAAGATGCCGCGGAACACCTCGATCTTCGGGCAGCCCCGGGACCGGTGCACGTGCACCATGGCCCGCGCGTACGCACCGGTTCCGGGGACGATGCCCTGCGTCGCGATCGCGTCGGCGAACGCCCGCTCCACCATGGCGATGTCACCGATCGTGGTGCCGGCCAGATCGAGGCAGGCGAGTTTGATGGACGAGGCGTCGGTCATGCCGGCGCCCCTGCCTGGATCCAGAACCATTCGCGCACCCGCTCGGCTGCCCGGGGTGGTCAGTTCTCGCTGCCGGTGGCCTCAGTCCACAGGTCGAGCTCGGCGCGGTCGGCCTGGACCTTGCGCCAGACGAGCAGCCCCCCGAGGGCGACGAGCGCGAGAACGAGCAGCTTCTTCACGGTGTGACCCCACTTCTCAACGGCCCCATCATCCGAGGATGAGACAACGCCGGGTTCCTAACAGATGCTTGCAGCCTAGCAAGGGATCGGCTTCCTCCCTTGGTCGCCGACGAAGCGGTTGTCCACAATCTTCCGATACGGGACCCACTTTCCGGCATCTGTTACGAGCATCGGCCCTCCAGGTAAGACCTGCCCAAGGGCTGATCAGGGCTTACTCCGGACATGGTCACAGGGCGCGGCGGCCGTGGTCAGGGCAGGTCGTAGTCGAGGGTGTAGGTGTGGGTGCCGTTCTCGGCGGTGATCCGGCCACCGCCGCGGACCTCGAGCAGCTCGCCGGTGCCGGAGTCCGGGACGATGGTCCAGCTCAGCGTCTGCTCGCCGCGCGACCCGGTGGCGCTGTGCTGCAGGACCAACGTGCCCTTGCGTCCGTGCAGGGACCCGGTGAAGCGTTCGAGGCCGACGTAGGCCGCTGAGCCCTCGACCTGCGTCATCGCGGTGAGGATGTCGGTGGTGCTGGTGCCCTCCAGGTCGCCGTGAAAGGTCTTGGTGACGTGGACACGGGAGAGCGTCGCGCCCTCGCGCTCGTCGTAGGTCTCGGGCTCCCAGCCGGTGATGTCGAAGGTGCCGTTCGCGCTTGGCACAGTGGCCTCCTTGAGGAGTGGTGTGCTCCCACTGTGCCGGGCATGGCTGACATCAAGTGTCAGGTATACCGGGCCCGCCGCCTGTCACGTTGCCCCAGCCTTCGCCTCTGTCACGTTCGCCCGGCTCCACCTCGTCGGTGTTGACCCGGCTCCGCCTCGGACTCGTTCACCTCGCCCGCTGTCTGTCACATCGCCCGGCTCCGCTTCCACCACATCCGCCCGGCTCCGCCTCGAACTCGTTCACCCGCCTCCACGTCCGTCACGTTGCCCGCGCTCTACCTCGGCACGTCGTCCCGGCCCGCTTTCATCGCCTTGACCCGGCTCCACCTCGGCACGTCCACTCGCTCTGTCTCCAACAAAACGCCCGAAAATGCATATCTGGGGACATCGACCGGGGAGGCGGCCCGGACTAGCATGCGATCGCGGCGCGTCCAGTCCTCCGGGCGCGCATCGAGCTGTGCGTGCTCGATCGGCGACCTCATCACTCGGGAGAGCTAGATGGCCCTGTTCGACTTCCCACTGCCGGAACTGCGGGAGTACCGCCCGGAACGTGACGAGCCGGCGGACTTCGACGCCTTCTGGAAGAAGACCCTGGACGAGGCCGCCGGTCACGATCTCGCAGCCGACTTCGCCGACTACGACGCCCCGCTGACCGGCGTGCGGGTCCACGACGTCACCTTCGCGGGCTGGGGCGGCGACC
>NZ_BMNT01000042.1:14711-48693 GCF_014646695.1 Sphaerisporangium melleum
CGATCAAGGCGTGGATGCTGCTGCCGGAGGGCCGCGGCCCGGTGCCGTGCGTGGTGAACTACATCGGCTACTCGGGAGGCCGCGCGCTGGCGATCGACCACACGGTCTGGCCGGCGGCCGGGTTCGCCGTCCTGGTGGTGGACACGCGTGGCCAGGGTGGTGCCAACCTCCACAGCCCGGGGTCCACCGGCGACCCGCACGGCGGCGGCCACCCGCAGGCGCCCGGCATGATGACCAGGGGGATCCTCGACCCCGAGCAGTACTACTACCGGCGGGTCTTCACCGACGCGGTGCGCGCGGTGGAGGTGGCCGCGGCACACCCCGGCGTCGACGCCGAGCGCATCGCGGTCGGAGGCATCAGCCAGGGCGGCGGCATCGCCCAGGCCGCCGCGGCCCTGCAGCCGAAGGTCAAGGCCGCGCTGATCGACGTGCCGTTCCTGAATCACTTCCGCCGCGCCGTCGAGATCACCGACGGCTTCCCGTACCAAGAGATCGTGCAGTTCCTGGCGTCGCTGCGGGACAGCGAGGAGCAGGTCTTCCGCACGCTGTCGTACTTCGACGGGCTGAACTTCGCGGCGCGCGGCCGGGTGCCGGCCCTGTACTCGGTGGCGCTGATGGACGACATCTGCCCGCCGTCCACGGTGTTCGCGGCCTACAACCACTGGGCCGGTCCGAAGGACATCACGGTGTACCCGTGGAACAGGCACGAGGGTGGGGCCAGCCGGCAGCGCGAGGCGCAGCTCCGTTACCTGCGGGAGCTCTTCTCGGTGGACTGAACGCCCCGAGTCGCCGCACCGGCCTGACGCGGGTTCTCGTCGGCCGGTCGGCGTGGGTTTGTGCCCGCCGGCCGACGGGGGTTCTTCTCAGCGGGCCGGCGTGACGGGCGGGGCCGCCGTGGCGGCGCCGTAGGCGCGGGCGATCTCGCGGGCCGCGGCGAGCAGCGGCTCGACCAGCCGGGGGAGTTCGCGGGCGCGGTGGGAGGAGAGCACGATGCCGAGGGCGGCGATGGGCCGGTCCCCGATGTCGCCACCGGCCTCCGCGGGGTGCTCACGGCTGGTTCCGGTGGCGGCCGCCTCGCCCAGGTGGCCGGCGCCGTTCCCGGAGCCGGCGGCCTGCCCGGACGCGGCGGCGTACGTGGAGCCGGCGGCGGACGTCGAGCGCATGGAGCCGGCGGCGTTCCCGAACGCCGCGGAGCTCGCGGGGATGATGGGTGCGGCGGCCGAGCAGGAGCCGAGGGTCATCTCCTCGTAGGTGTACGCGTGCCCCTGCGCGCGCACGGCCGCCAGCTCGCGGGCGAGCCGCCCCGGCTCGGTGATCGTGTGCGGGGTCGGCCGTTCCAGCTCCCGTGAGAGGTAGGAGGTGACGAACCAGCCGGCCTCGTAGGCGAGCAGCACCTTCCCTACCCCGGTCGGGTGCATGGGCAGGCGTCCGCCGACGCGCGAGACGATCGGCACCGCGTGGCGTCCGTACACCTTGTGGACGTACAGCACCTCCATGCCGTCGCGGACGGCGAGGTGGACGTTCTCCCCGGTGCCGGCGTACAGCTCCTGCATCCAGGGGTGGGCGACCTCAAGGAGGCGGCGCGGGGCGAGCTGGCCGAGTTCCCAGAGCCGGTGGCCGACGTGGAAGCGTCCCTGGGCGTCGCGGACGAGCATGCGGGCGGCTTCGAGCTCGCGGACGAGCCGGTGGGCGGTGGGGAGCGCGAGTCCGCCGCGCCGGGCGATGTCGGTGAGGGTGAGTTCGGCGTGGTCGGCGTCGAAGGCGGCGAGGATGGCGAGCACGCGGGAGGTCACCGAGCGGCCCGGTTCGCTGGATCCTCCGGCCATGCGGTCCTCCACATTCGTCCACAGGCTGTGGATATCTCTCTCGATATTCTCCCCCGTTCCCGAAGTCCTTCCACTGAGCGGAACCGGGTGCTCGTCCCGGGCCGCCGGACGCACCATGCTTCGTGCCATGCGTACTCAGGTCGGGATCATCGGCGCGGGCCCGGCGGGCCTGCTGCTCTCCCATCTCCTCCACCTGCGCGGCATCTCCTCGGTCGTGCTGGAGCGCCACAGCCGGGCGTACGTGGAGCGGCGCGTGCGCGCGGGCGTGCTGGAACAGGGCACGGTCGACACCCTGACCGCCGCCGGCGTGGCCGGCCGGTTGCGGCGCGAGGGCCTGCCGCATCGGGGCATCGAGCTGAGGTACGGCGGCGCCGGGCACCGCATCGCGTTCGAGGAGCTCGTCCCCGGGCGGACGATCACGGTCTACGGCCAGCAGGAGGTCGTGAAGGACCTGATCGCGGCCCGGCTCGCCGACGGCGGGGACATCAGGTTCGAGGTGGACGACGTCGTCCCGCACGCGGCCGGCACCGACCGGCCCTATCTGACCTTCGGCGGCGAGCGGCTCGACTGCGACTTCATCGCCGGATGCGACGGCTTCCACGGCGTGTCGCGACCGTCCATCCCGGCCGGGGTGCTGACCGAGTACGAGCGGGAGTACCCGTTCGCCTGGCTCGGCATCCTGGCCCGGGTCGCGCCGTCGGCCGATGAGCTGATCTACGCGCGCACCGACCGCGGCTTCGCCCTGCACAGCATGCGCTCTCCGCAGGTGAGCCGGTTTTACCTGCAGGTCGCCCCGGACGAGGACGTGGCCGCGTGGCCCGACGAGCGCATCTGGGCCGAGCTGAAGGCCCGGCTGGAGACCGTCCCCGGCTTCGAGCTGACCACCGGGGAGATCATGGAGAAGGCCGTCACGCCCATGCGGAGCTTCGTGGCCGAGCCCATGCAGTACGGGCGGCTGTTCCTCGCCGGGGACGCCGCGCACATCGTCCCGCCGACCGGCGCCAAGGGGCTCAACCTGGCGGTCGCGGACGTGCGGGTGCTGACCGCGGCGCTCGCGGAGTGGTACGCGACCGGCTCGCGCGAGGCCCTCGACGGCTACTCGCGGGCGTGCCTGAAGCGGGTGTGGCGGGCGCAGCACTTCTCCTGGTGGATGACGACGCTCCTGCACACCTTCGAGGAGGAGGACGCCTATGGGCGGCGGTTGCAGCTCTCCTACCTGGACTACGTGACCTCGTCCCCGGCGGCGGCGACCACGCTCGCGGAGAACTACGTCGGCCTGCCGTACGACTGACTCCGGCGCCGCCCCGGCCGCCGGGCCCCGGACCCCGTTTGCGTACCCTGAGAGCACAGGGGGACGGGGGGGACCCGAGATGCCTGATCCGACAGAAGCGGCCGTGTACTTCATCGGTAACGCCACGACGCTCATCCGATGCCACGGCTTCACACTGCTGACCGATCCGAACTTCCTGCACAGCGGGCAGCGCGCGTACCTGGGGTGGGGGCTCAGCACCCGCCGCCGCACCGATCCGGCCATGGAGATCGACCAGTTGCCGCCGGTCGACGCCGTCGTGCTGTCCCACATGCACGGTGACCACTGGGACCGGGTGGCGCGGCACGGCCTGGACCGGCGGCTGCCGATCTTCACCACGCCGCACGCCGCCGGCCGCCTGCGGCGCCAGGGGTTCGGCAACGCGATCGGACTGCGGCCGTGGGACGACCGGGTGATGCTCCGCGACGGCCGCGGCCTGAAGATCACCGCGCTGCCGGCCCGGCACGCGCCGGGCCCGGCCGAGCGGCTGCTGCCGCCGGTCATGGGCAGCATGCTGGAGTTCGGCGGGGAGGACGGCCGGGTGGACATGCGCGTCCACGTCAGCGGGGACACCCTGCTGGACGAGCGGCTGAACGCGATCCCCCGGCGGTTTCCCGACATCGACCTGGCCATCGTGCACCTGGGCGGCACCAAGCTGCTCGGCACGCTGCTGGTGACCATGGACGGGATGCAGGGCGCCCACTGGGTCGAGCTGATCGGCGCGGCGCACAACGTGCCGGTCCACTTCGACGACTACGAGGCGTTCAGCTCGGGGCTGGACGACTTCCGCCGGCACGTCAACCGGCTCGGCCTGGAAGACCGGGTGCACTATGTCGCCCGCGGCGAGACCTACCACCTCGCCGGTGGGAGGGCCGGGCGCGAGAGCCGCTGAGCCGTGGGGGAGATCCTGGTCGGCACGGCGTCGTGGACCGACCGGACGCTGCTCGCCTCCGGCTGGTACCCGCCCGAGGTGAGCACTCCGGAGGAGCGGCTGCGCTACTACGCGGCCCGTTTCCCGCTGGTCGAGGTCGATTCGACGTACTACGCCCCTCCAGCGGAGGCCACGGCGCGGCTGTGGGCCGAGCGGACGCCGCCCGGCTTCGTCTTCGACGTCAAGGCGTTCTCGCTGCTCACCGGGCATCCCACCCGCCCGGCGGCGCTGCCAAGGCGGCTGCGCCCGGACGGCGGGGACGGCGCGGGGAAGAAGACGCTGTACGCCCGCGACCTGGACGCCTCGGTGGTGGACCAGGTGTGGGAGGGGTTCGTGGCCGCGCTGATGCCGCTGTGGGAGGCCGGGAAGCTCGGGGCGGTGCTCTTCCAGTTCCCGCGCTGGTTCCCGATCGGCGGGCGCGCCAAGCGGTACATCCTGGAGTGCAAGGGCCGCTGCGACCCGCTGCGCATCTCGGTGGAGTTCCGCAACCACACGTGGATGACCGAGGAGAACCAGGCCGAGACGCTGGACTTCCTGCGGTCGTACGCCATTCCGTACGTGTGCGTGGACATGCCGCAGGGGCACCCGTGCTCGCTTCCTCCGGTGGTGGCGGCCACCTCGGACCTGGAGGTCGTCCGCTTCCACGGGCGCAGCGCCAAGTGGACCAGCCACGACATCCACGAGAAGTTCGGCTACCTGTACTCGGCCGGGGAGCTCGCGGAGTGGGCGCCGCGGCTGTGCGAGCTCGCCGGTCAGGCCACCACCACGCACGTCCTGCTGAACAACTGTTACCGCGACTACGCCCAGACCAACGCCCGGCAGCTCGCCGGTCTGCTGCGCGGCAGGCCGGCCGTGACGGTGCGGCCGCCGCCCGCGGAGCGGGAGTGACCATGCTCAATCGGGCCCGAGGGAGGGAGGCCGCTCCTCGCCCGCCACGAACTCCCCGGCGATCGCGAGCAGCGCGCGCAGCGCCGCGTTCCGCCGGCGGCAGGCGTGCGTGGCCACGCTGAGCGTCCAGGCGACCGGGGGCCCGGCCAGCGGGATCACCCGGGTCAGCGGGTCGCCTGCGGGCAGCGCGAACGACGGCAGCACCGCCACTCCGAGCCCGTGCCGGACGTACGCCGGGACGGTGGTGATGTCGGCGACCTCCATGACGACGTGCCGCCGCAGGCCCTCGGCGGCGAGCTCCCGGTCGACGATGGCGCGGTTGCCGTAGCCGGGCGGCGAGTCGATGAACGGCTCGTCGGCGAGCGCCGCGAGGGTGACCTCCCGTTCGCCGGCGAGCCGGTGGCCCGCGGGCACGACGGCGGCGAACGGCGCCGAGGCCAGCTCGCGGACGGCGAGGGTGGCGGGCGGCCGGCCGGGGAGCGCCACGAACGCCATGTCCAGCCTGCCGTCCAGCACCGCCTCGACGAGCCCGGCCGAGCCGCTGGTCGCGGCGCTCAGCCGGATGGTGACCGCGGGGTGCTCGGCATGGAAGCGCCCGAACAGCGCCGGCATGTCCAGGATGCCGGTCACGGTCATGGTGCCGACGCTGACCGTGCCGCGCAGGCCGCCCGCGACCTCGCCGACGGCGTCGCGGGCGGCCTGGGCCGCGGCCAGCGTGGCCTGTGCCTCGGGCAGCAGCGCGATGCCCGCGTCGGTGAGCGTCACGCGCTTGGAGTCGCGATCGAACAGCTCCGCGCCGAGCTCGTGCTCAAGAGCCCGGATGGCCGCCGACACCCCGGACTGGACGACGTGCAGGCGCCCGGCGGCGCGGGTGAAGTTCAGCTCCTCCGCGACGGCCACGAAATATGCCAGATGCCGCAGTTCCATACCGTCGATCATCTCAGTTGGTGATGGTTGCCATCGGAAAAGACCGTTGGACGTGATCGGTCATCGGACGGCACTCTGGTAAAGGTTGATTCGTCACTCATGTCGGGGAGCGATACCGATGTCCGTCTTGGTCCAGCCGCACGCCACGCAGCCCAGAGGCGGCGTGCCCGGCCACCGGCGTGGCTTCTGGGTGATCGCCGCCGCGTTCGCGACCTCCATGGCGTTCAGCACCGTCCCCACGCCGCTGTGGACGATCTACCAGCGGGTGGACGGGTTCTCCACCTTCATGGTGACCGTCGCCTTCACCGCGTACGCGGCCGGGGTGCTGGTCAGCCTCTTCCTCGCCGGTCACATCTCGGACGTGCTCGGCCGGCGGCGGGTGCTGCTGCCCGCTGTCCTGCTGGAGGCCGTCTCGGCCGTGGTGTTCCTGACCTCGACGTCCCTCGGCCCCGTCATCGCCGCCCGGGTGCTCTCCGGCCTCGGCGTCGGGATGATCACCGCGACGGCCACCGCCTACCTGGCCGAGTTGCACGCGGCCGCCCGGCCCGGCGGCGGACGGGCACGCCCGGAGCTGGTCGCCATCGCCGCCAACCTGGGCGGGTTCGCGGTGGGGCCGCTGGTCTCCGGCGCGCTGGCCGAGTACGCGCCCGCCCCGCTGCGCACGCCCTACCTGATCTTCCTCGTCCTGCTGCTCGCCGCGGCGGCCGGCGTCGCGTTCGTGCCCGAGACGGTGCGCGCCCCGGATGTGCCCGCTCCGTACCGTCCCCAGCGGATCTCGGTGCCGGACGAGCACCGCCCGGCGTTCTTCGCCTCGGCCGCCGCCTCGCTCGCCGCCTTCGCCGTGCTCGGCCTGTTCACCTCGCTGGCGCCGGGCTTCGTCGCGGGCACCCTGCACCACCCCTCACGGGCACTGGCCGGGCTGGTGACCTTCCTGGTGTTCGGGGCGGCGGCCGGAACGCAGGTGCTGCTGCGCGGGGTCACCGTGCGCGGACAGCTCCGGACCGGCCTGATCCTGATGGGCGCCGGCCTGGCCGCGGTGAGCGCGGCCGTCTGGCTGCCGAGCCTGCCGTTGTTCCTGGCCGGCGGCATGGCGGCCGGCGCGGGCGCGGGCGTGCTGTTCAAGGGAAGCGTCTCGCGCGTCGCGGGCATGGCCGCGCCCGGCCGGCGCGGGGAGGCGCTGGCCGGGCTGTTCCTCGTGGCCTATCTCGGTCTCGCCGTGCCCGTCCTGGGCCTCGGCGTGGCCACGCGGTTCGTACCCGACCGCGTGGCGCTGCTCGGTTTCGCGGCCGTCCTGGTCGCGGTGTGCGCGGTGGCCGCCCGGGGTCTGCCGCGCCGGTGACGGCGGGCGCTCAGGTCCGGCGGACGCCGAGCAGGGCGCGGTAGGCGGGCTTGGCGGCGAGGTTCTCGTCCAGGATGCAGGCCGCGCCCTCCCCGTCGAAGAATCCGGGGACCCAGGAGTGGCGGTCGGTGTAGCCCCAGACGGTGAACTCGACGCAGCGCGGGTTGCCCGCGCAGGTGGAGAGCATGCGCGTGTAGTAGTCGGCCTGGGTGGCGAGCTTCTCCGGGGTCACCGGCAGCACCATGCGCACGTCCGCCTCGGTGATCGCGGCCTCCAGGCCGAGATCGGTGAACGTGCGCATCACGCTGGGGAAGTCGCCGGGGTAGTCGTACTGGATGCCGAGATGCCCCTGGAAGCCGATGCCGTGGATCGGCACGCGCTTGGCCTTGAGGTCCTTGACGATGCCGAGCGTGGTGTCGATCTTCGCGGTGTTCCACTCCAGGTTGTAGTCGTTGATGTACAGCTTGGCGTGCGGGTCGGCCTGGTGGGCCCAGCGGAAGGCGTCGGCGATGTAGCCGGGGCCGAGCTTGGTGAGCCAGATGCTCTGGCGCATGGCGCCGTCGTCGTCCACGACCTCGTTGACCACGTCCCAGGCGCGCACCTTGCCGCGGTAGCGGCCGACCTCGGTCAGGATGTGCTCGCGGAGGATCTTGCGCAGTTCCTTCGCGTCGATGCTGCCGTCGGCCACCCCCTCGGTGAGCCAGGCCGGCAACTGGTTGTGCCAGAGGAGGGTGTGCCCGCGCACGTTCTGCCGGTTGCGCTGGGCGTTGCGCACGATGGCGTCGGCGTCGTCCCAGGTGTACACCCCGCGCTGCGGCTCGACCGACTCCCACTTCATCGCGTTCTCGGCGGTGATGTGGGTGAACTCGCGGTTGAGCACGGCGCGGTAGTCGGCCTCCCCGGCCAGGGCCGTGACGTCGACGGCCGATCCCATGTGGATTCTCAGCTTCTGCGACAGCTCGCGCAGGTCGCCCGGCGGCCGGCCGCCGCCGCGGTCCGCGGCGGGGTCGGCGCCCGTGCCGGCGTACGCCGACGCGGGGGCGGACACGGCGAGCGCCATGGCGACCAGTCCCAGCAGGAGACGTTTCATCGATCCTCACTCGTGTGTACTCGATTGACGATCTCGCAAGGCCCCCGATGGCGGCCCCGGCGCCGGGGCCGCGTCACCCGTGCCGGAGCCCGGGTGCTCGCCGGAGGCGCGTGGGCCACCGGCTACCGAAAGTTTCGGACAGTTGCCGAGATGTTTCGCTCGGTGCCCTGAAACGTAGATGTAACGAAGGCCGCCGTCAACGGCCGAGTACGCACGGGTGACACCGCACCCCGATGACCAGGAGGTTCGCCGGCCGGCGTGTGCACATAAGCAGCGGAAGCACCGTGCTCGGGGCGGGTCGCCGGTGATGTTCTAGTCTGATCACCAGGCCGCGCCGTCCCGGGAAGGAGTTCCGATGGGTCACCGGCGCCCGGTGTTCGCCCGCTACTACGCCCGCGCGAGTGTGCGGATGGAGCCCTTCCTCGCGCCGCACCGCCGCGCGCTGCTGGACGGGCTGTCCGGACGGGTCATCGAGATCGGCGCGGGCAACGGCCTCAACTTCGGCCACTACTCCGCGCCGATCTCCCATGTCCTGGCCGTCGAGCCGGAGCCGCACCTGCGCGGGCTCGCCCGGGACGCCGCGACCCGGGCCGGCGTTCCGGTCACCGTCGTCGCCGGGCTGGCCGATCCCCTTCCCGCCGCGGACGCCTCCTTCGACGCCGCCGTCGCCTGCCTGGTGCTGTGCACCGTCCCGGACCAGGCCGCCGCGCTGGCCGAGATCCGCCGCGTCCTGCGGCCGGGCGGCGAACTCCGGTTCTTCGAACACGTCGCGGCGGAGTCCTCCGGACGGCGGCGTGTCCAGCGTGCTCTGCAGGCCACCGTGTTCCCGCTGCTCGCCGGGGGATGTCACTGCGCGCGGGACACGGCCGCCGCCATCGAGTCCGCCGGCTTCACCATCCGCCGCGCCGTCCGGCTCGGCCCCGCCGATACCGGGATCCCCTTTCCGACCGCGCCGCAGGTTCTGGGCATCGCCGTCCGGTCGTGACTTGACGTAGTCCAGAGGGGATGGCCGTATTCAGACCGTCGACCACTGATCATGCCGATAGCCCGAAATATAGACTTTTTTCGGCCCAGCACTGTTGACCGGGACTTCTGACACGCCCCCGGCCGGGCGACCAGGGATCCGCGGCGCTCGTACGGCGATCCGGCGGCGGGTCACCGATGCCGGAACCCGGCCTACAGCGCGCCGGGCGACCGAGCGCTTCCTGGGCCGACGCCGGACCGGGGCCGGCCGGTCTCGCCGTTCACCTCCGGCGCCGCCCCGCTGTGCGCCCGCCGGAAATGACTGAACGCTGTCAGGGCCGCGGCACGCCACTCCTATTTCGGACAGACGATCGGGCCACGAAAAGGGGCACCGAACCCGCCGGAGAGCGGGCCGGAAACCACGGGGTCACTTGCTGCACCGAAATCGCCTACCTGCGGAAACACCAGCTTGCAGACCTTGCTGACTCGTGCTGTCATTGAGGCACGGACTCCCCACATAGCAGTACAAAGACCTCGTTTTTCTACACATGCCTCGAACTACCGATAAACCCGTCATCTTCACTTATGGAGGCATGTCGCATGAACGGCAGCTCAATTTTCAGTGAAGCGCCGATGCGAGGCGCCCTGGGCGCTTTCGGGAGCCCAACAGATACGGACGGCAGTTGTTAACTCCTCCCGGTGATCCGGCACCGGACTCCGCCGGCCGGCGGAGCGGGCCCGCCGTCACCCTGGACCTGCGGGTACCTTCGAACCCCGCGCCACGATCGCCGTCATGGGCCGGCCCGGCGGGTGAAGGCGACGACCCGGACGCCGCGCCGCATGTGGTGCTCGCCGACCGGGCAGGGTGCGGCGAGTTCACCGTCCTGCAGACCATGCTGCGCCGCCTCGGCGTGCCCAGTGTGCGCATCGACGCCGAGGGCGTGACGGCGCTCGGCCTGCGCGTCCGGCCCGGCGAGCCGTCGATCGTCCTTTCCGGCCGCCGCATCGTCCCGACCGTCGTCTGGACCCGCCACTTCTCCCCCCGGGCGATGCCCGCCGGAGCCGACCCGGCCGTGACCATGGTCCGCGCCGACTCCTGGACGACGCTGATGGCCGGGCTCGCCGCGCTCGCGCCATCGGCCCTGCCGGGGAGCCGTCCCGATCGCCTGGAGCAACTCGCCACCGCCGCGCGGGCGGGCCTGCGCGTCCCCGAGACGATCGTCACCACCGACCCCGCGGCGGCGGCCCGGGAGATCCAGGCGGATCGTCTGGTGGTGAAGGTCGTGGGAGAGCACTTCGCCGAGACCTCCCCTGGGCTGCTGGTGGGCGTGCTGCCGCAGATCGTGACCCGGCGGGAGTTGCAGACCCGGCCCGCGCCCGGCCATCCGGTGATCGTGCAGGAGTACGTGGACCACGACGCCGAGCTGCGCGTCTACCATCTGGGCGGCACCGTGCACGCCTACGCGGTGGACAAGCCGTCCCCGGACGCGCCGTGGCGCGACGAGGCACGGGTGCGGGTCACCCAGGTGCCCGCTCCCCCGGCCGTCGTCGCGGCGGTACGCGAGCTGGCCGGCCGGTGGAACCTCACCTACGGCGCGTTCGACCTGCTGGTACGCGGCACCGAGGTGGTGTTCCTCGAGGTCAACCCGGACGGCGACTGGCGGTGGTTCGAGGCCGCGGCCGGCGGCACCGCCGTCTCCGCCGCCGCCGCGTCCATGGTGCGGACGCTGCACCTGAACGCCCTGCGCGACGCCGGCGCTCCTCCACCGGTGGAGATCGTCGACTTCCTCCTGCTGGGTGCACCCGCGCCCGGCGGTTCCCGCTGACCACCCCCGTCCGCCCACCACACGTCCAAGGCCTATCGACCCCTCACCCAAGCGGTGCGACATCGAGGAAAGCGCATGGGAAACGCGATTCCGTCCCGGATACACTGCTCGATCCTCGGCCCGCTCCAGGTGCGGGTGGACGGCCACCCTACGGTCATCGGCGCGCCGAAGCAGCGGCTGCTGCTGGCGATCCTGCTCTGCCACGCCAACGCCGTCATCCCCTCCGACCAGCTCATCGACGCGCTGTGGGGGGAGCGTCCGCCGCGCACGGCCCGCAAGAACCTGCAGGTCTACGTGTCAGGACTGCGCAAGATCGTCGGAGACCGGCTCAGCTTCGAGGGCTGGGGCTACCGGCTGTACGCCGGACGCGACGAGCTCGACCTGCTGCGGTTCGTGGAACTGGCCCGGTCGGGCCGCGGCGCCATCCGCAGCGGCGACCTCACCGTGGCGGCCGAACTGCTCGGCGAGGCCGTACGCATGTGGCAGGACCCGCCGCTCGCCGAGTTCTCCCACGTGCCGCTGGTCGCCAGGGAGATCGCCCGCTCGACCGACCTGTTCCTGTCGGTGTACGAGGACTGGGTGGAGCTGGAGATCGAACTGGCCCACCACGTCGAGGCCCTGGCCTCGCTGGACGTCATCGCGCCGCGCTTCCCGGCACGCGAACGCATCGCCGCCGCCCGGATGACCGCCCTGTACCGCTGCGGGCGCACCTCCGAGGCTCTGTCGCACTTCGAGAACCTGCGCAGGCACCTCGCGGCCGAGATGGGCCTGGACCCGAGCCCGGTGCTGCGCAACCTCTACCAGGAGATCCTCAGAGGTGGCGGCGCCCGGCGCGCGGAGATGACCGGCGCGCCGGACCCCGCCCGGCCGCAGGTGATCCAGACCCTGGCCAACCAGCTCCCGCGGGACATCGCCGACTTCGTCGGGCGGGAGGCCGAGGTGCGGCGCATCATGGAGGACTCCGCGGCCGTCACCCTGATCACCGGCGAGCCCGGCATCGGGAAGACCGCGCTGGCGGTGCACGTCGCGCACATTCTGGCCCCCGCCTTCCCCGACGGAGCGCTCGTCGTCGCGTTGCGCCGCCAGGGCGGCGCGCCGCGCGCCACGGTGGATCTGCAGCGCGAGATCCTGGAGGCCGTCGGGCTCAACGTGGCGGGGGTGCGCGGCGACGACGTCCTGGCCGCGATCTGGCGGTCCTGGCTGGCCAACCGGAAGGTCCTGCTGGTCCTGGACGACTCCCCCGACGAGTCCAGCGTCCGTACGCTGCTGCCCGGCACGACGGCGAGCAAGGTGCTGGTGACCAGCCGCAGCCGGCTCAGCGGGCTGGAGTCGGTGGCCCGCGTCACGCTCGGAGAGCTGTCGGACGCCGAGGGGCTGGACTTCCTGGGCCGGCTGATCGGCCGCGACCGGGTGGAGTGCGACCTGCCTGCGGTCAAGGCGATCTTCGAGCGGTACGGGCTGTCGCCCCTGGTCCTGCGCCTGCTCGGCAGTCGGCTCGCCGGGCTGCGGCACGTGCCCGTCGGCCGCCTGGCGGCCAGGCTGGTCCGTTCCGAGAACGTGCTGGACGAGTTCGCCGCGGGCGAGACCTCACTGCGCGCGCGCTTCGAGGAGAGCTACAACCAGCCCTCCTGGGCGTACCGGCAGGCGTTCTTGGCCCTGGGCGCGCTGCACCGGCCGCCGTTCAGCCATGAGGAGCTGGTGGCCGCCCTGGATGGCACCACATCGTCGCCCGAGCGGGTGATCGAGTCGCTGCTGGAGGCGAACATCCTGTCGGTGCCCCAGCACGCGATGGACGACGCCGAGGTGGTCGCGCACTCCATGTGCTACGCCATGTCGCCGCTCGCCCACCGCTTCGCCGGCGAACTGCTCGGACGGCGCCGCCGGGCCTAGCGGACGCGTTGGCCGCCACTTTCACACCAGTTTGGAGCCAGTATGGCGACGGCATGGCGCCGCCATACTGGCGCCAAACCCTGCCTCATTAGCGTGCGAAACACCAGTGGCCGGCAGGCCGCCGGTGGGCACGACCCAGGAGGTGGCCCACATGAACAGCCGCGACGTTTCGACCAGGCCCGAGCCGTTCGACGCGTTGACCACACTGCGGGAGGCCGGTCACCCGATCGACCTGCTCAGCGAGCGTCAGCGGCAGGTGTTCGCCGAGTTGAGCCGGCCGGAGGTCGACCTGCTCAATTCCATCAAGACCCGTCTCGACGCCGCGGCGGGCGAAGTCGAGGGTCATGAACTGAAGCTCGTATGAGCACCAGGGCTCCCCGCCCCGTGCGCCGCAACGTCGTCGTGCTGTTCATCGATCTGGTGGGTTCCACCGAGCTCGCCGAGCGCCTCGACCCCGAGCTGCTGCAGCACGTCCTGGAGCGGTACTACCAGGCGTGCACCTCGGGCATCGGGGAGCACGGCGGCGTGGTGGAGAAGTTCATCGGAGACGCCGTGATGGCGGTCTTCGGCATCCCCATCAGCAGCGAGGACGACGCTCTGCGGGCCATCCGCGCCGCGCACACCGCCCTCGCCCGGGTGCGCGAGCTGAGCGAGGGGCTCGCGCCCACGCACGGCATCAGCCTCGAGGTCCACTGCGGCGTCTCCGCCGGAGAGGCCGTCGTCATCGATACCCCCGGATCGGACCTGCGGGTCATCGGCGACACCGTCAACACGGCGGCCCGGCTGCAGTCGGCGGCCGGCACCGGCGAGATCCTCGTCGGGGACGAGATCGCGCGCATGGCGCGCGGCCAGGCCCGCCTGGAGTCGGTGCCCCCGCTCATGCTGAAGGGCAAGCGCGGCCCGGTCCGGGCCTGGCGACTGGTGTCCCTGGAGCCTGACACCGGGCGCCGCTACCTGGACACCGTCCCGCTCATCGGCCGCGACGACGAGATGGACCAGCTCCGCCAGGCGTACCGGCGGGCCACGCGCGGCTCCCGGTGCTGCGTGGTGACGCTGCTCGGCACGCCGGGCATCGGCAAGTCGCGGCTGGTACGCGACTTCGTCCACGAGCTGCCCGAGGAGGTGACCGTGCTGAGCGGCCGGTGCCGCTCGTACGGCGCGGGCATCACCTACCGCCCGGTCGCCGAGATGATGGAATCGCTGGGGGGCGGCTGGAGCCGGGTCGCGTCCTCGTTGGAGTCCGAGAGCATGGCGACCCTGAGCGGCCTGTCGACCGCCGACGCCTCCCGCAGGCCGCGCGGCGGCGAGGAGGCCGGCGTCCAGGAGATCGCGCGGGCGGTACGCACCCTGTTCGAGGCGCTGGCCCGCGACCGGCCGCTGGTCGTCGTCTGGGAGGACCTGCACTGGGCCGAGCCCACCCTCCTCGACCTGATCGACGACATCGCCACCTGGCTGGTGGACGTACCGGTCCTGCTGGTCTGCGTGGCCAGGCCCGAGCTGCTGGAGTCCCGCCCGACCTGGGGAGGCGGCCTGGCCTGCTCCTCCTCGCTGGAGCTCGGGGCGCTCGACCGGACGCAGACCGAGTTCCTGGTCGCCGCGTTGTCGGCGTTGCGGAACGCCGACGCCGAGGTGGTCGCGCACGGCGCGGACGCGCTCTGCCTGCGGGTCGCGGAAAGCTCGGACGGCAATCCGCTGTTCGCCGAGCTCATGCTGGAGACACTGGCCGAGGAGGGGGAGGACGCACCGCTGCCCCCGACCATCCAGGCGCTGCTCGGCGCCCGGCTGGACCGGCTCGGCCTCGGTGAACGCGAGGTGCTGGAACGGGCCGCGACCATCGGCCACGTCTTCACCTTCGACCAGCTGCGCTGGCTGTGCCAGGAGGACATGGACGGTCTGCCCGAGGTGGACGAGGTGCTGCTGCGGCTGGTCCGGCACCGGATGGTGCGCCGCCGGGAGGCCCCCGGCTCGTTCCAGTTCACCCAGACCCTCACCCGGGACACGGTCTACGCCATGACCCGCAAGGAACTGCGGGCGAGCTGGCACCTGGCCCTGGCCGACCGGCTGTCGACGCGCGCGGGCGGCGCCGGCTCGCCGCACCCGCCGGGCGCACCGTCCACCGAGGCCCTCCCGCCGAAACGGCAGGAGGACACGGACGGATCACCGGGACCTCTGTGGTCAGGTCCCACATCCGGCGCGCAGGGGAGCGGCCCCGGCGGCGCCCGGCCGCGTCCACGCCCGGACGGGCATCGAGGGACGTACGGCCCGCCCGGGCACCCGGCGATCCGCGGCCCGGCCGGACGCCCGGGTGTGCGCGGGCCGAACCACGACGCGCCGTACGAGGAGTCCTCGCACGGCGACCTGACCCACCACCTGGAGGCGGCCTGCCTGCTGCGGCGGGAGGTGCGTCCCGACGACCCGCTGCTGCCCGCGCTCACCGTGCGAGCGGCCCGCACCCTCGTCGACGAGGGCACGCAGGCCCTGCACCGCAACGACCTGCCCGCCGCCGTCGCCTTATTGGAACGCGGACGCGATCTGCTGCCCGCGGGCGACCCCGACCACCGGCCGCTGGCCCTGCGCATCTGCGACGCCGGCCTCGCCCGCGGCGATCGGGAGCGGCCGCTGGCGGCGCTGGAGGTCGCCGAGCGGATGCTGCCGGACGACCGGCGCACCGGTCTCATCTGCGCGATCCAGCGCGAGATGCTGGCTGTGCGCTTCGGCACGCGGGTCGCGGCGCTGGACCCCCTGCGCGAGCTGCTCGCCGCCGACCCCGGCGACGACCTCGCCTGGTGCCGCTTCCACCAGCTCGTGGCGCTGACCCGCACCGGGGAGGGCCGGTTCGGGGCCGCCGAGACCGCCCTGCGCGACGGCCTGGCCCGCGCCCGGTCCCTGGGCGACCGGTACGAGGAAGGGCGCCTGCTCACCGGGCTGTGCGAACTGGCCCAGTGGTCCCCCACGCCACTGAGTGAAGGTCTCGCTCTGTGCGTCGAGCTGGCGGAACGGTACGGTGCCGACCGGGCGTTGCTCGTCCCGGTGCTGGTCGCCGAGGCACGGCTGCTCGCCCTCGCCGGGGACGTCACCGGCGCGCGGGCCACACTGGACACCGCCGGGCAGCACGCGAGCGACCTGCACCTCGGCATGGCGGGCACCGCCGTGAACCAGGTGCGCGGCCTGGTGGAGTCGCTCGACGGCCGGTACGCGAGGGCCGAGGCGCTGTTCCGGCAGTGCGCCACGGCCCTGCACCGCACGGGGCTGGGGGAGCCGGCCAGGACGCTGGAGGTGTACGCCGCGCGCGAGCTGCTGCGGCAGGGCCTGCTCCCGGAGGCCGGCCGGGCACTGGACCGGCTGGAGGCCGAGGGCGGGCGGCTGCAGACCCGCGCCGAGCTGGTCATGCTCGCCGTACGGACCAGGCTGGCCTCCCTCGGCGGCGACCACCCCGCCGCCCTGTCCTTCGCCACCCTGGCGGAGGAGCATCTCGGACGGACCGACGACCCGTGCCTGCGCGGCGACGTGCTGAGCGACCTGGCCACCGCCTACCGCTCGGCCGGCGAGACGGCGAAGGCGGCCGACGCCGCCGAGCGCGCGCTGCACGGCTACATCCACAAAGGCGCCGACCTGCCCGCCGCACGCCTGCGCGGGTGGCTCGCCGCAGGAGAGGAGGACACGCGGTGACCGAGCCGCCGTGGCGCCGCGAGCGGCGCGCGCACTTCCCCGGCCTGCCCGCCTGGAGCGCGGCCACCTCCCGGCTGGCTCTGGAGAGCTTCGGGATCACCCGGCAGGAACAGGTGACCAGAGAGTGGGCGTGGGGCGGCGGCGACGGTGCCGGCGTACGCGTCTGCGTCCTGGACACCGGTGTCGAGGCCGGGCATCCGCGGGTCGGCAGGCTGGAACGCTCGCTCGTGGTCGCCCGGGACGGCGACGAGCTCACCGTCACCGACTGCGAGCCGGTCGACCCGGCCGGGCACGGGACGGCGTGCGCGGGAGTGATCCGCTCGATCGCCCCGGCGGTGCGGCTGACGTCGGTGCGGGTGCTGACCGACGGGCGGACCGGCAGCGGCGCCGCACTGCTCGCCGGGCTGCGCTGGGCCGTCGATGAGGGGTTCGACCTGATCAACCTCAGCCTGTCCACGACCCGCAGTGAGTTCCTGCCCGCGCTGCACGAGCTGGCCGACCGCGCGTACTTCCGGCGCTGCCTGCTGGTCGCGGCCGCCCACAACATGCCCGTCCTGAGCTTCCCGTGGGCGTTCTCCTCGGTCATCTCGGTGGCCAGCCATGACGAACGGGACCCGATGACCTACTACTACAACCCCGCGCCGCCGGCCGAGTTCTACGCGCGGGGCGTCCGCGTCCCGGTCGCCTGGCCCGGCGGGCGGATCATCCGCAGCTCGGGCAACAGTTTCGCCGCCCCGCACATCACCGGCATCTGCGCGCGCATCCTCGGCAAGCACCCCATGATGACGCCGTTCCAGCTCAAGGCGGTGCTCTATCTGGCAGCAAGCAACGTTGTCGCACGTAACGGAGACCCGTATGTCGCTGTATGACCACCTGCCCGCCGACGACGGAGAGATCACCGAACGCAGGCTGCTGCAGTCCATCGTGGAGGTGGCGCGGCACGTGTTCGACTCGGCGGCGGCGTCGGTCTTCCTGGTGGACCCCGACACCGGGGAGCTGGTCTTCGAGGCGGTGTCGGGTGAGGGGGAGGGGCACCTGCTCGGCACGCGGTTCCCGCCCGGCACGGGCATCGCGGGCTGGGTCGCGGCGAGCGGCCAGCCGATGATCGCCGACGATGTGGGGGTGACGCCGCAGTTCGCCCACGACGCGGCGGAGTCGACCGGGTACGTCCCGAACAGCATCATGGCGGCCCCGCTCATCAGGCACGAGCGCTGCATCGGCGTCCTGGAGGTGCTGGACCGCGCGGGGGCCGCCGCCTCCGCCCGCGCGGACGGAGCCCACGAAGCGTCGAGCTCCGGGCACTCGAACGGATCCAGTGGAGCGAACGGAACCAGCGGGTCCGGCGGATCCGGCGGGACGGGGACCGCCGGATCGAACGGGTCGAACGGGTCGGGCGGCGGGACCGTCGGAGACGGCCTGGCCGGCCGCCGGGGCGAGCTGGCCGACGTGCACCTTCTCGGCCTGATCGCCACCCAGGCGGCCTATGGGCTCGAGCTGCTGCTGCGGTTGCGCGATGTCAACGCCTCCCTCTCGCCGGCCGGCGACGTCCACGAGTTGCTGCAGCGCATCTCCGACCGGGTGCACCCTGGAACCAGCACACACCCGCAGGCCCTGAAACTGCTCGCCGTGGCAGAAGAACTACTCCACTGACCACCGGCCGGCTCGGGACGCGCGGCGGGGATCAGGGAGCGGCGGCCGGCCCGGTGAGGCCATCGGGGGCCCGCCCGGTGAGGCCGAGGGAGCGGCGGAGGAAGTCGAGCTGGTGGAGCAGGAGGTTCACCGCCACCGCCTCGTCGGAGGGCAGGTGCGTCGCCCGGGGCAGCGGCAGCACCTCGTGCGGCCGCCCCGCGGCCAGCAGCGCCGCCGAGAACCGCAGGGTGTGCGCCGCGACCACGTTGTCGTCCGCCAGCCCGTGCACGAGCAGCAGCGGACGGGTCAGCGAGGCCGCCTCCCGGATCGGCGAGCAGCGGTCGTAGGCCTCCGGATTCCGGTCCGGGTGACCGAGGTGCCGCTCGCGCCAGTGCGTGTCGTACAGCCGCTGGTCGGTGACCGGTGCCCCGGCGACGGCGGCGTGGAAGACGTCCGGGCGCCGCAGCACGGCGAGGGCGGCCAGGAACCCGCCGAAGGACCAGCCCCGGACGGCCACCCGGCCGAGGTCCAGGAACGGGAAGCGGCGGGCTGCCTCGTGCAGGCCCGCGACCTGGTCCTCCAGCACCGGACCGGCGATGTCCAGGTGGATCGCCCGCTCCCATGCCGGGCCTCGGCCGGGCGTGCCCCGGCCGTCCACCGCCAGCACCGCGAAGCCCTGCTCGGCGAACCACTGGGAGACGTAGGTCCACCACGCCCGCTCGGCGGTCACCTTGCGCATCGCCGGCCCGCCGTAGGGATCCATCAGCACAGGCAGGGGACCGTCCTGTTCGCGGTGCCAGGACGGCAGGAACAGGGCGGCGCGCAGCTCGCGGGGCCCGAGCGCGAGCATCTCGACCCGCGGGTCCAGCACCGGCGGCTCGGCGCGCGAGGCGATCTCCACCGGTGCGGAGGCCGCCTTTCCGATCTCCGCACCGGCCGCGTCCCGCAGCACGACGGTCCGGCTTCCGGGACGGTCGAGCGTGCGGGAGGACAGGACGGTGGTGCCGCCCCGGCGCGTGCCGGTGTGCACGCCCGGCTCCTCGCTCACCCGCCGCAGCCCGGACACCGGGTCGTACGCCCAAAGGTGCGACTGGGTCGGGTCGTCCGCGGCGGTGAACAGCACCGTCTCACCGTCCACGGCCTCGACCGCGTGGAGCTGGAGCCCGGGCGGCGTGACCGGATGCCCGCCGACGACC
This sequence comes from Sphaerisporangium melleum, assembly GCF_014646695.1. GTDB lineage: Bacteria > Actinomycetota > Actinomycetes > Streptosporangiales > Streptosporangiaceae > Sphaerisporangium > Sphaerisporangium melleum. The sequence continues at coordinate 34,195 of NZ_BMNT01000042.1, forward strand.
AGTCTGCGGGTGTCGCCGGTGTCGGCGCTGGTCACAAGGACGCCCTTCGCGGTCCGCGCCGGCAGGCCGGGTACCAATTCGACCCACGCCTCGTCACGCTGCTCGGCCTGCATCTCGGTCGCGCCGGTGACCGGGTCGATGGCCAGGACGCGGACGTGGCGCTGGTCGCGGCTCTGCACGGCGGCGTAGGGGCCGCACTCGTCCCAGCCCGCCGCGGTCAGGTACTCGAACTCGCCGGTGTCCCAGCCGACCGGGGTGAGCGCCCAGGTGCCGTGCTCGTCGTCCAGGCGGGCGAGCCACAGGCTCACCTCGGCGTTGGCCGTGCCGGCGGCCGGGTAGCGCAGGACGGCCGGCGGCCGGGAGGGGTCCATCGGGTCGGCGACGTACCACCGTCCCACAGGGGCGTCGTCCACTCTGGCCACCAGCAGCCCGCGCCCGTCCGGCGCCCACCAGTACCCGCGCTGCCGGCCCATCGACTCGGCCGCCACGTGCTCGGCGAGCCCGAAGGTCACCTCGGGGCCGTCCGGCGCGGCCACCACCCGATCGGCCGCGTGCTCGGCACCCGGGCCGCCGGCGCCGCCCGCCTGAGCAGGGCCTGCGCCGATGGCGTCCACGACGCGCAGGGCGCCGCCGCTGACGTAGGCGACGCGCCGTCCGGTCGGGTCGGGTCGGGGGTCGACGGCCGGTTCCGCCGCCGGCAGCCGTCGCGGCGCGCCGTCGGCGGGCCGCACCGTCCACACCGCCCCGGAGAGCGTGAAGGCGAGCAGCTCGCACGCGGCGTCCGCGGCGTAGGCGACGATGCCGGAGGAGAGCTCGCGCGCCCGTTCCCGCCGGGTCCGCTCCTCGGGCGACAGCCGTTCCGGCGCGCCGGCCCGCAGGGTCAGCGGGTCCACCAGCAGCCGTTCCTCCCCCGTGGCGCGATCCAGCGCCCACAGGCAGGAGACCGGGTCGTCTCCCGCTCTGGTGCGGAGGAAGAACACCGTGCCGCCGTCGGGTGACACGGTGACGTGCCGGGGTCCCCCCAGGGTGAACCGCCGGGTGCGGGCGAGCTGCCGCGGCAACGAGGAAATGGTCATGCTTCTCCTTGGTCGGGACGCGGGCCGCTGTCGCGGACGCCGGTGACCGGCGGGACGCGGTGGCCGCGTGATCGGCGCGACCGTGCGCCGAAGGACACCTGAAAAGCAGAATGGCCGCCCCGGAATCCGGAAGGCGACCACATTTCCCGTACATTCTCCCACACCTCGCCCCCGGCTGGAGCCGCCATCACGATCTTCCAGCCGTCTCCCGGCGGACGACACGGCTGGCGGCGCACGCGCAATGCGCGCAAGGCCGGTCCGGTCTCTCCATAACCGGCGGACGCGCCCGCCACCGGGCCCGGACCGTGCACCCAGCGGTCCGGGCCCGGCCCGTGCCGCCGGCTCCTCGCAGGCACCGTCGTCGCCGGGGGCGTGCGCGCGGTGGACCGCCGCGTGCGCGCCGCTCAGGCGACCCGAAGGTGCGGCGAGGCCACCGCTCCCGCCCCTGGTGCCGCACTGGACCCGGGGAAGGGACGCGGTGGCCTGGTTCGAGGGCCGGCGAACGGGATCAGAGGGTGCCGGGGCGCTTGGCCGGGAAGGCGTGGGCGCGGGCGGCGACCACGACGAGCAGCACCGGCACCAGGAGCAGCAGCACGCTCCAGGGGAAGGAGGTGGGGCCGAAGATGTTGAGGAGGATTCCACCTACGGCCCCTCCCCCGGCCATGAAGGAGTTCCAGGTGGTGACCAGCAGAGCCTGCCCCCGGTCGCCTCCGGCGTCGGTGACCGCGGTCTGCAGGAAGGTCGCGACGCCGCCCCAGCCGAGGCCCCACAGCACCATGGCCACGTACACCATGGCCGGGCTGCCGGCCAGCAGCGCCAGCATGCCGGTGGCCACGATGAACAGCAGGGTGCTGGCGATGGTCAGGAACCGCAGTTTGCGGTCCACCAGCGCGCCGGTGATGAAGATGCTCACCATGGAGGCGATGCCGAAGACCAGCAGCACGACGTCGCGGGAGTCGCCCATCCGGTACTCGTCGAGGAAGGTGGCGATGTAGGTGTACAGGATGTTGTGCGCCAGCACGTAGGACGCGACCACGAACAGCACCGCCACCACGCCGGGCAGGCGCAGCGCCTGGAGGATGGGCTCACGGTGCTCCCGCTGCTGCCCCGGGGCGTCCGGGACCGAGACCCAGATCCATCCCACCAGCAGGACGGAGACCAGGGTCACCAGGCCGAACGTCAGCCGCCATCCGAACAGGCCGCCGAGGAACGTGCCGAGCGGGATGCCCAGCGACAGGGCGAGGGGGATGCCGGCCATGGTGATCGCGATCGCCCTGCCCTGCAGGTGGACCGGTGCCAGGCGGCGGGCGTAGCCGACCAGCTCCGCCCAGATCACGGCGGCGGCCACACCGGCGACGAGCCGGAACCCCATGGTCAGGACATAGCTGGAGGAGATGGCGGTCACCGTGTTGGCGATCGCGAACGTGATCACCGCGGTCAGCAGCAGCACCTTGCGCCGCCAGGTCGACGTGGTCGTGGACATGGGGATCGCCGACAGGCCCGTGGCGATCGCGTAGATCGTGAGTGCCTGTCCCATCGCCGATTCGCTGACGGACAGGTCGCGTGCCATCTCGGGCAGTACACCCGCGGGCAGCGCCTCGGTCAGAATTCCCATGAAGGCGGCCGTGCACAGGGCGAGCAGCGGCGACATGGGGAGCTTACGAGCGTCTGCTCCGCTAGCGGAATCGGTCAGCGACTCTGCGCGGGAAGTTGACATGGCTGTATCCTTAAACCGTCACATAAATGTGAATGTCAAGTCGTTGCGATGTGAGGTGGGTCACATGCGAATCGGGCAACTGTCCGAGTACACCGGCACCCCACGGCGGCTCCTGCGCTACTACGAAGAGCAGGGGCTGATCATCTCCAGCCGCGCGGCGAACGGATACCGCGAGTACGACGAGCGCTACGTGGACCGGGTCCTGCAGATCAGAGGGCTGCTCGACGCCGGGCTGCCGACCCGCGTCATCAAGCAGATCCTCCCCTGCCTCAGCAAGCCCCGGACCATCCACATCTCCGACGCGACGCCCGAGACGATCGCCACGCTGGAGCGGGAGCGCGACCGGATCAACGAGCGCATCCAGTGCCTGGCCCGCAGCAGGGACGCCCTCACCGACTACCTCGACGCCCTGCGGGGCGCCCAGGGGCCGGACGACCCGCAGGCCGATCCGGTCTCCGCGTTCTCTTCCGGGGTGGTCTCGTCGTTGACCCCTGAACCGGCCTGATCGTGGCGCTCGCGCGGCCGGGGCCCGCCGTCAGGCCGTGCTCGCCTGGCGCGCGTACCGCACGACGTTGGACAGCACGACGTCGTGGCTGGTGACGTCGATCGTGATCCGGTCGCCGTCGGCGATGCGGAAGCCGTCGTGGTAGCTCGCCTTGTCGGCGCCGAGCAGCAGGTAGTTCACCAGGCCCGGCCGGCGCAGCGCCGGATACGACAGCAGGTTCCCCACCATGTCCTCGACCCGGTGGAAGATCGCGTCGGCGCCGCAGCTGAAGGGTCCCTCCCATGCCGTGGCGCCGTCCCGCTCGATGATGATCCGCCCGGTCACCGTCTGCGGCGGCGCACCGAGGAACAGCCAGGGGGTCATGGAGGTGTCGCACAGCTTGGCGTACGGCGTCCACCCCCACGGGTTGCGCAGGTGGAGGCCGATGTCGTTCAGGTCGTTGCCGAAGGTGTAGCCCGCGTAGTGCGGGACGCCGTCGTCGTCGTTGACGTAGACCAGAGCGACCTCCGGCTCCTCCAGCAGCGCGATGGTCGACGCGGGGACGGTCAGCGGCTCGCCCGGCATCCGCGCCCACGAGCCGAAGCCCTTGATGAGCCAGTTCGGCGCGTTGAACTTCTCGTCGGGGGCCGGGTCGCGGTCGAACTTCGACCGATGGGTGCCCATGAAGCCGGTGATCAGAGCGTTCCCGGTCCCCGTGGGCAGCAGCGGAGGCAGGAAGCGGACCTCCGGGTCGTCGGCGGAGACCGCGACCGTCTCGGCCCCCTCGGTGACGGCCGCCACCACCGCCTCCGGGCCGCCACCGCTGATGACCGCTTCGCGCAGCCGCCCATCGGCCACCTGGTACAGCGTCCGGGTCTCACCGGAGGCGGGCTTGCCGAGGCCCACGTACCGCCGGCCCTTGTACTCGCACTCGAAGAGGATGGACATGTGTGCAGGACCTCCTAGGTCGGTGGACTGACCGGCGGGCGGGGCGCGCCGGATGGAAGATCGATCAGTGCCGGGCGTCCGTGCGCCGGCCGGCGACCGATCCGGTGAGGTCGGCCAGGACCTCGGTGATGCGGTCCAGGGACTCCTCGATCCAGGGAAGCTGGAGCGGGTCCGCGGCCGACGGGGCCGCGACGCGCTCGGCGTCGGACTCGCCGTACAGCCGGCCGGTGGCGATCCGGATCCGCAGCGCGCGCTCCGGCTCGCCGAAGGCCGTGCCCGGCAGCACGGCCACGCCGTACCGGTCGGCGAGCAGGGCGGCGAGTTCCCCGCCACCGCGTACGCCGTGGACCCGGTCGAGGTGGTCCCCGAGCGGCGTGAAGTCCGGGTACAGGTAGCAGGTCGCCCGCACGGGGGCCGGCGCGGCACCGGCCTCGGTGAAGCGCCGGGCCACCTCGCGGGCCACCACCTCGTGCAGCCGGCGGCACGCGGCGATGTGCCTGGCCACCTCGGGCGGTTCCTCGAACGCGTAGGCCGCGGCGGCCTGCACGGGGGCGGCGGTGCTCGACCAGATCTGGCTGGCGACGGCGACCAGCCGGTTGTGCAGCTCGCGTCCGAGAGGGCCGTCGGGCAGCCGCGCGACCCCCAGCCGCCAGCCGCTGAGGGCCAGGTTCTTGCTCAGCCCGGTCGTGACCACGGTCCGCTCCGGTGCGTACAGCGCGGGGGAGGCCGCCCGGCCCGCGGGATCGAAGACCAGGTCACCGTAGATCTCGTCGGAGACCACGACCAGGTCCAGGTCCCGCGCGGCCTCCCCGAGGCGCCGTACGGTCTCCGGCTCGGCGATGGTGCCGGTCGGGTTGTCCGGCACGGTCACCACCACGCAGCGCGGGTCGCGCCTCGCGGCCCGGGCACGGGCCACCGCCTCGCGCAGCGCCAGTGGGTCGGGCACCCCGCCCTCACCGGGGATGATGGGGACGGGGATCGGCCGGGCCCCGGCCAGCCTGGCCTGTGCCCCATAGCTGACCCAGCTCGGCACCGGGATCAGCACGTCCCCGCCGATGGCCAGCAGCAGAGCGAACAGCAGCGGCTTGCTCCCCGGCCCGCAGACCACCAGGGCGGGGTCGGTGGCCAGGCCCCGCCGCGCCCAGTAGCCGGCGGCCGCGGTCCGCAGGGCCAGGCTTCCGGGCACCGAGCCGTAGGAGTTGCGGTCCGCCGCCGCGGCCAGCCGCTCCCGCAGGCTCGGCAGCACCGACAGGCCGATCTCGCCACTGGCCAGGGAGAGGACCCGCTCCCCCGCGCGGCGCCGGCGGGCCAGCGCCTCGTCGGCGGCGAGGGTCGCCGACATGGTCACCGGCGCGCGTTCGGGCATGGTCGCCTCCATCGACTCGGTCTTGGACGGGTCAGGACAGGGGAACGTCCGAGGGCTCCTGAGACGGTCACGCCCGCGCGTACCGCTGCCGGAGTTCGGCCTTGCGGACCTTCCCGGTGAGTGTCTTGGGCAGCGCGTCGATCAGCACGATCCGTTCAGGGATGAACCGTTCGTCCACCCCGGCCGCGCGCAGGTGGCCGGTGATCTCCTCGAACGAGGGCCGTGCGGCGTCACGGGGGACGACCACCGCGCAGATCTCCTCGCCCTCGGCGGACGGCAGGCCGACCACGGCGGCCTCGGTCACCTTGGGATGGCCGCCGATCACCGCCTCGATCGCGGTGATCGGCCCGAAGACCCCCTCGCGGACGATGGCGTCCCTGGCCCGGCCGAGGATCCGGATGCCACCACGCCCGTCGTCTCGCGCGAGGTCACCGGTGTCGAACCAGCCGTCCCTGCCGAACTCCGCCGCGAAGACGTCGTCGCGCTTGTAGTAGCCGAGGGCGAGCGAGGCGCCGCGCACCCGCAGCCGGCCGACCGGTGCCGGCTCGCCGTCCGGGCCGTCGATCCGCAGCTCCATCGAGTCGATCGGCCGCCCGTTGCTGTCGGCCGCCCAGTCGTCCGGGTCGTCGGGCCTGGTCACGGTGACCGGCCCGATCTCCGACATGCCCCACAGCGAGTAGGTGCGCGCGCCGAGGAGGTCGCGGACCTCGTCGATCAGCTCCTGGAGCACCTGGGCGGTGCCGACCACCACGTGCCGTAGCGAGGAGACCTCCCGCCGCGCCGACCGCTGGGCGGCGGTGACGTCGGCGATGGTGGCCGGCGGACCGTAGAGCAGGGTCGCGCCGTACCGCTCCACCAGGTCCAGCAGCGCCTCGTTCTTCCTGACGTCCTGGAAGGTGATGGTGGCGCCCAGCATCACTCCGGCCAGGATGCCCTGGGCGAAGCCGGAGTAGTGGCACAGCGGCGTGGACAGCGCGGCGACCCAGTCCTCGCCGAGGCCGAACGCGTCGACGTAGCGGCGGACCGCCGCGTAGATCGTGTTCTGGCTGTGCAGGACTCCCTTGGACTCGCCGGTGGTGCCCGAGGTGAACAGCACCACGAAGGGGTCGTCCGGGCCGAGCGCCAGTCCCTCCAGGTCGTGGCGCCGGCGCTCCTCCCAGTCCACCGCCACGAAGTGGTCGTGGAAGCCGCGGGCGCCCTCGGGAACCGGCCCATCGACCACGAACACCTGTTCGAGAGTGGACAGTTCGTCCTTCAGCCGGGTGGTGTCCGAGGCCAGCGGGGTGTCCTGCCACGCCGCGACCGTGATGGCCACCCGCGCCTCGGTGAGCTCGAAGCGATGCCGGAGCTCGCTTTCCGGACAGATCGGAGAGATCGGGCAGATGACCGCGCCGACCCGGGCACAGGCGAAGATCAGCGGCGCCATCTCCCAGCGGTTGGGGAGCTGGACGGCCACGAAGTCGCCCCGCTGGACGCCCAGGTCGAGCAGCGCCCCGGCGAACCGGTCGGTGAGCCGGGCCAGTTCGGCGTAGTCGAGGGTGTCGGTACGGGCCTCGGCGATCCGGCGCCCGGCGATCGCCTGCTTGTGCGGACGCTCGCGCGCCTGCCGGAAGAGGTCGTCGAGGAAGGTCTCCTCCCGCCACCAGCCCCGCTCGCGGTACCGCGCCGCGTCCGCGTGCGGGGGCGTGGCGGCCGGCGCGGTCACGGCCGGGCCTTCCTGCGGGCGGCGAGCAGCTCCGGCAGCGGGTCACCGGCAGTACCGGCCGCGATCTCCAGCAGGTCCCTGGTGTTGCGCCGGACGCGGTCGGCGACCCAGTCGAACACCCACTGCTTGCGCTTCTCCGCCTCCAGCTCGAACGGCACGATGCGGGCGATGGCCAGGCCGGCCGCGGCCGCTCCCCCCACGTTCGCGACGACGTCGGGGATCAGGACGCCGCCGGAGGCGGCCACCTTCTGCTTCGCCTCCACGCTGGAGCACAGGTTGCCGCCCTCGACCACCAGGCCGGCCCGCAGGCGGTGCGCGTTGTCGGCGTTGAGGGCGTCCTTGTTCGCGGCCAGGACGAGCACGTCGGCGTCCACGTCCAGCCAGGCGTCCGGCTCGGTGGACACCGAGACGCTCTCCGGCAGCCGGGAGCGGTCGATCCGCCCGAGGCTGTCGGTGATCGCGATGAGGTCGTCCACCGGCAGCCGGTCCGCGCTGATGGTGCCGTGCACGTCCGCCACGGCCACGATGTGGTGCCCGCGCTCCTCCAGGAACCGGGCGACCGCCCGGCCTACCGTGCCGAACCCCTGGATGACGACCTGTGCCGGCCCGCCGCGGCGCGGGCTCTCCAGCGCCGTCACCGCCGCCACGCCGACGCCGTGCCCGGTGCAGTCCACCAGCGGCTCGTAATAGGTGCGCCAGTCCATCGGCATGTCCACCGCGCGGGCGCGGTGGCGCGGGTCGTACCCTGCCTCGGCGAAGAACAGCGCCCGGTCCGCGGGGGTGACGCCCAGGTCGATGCCGAGGTGGATGCCGCCGTGCAGCAGCGGCCGCACGGTGCGGCCGAAGTTCCGGAACGTCTCCTCGCGGTTCTCCCCGTCGGAGACGATCCCCGCCTTGGCGCCGCCGATGGGCAGGCCGACGAGGGTGAGCTTCTCGGTCATGCCGCGGGCGAGACCGCGCACCTCGTCCTCGGTCACGTAGGGGGTCATGCGCACACCGCCCATGCCGAGACCGTCGACGAGGGTGTCGACCACGACCCAGCCCTTGACCGGGCCTCCGCTGCCGTTCAGCGAGACGACGAATGCGGGTTCGTGCTCTTCCGGAAAACTCATGATGAAGACCTCCTGCTCGATCAGGTGGGAATGCGAGGGGGAGTGCTGCGCGGGAGGGAACGGGCTACTGGTAGAGCCGGGCGAAGCCCCGCAGGACCTCAAGGCCGTCGCCGCGGAACTCCAGGTGCGCCTGGGAGCCGTAGATGCGGCCGTCCTCCGACCGCAGGAACTCCACGGGGGCGTGCTCGGACCGTCCGATGGAACGGAACCCCGCCGGCGCCGCCCGCAGATAGAGCGTGTGCCGCTGGAACACGGTCACGGTGGGCTTGACGAAGGAGAAGAGGGGATCGTCCAGGTCCACCTGGACCTCGTAGCCGCCGACCCGCGACGGCCCTTCGGTCAGCTCGCCACCATTCGCGACCGCGATGATCTGCATGCCGCCGCAGATCCCGAAGACCGGGACCCGCGCGCCCATGACGAGATCGATGAGCCGCCGGTAGTGATCACTGTCGTAGGCCCGCACCTTGGTACCGCTCAGCACGATCGCCTGGTAACGGGAGTCGAGCCGATCCGGTACGGAGGTGGCGTCGGCGGTGTCGGTCTCGGAGCCGAGATCCTCGAACCGGCGACGCAACTGCCTGAGGGAAAGCGTTCCGTTGTTGACCACCAGAACCCGGGATGCCGCCACGAGTTCCGCTCCTCTCACTGGTCTTCTCCTGCCCCGGGGCCGCACGGCGCGGGCACGGGCAGGCTCATGTCAGGTGGGCGTGATGACGGTGCCGGAGCGTTCGGCGAGCATCTCCGAGACGGGAGCGCTGCCGATGATGACGCGTTCGACCCCGCCGTCCAGGGCCTCTCCGGCGGCGCGCAGCTTCTTGCGCATCCCGCCGGTGGCACCCTGGTCGCGGAACCCGGCCGCGGCCGCGGCGGTGATCCGCCGCACCGGCCGGCCGTCGATCAGCAGGTTGGCGACGTCCGTGACCAGCGCCAGGGAGGTCGCCGAGGTCGCCGCCGCGATCGCGGCGGCGGCCCGGTCGCCGTCGACGTTCACCTCCTGCCCGGAGGCGTTCCGGGCGAGCGGGGTGACCAGGCAGCAGTGACCCGGCTGGAGGTTCTTCAAGCGGCTCGGGTCCACGCCGGTGATCGGCCCGACCAGGTTGTCCAGCTCGACGAGTTGCTTGTCGCGCCACCACCAGCGTTCGCCCGCGCCCGCCCGCACCAGGCCGTCGCTGCCGATCACGCGCTCGGTGGTGATGCCCCGGCCGGTGAGCAGGCCGATGACCTCCTCGGCGAGTTCGGCGCTGACCGTCTTGATGTCGGCGATCACCTCCGGGGTCGTCCACCGGCTCTGGTTCCCGTAGCGGTCGCGCAGGATCGCCGACGGCTCGGCGTACTCCGGCTTGAGCCGTCTGAGCGGCTTGGACCATCCGTGGACCAGGACGAGCGGCCGGTCACGCCCGTGTTCGGCCAGGTCGTCCCACCATGCCGCCGACATGGCGTTCAGGGTGGACCCGCCGAGCTTGACCACGGTGGGCGGGACGCCGCCGGTGGACGCCGTCGCGCTCATGCCGGCATCACCGGCTGCATCGTCAGCCCGGTCTCCTCCGGCAGCGAGAACCGCTTGTTGATCGCCTGTACGGCCTGGCCTGCCGCACCCTTGACGAGGTTGTCCAGCGCGGCCAGCACGACGATGCGGCCGCCCTCCTGGTCGTGCAGCACGGTCACATCGCAGTAGTTGGATCCCAGCACCGCCTGCGGGTCGGGCACCGGGATCAGCGTCTCGGTGTGCCGGCGGACCCGCACGAAGTGGTGCCCCTTGTAGAAGCGCAGGTAGGCCCGCTGCAGGGTGCGCTCGTCCACCTCGTCGTCGGTGAACACGTAGGAGCTGGCCATCAGCCCCCTGACGTGCGACACCCCGTACGCCGACATGGTCAGCGAGCCGATCAGCCCGGCCTTGCCGCGCTCCAGGAAGTCGCCGACCTCCGCCGCGTGGCGGTGCCCCACCGGTGCGTACGGCGCGATGGCGCCGTTGCGCAGCGGATGCAGGTCGGCCGTGCGCAGTTGGAGACCGCCGCCGCTGGAGCCGCTCTTGCCGTCCACCACCACGGTCTTCAGGTTGAGGCCCAGCGAGAAGACCAGCGGAGCGAGCCCGAGAGTGATCGCCGTGGCGTAGCAGCCCGGCAGCGAGATCAGCGGGGCGCCCGCCATCTGGTCACCGACCAGCTCCGGCACGCCGTAGACGAACCGGTCGGCCAGTTCCTCCGACCGGTGCGCGGAGGGATACCAGCGCTGGTGGAGCTCCGGCGTCCGGATCCGGAAGGCGCCGCTGAGGTCGATGACGCAGGGGACGCGGTCGGCCAGCCGGGCCGCCAGCTCCGCCGAGGCGGGCGCGGGCGTCGCCAGCAGGACGACGTCACAGCGGTCCGACAGGTCCTCCGTGGCCGGTTCGACCACCAGCCCGAAGTCCAGCCGCAGGCCCGGGTGGAGTTCGGCCGGGCGCCGCCCGACGCTGGAGGTGCCGCCCAGGAAGGTCAGCTGGAGTTCGGGGTGCTGGGCGACGAGCCTGATCAGCTCGCCGCCGGTGAGCCCCGAGGCGCCGATGACACCGACTCTGATCATCCGGCGACCTCCCGTACGTACCGGCAGATGGCCGCGGCGACGTCGACTCCGGTCGCCGATGACACCGCCCGGAATGCCGGGGCGTGGTTCACCTCGTTGACGACGTGCCCGCCGGGCGTCCTGAAGAGATCGATGCCGTAGATGCCCTCACCGAGCTCGTTCACCACGCCGTCGACGATCTTCTGCACCTCGGGGTCGTGCTCCACGGCGCGGTTGCGGTTGCCCACCGCCGCGTTGCTGCGCCAGTCACCGCCCGCGCTCTGGAACTCCGCCACGGCCACCAGCTCACGGCCGACCACGAAGCAGCGCAGCGACGAGCCCGCGTCGAGGTAGGGCTCCACCAGGCACGCCTGCTCGAAGCCGTGCCCGAGATCCTCGACGTAGTCGTACACCGACTGCGCCGTGTCCGCGTGGCGCAGCAGGGTCACCCGCTTGCCCATGCCGCCGAAGACCGGCTTCAGCACCACGGGCGGCGGCAGCTCCGTCAGCGCCTTCTCGAAGTCCCTGCGGGACAGCACCAGGCGGAAGTCCGGTACCGGCACATCCGCGGTGCGCAGCAGGGAGCGCAGGGACAGCTTGTTCTCGCAGGCGTGCACGGCCGCCGCGGAGTTGATGGTGGTCAGGCCGGCCGCCTCCGCGAGGGTGGCGACCAGGCCACCCCGCGTGTAGCTGCGGCTGCGGACCAGGACGGCCGCGTAACCGGCGAGGGACGACGGCCCGGGCCTGCCGAGGCAGAGGGACTCGTCGTTGACCCACTCGACGCGCAGGCCGAGTGCCGGCGCGGCGTCGATCAGCCGGCGTTCCTCCCAGCCGATCCGGTCGGCGACGATCGCGACTGTGTGCTTCATGCCGGACCTCACTGGCCCCAGTCGCGGAGCTGCACCTGGACCATCCGCAGCGAGAGCCTGCCCTCCTGGACGTCCTCCACCCGGAGCGTGAGCATGCACTCGGGGCAGGACAAGGTCTCGCCCTGCAGCATCGGCGGAGTGGCCAGGTCGGTCTCGCATTCCGGGCAGACACCGGTGAGCGTGGGGGTGGACATGGTCGTTCTCCCAGGGTTCGAGTTGACGGATCAGCGGGACTGGTAGTCGATGGCGGCCTTGCGGATCGCGTCCCGGTCGAGCAGGGGACGCCCGTCACGTTCCTGGCGCTCGATGAGCCAGGGGGTGAACGCCTCGATGTCGACGTTGACCCCCGAGTCCTCCAGCGCCCACTCGACAAGGGCCGGCGTGAGGCGGGTGCGCACGCGCAGTTCGCGGGAGTTCCCGAGCAGGTCCGGGGCCAGGGTCTCGTAGGCCTCGGGGTTGGTGAGCTGACCGGGCAGCTCGTAGGCGAAGGCGTGCGGAGTGGTGGGGCCGCTCTGGAAGGCGTCGCCGAGCTGCGAGCCGCGGAGCGCGATGGTGGACAGCTCGGTGAGCCGGGTCAGGTCGAAGCGCGTGTCGCCGTAGATGACGCGGAGCGAGGTGAGCAGTTCGGCCAGCGGGGCGTTGCCGCCGCGCTCACCGATGCCGCCGACCGTGGCGGAGATCCATTCGGCGCCCGCCCGGTAGGCGGCGAGCGAGTTGGCGACCGCCATGCCCAGCATGTTGTGCGAGTGGATCTCGATCTCCGCGCCGTCGATCGCGGTGATGTTCCCGATCACCTCCTCCATCTGCCAGGGGGACAGGTAGGCGACGGTCTCCGCGAGCCGGAACCGGTCGGCGCCGGCCGCGAAACCATCGGTGACATAGGGGACGAGCCGCTCCTTGGGCGTACGGGCGCCGTCCTCGCCGCTGAAGGTGACGTGGAAGCCGCGATCCTTGGCCATCGAGATGGCCGCCCTGGCGACGGCGCTCAGCAGCTTCAGGCTCGGCGAGCCCAGCTTCAGCACCGCGTGCTGCTCGGAGGTCGGAATCGACAGCATCACGTACCGGACGCCGAGCCGCTCGGCCTCGTCCAGCGCCGTGGCCACCTGCTCGCGGTCTCGCACCATCACCAGGGACATGGAACGCTCGGGGCCGATCGCCTCGTGGGTGGCGAGGATGAGATCGGCGTCCTTGGAGTTGGGGCCGGAGATCATTCCGACCTCCACCAGCTCGATGCCGGTCCGCACCAGCAGGTCCGCGATCCGGGCGGCGTCCTTGGGGCCGAACTCCACCCCGGCCATGTGCGCGGAGTCCCGCAGGGTCGCGTCCGACAGGTGCGGCAGTTCGCGCGGCGTACCGCTTTCTTTCTCTGTCACCGCCATTGCATTCTCTCCCTTTGCCTATCCGGCTGGATTCATATCCGACGGACTCCCGCACACCACCTGAATTACCACTGAGGAAATGACCGATCGCGGTCAAGAAGCAGGTGGGCCATGCGAAGCGCGCCTTTGACATGGTGTGGGACCAGCGCGCAGGAGACAATGGGTGCAATGTCAGAAGATTGTCAAGGAGTGTGGTGAAACGTTATGGCGAGTAAGGTTTGCAAATTGTCCGCGAGTCGGCCGACAAATTGCCGGGCCGGCTCTCGGGAAGTCGCGGTTATCGCTGATAAGCCTGGACGTGTCCGTTCCGACGGAGCGGGGGCGGGTCTTTGTCCCGGCGGTTCTCCGGACCGCTCCCCGGCCTCCACGACGCGGGCGGCGTGAGACGAGACCTCATGGAAGCGGGAAGAGAGGAGATCCGATGGTGTTCACGCGAACGCCCGCCGGCCCCACCGCCGGTGGCGGCGGCACCTCGCCGATCGAGCCGTCACTCACCGAGCGGGCCCGGGAACTCGCCGACCGGGTGGCCAGGCCGACCGCCGCCGACCGCGACCGCGACCGCAGGTGGGATCCGGAACTCTTCACCGAGCTGACCGGCGCCGGCACGGGGCCGGGCCTCGCCGGGCCCCTGGTACCGCGAGCCCTGGGCGGGAGCGGCCTGTCCGCCGCGCAGACCTGCGCGCTGCTGGAAGGGCTGGGCGAGGGAGCACGCGACCCGGGCCTCGCCCTCGCGGTCGCCGTGCACGCGGTGCTCACCACCGCGCCGCTGCGGGCCTTCGGCACCGTCTGGCAGCGGGAACGGTACCTGCCCCGCATGGCCTCCGGCGAATGGATCGGCGCGGTGTCCCTGCGCCAGACGCAGGCCGCGGCGCTCACCCCCACCGTCACGGCCCGCCCCGCCGAGCCCGGCCCGGGCGGCTGGGTGCTCGACGGCGAGCTCGACCTCGTCGCCGGGGCTCCCGTGGCCCACCACTACCTCATCATCGCCTCGCACGACGGTGGCGGCCGGACGGCGTTCCTGCTGGACCGCGACACGCCGGGACTACTGGTCGACGACGCCGCCCCGATGGCGATGCACACCTGCCCGTGGGGCCGGCTGATCCTTTCCGGCTGTGCCGTACGGGACGACGCGGTGCTCGGCACGGCCGGCGCCGCCGCGTCCGAGGTCGAGCCGATGCTGACGGCCCTCGACTGGGTCTTCCTCAGCGCCCCCTGGCTCGGGCTCATGCGCGCGCTGACCCGGGACGCCGTCAAGGGCGCCACCGAGCGCCACCTCTTCGGCCGCCCCCTGGCGCACTCCCAATC
>NZ_BMNT01000042.1:48717-73698 GCF_014646695.1 Sphaerisporangium melleum
CGTCCGGTTCACCCTCGCCGACCTGGCCACGCGGTGCCAACTGGCCACCGAGGTGCTGCATCGCGCCGCCAAGCGATTCGACGGCGGCGGCACCCCTTCCTACCAGGACGCCGCCACCGCCCGGCTCTTCGTGACGGCCGCCGTCCGCGCGGTCACCGAAGGCGCCGCGCGGCTGTCCGGCCCTCTCCCCCGGAGCGGCGACCACCTGATCGAAAGGGCGCATCGAGACGCGCTGTTCTTCGCCGAGACCGGCGGCGGCACCGAGGTGCTGCGGCCGGTGATCGCGGCGTCCGTCCTGGGACTCGGCTGACGATAGGACTGCAGATGGACATGAACGGCAAGCAACACGACATCGCCTCCCCACACGACTTCCCCGGCATCCAGGCCCGGGCGGCCCAGACCGACGCGGCGGGCCGCATCCCCTCCCAGAACTGGAAGGAGCTCGCCGAAAGCGGATACCAGGGACTGTTCCACCCGCCGGAGGTGGGCGGCACCGCCGCCGGCCCCACGGTCCAGGCGGAGGCCATGGAGGCACTGGCCCGGGCCTGCCCGAGCACCTTCTGGGCGGCGACCGTGTCCGCACTGCTGTGCGGCAAGCTGATCTCCACCTACGGCGACCTGCGCGAACACGAGCGGCTGCTCCGGCCGCTGGTGTCGGGTGAGTCACTGAGCTGCTTCGCCGTGGCGGAGACGACCGCGGGAAGCGACGCCGGCACCTACCGCACCACGGTGCGCCCCGCCGGAACGCCCGGCGGCGGCTACCTCATCCAGGGCGAGAAGTCGCGCATCGCCAACGCGCCCTGCGCCGACCTCGCCGTGACACTCGCCAGGCGGGAGAAGCTCCCCGGGGACGACGGACCCGACTGGTGCCTCGCCTTCGTGAACCTGCGGCAGCCCGGCGTCCAGCGATACGAGATCCCGCACATGGGGCTGCGGGGGATGCCCTGGGGCGGCATCGTCTTCGACGACGCCCACGTCGCCGAGGCCGATGTCGTACCCGTGCCCTTCGAGGAGCTCGCCGAGGGCATGGCCTGGGGGTGGCTGCTGGTCTCCATCTCGGCCGTCGCCGTCGCGGAATCCGCCTTGGCCGCCTCCGTGCGGCATGCCCGGGAGCGGGTCTCGTTCGGCCGGCCGCTCGCGCACATGGAGGGCGTGCAGGCCCAGATCGCCGACTCCCGCGCCCAGATCGACGCCGCCCGCCTCCTGGCCCACCGTGCGGCGGGCGAGCGTGCGGCGGGCCGGTCGGCCCGCGATCTGATCGCCATGCTCAAGATCTACGCCACCGAGATGGCGGTCGAGGTCACCACGCGCGCCGTGCAGATCCACGGGGCGACCGGCGTCACCCAGGGACACGAAGTGGAGCGCCTCTACCGGGACGCCCAGATGAACGTCATCGGCGGGTTCACCACCAACCGCCTGCGTGAGCTGGTCGCCGAAGGCATGGGTCTGGGACCCGCGGTCTACGAGCCCTTCGACTGGGTGACCCCCACCGGCCTGGGCCGGGACCCGGCCGGGCTCGACGGCTTCGCGCACCTCGCCCGCGCCGTGTCGTGACCGCCCGGGGCCACTGCGGCGGGTAGGAGGTCGTGCTCTGCCGCCCGGCGACGGCGTCGAAGCCGTCGCCGTGGCCCCGCCCCCGCCACGCCGATCGCTCACACGCTCTCGCCGACCGCCCCCACCTCCTGCATGCGATCATCCCGGCGTAGCTCGGTGCGTTTGTATCCCTGTCCTATTCGATAGCCGACGCCCCGTACCGTGACGATCCATTCGCTGCCCAGCTTGGCGCGCAGGCTGCTGACGTGCGTGTCGATCGTGCGGCTGCACATCACACCGTCGGACTCCCAGACCTTCTTCATGAGGTCCTTGCGCGACACCACTCTTTCCGGGTTGGCGGCCAGAATGTAGAGAAGATCGAATTCCTTCGCCGTGACGTCTATCTCCTGGTGGTTGAGATGGACCTTCCGGGCGCCGCTGTCGATGTGCAACGGGCAGAGCGAAATGGACTGCGGTGTGTGCACGCGCGGGTACGCGCGCCGCATCAGGGCCTCGATGCGGGCCACGACCTCGCGGAGACCGCACGGTTTGGACACGCAGTCGTCCGCGCCGGCCTGGAGCGCGAGAACCCGGTCCAGCTCGGTGTCCCGGCCGGCGAACGATATGATCGGGGTATTGCTGCTGTCTCTTATGGCCCGGCAGACTTCCAGTCCGTCGATGTCGGGGAGTTCAAGGTCGAGTAGCACCAGGGTGGCGCTGCGATGCGCCTTCAGCGCCTCCGCCCCCGTGTTGACGCTCTTCACGTAATAACCTTGCCGGCGCAGATCACGTACCAGTGACTCGGCCGTGGGGGCGTGCGCTTCTACCACAAGTACCTTTACGACATCCATCGCTGACTCCCCTAAGCGTTTGGTTTCAGACGTCGACGAAGCATGAGGTGACCACCTTGGGATCTGTGGGACGACGGACGGCGCCATGACGGATCGAGTGACGGGGTGACGATCCCGAAGCCGATTCGGATTCCGCAGTGCGGGACACAATCGCACGGCAGAGAGCACGGTGCCCGGCGAGGCATGTTTCGACCTCGGCGCGTGCACAACGGAGCATTCATGGCGGACGACGGACGCGCCACGGCAGGGGGCCGCGTTCCGGGAATCGTGACAGACGGTGCCATATTGCTGCCGCTGACGAACGGGCGAGCGGCGCGACACGGAAAGCGGTAACCATCTCGCCGGACCGATGCTCAGACGTCATCGTGCCGTCCACACATCCGTGCACCACCTTCGACACGCGTCACTAGGACAGCTCTCCTGGTCCTGATTCTGGCGATCCGCGCGTTAGGTGATTTGCGGCGGGATGGCGCTCTGACGTGCTTGTTCGCTCAGGCCACGTGATCGGTCACGTCGCTTTCCTTGCCGTGCTCCTGCGGACCGCGATCGCGGCACGCCGACGGCCGGCCCTTCATCCCATTGCTTCCGGCGGCTTTGCGACGTCGACGCCGCCGGCGACCAATCCCGGTCTTCGGGGTATCCACCGAGCTGGACCGCGACGGCCACGGCCCGGGGATATCTGCCCGAAGTCATATCCAGAGCGACGCGGAGGAGGAGACCTAAACCCCGAGGAGTGTGCGGCCGTTTCTCTATCGAGCGGCGCGATGCGAGGTGCCATCATCGCCCCGCCACCCCCTTTCCGGTCAGGGAGTCCCCTGGAAAAGGTCAAGGTCCATTTCCCGCTAAACAGCCCGAACACACACATGCGGTCGGACTCTTATGCTGAGTATATACAAATGTGATTTACCCTCAATGTGATGTAGATCACATCGGCCGGTAAAGATCCGTGCATTTAGCGGACATTTGTCCCCTGCGGGTGGCATATCATCGGCCGTACCTCCCCGGCAGGGTGGCCCATTCCCTCGCTTGAGGATAAGATCACACCTTCGCCGGAGCCGGCCGGCGAGCCGTCCCTTTTCGCCACGCAAATCCAGCCGCACCCATACCTGAGAACGGTGACAATCCGTATTGTATTGTTGACACAGAGAGTCAGGCCGGGCGCCGGGTGAACACCAAAGGCGCAACCGAACAGGCACTCGAACGGCTCGGAACGTCAAGGGCATGCGAATTGTCGGGAACGCCCACAACCCTGACCGGATGACCGAAACCGACTCCCAGGCCGAGCGGATCCGGCCAGCGCTTCCACGATCAGCGACCTGAAGGTCTGGCGGGTGCTTGGGGACATGCATGAGCGCCACCGGCTGGATCGCCCCAGCCGCTCGGTGAGCGTCGTCCCGCGCGGGTCAGGGCCGCAGGGCATCGCCACAACGCCGCCAACCCGCCGGCGACCTCTTGACCACCCACCAGTGACGACGGAGCCACTGGGGCAATATGGCTCCATGGCCGACCTGGTTGTGGAGATCCACGTCCCGCTGGACGAGAACGAGATCCCGTCGGGAACGGATTATCCGGCCGGGCGATGTCTGCACGAGGCCGTGCAATCCGTATGGTCCTAGCATGACTAAGAGCTTCCGCCTTGCGCCTATTACACCTGCCAACATCGAGATGGCTATCGCCGTCAAAGTCCGCCCCGACCAGGAGCGCTTCGTCTCACCGGTGGCGAAGTCGCTGGCCGAGGCTTACGTCCACCCGGAGGTGGCCTGGCCACGCCTCATCTTCGATGGCGACCGTCCGGTGGGCTTCCTCATGGCCTTCCTCGATATCGACTGGGACGGTAAGGGAGTCGATTTCCGGTCCGGCTTGTGGCGTCTCAACGTGACGTCCGACGCGCAGGGCGGTGGGATCGGCCGCTTCGCCGTCGCAGCAGTGGCCGCTGAAGTCAGGCGTCGCGGTGGCACGCAGATGTATGTCTCGTGGGAGCCGGGAGAGGGCGGGCCCGAGGGTTTCTATCGGAAGCTTGGGTTCCGGCTCACAGGTGAGAAGAGCGGAGGCCAGACGGTCGGGGTGTTGGATCTGACGAACCCCTCGTAACGGCGACTGTCGTGGCTCGGTGGGCCGGGGCTGAGGTACGAAGTCCCGGACCGTCGATCGCCCCCAACCTCGTGTGGTGGTCGGCCACAGCATGGCGATCGTCGTGCTGTATCTGTGCGGCGCGTGCCTGGTCAGCGGGTGAGGCTTGGTACGGCGGGCGCTTCGTGCGGCGGGCGGCCCGCGTTCCCGCCGCTGGCGGGACCGGCGCCCACGCCATCAGCCGGTCCCGCCGGTGCCCTTGCTGGGGCTTCCGTTCATCCCGGTGGAGTTCGACGGCATGACCGTCACGCCGTGGCAGAACGGGCAGCGCATCGCCTACTCGGTTCGGGCGCGTGAGATGCGGCATCCCGCCACCACCAGAGCCAGGAGAACCAGGAGGGCGTCGTATGAGCGGCTACAGCTACACCACCGTCAGCATGCACCCGGGCCAGTCCCCCCGGGTGGGGGTGAGCATCCACCCCGACGAACACGCCAGGGTCGCCTACTACCCGGCCGGCGACAGTGTCCGTGCGTTCCTGTCCGTCGACTACGGCGGTCCTTCGCCCGGATCGTCGCGGATGAGGAGCTGAGGCCGATCCGGCTGCACGATCTTCGGCACACTGCGGCGTCGCTGCTCAAGAAACTCGGTGTGGCGCCCCGCGACGCGATGGAGATTCTCGGGCACAGCCGGATCTCGGTCACGATGGAGATCTACACGCACGGCGACGAGGAAAGCCGGGAGAGCGCGATTCGCAAGGTCAACGACCTGTTCGAATAGGCCATTGCAGTAGTGGTTGCAGTAGAAAGCCCCGGACGGAGATCCGTTCGGGGCGTTTCGGCTGGTGGGGCTACCAGGACTTGAACCTGGGACCTCTTCCTTATCAGGGAAGCGCTCTAACCGTCTGAGCTATAGCCCCGCTGGCGGAGAGAAGACTATCGCTTCCGCGAGTGAGAAGCGAACCATCTCGCCGACAGGGAAAAGCTTACCGTGCTCTGTGGCCGCCTCGCGCCAAACCGGGGTCCGTTGTCCCCCGAACCTGGATGGACGGGGGCGTACGGGACGGGCGAGGCGGCGGTCACTCGGCCTCGCTGAAGGTCACCTCGACGCCGCCGACGAGGTCGGAGGCGACGTTGTAGATGACGGATCCCAGCGTGGAGAGCGCGGTGATGAGCACGACGTTCACCGCGCCGAGCAGGGCGGTGTAGCCGAGGATGCGCGCGGGCTCGAACCAGGTCTTGATGTCGAAGCCGGCGCTGGACTTGCCGTCGGGCGAGGTGAGCTGCGTCACGGTGTTCACGATGGAGTCGAAGACGCCGAGTGCGGACAGCACGCCGTACAGGACGGCGACGGCCACGAACAGCACCACGAAGCACACCAGTGAGACGACGAAGCTGAACTTCATCGCCGACCAGGGCTCGACGCGGCGGAGCACCAGGTGAGCCTTGCGGGGCGCCTTGGGCGCCGCGGGCTTGTCACGCTGCTCCGAGCGGCCGGCGACCGGCTCAGGGCTGGCCAGGGCCGAGACGGCGCCGAAGCCGCCCTGCTGCCTGGAGCCGCCACCGGACGGAGCCGGCGTGGCCGGACGGGCCGCCGGGCCGGAGGCCGTGCCGGGGCCGGGGCGCGGCGCTCCGCCCGCCGGGCGCGGGCCGGGGCCCGGCGCCGGTGGCCGGGGACCGGGGGGCGTGGAGGTGGGAGTGGGAGTGGTGCCGGCCGGCTTGGGAGACGGCCTGGTGGGCCCGGCGCCCTGACCGTCCGCGGACGACCAGGAGTTGTCCGGCACCGAGGAGGACCGGATGCGCAGGGTATCGTTCCCGCCATCTCCACCCACGGGGGGCGGCGCGGCGTCGTTGTCACTGGACACGACGACAACCCTGTCATCACCCGGCTCGCCGGGGGAACGGACCTTGCCGGTACTTTCCGAGGTGTTCACGCTCTCCGTCACCTGGTTGCGCGTGGAGGAGTTCACCGAGGAAGCCGGACGGGCCCCCTTTGGTGCCGGCCGCTTGCGGGCCGTGGAGGATCCGGGGGGCTTACCCGCCCCGCCGGAACCGCCGGAGTTCGCCTGAGGGCTCATTCGTCAACTCCCCCGTTGTCCTCGGTGTCGAGCGACTCGGCATTGCGGGCGAGGGCAACCACGCTGTCTCCCTCAGAGAGGTTCATCAGGCGCACTCCCATGGTCTGGCGGCCGGACTGCTTGATCTCACCCGCACTGGTCCGGATCACCCCACCGGCCGAGGTGATCGCGAACACCTCGTCCTCGGGCCTCACCATGACTGCTCCGACCAGCTTGCCACGGGCACTCACAATCTTCGCAGTCAGTACACCTTGCCCGCCTCTTCCTTGAAGAGGATATTGATCCGCGGGTGTCCGCTTCGCATACCCACCCTCGGTCGCGATAAGCACGTCATCGCCGTCGCTGAGGACGTTCATCGCCAGCAGTTCGTCGCCGTCCAGGAACCTCATGCCGATGACGCCGCTGGTGGCGCGGCCCATCGGCCGCAGGGCGTCGTCGGAGGCGGTGAACCGGATGGACTTCGCCCCCCGGGAGACCAGCAGCAGGTCGTCGTCCTCGCTGACCAGCCGCGCCGCGATCACCTCGTCGTCCTCGCGGAGGTTGATGGCGATCAGGCCGCCGGACCTCGGCGAGTCGTACTCCGACAGGCGGGTCTTCTTCACCAGGCCACTGCGGGTGGCGAGCACCAGGTAGGGAGAGACCTGGTAGTCGCGAAGGTCCAGGACCTCCATGACGTGCTCGTCGGGCTGCATGGCCAGCAGGTTGGCCAGGTGCTGGCCCCGGGCGTCCCGGCCGGCGTCGGGCAGCTCGTAGGCCTTGATGCGGTAGACGCGGCCCTTGTTGGTGAAGAACAGCAGCCAGTGGTGGGTCGTCGTGACGAAGAAGTGCTCGACGATGTCGTCCTGGCGCAGCTGCGCACCCCGGACGCCCTTGCCACCGCGCTTCTGGGCGCGGTAGAGATCGGTCTTGGTGCGCTTGGCATAGCCGCCACGGGTGATCGTGACGACCATGTCCTCCTCGGCGATGAGGTCCTCGATGGACATGTCGCCGTCGTAGGCCACGATCTCGGTCTTGCGCTCGTCGCCGTACCGGTTGACGATCTCGGTGAGCTCGTCGCCGACGATCTGCCGCTGGCGGACCGGCGAGGCCAGGATCTCCTGGTAGTCGGCGATCTGCGTCATCAGGCCGTTGTACTCGTCGGTGATCTGCTGACGCTCCAGGGCGGCCAGCTTGCGCAGCTGCATGTCCAGGATGGCCTGGGCCTGGATCTCGTCGATCTCCAGCAGCTCCATCAGGCCGCCGGACGCCTGCGCCGCCGAGGGGGAGCGGCGGATCAGGGCGATGACCTCGTCCATGCGGTCCAGCGCCTTGAGCAGGCCGCGCAGGATGTGCGCGCGCTCCTCGGCCTTGCGCAGCAGGTAGCGCGTGCGCCGGACGACGACCTCGATCTGGTGCTCGACGTAGTACTTGACGAACTGGTCGATGCGCAGCGTCCTCGGCACGCCGTCGACCAGGGCCAGCATGTTGGCGCCGAACGTCGTCTGCAGCTGGGTGTGCTTGTACAGGTTGTTCAGCACGACCTTGGCGACGGCGTCCCGCTTGAGGACGATCACCAGGCGCTGACCGGTGCGCGAGGAGGTCTCGTCGCGCACGTCGG
Source organism: Sphaerisporangium melleum (assembly GCF_014646695.1). Taxonomy (GTDB): domain Bacteria; phylum Actinomycetota; class Actinomycetes; order Streptosporangiales; family Streptosporangiaceae; genus Sphaerisporangium; species Sphaerisporangium melleum. The sequence goes on from NZ_BMNT01000042.1 coordinate 56,844, forward strand.
CGATGCCGTTGATCTTGCCGTCCTTGACCAGCTCGGCGATGGTCAGCGCGAGGTTGTCCGGGTTGACCTGGTACGGCAGCTCGGTGACCACCAGGGCCTGCCGGCCCTTGGCGTCCTCCTCCACCTCGACGATGGCCCGCATGGTGATCGAACCGCGCCCGGTGCGGTAGGCGTCGTCGATGCCGCGGCGTCCGACGATCAGCGCGCCCGTCGGGAAGTCGGGGCCCTTGACGCGGGCGATCAGCGCCTCGAGCAGCTCCTCCTCGGAGGCGTCGGGGTTCTCCAGCGCCCAGTGGACGCCGGACGCCACCTCGCGCAGGTTGTGCGGCGGGATGTTGGTCGCCATGCCGACCGCGATGCCGGCCGAGCCGTTGACCAGGAGGTTCGGGAACCGCGACGGAAGGACGACGGGCTCCTGGGAGCGGCCGTCGTAGTTCGGCTGGAAGTCGACGGTCTCCTTGTCGATGTCACGGAGCATCTCCATGGCTATCGGCGCGAGCCGGCACTCGGTGTACCGCATGGCGGCGGCCGGGTCGTTGCCGGGCGAGCCGAAGTTGCCCTGCCCGTCGACCAGCGTGTAGCGCGGCGCCCACGGCTGCGCGAGCCGCACGACGGTGTCGTAGATCGACGTGTCGCCGTGCGGGTGGTAGGACCCCATCACGTCACCGACGACGCGAGAGCACTTGAAGTATCCGCGGTCAGGGCGGTACCCGCCGTCGTACATGGCGTAGAGCACGCGCCGGTGCACGGGCTTGAGGCCGTCGCGGACGTCCGGCAGCGCGCGGGACACGATGACCGACATCGCGTAGTCCATGTAGCTGCGCTGCATCTCGGACTGGATGTCGACCGGTTCGATGCGGTCGGCAGGCGGCCCAGGCGGGGTGTTCACTTCCGTCACGGGTGGTCGTTCCTTTTCCGAAAGATGGGTCTGTACGGCGGCCGCTGCACGTCTAGACGTCGAGGAACCGGACGTCCCGCGCGTTCCTGATGATGAACGACCTGCGCGCCTCGACGTCCTCGCCCATCAGGACGGTGAACATCTCGTCGGCCTGTGCGGCGTCGTCGAGGGTGACCTGGAGGAGGACCCGGGTGGCCGGGTTCATGGTGGTGTCCCAGAGCTGGGCGGCGTTCATCTCGCCCAGTCCCTTGAAGCGCTGGACGCCGTCGTGCAGGCGCGGGTCGCGACGGCCCTGCGCGATCCCGGCCTCGATGACGGCGTCCCGCTCACGGTCGGAGTAGGCGTAGCTGGCGTCCTCGCCCTTGCGGTCCCACTTGATCTTGTAGAGCGGCGGCTGGGAGAGGTAGACGTGGCCGGCCTCGATCAGCGGCCGCATGAAGCGGAAGAGCAGCGTCAGCAGCAGAGTGGTGATGTGCTGACCGTCGACGTCGGCGTCCGCCATCAAGATCAGCTTGTGATAGCGGAGCTTGGAGATGTCGAACTCGGCGTGCACGCCGGTGCCGAGCGCGGTGATCAGCGCCTGCACCTCGTTGTTCTTCAGGACCCGGTCGATGCGGGCCTTCTCGACGTTGAGGATCTTGCCGCGGATCGGGAGGATCGCCTGGAACTTCGGGTCGCGGCCGCCCTTGGCGGAGCCGCCCGCGGAGTCACCCTCGACGATGTACAGCTCGCACTTCTCGGGCTCGGTCCACTGGCAGTCGGCGAGCTTGCCCGGCAGCCCGGAGCCGGCCTCCAGCAGCGACTTGCGCCGGGTGAGGTCGCGGGCCTGGCGGGCGGCGATGCGCGCCCGGGACGCCTGCAGAGACTTGTTGATGATCTCCTTGGCCTCGCCCGGGTTGCGCTCGAACCAGTCGCGCAGGAAGTCGTTGCACGCCTTCTGCACGAACGACTTGGCCTCGGTGTTGCCGAGCTTGGTCTTGGTCTGGCCCTCGAACTGCGGGTCGGCGAGCTTGACCGAGATGATCGCGGTCAGGCCCTCACGCACGTCGTCACCGGTGAGGTTGTCGTCCTTGCCCTCCTTGAGGAACTTCTGCTCACGCGCGTAGCGGTTGACGATCGACGTCAGCGCCGCGCGGAAGCCCTCCTCGTGGGTGCCGCCCTCGGCGGTGTTGATGGTGTTGGCGAAGGTGTAGACCGACTCGGTGTAGGAGGCGTTCCACTGCATGGCGATCTCGACGGAGATGCCGTCGCCCTCGGACTCGAAGTCGATGACCGAGTTGTGGACCGGCTCCTTCTTGGAGTTGATGTGCTTGACGAAGTCGGACAGGCCGCCCTCGTAGTGGTAGGTCACCACGTGGGGCTCGCCGTTGACGTGGTCGGGCCGCTCGTCGCTCAGGATGATCGTCAGGCCCTTGTTGAGGAAGGCCATCTCCTGGAAGCGGCGGGACAGCGTCTCGAAGTTCCACGTGGTGGTCTCGAAGATGGTGTCGTCGGCCCAGAAGGTGATCGAGGTGCCAGTCGCCTCGGTGGCCTCGCCCTTGACCAGGGGGCCGGTCGGCTTGCTCTCGACGTAGGACTGCTGCCAGTGGTGGCCGTCGGTCTTGATCTCCACCTCGAGGCGGGTGGACAGGGCGTTGACCACCGACACGCCGACGCCGTGCAGACCGCCGGAGACGGCGTAGGACTTGCTGTCGAACTTGCCGCCCGCGTGCAGCACGGTCAGGACGACCTCGACGGCGGGCCGCTGCTCACCGGGGACGATGCCGACCGGGATGCCGCGGCCGTTGTCCACCACCCGCACGCCGTTATCGGGGAGAAGGGTGACCTCGATGCGGTCGGCGTAACCGGCGAGCGCCTCGTCCACCGAGTTGTCGACGACCTCGTAGACCAGGTGATGGAGGCCACGTTCGCCGGTCGAGCCGATGTACATGCCGGGGCGCTTACGAACCGCCTCGAGGCCTTCGAGAACGGTGATTGAGCTAGCGTCGTAGGACAAGTGCGAAATCCTCCTGCCGCGGACATACGACAGGACAGGCCACCAAGCGGCTGCCCCTGCCGTGCCCGTCACCGTCGTGAGTGCCTGGATGCGTCCACCCATGGGAGACCGGCACGGGGCCGGGGGTGACTCGCATGCGGACGTGTCCGGAATCCAAGTTCATTCTACCGGTCAGAAGCGCATCAGGTGGCATTGACGGCCGCTGTGGTGGCCTGTCGGGCGTTCGACTCCCATCTGAGCATCCCCCCACGAGGGACGGGGTCACTCGCGCCAGGGTGATTCTGATCGGTTTCCCCGGGGTGGACGCCCTGCCACGGGCCACTCGCCGCGGAGAGTGAACTCGCTGTGACGCATCTGTCAACCATACGTGTCACGTGGACCCCTGTAGCCGGTAACGCGCAGCCCGCCGGAAGGCCGTGGACCGTTCTGCGGGCCGCGCACCCGCACCCTGTGCACCGTGCCGTCGCCGAGCTCCTCGTTCAGCCGCCGCACCAGGGTGGCGGCGAGGAGGCGCACCTGGGTGGCCCAGGCGGTGGAGTCGGCGACGACCAGCACCTCACCGTCGGCGAAGGTCTCGGGTTTGGTGTGGGCCGCGAGATCGGGCCCGACGATCTCGCGCCAGCGGCCGAACACGCCACCCACCGCGATCGGCTGCTCCCAGCCGCGGTCGGACAGCAGGTCGCGGATGGCGCGGCCGAACAGCTGCGGATCGGATGCGTCGCGTCGTGCCTGCGACGACGACGCCCGCCGGCGCGGCTCGCGCCGGGGCAGTTGCCCGCGCTTGGCGGCGTCGGCCTTGGCCTGGGCGAGTTTCTCCCGCGCGAGGGCGGCGCCGCGCGCCGCGACGCCGTCGGGGGACTGGACTCCGGATGGCTCACCTGACACGGGTGACACTCCCTTCCGCCACGTCGAACCGGGCACCGGCGAGCTGGGCCGGGACGTCCTCGGGCACCGCCGCGGTGATGAGCACCTGTTCGGCCGGAGCGACGATGTCGGCCAGACTGCGCCGCCTGCGGGCGTCCAGCTCGGCGAAGACGTCATCGAGGATCAGGACCGGGTCGCCGCCCTCGGCCCGGAGCAGGTCGTACGCGCCGAGGCGCAGCGCGAGGGCGAACGACCAGGACTCGCCGTGGCTGGCGTAGCCGCGCGCCGGCAGCTCGCCGAGGCGCAGCAGCAGGTCGTCGCGGTGCGGGCCGACCAGAGTGACGCCGCGTTCGAGCTCGGCCTGGCGCACCTCCAGCAGGCTCGCTCGAAGGGCCTCCTCGAGCTCTGACCGCCCGGGCAGCGGCGTCGCCGGCTCCGTGACCGGCGGCGCCGCCGGGCCGTCGCCCGGTGCGGGCGGCAGTCCGTCCACCGCTGTGGACAACGTGTGGCGGTATTCCATGCCGGCGGGGGCCGATGCGGGGGCCAGCAGGGCGTACGCCTTAGCGACCAGCGGGCGCAGCGCCGCCACGAGCTCCAGGCGGGCGGCGAGCAGCTCGGCGCCGTGGCGGGCGAGGTGGGCGTCCCAGACCTCCAGCGTGCTGAGCGCGTCGCCCGCCCCGGCCGCGGCGAACCCCGCCTCGGCCTCCTGCCGGCGCGGGCCCTGCCGGCGGCCGTGCCGCGTCTGCACGGCGCTGCGCAGCAGGGCGCCACGCTGCTTGAGCACCCGGTCGTAGTCGGCGCGCACGCCCGCGAAGCGGGGCGCCCGTGCGACCAGCAGGTCGTCCAGGAAGCGGCGCCGGTCGGCGGGGTCGCCCTTGACCAGCGCGAGATCCTCGGGGGAGAACAGCACCGTGCGCAGCAGGCCGAGGATGTCGCGCGGCCGCGGCACGGGGGAGCGGTTGAGTCGCGCACGGTTGGCCCGGCCGGGGTTGATCTCCAGCTCGACGAGGGCGCGCCGGTCGTCGCGGACCACCGCCGCCCGGACGATGGCCCGCGAGGCGCCCTGGCGGACGAGCGGGGCGTCGGTCGCCACCCGGAAGCTGCCGAGTGTCGCGACGTACGCCAGAGCCTCGACGAGGTTGGTCTTACCCTGGCCGTTCGGGCCGACGAACGCCGTCACTCCCGGCTCCAGGGCCAGCTCCACGGAGGAGTAGGACCGGAAGTCGGTCAGCGACAGGTGGGCGACATGCACCCCACGAAGGTTAGTGCGCCCCTACGACAACAGCGGCACAAGTGCTCGCTCTGTGTACGGATCGCCGCTTCCGTCACACGATCGCGAGAGTTTTCCCCAGGCTGTGCGTGACCATGCCCCCGCCAGGCCCTCCGTACAGGGCGTGGCGGTCGTGCGGGTGCTCCTCGTACTGCCGATGCCGGACCGGCCTGTGGGCGCCCACAGGCGGCGCCCACAGGCCGTGGATCAGTGCCCGCCCTGGAACGGCGGCGTGACGTCCGCGCCCGGAGCGTCGGCGCCCTTGGCGTGCTGCCCCTCGACGGAGGTCACCGCATGGCCGCCGAACTGGTTGCGCAGCGCCGCGACCATCTTCATCGCGGGGGAGTCGTCCTGGCGGGAGGAGAAGCGCGCGAAGAGGGCCGCGGTGATGGCCGGCAGGGGGACGGCGTGGTCCACCGCGGCCTGGACGGTCCAGCGGCCCTCTCCGGAGTCCTCGGCGTAGCCCTTGAGCTCCGCGAGGTCGGGGTCCTGGTCGAGAGCCCGCACCAGCAGGTCGAGCAGCCAGGAGCGGATCACCGTGCCCGTGCGCCAGCTCGCGAAGGTGCCCGGCACGTCGGTGACGATGTCGGTGGCCTCCAGCAGCTCCCAGCCCTCGGCGAAGGCCTGCATCATGCCGTACTCGATGCCGTTGTGGACCATCTTGGCGAAGTGGCCCGCGCCGACGGTGCCCGCGTGGACGAAGCCGTCCTCGCCCTCCGGCTTGAGGGAATCGAAGATCGGCATGAGCCGCCCGACGTTCTCGGCGTCGCCGCCGACCATCAGCGCGTAGCCGTTCTGCAGGCCCCAGACCCCGCCGCTGACGCCGGCGTCGACGAAGCCGATGCCCCGCTCGCCGAGCTGATCGGCGTGCTTCTTGTCGTCGAGGTAGTGGGAGTTGCCGCCGTCCACCACGATGTCACCGGGGGACAGCGCCTCGCACAGCTTGTCGACGGTCGCCCTGGTGGCGTCGCCGGCCGGCACCATCACCCACACCGCGCGGGGCGCCTGGAGCCGCTGGACGAGCTCGTCGAGGTCGGCGACGTCGCTGACCTCGGGGTGGCGGTCGTAGCCCACCACGTCATGACCGGCGCGGCGCAGCCGCTCGGCCATGTTGCCGCCCATCTTGCCCAGTCCGATGATGCCGATCTGCATAACTGCCACCCCTTGCGCGAGAAATCCCATCGACGACGTGTCCCACGCGTCGTCACTGCCCCACCCCGTCCATGCGATGTGGACGAGGGGATACTAACTGGACAGCCTGATGGGCATGATGAGGTACCGGTAGTCAGGCGTCCCTCCGTCGTCCACAGGCTTTCCACCAGTGAGGATGGCCGGCTTGGTGGACGTGGTGAACTGCAGGCGCGCCACGTCGGAGTCGATCGCGCCGAGCCCCTCCAGCAGGAACTGGTGGTTGAAGGCGATGTTGATCTCTTCGCCCTCGAACTCCACCGGGAGCACCTCGACGGCCTGCGCCTCGTCGCCGCTGCCGGCCTCCAGGACGACCTCGCCACCGTGGAAGGCCAGGCGCACCGGCGTGTTGCGCTCGGCCACCAGGGCCACGCGCTTGACCGCCTCGACGAACGCCGACGTGGGGATGTCGGCGTGCGCCGAGAACTCCGTCGGCAGCAGCGAGCGGTACTTCGGGAACTCCGGGTCCAGCAGCCGGGTGGTGGTGCGCCGTCCGGCACTGGAGAACCCGATCATGCCCTCGCCGGTGCCGCCGGAGGAGCTCAGGGCGATCTCGACCTCGGCGCCCGTGGTGAGCGACTTGGCGGTGTCGGCGAGCGTCCTGCCCGGGATCATCGCGATGGCCGAGAAGTCGGCCTGGTCGGGCTGCCACTTCAGCTCGCGCACCGCCAGGCGGTAGCGGTCGGTGGCGGCCAGGGTCACGGTGTCGCCCTCGATCTCCATGCGCACACCGGTGAGCATCGGCAGCGTGTCGTCCTTGCCCGCCGCGACGGCGACCTGGGCGACCGCCGAGGAGAACGTGTCACTGCCGACCCGGCCGGCGGCGGGCGGCATCGCCGGCAGCGAGGGGTAGTCCTCCGCGGGCATGGTGAGCAGAGTGAACCTGGCGCTTCCACAGGTGACGACGGCCTTGGCGCCCTCGACCACGAAGTCCACAGGCTGTGAGGGCAGCGCGCGGGTGATCTCGGCGAGCAGGCGGCCGGAGACGAGCACCAGGCCGGGGTCGCCGGTCTGCAACTCCAGGGTCACCTCGGCGGAGACCTCGTAGTCGAATCCGGAGAGCTTGAGCTGCTGGTTCTCGGTGACCTCCAGTCGCATACCGGCCAGCACCGGCACCGAGGGCCGGGCCGGCAGGCTCCGTGCGGTCCATGCGACCGCTTCTGCGAGTACGTCTCGGTCGACACGGAACATCACGTCGAACCGCCTCCTGTCGTCTTCGGCTGTGTCTTGATCGCGGTCTTGATCCCGGCTCGACTGGTCCGCGCCGTTGATTCAAGTGTTCACCCTCCCGCACGGGAGCACCGCGAGAACCCTTCTATGGGTCTTGAGTTCTTAGTAGAGAGAGATACAGGTCATCACATTAGGGGCCGTGGATACTGTGGAAAACCGGTGTCCTCGCAGCTCAGGGACCATATTTTTTCCACCGCGCCTGTGCATGGGCGGTGGGTAACCTCGCCGTGCCTGGGGACGGCCGAGAGTTGCCCACAGGCCATCCCCAGATCGGGGGGTCTTCATCCACCGGTCATCCACGAGGTTTCCACCGGTTATCCACGGGGTAGGAGTCCGTTTTGCGCATGGGCTCGAACGTCGCCCACAGGGCATGCACAGGTTGTCCACGAGATGTCCCCAGGTCTTCCCCAGGATGTCCCCAGGTTTTTCCCCAGGTTGTGAGCGGTGCTCTCTCGGCCGGACGCTTGCTTGTTCGCCCGTTCGATCCGGCATTCCGGTCATTCGTTGACACCGTGGTCCGATCCACAGAGATATCCACAGGCTGTGGATCATCAGGCGTTGCGGGAGTTCTGTTTGATGCGGTTGGTCAGCTCGGTGACCTGGTTGTACATCGAGCGCCGCTCGGCCATCAGCGAGCGGATCTTGCGCTCGGCGTGCATGACGGTCGTGTGATCGCGTCCGCCGAACTGCTGACCGATCTTGGGCAGCGACAGGTCGGTGAGCTCACGCGCCAGGTACATGGCGATCTGCCGTGCCGTCACCAGCACCCGTGAGCGCGAGCTGCCGCACAGGTCGTCGATCGACAGCCCGAAGTAGGCCGCCGTCTGCGCCATGATCGTCGCGATGGTGATCTCGGTGCTGGAGTCCTCGGTGATGAGGTCCTTGAGCACGACCTCGGCGAGCTGCAGGTCGACGGACTGCCGGTTGAGGCTGGCGAACGCCGTCACCCGGATGAGCGCTCCCTCCAGCTCGCGGATGTTGGTCGAGATCTTGCTGGCGATGTACTCCAGCACGTCGCCCGGCGCCGCGAGCCCTTCCTGGATGGCCTTCTTGCGCAGGATCGCGATGCGCGTCTCGAGCTCGGGCGGCTGGACGTCGGTGATCAGGCCCCACTCGAAGCGGTTGCGGAGCCGGTCCTCCAGGGTCACGAGCTGCTTGGGCGCCCGGTCACTGGAGATCACGATCTGCTTGTTGGCGTTGTGCAGGGTGTTGAAGGTGTGGAAGAACTCCTCCTGGGTCTGCTCCTTGCCCTCCAGGAACTGGATGTCGTCCACCAGCAGGATGTCCACGGCCCGGTAGCGCGCCCGGAACCCGTCGGCCTTGTGGTCGCGGATCGAGTTGATGAAGTCGTTGGTGAACTCCTCCGAGCTCACGTACCGCACCCGGGCACCGTCGTAGAGCCGCTGGGCGTAGTGGCCGATCGCGTGCAGGAGGTGGGTCTTGCCCAGCCCCGAGTCGCCGTAGATGAACAGCGGGTTGTACGCCTTGGCCGGCGCCTCGGCCACCGCGACGGCGGCCGCGTGCGCGAACCGGTTGGACGCGCCGATGACGAAGGTCTCGAAGGTGTACTTGGGGTTCAACCTGCCGGGCTCCCCCGGCTTGCCGCCCCGGGCCGGCGCCGGCGACCCGCCGTCCCAGCGGTGCTGCCCGGGGGGACGGTCGTAGCTCTGCTGCTCCTGGCGCGGGCGCGGCGCCTGACCCTCCGGCCGGCCCGCGTACGGTTGCGCCCCGTATCCACCGGTCTGTGCGGGATAGGGACGCGAGGCGTCGCCCTGGCCGTAGGGCTGCCCGCCCTCTCCCTGCGGGAACCCTTGCGCGGCCTCGCCGGAGGCGTACGGCTGCCCGGAATCACCCTGTCCATAGGGCTGTGAGCCGTCGGAGTGCGCGGGATACGACGAGGATTCGCCCCGGGGGAACGGCGGCCTGCCGTCGGCGCCGGAGTAGGGCTGCCCGGCCTCGCCCGGCGGGAAGGGCTGGGAGGCCGGCGGCTCCTGCTGGGCGGGACGTCCCTGCTCCTGCCCCGGCCGGGCGTACCCCTCGGCGTCGCCGCCCGGGAAACCGTCCTGGCGGTATGCGGCGGACGACCCGGCGGGGCCGCCGCCGTAGGGCTCTTGAGCGTCACGTCCATAGGGATAGGTGTACGGCCGCTCCTGTGGCCTTCCCTGTGGATAATCGGTGGACGATCCCTGGTCGCCGAAGGGGCGACGGTCCGTGGAACCCGGCCGGCCCGGCTGTCCGTACCCCGGCTGGGGTTGTCCACCTTGGGGATAACCCTGCGCCGCGGCCTGTGGATAACCCTCGGGCCCGGGGCCCGCAGGGTCGGCGGCGACGGCCACGGGGTCCACCATGACGGCGACGCGCATCGGACGGCCGAACTCCTGGGAGAGCGCCTGGGCGATCAGCGGCCGCAGCTTGGTCTCGAGGACGTCCTTGGCGAAGTCGTTCGGCGCGGCGAGGATGATCGTGTCGTTCACGAGCCCGAACGGCCGGGTCATGTTCAGCCACGCGCGCTGCTGGGGCGGCACGCTGCCCTCGGCCAAGCTCTCCAGCGCCCGTGCCCACAACGGGCCGAGGTCGACGCCATCCATTGGCCTGGCCCCTTCTTCTCAGCGCGGCCCCCGCCGCTCGCCGCGATCCCTTTTTCCACAAGGACGCCCGCCGGAGCACGCTCCGCCGGTGCTGGGCCTCGCGGCTGTCTCCACAGCGTTGTCCGCAGGCCGCCTCCGGTGGTCCACAGTGGATCCACACTCGATCCACATGATTTCCACAGGTGACACCGCCGGTCCACGGCCTTCCAGGTGTGCTTCCTCGCACATCGGATACGTACGGAGGGTAAGGTCCGGAGGGCCGACAGTAGCGTTGTGCACATCCCTGTTCAAGACGTTGTCCACAGCCTAGGGCAGGCTGGGGGCGAGACGATGCACATCCTGTGGATGACGCGCCAGCCGGTGGAAAACCGCCCTGTGGAATAGTGGATAACCTGGCGAGACACGGGCGGACGGCCCGGGACGCCGGCCGTCCGGTCCAAAGGCGCGGCAGGTGAGATGGGGCGTCCGGTTTGACCTCCGGGCTTCCGGCCCCGTAACGTACGACGGTCGGCTTGTCGCGCGATGGCACTTTGGCGTGCCCGCCCGTTGGCAGGCCTTGCCCTGTGTGTCAATCGTTCGCACTGTGTGCGGGCGAACTCAAGCCTGGAGCCCACTCGTGAGCAAGCGTACTTTCCAGCCGAACAACCGTCGCCGCGCGAAGACCCACGGCTTCCGGCTGCGCATGCGCACGCGGGCCGGTCGCGCCATCCTCGCCGCCCGCCGTCGCAAGGGCCGCGCGGAGCTGTCCGCCTGACAGCGCGCGCGGAGCGCCCGGTGCGTGCTCGTCTCGCCCGTCGGAACTGACCGGCGGGCGACAGCCATGCCCGGGCGCGTTCACGTCTGAAAGCAGGTCCACTCGTGCTGCCGTCCGCCTTCCGCATGCGTCGGGCCGATGAGTTCGCGAGCGCGATCCGCAAAGGCAGGCGCGCGGGGCGGCCCACGCTGGTCGCCCACTACAGCGACCGGGGCGACCCCTCCGACCCTCCGAGGGTCGGGTTCGTGGTCAGCAAGGCCGTCGGCGGGGCGGTCGTCCGCAACCGGGTGAAGCGCCGGCTCCGCGATCTGATGCGGCACCGCCTGCACGCGCTTCCTAGAGGTAGCCTGCTTGTTGTACGCGCCAATCCGCAGGCGGCGTCCGCGCGCAGCGATCAGCTCGCCGCCGAGCTGGACGTCGCGCTGGACCGGCTGGTCGGAGGGCGGGCGCCGGGACGGCGGCCCGACCCGCGGGCCGCGACGGATGGACAGGCATGACCAACGCAGACCCAGAGGCGAGAGATCGGGACGCGGGCGGGGCCGCGCTCCCTTCGCCGGGCACGGCTGCCGACGCCACGCGACCACCCGAGGTCTCGACGGCCGCGCGCCTCCTCATCGCCCCGATCCGGTTCTATCGAGCCTTCATAAGCCCCCTCCTTGGGCCGCGATGCCGCTTCGAACCGTCCTGCAGTGCCTACGGCCTCGAGGCGATAGCCGTCCACGGCGCGCTGCGCGGGCTGTGGCTGACCGCCAGGCGAATCGGGCGTTGCCACCCCTTCCACCCGGGAGGTTACGACCCGGTGCCTCCGCGCCCGGTCCGGTCCCACGACGAAACGCAAGGGAGCTAGCTCGGTGGAGCTGACATTCCTGGAACCGCTGTACACCGCCGTGGCGACGGTGATCGCCTGGATCCACTCGGCGTACAGCATCCTCATCCCCCCGGACAACGGGCTGAACTGGGCGCTGACCATCATCACGTTGACCGTGCTGATGCGTCTGCTGATCTTCCCGCTCTTCCTCAAGCAGATGCGCTCGTCGAAGAAGATGCAGGAACTCGCCCCCAAGGTGCAGGAGCTGCGCAAGAAGTACAAGAACGACAAGCAGCGCATGAACCAGGAGGTCATGAAGGTCTACCAGGAAGCCGGCGCCAACCCGCTGGGCGGTTGCCTGCCCATCGTGGCCCAGTTCCCGATCTTCATCTCCGTCTTCACGGTGCTGCGGTCGATCGCCGAGGACAAGGCCGCCCACGGCATGACCCAGCAGCTGGTGGACTCCGCCAGGTCCGCGCACATCTTCGGCGCGCCGATCCCGGCGACCTTCTTCACCAGCAACGCCGACATCATCGGCTTCGGCGCCGACCCGATCGTGACCAAGATCGTCCTGGGCGTGTTCGTGGCGATCAGCTCCACCACGACGTTCCTCACCGTCCGGCAGAGCGTCACCCGTTCGATGGCGCAGATGCCCGACAACCCCATGGCGCAGCAGCAGAAGATCCTCATGTACATCTCGCCGCTGTTCGCCATCTTCAGCTTGAACTTCGCGCTCGGGCTTATCCTTTACTGGGTCACCACCAACCTGTGGACTCTTGGTCAGCAACACTGGTTCTACAGCCGGCACCCGACGCCGGTGGTGGACGCCAAGGGCAACGTGGTGGAGCCCGAGCCCAAGCCAGGGCTGCTGAGCAAGGTCATGCCGAAGAAGGCCGCCAAGGAGCCCGCGGACGAGCCTCCGCCGGCTCCCGAGCCTAAGATCATCCGTCAGCAGCCCACGCGGCAGCCGCGCAGCAAGCGCACAGGTAGCACCAAGAAGCCGTAGCCGGTTGTCTTCGAAGGAGAGCGCGGACGTGACCGAAGTCAACGAGGAGCAGGCCCCGAAGGCCGCGCCCGACGTCGCCGCCCTGGAGCAGGAAGGCGAGATCGCGGCGGACTACCTCGAAGGTCTGCTGGACATCGCCGACATCGACGGCGACATCGACATGGACGTCGAAGGCGACCGTGCCCTGGTGTCCATCGTCGACATCAAGGGCAACGATCTCGTCGGCGCGCACGGCGAAGTGCTGGAAGCGCTGCAGGAGCTCACCCGCCTGGCCGTGCACCGGCGCACCGGTGAGCGGTCCCGGCTGATGCTCGACGTCGCCGGCTACCGCCAGGGCAAGCGCGCCGAGCTGAGCAAGCTGGGCGCCAGGGCCGCCGAGGACGTCAGGCGTTCCGGCCAGGCCAAGTCCCTGCAGCCGATGACGCCCTTCGAGCGCAAGATCGTGCATGACGCCGTCGCCGCGGCCGGGCTGCGCAGCGAGTCCGAGGGGGAGGAGCCCGAGCGGTACGTCGTCGTCCTGCCCGCCTGACGGGGGCATTGCGCGACCCGCGTAGGGACCACATGCGGCAAAGGGCCGCCGATCCGATGGATCGGCGGCCCTTTCGATTGCCCGGGCCCTGCCATCGGGTCTGTGAGCCTCCCCTCCGCCGGACCTGTGTGAGCCGCCGGTGGGCCGAGCGCCGGGCAACCCGATGCGTCGCTTCCTTTCTAACGACCGGCGCTCTCCCCCACCGTCGCCCGGGCCGCCGACCTGCCGAACCGATGCCGGATCTTGCCTGGTGACGGGCCTGAGCATTGCCGGGCGCTGTCCGGCCTTCTCCTTGTACCGCCCGTCCCAGACCACCCACCCGTGTGGTGACGGCGCGCCGCCACAGTGCGGAACCGCCGCGTCGAGCGATCGGAGGCGGCGGAGGCGGCTACCCTTACGCCGAGATATTGCGACGGCTCTAGTTGAGTGAGTGATGGCGGAAAGCGATGAACTGCCCGAAGCGCCCGATGTGGCGCGCGAGGTCTTCACCGGTGAGGCATGGTCCCGGGCCCGGGCGTTCGCGGAGATCCTGGCGGGGCCCGGCGTCGTAAGAGGACTGCTCGGTCCCCGGGAGGTCCCGCGCATCTGGGACCGGCACCTGCTCAACTGCGCGGTGGTGGCCGAGGCCGTGCCGGAGGGCGCGCACCTGGTCGACATCGGATCCGGAGCGGGGCTTCCGGGCCTGGTCCTGGCGATCGTCCGGCCTGACGTGACCGTGACGCTGCTGGAGCCGCTCCTGCGCAGGACGACGTTCCTCGAGGAGTGCGTGATCGAGTTGAAGCTCGCCAACGTGGAGGTGGTGCGGGGACGGGCCGAGGAGCTGGCCGGTAAGCGGGTCTTCGACGTCGCCTCCGCGCGTGCCGTCGCGCCGCTCGACCGCCTGCTCGCCTGGTCGCTGCCCCTTCTGCGGGAGGGGGGCCAGCTTCTGGCGATGAAGGGAGAGCGTGCCGCGGAGGAACTGGACGCCGCGGAGCAGCAATTGCGGGCATACGAGGTGCGTTCCGCCGAACTTGTCACAGTCGGGCGCGGTAAGGTCGATCCGCCCGCCACTCTCGTGCGGGTGGTCGCCGGACGCGCACCCGTGCGAAACGCACAGGGTGCGCGGCGCCGACGGAAGAGGTGACGGTTATGCCGGATACGGCAGGCGGCCTTGGCTGGCCCGCTGGTCATGTCCTCGTGATGAGCGGGAGACCCTCGGGTCTCGGCTGGCCGCCCTACCCCGATCCCGCCCCGCCGGTGAAAAGGACGACGACCGTGCCGCAGGTGGCACAGCCCCCGCTTAACCCCGGCGACTCGCCGCTGGTCCGAGAGGCGCTCAGCTCAGTGGTTTCACGTGAAACAGCTCCGTCCACTCCCGTGGCCGCCGCTTCGATCGGCTACTCGTCCTCCCTGCGCGAGGGCGACTGGCCCCGTCCGCCGAAGCCGCGGATCATCACCATCGCCAACCAGAAGGGCGGCGTCGGCAAGACCACGACCGCCGTCAACCTCGCCGCGGGCCTGTCGATGCACGGGCTGCGCGTCCTCGTCGTCGACCTCGACCCCCAGGGCAACGCATCGACGGCGCTGTCGGTCGAACACCGCGGTGACATCCCGTCGGTCTACCAGGTGCTCGTCGAGGACCTCGCGCTCAAGGACATCGTCAACTCGGTGCCCGACATGCCCAATCTCTACTGCGCGCCGGCGACCATCGGGCTGGCCGGCGCCGAGATCGAGCTGGTGTCGCTCGTCGCCCGGGAGGCCCGGCTCAAGCGGGCGCTGGAGGCGTTCGACGCCATCGAGCTGGACTACATCTTCATCGACTGCCCGCCGTCGCTCGGTCTGCTCACCGTGAACGCCATGGTGGCCGCCGAAGAGGTCATGATCCCCATCCAGTGCGAGTACTACGCGCTGGAAGGCGTCAGCCAGCTCCTGCAGAACGTCGAACTCGTCCGCGTCCACCTCAATCAGCGGCTCAAGGTGTCCACCGTCCTGCTCACCATGTACGACGGCCGCACTCGGCTGGCCTCTCAGGTGGCCGAGGAGGTGCGGTCGCACTTCGGTGACACGGTGCTCAACACGGTCATCCCACGCAGCGTCCGGGTGTCCGAGGCGCCCAGCTACGGACAGTCCGTGCTGACCTACGACGCCGGCTCCAGCGGGGCGATGGCGTACATGGACGCGGCGCGGGAGATCGCGTATCGCGGTGCGGCGATGGCGGAAGGCTGACCGTGTCCGGCGGCGGTACTCTCCTGTGGAGCGTGCCGAGCCGGACCCCGCCGGGCCGGGAGCAGGGCAGGATTCGAGTGGAACGCGCGGTGGCAGAGACGGTGCCCGACAGAGTGTCGGTCTCCGCGCGGGTGAGCCGGGGTTGGCCGAGGAGGAGTCGTGGTTCAGCAGAGGCGTGTCGGACTGGGGAAAGGGCTCGGCGCTCTGATCCCCACCGGGCCGGTCGTCGAGGCGGCGAGCCCGCCGTCCGGATCGGCCGCGAGCGGCTCGCCGGCCGACGAGGGGCCCAAGCCGGTCGCCGGGGCGTACTTCCTGGAGATCCCGGTCGCCGCGATCATTCCGAACCCGCGCCAGCCCCGGGACATCTTCGACGAGGACGCCCTGCGCGAGCTGGCCGACTCGATCCGCGAGGTCGGGCTGCTCCAGCCCATCGTGGTCCGCGCGGTGGGGCAGGGCCGCTATGAGCTGATCATGGGGGAGCGGCGCTGGCGGGCGTCCCAACTGCTGGAGATGACCGAGATCCCGGCGATCGTCCGCGGCACGCAGGACGATGAGATGCTGCGCGAGGCGCTCATCGAGAACCTCCAGCGGGAGCAGCTCAACGCGCTGGAGGAGGCCGCGGCCTACCGCCAGTTGCTGGACGACTTCGGCGCCACCCACGAGCAGCTCGCCCAGCGGGTCGGCCGTTCTCGCTCGCACATCACCAACACGCTGCGGTTGCTGAACCTCCCGGGCAACGTGCAGACGAGGGTGGCGGCCGGGACCATCAGCGCCGGGCATGCCCGAGCCCTGCTCCCGCTCAGTGACCCGGCCGCGCAGGAGCACCTGGCGAGCCGTATCGTGGCCGAAGGACTGTCGGTGCGCACGGTGGAGGAGATCGTCTCCATGGGCGAGGCCACGGCCGCGCCGGCCCCGCGCCCTCGCCGCGCGAAAGACGCCCCCGAGCCGGTGCTGGCCCATCTCGCCCACCGCCTCTCCGACCACTTCGAGACCCGGGTGAAGGTCGATCTCGGCCGGCACAAGGGCCGCATCGTCGTCGAGTTCGCCACGATGGACGATCTGGAGCGCATCATCGGGGCCATGGCGCCACAGGCCGCCAACGCCTTCGATGGCACCGACGACTGATCTTCTTCCCCTCGCCCCCTCCGCCATGTGGCGCATCCACGCGACGATGACCGACCCCCACACGGCGTTCTGGGAGATCGGCATGGATGTGGCTTCCGCATGTGGGCGGGGGAGGCTCGTCGTTTCACGTGAAACCAGGACGCGGGCAAGCTGACCGCCGAGCACGGTGACGCGGAGTCTCGCCGCAGGGGCGCTGATGTCGGTGGCCTATGGGCAACCGACCGCAGAAGTGGTGAGGGCCCCTGGTCATCGCCGCCAGCGAATTCGTGCGGGGCGGCTTTGACCCTTCCTCACCGGGCACTGACCTACTTCAAGTCGCTCTCGCGTCGTCGGTGACGTGATGGGGTCCTACCACCCGCACGGCGACACGTCGATCTACGACACCGTCGTGCGG
>NZ_BMNT01000043.1:0-830 GCF_014646695.1 Sphaerisporangium melleum
GCCGGTGGGGGTGTCGGGGGGTGATTTGGCGTATGTGATTTTCACGTCGGGTTCGACGGGTGAGCCGAAGGGTGTGGAGGTGTGTCATGGGTCGGCGTTGAACACGGTGGTGGAGGTGTGTGGGCGGTTTGGTGTGGGGTCGGGGGATCGGGTGTTGGCGGTGTCGGCGTTGGATTTTGATTTGTCGGTTTTTGATTTGTTCGGTGTGTTGGGGGTTGGTGGGGCGGTTGTTTTGGTGGGTGAGGGGGAGCGGCGGGATGCGCAGGCGTGGGGGCGTTTGTGTGTTGAGCATGGTGTGACGGTGTGGAATAGCGTTCCGACGTTGTTGGAGATGTTGTTGGTGGCGGTGCCGGAGGTTGTGGGGGGTTTGCGGTTGGTGTTGGTGTCGGGGGATTGGGTGGGTTTGGAGTTGCCGGGGCGGGTGGCGGGGTTGAGTGGTGGTCGGTGTTGTTTGGTGGCGTTGGGTGGGGCGACGGAGGCGTCTATTTGGTCGAATGCGTTTGTGGTGGACGGGGTGGGGGCTGGTTGGGTTTCGGTGCCGTATGGGTTTCCGTTGGCTAATCAGTGTTTTCGGGTGGTGGATGGTCGGGGGCGTGATTGTCCGGATTGGGTGGCGGGGGAGTTGTGGATCGGTGGGGTGGGGGTTGCCGCGGGTTATCGGGGTGATGTGGAGGCGACGGCGGCGAAGTTCGTGGAGTGGGGTGGTGGGCGGTGGTATCGGACGGGTGATGTGGGGCGGTATTGGCCTGATGGGACGTTGGAGTTTTTGGGGCGTGTCGATCATCAGGTGAAGGTGTCGGGTCATCGGGTGGAGTTGGGGGAGGTGGAGG
>NZ_BMNT01000043.1:853-72698 GCF_014646695.1 Sphaerisporangium melleum
CGGCGCTGGCCGCGTGTCCGGGGGTGGGCCGCGCGGTGGTGGTGGCGGTGGGTGACCGGCGTCGCCGGCGACTGGCCGCCTTCGTCACCGCATCCGCTACCGGCGACCGGCCTGCCGCTCTGGCGATCACCACGAGAACCGACCCGGCAGACCCGGCCAACTCGACCGATCCGACCGACGAGACCACCGAACCCGCCGGACCCGCAGGACCCGCAGGACCTGCCCGGCCTGCCGAACCTCACGGACGTGCCGGATCTGACCGGTCTGCCGCGGCTGCCACTTCTGCCGGTCCTGACGCGCCTGTCACGTCTGCCGAGGTGAATGTCCCTTCCGGCTCTTTCTCTGCCGGGTCTGGCGGCGGGGTGGATGTGGGGGAGGTTCGGAAGTTCCTGGGCGAGCGGCTGCCCGGGTACGCGGTGCCGCAGACCATCACCGTGCTGGACCGGTTCCCGCTCACCGCCAACGGCAAGATCGACCGAGCCGCCCTGTCCGCTCAGGCCGTCGAGCCGGAGGGCCCGCCCGAGGAGGATCCGCCGCCGCGCCCCGGCCTGGAGGAACGGATCGCCGAGATCTGGGCTGAGCTGCTGGAGATCCCGCCCCCCGGGCGCGGACGCAGCTTCTTCGCCCTGGGAGGTGACTCCCTGCTCGCGACCCGCTTCGCCGACATCGTCCGGCGGCGGCTGGGCGCCGAGCTGTCCATGCGGCGATTCTTCGCCACCCCCACCATCGCCGGCTGCGCCGAGGCGATCGGCCAGGAGATCGGCGACCCGCATTCCCACGAGGTAGAGGAAGGCGTGCTGTGACCCAGGCACCGGCCGTGGCCGTACGAGAACTGATCGCCGAGATGGAGGCGGCGGGGATCCGCCTGTGGGAGGACGAGGGCCGGCTCCGGTTCCGCGCGCCCAAGGGGGCGCTGACCGACGAGCGCCGCGCGGCGCTGGCCGGCGCCAAGCACCTGATCATCGAGCACCTGCGCCAGGAGTCCCTGGCCGAGATCGTGCGCGCGGACGTCGAGGGCCGCTTCGATCCGTTCCCGCTGACCGGCGTCCAGCAGGCGTACCTGCTCGGCCGCAACGACGCGTTCGGGTACGGCGGCGTCGCCTGTCACGGCTATGTCGAGGTCGCCTACGACGAGCTGGACCCCGACCGCGTGCGCGCGGCCTGGCGCGCTCTGATCGACCGGCACGACATGCTCCGCGCCGTGATCCACCCGGACGGCCACCAGCAGGTGCTGCCCGAGGCCCCGGAATACGAGATCCGGGTGAAGGATCTGCGCGGCACCGACCCCGAGGCCGAGCTGGCGTCCGTCCGCGCGGACATGGAGCAGCGGGTCTATCCGGCGGGCGCCTGGCCGCTGTTCGACCTGCGGATCACCCGCACCGACCGCGGGTGGCTGCTGCACGCCTCGATCGACCTGCTCATCGCCGACTACGTCAGCATCCAGCTCCTGCTCGGCGAGCTGCACCTGCTGCACGACGACCCGCGAGCCGAGCTGCCGCCGGTCCCGGTGGGCTTCCGCGACTGCGTCTTGGCCCTGCGGGCCCAGCGCGACGGCGCGCGGTACGACCGGGACCGCGCCTACTGGTGGTCGCGCCTGGACGACCTGCCGCCCGCGCCCGAACTGCCGGTGCTCGACCAGGACGCCGACGCCCGGTTCCTGCGCTGGGAGACCAAGATCGCACCGGAGGAGTGGGCGCGGCTGCGCGACCACGCCGCCGGGGCCGGTGTCACCCCGTCGCAGGCCGTGCTGGCCGCCTACGCGGAGGTCATCGGCAGGTGGAGCCGCAGGCCCGCGTTCACGCTGAACCTGACCCTGCTCGACCGCCCGCCACTGCACCCCGCCATCGACCGGGTGGTGGGCGACTTCACCTCGCTCAACCTGCTCGCCGTGGACACCACGCCCACCGCGGCCTTCGCCGACCGCGCGCGAGCGATCGGGGAACGGCTGTTCGCCGATCTCGAACATCGCCGCTGCGGGGGCGTCGACGTGATCCGCGAGCTGTCCCGCAGGCGCGGCAGGGACGCCGGCCTCATGCCGGTGGTGTTCACCAGTGCCATCGGTCTCGGCCAGGACGAGGCCGAGCAGGGCGAGCCGGTGTACGGCATCAGCCAGACGCCCCAGGTGTGGATCGACTGCCAGGTCAAGGAGCACCGCGGCGCACTGCTGGTCAACTGGGACGTCCGCGCCGGAGTCTTCCCCGCCGGGCTCGTGGACGACATGTTCGCCGCCTTCACCGGGCTGCTGGCCCGGCTGAGCGGGCCGCAGGCGTGGGACTCGGTCTCCCCGGTCGAGCTGCCCCCCGCCCAGGCACGCCGCCGCGCCGAGGTCAACGACACCGACGCGCCGCTGCCGGACGGCCTGCTGCACGACGAGGTGGTGGCGCGGGCGCTGCGCGAGCCGGCCCGTACGGCGGTCGTGACCGGCGCGGGATCGGTCACCTATGGCGAGCTGCTGGACCGGGCGACGGCCGTGGCGGCGGCGCTGCGCGAGGCGGGCCACGCGCCCGGTGACATCGTGGCGATCGTCATGGACAAGGGGATCGAGCAGGTCGTGGCCGTGCTCGGCGTCCTGCTGGCCGGCGGCGCGTACCTTCCCGTGGACACCGGCCAGCCGGCCGCCCGGCGCGACCGCATCCTCGCCGACGCCTCGGCACGCCTGGTGCTGACCCAGTCGTGGCGGGCCGAGCACGGCTGGATCGCGGTGGACACGCTCACGGCCCAGGACCGGCCGGACGCGGACCCGGCCGCCGTGCGCCGGGACCCGGACGAACTGGCCTACGTCATCTACACCTCCGGCTCCACCGGCGCGCCCAAGGGAGTGATGATCAGCCACCGGGCCGCGCGGAACACGATCGACGACATCAGTGCCCGGTTCGGCGTCGGCCCGGACGACCGGGTGCTCGGCCTGGCCGGCCTCGGGTTCGACCTGTCGGTCTACGACATCTTCGGCACGCTCGCCACCGGCGCCACGCTCGTGCTGCCCGACCCCGCGCGACGCGGTGACCCCGCGCACTGGGCCGCGCTCGTCGCCGAGCACGCGGTGACCGTCTGGAACTCCGTCCCCGCCCAGGCGCAGATGCTCCAGCACTACCTGGACGCCGAGCCCGCGGTGGAACTGCCGTCTCTGCGGCTGGCCCTGCTGTCGGGCGACTGGATCCCGGTCGCCCTGCCCGGCCAGGCCCGAAGGCGGCTCCCGGGGCTGGAGGTGGTCGGGCTCGGCGGGGCCACCGAGGCCGCGATCTGGTCCATCTACCACCCGATCGGCGAGCCGCTCCCCGGATGGCCGAGCGTTCCGTACGGCACGCCGCTGGCCGGCCAGAGCTGGCACGTGCTCGACGCGGCCATGCGGCCCTGCCCCGACTGGGTGCCCGGTGAGCTGTACATCGGCGGGGCGGGGGTGGCGCTCGGGTATCTCGGCGACGCGGAGCGGACCGCCGAGCGGTTCGTCCGGCACGCGGGCGAGCGGCTGTACCGGACCGGCGATCTCGGCCGCTACCGGCCGGACGGGAACATCGAGTTCCTCGGCCGGGAGGACTCCCAGGTCAAGATCAGAGGTCACCGCATCGAACTGGCCGAGGTGGAGGCCGCCCTTCAGGAGCATCCGGCGGTCGCCGCGGCCACCGTGGTCGTGGACGGAGACCGGCCGCTGGAGCGCCGCCTGGTCGCCTTTGCCCAGCCGGCCCACGTCCGGCACGACACCCCGGCCGCCGTGCCGGGGGAGGAACGGGCGGGTGAGGCGTCCCCCGGGATCGCCGGCGCGGCTCCGGACGAGGAACGGGACGTGCGGGCGGCGGCCGAGGACGCCGCCGGGCGGGCGCTCGACGGTGTCGACCTGGACCGGGTGGTCGCGGTGGCCGGAACGCTCGACGAGATCGCGCTCGCCGCGATGGCGGGCGCGTTACGCTCGGCCGGGCTGTTCACCCGGCCCCAGGACGTGCACGAGGTCGCGGAGATCCTCGCCGCCGCCCGGGTCGCGCCCGGCCACCATCGGCTGGTGCGGCGCTGGCTCGCCGCGTTGCACGAGCACGGCCGGCTGGACCGCGACCCGGCGGGCGGGTACCGCAACCTGCGTGCCGGCGCCGACCCGGAGGCGCTGTGGCGACGGGTCGGCGAGCTGACCGACGGCCTGGACTACGGGTCGGAGCTGATCCGCTTCCTGCGGGTCAGCTCGAAGGGACTGCCCGCGCTGATGCGCGGCGAACTGGACGCCCGTGAGCTGCTGTTCCCCGACGCCGGTGTCGGAACGGCCGAGGGCGCCTACCGGGACAACGTGCTCAGCAGGTACGTCAACCGCATCGTGCGCGCCGTCATCGGCCAGGTCGCCGCGCAGCACGCGGCGCCGGCCGAGCGGAGTGCGGCCGAGCGGAGAGCGGCCGAGCGGAGAGCGGCCGGGCAGGACGGGGCCGGGCAGGACGTTCTCGAGCGGGACGCGGCCGAGCGGGACGGGGTCGAGCGGGAGGGGGCCGGGCAGGACGGGCCGCCGCTGCGGGTGCTGGAGGCCGGCGCGGGCGTCGGCGGCACCAGCGCCGAGCTGATCCCCGAGCTGGACGGCCACCCCGTGGAGTACCTGTTCACCGACCTGTCGCGGTTCTTCCTGACCCAGGCGGCCGAGCGGTTCGCCGGCCGGCCGTGGGTGCGGTACGGCCTGTTCGACATCAACGGCGACCACCGCGCCCAGGGGTACGAGCCCAACTCCTTCGATGTCATCCTCTGCGCCAACGTCCTGCACAACTCCAGGGACGCCGCCGCCGTGCTCGCCGGGTTCCGCGAGCTGCTCGTCCCGGGGGGCTGGCTGGTGTTCATCGAGACCACCCGCGAGCACGTGCAGATCATGAGCTCGATGGAGTTCCTGATGGAGGGGCACGACTACGACGACGTGCGCCGGGGCCGCGACCGCACATTCATCACCCGCCAGGAGTGGCACGACCTGCTGGAGGAGGCCGGCGCCCGCGTCGTCGCCTGCCTGCCCGAGGAGGGGGAGCCGCTGGCCCCGCTGGGGCAGTGCGTGTTCGCGGCCCGTTTCCCCGCCGACCGGGAGCACATCGACCTCGCCGCGCTGCGCGCGTTCCTCGCCGAGCGGCTGCCGGACTACATGATCCCGGCCCACATGCAGGTGGTGGACGAGCTGCCCCTCACCGGCAACGGCAAGATCGACCGGGCGGCGCTGCGCGCCCTGCTGCCCCGGGCGGCGGGCGAGGCGGCGCCCTCCGGCGAGGCGCCGCGCGACGACCTGGAACGGCGGCTCGCCGCACTGTGGGCCGAGCTGCTCGGCCTGCCCGAGGTCGGCCGGGACCAGGACTTCTTCGCGCTCGGCGGTGACTCCCTGCTGGTCACCCGCCTGGCCGGCCGGGTACGCGAGGACCTGGCCGAGGCGCACGGCTTCTACTGGGACGGCCTGGTCCGCCAGATCGTCAACCAGCCGACCGTCGCGGCGCTGGCCGCCCACCTGCGCCGGGCGCGCGAGGACAGCGACCGCGGGCTCGCCCCGAGGACGCACGCCGGGCCGCTGGTCCGCCTCACCGGCGAGGAGGGCGCGGCGGACGACCTGGTGCGGGTGATCGTCCACGACGGCACCGGGACCCTGGCCCCCTACCGCGCGCTGGTCCCTGAGCTGGGACCGTCCGGCGTCCCGCTGCTCGGCATGGTCGTGGACGACACCGAGGCGTACCTGGAGCTGGACCCGGCCGCCGCGGTGGACACGCTGGCCGGCGCGTACGCCCGGGTGCTGCTGAAGGAGGGCGCGGCCCGCTACCACGTGGTCGGCTACTGCATGGGCGGGCTGATCGCCGCCGAGCTGGCCCGCCGGCTCACCGAGGGCGGCGCGGTCGTCGAGGCGCTCACCATCGTGAGCAGTGCCCGCTTCCCGTACCGCATCGACGACGAGCTGATGCTGGAGTACGGCTTCGCCCAGGCGTGCGGCGTGGACCCCGGACGGCTCGGCTACCCCGCGGGCGACCTGGCCGGCGCCCTGCGGGCCGTGCTGCGCGCGTCCCCCGGGCACGTGGGCGAGGGGAGCCTGGCCGCGCTGGCCGGTGACCCCGACCCCGGTCTCGCGCGGACCGGCCGCCGGTTCGCCGAGCTGGCGGCCACCCCGCAGCCGGAGCGGCTGGCCGCCGTCGCCCGGCACCTGAGCCACCCGCCGGACCGGGTGGACCTCGCCTACCGGGTGTTCCGGCAGAGCTTCAGCGCGGTCACCCACTACGACCCCGAGCCGTACGCGGGCGACATCACCTTCCTGCGCCAGCGCGGCGTCACCAACCTGGTGCCGACCCTGCAGGACGACATGACGGCGTTCTGGCGGGAGCTGTGCCTGGGACGGCTGACCGTCCTGGACATCGAGGGCGACCACTTCAGTTGCCTCGGCCCGGCGCACGCTTCCGCCGTGGCCGCGCTGATCAGCGGAGCGACCGCTTGATCGGCATCGTCGGCGGGTACGGCGCGGTCGGTGGCGCGGCGGCGCGGCTGCTCGCCGGGCACGGCGTGCGCGTCGGCGGCCGGGACGCGGAGGCGGCCCGCCGCTTCGTCCGCGACACCCTCGGCGGGGACGGCGAGGCGTGCCAGGTCGACGCCTGCGACCCGGCCGCGCTGGCCCGGTTCTGCCGGGGCTGCCGGGTCGTCGTCAACTGCGCGGGCCCCTCCTATCTGCTGCTGGACCGGGTGGCGCGCGGCGCGTTCGCGGCCGGGGCCGACTACGTGGACGCCGCCGGCGACGTTCCGGCGTACCGGCCGCTGGCCCGCACCGGCACCGGCGGGCGGGTCGCGGTGCTCTCGGCCGGGATGCTCCCCGGCCTGACCGGCCTGCTGCCCCGCCACCTGGCCGGCCTCGCCGAAGGCGGCCCGCTCCGGCTCGACGTCTACACCGGCGGCCTGGACCGGCTCACCCCGGCCGCGGCCGGTGACGTCCTGCTGGCGGGCAAGGGCGGCGACGCGGCGGATCATGGCGAGCCGCTGGCCTCCTGGCGGGACGGCGGCAGGGTCTCGCGGGCGCTCGCCCCGGCGCAGGACGCCGAGTTGCCGTACTTCCCCGGGCCGGTGACGGCCTATCCCTACCTGAGCGCCGAGGCCGAGCGGGTCGCCCACGACCTGGAACTCGGCGAGGCGCGCTGCTACACCGTCGTCCCGGGCGGGGAAGCGGTGGGCGGGGTGGCCGCGGCGGCCTCGGCGGCCGACCTCGCGCGGACGGCCGGGCTCGAACTGGCCGGACGCACCCCCTACTACGTGCTGCTGTTCCAGCTCAGCGACGCGCGCGCCACCCGCACGCTGGTCGTGCGCGCCGCCGGCTCCTACGCGCTCACCGCCGCGGTCGTCGCGCACGCGGCCGCCGCCGTACTGGCCGGTGAGGTCCCGCCCGGCGTCCATTTCGCCGACGCCGTGCTCGACCCCGCCCGGGTGCTGGCCGGCATCGCCCCGGTGGCGACCGTCGAGCTCACCGACGCCGTGCCGCCGATCGACCTTCGCGCTCCGGCGTTCGAGGAGGGGGAACTGTGACCCGCGTCGTGGTCTGCGGGACCAAGTTCGGGCAGGTCTACCTGTCGGCCCTGGACGGGACAGGCCCGTTCCGGCTGACCGGCGTCATGGCCCGCGGCAGCATCCGGTCGGCCGCCTACGCCGCGGCCTACCGGGTGCCGTTGCTCACCGATCCCGACCAGGTGGCCGAGGTCGCCGACCTCGCGTGCGTGGTCGTGCGCTCGGGAGTGGTGGGCGGCCAGGGGACCGAGCTGGCCGAGGCGCTGCTCACCCGCGGCGTCCACGTGCTGCAGGAGCACCCGATGCACCCGGACGAACTGACCGGCTGCCTGCGCGCCGCCCGCGCCGCCCCGGCCGTGCACCACGTGAACACGTTGTACGCGCACCTGGAGCCGGTGCGCCGGTTCATCGACACCGCTCGCCGGTTGTGCGCGCTCCAGCAGCCCCTCTACGTGGACGCCGCCTGCAGCGTGCACGTCGCCTACGCGCTGTTCGACATCCTCGGCCGCGCGCTCGGCGCGCTGCGGCCGTGGGCGTTCACCGCGACCGCGCCGGGCACCCCGTTCACCTGCCTCGCCGGGACGATCGGCGGGGTGCCGCTCACGTTGCGGGTGCAGAACCAGATCGCGCCCAACGACCCGGACGCCCACCTGCACCTGCTGCACCGCATCACGATCGGCACCGAGGGCGGCGGCCTCACCCTGGTCAACACGCACGGCCCGATCGTGTGGAGCCCGCGCATGTACGTCGGGCGGGACGCCCAGGACCGCTTCGCCACCGACGCCGAGCACCTGCGCCTGCCGAGCGCGACCCTCATCGGGCCCGGCGAGGCGCCCACCTTCCACGAGATCGTCACCCGGCTGTGGCCGGACGGGGTGCGGCGGGCCCTCTCGGACCTGCGCGGCGCGGTGGACAGCGGCCAGGACCCGCTGCGGCAGGGGCAGTACAACCTGACGCTCAGCCGGCTGTGGGTGGACGCGACCACGGCGCTCGGCCGCCCCGAGCTGCTGGTCCAGGACGTGCCGCGGCCGTTGTCGGTGGCGGAGCTGACATGAGCTGGTTCCACTGCTACGAGCATCGGCCGGGCGCCGCGCTGCGGCTGTTCTGCTTCCCGCACGCGGGCGGCTCGGCGGCGTTCTACCGCGCCTGGCACCACGACCTGCCGGCGGCGGTGGAGGTGCGCGCCGTGCAGTACCCGGGGCGGGGCGATCGCCGGGCCGACCCGCCGGTGCGCGACGCGCGGCGCCTGGCCGCCGCGGTCGCGGACGCGATGGCGCCGCTGCTCGACCGGCCGGTCGCGCTGTTCGGCCACAGCCTGGGCGCGCTGGTCGCCTACGAGGTGGCGCGCGAGCTGGAGGCCCGGGGCAGGGGTGTGCTGCACCTGTTCGCCTCGGGCCGGCACGCGCCGCACGAACGGCGTCACGGGGACGCGCACACCTGGTCCGACGACGCGCTGGCCGCCGAGCTGGTGCGGCTCGGCGGCGTCGAGCCGGAGTTCATGGCCGATCCGGTGATGCGCGAGTTGACCTTGCCGGTGGTCCGCCACGACTATCGGATCGATGCGACGTACCACCACCTTTCCGACGGTGTGCTGGCCTGTCCGGTCACCGTCCTGCTCGGCGACGCCGACCCCGAGGTGACCCCCGAGCAGGCCGCCAGGTGGGCGGAGCTGACCCGCGGGCAGTGCGCCGTCCGCGTGCTGCGCGGCGACCACTTCTACCTCGTGCCCCGGCGCTCCGACGTGGCCGCGTACCTGCTCGCCGCCGCGGGCGCCGCCTGGCCGTCCACCCCCTGACCGCGCCGCCCCCGCGCGGCACGCCCGCTTCCCCGAGCGGGCCGGCCGTCCCCCGCTTGGAGAAGGAAGGCACGATGGAGCACGAACTCATGCGCATCCTCACCGGAGGGTGGGTGGCACAGGCGACCTTCGTCGCGATCAGGCTCGGCGTGCCCGACGCGCTCGACGGGCGCCGCATGCCCTGCGCCGAGATCGCCGCCGCGGTGGAAGCGCATCCGGACGCGCTCCACCGCCTGCTGCGGCTGCTGGCCGGCGTCGGCCTGGTCGAGGCGGACGAGGACGGCGCGTACGGGCTCACGCCGATGGGGGAGCTGCTGCGCCGCGACCGGCTCGGCCCCCTCGGCACGCTGTACGGCGAGGACTACTTCGCCGCCGCCTGGGGCGGGCTCATGCACTCGGTGCGCACCGGTGAGCTCGCCTTCGACCACGTGCACGGCATGCCGGTGTTCGCCCACCTGGCCGGCGACCCCGGCCGGGCGTCGGTGTTCAACGCGGGGATGGCGGCGGGCTCGGCGTTCTTCCGTGAGGTCCCGGTCGCCTACGACTTCTCCCGGGCCGGAACGGTGGTCGACCTGGCCGGCGGCACCGGCGCCCTGCTCGGGACGGTGCTGCTCGGCGCCCCTGCGGCGCGCGGGGTGCTGTTCGACACTCCCGGCGTGGTCGCGGACGCGGCCGCGCACCTGGAGCGCATCGGGGTGCTCGACCGGTGCGAGCTGGTCGGCGGTGACCTGTTCGACGGCGTGCCGGCCGGAGGGGACGTCTACCTGCTCTCACGCATCCTGCACGACTGGGACGACGACCGGTGCGCCGCGCTGCTGCGCGGCTGCGCCGAGGCGATGCGGCCGGGCGCCGAACTGCTGGTCATCGAACGGGTCGTCACCGCGGGCTCCTACCTGCCGCTCGCCTTCGACCTGCACATGATGGTGATGACCGGCGGGCGCGAGCGCACCGAGGCCGAGTACCGCGCGCTGCTGCGCGGTGCGGGTTTGACCCCGGGCAAGCTGGTGGACCTCCCGCTCGGCATGCGCCTGCTCACCGCCACCCGCTGAACACCGGTCCCGTACCGGCGGGAACGTCACCCGGTGGGCGGCGGTCCGTATCGGGGAACGTGCCGCCGGTACGGACCGGCGCACCGCGCTTGAGCGCGATGGGCGCCTGGCCGCCGTGGCCGGGCGCCCATCGCCGTGCCCGCTCGCGGGAGTGCGCGAAGCGCCCGGACGCTCCGCACACCCCCGCTCGCGGGTGCCTGGACGCTCAGACCGCCTGGGCGAGCCGGGCCGTCTCCGGCCGGTCGTCGCCCGGCGCGTCCTCGCACGTGCCGATCACCTCCACCGTGCCGCGACCGCCGTCGACCCGCACCCGGTCGCCGTCCCGCAGCCGCATGGTGGCGTTGCCGGTGCCGACGACGGCGGGGATGCCCAGCTCGCGGGCCACGATCGCGGCGTGCGACAGCGGCGCGCCGATGTCGGTGACGACCGCCGCCACGCGCGGGAACAGCAGGGTCCAGCCGACGTTGGTCACCGTGGTCACCAGGATCTCGCCCTCGCCCAGCCGGTCGCCGTCCGCCACCGAGGCGATCACCCGGGCCGTCCCCTCCACGACGCCGCTCGCCCCCGCGTGGCCGGTGATGGTCGCCGCCGGCGGCGCCACCGTCGAGGCGGCGTCGAACACGTCGGTGCGGCGGCCGGGGTCGGCGGCCCACCGCTCGGGGTCGAAGCGCCCGCGGATCACGCCCGGCAGCGGCGGCAGCGAGCGGTACAGCCGGTAGGTCGCCCGGCGCGCCGCGACCGCGGCCAGCGGCCGGCGCGAGCCGCGCAGCACCTCGAGGATCTCCTCGATGCTCAGGAAGAACAGGTCGTCCCCGTGACCGGTCACCACGCCGGCGCGCACGACGAAGTCGCGCACCATCCAGAAGCCGCGCATCATCTCCGAGCGGGCCTCCTCGCGGGCGTGGACGATGGCCTCCCAGCGGTCGATCTTGCGGCGGAACTTCTCGGCCTTCTTCGGATACCGCTCGCGGAACCGCCGCCAGGCGTCGGCGCTCGCCTCGTCCTGGCGCGCCAGCAGCGCGGCCGGGTCGGTGGTGAGCGCGGCCGCCTGCCGGTCGATCCAGTCCGGGTCCTCTCCGGGGCGGGCGGCCGACATCTCGAACTCGTCCGGGCACCGGTGGCCGTACCTGCGGGCGTACTCCTCCCGGGAGGTCTCGCCGCGCTTGACCCGCATGAGGCCGAGCAGCGGGCCGAGGCTCTCCAGCCGGTCGCCGCCGGCGCGCATCGCGGACATCAGCGCCGTGGCGTCCGCCGCCCCGACCAGCTTCTCCAGTTGCTCGGGCAGGTAGACCAGCGAGCCGGCGTCCTGGCGGGCGGCGACGGCGAGCATCCGGTTGCACTCGCGGAACCTCGGATCGACCTCCCGCTCCCACAGGCCGGGCAGGTCGTCGCTCACCGCGATGCGGGCGCGGATCTCCTCGGTGCGCTCGAACCCGGTGGCGATGTGCTCGGGGAGCCGGTCCACCATCTTGGCCAGCCGGCGGCGTCCGCCGAGCATCGGCTTGGCCGCCTTGATGGTCTGCCAGCGCGTCATCGGCAGCATCGGCGTCTCGATGCCCTCGGGCAGCTTCCCGTAGACCGGCTCCTGCGCGGCCCGCACCTTCTCGGCGATGCCGAGCGCCTTGCCGAGCGAGGCCATCAGGCTGAGGTTCATGTAGATCCGGCCGCCGATGTTGCCGTAGAGGGGGTGCCCGCCCAGCCCGTCCACGATCATGATCTCGTTCATGAACGACCGCACCAGCGACCAGGTGCACGGTGTCATCACGCTGGGGATGGCCTCGCCCAGGTTGCCGTTGGTCCACAGGTAGTCGCCCTTGACCGAGTCGTTCCACACCTCGCGGCGCCCGGTGATCGGCCTGGCCTGCAGGATGTAGGGCTCGGCGTCGTGGATGGCCCACTCGATGTCCATCGCGCAGCCGTACAGCTCCTCGATGGCCAGCCCGAGCCCGGCCAGCCGTTCGGCCTGCTCCGCCGACAGCACCGGCCGGTCGCGCATGTCGCCCGGCACGGGCTCCTCGCGGGTGCCGTCGGTGGTGCGCACGGTCATGACGGTCTTGGTGGCGACGCGCTCCTCGACGACGGTGCGGCCGGTCCGGTCGACGGTGACCGTGTCCGGGGTGACCAGGCCGCCGACGACGGCCTCGCCGAGTCCCCACGCCGCGTTGATGGTCAGCCGGCCCTCATCCGCGTCCTCGGCGGCGGTGGCGAGCCGGTCCTCGGTGAACAGCACGCCGGCCGCGTCGGCGGGGACGAGCCGCTGGACGACGACGGCCAGTGCCACCTCCTCCGGCGGGATGTCGTGCCGCCGCCGGTAGGCGATCGCCCGTTCGGTCCACAGCGAGGCCCAGCAGCGGCGGACCGCATCCAGCAGCCGGTCGGCGCCGCGGATGTTGAGGTAGGTCTCCTGCTGGCCGGCGAACGACATGCCGGGCAGGTCCTCCGCGGTCGCGGACGAGCGTACGGCGACCGCCGTGTCGTCGCCCAGTTCCCGGTAGGCGGCGAGGATGTCGCCGGCGATCTCCTTCGGGATCTCGTGCGCGGCGAACAGCGCCGCGATCTCCTCGGCGCCGCCCGCGAGGATGTCCTCCCGCAGGCCGTGGCGGTCCACGAAGGCGCGGTAGGCCGCGGTGGTGACGTGGAAGCCCGCGGGCACCGGCAGATCGGCCCTGGCCAGCCGGGCGAGCGATGCGCCCTTGCCGCCGACGGTGGCCAGCTCGGCCCGCGGATCGGCCAGCGCAAGCGTGTTCATGTGCTCATCTCCAGAGTCTGACAAGCGCGATGGGCGCGCCTCGGCGAAGCGGAGGCGTCGCCTCGGAAACAGGAGGGCGGAAGGAGGGCAGGTGCGGTCCCGTACGGGACAAGCGGGACGGCCTGCCGGAATCAGGGGATGCGCGCCGGTCCAACGTACGGTTCGCGGGTAGGGGCACCCCACCCCTAGCCGCCCTTAGGTCGGCCGCCGCGCGGGCGGGACGGGCCGGTCAGCCGTCGCCGGCGGTCCTCAGCAGCCCGGCCTCGTACGCCGCGGCGACCGCGGCGGCCCGGTCGTTGACCTCCAGCTTGGCGAAGATGTGCAGCAGGTGGGTCTTCACCGTGGCCTGGGTGATGAACAGCTTGGCGGCGACCTCGCGATTGGTCGCGCCGCGGGCGATCAGCCCGAGCACCTCGAGCTCGCGGCGGCTGAGCTTGTGCTGCTCCGGGGTGCGCACCCGCTGGGTGAGCACGCCGGCCACCGACGGGGACAGCACGGTCTCGCCCCGGGCCGCCGCGTGCACGGCGCGCAGCAGCTCGGCGCGCGGGGTGTCCTTCAGCAGGTAGCCCGTGGCGCCCTGCTCGATCGCGGGCAGCACGTCGGCGTCGTCGTCGAAGGTGGTGAGGACCAGGACGTGGACGGCGGGGTCCTGCTCGCGCAGCCGGCGGATGACCTCCGCGCCGGTCATCTTGGGCATTCGCAGGTCCATGAGCACGAGGTCGGGCCGGGTGCGCCGCGCCACGACGAGGGCTTCTGGACCGTCGGCGGCCTCGCCGACGACCTCGAAGTCGGCGTCGCCGGTGAAGATCCCGCGCAGCCCGTCACGGACGATGGGGTGGTCGTCCACGATGATCAGTCGGATCGGCATGGCTAACAGCGCGTTCCACGGGCGTCGGCGGAGCCCGGCTCGGCGGCGGCCGGGATGGCGGGAACGGTAGCAGAGATCCCCGTCCCCTGGCCCGGGCCCGTCTCGACCTCGAACTCGCCGGCCAGCCGGGTGACCCGCTGGCGCATCGCGATGAGGCCGAAGCCGCCGGGTCCCGGCCGGCCGCTGGTCTCCGGGTCGAAGCCGGCGCCGTCGTCGCGCACGTCCAGCACGACGACGTCCTCCATGTAGGAGAGGGTGAGCGCGACACGGGTGGCCGAGGCGTGCTTGCCCACGTTGGCCAGCGCCTCCTGCGCCACGCGCAGCAGGGTGCCCTCGACCTCCACGTGCAGCGGCCGGGGATCGCCGGTGACCGACACCGTGGCGGCCACCCCCGAGGTGGCCGCCCACTTCGCCGCGATGCCCGACAGCGCGCTGGACAGCTGGGCGTCGTCCAGCGGCGCCGGCCGCAGCGCCTGCACCGACCGGCGCGCGTCGTTGAGGCTCTCCCTGGCCAGAGTGCGTACGGTGTCCAGCCGGGTGCGGGTGGCCGCGGGGTCGCCGGCCACGCCGTCGGCCACCTCCAGTTGCGTGATGATGGCGGTGAGGCTCTGCGCGATCGTGTCGTGGATCTCCCTGGCCATGCGCTGGCGTTCGCCGAGCACGCCGGCCTCGCGCGCGCGGGTCAGCAGCTCGGCCTGGAGCATGGCGTTCTCCTCGCCGAGGGCGGCCAGCTTGGCGCCGGTCTCCCGCAACTGCGCGATCATCGCCTTGGCGCTTTCGTTCTGCTCCGAGATGGTCTGGACGATCAGGCCGGTGGTCGAGGCCACCAGCACCGCGACGCAGAACGAGAAGACCATGTCGCCGATGGTCCGCCCCGGCTCGGGCGGCTGCGCGCCGACCAGGACCCCGGCCGTGGCCGCCACCCCCGCGTACGCCCACCAGCCGGGCAGCAGCGTGAACGACTGCATGAACAGCGTGAGCCCGCTCACCGCGAACAGCGAGTCGAGGTTGACCAGCGCGCCGATGAGGGCGAGCAGCACCACGAAGTAGACCGCCGCCGCGGCCGGCCGCTCGGCGCGGCCGGACCGGGAGGTGATCATGAACCAGTGCCAGGCGCCGGCGGCCAGCGCCAGCGCCAGGACCGCGGGCCGCAGGTCCCGCAGCAGGGAGAAGCACGCGGGCAGCAGGATGAACAGGTAGGGCAGGACGGGCCAGGCGCGGTCCCAGCGGGTGACGTCGGGCTGGGTGACGGCGGTCACCAGCGGAACGCCTTGACGGCGACGCCGCCGGCGACGAGGCAGATGGCTACCATGATGCCCAGCGTAAGCGGGGAGACCGGGTTGCCCACCCATCCGTCGCGAAGCGCCTGCACCGCCGGAGCCATCGGGGTCAGATCGCCTATCGCGCGCATCGAGCCGCCCATGGTCTCGCGCGGGATGATCGCCCCGGACAGGAAGGCCATCGGGAAGAACAGGCTCAGCCCGACCACGGTCGCCGTGCGGCCGCCGGGCACGAGCGCGCCGATGAGCAGGCCGATCGCGCCGAGGCTCAGCGCGCCGAGGAGCCACGCCAGCAGCACACCCCCGAGGTTGCCGGGGGTCCGCAGCCCGTACACCGCGAGGCCGATGCCGACCAGCAGAGCCGTGCCGATCACCGCCAGCAGCGTGTGCGCGGCCCACTGCGAGCTGAAGATCAGCGTGGGGGTCGCCGGGGTGGCGCGCAGCCGCTTCAGCACGCGGCGTTCCCGGTAGCCGGCCAGCGTGGCGGGCAGGATGGTGAGCGCGGCCAGCCCGATGACGAAGACGATCAGCATCGGCACCGTGCCGTCGATGGCCGGCAGCCCGCCCGGCAGCGGCCGGTCGTTGCGCATCTTGACCCACAGCATGATCGCCGGGAACGCCAGCGCGAAGAACGCCGACATCGGGTCCCGCATGATCAGCTTGAGCTCGACCGCCGTGACGTTGGTGATGCCCTTCATGCCACCGCTCCTTCCGTGAGCGCGAAGTACGCCTCGTCCAGCGAATCGGAACGCCCCTGCTCGGTCAGCTCGCGCGGAGTGCCCAGGGCGAGCACCCGCCCCTGCCCGATGATCGCCATGCGGTCGCACAGCGCCTCGGCCTCGTCCATGAAGTGGGTGACCATCACCACCGTGACGCCCCGCTCGCGCAGCTTGCGGATCAGGCCCCACGTGGTGCGGCGGGCCGACGGGTCCAGGCCGGTGGTCAGCTCGTCGAGGAAGACCAGCTCGGGGTCGCCCACCAGGGCGAGTGCGATGAACAGCCGCTGCTTCCACCCGCCCGACAGGCTCGCGAAGCGGGCGCGCCGCTTGTCGGACAGCCCCCACTCCTCCATCACCGCCCGCCAGTCGGCCGGCTTGTCGTAGAGCGACGCGTACATCGCCAGCGCCTCGCCGACCTTGATGGAGTCGGGCAGCGCCGCCTCCTGGAGCTGCGCGCCGATGCGCTGCAGCAGCTTGCGCCGGTCGGTCCGCGGGTCGAGGCCGAGCACCCGCAGGGTGCCGCCGTCGCGGTCGCGCAACCCGGAGGCGCATTCGACGACCGTGGTCTTCCCGGCGCCGTTGGGGCCGGCGATCCCGAAGATCTCCCCTTTTTCCACGCTCAGCGACACGTCCTCAACGGGGGTTTTCGACCCGTAGCTCTTACGCAGGCCCTCGATCTCGATGACTGTCATGCCTCAACGATCGGTGCCCGGCCCGTGGCGCGGCATCGACCGATCGGTTGATGGGGGTCCACCGGGGCCGGTCCACCGATGACCGGCCGCGGGCCGTGCGGCCCTGCCACCTGGGAGAACGTCCGGTAGGGGTATCGAAGGACGTATATCGGGGTGACCGAAGGGTGAATATCGCGGGTTCCTCTGATCCCCAACCCTGTTGGACATGAGCGACACAGCGGTACGTGTACGTGAGCTCCGCAAGGTGTACGGCGATGTGGCCGCCGTCGACGGCATCGACCTGGACATCGCTCGGGGCGAGGTCTTCGCCCTCCTCGGACCGAACGGCGCCGGCAAGACGACGACCGTCGAGATCCTCGAAGGGCATCGCCGGCGGGACGGCGGCGAGGTCAGCGTCCTCGGCGAGGACCCGGGCCAGGCCGGGCGGAGCTGGCGGGCCCGGCTCGGCATCGTGCTGCAGTCGGCCACGGACGCGGCGGAGCTCACCGTCCGCGAGACGGTGCACCACTACGCGCGGTACTACCCCCGGCCGCGCGACCCGGACGAGGTGATCGAGCTCGTCGGGCTGACCGGCAAGGCCGACGCCCGCGTCCGCACGCTGTCCGGCGGGCAGCGGCGCAGAGTCGACGTGGCGCTCGGCGTCGTGGGCCGCCCTGACCTGGTCTTCCTCGACGAGCCGACCACGGGGTTCGACCCCGAGGCCCGCCGCCAGTTCTGGAAGCTGATCTCGCAGCTCGCGAACGAAGGCACCACCATCCTGCTGACCACCCACTACCTGGACGAGGCCGAGGCCCTGGCCCGCCGGGTCGGCGTGATCGCGGGCGGCCGCATCGTCGCGGCCGGGGAGCCCGCCACGCTGGCCGGCCGCGCCCAGGCGGAGGCCACCGTGAGCTGGTGCGGACCGGACGGCGAGCACAGTGTGCGGACCGCGACGCCCACCCGGGTCGTCGCCGAGCTCGCCGGGTCGTTCGACGGAGAGATCCCCGAGCTGACCGTCACACGGCCGACCCTCGAAGACATCTACCTCGGCCTTATCGGAGAGCTGCCGTGACGACCACACTGCCCGTCCAACCGGCGAAGACCGCCACCCCGGCCCCCGCGGCGCGCATGCCCAGCGCGTTCCGCCTCGCCCTCGCCCGCGGCCGGCTCGAACTCAAGAGCTTCTTCCGCACCAAGGGGCAGTTCATCGTCATCTTCTCCCTTCCGGCGATCATGCTGATCCTGCTCGGGTCCATGGCCGGACGCACGCCGGGAGTGCCGGGCGTCACCGGGGCCCAGCTGATGACCGCCGGGATGATCGGCGCCGGCATCATGAGCACCTCGTTCCAGAACCTCGGGATCAACATCGCCCTGGAGCGCGACGACGGGACGCTGAAGCGGCTGTACGGCATGCCGACGCCGCGGATCGCCTACTTCGGCGGCAAGATCATCCAAGTGCTGGTGTGCATGGTGGCCGAGGTCGCGATCCTGGTCACGGTCGGCGTGCTGCTGTTCGACGTCCAGCTGCCCGGCACGCTGGACCGGTGGGTGACCTTCGCCTGGGTGCTGGCCCTCGGCGGCGTGGCCTGCACGCTGCTCGGCATCGTGGCCAGCAGCCTGCCGAAGTCGTCGCGCGGCGCCAACGCGATCATCACGCTGCCCTTCCTGGTCCTGCAGTTCTGCTCCGGCGTCTACTTCCCCTTCTCCAACGTGCCCGTGCTGATCCAGCACGTCGCGGCCCTGTTCCCGCTCAAGTGGATCACCCAGGGCATGCGGTCGGTGTTCCTGCCCGAGCAGGCCGCCGCCGCCGAGCCGGCCGGCGCCTGGGAGCACCCGATGATCGCCCTGGTGCTCGCCGCGTGGTGCGTCGGCGGGGTGCTGCTGGCCATGAAGACGTTCCGCTGGTCGCGCGACGCCTGATCGCAAGGGCCCCGGGAAGACGCCCGACCACACCGACCCGGGGGACCGGCCCCGCCGGCGGCCGCTCCGAATGCCGGCGACACCCAATGTGTGGAGGTTTCATGACGCACATCCAAGAAACGCACGAGGCGCCCGCCGGGTGCGCGATTTCCGCGGACGGTGGGTACGACGTCAACATCGTCCTGGTGGGCGGCCCTGCCGACTTCCTGGACACCGCCCGGTTCCGGCTGGCCGGGACGGAGGACCAGAAGGTCAAGATTCTGCACAAGAGCGGCTACGAGCATTTCGAGCGGACCGCGGAGCATTACCACATGGACGGCGACTGCCAGGGTCTGATCTACCGCTGGACCACCAGTACGAGGATCGCCGAATAACTGGTTGAAAAATCAAATAGATTGCCGCCGCCCGGCGGCCTGCGGTATTCCGTCCGGGACCGTTCCAGAACGGCCGTGAAGCCGGGCCGAAGCGCCCGGCTTCACGGTTTTCGCCGGCCCCCGCGCGACGCGCCTATCATTTCCGCAGAGGCGGCGGAAGCGCCACCGCTTTTTCCGCCGCCCGGGTGGCGGTATCAAAAGTTGTAGGCCGGCCGGACCGTGTGGCGTGACCGGCGATATTAAGGCGCAGCCGCCTTCTGGGCGCCCCTGGCCTGGACGTAGCGTGTCGGCGTCGGCCAGACGCGCTGCGGAGAGGTAGTGACGCGAGAATGTCAGAGGAATTCGATATCGCCCGCCGCACATTGTCCGCCCGGCGAATGTGAGGGCCTTTCGTATGAGGCTTTCAGAACGAGACGGGGCGATGACGTCCCTGCGCACCCTGCTGGACGAGGCGGTCGCCGGCCGGGGGCGGGTGGCGATGGTGACCGGGGTGGTCGCCACCGGCAAGAGCGAGTTGCTGCACGCGTTCGCCGACCAGGCCGGTGACGTCGGAGTTCTGCCCCTGGTGGCGACCGCGTCGCGGGCCGAGAGCGATCTCGCCCTCGGGGTGCTCGGCCAGCTCTTCTGCAACGCGCCGCTCACCGAGGAGGTGCGTGACGGGGCGATGGACGTGCTGCGGCAGGTCACCGGGATCGCCTGCCCGGAAGGGGCGGAGGGCTTCGCGCAGGCGGACGCCGAGGTCGTCCACACCCTGTGCTCGGTGCTGCTGTCGCTGTCCGAGCGCCGCCCGCTGGCGATCGTGGTGGACGACGTCCACTACGCCGACCGCGCGTCGCTGCTGTTCCTGTCCTACCTGATGCGCCGCGCCAGGTACTCACCGATCATGGCGGTGTTCAGCCAGGCCGACCACACCGGCAACACCCACAAATTCTTCCCGACCGAGATGCTGCGCCAGCCGCACTGCACCGTTGTCCGGCTGGCGCCGCTGTCGCGCGAGGCGGTGCTGAGCCTCGCCGGCGAGCGGCTGGGGCACGAGACGGCCGAACGGCTGGTGCCGGAGTGGTACGCGCTCAGCGGCGGAAACCCGCTCCTGCTGCAGGGCCTGATGGAGGACTACGAGGCGGGCGGCGCCTGGCCCGCCGCCCGCTACGGCGAGGCCGTCCTGTCCTGCCTGCACCGCGCCGACCCCGCGCTGCTGGAGGCGGCCAGGTGGCTCGCCGCGCTGGACGACCCGGAGCTCGTCGCACGGCTGGCGGGCCTGGACGGCATAGCGGTGCCGCCGTCGATGGGGTGGCTGGAGGCCGTGGGCCTGCTGGAGTCGGGCCGGTTCCGGCACGAGGTGGCGAGGTCGTCCGTACTCGCCGAGCTGGGCGCCGACAAGCGGCAGCAGATGCACCGGCGCACCGCCGAGCTGCTGTACGACGAGGGCGCGGCCGACGTCGCGGTGGCCGAGCAACTGATCCGGGCCGACTTCACCGATGTCCCCTGGGCCGTTCCGGTGCTGGAGTCGGCGGCCCGCTGCCGGCTCGGCGACGGTGAGGTGGCGCCCGCGGTCGCCTACCTCGAGCTCGCCCTGCGCGGCTGCGCGGACGAGCGTCAGCGCGCCATGATCGCGGCGCTGCTGCTGCGCGCCGACTGGCGCGTGGACCCCAACGGGCGGACGGCCCTGATCGGCGAGCTGACCGACGCTCTGCGCGAGGGCCGCCTGCGCGGGGGCGACGCCGCCTTCCTGGCCCGTGCCCTGCTCTGGCACGGCAGGCTGGGCGAGGCCCGTGACGTGCTGGACCTGCTCAAGGGCTTCGCCGGCGGCGGGCCGGGCACGATGGCGGAACTGTC
Source organism: Sphaerisporangium melleum (assembly GCF_014646695.1). Classification (GTDB taxonomy): domain Bacteria; phylum Actinomycetota; class Actinomycetes; order Streptosporangiales; family Streptosporangiaceae; genus Sphaerisporangium; species Sphaerisporangium melleum. The sequence continues at coordinate 21,582 of NZ_BMNT01000043.1, forward strand.
GGGGACCCGGGCCTGGCTGCGCTGCTCGGTGCCCGGCATGGTCCCGCACATGGACGGCACCGTGACCCGCGAGCCCAGCGAGGCGGTGCTGCCGATGCGGATGAGCAGGCGCCTTGAGTCGATCCGCGCCCTGGCCTCGGTGCTCACCGACGGGCCGGCCGAGGAACTGCCGGCCACGGCCGAGCGCATCCTGCGCGGCTCGTGCCTGGCCGACATGTCCATGGACACCGTGGAGAGCGCGCTGCTCGCCCTGGTCTACGGCGGCCAGGCCGAGCGGGCGGCATCCTGGTGCGACACGTTCCTGACCCAGGCGCGTTCCCGCGGCGCGCGGGCCCGCCAGGCCCGCCTCACCGCGATCAGGGCGGAGACCGCCCTGCGCCAAGGGGACCTCGCCAGGGCCGCCGCGCTCGCCCGCTCGGCACTGGAGATCATCAGTCCGGCCGCCTGGGGCGTGGCGCTGGGCGGACCGCTGGCGACCCTGCTGCTCGCCATCACCGCGATGGGGCGCTACGACGAGGCGTTCGAGCAGGTCAACCGGCCGGTGCCCGAGGGGATGCTGCAGACCAGGTTCGGCCTGCACTACCTGCAGGCTCGCGGGCGCTACCAGCTCGCCGTGGACAACCCGGCGTCGGCGTTGCGCGACTTCCAGCTCTGCGGCGACCTGGTGGTCCGCTGGGACATGGACGTCCCCGGCTTCGTTCCCTGGCGGACCGACGTCGCCGAGGCGCACATCCGGCTGGGCGACCGGGACACGGCCCGCGCCCTGGCCGAGGAGCAGCTCGCCCGCAGCGGCCCGGGCAGCGCGCGCGCCGACGGCGTTGCCCTGCGGATGCTGGCCGCCGCCGCCGAGGTACGGCACCGGCCCATGCTGCTGCGCCAGGCATCCGAGCGGCTGCAGGTCAGCGGCGACCGGTACGAGCTGGCCAGGTCGCTGTTCGACCTCACCGAGGCCTACCACGGCGTCGGGGAGTTCCGCAGGGCGGGCATCATCGCCGGCCGCGCGCGCAGCCTGGCGCAGGAGTGCGGGGCGCGCCCGCTGAGCCAGGCCCTGTCCGACGAGGGCTTCCCGGGAGACGGGTACGAGGCCGAGCCGAGCAAGGTGGTGGCGATCCTCAGCGACGCCGAGCGCCGGGTGGCGGGCCTTGCGACGGTCGGCTACTCCAACCGCGAGATCGCGGCCAAACTGTTCATCACGGTGAGCACCGTCGAGCAGCACCTGACCCGGGTCTACCGCAAGCTGAACATCAGCCACAGGTCCGATCTCTCCAAAGCCGGCCCGGCCATGCTCTGAATACCGCCGGGCAGGCCGCTCGGCCGCTCGGGGGCCGGCGAATGGTTTCCCTGCGAATCCGCAGGTTCACGGGTTGTTCACCCGGCTGGACAATTAGTCCAACAATAGTTGAGGGCCCCTCGGGTTGTCCGGACCGGGGGGAACTCCACCTCCTTCCGGTTGCCTACTGGTCGGCAATGACCCAAAATGTGGGGTATCTGGGAGGTTGCGAAAGGGGGCACGGTGTGGGTGGACAGGGCGGATGAGGTAGGAGTAGGGGCCGGTCGGCCGTCTGACGGGGCTAAAGCAACATTCGTACTAATTGAAGAGTGCAGGGCCGAAATCCTGGACAATTTCGAGCGGGACCTCCGTGCCGTGGGCAGCCTCCTTGTCCAGGATGAGCGGGGGAAAGAGCAGCTCATGGTCAAGGCGAATCAGATCCTGACCGACATGGGCCGGGCGGTGCGCAGCGGTCTCCCGCCCACCGAAGAGTCCCTCGCCGCGATCGCCCGGGGCCTGGCCACCACGGAGGAGACCGAGGGAGTCCATCCCAGGGAGTCCCTGCTCGCCGCCTCGGTGTTCTTCCGCACCGCTTTCACCACGCTCAGCCGGCGGATGCAGGGCGACTCCGAGAGCGCCCATCTGCTCCGCCGCCTGGTGACGATCCTCGAAGAGAGCATTTCGCTGCGCATCAGGGAGGCCGCGAACGGCTACGCGGGCTTCCTGCTCAGCAAGGTCCACGAAGCGCACCTCGCCGAGCGCCGGCGCATCGCCAGAGAACTGCACGACCGCATCGGCCAGTGCCTCAGCGTCGCCCACCGGCAGGCCGAGCTCGCCTCCATGCTCAGGAACGACGCCCCCGCCACCGCCGCCGTCAAGATCGAGCGAGCACAGGAGGCCATCCAGGAGGCCATGCGCCGGCTGCGGCAGCTCACCTCCGGCCTGCACCCCCACGAGTCCATGCAGGGCCTGGAGAAGGCACTGCTCGCCCACCTGGAGCTGATCGGCGCGGACGACGCCGGCGTGGAGCTGCTGGTCAACGGCGACGAGAGCTGGCTGAGCCCGGCCGTCGGCGAGGAGTGCCTGCTCATCCTGGGCGAGGCCACCCGCAACGCGCTGAGCCACGCCGACGCGTCGGCCATCCTCATCCGGGTCGACATCGCCCCCCACGCGCTGCACGCCTCCGTGGTCGACGATGGACGCGGCTTCGACTCCCGGCTGCCCCCCGCCAGGAACGGCCTCGGCCTGGTGTCGATCGAGGAGCGCGTCACCCTGATGGGCGGAACGGTGTCCATCACCAGCGAGGTAGGACGCGGCACCCGCATCGAGTTCACCGTGCCGCTGCGAGGATCACTTGATCAGGAGAACTGACCGGCCCGCGACGATCGCGATAGTCGACGACCACGCGCTGTTCCGCGAGGGCCTGCGGGAGATCCTGGAGGGCCAGGACGGCCTGGTCGTGGTCGGCGAGGCCGGCACTTCCAGTGCCGCGATCAAGCTGGTCCAGGACAAGCGCCCGGACATCGTCCTGCTGGACGTGGAGATCCCCGGCGAGGCCGCCGCGCACACGGTCACCAGCATGCGCAAGCTCTCGCCCTCGACGCAGGTCATCATCCTGAGCATGTACGACGGGCCGCAACTGCTGCGCCGGCTCCTCGCGGCGGGCATCCGCGGCTACCTGCTCAAGACCGTGCACTGGCACGAGCTGGTCTCGGCGATCAGGAGTGTGCACTCCGATCCCGACCGCACCGTCCTCGCCGTCTCCCACGAGAGCCTCACGCAGCTGGAGAGCGCTCCCGCGGAGGTGCTGACCGGCAAGGAGCGCGAGGTGCTGGAGCTGGTGGCACAGGCGCTCAGCAACCGGCAGATCGCCTCCCGGCTCAACACCACCGAGGCCACCGTCAAGCGCCACCTGCGCAACATCTTCGTCAAGCTCGGCGCCGCCTCCCGCATCGACGCCGTCAACCGGGCGATCGACGCCTCGCTGATCGTGGCCTCCGGTCCCGCTCAGCGTAACCAGACCGGTACCCCTGCCCACCCCTCCCTCTGGCCCTGACGCCATGTCCGCGGCCGGGGGCACCCCACACGCGCGTCCCGGTGTCTACTGTGGTGCCGTGAACGCTGAGCCTCTGATCGGCAGCATTCTTCCTCCCTGGATCGCGGCGGCCGACACCTTCGACGATCACGAGGACGGGCTCTTCGCCGAGGAGCAGGACGTGGTCAGGAACTCCGTCGACAAGAGGCGGGCGGAGTTCACCACCGGGCGCGTGTGCGCGAGGACGGCCATGGGCGCCCTCGGCGTGCAGCCACAGCCGCTGCTGCCCGGCGTGCGCGGTGAACCCCAATGGCCCAAGGGCCTGGTGGGCAGCATCACCCACTGCGCCGGATACCGCGCCGCGGCCGTCGGTGCCCGCCCCGAGGCCGTGACCATCGGCATCGACGCCGAGCCCGACCAGCCGGTGTCGCCCATGGTGCTGGACTCCATCGCCCAGCCGGAGGAGCGCGCCGCCGTCCGCACGCTCACCCGCGACCACCCGGGCATCTCCTGGGACCGCCTGCTGTTCAGCGCCAAGGAGTCGGTCTACAAGGCGTGGTTCCCGCTGACCAAGCGCTGGCTGGACTTCGAGAACGCCCAGGTGACGATCGACCCGGTGGAGGGCAGCTTCTCGGCCCGCCTGCTGGTGAACGGGCCCTCGGTGCTGGGCCGCCAGCTCACCGGCTTCTCCGGCCGATGGCTGGCGGCGAACGGGCTGATCCTCACCGCCATCGTGGTGTCGGCCCGCCCCGACCGGACGCCGCGCCGCCCCTGACCGGAGCGGCTCGCGCGCCCAGAGGCCGGGTCAGCGGGCGGAGGGCGTCGCCGAGGGGGTGTGCAGGGCGCGCAGCCGTTCGCGGACGCGGACGGCGTCGGCGTGGTCGAGCTCGTCCAGACCGTGCAGCGCCTGCTTCAGCGCGGTGCGCCCTTCCTCGGCCCGCCCGGCCGCGAGGTGGGTCTCGGCCAGGCGGGTGAGGGTGTCCAGCTCGCCGTAGCGGACGCCGAACCGCCGGTACAGCGTAAGAGCCCGCTGGTAGCTCGTGGTGGCCTCCTCGTAGCGGCCCAGGTGGTGCAGGGCGAACCCGATGCTGTCCAGCGTGTCGGCCTGGCCGTAGTGGTCCCGCAGCTCCTGCAGCAGGACCAGCGCCCGCCGGCAGTGGACCAGCGCCTGCTCGTGGTCGCCGAGCAGCGCGTGGTACCAGCCGACGGCGTTGAGCGAGGCGGCCTGCCCCGGCCGGTGGGCCGCGGCGCGGAACAGGTCGTAGGCCTGCTTCGCGTGGACGAGCGCGGCGTCGTTCCTGCCCCGCTGCTCCAGCACCCAGGCGAGCTGGCGGTGGCTGTGCGCCCGGTCCACCTGGTCCCCGGCCTCCTGGAACAGCATCAGCGCCCGGTCCAGGTGCAGCATGGCCTCCTCGCTCCGCCCGAGGTCGGCCATGGCCCGGGCCAGGCCGCGGTGGGCGTGGGCCATCCCGGCCCGGTCACCGATGCGCTGGGCGGCCTGCAGCGCGACCCGGTTGGTCGACACCAGGTCGTGCCAGTGCCCGTGCCGGTCGAGATAGTGGGCGATCGCCCAGGCGAGCTGCCAGGCCGCCTCGTCCAGGCCCGCGCCGGCCGCCACGTCGATGAGGGCGATCAGCACGGCGTGTTCGGCGCGCAGCCAGTCGGCCGCCGCCTCCTGGTCGGCCATCTCCTCCGGATGGACGCCGGGCACGGGCGGGCGCAGCGGGATCCGGTCGCGGTGCCGGGAGAACAGCCCGGCCGCCCGGTGCGCCGAGTGCAGGTAGTGATCCACCAGGCGGCGGACGGCCGCGCGGCGCTCGGCCGCCCCCTCCTCGGCCTCCGCGCGCTCCGCGGCGTACGCGCACAGCAGGTCATGGCGGGTGTACCGGCCGGGAACGTGCTCGATGATCAGGTGGGCGCGGGTCAGCTCGGCCAGCAGCGTGCGGGTCCGGCGCACCGGCAGGCCGGCCAGAGCGGCGGCGCCCGGGGCGCTGACGTCCGGGCCCGGATGCAGGCTGAGCAGGCGGAACAGCCGGGCGGCGGGTGGCGTGAGCGCCCGGTAGGACCAGGAGAAGACCGCGCCGATGTCCGTGCCGTCCTCGTCGCCGAAGGCGTCCAGGCTGCCGTGGGCCGCCCGCAGCTCGGCGGCGATGGCGGCCAGCGGGAAGCCGGGGTTGGCCTGGGCGCGGGCCGCGGCGATGCCCAGGGCGAGGGGCAGCCTGCCGCACAGGGCCGCGATCTCGGCCGCCGCGATCGGGTCGGCCGCCACCCGGGCCGCGCCGAGCCGCAGGGTCAGCAACTCGCGCGCCTCGGCGTCGGAGAGCACGTCCAGGGTCAGCGGGCACGCCCCTTCCCCGGCCACCAGGCCGGAGAGCCGGTTGCGGCTGGTGACGATGGCCAGGCAGCCGGGTGCGGCGGGCAGCAGTGGACGCACCTGCGTGGTGTCGCGCGCGTTGTCGAGCAGCACCAGCACCCGCCGGTCGGCCAGCAGGCTCCGGTACAGCCCGGCGCGGGCGTCCAGGCCGGCCGGCACGTCTCGCGCGGGCACGCCGAAGGCGTCCAGGAATCCGAGCAGCGCCTCGGCCGGATCCATGACGGCCCCGCCGGCGTCGAAGCCGCGCAGGTTGACATAGAGCTGGCCGTCGGGGAACCGGTGGGCGATCTGGTGCGCCCAGTGGACGGCGAGGGTGGTCTTGCCGACGCCGGCCATGCCGCCGATCGCGCTGATCACCACGGTGCCGCCCGGCTCGTCCCGGTCGGGGAGCAGGTCGAGCACCCGGGCGAGCGCGTCCCGCCGGCCGGCGAACGCGGGCAGGTCCGCCGGGAGCTGCGCCGGCCGCACTCGCGGGACCACGCCGGCGACGCCTCCGTCCCCGCCGCCCGGCTGACCGGCCGCCGCATCGGACGGCGCCGGGGCCGTCGTACCGGACTGTGCCGGGGCGGCGGGGCCAGAGGGCGCGGGGGGATTCGTACCGGGCTGTGCCGGAGCCGCCGGGACGGGTTCGATGACCGTCGCGGCGGTCTCGGCCAGGGGAGTGGGCTCGGACGGGGCCGGCGCGGCCGTCGTCTCACGGAGCACCCGCTCGTGGGCGGCGCGCAGCTCGGGCCCCGGGCCGATGCCCAGCGCCTCGTCCAGCCGCGCGTACATCGCCCGGTAGGCGGCCAGCGCGTCGGCCCGCCGGCCGGTGGCGGCCAGGGCGAGCACCAGCCGGGTGTGCAGCGGCTCGTCGAAGCGGTTGTGCTCGGCGGCCCGCAGGAGCATCGGCACGAGGCGGGTCACCTGCCGGGCCCGCAGCCCGGCGTCGGCGGCCTCCTTGAGCACGTCGAGGTGCTCCTGGTCCAGGGCGGTGAACAGCGGATGGGCCCGTGCCTCCTCGCCGATGCCGTCGGCGGCCGGCCCTCGCCACAGCTCAAGGGCCGCTACGAGCGGCTCCAGGCTGCGGGCGGGATCCGCGGCGAGGGCGCGGGCCTGGTGGACGAGTTCACGGAAGCGGAGCAGGTCGAGCGTCCCTGAGTTCAGGTCGAGCCGGTACCCGCCGCCGCTGCGCGTGATCCACCGCCCGGCCGCCCGAAGCGGCAGATCGGGTTCCAGCAGCCGGCGCAGCGCTCCGATGTGGCGCTGCACCACGTTGACCGCGCTGCCGGGCGGGTCCTGGCCCCACAGGACGTCGACGATCTCGGTGAGGCTCGCGGAGCGGCCGGCCCGGGCGAGCAGCGTGGCGAGGACCGCACGCTGGCGCGGGGGCCCGAGGTCCAGCTCGACCTCGCCCCGGTGGCCGAGCACCGGTCCGAGGACGGCGAACCGCACGGGCCCGCTCGGCGTCATCCCTACTTCCACGGCACAGTTCCCCTGTAGCCCGGCGCCCGCCGAGGGCCATCGGGGCCATCGGGGACGCGGTCACCTGTCTTCGCCTGTGCCCAGTATGAGAGATTTGTCGACGTTGTCGTACTGAACGCGATTCGGTGACCGGTGCCTCAGGAGGTGTGTTCCAGCACGTGGAACGGGCCTGGTGAACGTTCCGTTTTCAGCGGTTAGGAACTGCTTTCTGGCCGTTGGGGGCCACCGCGAACCACGTCCCGCCGATGCCCTGGCCCTTCTCCTCGCCGGGCGCGCTGTCACCGGAGTAGCGGTAGATGGGCCATCCGCCGATCGTCAGTTGCACCGTGCCGTCGGGCCGCTTGAACCCTCCGACCGCCGACGGGCGGACGCCGCGCACGTACACCTTGCCGCCCTGCTTGATCGTCACCGGCGGCCAGGTGACGGCGCACTCGCCCTCGCAGGCCGTACGTGAGGGGTCGGCGCCGTCCTTGTCGAACCGGTAGAGCGTCGACTGGTTGACGTCGACCAGGTGGGCGTCGAGCGTACGCGACCGGACGGCGACGAGCTGCACCCAGTTCGGCGGCTCCTGCTGGACGGCCGCCCCGACGACCGTGCCGCCGTTGCCGCTGACCCCGTTGTCCGCGGCGGTGCCGTCGACCAGTTCCAGGGTGTTGTTGCCCGGCGGCTGCGCGGTGCCGCTGAAATCCTGCGAGCCGCCGGTCGCCGTGGGCGCGGGCGGCGGGGTGGCGGGCGCCGTGGCCGGAGCGGACCCCGCGGGCGGCGCGCTCGAGGCCGGCGCGTCGCCGATGAACACGACCTTGCCGCACCCCGCGGTCGCGGCCAGCCCACAGAGAACGGCGGCGGCGGCCAGCGCCCGGACGCCCGGCCGCACGCGGGCCGTCCCGCTGGTGGATTCACTTCTCACCTGGGGAACACGAAGCGGACCCGCGAAAGGTTCAACCGAACCTGGGCCGGGTTTCGACCGGACCGGCGTAGGGTGCCGGACCAGCGAAGGGGCGTGAACTCCTGTGGCCCTCCGTTACGTGTTCCGGTAAGGAGACGGTACGCCGTACCGGCGAGACGCGATCCGCGTGAGGGGGCACGATGGCCAAGATCCATATTCCGGGCGACGAGCTGGAGGCGGTATCCCGGTCGCTGGGGTTCGTCCTCGACAACATCGACACCGGCACGACAGGCATCGACCTGGACCGGGCGGTGGGGTCCGGGTTGGTCGACGAGGCCAGGAACTTCGAGCGTCGATGGAAGGACGGCCGCTTCCAGCTCCGCCGCCAGGCCGAGGCGATCAAGAAGGCCGTGGACCAGATCGTGGAGAAGACTAAAGAGACCGACGACGAGGCCGTGGCCCACCTGGAGGGCAAGTGATGGAGCAGGCGACGCAGACCCCCGGCCGGTTCGTGCTGAACGTGCCCGATTCCTGGGCCGAGCTGGACGTGACCGGCGAGGCCCTCGCCGAGACCCGCGCCGCCGCCATGGCCGCGGCCCGGAACTTCCGCGAGCAGGCGGAGATCAACGACCTGTTCCGCCAGGCCCGCGAGATCAGCAGGGCCGCCCGCCGGCGCGGCGCCCTCTTCGCCGCCGGCACCGCGACCATGTTCGACGACGGGCTGTTCCTCGGCTACACGATGGTCTTCGCGATCAGCGTGCCGCCGGGCCGTGAGCTGACCCTGCCGGTGCTGGCCGCCCAGCTCTCCCCGGCGCCCGCGTCCGGGCCGGGCACCGCTCCGCGCTCCGGGAACGGCGGGGAGCCGTCGGACCGGAAGGTCACCACGGTGACCCTTCCCGAGATCGGGCAGGTGGCCCGGATCACCGGCACCGAGGAGACGCCGCTCACCGCGGAGGATTCGGTGCGGATGCTCACCATGCACACCGTGGTGCCGGTCCCCGGCACCGAGCGGGACTACCTGATCATCACCTGCGCCAGCCCCAACCTGCCGCTGCGGGCGGAGGTCTACGAGCTGTTCGACGCGATCAGCGGCACGTTCCGCTTCCTGCCCGCGGCCGCTCCCGCCGGTGCCTGACCTGGCCCGATCCTGATCCTGGCGCCGGACGCGGCCCGGCCCGCTCCCATGGCCGGCGCCCCATCCGGCACATCCTGGGGGCGATGCGGGCCCGATGGGGACCGATGCCCGGCCCGAGGGCGCGCCGGAGAAGGGAGCGGGGCCGAGGGGGCAGGAGCACGGGAGCGGGCGCGTTGGCGGGGCCGCGAGGAGGGCGGCCGCGGAACGGGGCTCGTGCCCGGGACGATATGGCGGTGGGGCCGGGCCGGGAGATCGTCCCGGCCGGCCCCACGCCGGTGCGGCGCGCGGTCGCGCGCCGCCGTCTTTCAGAAGGTGGACTCCGTGCTCGGCACCTGCACCGTGGTGAGCGTGCCGTCGCCGAGGTGCAGCAGCCCGCGACCCGGCTGCGGCGCCTGACCGATCAGGCCGCGGGTGAGCCGGACGCCGATCACCTCGCCGTCGCTCAGGCTCTGCGGTGACAGCAGCATCCCGGTCCGGTTCCGCTTGACCTGGCCGATCCATCCGGCCAGGCCCAGGGACAGCGCCTCGGCGTTGCCGGCCAGCACCAGGCCCCACCCGTTGCCGGCCCCGCCGCGGGCCAGCAGCGCGAGGTCGCTGTCGATCTCCGACTGCATGAACAGCTCCGCGTCGTCCACCAGGATCACCGCGTTGTCCTGCGGCACGTTGCCGAGCGCGGCGCGGAACGTCGCGGCGGGCACCTCCGAGTCGATGATCATCGCCTGGACGCCGGGCCTGCCCTCCAGGTCGCGCAGCGGCGAGCGGCGCGGAGCGAGCACGATCACGCCCGCCCCCTGGTCCAGCACCGAGCGGGCCACGGCGAGCAGCGCGGTGCTGCGCCCGGTGCGCGGCGGGCCGGCGATGACGAACGTCGGCACGTCCGCGAGGTCCGGGCCGAGGGCGGTCAGCGTGTCGCCGCCCACGGCGACCAGCGGGCGCATCGGCCCGGGAGCGGTGCGCAGCGCCGCCGCGGTCTCGTAGGCGATCCGGTCGGGCAGCAGGTCCAGGCGCAGCGGGCGCCGCGCCGCCGGTACGCCCGCCTCACGCGCCCGCAGCTCCTCGCCCAGCGCGGTCAGCACCGACGCCTGCGCCGTACCCGACAGGTCGGGACCGAGGACGGCGATCTGCACCTCGCTGGTGTCCTGCACCCGGATGCCGCGTCCGGGCGGCGGGTCGGACGGCGCCGAGCGGGTGGTGAGCCCCACCGAGGAGTAGTCCGCGCGGTCGTTCAGCCGCAGCACGATCTTGTCCTCGGTGGTGCCGGAGAAGCGGGCCGAGCCGAGGATCCGGTCGCCGGCCAGCACCAGGTGGATGCCCACGCCCGCGCCGTCGCGCAGCAGCCGCAGCATCCGCTCCAGGTAGCTGCCGTTGTCGAAGTTGGTGAACTCCCGCTCGAACACCTCGAACCGGTCGACCATGACGACGATGTGCGGCGGCCGCTCCTCCAGCGGCGCCATCCGGCGGTACTCGGCCAGGTCGGCGGTGCCGCGCGCGCCGAGCAGCGACTGGCGGGCGCTCAGCTCGGCGGTGAGCCGGTCCAGCAGCCGCCCGACCCGCTCGATCTGGCTGCGCTCGACGACGACCCCGCAGTGCGGCAGCGCGGTGAGCGCGTTCAGCGCCCCGTTGCCGCAGTCGATGCCGTACAGGTGCAGGTCGTCCACGCCGTGGGCGCGGGTGAGCGCGGCGGCCAGGGTGCGCAGGGTCTGCGACCGGCCGCTGCGCGGCGAGCCGATGATGTGCAGGTGCCCCGACCGGTCGAGGTCCAGCACGAGCGGCCGGCGGTCCTGGTCGGCGGGCAGGTCGACCTGGCCGTACGGGACGGCGGGCAGGGGCGCCTCGCGGTCCGCACGCGGCTTGGGCGCGGCGGGCTCGGTCCAGGCCAGCACCTCGGGCAGCGGCGGCAGCCACGGGCTGGGCTGCCGGGGCACCCCGGCGATCTCGGCCGCGCCGGCGATGGCCTTCACCAGGACGGCCAGGTCCGTGATCGCCTCCTGCCCGGCGGTGGCGTCCTTGGTGCGGACGGTCCGCGGCAGCGGCCCGCCCAGCTCCGGCCAGCCGACCTCGCTGACCCGGATCGGCGCCTCCGCCGAGGGGGTGACGGCGCCGGACGGCCGCCGGCCGCCCACCCGTCCGGCCTGGAACGGCAGCAACGCCGAGGGGCCGAGCCGGGCGTAGGCGCGGCCGGGCGTGCCGGGGGAGATCGAGCCGGAGTCCGGCGCGTCGATGATGTCGCGGCTCTCGGAGGTGTCCGTGGTGCGCAGGGCGATGCGCAGGTTGGTGTTGGCGCGGATGTCCGCGGTCACCGCGCCGCTCGGCCGCTGCGTCGCCAGCACCAGGTGGATGCCGAGCGAACGGCCCCGCTGGGCGATGTTGACCAGGCCGGAGATGAAGTCCGGCAGCTCGCGGGCCATGGACGCGAACTCGTCGATCACCAGCAGCAGGCGGGGCAGCGGGTCCAGGACGTCGCCGCCGCGCGCCCGCTTGTCCAGGTAGTCCTCGATGTCCTTCGCGCCCGCCTGGGCCAGCAGGTGCTCGCGGCGGCGCAGCTCGGCGCCCAGCGAGACCAGCGCCCGCTCCACCAGATGGGTGTCCAGGTCGGTGACCAGGCCGACGGTGTGCGGCAGGTCGGCGCACTCGGCGAAGGCGCTGCCGCCCTTGTAGTCCACCAGGACGAAGGTCATCTCGTCCGGGCGGTTCACCACCGCCAGGGTGGCCACCAGGGTCTGCAGCAGCTCGGACTTGCCGGCGCCGGTGGTCCCGGCGATCAGCGCGTGCGGGCCGTCGCGCACCAGGTCCACCGAGAAGTCGCCGTCGTACCCCGCGCCGAGGATCGCCCGGGTGCTGCGCCCGGACAGCGCCCACCCGGCGGCGATCGCGTCCGGAGTGGGCGGCTCGACGCGGAGCAGGTCCAGCAGCCGTACGGCGGTGGGCAGGGCGTTGTCGTCGCTGTCGCCGACCCCCCGCAACGGCGCGAGCGCCCGGGCCAGGGCCTCGTACCAGCCGGGCTCGGGGGAGTCCACCCGCACGTTCTCCGGCGGCGCGCCCTGGACGGTGCGCACCCGCACGCCTTCGGGGTCGACCGCCACCACGGCCGTGCACTCCTCCGGAAGTGAACGCTCCTCGCGGTCCAGGCAGATCGTGTACACGCCGACCGACGGCCCGTCGCGCAGCAGCCCGACCACGCCGGGCAGCGAGCGCGCCCGGCGCGCCTGGTCCAGGACGATCAGGATGTCCGGAGCGCCCTCGGTGCCGCCGCGCCGCACGTCCGGGCCGGCCGCCATGCGGGTGGCCACCAGCTGGCCGAGCTCGCCGATGCGGCGGGCCAGCGAGTCGGTCGTGCTGCCCACCAGCGCGTAGGCGTCCTCGCCCTGCGGCTGGCAGTGCGGCAGCCAGCGCACCCACGACCACGCGTCCGCGCCGTCCGGCCCGGCGAGCACGACGATGCGCAGGTCGCCGGGGCTGTGCAGCGCGGCGGCCTGGGCGGCCATCCACCCGGCGAGGTTCGCGGCCCGCGGGCCGGCGACGCCGGTCACGCCGGCGGCGCGCAACGGGATCGCCACCGGCACCTGGGTCAGCGTCGGCACGGTGGTGCGGCGGTACTCCTCCAGCGCCGGGTCCTCGACGGTCAGCGAGGACGGGATGTCGGCGGTGCCCACCCGGACGTCCAGGAAGTCCGGGTCCTGCCAGCGGCGCTCCCACAGCCGTTCTCCCGGCTGCGAGGCGGTCTGCAGCAGAGACGCCGGGTCGGGCAGGGACGAGCGGAGCGTGTGCTGCTCCTTCAGCACGGCGGCGTCCACGGCCGCGCGCACCCGCTCCATCGACGCCTCGTGCTCGCGCAGCTTCTCCTGGTAGCTCACCTGCGTCTGCTTGCGCCCGCCGAACTGGGTGATCAGGGCGCCGATCGGGGACAGCAACGCGAGGAACACGAATATCCAGCGGCCGGTCGACACGATCGCCACCAGCGCGCCGCCCACCGGGACGAGCAGGATGGGCAGCAGCGGGATCGGCCGCTTGTCCGGCTTGGTGGGCGCGGTGGGCAGCCGGAACCGGCCGCCACCCCGCGCCGGGCGGAACCGCGGCGGCCGGTTGAACTCCAGGCCCAGCCCATCCGCGGCGGGCGTCAGCGGCACCCGCTTGGACGACGGGATCGCCAGCTCCAGCAGCGTGTCACCGGCGGCGAGCTGGCTGCCCTCCGGCCACTCGACCGTCCCGGACGGCCGCCTGCCGTCCAGCAGCGTCCCCTCGCCCGCCGTCACCTCCGCCGTGCGGTCCACTCGCACCAGCACCCGGGCGGCCACCGGCGGCGCCCCCGCGGGCAGCCGGACGCGCGCCGTCGGTGCGGCACCGATCTCGTACTCACCCGGCGGCAGCCGGAAGGACGTGCCGGCCCGCGGGCCGCTGACCACGCGCAACTCCACCACACCGTCGGGATCCGGGCTCGGAGGAAGCGGTGCGCCGAGCCCGAGCTCCACGCCGTCGCGCACCCCGGCGGAGTACAGGGTGGCCTGCGGGTCCAGCGGCTCGGCGCCGATGTAGAGCGCCGGCGCCTGCCCCCCGGTGCCGGGGCCCACGGCCTGCGCCAATTCCGCGGCCAACCGCCCCACCAGCGCGGACGGATCGGTCTCCACGGCGACGACCGTGGAGACCCCGATGTCCCGCGGGGTCCGGACGCTGACGTTCAAACGCACGGCAATCGATTCCTCATACGTGAAAGGGCGCGAAGGCGGCGGGGCCGCCGGGATGGTGAGCGGGACGTTGGAACGGGGCCGCCGGGCCGCGGGACGTGCGGGCCGGTACGCCCCCCGCCGGGGACCCGCCTGAGGCGGATCCCCGGCCGGCGGGTCAGGACAGGTTCGAGCCGAGCTGGTCGTCGGTCTGCGAGAACGCGTCACCGACGGCCTTGACGTACTGGCCGATGCCCTGCAGCGACTGGTTCACCTGGTCGAAGCCCTTGGCGAACTCGTCGAAGAAAGGCTGGAACTTCTGCTGCGCGGCCGGGGTGCTGTACCCCTGCGCCAGCAGGTTCTGGATCTTCCCCCGCACTTCGTTGAGCTTGTCCTGGAGCTGGGCGAAGTCGTTGAGCAGCGCCGCGGAGGTCGAGGCCGTCTCGTCGGAGTTGACGGTGTAGTTCGGCATGAGGTGTCTCCTAGCCATCATCGGTGATCCGTCCACCTGCAGGTGGAGGTCTGGTGGGGCCCGGCCGCGCGGCCGGGCCGGGAAGGTCAGGGGGTGGTCGGCGAGGGCGGAAGCGGGACGTCCTGCGGTTCCGCACTCGCGGACGACGGCGGGTTCGGGGCGTTCCCGGTGGTCGGGGAGGGCGGTGCCGGGGTTCCCTGGGTGGCGGTGGTCGGGGAGGCGGGCGGGGTGCCGCCGTCGGCGGGGGGCGTGGTCCCCTGGGTGGCGGTGGTGGGCGAGGGCGGCGGGGTGCCGCCGTCGGACGGGGGCAGCGGGGTGTTCTGGGCGTTCGTGGAGGTCGAGGCGGGCGGGGTGGTGCCGTCGGCAGGCGGTGCCGGGGCGCCCTGGGTTGCGGTGGTCGGGGAGGACGGCGGAGTGCCGCCGTCGGCAGGCGCCGGGCTGCCCTGCGTTGCGGTGGTAGGCGAGGAGGGCGGAGTGCCGCCGTCGGTGGCGGGCGGCGGGGTGCTCTGGCCCTGGGTGGTCGGCGAGGAGGGAGGGGTGCCGCCGTCGGTGGGCGGTGTGGGGGTGCCCTGGGTTGCGGTGGTGGGCGAGGACGGCGGGGTGCCGCCGTCGGACGGGGGCAGCGGGGTGTTCTGGGCGTTCGCGGTGGTCGGGGAGGCGGGCGGGGTGGTGCCGCCGTCGGCGGGCGGCGCCGGGGTGCCCTGGGTTGCGGTGGTGGACGAGGACGGCGGGGTGGTGCCGTCGGTGGCGGGCGTGGTGCCCTGGCCGGTGGTGGGTGAGGCGGGTGGGGTGTTGCCCTGGCCGATCGTGGGCGAGGGCGGCGGGGTGGTGCCGTCGGAGGGGGGCAGCGGGGTGTTCTGGGCCGCCGTGGTCGAGGTGTCCGGGGTCGGTGACGGCTGCGGCGTCGTGGTGGAGGCAGGAGGGTTCGGGCCCCCGGCCGGCGTGCCCTTGACCGGGATGATCCCGTCGATCTTGTCGGAGATGCCGCCCTTGCCGGTCGAGCCGGCCGCCTTCGGCAGGAAGTTCCCCGCCTCAGAGAGCAACGCCTCCTTGGGATCGGCGCCCTCGCTGATCGCGACGCCGACCTTGATGGCCGCGGAGACCCCCTCCGGGACCAGGTCGGTCGCCTGCTGGATGGCGTTGTCCGTGAAGGTGGGCGGCTTGGCCGCGTTCCCGGCTCCCGCGCCGGCGGTGACCGGGGGAGTGACGCCGGCTCCCGCGGGGGTGCCGGCTCCGGCAGCGGTGCCCGCGCCCGGGTTGCCGGTGGCGGGCGCGTTCCCCTTGATCGGCGGGGTGAACGCGCCACCGGCGAACTCGCCGCCCCGTGCGGCCTTGCCGCCCTTGATCAGCCCGCCGGTCAGGGCGCCGCCGGCCGCGCCGGCCAGCACGTTCGCGGGAGTGATCTGCTCGCCGTTCAGCCCCTTGGCGGCGACGTCCTCGATGACGCCCTTGCCGAACTCGCCGCCCGTCCCCGTGATGAGCTTGCCGCCCGGGGAGTCCAGGGCCACGGTGACGACCTTGTTGTTGGCGAAGGTCCCCTTGATGCCGCTGAGGCTGCCGCCGATCTTCTGGAAGAAGCCGCCGCCGGAGCCCGCCGCACCGGCCGCCGCGCCGCCGGCCTTCGCGGCGCCGGCGCCGGAGCCGAACAGCGGGCCGAGCTTGCCGCCGATGGTGGTCGCCGCCCGGCCGCCCAGCTTGAACAGGGCCGCGCCCGGGACGATCGCCACCAGGCCGACCAGGAAGTCACCGAGCTTGAACTCCCCTGATGCTATGGATATCGCTGTTTGGAACGCGAACAGCGCCGCGCCGAGGACGAAGCCCACCACCGGGAAGAAGACCGTGACGACGGCGACCAGGATGTCGATGAGGATCTTGACGAACGGGAAGTCCTTGAAGAAGTCGCCGATCTTCTGGAAGAAGTTCCGCTCGGGGATGGCCTTGGCCGCGGCGTCGTCCAGCTCCTGGGCGGCGCGGCTCGCCGCCTGATCGCGCAACCCCTTGGCCTGCTCGGCCAGGCTGCGGGCCGCGGACATCGTCTGGTTGGCGGCGTCGATGCCGGACTGCTGCTGCCGGGCCTGGTCCCGCTGCGCGTCGGTGGCGTCCGCCGGAAGCTGGGGCACGGTCTGGCCGGCGGTGCCGGCGGCCGGACCGGCCTGGTCCATCGCCCGGTCCACCTGGGACTGCGCCTCTTCCAGCTGTCCCGCGTAGGTCTTGTACGCCGACGCCGCGGTCTCGAAGGAGTCCCGGGTCTTGGCCAGCTTGTCGGGCAGGGACTTGAGCTGGTCGCGCAGCGCCTTCATCGCCTCGCCCTCGCCCTGCTCGACGACGCCGCCCTTGCCGAGAATGTCGGCGGCCGTTCTGGTCTGGTCGGCGATGTCCTGGTAGCGGGACGCGAGCCGCCTGATCTCGTCCGGATCACCGGGCGTGGGGTCGCCGGACATGCCGAGCACCTCGAAGCCTGTGCTGTGCCGTCGTGCCACGCGAACCCCCGGAATGTCGTGCGCCTGCCGCTCGGTACACGGGGCCACGACCG
The DNA here is from genome assembly GCF_014646695.1 of Sphaerisporangium melleum. Classification (GTDB taxonomy): domain Bacteria; phylum Actinomycetota; class Actinomycetes; order Streptosporangiales; family Streptosporangiaceae; genus Sphaerisporangium; species Sphaerisporangium melleum. The sequence goes on from NZ_BMNT01000043.1 coordinate 38,412, forward strand.
CGAAGGGTTCATCCGGATTCCCGGCAGGACCGCACCGCCCTCGCCTCCCCGGCCCGCCCGCACCGTCCCCGCCTGCAGCTTGGGGCGGCCGCAAGCCGGCAGGACGGTCTCGCGTGTCCGGCTCCGGCCGCCGGGCCAGGTCGGCATCGCCGGAAATCAGGTCGAACCCTTTGGGAGTCCGTCACGTGTGCCCTGGTGACATCGCAAGGGTGAGCCGTGATCCGCCGGTCCGTGAGGCCCGGTGGACCGGGGCCGGCCCGTGTCACGAGCCGGCGCGGCCGGGCGCCGAGAGATGGGTGGGACCACATGACGAGAAGCGCTGGCGCCGGCGCGACGGTCCGTCCGGGACGCGGGGACGCGGGGACGCCGGCACGGCCGGTGCGCGCACGCGGGGCGCGGCCGGTGGTCGTGGGCCTGTTCGCCGCGGCGGCACTGCTGTCCCAGCCCGCCCTCGCCCTCGCCGCATCCGTGACCACGTCCGCGTCCGCCGCGACCCCACCCGCGGCCGCGAGCATGTCGCTTTCTCCGAACGCGTCCGTGATCACGTCGCGTCCGCAGGGTGGGTCCGCGGGTTCCGTCGTGCCGGCGTACGTCGCCGCACTGAGTGCGGCCGCCGCGCCGGCGGGATCGCCGGGCGGCGACCTCGTCAAGGTGTACGTGGTCAAGACGGCGCAGCAGAACGGCGGCACGCCGGACTCCCTGCCGGTCATCGCCGCGCGCACCCTGGGCGACGCCGGCCGGGCCGGTGAGATCTTCGAGCTCAACCGGGGACGCACCCAGCCGGACGGCTCGGCACTGCAGGACCCGAACCAGCTCCGGCCGGGCTGGATCCTGCGGCTCCCGCAGGACGCGGGCGGCCCCGACGTCCGGCTGGCCCGCGAGACCGGCGGCGGGAACGACGCCGGCGACGGCGGCAACGGCGGTGACGGGAACGCCACGGCACCGGCGGACGGCGCGACCGGTGCGCCACCAGCGGGCGATCCGGCACCGCAGGCCGACGGCCGCATCGCGCTCCCGCTCGCGGCCGTGCTCGCGGTGCTCGGTGCGGTGCTGCTCGGCCTGCTCACCGCCGCCATCGTGTTCCGGCGGCGGCTGCGGCGCGCCTTCGCCTGGCTGCCCCGGCTGGTCCACCGCCTTGGCGAGCCGCGCCGCCGGGCGCGGCGGCTCGCGTTCCGCAGGGGGCTGGCCCAGACGTTCGCCGCCGACGCGGAGTCGCTCCGGGTCGCGCACCGGATCGTCGCCGAACTGTCCGGCCCGAAGGGCTACGCCGTCCACGCGGTCTCCGTCGATGACGCGGGCGCCACCGTGTGGGTGGGGACCCAGGACGACCCGCCGGCGCCCTGGCAGGACCTCGGCGGCTCCCGCTGGCGGCTGCCCGCCGGCGCGCTCGACCGGCCCGTCCGTGCCGCGGCCCCGGTTCCGGGCGCCCCCACGTCGTTCCTCGTCCGGGTCGGCGTGGACGACCAGGGCGGGAAGGTGTTCGTGGACCTGAGCAGGCTCGACGGCCTGCTCAGCGTGACCGGTGATCACCAGGTGGCCACGGACGTCGTGACGGGACTGCTCACCGAGGTGGCGCGCGGCGGGCCGGGCATCCCGGCCGCGGTGCTGTCCCGGACGGGTGCGACGGTCGCGCTGCCGCAGGCGATGCCGCGGGTCGAGGCTCCGCGTCCGGGCAGTGTCGAGATCCCGGCCGCCGGCCCGCAGGACGACCTGCGGGCCGGTACGCTGCGCGCCGCGGCCCACCGCCGGTTCCTGCGCGCGATGCTGGTGGTCCCGGAGGCGCCGCAGGCGGGGGACGCGGCCGAGCTGGCCGCGCTCTGTGCCGAGGCGATCGGGTGGACGGGGCTGGTGTGCGGCGATGTCGACGGCGCCCACTGGCGCTGGCAGGCCGCGCAGGACGGATCGGTGCGGATCCCGGCGCTGCGTCTCACGGTGTCGGCCCCGGCGGCCGCGTGACCGCGGGTCAGGCGGCGCGGGCCTTCAGCCACTTGGCGCGTGCGTACTTCTTGAGATGGCTGAGCGCGTAGTGCTGGCGCGACTTCGCCGTGCCGACCGGGATGCCCAGGTCGTCGGCCGCCTCCCTGATGGTGCGGCCGCGCAGGTAGGTGTGCACGAGCACGTCCCGGTGCTCGGCCGACAGCGAGCCGAGCATCTCGGCCACCGTCACCGAGGCCACCACCGCGTCCGCGTGGTCGCGCTGCGTCACGTCGAACATCTCGGCGCCGGTCACCTCGTGCCGGTGGAAGCCGCTCCGGGACCGGTCGATCACCAGGTTGCGGGCCACCGTGAGCAGCCAGCCGCGCACCGACCCCTCGGAGTCCACCAGCCGATCGGCGTTGTGCCAGGCGCGGACCAGCGTCTCCTGCACGATGTCCTCGGCGAGGTAGTGGTCGTTCAGCAGCTTCTCGGTGTAGGCCAGCAGCGCCTTCTCGTGCTCGCGCACCAGGAGGCCGAGGTGGGTCTCCCGCCTGTGCGCCGCATCCCTCTGCGGCCCGGCGGTCGGTGCAAGCGGTTCGGAGGTCTTCATCGTCTCTTCCCGGTGGACCACGGATCGGGTCGTGGCCCCCGGCCGTGCCCGGGCACGGTGACGCGCGCGGGCAGGCCGGAGCCGGGCAGAGCATAAGGCGAGGTCAGTGCCGGAAAAGTGCTGAAACCGGTACGAAGCAGGTACGCCCCGGCCTGACGCCGTCTTTCCGGGGTCCGCACGCTGGTGCGCCTGGCGTTTTCCGCCGCCGCTGCCATCGCGGTGTCTCCCGGCCCGGCCGGAACCGCGTGGCGCACCGGGACGCAGGGACGTCCATGGTCCGCGCGGCGGGACGCCGGGCGGACCATGGACGACTACTAGATCAGGACTTCAGGGCGACTCCGCCGAAGCAGGCGACCTCGGCGGCCACCGGCCACGGGCCGGACTCGGCACGCCAGTGGGACACCGACGTGATGCCGGGCTCCAGCAGGGTCAGGCCGTCGAAGTACCGCCCGATCAGCTCCGGGCTGCGCGGGGTGTACGCCACGACACCCGGCGCGGAGTTGTGCCGGCGCAGCGCTTCGACGTACGCCGGGTCGGTGTCGGCGCCGTCGTAGAGGGCCAGGTAGCTGCCGGCGGGCAGCGCGTCCATCAGCCGGGTCACGATCGAGCGGGCCTCGTCGTGGTCGGCGACCAGGCCGAGGATGCCCATCAGCATGAGCGCGGTGGGCCGGCTGAAGTCGAGTGTTTCGGCGGCGGCGGCCAGGATGCGCTCGGGGTCGCGCACGTCGGCCTCGATGTAGTCGGTCTTCCCCTCGGGGGTGCTGGTGAGCAGTGCCTGGGCGTGGACGAGCACCAGGGGGTCGTTGTCCACGTAGACGATGCGCGACTCGGGGGCGACCCGCTGGGCCACCTCGTGCGTGTTGTCCTCGGTGGGCAGCCCGGTGCCGATGTCCAGGAACTGGCGGATGCCCGCCTCGCCGGCCAGGAAGCGGACCGCGCGGGTCAGCATGTGGCGTGAATGGCGGGTGATGTCCCGCATGCCGGGGAAGACCTCGACGACTCGGTCACCGGCCAGGCGATCCACGTGGTAGTTGTCCTTGCCGCCCAGCAGGTAGTTCCAGATGCGGGCCGAGTGTGGCACGGAGGTGTTGATGCGCGGCGGCGCGGGTCGTTCCGCGTACTCCGCCGCGGCCGGCGGGACGTCCGGGATGTCGGTTCCGGCGGGCGTGGTGGTGCGGTCCTCGGCCATGGGGGAAGCCTCCTGCCTTGCGTTGGTTCTGCTGGGCAGGGTACGCGGTCCGGAGATCATCGAGATGGGCGCCGGTGGTCCCGGGCCCGCTCCCGGGACGGAGCCCCAGGTCGGCACGGCAGTAGGTACTAAAACGTGACATCCCCGGACGTGTTGGTCCGGGGATGTCACGGAACTCACCGCGTGCGCGGGTCTCGCGGAGCTTGTCGCGGGCGATCGCCGGGACAGGGCCCGAGATCGCGCGGCTCCGCGTTTCGCGGGGCCGCGAGCCTGCGGAAGCCGGTGCGGCCGCCGGTCGCCCGCGAGGGCTCAGGCCGCGGCCGGCCGGCGCAGCGGGGCGAGCGCCTTGCTCCAGGCGACGACCTGGTCGAGCATCGCGTTGACCAGCGGCGTGTGGTACTCGGCCGGGGCGAACTGGCTGTAGTTCACGAAGTCGGTGGCGAGCGACAGGGTGACCTGGGCGCGGACGTCGGCGACCTTGAGCTCGCCCATGATCAGCCGCAGGTGCTCGACGGCGCGCGCGCCGCCCACCGAACCGTAGCCGACGAAGCCGGCGGCCTTGTCGTTCCATTCGGCGAACAGGTAGTCGATCGCGTTCTTCAGCGCGCCCGAGGTGGAGTGGTTGTACTCGGGGGTGACGAACACGAAGCCGTCGTAGGAGGCGATCGTGCGCGCCCACGCCTTGGTGTGCTCGTTGGCGTACTGGCCCATCAACGGCGGGATGGCCTCGTCGAGGTGGGGCAGGTTGTACTCGGCGATGTCGACCAGCTCGAACTCGGCGTCGCTCCGCTGCTTGGCGATGTCGAGAACCCACTTGGCGACGGCCTCGCCGTTACGGCCCGGGCGGGTGCTGCCGAGAATGATAGCGATCTTGGTCATGGTGGTCCGATCCCCTTGTTCGGTACGCCTGTGGCGCCTCCGGCTGGGGGTGCCGGGAGTCGCACAGAGAAGTTGCCACATCAATAGTTGATGCGTGGAAGAAGCTACTCAGCAAATGTGGTCGTGTCAACAAAGTCGTGACTCCGGCGTATTCCGGGTGCCCGCACCGGCACCTGCCCGTACATGCGCGGGCATGCGTAGACCCCGCCCTGGCCTGCTCGGCGTCAAGCGACGGCCGGCGATCCCGGCTCAGGGCGGGAGAAGCGTCACGCCGAACGGCGGACGGTGAGAGGCGGCGTAGGTCCGGGAGACCCGAGAGTGGCCCGGGCGATCATGCCTGATGGGCGCAAGGCGGCGTTGGGCCGGCTCACGCGGGCGGGAGCGGGGTCAGGACGCTGGGGCGGAGCCGGCCGCGAACGTGCCCTCGCGGCGGATCGTCTGCCACCGCAGCCGCACTCCGAGCACCGCCGTCGCCACCGACTGGATGACGACCAGGTACATCAGCTGCCGGTAGACGAACTGCTGGAGCGGCAGCACCCACAGCACCGAGGCACGCTCATGGTCCAGCCGCAGCGCGTACCACCCGGTCAGCGCCTGCACCAGCACGAAGCCCGCCCACACCGCCACCACGGGCAGCGGGTCGCCGACGAGCAGGCTGTAGACGGCCATGATGTCCACGACCGGCGCGACCAGCGGCAGCACCACCTGGAACAACGTCAGGTAGCCCAGGCAGCGCCGCCCGAACGGTCCCGGCTCGGCGACCGCGCGGCGATGTTTCCACATCGCCTGCAGCGTGCCGTAGCACCAGCGGTACCGCTGACGCCAGAGCTGCCGCAACGAGGTCGGCGCCTCCGTCCACGCCAGCGCGTTCTCCTCGTACACCACCCGCAGGCCGGTCCGGCAGATCGCCATGGTCAGGTCGGTGTCCTCGGCGAGCGTGTCGGTGCTGAGCCCCGACACCGACTCCAGCGCCGTGCGGCGGAACGCGCCGATCGCCCCGGGCACGGTGGGCATGCAGCCGAGCAGGTCGAAGGCCCGGCGGTCGAGGTTGAACCCGACGACGTACTCGATGTGCTGCCAGCGGCCGATCATTCCGCGCCGGTTGCCGACCTTGGTGTTGCCGCTGACCGCGCCGACCCCGGGGTCGGCGAGCGGGCGCACGAGGTGGCCGATGGTCGCGGGCTCGAAGACCGTGTCACCGTCCACCATGACGAGGATGTCGTGGGAGGCGTGCGCGATGCCGGTGTTGAGGGCGGCGGGCTTGCCGCCGTTCGGCCGCCTGATCACCCGGACGCCGGGCAGCCCCAGGGCGGCGGCGATCTCGGCCGTGCCGTCCGACGATCCGTCGTCCACCACGATCACCTCCATCACCCCCGGATAGTCGGTGGCGACCAGGGACCGCACGGTCGCCTCGATGCCCGCGGCCTCGTTGTAGGCGGGCACGATCACGCTCACCGGCGGCGGGAACACCCACGCGGGCGCGCGGCCCAGCCGGCGCCGTCCACCTCGGGCCCGCTGCACGTGGACCCAGGCGAGGACCAGGAAGAACACCAGCCGGGCCAGGGTGAGCACCCCGGCGGCGGCCAGCACCCAGGCCATGGTGGTCGCGAACCACGCGGAGGCGCGCTGGGCGAAGCCCAGGCCGAGCCCGATCACCTGGTCGCCCGTGGGAGCCTGAGTGTGCGCGGACGGCATGCCGAGGGCGGAGGTCAGCGTGGTGACCCGGTAGTGCCGCTCGGCGAGCAGGGTGAGCAGCCGGTCGACGGCGGCGACGGTCTGCGTGCGGTCGCCGCCGGAGTCGTGCAGCATCACCACGGCGCCCCTGCCGCGCCGGGGCAGAGCGGCCTGGACGATACGTCCGGTCCCGGGTCTGGCCCAGTCCTTGGTGTCCAGGTCGGTCAGCGCCACCAGGTAGCCCGCTGCGCCGAGCGTGCGCAGCGTGCCCAGTTGCTCCTCGGTGACCGCGCCGGGTTGTGCGGAGTACGGCGGGCGCACCAGACGGGTGTGCAGGCCGGTGGCGCCGGCCAGCACCTTCTGGGTGAGCGAGACCTCAAGGCGCAGCCGCCACTGGGGGATGCGCGACAGATCGGCGTGGGCGTAGCTGTGGTCGCCGATCTCGTGCCCCTCGGCGACCACGCGCCGGACCAGGCCGGGATTCTCGGCGATGCGGGAACCGACCATGAAGAACGTCGCCGTGACCCCGTGCCGCTTCAGCACGTCCAGCAGCAGCGGTGTCCACCGGGGGTCCGGGCCGTCGTCGAAGGTGAGCGCCACCGTGCGAGCGGGCGGCCGGGCGCTCTCGGGCCGGGGGCCGCTCAGGTTGAGCACCGGCCCGCCGTTCCAGACCCGCCGCAGGTCGGCCGACGGCTCACCGGAGGGGGCGGCGACGGCCGCCGCCTCGCCGCCGACCCCGTGCACGTATCCGTTGAAGACCAGGGCACCGGTGGTGATCAGCAGCAGGACGCCCACGAGGAACCAGTGGCCTCGCGGCTCCGCGCGAGGAGACCTCCTCCGGCGGGCGCCGCCTTCGCCCGGTGGCGGCGTGCGTGGCGCGGGCGCCGCCGCGGACTCGGGCGCGATGGGCCACCTGGGCTCCGGCCACGTGCGGGTGCCGGTGAGCTCGGGGCTCATCTCTTCGGGCCCTGCGTCTTGTCCGGGTCCAGACCGGGAGGCTGTTTCGTCTTCCCCGGCGGGACGGGTTCGCTCGGCGTGGGCTCCGCGGTGGGATCGTCCACCGGCGGCTCGGTGGGTGTGGCGCTGGCGGTGGGGTCCGGCCTGACGCTGGGCGTCGGCCTGATCGTGCGCCGGGGGGTGGGCGTCGGCGTGTGGGCCGTCGGCGTGCGGCGGAGGGAGGGACTGCCGCCGGCCGTCGGCCTGGTCGATCGCTCCGGACGCGGCGTGGCGGAAGGGCTCTCGGCGGGTGAACGGGATGGGGTGATGTGCGGGACCTGCGGCGCTTGGGGACCGTCCCCCGGCCAGCCGATGACGGTGAGCGAAGTGCCGCTGAACGCCCCTCCGATCAGAATGGCCATGCACGCGATCAGCAGGGTGCCGGCCACGATGCCGATGATCATCAGGAACCGGGCGCGGCGGCCGCTGTGGTCGACGAACACCGCGGTGTCGGAGGGAGGATGCACTTCTCTCACTTCGGAGATGGTAGTGACCTTTGTCCACATGTGGGGCATCTGTTACGTTCTGTGACCAACTAGCGGCTGATATGTGAGTCGCGGCACGGCCGCCTCATGCCGGGGCGTGCCGTATCGGGGCGTGCACAGAGGCGGGGCGAGGGTGTTCCGTGGTACGCATAGGTGCCGAAGGAGGATGCCATGTTGCCCTGGCAGGCTGACCTTGCCGGACGTCTCGACGAGCACGTCTTCGACAGCGAGCTGCTGCGCGGGAATCCCTTGGACGACCCGCATCGGCGGCCGCTGTGGGTGTACGTGCCGCCCGGTTACGACGACCACCCTGACCGGCGGTACCCATCGGTGTACGTGATCCAGGGGTACACCGGGCATGTGGCGATGTGGCGCAACCGCTCGCCGTACCGCCTGCCGTTCCCCGAGGCGGCCGACCAGGTCTTCGCCCGCGAGGAGGCCCCGCCGGTGATCATGGTCTACGTGGACGCGTGGACCGGGTACGGCGGCAGCCAGTTCGTCGACTCGCCGGGCACCGGCCGCTACCACTCCTATCTCTGTGACGAGATCGTGCCGTGGGTCGACGCGCACTACCGCACGATCGCCGGCCGGGACCACCGCGCGATCACCGGTAAGTCCAGCGGCGGCTTCGGCTCCATGATCACGCCCATGCTGCGTCCCGACCTGTTCGGCGCCTTCGCCACCCACGCGGGCGACAGCCTCTACGAGTACTGCTACCTGCCGGAGTTCGCCTCCGCCGTGCGCCACCTGCGGTCCTATGACGGCGAGATCGGCCGCTGGTGGGAGTCGTTCGCCAAGCGCACCGCGTTCACCGACCCGGCGGACGGCACGCTGCTCGGTGTCCTCGGCTGCTCGGCGGCGTTCTCGGCCCGCGAGGACGGCACGCCCGAGCTGCCCTTCGACCCGCGCACGGGGGTGCTGCGGCCGGAGGTCTGGCAGCGGTGGCTCGACTGGGACCCGGTGCGCATGGTGCCGAAGTACGCCGAGGCCATGCGTTCGATGCGCGCCGTGTGGATCGACGCGGGCACCCGGGACGAGTACTACCTGGACATCGGGGCCGAGGCGTTCCGGGACGCGCTGCTCGCCCACGGTGTGCCGGAGACGGTGATCAATTTCGAGCTGTTCGACGCCGGGCACGGGGCCATCGACTACCGCTACCCGGAGTCGCTCGCCTGGCTCGCCGAGCGCATTCAGCCCACGACCACCGCCTGATCCACCACCCCGGCCGCCGATCGGCCACGTCGCCGGGCGGCGGCCGTGGCCACGGCGAGCAGGATGGTGTCGACGAGCCCGCGGTCAGTGCGACGCGACGATGTGGTCGTCCGGGAGCTTGGCGGCGAGGACCTCGACGCGTTCCATGGTGGGCGGGCTGACGAACAACTCGTCGGCCCGCTCCAGGAGCGCCGCCGCGATGCGCCCGTTCAGATAGGCCAGCCGTTCGGTGTCCTTGGTGCAGGCATTGAAGATCCCGTACGTCGCGCAGTTGATCCGCAGGGCGAACCAGGTGGGCGGGTCGGTCTCGTCGTCGCTGAGGCCGAGGCCGTCGCGCAGGAACTGCTCGATCTCCGCCTCCTTGCCGGGGCGGGCGTGCACGCGTACCAGCAGGCCAACGGTCAACATCGCAAGGACCCCCTTCCGCTGACGCGGTCTGGAACGCCAATAGGCGTATCTACCCGGCCGGAAATCCCGCGAACGACGAGTAAATCGAACGTTACTTGACCATGTTGATAAATGTCCGGACGGCCGGGCTCAGGCCCGATCGGGGGCGGGGGACAGGTCGGGGAAGACGTGGCGGGGGGCCTCCATGCCGTCCAGCTTGTACACGTGCCGCTCACGCGGGTAGCCCAGCGAGACCTCCTGGAACCGCACCCCGTCGTACCAGGTGGTGCGGGGGATGTGCAGGTGGCCGTAGACGACGGTCGCCGCGTTGTAGCGCAGGTGCCAGTCGGCGGTCGCCACCGTGCCGCACCACTGCGCGAACTGCGGGTAGCGCAGCACGTCGGTGGGCTGCCGCACCAGCGGGAAATGGTTGACCAGCACGGTCGGCATCGTCGGGTCGCGGTCGGCCAGGCGGCGCTCGGTCTCGCGCAGACGCGCCCGGCACCAGGCGTCCCGGCTCGGATAGGGGTCCGGGTGGAGCATGAACTCGTCCGTGCACACCACCCCGGCCTCGTACGCCGCCGCCAGCGCCTCCTGCTTGGAGGTGCCCGGCGCCCGGAAGGTGTAGTCGTACAGCAGGAACAGCGGCACGATCGTCACCGGCCCGCCGTGCCCGGTCCAGATGGCGTAGGGATCTTCGGGGGTGATGACGCCGATGCGGCGGCAGATGCCCACCAGATGGCGGTAGCGCTCCGCGCCGCGCAACTGCACCGGGTCGTCCTTCGGCGTCCACAGCTCGTGGTTGCCCGGCGTCCAGATGACCTGCGCGAAGCGCCGCTTGAGCACGGTCAGCGCCCACTCGATGTCGGAGACGAACTCGCCCACGTCGCCAGCGACGATCAGCCAGTCGTCGTCCGACTCGGGACGCAGCTCCTCGACGATCTGCCGGTTCTCGGCGTACGCCACGTGCAGGTCACTGATCGCCATCAAGCTGCCGCCGCCCGCGCCTCCGATCACCACACGGAGATCGTAGCCGGGCCACCCCCGCCCGGGAACGCCTCCGCGTGGCCGGCGACGGCTGTTCCAGGGAGGTAGGGGTCGGGCAGGGGGGACCCCGGCCAGGGCAGGAGAAGGGGAAGCAGGGGCCGGCCCGGATGCGGCCCGGTGCTCGATCGGGGTGAGCGGTGCGGCGGCAGGTGTCGTACGGTGCGTGCCCTGCGGCGGGATAGCGTTTGGCCATGACCGCCACCATCGTCGCCAAAGATCTCGCGGCCGGCCACGGAGACCGGGCGCTGTTCTCCGGGCTGGACCTGGTCGTCGCCCCCGGTGACGTCATCGGGCTGGTCGGGATGAACGGCGCGGGCAAGTCGACCCTGCTGCGCATCCTCGCGGGCCTCGTCGCCCCCGAACAGGGCACCGTCCAGCTCAGCCCGCCCACCGCGGTGGTCGGTCATCTCCCGCAGGAGCCCGAGCGCAGACCCGGTGAGACGGTGTCGCGGTTCCTCGAACGGCGCACCGGTGTCGCGGCCGCCCAGCGCGACCTGGACGCCGCCACCGAGGGACTGGTGGAGGGCCGTCCCGGAGCCGACGACGCCTACTCCGCCGCCCTGGAGCGCTGGCTCGCGCTCGGCGGCGCCGACCTGACCGAGCGGGCCGGGGAGGTCGCCGCCGAGCTCGGCCTCGCCGTCGGCCTCGACCAGCAGATGACCTCGCTGTCCGGTGGCCAGGCCGCCCGCGCGAGCATGGCCTCCCTGCTGCTGAGCCGGTACGACGTCTTCCTGCTGGACGAGCCCACCAACGACCTCGATCTGGACGGGCTCGACCGCCTGGAGCGTTTCGTGACCGGGCTGCGCGCGGGCACCGTGCTGGTCAGCCACGACCGGGAGTTCCTGGCCAGGACGGTGACCAGCGTCGTCGAGCTGGACCTCCCCCAGCAGCAGGTGAACGTCTACGGCGGCGGCTACGAGTCGTACCTGGCCGAGCGCGAGGTCGCCCGCCGGCACGCCCGCGCCGAGTACGAGGAGTACGCCGACACGCGGGCGGACCTCCAGTCGCGGGCGCGCACGCAGCGGGCCTGGATGGAGAAGGGCGTGAAGAACGCCCGCCGCAAGGCCACCGACAACGACAAGATCGGGCGCAAGTTCCGCAGCGAGGCCACCGAGAAGCAGGCAGCCAAGGCCCGGCAGACCGAGCGCCTCATCGAGCGGCTGGAGGTCGTCGAGGAGCCGCGCAAGGAGTGGGAGCTGCGCATGGAGATCGCCGCCGCGCCCAGGGCGGGCGCGGTGGTCGCCACCCTGCGCGGCGCCGTCGTGGACCGCGGGAGCTTCGTCCTCGGGCCGGTCGACCTGCAGATCGGCTGGGCCGAGCGGGTGGCGATCACCGGGGCGAACGGCTCGGGCAAGTCGACGCTGCTCGGGGCGATCCTCGGCCGGGTGCCGCTGGACCAGGGGCACGCCGCGCTCGGCCCCGGGGTGGTGGTCGGCGAGATCGACCAGGCGCGCGGCATGTTCTTCGGCGACGAGCCTCTGCTGGAGGCGTTCGGCGCCGCCGTCCCCGCCATGCCGCCCGCGGAGGTGCGCACGCTGCTGGCGAAGTTCGGGCTCAGGGCCGCGCACGTGCTGCGGCCGGCCGCCACGCTGTCGCCGGGGGAGCGCACCCGGGCCGCGCTCGCCCTGCTCCAGGCGCGCGGCGTGAACCTGCTGGTGCTGGACGAGCCCACCAACCACCTCGACCTGCCGGCCATCGAGCAGCTGGAGTCCGCCCTGTCCTCCTATCCCGGCACGCTGCTGCTGGTCACCCACGACCGGCGCATGCTGCGGGCCGTGCACACCACGCGCCACCTGGAGGTGGCGGCCGGCAAGGTAGGCGAGGCCGCCCCCGCGTAGCCGCCCCTCCCGGCTCCCCCCGTTCCGCCCATGCCGGTCTCCGGCCGTTCCCGGTCGTGTCCGATCCCCGGTCTCCCGTGGGCCTGGTCTGCTGTCCTGGGCGTTTGCGCCGGTCGCCGCCTCCGGGTGCGCGGCATCCGACATCTCCTCGCCGCCGGGCTGAACCGGCGCGGGTGATCGCGCGTACCTGCTGATGCCGATCGCCGTGCCCGGCCACCGGTACCAAGGGCCACGGGCGCGGTGCAGGCCGTTCAGGAAGCCGTTCAGTAGGGGGTTCTCGTGCCGGTGCGTCGCGTCCGCGAGGGACTGGTGCCGGTGGCCGCCGCCGGGCTGGCCGCCGTTGTGCTGCTGGCCGGCGCGGGCGGCGCCGCGGCCGAACCGCGTCCGACCATCGCCCAGGCGCGGGCCAGGCTCGCCAAGCTCCAGGACCAGGCGGACGCGAAGGTCGAGCGTTACAACACCGTGGCCGAGCGGTACAAGGCGGCACGGGCGAAGTACCGGCGGCTCGACGGCCAGTTCGGCCGGGAGCGGGCGAAGGTGGACGACCTGCGCCGCAGCGTCGCCTCGGCGGCGGCCAACATGTACCAGTACGGGGCGATGAGCAGCGTGCCCGGGATCATCGGCCAGGAGGATCCCTCCGGGCTGCTGTCCGCGCTGGCCGTGGCCGGCCAGGTGTCGGAGGGGCAGGCGCGTACGCTGCGCGAGTTCGACGCCGCCACGCGGGGCCTGCGGGAGAGGCGCGGCGCAGCCAAGACCGCGTACGACGACATGGGGGACGTCCTCGCCGAGGTGACCCGGGAGCGGAAGGACGTGGAGAAACTCGTCGGTGAGCAGGAACGCCTGCTGCGGCGGCTCAACGAGTTCAACCCGGGGAATCCCGCCAGCAAGGGCATCCGTTACGACGGCCCCGCGTCCGGCAACGCGCGGGCCGCGCTGCGGTTCGCCTACGCGCAGGTCGGCAAGCCGTACCGCTGGGGCGCCACCGGGCCGGGGTCGTTCGACTGCTCGGGCTTCGCCCAGGCGTCCTGGGCCGCGGCCGGGGTGAAGCTGCCCCGCACCACCTACCAGCAGTGGGCCTGGGGCGCGAAGCGCCGGGTGTCGCTGGACGACGCGCAGCCCGGCGACCTGCTGTTCAGCAACGGCCTGGGGCACATGGGCATCTACGCGGGCGAGGGGAAGATGGTCCACGCCCCGCGCACCGGTGACGTGGTGAAGGTCGTCTCCCTCGACGCCTACTGGCGTGGCCGCCTGATCGGCGCCGTCCGCCCCTGATCGAGCGCCGCGCCACTCGGGCACGGGCGCACACCGGAGGGTGAGTTCACCGAGGTTGCGCCGCGTTCGACGTTTGAGATTCGTGTGCGGGAAAGAAGGGGGGTCGAGGAGCGAAGGAGGCTTTTCATGACCATAGCCGGAAGCATCTTCCTGATCATGCTCGGTGCCATCCTCACCTGGGCCGTCGAGTTCGACCTCGCGGGCGTCGACATCAACGTCGTCGGGGTGATCCTGATGCTCGGCGGTATCGCCGGCCTGCTGTTCGGCATCTGGCGGCTGACGAACGTCCGCCGCACCGCGGTCACCCGCGCCACCGCCGTGGACGACCCGATGCACCCGGTGGCCCCGGTCGAGACCGCTCGCACCCGGGTCTACGAGGAGCGGCGCTACGACGACCCCATGGTCTGACCCTGGGGTCCGGACGGGGCCTGCCGGCTGGGACGACCGCCGGAACCGTGGCACCGCCCCCGCGCCCGGGTGGCCTGGAAGGCGTCCACCTTGGTGGAGCGGGTGAGCCGGCCCTCAGGAGCGGTTCGACGGCCCGCCCGATTCGGGTAAAGCTTCGCGGCGGGCGGGGAGAGCGGTGTGTTGCCGGGAACGTACTGGTTTGTTCCAGCGAGCGGGTCCGATGCGGCAAAGGAGGGACACATCATGCCGGGAAAGCAGGAACTGCCGTCGACCCTTGAGCGCTCGCCGAAGAAGGCCCAGGAGACGTGGATCAAGGCCCATGACTCGGCCGTCGAGACCTATGGCGAGGGGCAGCGGGCGCACCGCACGGCGTTCGCGGCGCTGAAGCACGCGTTCGAGAAGGTCGGCGACCACTGGGAGGCCAAGGGCAAGAAGGGGCCGTCCGACGCGCAGGCGCGGCGCAGCACCCCGAAGCCGGGCAAGACCGCGGAGGGCGTCGACGCCAACGCCAGCAAGAAGCACCTGGCCGAAGTGGCCGCCCGCCTCGGCATCCAGGGCCGTTCCAAGATGGACAAGGAGCAGCTCGTGGACGCCATCAAGAAGGCCAACCGCAAGGCGACCGCCAAGGCCCGCTGACCCGCCGGGCGGCCCATGCCGCTCGAACGATGAGGGCACGCGGAGCACTTTCACGCGATGGAACGGGGACGTCCGGCCGGCCGCCGCACTCGGCGGCGCCGGCCGTCCGTTCGCGCCATATCGGCATGTCCCCCGCGTCCGGTGGTGCGCCATGTGAACCCGTTCCCGGCGGGTGAGCGCCGCCGGTCTGTTCGGCTCCGCTCGCCGAGTTGTGTACATCCGCCGGCCCGCCTGCCCTGGGAGGGCCCGTTCGCGTGTCCGGCCCCGGGGCTTGCTCCTGGCGTCCCCGGTTCTTCCTTTGTGGCCCGCCGGTCCGTCCAGCCTGTTCTGGGCTTCTTCGACGATGGCCGGAGACGGTCACTCGCTGGTGCCGCCACAGAAACCCCGTTAGAGCCCTTCCGGCAGGGGTAGCTGAGGGGCCACGGCAAAGGAGGACACCATGGCGAATACCACTGATCGCGCGCAGTACGCGCTCTCCGAGGTGAAGAAGAACGCGGGCGACCTCGCGGCCACCGCCGGCGACAAGGCCGGGGTGCTGGCTTCCAAAGCCGGTGAGAAGGCCGGCGATCTCGCGGCCAAGGCGAGCGAGAAGGCCGGGGATCTGGCCGTCAAGGCGGGGGACATGGCCGGGGAGTTCGCGGTGAAGGCGGGCGACAAGGCGAACGAGCTGGCCGCCAAGGCCAAGAGCAGCGACCTGGCCGGCCGGGCGGGAGAGCTCGCCGACAAGGCGCGTTCGCAGATGCCCGACGAGATGCGCGACGCCGCCGACAAGGTCGTGACCAAGGCCAGGACCCGCCCGTGGGCGACCGCCGCGGTGGCCGCCGGCGCCTTCCTCGTCTGGCGGATGCTGCGGCGGAAGAAGCAGTCGTGAAGAAGCTCGCCTACCGGTCCGTGGGCGCGCTCTCCGGCATGGCCGGCGGCTTCCTGTCCAGCCTGATCTTCAAGCAGGTCTGGAAGCTGATGGCCGGCAAGGATGACGCCCCGCAGGCCACCTCCAAGGAGTACGGCTGGGGCGAGGTCCTGCTCGCCGCCGCCGTCCAGGGCGCCATCTTCGGCCTGGTGAAGGCGGCGATCGACCGGGCGAGCGCCGAGAGCGTGGAGAACGCGACCGGCGAGTGGCCCGGCACCTGATCCATTCGCGTACACGGCCATCGACACGGCACCCTCTGCCGGCGGAGGAGACTCCGCCCCGCGGAGGGTGCCGTGTTCGGTGCGAGGCCGCTCGGACTTCCCGGAGTGCGGCGCCGGGCCCGGTGGAGGGACTTCCGGGAGTGTGGTGCGAGGCCGCTGGAATGCCTCTGGGAGTGGAAGTGGGCCGCGAGCCCTCAGGCGCGACCGGCTGATCGAGCCCCGGGCACGATCGGCTGGTGGTCTTCGGTGATGCGCGCGGGTTCGTCCGTGAGCTGGTGCGGGAAACGCCGAGGGCGGCGCCGGAGGGCGCCGCCGGGGGTCGGCGTCGGAGCGTCAGCGCCTGGAGGTCAGGGCGGCCACGGCCGCCGCGGCGCCGAGACCGAGGCCGGTCAGGACCAGGCCGCGGTGCTGGGAGAGCCACACCTGGACGCTGTGGCCCTTGGAGCGCTGGTCGAAGCTCCCGTGGGCGCCGTAGTCGCGGTCCTCGTCGGCGGGCTCCCACAGGTTGGCCACGCCGGTCGGACGCTTCTCGTCGGTCTGCTGGGACTGGACCCCTGTCCGGGCGAGATAGCGGTCGATCAGGCCGGGGGCGACGCGCTCGCCGAGGATGGTGCCCACCGTGCTGCCGCCCACCCAGTACTCCCGCCGTGCCGGATGCTCGGCCGCGTACACGATGGCCTGGGCGGCGACCTCCGGCTGGAAGATCGGCGGCACCGGCTGGGGGTGGCGGCGCAGCCGCGAGAGCACCCAGTCGAACTGCGGCGTGTTCACCGCCGGCAACTGCACCATGGTGATCTGGACGTCGCTCTTCTCGTGCAGCAGCTCGGTGAGGATCGCCTCGGTGAACCCCTTGATGGCGTGCTTGGCCCCGCAGTAGGCGGACTGGAGCGGGATGCCGCGGTAGGCGAGGGCGGACCCCACCTGCACGACGGTGCCGCGGTTGCGCGGCCGCATCCGGCGCAGGGCGGCCCGGGTGCCCCACACGTAGCCGAGGTAGGTGACGGCGGTGGTCCGCTCGTACTCGGCCGGCTCCACCTGCGTGAACGGCGCGAAGACCGAGGAGAAGGCGACGTTGATCCACACGTCGATCGGGCCGAGTTCCTTCTGGATCTCGTCGGCGACGGTCTCGACCTGCTCGTGGTCGGCCATGTCGGCCGGGAAGACCTTGGCCGTCCCGCCTTCGCCGCCGACCTCGACCGCGGCGGCGGCGAGCCCGGTCTCGCCGCGGGCGATGAGCGCCACCTTGGCGCCCTTCTCCCCGAGCATTCGTACCACCGCGCGCCCGACGCCGCCGCTGGCGCCGGTCACCACGACGACCTTGTCCTTGAGGTCCTTCAGCGTGTCTTCCTTCGGCATGTCCCGCCCTCTCATCCGGTGGATCTCGGCCCGCGGCCGAGGCGGCGCTGGCGGCGAACGGCGAACACGACGTCCACGAGGGCGATCAGAGCGATCACGCCGAGGACGGCGGCCACCACCGTGGCCTTGGCCACCAGGGCCAGCGTCCCGAGTGCCAGCGCGAGGAAGATCACGAACGAGGCGAGCCGCAGGTGGATGATGTCGCGTGGTGTCGCCGTCACCATCGGCTTGCCGGTTTCCGACCGCTGTTCCGGTGTCTCACTCATTGTCGGCGCCCCTTTCCGGTGAACGTTCCCCATACCCGACAAATCAGACGTCATGTGCCCTCCCGCAGCGGCGCCGTCATCGGCCGGCGCGGACAACTCGCCTCCGCCGCCGATGCTCGATGCCCGATGTCACGGCGCGCCGGCCCTGTTCAGCTACCGTCGGCACGCGCTTCCAAACCTCCGCCCACCCAGCTCAGCGGCAGGACACCGACAGGACCTCGCGGATGCCGGACGACACCTCCGCCACGGTCACCGCCCGGGTGTCGGCGCCGTGCGCGAGCGCCCGGTGCCAGGGCCGGTCCGCGGGCGGGCCCCACCGGGCAGGGGAGTCCGGACCGAAGATCACCACAGAGGGCACGCCGTACGCCGTCGCGAGATGCGCCACCCCGCTGTGCGTGGCCACCACCAGTCGCGCGCCGGAGACCAGGGCGCACTGCTCCCGCATGGACGTACGCCCGGCCAGCACGCGGTGCGGGGCCAGCCCCGCCAGGGCCGCGACGAGCAGCGCGAGCGGCCGCTCCCGCCGTGTGCCGGTGACCACGACCCGCATGCCTTCCTCGGTCAGCGTCCGCGCGACCTCGGCGAACCGTTCCGCGGGCCAGCGTCGCGCCGCGTCGCGAGATCCCGGGTGGATCACCACCGAGCCGGGGGCGGGGTTGGCGACCAGCGGCACGGGCAGCGCCAGGTCACCGGGGTCGGCCCGCGAGCCGTACCACGAGACGAGCCGGCACCACCGGTCGACCTCGCGCTCGCCCTCCTCCCAGCGGGGGCCCTTCAGCCGCGGGACGGCCGGGTCGGCGAATCCCCAGAGCCGCCGCGGCCGCAGTTCCAGCAGCATGTGCGTGCTGCGCGGCCCCGGCCCGTGCATGTTCACCGCCACGCCCGGCCGCTGGGCGTCCCATTTCAGCTCCTCCAGCCCGCGCACCGGGACGAAGCCCTCGACCGCACCGGTCAGCACGGCCAGATCCCGTAGCTCGCCGGGCGCGGCCAGCACCACGTTCAGCCCGCCCCGGCGCAGTGCGCGCAGGGCGGGGACGGCGGTCAGCAGCCCGCCGACGCCGAGCGCGCGCAGCACCAGGGCGACCGTCATCGTCCCGCCGTCCCGCGGTCCGGGATCTTCACCGTTTCTCCTCCACTCCGGGCGATCGCACCGCGGCGCGAACGTCCGGCGGCGGACCCCAAGGGCGCGACTATCCTCGAAGGAGAGGACCAAACCTCCCCGGTTTCGCGCCCTGAACGAGGGGCATGGCGAGACCATTCATGCGATGGGAGGGGGAGACGATGTCCCACGAGGCTCCACACCATGTCGCCCCAGGTCACGACGCTCCGCACTACCTGGCCGCCCGTGTGCAACGGGCCCTGGCCGAGGACGAGCGCACCTACGAGCTCGGGATCCGGGTGGACATCAGAGGCGACCAGCTCTTCCTGCGCGGCCAGGTGGAGTGTGACGAGCGCAGGCGGCTGGTGGCCGCCGTGGCCGAGGACACCGCGCCCGGCCTGCGCGTCCACAACGAGGTCACCGTGGTCGAGGTCAGAGAGCCCGGAGAGGAGGAGGCCCTGTGAGGATCAGAGTCGCTGCCGTCGGAGACGTCCACCTCGGTGAGGACCTTCGGGGGAGGTACCGCCGCAGGCTGGACGGCATCGAGGAGCGGGCGGACGTCCTGCTGATCGCGGGTGACCTGACCCGGCACGGTACGCCCGAGGAGGGCAGGGTCGTGGCGGACGAGTTCCGTGACCTGCCCATCCCCGTGGTCACCGTGCTCGGCAACCACGACTACCAGTCCGACGCCGAGGACGAGATCGTGGCGCTGCTCCGCGACGCGGGCATCCGCGTCCTGCAGGACGACTCCACCGTCATCCAGTGCGGTGACCTGCGGCTCGGCGTGGTGGGCGGCAAGGGGTTCGGCGGCGGCTTCGCCGGCAAGTGCGCCAGCGAGTTCGGCGAGCCGCAGATGAAGGCGTTCGTCCGGCACACCAGGGAGATCTCGGAGCTGTGGCACAAGGCCCTGAAGGGCCTGAACACCGAGCACCGGGTGGTGCTCAGCCACTATTCGCCGGTCAAGGACACCCTGGCCGGCGAGCCGCTGGAGATCTATCCGTTCCTCGGCAGCTATCTGCTCGCCGAAGCGGTCGACGCCGAGGGCGCCGACCTGTTCATCCACGGGCACGCGCACTCAGGAGTGGAGAAAGGGCTCACCCCGGGCGGGGTGCGCGTCCGCAACGTGGCGCTTCCCGTGCTGCGCCGGGCCTACGCCGTCTACAGCCTGAGCGGCGAGGAGACCGAGAGCTGAACCGGCCCCCGTCACGCCGCCACCTGGTGGCGTGACGGCCCCTCGTGGAGCGCACAGCGAAACGGCGGACCGGATGACCGGTCCGCCGTTTCGCGTCGGACACGCCTCGCCGCACGCGACGAGGCGTGGCTAAGGATGAAAAATGCTGACGCCACCGGGACCGACGAGCAGTCCGACGACGATGAGGACGATGCCCCAGAGGAGATCGCGACGAGCCAGGATGACGTAGATCCCGGCGATGACCAGTACGACGGCGATGAGCCAAAGAAGTGTACCCATGGGCATCCCACTGCCCTGACAAATGCCCTCTTAACGTCCTAGAGGATCAACATTTTTTAAGGGCGGAGCAATGGAAGTCCCCTGGTGGACGGCCGGTTCCGCGCAGGGCGGCGCCCCCGCTCCTTCACGGTGTCCCGGCCCGCCCGCCGTCGTCCCCCGCGCGGCGGTCACCCACCCCGCCGTCCCGGTGGAGGGACAGCAGCGGCTGTACGAACCACAGCCAGGCGCTCAGCGCCGCCACCCCGCCCGCGAGCAGCGCCGCGGGCAGCGAGCCGAGGAACGACTCCACGACCAGTCCGGTCGAGCACGTCATGGAGATCGCCAGCGCGACGCCCCCCACGACCCCGAGCCGGTTGGCCCGGTGCAGCATCGGCTCCTTGAGTGAGCTGCGGAACAGGACCCGATGCTGCGTCGCCGGCGCGATGAAGCAGATGGACGCGACCGCGGCGCTCAGCATGGCGATGTAGAACAGCCATCGGCCCGCGTGGTCGACCTTCTCGAAACCGGCGGAGAAGGGCAGGGTGAGCAGGAAGGCGAACAGCACCTGCACGCCCGTGCCCGCCACCCGCATCCCCTGGAGCAGCTCGCCGAGCTCGCGGTCCACCCGTTCCTTGTGCGTCTCGTCGGACTCCTGAGCCGGGCCGGTGTCACCGTTCACCGCCGCACCACCGTGCCCCGTCGCATCGCTGAGTGTCATGTCCTGCTTCTGTACCCTTCCCGGCGGTGCGCCCGGGCCGCCCGCCGTCCGATCACCAGCACCGCCCCGAGCGACGCGTAGGACAGCGCGCCCATCAGCAGAGTCGCCCACAGCACTCCCGCCGCACTGGCCACCACGGTCAGCAGGGTGGAAACGGCCAGCGCGGCCAGGGCGTACCCGAGCCATCTGCCGTAGGGGTTCTTCTGTAAGAGCCGCAGCGGACCGCTGAAGGAGATCTCCGTCATCGCTCCTCCTTTCTCTCGCCATCGCCGGAGCCGTCGCGCCGGTCGCCCTGGTCGCCCTGGGGTGGTCCCTCGGCCGCCTGCATGAGGGTCGCGTACCCGAGCTGCAGCCAGTCGGAGATCGCGACCGCGGACATGGTGGCCCCCGCGAGGCGGGTGAGACCGGGCGCCCAGACCATGCCGGCGGCGTACGCGGTCGCCACCCACTGCGCGATGCAGAACGGGCAGGTCACCAGCTCGCCGACCGCGTGCCGCAGGCCGTGGCCGCGGACCTCCTCCCTCAGTTCGGCAGGCCCGCTCACCCCGGCGTACCGTGTGAAAGGTGCCCGGAGCGGGCTCGTGACCGGGTCCTTGGTGATGGTTCGGGAGAGCCGATGCGTGCTCACACCCATCAGAAGCAGGTCCAGAACGGCGATCCGCCGAGGCGGGCGGGCGCCGGTCAGTTTGCCGAGCGCCACGAGCCCGGCCACCGCGCCGCCGTAGACGGTGAGGACGCGCAGGTAGGAACCGAGCGGCCGATCCGTACCGTTCTCGTAGGCCCGTTCCTCCTTGCGCAATGTCTTGGTGAAATCGGTCGTCATAGGTCGCCGCCTACCCCCGCGCGGCGCGGCCATGCCCAGCGTTTGGCCTTGATCCGGACGGGTACGGGAGATCTCCCGCCGTCGCTCTCATGGGGGTGAGCCTTGGGAAGCCATACGCATGAGGTCACCGACGCGATCATCGACACGCTGAAACGCGCCGGGTCCGCATTGAAGGCGGAGGGCGTGCGATTCGCCCTCTGCGGAGGGTGCGCGGCGTACGCCAGAGGAGCCGCGCCGTCACTGCACGACGTCGATTTCGCCCTGGTGGAGGAGGACGTGCCACGCGCCCTCGAAACGCTGAGGGAGATGGGCTTCCGCACCGCGAAGCCGCCGGAGGACTGGCTGGTCAAGGCGTTCGACGAGGGCGACCGGCTGGTCGACCTCATCTTCCGGATCCACGAGCGGCCGATCACCCCTGCCATGATCGCCAGAGCCGAGATGATCAACACCGCCGCGCTGAGCCTGCCGGTGCTGGACGCCACCGACCTGGTGATCTCGTGGATCCTGCCCATGTCCGAGCACAGCTGCGACTACGGGTCGATCCTGCCGCAGGTGCGCGCTCTGCGGGAGCAGGTCGACTGGGACCGGGTCGCGGTGGTCGTCTCGACGTCCCCGTACGCCTCGACGTTCCTCACCCTCCTGGACCGCCTGGGCGTCGCCTGCCCCAAGCCGCCGCCGGAGCACGCCGACACCTCCTGGCCCTGACCCGGCCGTCCCGGCGAAGAACGACCGAGCCGCCCGCGATCCCGGCCCGAAGCGCAGGGCCGGGATTGCGGGCGGCCATCGGCGCATACGCGCGGGAAGCACGCGGAAGGCCGCGCCGGGGACGCCGGCGCGGCCTTCCGTTCACGTGGTCATGCCGACCATCGTGTCGATCTCGGACTAGGTGCGGATTTCGTTCGCGAACCGTCGCCCCGGGGCGCCGCGTGCGCGGCGCCCGGGAACGTGACGGCTAGAGCGTGCCCGGCCCGAACGGGAACCGGCCGTAGTAGTCGCCGACCCTGCCGCGGTACTCGGGCTCCTTGTAGGAGGCCTCGTCGAACTCGGGAGCGTCCTTGATCTCCTGCTTGGTCCGGCTGACGAAGACCGTCTTCTCCTGCGGGTCGATCCGGGTGACCGTGCTCGCCGGGAGCATGACCTTCTTACCGAAGATCCACGGCCCGGTGTCCACGATCAGGTAGCTCGCGCCGACCTCGTACGTGGCGTCGTCCACCGAACCGATCTTCCCGTCCGTGGCCTCCACGTGGTACCCGACCACGTCGAAGCTCTGCTGGTTCCCGGTGGCCGTCGGACTGTAGGTCCACAGGTCCTGCTGCATCTGTCGTTCTCCCTTCGATTGGCTTCGTCGGGCGAAACTCCAACTACCCGCCGACAGCCCTCGAAACGTCGAAGCGCCAACAGACCGCCCTAACCGTCCGGTAAGCCCTCCGCTTCACCCCTCTTCCCCAGCACCGACGTCCCGGTCCGCCGGCTCCTCCCAGGCCCTGCCTTCTCCCGCCCTCGTCCTGCCGTTGCCTTCATGTCCCTCGCGCGTCGCCACCGGCCCCCTGGGCCACCGGCCGTCACAGGCACCCCCGCGGAACCGGTAATCTAGACATGCACGCGCGCCGCTAGCTCAGTTGGTTAGAGCAGCTGACTCTTAATCAGCGGGTCCGGGGTTCGAGTCCCTGGCGGCGCACCCCGGCTAATGCCGATGACCTGGGCATCCTCGTTCACCGAGGGTGCCCATTGTCATTTCCCGGGATCTCCCTGCCGCCCGCCCTCGTGCCGATCGGCGGCGGCCCGGCGTGGCGGGAGCGGGCGCCCCCGCGGCACTCCGTCCCGGCCGCCGCAGGGGCACGCACCGGCGTCCTCTCAGCTCATGCCGTACGACCTGCCTCACTGGTGAAGGTGATGATCGCGGAGGCGAAGGCCGTGGGCTCTTCGATATGTCCCATGTGCCCACTGTCGTGCAGGAGGACGAAGCGGGAGTGCGAGGTGCCCTGGTGCAGCATCCGCCCCCAGCGGGGTCCGCAGATGAAGTCGTGGGCGCCGCTGATGACCAGGGTCGGCGTGGCGATGTCGCCCAGCCTGTCGCGGACGTCGAAAGGCGGCTCGTCGGCACGCATGGGATCGACCCAGACCCGCACCGCCTCCCGGAACGGGGCGAACTCGGACTCGTGGGCCCAGTAGTCGGCGAAGTAGGCCGGCAGGATGGCGCGCAGCCCCCGGGTACAGGATTCGTCGTCGGTGGCCGCCAGGGTCTGCCGGAAGGCCGCCGGGATGGCCGCCGCCTCCGGCCGGCCGGGGTGGCGCTCCGGGAGACGGTCGAGGTTTCCGACCGCCTCGTTCCAGAACTCCTCTCCCGTGCATGGCGAGGTGTCGTACAGGACCAGACCCGACAGGGTGCCGGGGTGGTCAAGCGCATACCGCTGGGCCACGAATCCGCCGTGGGAGTGGCCGAGCAGGAACACCTCCGGTACGCCGAGATGGTCGACGATGCCGTGCAGGAACCGGGCGTAGGTGTCGATGCGGTAGTCCTGCGGCCGGGGAAGGCGCCCGGACTCGCCGGTGCCGATCGGCTCCACGTACACCAGCGTCAGATGCCGCTCCAGTGCGGGCATCCGCAGGTACTCCCAGCCGATCCCGGGCCCGCCCGAGTGGACCAGGCACACCGGGCCGGTGCCGGCGACGTGGTAGCGCTGAACGGTGCCGTCGATGCTGACGGAATGCGTACCGGGCGCAAGGGGGTCAGAGGCGAAGCTCACGAAGGTACTCCTCGTAGACGGCGCTGCCCGGAGGGCTCCCCGGGCAGCGCTCGGACGATCGCGCGGCGGCGGAAGCAGATGCCGGTCCGACGCGGTTCAGTCAAGTGGGACAGAAGATCACCGACCACGCAGAACAGCACGCAGACTTACGCGGTCACCGGGTGAGGACGCCATCCTCGCCCGGCGGCGGTCGGCGGCCTCGGCGTCACCGATCGCCTCGAACACCTCGGCCGCACGCGCGTGGGCGCGGCGGCTCTCCGGCCTCGGTACCCGGGCACGGCCGCGCGGGTCTCCAGAGCATCTGCCTGTGGGGAGGACGGCTGCGACCACTCCATCAGAGTGATCGCTTCGGTCCGTATGATGATCTTTATTGTGCCGGCCGGGCGGTGAGTCGAGCCATGACGTCATCGCCTGGGTGAGCTCCTCACGGTCGGCCGGAGGTTCCTCCTCGTGCAGCCGATCGCGGGCGAACAGCCGTACGAGCTCGTGGAATCGGTAGCGGCCCGACCCGGCGTCCTCCAGCAGTCCGAGATCGACCAGCTCGTCGAGGGCGTCCCAGGCGTCCCCAGCCGGAAGGCCGCCGAGCATGGCGGCCAGGGGGGCGTCGAAGTCCCGGCCGTGCACCAGGGCCAGCCGGCGGAAGACCCGCCGCGCGGGGGCCGCGAGCTGGTCATAGGACGTCCCGAACGCTGTCGCGATCGTGAGGTCGCCGGCTCTGAGCTGGTCGAGGCGCCGCTCCTCGTCCGCCAGCCGGTGCACGAAGTCGCCGGCCCGCCAGCCGGGCCGGCTCACCAGACGGTTTCCCACGATCCGCAGGGCCAGTGGCAGGCCGCCACAGAACCTGGCCAGCTCGCCGATCACGTCGCCGCCGTCCCCGGCA
Organism: Sphaerisporangium melleum; assembly: GCF_014646695.1. Lineage (GTDB taxonomy): Bacteria > Actinomycetota > Actinomycetes > Streptosporangiales > Streptosporangiaceae > Sphaerisporangium > Sphaerisporangium melleum. The sequence goes on from NZ_BMNT01000043.1 coordinate 63,432, forward strand.
CCACGCTTCGCCAGGATTCCGGCCAGCAGCTCGGCCGCCTCCACCGGCGGCAACGGGCCGAGCCCCAGCCGCTGCACCCCCTCCAACCCGGCCAGCGACCGGCGGCTCGTCACGAGCACCCTGCTCCCCCCGCCACCGGGCAGAAGCGGGCGGACCTGCTCCTCCGACCCGGCGTCGTCCAGCACGACCAGAACGCGTCGTTGCCGCAGCAGCGACCGGTACAACGAGGCGCGGTCCGGCGTGTCGCGCGGCATCCGCCGCTCGGTGACGCCGAGCGCGCGCAGCAGGTGCGTCAGGACGTCGCCGGCGGTGAGCGGCCGATCGGACATGCCGAACAGGTCGGCGAACAACACCCCGTCCGGAAAGCTCGACCGCAGGACGTGCGCGGCGCGTACGGCGAACGTGGTCTTGCCCAGGCCGGCCGCGCCCGTGATCAGCGCCACCCCGGCGGCACCCGGTGTGTCTCGCGCGTGGACGAAGTCGTCCGCCCAGGCCAGCTCGGCGGCACGGCCGGTGAAGTCGTCCACCGATCGCGGCGGCTCGCACAGGCCGGAGGGGCGCGCCCAGTGATCTCGCAGCCGGCCCTCCCGGGCCAGGCCGATGAGCCGCTCACGGTCGTCCTCGCCCAGCGCGAGCGCCTGCGCCAGCGCGGTGACGGTGCGGTGCTGGGGGCCGGCGCTGCGCCCGCGCTCCATGTCCGACAGGGTCCGGGCGCTGACCCCGGAGGCCTCCGCGAGCTGTTCCAGCGTGAGACGGGCCGCGTGCCGATGCCGGCGCAGCACTTCCGCGAAGCCGGGTGGAGCGCTGACCGGTCGCTCCTCGCCGTGCCCTGCCATGCGCGGCTCCGGCTCCTGCGGCCGGTGCCGTACTTCCGTCGTCGTCATTTCCGGCTGAACTCCCCCTTGAGGCTGTCGATGACAGCGGCAAGACGGGGGCGGGGAGCCGAAGTTCGATTCCACCGTTGTGACGCTCAGCACATTCGCGCGGATGGATCACTGAGGCCAGATGCCGTGGAGTTCCGGTGGTACGACGGCGGTCCGCAACGGGACCGGGTGGAACAGGCGCAGATGCGTCACGCGGCCCCCGCTGAGAGTCATGATCCACGCGACCGACGGCGGGCAGTGATCGGGGTCGTCCGCCGGGTTGACGATGTCCATCTCCCAGACGGCCAGTGACCGCCCGGCGGCCACGTTCACCGGCCGCTGACGCACCCCGGCGGCGAGATCGTCGTCCATTCCCCGCTCCAGCAGCGCGGCGTCTCCCATCCGCGTGGCGCCGCTCATCAGGGCGATCTCCGGGGACCAGTCCTCCTTGAGCACCTTGCCGAAGTCCCCGGCCACGGCGGCCGACAGGGTGTGGCGGGCCTCCTCCCAGCTCGCAGCGGTGCGCAGCCGGGCATCGCTGTGGGCGCCGGCCGCCGTCGCCTCCAGAGTGGCGGCGAGCTTGGCCCGCGCCTGGGCCAGGCGGCTGCGCACCGTCCCCACCGGCACCCCGCAGACCCGCGCGATGTGCTCATATCCGGTCACGCCCTCGGTGAAGTGGCGCAACACCAGCGGCAACCGCAGCGCGGGGGAGAGTTCCTCGATGGCCTCCCATATCCAGTCGCGCATGGCATGGCGTTCCAGCAGCTCTCCAGGGCCGTCGGCGATGTCACGCAGCGAGGATTCGGCGACCGGCTCGGTCAGCCGTGCGGCGCGCAGCAGGTCACGGCACCGGTTTCGCACGATCATCCGCAACCACGGGCCGGCCGCCCGCGGGTCGCGCACGTCACCGATCCGCCGCAGAGCGGTGACCGCCGCGTCCTGCATGACGTCGTCCACGTCGGGACCGGGGCCGAGGATGCTCAGCGCCACGCCCCGCATGCCCGCCCGATGCCGTTCCAGCAGCAGCCCCAGCGCCGCGACGTCACCCCCCTGGGCGGCCCGCGTCAGCGGCACATCGTCCACCGGGTCCTGTGGATGTCCCATCATCTCCCGCACCATCGCGCTTCCGCTCCGCTCCGGCTCTCCACCTCGGCCACCAGTCGACCTCCAGGTGGCCTCCGTCCACGATAGAACGGCACCTCAGGGTCCCCGGCCCGGAGCCGGGCGTTGACCTGCCCGTTCAGAGGGGGTGGTCGTCGGCGGGGGCGGGCAGGCGGGGGACGCCGGCGATGAGGCGGCGGGTGTACGGGGGCGGGGGGAGCCGAGCACGCCGGCAGCAAGCCCACCGGCCGAGGGCTCCACCTTTCCCGGTTAGCCGACACGAATAGTATGTTTTGTCGATAACGGGGCGAACCGCCCCACTGTGGCGGCGTGATGGCTGCCATGATCGAACGGCGTCGGCGTCCGTACGAGGACGTCGATGAACGATGGAGGAGTCGCATGTCGGTGCCCGCGCGGCCGCTGCGGAAGCTGGGCTTTCTGACCATCGGCCTGTTCGACGCGGCCGAGCCGCGCCGGGGCCACGAGTCCACCCTGGAGATCATCGAACTGGGCGAGCAACTCGGGTTCGACAGCGCCTGGGTACGCCACCGGCACCTGCAGCACGGCATCTCCTCGCCCGTCGCCGTCCTGGCCGCGGCCACCCAGCGCACCAGCCGCATCGAACTCGGCACCGCCGTCATCCCCCTGGGCTGGGAGAATCCGCTGCGCCTCGCCGAAGACCTGGCGACGGTCGACATCCTGTCCGGCGGCCGGCTCAACCCCGGGGTGAGCGTCGGCCCGCCCATGCACTACGACCGGGTCAAGCAGGCTCTGTACGCCGGCACCGCCGACACCGAGGACTTCGGGTACGACCGCGTCCGGCGGCTGCTCGGCTTCGTGCGCGGCGAACCGGCCAGCGACTTCAGCGGCGTCGAGGGCTTCGAGGTGTTCTCCGACCGCGTCCAGCCCCAGTCGCCCGGCCTCGGCGACCGCATGTGGTACGGCGGCGGCAGCCTGCGCTCGGCCCAGTGGGCCGGCGAGCACCGGATGAACTTCCTGACCAGCAGCGTCGTCAAGGCGGAGGAGTCGGAGGACTTCGCCGAGATCCAGCTCTCGCACATCCGGACCTTCCGCGCCCACCACCCCGACGGCGAGAAAGCCCGGGTCTCCCAGGGCCTGGTCGTCATCCCCACCGACAGCGCCTCACCGGAGCAGCGGGCCAAGTACGAGGAGTACGCGCGCAAGCGCACGCCGCGCACCACCACTCCGCAGGGACCGGCCCGCATGATGTTCGCCCCCGACCTCGTCGGCACCTCCGACCAGATCGCCGAACGCCTTCACGCCCACCCCGCCTTTCGCGAGATCGACGAGGTCGCCTTCGCCCTGCCCTTCACCTTCGACCACGCCGACTACATCCAGATCCTCACCGACATAGCCCAAAACCTAGCCCCCACCCTCGGCCGGCCTCCATCCCCCAACCCGGCATGACCCTCACCCAATGGGCAGCCCGCAGATGCGTCCGTCTGCTGCTCAAGGCCAGGAGGGGTGAAGGAGAAGTCCGCCACGCTCGTCACGCATCGCTGCGGTGAAGTCCCGATCTCCAAGGCGATACCGCCGGATACGATGGGAACATGGCGAACACGTACCAGCCGATCACTCTCAGTGGCCTGGCCGGGCACCTCAGTGCCGCCGGGAACGACAAGATCCGCTGGAAACTCGTCTGGGAGTTCCTCGAGGAGTACCGCTGGGAACCCGCAGCTTCACAACCGGCGCTTCTGGCCGACGAGCCCGCGCCGACCGGTGACGAACGCTGGGACGTTCTGCTCGCGGCACTGGCCGAGCACTTCGCCGCACAACACGACCTCGCACCGCCCGAATGGGCCGAATCACGCGTCCTTCGCCGAGCCTGGTTCCCCGCCGAACTCGCCGTCCAAAGAGCCGACGCCCTCGCCCACGCCCCAGCGGCCTTCCGCAAACACGGCGTCTACCTCTCCGCCAAGGACCTGACCGCCGCATGAACCGCCCGCAGGCATCCGCCGCAGCCGTGCCTTGACAGGTGGAAGCCTGAAAAGGCTCAGTCGTCGGTGGAAACATGCCTTAGGGATGGCGGAAGGGACGTGTCCGTGGCTGATTTGATCTCGTCGGCGACCGACTTGTCCAAGCCTCTGTACGGCCACTTCATTCTGGCCGACCAGGATGGCCTGACCGATGAGAGTGAACAGCCGTGGGAGCTTGGCGGTGACTGGTTCGAGACCACTCCGAACGTCATGGTCATCAGAACCGCCACGAGTGAGGACCCACTCGGACTGCACACCGCCGGCTTCAGGTTCGAGATGTGGAACGGCAGCCCACTGCTGTCGTCGGCAGAGGCGTGGGACAAGTACGTGAGCGATCTGGTCCTGTTTACCTCGGGCCGGATCAACGTAACCGACATCGAAGGCGGGACCTCGCCCGTAACGATCGACCTGGGCGTTAGTGATCAAGTCTGGCACGTCAGAGCTCATGCCCGTGTGCGGCGACTGACCGATGACGAGATCGCGGAATACGAGCTGGACGCCGAGGACTACGAGGCGGAGTGCTTTCTCCTGCAGTTCTGGCCTGCCACTGGTCAGTGACGCCCGGGACTACTCTCGGGCGTGCTTTCTGCTTGGGGTGGTGGCGGGAGTGCGATGGCTGCGGTCGGGGTGGCGTTCTGGGAGGGGAAGCGCCAGCGGGCCCATACCGTCTTGCCGGTCCCGTCGGGCGTCGGCGTGACGCCGTAGTCGTCGGCCAGGGCGGCCACGATCGCGAGCCCCCGGCCGTGTACGGCATCGGCGGCGAGGTCCAACTGGCGAGGTCGGCCGGGGCCGTGGTCGGTGACCCGGACGCAGAACTCGCCGGTCCCCGCCCACAGGGAGAGCCTGACCGGTGGCGCGCCATGGGTGACGGCGTTGCCCAGCAATTCGCCGACGGTGAGCACGACGTCGTCGGCGATGCCGGTGAGGTTCCAGATGGTGAGCGCCTCGTGCACCATGCCGCGGACCTTGCTCAGCACGGCCGGGTCGTGGGGGACGTCCCAGCAGACGGTACGCAGACCGTGCGGCGTCTCAGCCATCTGTGCTCCTTGACGTGGTGAGGGGGTGATGGGGCGGCGCGGTCGCGGTACGAGCCGGCCGGATGGAGACCGGGTGGGCAAGGGTGAGACAGGCATGGCGAGTTCGGCCTCGCGCATGAGTTGGCGTAGTTCCCGCGTGGTGCGGGCGTGCACGGCCAAGGGCTCGGGGGTCGTCCAGATGGCGGCGGCGTAGAAGCGCCTGGTGCCTGCGCCGTACCAGATCGTCCAGGACGGTTCGAGCTGGTCAAGCTGCTGGGCGGCCGCCTTGGCGGCGGGATCCCAGTCGCCGGGGACGTATGGCGTGATCGACTCCCCGCGCCGATGCCGTCCGTGATGGCGTGCCGTCTTCATGAATCCGCCAACGGCCGGATCCGGATCACCCGGATGCGCGCAGTACGGGCACTCATGGGATCAGACCTCCCAACGTCCTGTTCTAAGGAGCCCGTCCCGCGTCCGGTGCTGTGGCGGGCGGCTTCGTTTCGGTCGGTGACGTTGACCGCTTTCGCCATCTCGCCTCCATGACCGCATGTAGTCGTTAAGCTGCGTACGGTAACGGTCAATGGATACCACGCCGATGCAGACCTGCATGCGGGTTTCCTGCATTCGATCGAGGAAAGGGAGGCGACGATGCCCGCCGGCCACAGCCCGAGCGTTCGAGGTCGTCAGCTGATCAGCGAGCTCAAGCGGCTACGAGAGGCCGCCCAGCTCATCCAGAGCGAGGTCGCCAAGCAGCTCGACTGGCACCCGACCAAGGTGTTCCGCATCGAGACTGGACGCAACAGCCCGCACCCCAACGACGTGCGCGGCCTGCTCGACCTCTACGGCGTCACCGATCCGAAGGAGCGCGAAGGGCTCATCCAGCTCGCACGGGAAGCCCGCAAGCACGGCTGGTGGTACTCCTACCGGGACATCCTCCCCAGCCAGTACCAGGTGTACATCGGCCTGGAGTCCGAAGCCGCCTCCATTCGCAACTTCGAACTCGCCGCCGTCCCCGGCCTCCTGCAGACGGAGGACTACACCCGCGCGCTGATCGGCAGCGGGCCGCAGGAACTCGATCCCGGGGAGATCGAACGCCGGGTCGAGGTCCGGATGACCCGGCAGAAGGTCTTGGAGGCGAGCGACCGCCCGCAGTTGTGGGCCATCCTGGACGAGGCCGTGTTGCGCCGCCCCGTCGGTGGGGCCCACGTCTTGCGAACCCAACTCCGCCATCTGCTCGACGCCTCCCAGCAGGCCAAGACCACCATCCAGGTGGTTCCGTTCCAGCGGGGTGCACACCCTGGAATGATCGGCCCCTTCGTCTTGCTGGGCTTCTCGGATCCGTCCGATCTCGACGTCGTCTACATGGAAACGATCGCGGGAAATCTCTATGTCGATGAGTCGGCAGAGGTCGGTCACTACGCCACCGCGTTCCATCACCTGATGGCCGAGGCCCTCAATGTGAAGGAAACGCGAGATATGCTCAACGCAGCGATGCATGAGCTGGAATGACCAGCACAAGGAGGCTCGCAATGACTGAGCGGGACCTGTCCGACGTGGCATGGCGCAAGAGCACGTACAGCCAGCAGAACGGCAACTGCCTGGAGACCGCGTACGTGGGCACCTCGGTCGTTCTTCGGGACTCAAAAGACTCGGAGGGACCCAAGCTGTTCGTTTCGAAGGACGACTGGCGTGCCTTCATCGACAGCGTGAGGTAGTGACCCTGATCCCCGTCGGCTCGCGCTCGGCGGGGGAGGGTGACGCCGGCCGCACGAGCCCAGGCGGCTTGGTCGTGCGGCCGGCGAGGGCCGGGAAGCAGGGTTAACACGGGTACGACGTGTGCGGGTGGGCTGCGGGGAACCGGCGTTCGTTCAGCGTGAATACCTTCTTCAGTCGCTAGCCGTCGGCAAGGATGTCCTCGGTACGGACGGCCGCATCCGGCCGGCATGTATGGAGCCGAGGGGCGGTGAGGTCATGAGTCTGGCGCCGGGGTTCGTGGCGGCGGTGCGGCTGGTGGCGGGCGAGGCGGGGACGCTGGCGATGGAGGAGCACCTCCGGTTCCGCGACCTGGTGTCGAAGCTGGGCACGTCCGACTGGACGCGTCCCACCGACTGCCCGGCGTGGAACGTGCACGACATGCTGGCGCACGTCTGCGGCGCGGCGGAGGCGAACGCCTCGCCGCTGGAGATGGCCCGGCAGCTCCGCAGGGCCAGGCGTGGCACCCGGATCGACGTGGACGCGCTCAGCGCGCTGCAGATCGCCGATCGGGTGTCGCTCACCCCGGCTCAGCTGATCGAGCGGCTGCGGCGGGCCGAGCGCCGGGCGGTACGGCTGCGCATGGCGCTGGCGAGCGCCGCCGGGTTCGTCCCGCTGCCCGTCGGGGAGCCGGTCAACGAGAACTGGCCGATGCGCTACCTGCTCCGCACGATCTACACGCGCGACCTGTGGATGCACCGGATCGACGTCTCCCGCGCGTGTGACCGGCCGCTTCAGGTGACGGCCGGGCATGACGGGCGCATCGTCGCGGACCTGGTCGCCGACTGGGCCGGACGGCACGGCAGGCCGTTCGCCCTGGAGCTGACCGGCCCGGCGGGCGGCAGGTACGGCGTCGGACGGCCCGCGTGGGAGCCGCTGGAGATGGACGCGATCGAGTTCGGCCGGACGCTCGCCGGCCGGGGCGACGCGGCCGCGCGCGCGACGGGCGAGGCCGCCGCGCTGCTGCGGGTGCCCGTCCCCTTCTGATCGCCGGCCGGGCTCATCCCGGCACCCGTCCAGAAGTGGGTGCCGGGGGCGTCGCACGGGTCTCATCGGTGCGCCTTGTCCGTGGCGCCGCGTACGTGAGGCGGGTGGTTCGCCGGCCTCGTACGGTGGCGCGGGCCCTTGCAGGGGCGTGGGTCAGGTTCGGGCGCGGGTGAGGCGCATCCAGGCGACGACGCCGATGGCCGCGGCGAGGGTGATGAGGCCGATGATGAGCAGGGTGCCGATCGGGCTGTCGCCGCCGGTCTCGGAGCCGGCCGCCGCGTTGTTCAGGCCGCGCGGCGCCGCGTTGTTCAGCGGAGCGGGCGCGGTGGCCGCCTGCTGGGCGAGGGCGGCGGGGTCCTGGGCGGTCACCTTGACGGTCTTGTGCGCCTTCGCGGGTGCGGTGGCGTTCACCGTCACCTCCCACTCACCGCTCGGCAGCGGCTCGGCGAGGTGGTAGAGGTTCTGGCCCTCGGGAGCGGACTTCAGGGTGACCGGACCGAAGGTGCGGCCGTCGGCGGAGGTCGCGGTCAGCGTCGCGGCGACCGACGCGGTGACGGGATGCCCGTCCTTCTTGTAGGTGACCAGGACGTTGACGTTCTGGGCGCCGTCCCCGGTGACCTGGAGTTTGATCGCCCCTTCGTGGGCGGAGGCCGCCGGTGCGCCGAGCAGCAGTACGAGCCCGGCGAGCAGGACGGTCATGACGTATCCGAGTGTCTTGTTCACTGGTGCCCCTCGGGTTCGTCGTCGGGGGTGAGCGCCCCGTCGGCGGTTGTCTGCAGGTGGACGTGCTGGTGTCCGTAGCCGGCGTCGACGTTCACCGCGTCGAGGGCGGTGGCCCCGACCGACCAGGTGAAGACGGCGTCGGAGCGTTGACGTGCGGCGAGGTCGGTCACGGTGGCGGCGGCCGGTCCGCTGAGGTCCCGGGCCGCGGCGTAGGTGTCCACGGCGGTGGCGAGTTGCTTCACGGCGGAGGTGAGGCTGGCCCGGGCCACGTTGGTGGCGGTCTGGCCGGAGGGCGGGTCGGCGAAGCCGGCGAGGGCCGTGGCCATGGTCGTGCGCCATTTCTCGACGTCGGCGGGGGTCACCACGGCGGGGCCGGCGGGTTCCTCGGCATTGGCGGCGGGCATGGCGCGGCCGAGCCCTTCGACCACGGGGTTCAGCCGGTCGCGGGTGCCGCGGGCCAGGTCGGTGAGTTCCTTGATCTGTGCCTTGTCCCGCTGGGCGTCCTCGGCCCGGATCTGCTGGATCGCCGCTTCGGTGGGGTCGGGCCGGGTCAGCGCGAAGACCAGGCCGCCGGCGACCAGCGCCCCGGCCACGAACGCGGCCGCGAACCCGGCCACCCGCGACCAGATCTTGGACTCCGTCGGCGGGGTCCGGACCGGCGCGGAGTTCCGGGCGAGCGTGGTCTTCCTGTTCTGGCTGATGACCGCCACCTCCTTGGTAGGGGTATGTGCCGGTGCCTGAAAAGGCGGGGCGGGTGCCCCGCGGCGCGGGACGCGCGCGGGGCACCCTGGGGGGTGGGCGGGGTTCCGGATGCCCGTCGGGTCATCC
>NZ_BMNT01000044.1 GCF_014646695.1 Sphaerisporangium melleum
CCACCAGCACCACCACCGGCGCCATCTCCGCCAGCGTCCCCGCACACGGCACCGTCGTCTACCGCGTCAGCGGCGGCCCGACCCCCACGCCGACCCCGACCCCCACGCCGACCCCGACCCCGACCCCCACTCCGACTCCCACGCCGACCCCGACCCCGACTCCGCAGCCGGGCGGCTGCTCGGTGACCTACCGGCTGGTCAACGACTGGAGCTCGGGCTTCCAGAGCGAGGTGACCGTCACCAACTCCGGCTCCTCCACGCTGAACGGCTGGACGGTGCGGATGACACTGGCCGGCGGGCAGACCATCTCCAGCCTGTGGAACGGCGTGAACACCGGCACCAGTGGCGCGGTCACCGTGAAGAACGCCGCCTACAACGGCACCCTCGCCCCCAACGGGTCGACGACGTTCGGCTACACGGCCAACGGCAGCGGCGCGAGCGCCCCGACCGGCGTGAGCTGCACGAGCCCGTGACGACGCGCTAGCCAGGAGTCCGGCGCCACCTCGCGAAGCGGCCACGATCGCGCGACGCTCCGAACCGTGGCGCCGGGCTCCCCCGGCTCCGGCAGGCTGCACCGGACCGGGCGAGTCCGATCCCACACGGTCCACGCCGATGCACATCCCCCGCGGTCCGGTGCGGAACATGGTCCGGTCCGACGTGGCGGGTTCTCGGTGACCATCACCTGCGCCGGGGCCGTCCGGAGGCGTGAGACCACGGCGAAGGCGGCCCGGCCGGTCGGCGTGCGCAGCGCGTGCGGGCGGACCGGTCTCCCGGTGGTCAGAACTCCGGGCACGCCCCGGTCCGGCCGGACGGATCGGGCATCTCCGGTCAGGCGAACAGTTCGCGCATGGCGGCGGCGAGGCGCTCGTAGTCCTGTTCCCGGTTGTAGACCTGGGCGGACAGGCGCAGCAGGCCGCCGCCGGGACGGAACCTGATGCCGGCCCGGCAGCGGTACCTGCGCAGGATCTCGGCCGACAGCGCCTCGGCGCGCAGGTGGGTCTCGGCGACGCCGTCCGGCAGCCGCAGCACGCACATCGCGAGCTCGGGGTCGGCGGGCCAGGCCGGCAGCCCGGACACCTCGGCGACGATCTCCCTGCCCCGGGCGACCAGCGCGGCGTTGCGCTCCCGGACGCCGCGCATCGCCGGCTCATCGAACAGGCGCAGGCCGTACGGGGCGGCCAGCCAGGCGGTGTGGTCACGGGTGCCCTGGAACTCCACGCTCCGGGGGAAGCCGTCCTGCTGGTAGAACGACGGGATCAGCGGCTCGACCCGCTCGCGCCAGGGCGGGGCGACCGCCAGCACCCCGGTCGGCCGCGGCGCGTACGCCCATTTGTGCAGGTTGCCGGTCCAGAAGTCCGCGCCCAGCGCACCGAGATCCACCTCCAGCATGCCGGGCGCGTGGGCGGCGTCCACGATCGTGGTCACGCCGAGCTCGCGGAAGCCGTCCACCAGGCGGCGCACCGGCAGCAGGCGCGCGGTGGCCGAGGTGATGTGGTCGAAGATCGCCACCCGGGTGCGGGGGGTGACGGCCGCGAAGTACGCCTGCGCCGCCTCCTCACCGGTCCACACCCCGTCCCGCCCGCCCGGCAGGGTGACCACGACCACCTCGGCCCCGGCCCGCCGGGCGGCGACGCGCGCGGCGATCTCCACGGCGCCGTAGGTGTGGTCGCTGACCAGGATCTGGTCCCCGGGCCGCAGCGGCAGGCCGTTCAGCGCGATGGCGACGCCCTCGGTGACGTTGGACACGAACGCGATGCCCTCGGGCTCGGCGCCGAGGAAGGCGGCCACCTCGTCCCGGGCCTTGGCGATGCGGTCCAGGATGGTGGCGAAGAAGGAATCGGGGGCGTGCTCGACCTCCCGGCGCAGCTCGTCCTGCCTCTCCAGCACCCGGCGGGGCACCGCGCCGAAAGACCCGTGGTTGAGGTGCGTGACGGACGGATCCAGCGCGAAGTCGTCGATGCTCATCACACTTCGGACCTTAACCGCCCGATCCCGGACACCCCCGCACTGCCCCGTGCGAGCCCGCCCACGTGCCCCCTCTCCAGTTGCGTCAACTTTCCGTTGTTCTCCGCTTGACCTGCCACCAGCCTGGGAATCACCCGCTTGACCTGGGCGGACACCGGAGGGAGATGACGGGATGGCCTTCGGCACGCCCGGGGACGGGGCCTCGGCGCCCGCGCCGATTCTGGTGACCGGAGCGGGCGGGAGCGTCGGCGGCGTGGGCCGGACAGTGGTGGCATTGCTGCGCGAACGCGGCCTGCCGGTGCGCGCGATGGTGCACCGGGAGGACGAGCGCACCAAGTCGCTGCGCGAGCTGGGCGCCGAGGTGGTCACCGGCGATCTGACCCTGCCCGCCGAGGTGGCGCGGTGCCTGGAAGGCACCCGCAGGGTGTACTTCGGCATGGGGGTGTCCTCGTCGTACCTGGTCGCCGCCGCGACGGTCGCGGCCGTGGCGCGGGCGACCGGGAACCTGGAGGTCCTGGTCGACGTGTCGCAGATGACGGTGTCGCAGATGGGCGTGACCAGCACCGAGGAGTCCGACCAGCAGCGGCTGCACTGGCTGGCCGAGCAGGTGCTGGACTGGTCCGGGCTGCCGGTCGTGCACCTGCGCCCGACGGTCTTACTGGACAATCCGCTGTTCACCACGCTGGCGGCGCGCACGATCGCCGAGCGCGGGGTCATCCGGCTCCCGTTCGGCACCGGGCGTTCCTCACCTATCGCCGCCCGCGACGTGGCGCGGGTCGCCGCCACGGTGCTGGCCGACCCGGCCCCGCACATCGGACGCGTGTACGAGCTGACCGGCCCGCGGTCGCAGGACATGGCGGGCGTCGCCGCGGAGTTCTCCCGCGCGCTGGGCAGGCCGGTGACTCACGAGGACGTCCCGCTGGACGTCTGGGCCGAGGAGGTGCTGGCCCCGGCCGGCCTGCACCCGTACGTCGAACAGCACATCGCCACGATGGCCCGCCTGCACCGGCAGGGCAGGTACGACCGTCTGACCCGCACGGTCGAAGAGATCACCGGCACTCCGGGCCAGACCATCGAGGAGTACGTCACCTCCCACGCCCCCCTCTTCCAGCCACCGAACCCCGGCTGACCCGCCTGCCCCGCCAGGTGGGGCTGTCACGAATTTTGGATCGCAACCGCCCCACCGCCGCGCGGACCGTCTCCATCACCTCGAAGAACTCGGCGACTCTATTCGCCGACCGTTCTCAGACGGTGAACAGGTAGACGGGAACACTGCTCCCGGGACCGTTGAAATCGAAATACTTGACCTGGTCCTTCGGGCACGCCTTGGCGCTCCACTGCGTACCGTTGGAGTACTCGGCCTTCACCTGCGCGCACTTTCCATCAGCGCTGGTGTCCTTGACCCAGCCCGAGACTCGGATGTTCCCATTCGAGCAGGAATGCGACCAGCTCGCCTGAGCCCCACTGACCCTCACGTTGTTGACCACCTGGCCACAGGACCCGAACGGCTGAACGGGATCTCCCGTGCCGGCGCCCGCGGGACCGGCCACCGCCAGAAGGCCACCGGCCGCCAGCACCCCCGCGATCACGTACTTTTTCATCACGTCTGGACCACCCTTTCGAATCTGTCCTGCCTTCGACTTCGTACATCTAAAATCGTTGCTGAAACAGAGCCAAATGTCGTTGATGATTCGCGCCAGGTTGTTAACTTCGCGTGCCGAGCACTGCGGAAGAACATGTTCCCGATCATTACGACCGGCCATCGGCGAGACTCTCCCGTCACCAGCCGAATTCGTGTGACTCTGGCCCACTTTTATGATCGGCATATTCTGCGATCAGGATTATGTTGGGCCGGACGCGGGCCGGTGCCGACGCCGGGACGCTGCGGGCCCTCCCGGCCGGGGTGGGGTGGGTCCGCTGAAAAACCTGGTGCGGTGAGTCGGCCGAGTCGCCAGACTCGCGCGCATGGCTTCGCAGATCACACGCATCAATCCCGCCCGGCTCCATGAGACGCCGGGATATCACCACGTCACCGTCGTTGAGGCGGGCCGGACGGCCTTCCTGGCGGGACAGTGCCCACTCGACCGTTCAGGGGAGCTCGTCGGTCCAGATGATCTCGACGCCCAGATCGACCAGGTGGCGGCCAACGCCGTCACCGCCCTGAGCGCGGTGGGCGCCCGTCCGGAACATGTCGTCCGCTCAGTGATCTATGTCGTCAGCGACGATGGCGCGGTCCTGGGCGCCGCCTGGCGGCGTCTGACCGGATCGGCTCTAGGACCGGCGTTCACCACCGCGAGCACACTGCTGGGCGTTGCCCGGCTCGGCTTCGCAGGACAGCTGATCGAGGTCGACCTCACAGCGGCCCTGCCCGCGTAGCCGTCCACCCGCGGGACCGGCGCCGAACACCCGGTCCCGGGTTCACGGTTGCGGACATCGGGTGAATGACCTTTAAAAGTTTGCGCTCAACACCTACGTTTACATGGACGTCGTGTTCCTTGTTGCGTCAGGTGCCCGATGGGGCCGAGGAGCCGGGAGGTAGGCGTGTCGACCACCGCGCACGGCACCGCGTCGCCGTCCCCGGCCGGCGACGGGGGCGACGAGGCCTCCGACGCTCGCAGGCTCATCGCCGAGTACGACGCCGAGAAGCCCGCCCGCGACCTTACCGGCGTCCTGGGCCGTGCCGTCGGCGTGGTGGCGATGTGCGTGTCGCTCTACGCGCTGTACGTGGTGTTCGACCCGCTGCCCGTTCTGCCGTACCGGATGAGCTTCCTGGCCCTGGTGCTGGCGCTCACGTTCCTGGTGTACCGGCCGGGCCTGCCGCGCCGGGCACGGGTCGCGGCTCGGGACGGGAACGGGGAACCCGATCCGGCGCGGGATGCCGAGACGGACCCGGCGCGCGGCACAGGGCCGGACGCGGGGACGAAGCCGGGACGGGATCGGCCGGGGGTGGTGGACTGGGCGCTGGCCGCGCTCTCCGTGGTCGTCTGCGCGTACCCGCTGTTCGCCTTCGACGCGTTCATCCGCCGGACCTTCGACCCGTCGGCGCTCGACCTGGTCATGGCGGCCGGCTGCACCCTGCTGGTGCTGGAGGCGACGCGGCGTACCGTCGGGGCCATCCTGCCGGCGATCTGCCTGGCGTTCGTCGCCTACGCCTACTACGGCGGCTACCTTCCGGTCGACTGGAGCATCGGGCACCGCGGCTACGACCTCGGCCGCATCCTGGTCCAGCTCTACATGGGCACTGAAGGGCTGTTCGGGGTGCCGCTGGACGTGGCGGCGACCTACATCGTGCTGTTCACGATCTACGGGGCGGTGCTGGAGTACTCCGGCGCGGGCCGGTTCTTCCTGGACATCTCCTTCGCCGCGTTCCGCCGCTCGGCCGCCGCGCCGGGGCGCACGGTGACCCTGGCCGGGTTCCTGCTGGGCACGGTGTCGGGGTCGGGCACGGCGACCGCGGTGTCGCTGGGCAGCGTGGCCTGGCCGATCCTCAGGCGGGCCGGCTACGCGCCCGCGCAGGGCGGCGGCGTGCTGGCCGCGGCCGGGATCGGCGCCATTCTCTCCCCGCCGACGCTGGGCGCGGCGGCGTTCATCATCGCCGAGTACCTCAAGGTGTCCTACCTGCAGGTGCTGCTGTACGCGGTCGTGCCGACCCTGCTGTACTACCTGGGGATCATCCTGGCCGTCGAGATCGACGCGCGCAGGTTCGGCGCCCGCGAGGTGGAGCGCGACGTTCCCTCCACCCGGCGCCTGCTGACCCGCTTCGGATACCACTTCTCGTCGCTGATCGCGATCGTGGTGCTGATGGCGCTGGGCGTCTCGCCCTTCCGGGCGGTCGTCTACGCCACGGTCATCGCCTTCGCCCTGTCGTTCCTCGACCCGGAGAGGCGGCTCGGTCCGCGCCGGGCGGCCAAGGCCCTGTCGGTGGGCACCCTCGGCGTCCTGCCGGTCGCGGCCACCACGGCCGCCGCCGGGATCATCGTCGCGGTGGTCACGCTCACCGGCCTCGGCCTGAAGGCCTCGCGCATCATCGTGGACCTGTCGGGGGGCGGGCTGGCCATGACCGCGGTGGTGGCGGCGCTGGCGGTGCTGCTGCTGGGGCTCGCCGTCCCGGTCACCGCGTCGTTCATCATCGCAGCCGTCATCATCGGGCCCGCCCTGCAGGTGCTCGGCGTGACGCCGGTGGCGGCGTACATGTTCATCTTCTACTACGCGGTGCTCTCGGAGGTGACGCCGCCGACGGCGCTGGCCGCGGTCGCGGCGTCGGCCATCACCGGTGGCAACGCGTTCACCACCATGATGATGACCTGGAAGTACACCCTGCCCGCCTTCCTGGTCCCGATGGCGTTCGTGCTGGCCCCGCCCGGCCGGGCACTGCTGTGGCAGGGCCCGTGGCCGCAGGTGCTCGCCGCGCTCGCGGTGTCCGCGGTCGCCGTGGCGGCGCTCGCGGCGGCGACCGGCGGCTGGATGCTGCGCCGCGCGGGATGGCCCGAACGCCTGCTGTGCGGGGCGTCGGCGCTGATCCTGCTCTATCTGGAACCCGCGAGCGTCGCGGCCGGCCTGGCGCTCCTGGCCGTCGCGTTCCTGGTGCACGTCGTCCTGCGGCGCCCCGGCCGTGACCACGGGCCGGTGTCCGCCCCATCCGAGGAGGGAAGTTGACGCGATCCTTCACCCGACTGGCGGCCGTGGCGGTCGGCCTGGTCCTCGCGCTCGCGGCCTGCGGCGGTGAACGCCGGACCGCCGACGAAGAAGGCGTGTACAAGGGCGGCCGGCTGTCCATCGCGACCGGTAACACGACCGGCGTGTACTACCAGCTCGGCGGCGGGTACGCCGACCTGATCGGCAGGAACCTGCCCGGCTACCAGGTCACGGCCGAGGCGACCGGCGCCTCGGTCGAGAACATCCAGCGGGTGGTGCGCGGGGACTCTGACATCGCCTTCACCCTGGCCGACGCCGCCGGGGACGCGGCGACCGGCAAGGGCGCGTTCTCCGCGCCGCAGCCCATCCGGGCGCTGGCCCGCATCTACACCAACTACACCCATGTCATCGCGCGCGCCGACGCGGGCATCCGCTCGGTGGCCGACATGAAGGGCAAGCGCGTCTCGACCGGTTCCCCGAACTCCGGCACGGAGTACATCGCGCTGCGCCTGCTGCGGGCCGCGGGCGTCGACCCGGACACCGGCCTGCGCAAGCAGGCGCTGTCGCTGCCGGAGACCGTCCAGGGCATCAAGGACGGCACCCTGGACGCGCTGTTCTGGTCCGGTGGCCTGCCGACCGGCGGCGTCACCGACCTGGTGACGACTCTTAAGCAGGACGTGGTCTTCGTCCCGCTCGACGACCTGCTGCCCAAGCTGCGGTCGGAGTACGGCGAGGTGTACCAGGCCGGCTCGATCGGCAAGGCCGTCTACGGCACCGGTGACGACGTCGCCACCATCGCGGTCCCGAACCTCCTGGTCGTCTCGGACAAGATGCCCGCGGGCCTGGCCGGTGACCTCGCGCGCATCCTGTTCGACCACCAGCAGGAGCTGGTCAAGGTGCATCCGGAGGCCGGGAATATGAGCAAGGCCGACGCCCCGAAGACCGCCCCCGTCCCCTTGCACGACGGCGCAAAGAAGTACTTCACCGGGGGCTGACCACGGCCGCCGCACCACGGTCCGCACGGTGCGGCGGGTGATCTCCCTTCACACCCTGCGGCTCTCCTGTGGCCCGCCCAGACCCCAGGAAATGACCTTGGCCGGGGTGATTCTGATGATCTCCCGGGAGAAGTACGGCAGGGGCGGCTCGTGGTCGGTCAGCGCCACCGCCGTGCCCCGGATCTCGATGCCCCGGGGTGTCCACGGATCGATCGTCGCCAGGTCGTCCACGACGAACGCGACCGTGCTGCCGTGCTGGATGTTCCTGAACTTCTTGGATCCGCCCAGCGCGTGCCCGCCGATGACGATCGTGCCGGCGTCCAGGAAGAAGCCGACCGGGTTGTTCTGCACCTGCCCGTCCGGGGAGACGGTCGCCAGCCGTCCGAGACGCTGCGTGGCCAGATAGTCGAGTTCCGCTCGCGTGAAGATCATGTGCCGCAGTGTGCAACTTCAACAGCGGTGGAGGTCAAGCCGGACCGGTCGCGGCGTTCCGCGCCGAAGCGGGCTCACCGGACGACGCCGGCCGGGGTGGCCGTGGCCGGTCAGGCGCTTTCGGCGAGTTCGGCGTCCAGGTAGCGGACGCCGGTCGCCTCCTCCGACAGCCGCCAGAGGCGCTCGGCCAGGGCGAGGTCGTCGGCGGGTGGTACGAGCGCGTCGAAGTGGACGCGGAGGTCCGTGCGGCGGGCGGCGAAGCCGAGGAACTGCCCGGTTCGCGCGGCGGGGCTCGTGGCGGCGAACGCCAGTGGCAACCCGCCCTGCTCCATCGGACGGCTGAACAGCGGCTTGGCGACCGCGAGCAGCGCCTTCTGCGCCAGGCTCTGGGCCTGGTCGTGCATCGGCGTGGAGGCCATGCCCGGGTGGGCGAGGAAGCTGCGGACGGGGCTGCCCGCCCGCCGCAGCCTGCGGTCGAGTTCGGCGCCGAAGAGCAGGGCCGCGGTCTTGGACTTCACGTAGGCGACGCCGTGCGAGATCGGGCGCTCGGCGGCGAGGTCCTCGAAGTCGGTGCGGGGGCGGGTGCGGCGGTAGAGGTTGGAGCCGACGGCGACCACCCGCGGGTCGTGGTCGGGACGGAACAGGTCGAGCAGCAGGCCGGTGAGCGCGAACGGGCCCAGGTGGTTGGTGGCGAAGACGCGCTCGTACCCCTGCGGGGTCAGGTCGGGCGCCGTGGTGCCGATGCCCGCGTTGTTGATCAGCACGTCGATGTGGCGCCCGTCGGCGTGCATGCGGTCGGCGAAGCGCCGTACCGAGTCGAGGTCGGCCAGGTCGACCTGGCGCACCTCGAGGTCGCCCGTCAGCTCGGCGCGGACGCGTTCGCCCTTGGCGGGGTCGCGTACCGCCATGATGACGCTCGCGCCGCGGCGGGCGAGCTGCCCGGCGACCACGAGGCCGAGGCCGCTGCTCGCGCCGGTGATCAGTGTCGTCCGTCCGGTCTGGTCGGGGATGTCGTCGTAGGACCATGCCAGTGCCATGCTCGCCGTCCCAGCTTAGGGGATAATTTATCCGTTCAGCTCGAACGGTACCACAGCAGCGGATGGTTTATCCTCTCAACGTGACACTGCGCGCCGACTCCGCACGGGTACGGGAACGGATGCTGGCCGCCGCGCGCGCACGCATCGCCGCCGGTGATCTCGAACTCCCGCTCAACGCCATCGCCAAGGACGCCGGCGTCGGCGTCGGCACGGTCTACCGCCACTTCGCCGACCGGCAGGCGCTGCTGGAGTCACTGGCGTCCGACGGCTTCCGGGAGCTGGTCGCGGCCGCCGCGGCGGCCGCCGACAACCCCGACATCGCGGACGGGCTGCGCAACCTGCTGCGCGCCGGCCTGAACCACCAGCTCGCCGATCCCGCGCTCGCCGCGATCCTGTCGGCGCCCGAGTCCCAGGACGCCGAGATCCTGGCCCTGGCCCGCGAGCTGCTGACGCTGTCGGAGCGCGTGCTCGACCGTGCCCGCGCGGCCGGGGTCATCCGCCCCGACATCGTGCCGGACGACGTACGCAGGCTGACGTGCGGGCTGCAGCACGCCATCCGCAGTGGCGACGACGATGACGCCGCGATCGACCGCTACCTGGACATCCTGCTGCGGGGCCTGCGGCCGTAGCCGCGCCGGCCCGGCCGGCGGATCGCACATCTCGCCGGCGCGGGGCCTCGTGCGCCGATCACCTCGGCGAACCCGCCCGGCGGCCGGTCAGAAGGTGAAGGGCTGGGCGGTGACGCTGTTGTCAAAGTTGGACAGCAGCAGCTCGGGCTCGCCGGTGGCGCGGATGCCGGGGAGACGGGTGAACAGCTCACGGTACATGATCTTGATTTCCTGGCGGGCGAGGTTGGCGCCGAGGCAGAAGTGCGGGCCGGGGCCGCCGAAGCCGACGTGCGGGTTCGGCTTGCGGGTGATGTCGTACCGGCCGGGGGCGTCGAAGACCTCCTCGTCCCGGTTGGCCGAGCCGTAGAACAGCACGACCTTGTCACCCGGCGCGAGCCGCACCCCGCGCATCTCGTACTCCTCGGTGACGGTGCGCCGGAACTGCATGATGGGCGAGACGTACCGGACGGTCTCCTCGATGGCGCCCGCGATGTGGCCGTCGAAGTCGTCCACCAGCCGCTCACGCTCGCCCGGGTTGTCGGTCAGCAGCTTGAGGCCGTGCGCCATGGTGTTGCGCGCGGTCTCGTTGCCGGCCACCAGCAGCAGGGTGAAGAACGAGCCGAGCTCCTTCGGCGTCAGCCGCTCGCCGTCCACGTTGGCGGTGACCAGCGCGGACACCAGGTCGCCACCCGGGTCGCGCTCCCGCTCACGGCCGAGGGCGATCACCATGCGCTGCAGGGCGAACAGCGCGGCCATGTTGCGGCCGGCCATGGCGACGGTGCGGGGCAGGCTCATGCGCACGC
This sequence comes from Sphaerisporangium melleum, assembly GCF_014646695.1. Lineage (GTDB taxonomy): Bacteria > Actinomycetota > Actinomycetes > Streptosporangiales > Streptosporangiaceae > Sphaerisporangium > Sphaerisporangium melleum. The sequence continues at coordinate 10,476 of NZ_BMNT01000044.1, forward strand.
CGGTGTAGGCGGTGGAGACGTCCACGTGCTCGTGCACCTTGGCGCGGATGCCGGGAGGGATGCCCATCATGTCGCAGATGACGTGGATGGGCAGCCGGGCGGCGACCTGGGACACGAAGTCGCGCGGCCCCTCCTTCACGACGTCGTCCACGATGCGCTCGGCGGCGGCCGCGATGTCGTCGTTGAGGTTGCTCAGCATCTTCGGCGAGAAGGCGCGGGACACGATGCGGCGCAGCCGGGCGTGCCGGGGATCGTCCAGGTTGACCATCGAGTCGCCGAACACGTGCTTGACCCACCCGGGCGGCTCGGGGTTGGTCACGGCGGGCTCGCTGGAGAAGACCTTGGCGTTGCGGCTGGCCTCCACCACGTCGGCGTGCTTCACCAGGGCGTGGAAACCCTTGCCCGAGCGGAGCAGGGGCACCCGGCGCTCGGGGAAGAACACCGGGTGCGGCAGGCCGCGCAGCCGGGCGAAGTCACGCTCGCGCTCGCTCGGCGGCCTGCGCCAGAACGCCAGATCAGCCAGGTCGATGCCCGTGTCCACCGCCGTTGTCACCGTCCTATCCTGGCACGCCCCGCCGGCCCCCGCTCCCCGCCCGGACCATCCCTGTCCCTCCGGAGAGGAGGACCTGCCGTGCCCCGTCCGCCGTGGCAGGCTCCCGGGGTGTCCGGGCCACGTCAAGGCGCGCCGTGATGGACACGCCAACGGTGGAAGCACCCGCACCAGGATCGGGACAGGGCAGGACAGGACAGGGCCGGCGTCAGCGGTACGGCTGCCAGCGGGTGGTGAGGTCGCGGGCGCGGAAGGTGCGCATGCGGTGCTCCCACTGGCCCCGGACCGCCGGGTTGCTGCGCAGGACGGGCAGCACGCTGGTGACGAGCTTGAGCTCACGCAGGCGGCGCAGCACCGGGAATCCCTCCCACGCCGTCACGTCCACCCCGTAGTGCTCGACCATCAGGGCATGGTCGTCGGCCGGGTAGTCCAGCCGCAGCCGGCCGACCGCGACCGGGGCGAGGTCCCACTCGCGCGGGCCGATGCCCGTCCCGTCGAAGTCGCACAGCACCGGCCCGCACGGCCCGGCGATGACGTTGCCGAGGAAGGCGTCCCCGTGGATGAGCCCGCGGGGCAGCGCGAACCGCAGCCCGGCGAGCTGCTCCTCCACCTCGTCGCACTCGCGGGTCAGGAACGCGTGGTCGGCCGGGTCGAGCTCCTCGGGCTCCGACAGCCGCTTGCGCACCTCGTCCATCGGCCGCCACGGCGGCAGGCCCGCGGGAGGCCCGGGAAGACGGTGCAGGCGCCGGAGCAGCCGGGCCAGGTCGGCGCCGTCCGGACGGCGCGCGCGATCTGGAACCTCCCGCCACAGGGTGATGGTCTGGCCGTGCAGCAGGATGGGCTGGTCGAACCCGGGAAGCAGCCGCACGGCCGGGAAGTCGTGACCCTCCAGCCAGCGGGCCACCCGCACGACGAGCCCGGCTCGTTCGCGAGCGGCGGTGGACCCGGCGATGCGGACGACCACCGGGGCCGCGCGCAGCCGGAAGACGGCGTTGTTGGTGAATTTGATCAGCTCGGCGCCGGCGGGGTCCAGGCCCGTCCCTGCGCAGACCGCGCCGAGCAGGAAGTGCAGGTTGTCCCTGGTCAGCCCGCCGGAGGGGTCGATCGTGGTGACGCTCATCCGGCCCGCAGCTCCGCGATGCGCCGGAGCAGGTCTCGCACGCCGGAATCGTTGGGACGGTCCTCAGCGGCCACCTCCAGCGGGCTGAGGCGGTCGATCGTCCGCACGGACCTGATCTGAGTGATCAGCGTGACGGCGTCGTGCCCGTCTATCACGCCTTGTTCCACCTCTCCTAGTTTCAGCCGCACCGTGGCGAGGCCGATTAGTTCGAACACTTTGCTCCGCGCCATGTCGGACTCGCGCCGCTGGACGCTGGTCGCCAGCAGTTCCGCCGCCTTCGGCAGATGGCGCCCCGCGTTCACCTCGGCCAGGGATGCGTGGGCCACGCCGCTCGCGGCCTGCAGGTCGACCTCGGTGAAGAAGCGCACCCATCCCGGCGCCTCCTCCGGACGGGCCCGGTTGAACTCGTCGTAGGCCCTGTTGATGGACTTCATGGCGAGCCGTTCGTCGCCGAGCAGCGCGTACGCCCACGCCTCGTTGGCGCACAGCATCGCCACGGTGAGCTCGCAGCTCGCGTCCTGGGCGCAGATCTGCCCGAGTTGGAAGAACCGTAATGCGTCCTGCACCCGGGACAGGTGCAGGTGCACGCGTCCCATCCGGTACAGGATGTTCGCCGCCAGCGACGGGTCCCCCGCGTGCTTGGCCTGCTCCAGCGCGCGGGCCAGGTGGACACGCGCGGCACCGTGCAGGCCGACGTCGAAGGACGTCCAACCGGCGAGGTTGTGCTGGTCGGCCAGGGCGCGGTGCAGGCGGCGCCCGACCTGCTCGGAGCAGGCCGCGCGCAGCAGCCGCTGCGACCAGGCGAGCTGGGCGACCACGGCGTCCCGGCACACGCCGCCGCCGTAGCGGTAGTCGAGTGCGCGCAACGACTGGGTGACCATCTCCACCTGCTCCACCTCGGCCTCGCCGATCCTGCCGGGAACGGGGGTGTCGGCCCGGGCCATCGGACGGCGCCAGTCGTCGTCGGTGACGGCCAGGGCGCCGATGGTGACCTGGGCGGCGTGCGCCAGCAGCCGCCGCACCTGCTCGTCCTCGTCCACCTCGTCCTCCTGCCCGGGCCGGCCCGGGCCATCGGCGGCCGGGGCCGCGTCGTCGTAGGCCAGCCCCATGTAGCCGCGCGGCACGCCGAGCCCGTCGGCGATGCGGACCAGCACGTCGTAGGCCATGACCTGGCGCCCGTTGAGGATCTCGGAGATCTCCGACTGCGACTGCCCGGTCTGGGCGGCGATACGCCGCTGGGAGATGCCGACCCGCTGCAGGAGCAGGTAGACCGTCGCGATGTCGCGCGCCCCCAGCGCCTGGCGCATCGCCGGCCGCTCCCAGACCGCGAAGCTGATCGCCTGCTCGTTCGCATGAGTGACGTTCATGCCGACCTTCCACGGTGAACTCGCTGGCCTCTCAGGTAACCAGGTCACCGTGGTCCCCGTGGCCGATAACGGTTGGACCGATCGCCCGGGCCTATCGGCTCGGCCGATCGCCGCAGACCCGAGATGGGTATCGGTGAGGCGTCTGGCCGTTCTGAGCGCCGCACGCGCAGCATGGATCCAACCCCGGAGGGATCACCGCGCGCTTCCTCCGCCGGCCCATCGCGTCGACAAGCCCAAGGAGTGGTCACCCATGCGCGCCGAGCAACCCGTTCAGCAGGAGGCTCACCCGAGCACCGGGGCGCCGGCCTGGCCGCACGGCCAGGCGGGAGGTGCGGGAGTGCCGGCGCAGGAGCGGTGGACGGGCGAGGAGTCGGCCGCGGCCCTCGTCGCGGGCGCCTTCCGGGTGCTGGTGACGACGCTGCGGCCGGGGTCGGCCTCGCGGTGTGGCCGGGTGGTGCTGCGGGCCGCCCTGGCGGGGGCCGGGGTCGCCGAGAGCGACATCGGTGACGCCGAGATCATCGTGGCCGAGCTGGCCGCCAACTCCGAGACGCACGCGCGCGGCCCGTACGAGCTGCGCGTCCACTGCCTGAGCGGCATTCCGATGTGGTGTGAGGTGGTGGACGGCGGCCAGGACGCCGACGCCATCGCGGCCATCCTGACCCGCCTGCAGGAGAGCGACCGCGGGCCGGACGACTCCGGCGCCGCCGGACCGGCCCGTCCGGCGATCGACACCGAGATCGACGGTCTGCTCGACGAGTTGCTCGACGCGGCGTCGCTCGCCGAGAGCGGGCGGGGGCTGCTGCTGGCCCACCGGCTGTCGAACGGGCACTGCTACGCCTACCCGACCACCATGTCGGCCGGCGGCGGGTCCGGCAAGGCCGTGGCCTTCGCCCTGCCCGCCCCCGCCGCCACCGCCGCACCGGCCCTCCGGCCCGAGATGGCCCCTCCGGCCCCCCGCCCCGCGCCGACCTGGGGTTGACCTGGCCGTTCCCGGGTACGGAGCCGGTTTCGGACGACGAGTGCCCTGGGGGAAGCATGTCGCAGCCTGGATCCCGGCGCGAAGATCGCGAGGACGAGGACGTCCCGCTGGCGGACCGCCGGGCGGAGCAGCAGGACGTCCACGACGAACCGGATTTCGCCGAAGAGTTCGCCCCCTCGCCGACCGACCCGGCGAACCAGCCGGAACTCGACCCGGACACCGGCGTGCACGGCGGGGACGAGGGGTACGAGAAACCCTCCTCGGCCTGAGCGGGCCGGTCAGCGGGAGGCCGCTCCCCCCGTGACCGTCACCTGCGCGGAGGCGGCGCGGTCCCCGGCCGTGACGGTGAGGGTGGCCCGGCCGGGACGCACCGCGGTGAGCCGGCCGCTGGACAGGTCCAGGACCGCCACCACGCCGTGCCCGCGGGCCGCGGCCTTGGCCGCTGCCGCGTCCGCCGCGACGGCGAGGGCCCGGTCGCCGCTCCAGGTGACGCTCGCGGGGTATCGCAGCGGGAAGGTCAGGCCGAAGGCCGTCGTGCCACCGGTGGCCGACACCTGCGCGCTCGCCCCGGCGGCGAGCGTACCGGGCGCGGTGAGAGTGATCGTGTCGAGCAGCGGGTTGACCCTGGCGGTCAGCCAGTCGCGCGAGCGCGGACTCGGCAGACCCGCCTCGACCTTCCCGGGGGCGGGGTCGACGCCGACCAGCATCCAGCCGAAGAATCCACCCTTGTCGGGGGAGCTGTACGGCGTCTTGCCGACCGGGGGCGTGGTGATCTCGGCGACGCCGTCGGCCCGGCCGACCGCGGCGGTGTGCGCGTGCCCGGAGAACAGCGCGACCGGCTTGCCGGCGCTCTCGCGCCACTCCGCCAGCCACCGCTCGACCAGCCCGGCCTCGAGCCGGTCGGCGAACTGCGAGCTCCCCGCGCCCGACGGGTCGCGCGGCGGGTGGTGGAAGACCACGGCCAGCGACCGCACCGACCGGTCCTTCGCGGCCTTGTCCAGCTCGGCGCGCAGGGCCGGGATCTGTGACCAGTCGGAGGCGCGCAGCCCGCCGAGCGTGGTGTTCAGCAGGACGAAGCGGGTGCCCTTGTGGTCGAAGACCTGGCGGGCCGGCCGGCCGGTGGCCAGGAAGGCGTCCAGGGTGCCGGTGGCCGTGGCGCCGGACTCGTGGTTGCCGGGCGTCCAGTACACCGGCAGGCCGGCGGGCACGTTGTCGGTGAGGATCCGCTCGGCGAAGGCGATGTCGGCGGGAAGGTTGTTGTCCACGAAGTCGCCGTTGACCACGATGAAGTCGGGACGGGCGGCGACGGCCTGCCGCAGCGCCGCCGCCGCCTGCCGCGCCGGGAACGACGACGGGCCCGCCGCCGCGCTGACGTGCAGGTCCGACATGATCGCGAAGCGCCAGCGGCCGGGACCGATGCCGTCCTGCATCAGGACGAAGGGGTCGGAACCGATCTCGGCGTCCGCGGTGACCTCCTCCCCGACGAGCGCGGTCAGCCCGTCGAACCTGATCTCACCCGCGTCCTTGGCGAGGTTGGAGGTCTCCACGACGTATAGGTTGGTGAGGGTGATCGGCTCGGAGAAGCCCGCGGGCAGGGTGCCCTCCACCCACTTCCAGCCGGTCCAGTCGACCAGCGTCGCGAAGGTGAACGGCACGTTGGTGGTGCCCTGGGAGCGCAGGGTGGCACGCAGCCAGTGCCTCCTGCCGTCCCCGTAGGCCCACACGCCGATGCGCCGGGTGCCGTGCGGGAGGGTCAGCGCCGCGGGCTGGGCCACCGCGTACGCGGCGGAGGTCCCGGAGGTGCCGGAAAAGTCGTACCGCAGCGCGAGCGCCCGGTTGCCGGCCGGGGCGCCGGGACGGTCGGGGGCGTCCACCACGGCGACCGACGCGGTCGCGCGGGCGGTGGAGACGCCCCACTGCTCGCCGGGCTCGAACTCGGCGAGCGACCGGCGCTTGAGGCCGACCACCACGGGCAGGCGGGCCGTCTTGCCGCCGACGGTGGCGGTGACGACCGTGGCCGTGCCGCCGGGGGCGTCCAGGCCGGTGATGGCGAGCGAACCGTCGTCGCGCGGCTCGACCTTGACGACCGAGGAGTCGTGGTCGAGCCGCAGGTCGCGGGCGGCGACCGGCGCGTCGAAGCCGTCGGCGTCGTACCCGCGCACCCCGACCACCGCGGACTCGCCGCTCTCCAGGGTGAGGCTCGCGGAGGTGAACCGGGCGGTGGCCAGTTCCCCGAGCACGCGGACCTTCGCCTCGCCGCGCGCCCGCCCCGCGTGGGCGCTGACCGCGCCCTGGCCGGAGCGCGCGGCGCGCAGCAGTCCGCCGCGCACCTCGCCGAGCCGGCCCGCGTCCCAGGTGACGCGCGCGCCGCCCAGCGCGGCCGGGGCGAGGGTCTCGTCGTGCCCGGCGGCCGACACCGTGAGGGTCAGGCCGGGGAACACGCGGGCGGCGCCGGTGCGGACGGCGAGACCGGTGAGCCTGCCCGAGCCCTTGGCGGTGAACAGGCCGATGCCGCTCGGGATGGGCCGCTCGCCGCCGTCGGACGGCGTGTTCACCACGCTCACCCGGCCGTCGCCGGGGGCGCGGGCCACGAGGTCGGAGGAGCCGCCGCCGTCCAGCATGAACGCCTCGCGGGCGCCCAGGCGCACCATCAGCTTGGCGGTCTCGTCGAAGCTCAGACCGGCGGAGAAGTTGGCCGAGCCGTCCACGGTGACCAGCAGCAGCCTCTTGCCGCCCTCCTGCCAGCCGATGGCGGTGCGCGGCTTGGGCGCGTCGTTGCCGGTGGACGGCGGGAAGTCGATCGCCCGGCCGTCGCGGACGAGCACCTCGCCGCTGCCGAGGGCCGTGCGCAGCCCAGCCGGGGAGTCGGTACGCAGGCCGACGTCCAGGGTGACCCGGTCGCCGGGCTTGGCGGCGGCCAGCGCGGCCGCGGCGCTGCCCTGGCCGACGACCACCAGCCCGTCCGCCGGCACCGGGGCCGCCGTGATCGCGGTGTTGACCGCGGTGACGGCGCCACCGGCGACGACCAGTTCGGTGACCGGGCCGGGGTTCCCGATCAGCGTGCGCGCGGCGGGACCCCACTGGCCGGTGAAGACGGCGACGCCGTTGGCGGGGAAGGAGGGCGAGTTGAGGACGTTGACCCGGTGCGCGGCCCCGGCCACGGTGACGGTGCCCTCCAGCAGGGCGCTCGCCAGCCGGGCGACCTTGTCCTCGCCGACGGCGGCGACCGTGCGGGACTGGTCGGTGGCCTTGCGCAGCTCGCCGTCCCTGACCTCCGGGCCGATGACCGCGTTGGTGTTGTTGATCTCGTAGTAGTCGCCGTTGACGGCGGCGACGGCGCCGCGAGCGTCGGCGGACTTCGACAGCGGCGCGATCTCGGTCAGCGCGCCTCCCACCAGGCCGACGTCCACGCCGGGGCCGGACAGGTCGGCGTTGAGGACGTGCGCCCTGGTCCAGCCGTCGCGCCCGAAGGTGTCGAAGGAGGTCAGCACGATGCCGGGGGCGACGGTGCGGTCGGTGCGCGTGGCCTCGACCGACTCGCCCGGGACTGCCGTCTGATAACCGGGCCGCGCCTGCCCTCCCCCGGCCCCGCCGTGCCCTGCGCCACCGCCGTTCCCGTGGGCCTTCGCCGGCGCGTACACCGGGACCTCGGCGTACGCCGCCTGGGCGGTGCCGGGAAGGGCGATCACCAGCGCGACGGCGACCGCGCGCGCCAAAGTACGCATATCTACCTCTTTACCTACGAAACGAACAGAGTGAAGGTAGACACACCCGCGGCCGATCTTCGGTCCGTGCCGTGACGCGCCGATGACATCTCGCCGAACATCATGACGATCAGGTGATGCGACGCACCGCCCCTCCTGACGATCACATTTTCGATCAGTGGACGCGCCGTTAAGAAGCCCGACGCGGGGACTTCACGCTGCGGTGGGGCGGACGTCCAGGTCGGCGAGGACCATCCGGAGCATGAGTGCCCCGCGCGCGCCCCGCCTGCTCGCCGCCGCGACCCTCGCGGTCGCCCCCATCGTCGCCCTCCTCCCCCACGCGGCGGCCCACGCCGCGGCCACCCCGCACCGTCGCCCGCCGGCCCTCACCCGCGTCGCCGCGTCCACCGGCGCCGCCATGGCCACCACCGCCGGCACCCGGAGCCACGCCAGGGGGAACTCCCACCGGGCGGCGTGCGCCGGCGCCGCCGACCTGGTGGTGGCCGCGCCGTACGCGACCGTGGACGGGCAGGCGCGGGCCGGTGCGGTCACGCTGTACCGGGGCACGCGCGAGATCGGCGTCCTCGCCCAGGGCTCGGCGGGCATCCCCGGCAGCCCGGAGCGCGGCGACTCCTTCGGTTCCGCCGTCGTCTCCGGCGACTTCGACGGGGACGGCTGCGGCGACCTGGCCATCGGCGTGTCGGAGGAGTTCGCGGGCACGCCCGTCCCCGACGGCGCCGACGGCAACGGGATCGTCCAGCTCCTGCGCGGCTCCGCCGACGGCCTGAAGCCGGCCGGGACGCTGGACGTGACCCGCCTCGGCCGCCCGCGCGACACCGACCGGTTCGGCGCGGCGCTGGCGTCCGGCGACCTGGACGGCGACGGGGACGACGAGCTGGTCGTCGGCATCCCCGGTCTGTCCGAAGGCGGCGGCGTGGGCGTGTTCGGCATGAAGGGCCGCGACCTGCGCGCCAAGGGCACGCTCGTCACCCAGGCCACCCCCTGGGTCGCGCAGGAGCACATCGAGGGCGACCAGTTCGGCGCCGCGGTCGCGGTGGGCGACTTCGACGGCGACGGCCGGGCCGAGGTGGCCATCGGCGCCCCCGGCGACACGGTCGGCCCGACCACCTCCGGCGGCGGCTCGGTCACCATCGCCGACGTGCGCAGGCGGCAGGCCGGCATGTACACCCAGAACAGCCCCGGCGTCCCCGGCGAGGCCGAGAAGTGGGACTCCTTCGGCGCCGCCCTCGCCGCCGGCGACTTCGACCGCGACGGCCGCGACGACCTGGCCATCGGCACCCCGGGCGAGGGCCTGGACGCCTTCCAGGACGGCCCGATGTACGGCAACGGCGCCGTCCACGTCCTGTACGGCACGCGCCGGGGCCTCACCGCGATCGGGAGCGAGTTCTGGTCGCGCAAGACCAAGGGCATCCGCGGCAAGAGCCTGAACACCGACCGGCTCGGCTCCGCCCTCGCCGCCGGGGACCTCAACGGGGACGGCGACGCCGAGCTGGCCATCGGCCTGCCCGGCGGCAACCGCGTCCTGGTGCTCGCCGGCACCCGCACCGGCGGCCTCACCGCCAACCACGCCGTCATCCTCACCGGCCGGCCGGGCCACCCCGGCGACCTCTACGGCTCCGCCGTGACGATCAACGACGCAGGCCTCGCCGTCGGAGCCCCCGGCGCCGGACGCGTCACCCTCATCCCGGCCACCACCCGCAAGGGCTCCTACACCGGCCTCCACCCCCGGAACACCACCACCCTGACCGCCCCGAAGCCGGCCCTCTTCGGCTTCTCCCTCACCTCCTGACAGCGTTCCCCGGCGCTCGGACGGTCTCCAGAAGATCATCGGGGCGGGCGTGACCCACGTACTCCACGCGGCCAGGGATCGACCGAACGACGAACCCACGTCCTCGGTGACTCCCCACGACGTCCACGAGAGGCCGATGGAGATCGGCGCTCGGCCGAACGGCGGTCGGGGCCACCTCATATCGTGCGTACTCATCTGCGCGCCCGGCGCCGACGTCCCCAACGGGCGATCGTGTGGCCGGGCCGCTCATTCACCTGCCGGCCTGGCGCGGACCGTGAGCACTCCGGCGAGGTCGATGTCGCTGGAACGGCCGGCGAAACCGGACTCCGAGATCAGTCGCGCCCCGAGGACGGCACTCCAGAAGGTTCGCGCCTCGGTGTCGGCGGGCCGGTCGATGACCCAGTCATGGCGTTCGAGGACCGCGGTGAGGTAGCGCTGGGCCTGCCGGAACAGCAGACCGAGGTTCTGCCGCACCAGCGGCTGCAGTTCGGGGCGGTGACGCGTGATCGACATCGCCTGGACGGCGATCGGCACCGCGGGCAGGGCCAGCGCCGTGCGCGCCAGTGCCTCGCGGAACGCCTTGGGGGTGCGTTGCCGGTGACCGATCGGTTCGAGCCGCTCGGCGTCGCGCAGCAGCATCAGGAACGCCGCGTGGACGAACAACGCGTCCTTGGATCCGAAGTAGTAGGTGATCTGGTTCGGATGGGCGCCGGCCGCCGCAGCGATCTCGGCCACGCTCACCGAGCCGAGGCCACGCTCGGCGAAGAGCGTCACGGCCTGCTCGAGAAGCCGCGCGCGGGTGTGCCGGCCGCGGCTGCGGGGCGGTTCGCTCGTGGACACGCGATATTTGTATGCGATACAACTACGGGGCGCAAGCCCCGGACACCGCTTCCGCCGTGAGGAGATCAGCATGAGCGTCCAGGACATCGTCGTCACCGGACTGGGTGCGACCACACCACTCGGCGGCGACATCGACTCCCTGTGGGAAGGACTGCTCGCCGGCCGCTCGGGCGTACGCCGGATCGACGACCTGGTGGCGTCATTCGGTCATGCCGACGAGCTGCCGACGAAGATCGCCGCACCCATGGCCGTCTCTCCCGACGACGTGCTGCCCCGTGTGCAGAGCCGGCGCATGGACCGCTGCCAGCAGGCCGCGCTCGTCGCCGCCCGGCAGGCATGGGCCGATGCCGGCGCGCCCGAGGTCGACCCGGTCCGCCTCGCGGTGGTGATCGGTACCGGCATCGGCGGCCTCAACACTCTCCTGAACCAGGACGACCTCATGGAAGAGAAAGGCCCCGGCCGGATCTCTCCTCTCGTCGTCCCCATGCTGATGCCGAACGGACCGGCCTCCTGGGTCAGCCTGGAGTACGGCGCCCGCGCCGGCGTCCACACACCCGTCTCGGCGTGCGCGTCGGGCGCCGAGGCCCTCGCTCTCGCCGTCCAGCTGATCCGATCCGGCCAGGCCGATGTCGTCATCGCCGGCGGTGCGGAGGCCGCCATCACACCGCTGACGATCGCCGGCTTCGCCCAGGCGCGCACGTTGTCCAAGCGCAACGACGACCCTGAACGTGCCTCACGGCCCTTCGACGCCGGCCGCGACGGCTTCGTACTCGGCGAGGGCGCCGGCATCATGATCCTGGAGCGTGCGGACTTCGCGGCCGGACGGGGCGCTCGCCCGATCGGGCGGCTGGCCGACTTCGGCATCACCTCGGACGCCCACCACATCACCGGCCCGGACCCGACCGGCGCCGGCCAGATCCGGGCGATCCGCAAGGCCGTGTCGGACGCCGGACTCCAGCCCGCGGACGTCGGCCACGTCAACTGCCACGCGACGTCCACCGTCGTGGGCGACGTGGGTGAAGCGGCCGCCATCCGGCGGGCACTCGGAAACGACGTCGTCATCACCGCGCCCAAGTCCAGCATCGGCCATCTCGTCGGCGCCGCCGGCGCCGTCGAGGCCGTCATCACTCTTCTGTCGGTCGTCAACAGTGTCATCCCGCCCACCCTCAACCTCGAACACAAGGCACCCGAGGTCGAGCTGGACGTCGTCTGCGGCGAGCCTCGCAAACAGCACCTTGGCGCGGCGCTCACCAACTCCTTCGGGTTCGGTGGGCAGAACGTCTCCCTGCTCTTCACCGCTCTCTGAAGCTCCTTGACCCAGGGCGGGCTCCCTGCGCCTCCCGGCCGCTGGATGGGTGCCGACGCCGCTTCGGTGATCGCGCCACCGGACGCCGCCGCGCCGTCGCCATCGTGGTCTCGCCGCCGGAGGCCTTCGCGCCACGTCTTCGCGATCCGGGACGTGGACGAGGTCCGCTGCGGGCGCCGTTGCCCGCGGCGGGGACCTCAGGTGAGGGTCTGTTCGCCGGCGGGGATGGTGAAGGTGGCGGCGGTGCGGGCGGGGGCGCCCCTGCGGCTGATGTAGTCCAGGGTGCGGAAGTCCGCCGTGAGCTCGTCGGGGGTGGCCCGGCACATGATGTAGCCGCGGCGCTCGTTGACGAACTTCAGGTGCGGGTTCTCCATCAGCAGGGCGGCGTCCCTGGCCGGGTCGTGGTAGCCGTCGCCGTCGCTGGAGATGGAGGTCGCCACCAGCTCGACGCCGACCCGCTCGGAGTCGGGGTCGTCGAAGTCGGCGAGCAGGTCGGAGGCCGAGGCGACGTGCGCGTCGCCGGTGAGCACGACCGGGTCTCCGCTTCCCGCGCTCCGTGCGGAGGCCAGGGTGCGCAGCAGGCGGTCACGCTCGGCGGCGTAGCCGTCCCAGGCGTCCACGTTGAGCTCGCGGCCGGGGCCGAGGTGGTAGTCGCGCTGGCCGACGATCACCTGCTGGGCGATGAGGTTCCAGGCGGCGGGCGCCGCGCCCAGGCCGCCGGCCAGCCACTTCATCTGGTCGTCGCCGAGCATGACCCGCTCCTGCGCCAGGCGCTCGTCGCAGCTCGACCGCATCCCGTCGTCGCAGGGCTGGTCGTCGCGGAACTGGCGGCTGTCGAGCAGGTGGAAGGTCGCGACGGACCCCCAGGACACCCGGCGGTTGATCCGGATGCCCGGGCCCCGGGTGACGGCGGAGCGGCGCAGGGGCATGTTCTCGTAGTACGCCTGGAAGCCCGCCGCCTTACGCGTGGCGAAGTCGGGGGCGAGCGTGCCCGGGTTGTCGCCGGCCCAGTTGTTCTCCACCTCGTGGTCGTCGAAGATGACCAGCCACGGGCTGGTGAGGTGGGCGAGCTGGAGGTCGGCGTCGGTCTTGTACTGCGCGTGGCGCACCCGGTAGTCGGCCAGGGTCTGCAGCTTGCCGCCCGCGTGCTCGCGCACGTTGCCCTGCGCGGCGGTGTAGACGCCGCCGGAGTACTCATAGATGTAGTCGCCGAGGTGGACGACCAGGTCGGGGTGCTGCTCGGCCATCCGCCGGTAGGCGGTGTAGTAGCCGTGCTCGTACTGCGCGCAGGAGACCGCCGCGAACGTCAGCGCCGTCTCGGTGGTGCCGGGCGCGGGAGTCGTCCGGGTGCGGCCGGCCTCGGACAGGTGGCCGCCGGCGCGGAACCGGTAGAAGTACTCACGGCCCGGCTTCAGCCCGTCCAGCTCGACGTGCACCGAGTGCGCGGCCGCGGGACGGGCGGTGGCGGTTCCGTCGCGTACGACCGTGCGGAAGCGTTCGTCCTCGGCGACCTGCCAGCCGACCTCGACGTCCCGGGACGGCATGCCCCCGTGGCCGTCGGGGGTGAGCGGGTCGGGCGCGAGGCGGGTCCACAGCACGAACCCGTCAGGCGCCGGGTCGCCGGAGGCGATGCCGAGTTTGAACGGGTCGGCGGCGGTGCGCCCCGCGGGCGCCTGCCGGGGAGTGGACGCGCCGGCGGACGCGGGCGACAGCAGGCCGCCGGCCCCCGCGGCGGCGGCGGCGATCAGGAACGCTCTGCGTGACGGGTTCTGCTCCACGCCTGCAAGTGCAGACGACCGGGCTGGCCTGCAGGCGAGTGCCCGATGTCGCCGGCGTGAACAGCTCGGGGACAGGAGTGCGGATTACCCACGGTGATTGAACGCCCGCCGACGCGCAGGCGACGGCTCGCGGCATTCCACGCGAAGAGCGGGCGCGGACCGGACGGGCGGAGGGTGGCCGCGAGCCCGTGGTCAGGTGATCCTGCGCTTCCCGTACAGCGCGGAGGCGATCAGGACCCCGATGATGGCCAGGATGATCTGCAGAATCAGCTCGATCCAGTCGATGCCCCTGGTGTCGGCGACGCCGAGGCCGCCGGCGATGGCCGTGCCGATGAGGGCGGCGATGATGCCGATGACGATGGTGAGCCAGATCGGGATCTTCTGCCGCCCGGGGATGATGAGCCGCGCGAGCGCCCCGATCACCAGACCGACGATGATCGCGCTGATGATGCCGCCGACATGCATGTCACCCTCCGTGATTCCGCTTGCTAGGCGTATGCCCGCTACAGGGGCATACGATGCGTCGTCGCCGCAGGTCAGAGCGGAATCATCCGGTGGTCGTCAGGCGGAGGGCATCGACAGCATGAGCTTGAGGTCGTCACGCAGCGTCCCGGCGTCGCGGAAGTGGACGGCGCTCATGCCGGCCGCCTCGGCGCCGTGCACGTTCACCAGCCGGTCGTCGACGAACACCACGTCCTGCGGCGGCGCGCCGAGCGCGGTGGCGACCCGCAGGTAGATCTCGGCGTCGGGCTTCACCAGGCCCATGTGCCCGCTGTAGAACCGGGCGTGCATGGCCGGGATCCAGGACAGGCGCTCGATGCCCTCCGCCACGCAGGCGGGGGCGTTGGACAGCAGCGCGACCGGGCGGCCCGAGTCGCGGAGCTCCTGCATGACCGCGACGGCGGCGTCGTTGACGTGGGTCCAGCTCGCGACGTCCAGCGCGACGAGCCGTTCGACCTCGGCGTCCCGGGCGCGGCGGTCCAGCACCTCCGACCAGTACGCGCCCGGGGTGAGGGTGCCCCGGTCGAACTCCAGCCGGTGCTCCCAGTAGCCCCGCCAGAACCGGTCGGGGTCGATGCCCGCGGCCTCCACCAAGCGCTCGCGGTCGGCCTCGGGCTGCGCGTGGCACAGCACTTCCCCGTAGTCGAAGAGCACCCATTTCATGATCGCGATCCTATCCGACCCGGGACGTCAGGTAGGGACGCACATGTTCGTTCACTGCGCCGCAGCCGAGATAGTTGCGCGCGGTGTGGAAGTCGGCCCAGTCGATGTTCACGCTCTCGTCGCGGGTCACCCCGTCGAAGAACTTCGCCAGCGTGCCGGGAATCGCCGCGATGTCGTCCTTGTCGGCGATGTTCACCCAGCGGCCGACGCCCGCCGGGCGCCGCCCGCGGCCGGCGACGGGCAGCGGCTGCAGCCGCTCGAACACGACGTTGCGCATGGCCAGCGGGCTGCCTAAGGTGACGAACAGTTCGACGGAAAGGTCGGGGTGCGCGCACAGCGCCTCATAGGCGACCACGCTGCCCAGCGAGTGCGCGATGAGCACCTTGGGCCGGTTGCGGCGGATCGTGTCCGCCACGGCCTCGCGCGACCTGACCCGCGCGGCGGCGTCCGCGCCGGCGAGGTAGGCCGCGACCTCGGGGCAGAAGTCCTCGGCGAAGTCCTTGGCCTTGGGACCGAGCCGCGCCAGCAGCCACTCGGCGAACCGGTGGATCAGCCCGGTGAGCGTCTCCCCCGCCCTCGCCCCGACGCCGTCCACCTGCTCCATCCAGCCGGCCAGCACGAGCTGGGAGGCGGGATCCATTTTGCGCAGATCGCGCTTGGCCGCCGACGGTTTCTCCTCGCGCAGCAGGTGTGCGTAGTAGGCCACCTCGCTGACGTAGGACTGCCCGGTGTACGGGGCACCGCGGGTCAGGCCCTGGTGCAGATAGCGGTCCCACTTGGCGCGCATGGCCTCGGCGGCCCCGCGCGCCGACCCGGCGTCCAGGAAGTAGTGGTACTTGCCGATGCCGTGAACCCCCACGATGCTCGCCACCGCACGGCCTCCCCACGTCGTGACGCGGCGCCCCGGCGCGCCGGCCGGGCCTTTGGACGAAAGGGCCGACCGCTACGGCCCTGGAGTACAGGGACACTGTCCTCCAGGCCCGCGATCTCCGCAACCGGATCGCCACGGCCGGTACGGGGACGTCGGGCGACGGCCGGCACGGAAACCGGTCACCCGCGGCCGGCGCCCGGCCTGCGGGAGACCGCCGGGACGAAAGCGGCAGGCGCGGTAAAACGGGTTGATCGGTAGTGGGGGCGGGCGGCTACGCTGGAGGAATGCCCGGTCCCCTGCTCGTCCGCGGCTCGGTCGTCATCCCGGAGGCCGAGCTCACCTGGCGTTTCTCGCGTTCCTCCGGGCCGGGTGGCCAGGGGGTCAACACCACCGACAGCCGGGTCGAGCTGAGCTTCGACCTGGCGGCCACCGAGGCCCTGCCGCCGCCGCTCAAGGCCCGCGCGCTGGAGCGGCTGGCCTCCCGTCTGGTCGACGGGGTCGTCACCATCACCGCCTCGGAGTTCCGCTCGCAACTGCGCAACCGCGAGGCCGCCCGGCTGCGTCTCACCCGCCTGCTCGACCAGGCGGTGGCTCCCCCGCCCCAAAGACGCCGGCCGACCAAGCCCTCCCGGGGTTCGGTCGAGCGCCGCCTGGCCGCCAAGAAGCACCGCTCCGACGTCAAGCGCCTGCGCCGCTCCGACGAGGGCTGAACCCGCCCGGCCCCCGGCCGCCCACCGAGGAGCCGCCTTCCGGAATCGGAACCGGGGCCGCGGCCCCGGGCGGGACGGTCAGGAGCGGCGGTCCTCCATCTCCCAGATGTGGTCGATGACGTGCCAGGCCAGCCGCCGGGCGGCGTAGCGCGGCGGCCAGCCCTTGCCGGCCGGCGGGGTGCCGTCGGAGGGCTTGGACAGCACGCTCACGATGTCGTCGCGCAGTGCGGCGCGCGCCGGGAGGTCGTCCGCGGCGAACGGCTTGTGCCGCACGCCGATGGTGCGGGCGTACGAGCGCTCGGCCTCCACCACGTGCGCCACCATCTTGTCGCGGTCGCGCCCGCCGCCGCGCGGGCCCTTGCGCAGGTGTTCAGGGGAGGCCGCCGCGACCTCGTCGAAGACCTCCCACGCGGCCCGCAGCAGCGCGGTGTCGCGCTCGGCGGTCGCGGCGTCCACCGGGTGGGCGTCGATGCCGGTGATCGCCTGTGGCGCGCCGAAGTCGGTGGTCGTGCCGCCCGGCACCCGCTCCACGACGGTGAGGGCGTCCGGATCGAACGGCAGCCCCGCCCGTTCGGCGATCACGCGGTAGCGGGGCACGTACTCGGCCAGGGCCTCCAGCGCGGCCTCCTCCCCCTTGCCCGCCCGGCACCAGCCGGGCCAGTCGAGGGCGCAGGCGAAGACCTTCTTGGCTCCGATCTCCAGGTAAACGTCCGTCATGCGGTCATCCTCCCCGTGAAGCCTGACAGGACCCGGCGGTCCTCCCCCGCCCTTCCACCGGATCGCGCCGGTACACCTGCCCGAGGTCAGTCCACCAGGTCGATGAGGTCGGCCACCGAGTTGACGACCCGGGAGGGACGGAAGGGGTAGCGGTCGATCTGGTCCTTCGTGGTCACTCCCGTGAGGACGAGGATCGTGTGCAGCCCGGCCTCCATGCCGGACACGATGTCGGTGTCCATCCGGTCGCCGATCATGGCGGTGCTCTCGCTGTGCCCGTCGATGGCGTTGATGGCGCTGCGCATCATCATCGGGTTCGGCTTGCCGACGAAGTAGGGCTCGACACCGGTCGCCTTGGTGATCATGGCGGCCACCGCGCCGCACGCGGGCAGGGCGCCCTCGTTGGACGGGCCGATCGCGTCGGGGTTGGTGGCGATGAACCGCGCACCGGCCCCGATGAGCCGGATGGCCCGGGTGATCGCGGTGAAGCTGTAGGTGCGGGTCTCGCCGAGCACCACGTAGTCGGGGGCGGTGTCGGTGAGGACGTACCCGATCTCGTGCAGGGCCGTGGTCAGGCCCGCCTCGCCGATCACGTACGCCGACCCGCCGGGCCGCTGGTCGTCCAGGAACCGGGCCGTGGCCAGCGCGGAGGTCCAGATCGACTCGGGCGGCACCTCCAGCCCGGCGCCGCGCAGCCGCACCGACAGGTCGCGCGGCGTGTAGATGGAGTTGTTGGTCAGGACGAGGAAGCGTTTGCCGGAGTCGCGGAGCCTGCGGATGAACTCCTCCGCTCCCGGCACCGGGCTTCCCTCATGGACGAGGACGCCGTCCATGTCCGACAGCCAGCATTCGATCGGCTTGCGCTCGTTCACCGTTCCCCCGCGTTCCGGGCCTGACCTACGTACCAGACCAGAATGACAGGTACCCAGCGGTCATTTCACTAACGACCGCCATATCCCGACGTAGCACTGTGTGCCCTAGCATCCGCGGGCATGGAAAGAGTCGTGATCGATGGACACCCGCCGACGGTGGAAGATCTCCTGCGCCCGGCGCTGCGCAACTATGGGCACTTCACGGCGATGCAGGTGCGCGACGGCGCGACACGCGGGCTCGACCTGCACCTGCGCCGGCTGGACACCGCCACCGCCGAGCTCTTCGGCCAGGGCCTGGACGGCGACCTCGTGCGCCACCGCGTCCGGCACGCCCTCGCCGGGGGCGCCCGCGACGCCTCCGTGCGGGTCTACGTGTTCCCCCGGGACGAGGCCCGCGGCGGCGGGGTGTCGATCCTGGTGAGCGTCGCTCCGCCGCACGAGCCCCCGGCCGCGCCGCAGAGCCTGCTGCCGGTCGCCTACCAGCGGCCGGCGGCGCACCTCAAGCACGTCGGAGGGTTCGGCCAGTCTTGGGCGGGCCGTGCGGCCGAGCGGGCCGGCTTCGACGAGGCGCTGCTCGTCGCGCAGGACGGCACGGTCGCGGAGGGGGCGATCACCAACATCGGCTTCTGGGACGGCGAGGCCGTCGTCTGGCCGGAGGCGCCGATGCTGACCGGCATCACCATGATGCTCCTCGATCGGGGGCTCGCCGCGCTGGGCGTGCCGGTCCGCCGACGGCCGCTGCGTCTTGCCGACCTGGGCTCCTTCCGCGGGGCCTTCCTCACCAACTCCTGGGGGATCATGCCGGTGGGCCGGATCGGCGAGGTGACCTTTCCCGGCATGGCCGATCCGATGGCGAGGGTGCGCGAAGCGTACGAGAGCAACCCCTGGGAGCCGATCTAGGCGCCCGGGGCCAGGGCCTCCAGTGCCTCCTCGGCGCGGCGCATCGAGATGGCGGGGTCGGCGTCCGGATTGCCGATCTCGGGGTCGAAGTTGAGGTCGTGGAAGACCTCGGTGACCCCGGCGCCGGCCAGCGCCACCACGTCGGAGCGGATCTCCTCCAGCGATCCGGTCAGCGCCGGACGGTCGGCGAGCCCCGGCTCGCGCACCTTGGTGGCGCCCCGGCAGATGAAGCGAAGCGCCTCGGGGTCGCGGCCCGCCTCCCTCGCGGCCTGCTTGATGATCCCGATCTGCCGGTCCATCGTCGCCAGATCGGCCCGGCTGGAGCTGATCCAGCCGTCGGCCAGCTCGCCGGCCCGGCGCAGCGCGACCTCGGCCGTCCCGCCGAGCAGCACCGGCGGCGCGGGATGCGGGCGGGGGTCCTGGTGGGAGAGGGCCACCTCGTAGAACTCGCCCTTGTGGCTGATGATGTCGTCGTGCCAGAACCGCCGGAGCACCTGGAGGTACTCCACGGCGCGGCGGCCCCGGCCCGCCAGGGGCACGCCGGAGGCGGTGAACTCCTCGGGCAGCCAGCCCAGGCCCAGCCCGGCGTCCAGCCGCCCGCCCGACACCTGCTGCAGTGTCGAGAGCTGCTTGGCCAGCAGGGCGGGCGAGAAGAACGGCATGTTGAGCACGGCGACCCCGAGCCGGACGCGTTCGGTCACCCCGGCGAGGTAGGCCAGGGTGACGACGGGGTCCTGAACGCTGTGGTAGGAGGGCCCGAGGTCCTGGCCGACCGGGTAGAGCAGCCGCTGGAAGGTCCACAGCGAGTCGTAGCCGAGATCCTCGGCGCGACGCGCGACGCGCAGCATGTTGGCGGGTGTCGCCCACGAGCCCGAGACGGGCACTCCGAAGCCGATCCTCATGCCTCCCACCCTATGCCGGGCCGGCCGGCGGGCCCGTAGATTGGTCCGGTGACGGTGCGCGGCGAGGATGAGGCGACCGACGGCACGGCGGCGGGCCTCACCGGGCGGCTGGCGCGATTCGCGCGGGCGTACGGCGGGACGGGGCGGGCGCGGGTGCTGAAGGACACGCGGGTGACGGTCGTGCGGGCCGGCGACGTGGTGGTCAAGGCGTACCCGCCGGAGACCGACGAGACCGCGCTGATCGCGCGCCTGCGCGTGGCCGGGACGCTTCCGGGGGTGCTGCTTCCCCCGCTGGCCGAGCGTCCCGAACGGCTGGACGGGCGGCTCGTGACGGTGTGGCCGGCCGGCGAGCCGGTGGACCCGTCCGACCCGGAGGGGGCGCCGTGGGAGACCGCGGCGCTGTTACTGGCCCGCCTGCACACCGCCCAGGCGGCCGCCCTGTCGCTCCCCCCGGCGGGCGGTCCGGCCCGGCTGGCCGGGGCCGTCGCCCGGCTGTCCGACCTGTCCGGCCTGTCCGGCCCGCGCGAACTCCACGGCGCGCCCGGCCCGGACCCCGGGAGCGGCTTCGACGGCAGGAACGGATCGGTCGCGACCATTCTCGCGGCGTTCCGGTCCCTGCCGGCCGAGGTGCGACCCGGCCCGGCGGAAGCCGGAGCCGCCGCCCCGGCCGGCGGGGTCCGTCCGCTCACCGCGGGACGGCCGGCCCACGGCGACTTCCATCTCGGGCAGATCATCCGCTACCAGGGCGAGTGGCTCTTGATCGACGTCGACGACCTCGGCGCCGGCGTCCCGGCCTGGGATCTGGCCCGCCCGGCGGCCTGGTACGCCTCGGGGCTGCTGTCCCCGCGGCTGTGGGAACGCTTCCTGTCGGCCTATCTGGCGGCGGCCGGCCCGGCGGTGTCCGCGGCCGATCCGTGGCGGGAACTCGACGCGCCGGCCCGCGCGTTGACGGTCCAGTTGGCGGCCACCGCGGTGGCCGCGGCGGGCGCGGAGGGCCGTCCGCTCGACGAGGTCGAGCAGGCCCTCGTCTCCTCCTGCGGGAGGATCGCGCGGGCCGCCGCGCCGCAGTAGGGTCGCCGTGAGACCGTCCTAAGGAGATCGACTCGATGCGTTGCCCGAAGTGCAGCGGGAACATGCGGACCTACGACCGCAACGGCGTCCACATTGAGCAGTGCGAGAACTGTCGCGGCATCTTCCTCGACTACGGCGAGCTTGAGACCCTGACCCGCGTCGAGAGCCAGTGGTCCCAGCAGCACTACCCTTCCCCGCCGCCTCCGGCGCACGGTGGCCCGGCCTGGGGCGCCCCGCACCACGGCGGCCACCACCGCCACCAGCGCAGCTGGGTGGGCATGCTCTTCTCGAGCTGACCCCAAGCGAAGGCCCCCGTCCGGGGTGAGCGGTCACGCCACGACGCGCGTTAGGAGGGCGGCGAGGTCGCGCTCCCGCACAGCGGAAGAAGGCCCGGGACCGCCGGCTCCGCCTGCGCGCCGGTTCAGCCGGTGCGCCGGTTCAGCCGGCGGGGCGGAAGACCAGCAGGGCGCGGGGGCGCTTGCCCAGGACGAGCGGGCCGGGCGCGGTGAAGGTCTCCCCATCGCGGGCCAGCCGCATCTCCCCCTCCGGGTGTGCGGGCGCGGCGACGCGCAGGGTGTCCGCCTGCCAGTGCAGGTAGTGCCGGGACACCCCGGCCGCGCCCGCGATCATGCTGACGACGGCGCGCAGCCGGGGCAGCCGGGTGGCGGCGGTGAGCATCCGGATGTCCAGCACGCCGTCCTCCAGCCGGTCGCGGTGCGTCGGCGCGACGCCGCGCGAGGCGTAGGCGCAGTTGCCGGCGAACAGCAGCCACACCTTGCGGCGTACGCCGTCCACGACCAGTTCCAGCGGCCGGTGGTCGCCGGTCAGCACGCCGGCCATGGCGAGCACCAGCGCCGGCCACTTTCCGATCTTGGGCTCGAAGACCCGGCGGCGGTCGACCAGCAGCGGGTAGACCCCGATGCTGGCCGTGTTCAGGAACACCCGGCCGGCCACCTCGCCGACGTCCACGGCGACCAGATGGCCCGACCGGTAGGCGTCGGCGGCCTCCTCGATGGTCTCGAGGCCGAGCGTGCGGGCGAAGTGGTCCAGCGTGCCGGCCGGCACCGGCAGCAGCGGGACGCCGCGCTCCAGAGCCGCCTGCGCACCGCAGTTCATCGTGCCGTCGCCGCCCGCCACGGCCAGCACCCGGGCGTGCTCGGCGGCCTGTCTGAGCCGCGTCAGCAGGTCCTCGCCCGGGCCGGTCTCGATGACCTCGGCCGCGGGCAGCGCCTTGCGCAGCGCGGCGGCGGTGCAGGGGTCGTGCCCGGCCCCGTTGTTGACCACGGCCACCACTCCCGCGCCGTCGGGGTCGAGGTCGTGCAGCGGCGCGGTGACGGCGCCCCTGGCCTCGACGTCCACCGTCGCGCCCGGCCACAGGCGCCGGGTGACCAGCGCCGCGGCCACCCCGAGCGCCGAGCCGGCGAGGACGTCCCCGGGATAGTGGACGCCGGTGTAGACGCGGGAGAAGCAGACGGCGCCGGCGGCCACGGCGACGGGCACGGCGATGCGGGCCGGGGCCT
The DNA here is from genome assembly GCF_014646695.1 of Sphaerisporangium melleum. Lineage (GTDB taxonomy): Bacteria > Actinomycetota > Actinomycetes > Streptosporangiales > Streptosporangiaceae > Sphaerisporangium > Sphaerisporangium melleum. The sequence continues at coordinate 32,654 of NZ_BMNT01000044.1, forward strand.
CCAGCGCGACGGCGGTGGCGAACGCGGCGGCCGAGGCCGAGTGCCCGGAGGGGAACGAATGCGAGGAGGGGATGCGGCCGAGGCGGGCCAGCGGGAAGTCGACGATGGACGGCCGGGCCCGCGCGAACGCCTGCTTGCCGAGCAGGTTGACCACGGGGCTCGCCAGGCTGATCGCCAGCAGGCCGCGGGTGGCGGCCCGGCGCATGCGCCTGCGCCCGGTGAGCGCGAGCCCGCCCGCCACGGCTGCCCACAGCAGCGAGTTGTCCGCTGCGCGCGACAGGCCCGGCAGCACGCGGTCGAAGCCGGGAAGGTGGGCATCGGCGACCGACCTGAACAGCCGCCGGTCGAGCCCGCCGAGCCGCTTTCTGATGGTCATCTCGCTGGAGCCGGCGTTCCACATGCCTTGCTTAGTGCCCACCCTGGCGGCGGCCAGTCACCCGCGGCGCGGAGGGGCGGCCTCGGCACCGTGCGCGCCGAGCGCGGCGCGCACGACCTCCTCGACGTCGATCTCCAGGACGCGGGTGCGTTCACCCGCGGCGGCCTCCCGCGGGTGCACTCCGGCGTCGTCGAAGGCCGCGCGGAAGAAGCGCTCCTCGCCGAGCAGCCGGCACAGGTTCACCACTCTGACGTACAGCGGCGGCGGCCCCCCGGGGCTCGTGGCGTCCCGCATCGGCGACCGGCGCTCCCCGGGCACCCGGGGCCCGCCCTCCGGCCGCGTCGGATCAGTGCTCATCCGCACCTCCCGTTCACTCTGTGTGCCGCTATGGTGACACCAACGAACCGGCCGGGCTCCCGAACGGCTCCACAAGGAAGAGAAATCTTCCACCGCGAGTGATCGCCGTCCCCATGGACGTAATCCCGCGGCCGGGACGCCGGTCCGGCCGGTCAGCGTGGGAGGCGGGACAGGTAGACGCGCCGGGCCTCGTCGATCAGGTCGAGGTGGTCGGCGAGCTGCTCCTTACCGTCCAGGCGCGCCCGCCCGCGGATCAGGCTCTCCAGCAGTTCGAGCCACGACAGGCACCAGCGCAGGTCGTCCTCCCGCGCCACCCGCCGGCCGCGCACGTCCACATAGACGGGGCTGGTGTGGGCGAAGACGCTCGTGTAGAGCGAGCGGGGGTGCGGGCCGCCCTCGGCGAGGGCGACGATGTAGGTGGGCGCGCCCGCGGCGAACTCCGCCGAGAGCGGCTCACCGGGCGGGCCCTGCGCGAGCACGCCCGCGGCCGTCCGGATCGTGAGCCGCTCGACCTCCGGTCCGATCGCCCGAACCGTCACCGTGACCGGGTCGCCCGGCGCGAGGTCCACGGTGTCGCCCGGCCCGTGCCCGTTCACCAGGAGTTCGACGAACGGGCCGGTGGTGGCGAAGGTCCGTCCGCGCCGCACCGCCTCGGCGTAGGAGCCGGCCGACAGCGGGCCGGCCACCCTGGCGTACGTGCGCTCCCATCCCGGCGGGCTCGCCACCATCTCCATGCGCTGCCGGGTGAACGACAGCATCGAGTCGGTGCCCGCGACCGCGGCGAGCCGGTTGCCGGCGCCGATCAGCCGCCGGTACACCGCCGCCGACCCGGCCGCGGAGGCGTAGTGCAGGATCTCCATGGCGTCGACCAGGCCGAGGGCGGCGTCCACCACGAGCGCGCGTGCCGAGCACTGGGGCCGTCCGGTGCCGAAGATGTCCGCGGGCGCCTCGACCGGCCCCTTGAAGGTGTGGGCGTAGCCGACGATCGCGCCGAGCGCGCGCAGTTCCTCGCAGGCGGCGGCGCTGGGCGGCCAGTCGGGGGCGCCGCCGAACCCACTGTGGAACCGGGCCGGCGGGGCCTGCAGCCCGAAGGCGTGCAGGTGCCCCAGCAGGTCGTTGCGGTACTCGACGCCCATGCGGGCCAGGTGTGTGGCGTCCGACCAGGGCAGGTCCCGTCCGGCCCAGTGCTCCAGGGCCTCGCGGTCCAGCACGCGGGTGCCGGTGACGTTGGCGGCGAGCAGGTTCAGCACGTGCAGGTCCTCGCCATGCTGCGCGGCCGCGGCCATGGCGGGGTCCGCGACGAGGTCACCGGAGAAGTTGAGATGGACGTGCAGGTCGCCGCCGTACCAGCCGTCCGCCGCCGCGTCGTACAGCCGCTCGGGCACCAGCCGGACCAGGGTCACCTCGCCGGGCGCGGGGGTCGTCGCGGTCTCGGCGGAGCCGTACTCCATGCCGCGGGTCACCCGGACGGTCAGCGGTTCGGCCGGCACGTCGAGCACGAGGTCGTCGCCGTGGAAGTAGGGGACGCCGTGGTGGTCGCGCCGCGCCGGCGCGCCCTCGGGGTACCAGCCCTGTCCGTCGAGGTCGCTCCACACGCTCCACCGGCAGGGGAAGCCCGCCCGCAGCCGCAGCCGTCCGGCGCGCACGGGGCGGATGAGGGCGGACAGATCGACACCGGCGACGGCACCGTCGGGTACGGCGCCGGCCGGGCCGATGGTGATCTCGGCGGCGGTGTCCAGGTCGATGAGCCGTGCGCCGCCGGGGGCGAGGCGGTGGGCGCGGCCGGCGGCGTGGACCTCGGCGGGCGAGGTCCTGGCATTGTCCACCAGCAGGGCCAGTGGCAGCGGGCGCCGGTCGAGCACCGCCCGCGACCCGCCGTACAGCCGGTGGCCCGTGGAGGTCAGCCGCAGCACGGCGAGCCCCTCGGGAAGGCCGCTGCTCAGTTCCGCCGCGGGATCGGTGAGCGGGGCGAGCGCGTCGCGTAACACCTCGTCGAAGTCGAGTCCGGCCAGACGGGACTCCCGCTCGGCGAGGCCCGCGTCCGGCCACGCGGCCCGGACCTTCGCCGTGGCGGCGCGGGAGAACGCCTCGTCGTCCACGAAGCGGGACAGGCTCATCGTCCTGACGTACGGGGTCGCGGGCTCGCCCCAGCTCATGCCGTGCTCGGCCAGCGCCCTGCGGTACCGCTCCAGCGCCTCGGCCACCGGCGGCGGAAGCATCGGATCGTTGTACACCTGGACCTCCCGGGCCTCCTATGACGGAATGTGACGCCATGCTCACATCCGCGATGTCCGGCGCACCGGAGAGCTTCGCGCGGAGGGCGAGGTTTCTTCCACTTCGAGGGGAGGTCCATACCCGTGCGCGGAAAAGACCGTTCCGGCGGAGATCGGATCCCTCGGCCGGGCCGCGCGTCAGGTGGTGTGGGTGAAGGCCGCGAGGATGCGGTCGGCGGCGAGGTCAGGGGTGATGGTGCCGTCGAGGACCTCGCGCTCCAGCCGGCCGGTGAGCGCGGCCACCCCGGGGTCGTCCTTGAGGCGGGCCAGCAGGCGGTCTCTGACCAGGGTCCACATCCAGCCGACCTGCTGGCGGCGGCGCTTGGCGGCGAGTTCGCCGGTGGCCGCCATCTGGTCCTGGTGCCGGATGATCGTGCGCCACAGCTCGGCCAGGCCGGCGCCCTCCAGGGCGCTGCAGGTGAGCACCGGGGTGTCCCAGTCTCCTCGGCCGGACCGCAGCAGCCGCAGCGCGCCGGACAGCTCGCGGGCGGCCTTGCGCGCGTCCATCTCGTGCGGGCCGTCGGCCTTGTTGACCGCGATGACGTCCGCCAGCTCCAGCACGCCCTTCTTGATGCCCTGGAGCTGGTCGCCGGTCCTGGCCAGGGTGAGCAGCAGGAAGGTGTCCACCATCTCGGCCACGGCGACCTCGGACTGGCCGACGCCGACGGTCTCCACCAGCACCACGTCGTACCCCGCGGCCTCGACCACGACCATGGCCTCCCGGGTGGCCTTGGCGACGCCGCCGAGGGTGCCGGAGGTGGGCGAGGGCCGGATGTAGGCGGCCGGGTCAACCGACAGGCGGGCCATGCGGGTCTTGTCGCCGAGGATGCTGCCGCCGGTGCGGGTGGAGGAGGGGTCCACGGCCAGCACGGCGACGCGGTGCCCCTCGCCGGTCAGGTGCACCCCGAGCGCGTCGATGAACGTCGACTTGCCCACGCCCGGCACGCCGGTCACCCCGACCCGCCGGGCCTTGCCCGACAGCGGGGTCAGCTCGACGAGCAGCCGCTGGGCCAGCGCCCGGTGGTCGGCCCTGGTGGACTCCACCAGGGTGATCGCGCGGGCGACCCAGCCGACCGCCCCCGCGCGGACCCCCTGGAGGTAGTCCTCAAGCGCCGGCATGGCCCAGCCGGGCGGACAGCTCGCGGAGCAGGTCCAGCGCCGCGTCGGCGATGACCGTGCCGGGCGGGAAGATCGCGCCGGCCCCGGCCTCGCGCAGCGCGGCGAAGTCGCCGGGCGGGATGACGCCGCCCACGACGATCATGATGTCGTCGCGGCCGAGCTCGGCCAGGCGTTCGCGCAGCTCGGGAACCAGCGCCAGGTGGCCGGCGGCCAGGGACGAGACGCCGACCACGTGGACGTCGGCCTCGACGGACTGGCGGGCGACCTCGGCCGGCGTCTGGAACAGCGGGCCCACGTCCACGTCGAACCCCAGGTCGGCGAAGGCCGTGGCGATGACCTTCTGGCCGCGGTCGTGGCCGTCCTGGCCGATCTTGGCGACCAGGATGCGCGGCCTGCGGCCCTCCTCGCGCTCGAACGCGGCGCAGGCCGCCCGGACCTTCTCGACGCCGGCGGTGTCGCCCGCCTCTTCGCGGTACACACCTGTGATGGTACGGATCTGCCCGGCGTGCCGGCCGAAGACCTTCTCCAGCGCGTCGGAGATCTCACCGACCGTGGCCTTGGCCCGCGCGGCCTCGACGGCGAGGGCGAGCAGGTTGTCCCCGCCGGCGGCGCCGCGGGTGAGAGCGTCCAGCGCGTCCTGGCAGGCCCGCTCATCGCGCTCCTCGCGCAGGCGGCGCAGCTTGTCGATCTGCTGGGCGCGCACGGCGCTGTTGTCGACCTTGAGCACCTCGATGTCCTCGTCGGCGCCGGCGCGGTACTTGTTCACGCCGATCACCGGCTGCCGGCCGGAGTCGATGCGCGCCTGGGTGCGGGCTGCGGCCTCCTCGATGCGCAGCTTGGGCAGGCCGGCGTCGATGGCCTTGGCCATGCCGCCGGCCGCCTCGACCTCCTGGATGTGCCCCCAGGCGGCGCGGGCCAGCTCGTGGGTCAGCCGCTCGACGTAGGAGCTGCCGCCCCAGGGGTCGATGACCCGGCAGGTGCCGGACTCCTGCTGGAGCAGCAGCTGGGTGTTGCGGGCGATGCGCGCCGAGAAGTCGGTGGGCAGCGCCAGCGCCTCGTCCAGGGCGTTGGTGTGCAGCGACTGGGTGTGGCCCTGGGTGGCCGCCATGGCCTCCACGCAGGTGCGCACGACGTTGTTGTAGACGTCCTGCGCGGTCAGCGACCAGCCGGAGGTCTGGGAGTGGGTGCGCAGCGACAGCGACTTGGGGTTGGCCGCGCCGAAGCCCTTGACCAGGGTGGCCCACAGCAGCCGCGCGGCGCGCAGCTTGGCGACCTCCATGAAGAAGTTCATGCCGATGCACCAGAAGAACGACAGGCGCGGCGCGAAGGCGTCGATGGCCAGCCCCGCCCCCACGCCCGCGCGGAGGTACTCCACTCCGTCGGCGAGGGTGTAGGCGAGCTCCAGGTCGCAGGTGGCCCCGGCCTCCTGGATGTGGTAGCCGGAGATCGAGATGGAGTTGAACTTCGGCATCCGCTGGGAGGTGTAGGCGAAGATGTCGGAGATGATGCGCATCGACGGCCCGGGCGGGTAGATGTAGGTGTTGCGGACCATGAACTCCTTGAGGATGTCGTTCTGGATGGTCCCGGCGAGTTGCTCGGGGGCCACCCCCTGCTCCTCGGCGGCCACGATGTAGAGCGCCAGCACGGGCAGCACCGCGCCGTTCATGGTCATCGACACGCTCATGCGGTCGAGCGGGATGCCGTCGAAGAGCTGCCGCATGTCGTAGATCGAGTCGATCGCCACGCCCGCCATGCCGACGTCCCCGGCGACCCGGGGGTGGTCGGAGTCGTAGCCGCGGTGGGTGGCGAGGTCGAAGGCGACCGACAGGCCCTTCTGCCCGGCGGCGAGGTTGCGCCGGTAGAAGGCGTTGGACTGCTCGGCCGTGGAGAACCCGGCGTACTGGCGGATCGTCCAGGGCTGGTTGACGTACATCGTCGGGTAGGGGCCGCGCAGGAAGGGCGCCATGCCCGGATAGGTGGACAGGAACTCCACGCCCTGGAGGTCTTCGGCGGTGTAGAGCGGCTTGACGCCGATGCCTTCGGGGGTGTCCCACACCAGGTCGGCGGGGTCCTTGCCGACCTGCTCGCGCACGGCCCCCGCCCAGCGGGCGTGGCCGGCACGGTCGCCGTCCCGCCCGGCGGGGGTCAGCGGCACCTTGGTGAAGTCGGGAATCACGGGGCAACCCCCAGGTCGTCGAAGGTGGTGCGCAGCACGTCGAGCGCGTCGCAGCCGGCGTACAGCGTGGCGTCCACGCCCTCGTAGTGGCCCTTCCCCGCCAGCCAGACCTTCCTCGCCCCGGCGCCGGCCAGCGCCGCGGCGACGGCGGCCGCGTGCTCGGCGTACAGCTTGTCGCCGGAGCACAGGCAGGCGGCCGCGGCGCCGCTGCGGGTGAACGCCTCGGCGATCTGGGCGGGGTCGGTGGTGGCGCCGCCCGCGACCGTGGCGATGCCCCCGGCCTGGAACAGGTTGGCGGCGAAGGTCGCGCGGGCGGTGTGCGCGGCCACCGGGCCGATGGTCGCCAGGAACACCAGGGGCCGCTCGGGAGCCCGGTCGGCGCGGTCGCGCAGGGCCTCGAACCCCTGCGCGTAGTGGATGCGCGGCAGGCCGCCGGTGGCCGGCTCGGGCGCCGGCCGCCGGACGGGGCGGCGCTCGTCGAGGAGGGGGAACTCGCTGACACCGGTGATCGGCCACGTGCGGCGGGCGATGTCGCGGGAGCGGCGGTCCCGGGTGGCGGCCAGGCGCTCGGGGATCAGCCGCTCCAGGGCCGCCTCGGCGCCCCCCGCGGCCTCGATCGCCTGGAACCACTCCCACGCCGCGGCGGCGAGGTCGGCGGTGAGCCGCTCGACGTACCAGGAGCCGCCGGCCGGGTCGGCGACCCGGGCCACGTGGGCCTCCTCCACCAGCAGGGCGTGGGTGTTGCGGGCGATGCGCCGGGCGAACGCGTCGGGCAGGCCGAGGCGGGCGTCGAAGGGCTGCACGGTGATCGCCTCGGCGCCGCCGACGCCCGCGCCGAAGCAGGCCAGCGTGGTGCGCAGCATGTTCACGTACGGGTCGCGGGCGGTCATCATCGCCGAGGAGGTGACCGCGTGCTGGACCTGCCCGCCGTGGCCGGGGGCCCCGCACGCCTCGGCGACGCGGGCCCACAGCAGCCGCGCGGCCCGGAACTTGGCGATGGTGAGGAACTGGTCGGCGGTGGCGGCGTACCGGAACTCGACCTGGCCGAGCGCCTCCTGCACGCTCAGGCCGCCGTCGGTCAGGGCGCGCAGGTAGGCCACGCCGGTGGCCAGGGAGCAGCCGAGCTCCTCGGCGTCGGAGCCGCCGGCGTCGTGGTACGGCGTGGCGTCCACGGTGATCGCCCGCAGGGCCGGGATCTCGCGGACGCGCCGGGCGAGCGCGACGGCCTCGTCGAGCGGGACCGGGGCGCCCGTCCTGGCCCGCAGGCCGATCGGGTCGGCGCCGAGGTTGCCGCCCGCGGGGGCGGTGCCGCGCGCGTCGGCCAGCCGCAGGTAGGCGTCGGCGGCGCGGGCGGTGCCGGCGCCGGCGTCCAGCACGACCGGGGCGAGGTCGAGGTAGACGCCGTCCAGCACCTCGGGCAGCGCGGCGATGTCCAGCCCGCCCTCGCCGAGCACCAGCCACAGCGAGGTGCCGCCGTTCTCCAGGTCGGCGAGCACGGCCTCGCGGGTGATCGCGGGGTCGGGGTGGGCGTGGCGCTGGCGCACGTCCCAGCCGGACAGCGCGCCCCCCACCGCGCGGGTGCCGCGGACGAAGGGCGGGAATCCCGGCGGCCCGGGGTCGGCGGGCAGGTCGGAGGCGTCGTACAGCGGCCGGACGGTCACACCGTCGTAGGTCGCGTACGCCAGCGCCTCCTCGGGGGAGGCGACCTCGGCCCCCGACTTGCGCAGCACCTCCAGCGCCAGCCGCCGCCACTCCTCCCGGGTGCCCGGTGGGAAACCGGCCCCGGGGTGGAACTCCTCAGCGTGCACCGTCATGTGATGGATCGTAGGCCGTGCCGCGCGGCGGATTCACGGTGGGAGGTCACTCCGCCACCACACCGTGATCAAGTGGCGATCGACGCGGCCCTGCGGGGCTCTACTCACCGGTCCGGACGCCTTCCGGACCGGTTCGCGGGCCGCGCCGGGGGGCACGGGTGGGTCAGACGTCGCAGGGGTGTCTCTTGGAAGCCGCCCTGTCAGGCCGACCCGGCAGCTCTCGTCAGGGGATGGGGGCCTCGAAGGCGGCGTCCCAGGTGACCTTGCCGACGACGCCGTCGACCTCCAGCTTCTGCTGGCGCTGGAAGTCCTGGCAGACCTGCTTGGACGCCGGTCCGTAGGCGCCGTCCACGTCGATGGTCCAGCCGCGCTTGTCCATCTGGGCCTGCCAGGCGCGCACGTCGTCGCCGCGCATGACGGGCGGGTAGCGCAGCAGCCGGCCCGGCCACTCCGGGTGCCGCTCAGGGTCGGGGACGGGGTCGGCGCCGCCGGGCCGGGGCGCGCCCTTCTTCACCCAGGCGTACAGCGCGTCGCCGGGGCAGTCGGTGGAGTAGCCGTCGCGGTGCCCCTTGATCTGCGTCCCGGCGCCGCCGTTCTGCCGCAGGTACTCGATGGCGTCGCGGATGCCGTGCAGCAGGTCGTCGTTCGGCTGGACCAGGCCGGCGTTGCCGACCAGGCCGAGCACGGCGTAGTGGCCGCTGTTCAGCCCGGCGCCGTTGGCGGCGGGCAGGTGGCGGGGGCCGCGCCCGACGAAGACCTTGCGATGGGGACAACAGACCATGCTGTAGCCGATGTCCATCCAGCCGTTGCCGTCCATGTGGAAGTTCTGGATGGACTTGACCATGGCGACGCACTTGGCGTGGTCGTTCACGATGGCGGGATCGACCCGGCCGCCGGTGTAGTGCACCTTGACACCGAGGGTGGAGGACAACGTCGAATAGGCGCCGCGCGGGGCGCGGGCACCCCAGGCTGCGCGGGACACGAGGTCGATGGCCACGGACTACTCCAGGGGGTACGTACACGTCTCGGACTTCGAAGGGCCACTGTCCATCCCCAGAGCCGCCAAACAGCCCCAAGCCCGTCCAGTGCCACAAATCCGTACGCACACCCTAACGACCTACAGATGACCACATGGCGTGATTTACCAATTACGCATGCGGCTCGATGTGCCCGCGGTCCCCCTCGCCGGCTGCAGCCCGGCTGGAAAATCCATGGACCGGGTGCCAGGCAGCCGGAATCATGAGTACATGTCCGTTGTGGAGGAGGTCCGTTTCCCCGCCGCCGAGACCCTGCCCATGAAGGTGTGGCTCGATGACGGCGACTCACCCGTCGATGTCATCGACGCGCTCGCGCTGTCCCCGTTCGCCACGGGAGACCAGCCCTGGGCGCGCAGTGCCAACCTGGAACGCGTGCGCGCCGACGCCGCGCTCATGCCCGCCGGAGCCCGGCTGACCCGTTCCGCCAAGGAGGAGGACGGCCGGGAGTCGCGCCTGGCGTGCGGCGACGGCTGGACTCTGCGCGTCGTCCGGTTCCGCAACCGCAGCGCGCTGGTCAGCGTCACCGCCGTCAGCGACGAGCTGGCGTCCTCGGTGCTGGAGGAGTGCACCCGCGACGCCGTCGAGCCGCCACCTCAGGACGCCGACCACGTGGACATGGGGTTCTGGTGGGTCGGCGCCCACGGGCCCCGCCGCACGCAGCGCCCGATCACCGCGCCGCGCTGGCAGGCGATCCGCGGGAACTACTCACGCGAGGCGGGCGAGAGCCTGGGACGGCTGATGTCGGTCACCCCGGCCGAGATCAGCGGGCGGCTCATCCTGCTGAACGGACCGCCCGGCACCGGCAAGACCACGGCCCTGCGCGCCCTGGCCCGCGAGTGGTCGGCGTGGTGCCAGGTCGACTGCGTGCTGGACCCCGAGCGGCTGTTCGGCGACCCCGGCTACCTGATGGAGGTCGCCGTCGGCTACGACGGCGACGACGACGCGCACCGGTGGCGGCTGCTCGTGCTGGAGGACTGCGACGAGCTGATCCGCGCCGAGGCCAAGGAGGCGACCGGCCAGGGCCTGTCGCGCCTGCTCAACCTGACCGACGGGCTGCTCGGCCAGGGCAGGGACGTGCTGGTGGCGGTGACCACCAACGAGGACCTCGCCCGGCTGCACCCGGCGGTCGTCCGCCCCGGGCGCTGCCTGTCGCAGGTGGAGGCGGGCCGGCTGTCGGCCGAGGAGGCCACCGCCTGGCTCGGCACCTCCGAGGGCGTCTCCCCCGCGGGCGCGACGCTCGCGGAGCTGTTCGCGCTGCGCGCGGGCCGCGCGCCCGTGGCCCCCGCCGCTCCGGCCGAGCACACCGGTCTCTACCTCTGACCGGGGTCTCCCCAGAACGGGCCGACGAGGCCGAGGTCCTGGAACAGGGCCCGAGCCTCGTCGGCGCCGCGCCGGCGGTACTCCCTGGTGAGCCGCCCGGCCTACCACCGGGGGCCGGCAGCGCCTCCACGGCTCCTGCCGGGTGCAGCACGAACTCGGCGGCCACCTCCTCCGGGGAGGGCGGCTCTCCCCGCTCGGCGAACCGCCGGTAGACGAACCCGCGCGTCGGCAAGATCGCGCATACGCAGGACCTACCCGCCCCGAGCGGCCCCGATGCCCCCGGCCCGCCCAGGCATGGCTTCCCGGGATCGTGAAGCGCTCTGCTATGCCGCCGAACCGCCCCTTGGGGGGAGGCCGACGAGCTTGGCGAGGAAGCGGTCGAGCTGCTCCTCGGCGGGCGGCCAGGACAGGTCGGGCTCGTTGATCCGCTGCGCCAGCATGCCGTTCACGGCGGTGCGCAGGTCGATCGCGACGGTTGCCGCGTCATCGGGCGGGGCGACTCCGGCGTCCATGCACCGCCGCACGGCCTCCGTGGTCCGGGCGACCAGCACCTCCTTGAACGGCATGCCGAGCCGCCGGTGGACCCCGCTCTCGTGCATCACCTTGTACAGGCCCGGGTGCTCGTGGGCCCAGGCGGCCTGCGCGAGGATGCGCGCCCGAAGCCGCGCCGCCGGGTGCTCGTGCGCCGCATCCGCCTCGTCGCCGGCCCGCACCACTTCCTCGTGACAGCGCCGCAGCACCGCGAGCACGAGCGCGTCGCGGTCGGGGAAGTGCAGGTACACCGAGGTTGCCGCGATCGACACCTCACGTGCCACGGCCCGCAGCGACAGTGCCTCGTCGTCGGCGAGGTCGTCGAGCATGCGCATGGCCGCCGCGATGATCTCCTCGCGTAGCCGCTCGCCCTGCCCCCGTGCGTTCGGACGGCGGCGGGCGGCGGGCGGCGGGGGCGTGGCGGCTTCCATGACAGGCCCATTGTACGAGGAGACCGATCGCGCTACAGTCGTAGCGCTACAGCCGTTCACTCAAGGAGTGATTCCTGTGACCCTCCACGCCTCGACGGATCTCGACGCGATCACCCAGATGGACCCGGTGTTCGCCCAGATGGCGGCCACCAGCGTCGCGCACTGCTGGGCGGTGCCCGAGCTGAGCGACCGGGAGAAGGTGTTCCTCGCCCTGGTCGCCGACGTCTGCCAGCCGGCCCTCGGTCTCCCGTTCGAGATGCACGTCCGCGCGGGCCTGCGGCGCGGCGTGTCCACGGCCGACATGCGCGCGCTGCTGCGCCTGATCTCCTACGACAGCGGGTACGCCGCGGCGCTGGCCGCGATGGACCGGCTCACCGAGATCGAGGCCGCGGCCGGGCTGCCCCGCCCGGCCGCGGAGCCACTGCCCCCCGAGTTGCTGAAGACCGGGCCAGGCTCGGCCCCCACCCCGCTGCCGGAACCGGTGCGCGCTCTGCTGAGCGACCTCGACCCGTATTTCCTGGAGTACTTCGACCTGCAGTCGCGCATGCGTTCGGTTCAGGGACCGGGCACGCTCACCATCCGGGAGCGGGCGTTCACGACGATGAGCGTCGACGTGCACTACCAGACACTGGACGAGACGTTCCGCATCCACACGGGCCGGGCTCTCGGGGCCGGCGCGTCGCACGACGATGTGCGCGCCGTGCTGCGCTTCACCGCGCAGTTCGGGGTGACACGGGCGTGGCAGGCGTGGAAGGCGCTCAACGCCTACCTCGCCGAGCTCACGCCCACTCGCTGACCGGCCCTCACCTGACTCGGGGAGGCCGGCGGGCGGCATGTGCCGCCGGATTCCAGGACACGGCGTGGTGATGTGTCAGATACGTAAACCATCCGATGCGCCGCACTGCGGGCGAAACCACAATCGGCAGCGTGGTCAAGCCGTCCGCCGACACGATCCCCGTGGCCTTGCACCGATGGACCGGCGTGGTCCCCTCGGAGAGCGGCTTCACGTCCTACCTCGACCCGTTCGGCGGCGCCGCCACCACGTGGGCCTACCGCCGCTGGACGTCGGAGGAACGCGAGATCGGCTTCCCCGCGACCGAGCTGGTGCCCTCGTGGACGGCCGCCGCGCCGCCGGGGTCCTGGCTGCGGGTCGAGCTGCGGGCCCGGACGGTCACCGGCGGCCTGACCAAGTGGTACGACATGGGCCGCTGGGCCGAGGGCGGCGGCGACATCCACCGCACCTCGCTGCCGGGGCAGGGTGACGAGGACGGCGACGTGGCCGTGGACACCTACGTCGCCCGGCGGCCGGTCTCGGCCTACCAGGTGCGGGTCACCCTGCACGGCCCGGGGGCGGAGGTCCGGTCGGTGGGGGTGATGACCTCGGCGCTGCCCACCCGCGGCCACGTCACCGCGAGCCCGCGCGGCGAGGCCGCCGGGGTCGCGCTGGACGTGCCGCCGCGCTCACAGCGCACGCACGCCGGCCACCACCCCGAGTGGGGCGGGGGCGGCGAGGCGTGGTGCAGCCCGGCCTCGACGACGATGGTCCTGCAGTACTGGGGACGCGGCCCGGCGCCGGAGGAGCTGCTGTTCGTCGACCCGTCCGACCCGTGCCCGGCGGTGGACCACGCCGCCCGGGACATGTACGACCACAGCTACCAGGGCACCGGCAACTGGCCCTTCGGCGTCGCCTACGCGGGCCGGTACGGGCTGAGCGGTTTCGTCACCCGCCTGCGGTCGCTGGCGGAGGCCGAGCGCTTCATCCGGGCCGGCATCCCCCTGATCACCTCCCAGTCGTTCAAGGAGCACGAGCTGCCGGGCTCGGGCTACTCCACCCGCGGCCACCTCATGGTGGTCACCGGCTTCACCGCCGGCGGCGATGTGATCGCCAATGATCCGGCGGGCGCCTCCGACGACACGGTCAAGAGGGTGTATCCCCGGGCCGCGTTCGAGAACGTCTGGTTGCGCAGCACCAGCAGCGGGGGAATCGTCCATGTCATGCACCCGCACGACATCCCACTCCCATCCTCGGAGGGCAACTGGTGATCCGGTCTCCTATCAGCGCCGTCGACGTCGCCCGGGTGGACGACCGCCCGTTCTGGGTGGAGGTGGTGCCCGCCGCCGGAGGCGAGGAGGTCTGGTGGGACGAGCCGCGCCCGGCCGAGGGCGGGCGGCGCTGCGTCGTGCGGCGCGCCCCGGACGGCTCGGTCCACGACGTCCTGCCGCCGGGGTGGAACGCCCGCAACCGGGTGATCGAGTACGGCGGCCGGTCGTGGCGGCCGGTCCCCGGCGGCGGCCTGGTCTTCACCAACTGGCAGGACCAGCGGCTCTACCTCCTGCGCCCGGGCGCGGAGCCGGTGCCGCTCACCCCGCCCGGCTCCGCGCGGTACGCCGACCTGGTGGTCCACGGCGGGGAGGTGTGGTGCGTGCGCGAGACCGGCGACGTGCGCGACCTGGTCGCCGTGCCGCTGGACGGCGGCCCGGCGCGCGTGGTGGTCCGGGCGCAGCACTTCATCTTCAACCCGCGGGTCTCCCCCGGTGGCGGCCAGGTTGCCTGGATCGGGTACGACCACCCCGCCATGCCCTGGGACGGCACGTCGCTGTGTGTGGCGCCGCTGCGCGAGGACGGCACCGCCGGGCCGTACCGCGTGGTGGCCGGCGGGCCCGCCGAGGCCGTGGCGCAGGCCGAGTGGCGCGACGACGGCGCGCTGTACGCCGTCACCGACCCGTCCGGCTGGTGGAACCTCCACCTGGTCCCGCTGGACGGCGCCCCGCCCCGCAACCTCACCCCGAGGGCGGAGGAGTTCGGCGACGCGGCGTGGAAGCTCGGCTACCAGTGGTTCGCCCTGGCCGGCGACCGCCTGGTGGCGATGCACGGCACGGCCGACGGCAAACGGCTCGGGGTGCTCGACCCGGGCACCGGTGAGATCACCGATGTCGGCGGCTCCTACACGTACTGGGCCCCCGCCCTCTCGGTGGCGCCGGACGGCCGTTCGGTCGTCGCGGTCGGCGGGTCGCCGCACCGGCCGTACGAGGTGGTCCGGGTGGATCTCGCGACCGGGGCGCACGAGGTGCTCTCCCGCCCCAAGCCGCTGCCCGACCCCTCCGTGCTGCCCACGCCGCGCGCGATGGAGTTCGGCGGGGTGCACGCGCACGTGTACGAGCCGGCCGGCGCCGCGCCGGGCGCCCCGTCACCGTACGTGATCTTCGTGCACGGCGGCCCGACCGGGTCCAGCCCGATGGTGTTCGACCTGGAGATCGCCTACTTCACCAGCCGCGGCATCGGGGTCGCCGAGGTCAACTACGGCGGCTCCACCGGGTACGGCCGGGCCTACCGCGAGCGCCTGCGCCACAACTGGGGCGTGGTGGACGTCGAAGACAGCGAGACGGTCGCCCGCGGGCTGATCGCGGCCGGGCTCGCCGACCCGGAGCGGGTGGCGATCCGCGGGGGCAGTGCCGGCGGCTGGACGTCGGTCGCCGCGCTGGTGCACAGCGACGTCTTCCGCGGCGCGGTGGCGCACTACGCGATCACCGACCCGGAGGGCTGGGCACGGGAGACCCACGACTTCGAGTCGCGCTATCTGGACGGCCTCATCGGCCCGCTGCCGCAGACCCGGCAGCGCTACCTGGACCGCTCCCCCACCCTGCACGCCGGCAAGGCGTCCGGGCCCGCGCTGCTCATGCACGGCCTGGAGGACGCCATCGTCGACCCCGGGCAGGCCGGGCGGTTCATCGCCGCCCTCGACGAGCACGGCGGCCGGTGGGCGTATCTCACCTTCCCCGGGGAACAGCACGGCTGGCGCAGGGAGGAGACGATCGTCACGGCGCTGGAGGCCGAGCTCGCCTTCTACGGGCTCGTCTTCGGCTTCCCCACCCCCGAGGTGCCGCCGCTGGAGCTGCGGGGCCGCAAATGATCCACAGACCGTGAGCGACGAGGGCGAGAGCGACGGATGGGCAAGACGGACGGGAACGGCGACCGGGCGAGCGGCGGGGAAGTGAGCGGCGCCGAGGCCGCGGCCATCTGCTCGGAGCTGCTGCGCATCGACACCACCAACGACGGCACGCTGGACGGGCCGGGCGAGCGCACGGCCGCCGAGTACGTCGCCGGGCTGCTGGCCGAGACCGGCATCGAGCCGATGGTGCTGGAGTCGGCGCCGCGGCGCACCAGCGTGGTCGCCCGCATCCCCGGCGACAGCCCGGACGCGCTGCTGATCCACGGGCACCTGGACGTCGTCCCCGCCGACCCGGCGGAGTGGCGGATGCACCCGTTCTCCGGCGAGGTCGACGACGGGTGCGTCAACGGGCGCGGCGCGGTGGACATGAAGGGCTCGCTGTCCATGACGCTGGCCCTGGTGCGCGACTGGGCCCGGCGCGGCGTGCGGCCCCGGCGCGACATCGTCCTGGCGTTCCTGGCCGACGAGGAGGCCACCGGCGAGTACGGCGCGGGGCATGTCGTCACCCGGCACCGTGACCTGTTCGAGGGGTGCACCGAGGCCATCAGCGAGTCGGGCGGGTTCAGCGTGACCGTCCCGCGCGCCGGCGGCGCGGCCGGGGAGGCGCTGCGGCTCTACCCGGTGGCGGTCGGCGAGCGCGGCACGGCCTGGATGAAGGTCACCGCGCACGGTGTGGCCGGGCACGGCTCCAAGCCGCCGGTCGACAACCCGGTGGCCGAGCTGTGCCGGGCGCTCGTCCGGCTCGCCGACCATCGCTGGCCGGTGCGGCTCACCCCGGCGGTCGCCGCCCTGATCGAGGGCCTCGGGCGTGCGCTCGGCACGACCATCGACCTGGACCGGCTGGACGAGGAGGCCGAGCGGCTGGGCAGGGCGGGCACGCTGTTCAAGGGCGTGATCCGCAACTCGGCCAACCCCACCATGCTGGACGCCGGTTACAAGGTGAACGTGATCCCGGGCACGGCCGGGGCACACGTGGACGGCAGGTTCCTGCCCGGGTTCGAGGAGGAGTTCTTCGAGACGATCGACCGGCTGCTCGGCCCGAAGATCACCCGGGAGCTGGTCCAGCTCGACCACGGCGTCGCCTCCCCCACCGCGGGGCTCTTCGACGAGCTGCGCGCGGCCCTGCTGGCCGAGGACCCGGCCGGACGCCCGGTGCCGTACGTGATGACCGGGGGAACGGACGCCAAGTCGTTCGCCAAGATCGGCATCCGGGGGTACGGCTTCGCGCCCCTGCTGCTGGACCCGGGGCTGGACTACTTCGGCATGTTCCACGGCGTGGACGAGCGGGTGCCGGTGGCCGGGCTGGAGTTCGGGGTCCGCGTGCTGGACCGCCTTCTCGCCTCCTCCGCCGCCTGACCGGCCCCGCGCGGCTCCGCGGGCGGTGGGGGTGACTCCCAAGCCGCCCGCCCGGAAAATGTGGTTATGTCGGACTTACGGGGAATACTGCTATCAGATCCCTATAAAGAGGGCTTCGTGCGGCACGTTTCGTGCACGGCGTGCCACTCCGAAGAAGTCGAACGCTCGAAATACCTCGTATACCTCGAATACCTCGCCCCGGGAACCGTCTGCCGTCCCATTTCCCGGGAGATCTCCGAAGATTCCGGCGGCACGCGGCCGTCCGGCGGCCACTTATCCCCATGCCCGTACATCCCGGGCATCAGCCGAGGACCGACTGAGGACACGTGACGGCTTTCACCGTCGGCCGGACGACGCGCGGTTACGTTTGCTGCAGATCGACATTCGGACGGGAGCACACGATGCGCAATCATCGACACGGGCGCAGGACGATGCGCCTGGCTCTTGCGGCAGGCCTCGGCACCGCCTCGATCGGCGCCGCCGCCCCGGCCGCCACCGCCTCGCCCGCCGACCTCATGACGCGGGTGGCCGTCGGCGCCTCCGCCGTCATCTCCCCCGCCACCCCGTCGTCCACCGACGTGGCCAAGGCGTCCTCCCCGGTGTCGGCGGACTCCGTCCAGGCGTCGGCCGGGACTCCGGCGGACCTCACGGCGCTGGCCCGCATCCGCAGCCGGCAGGAGAGCGCCTGGGTGCGCGGCGACGGCCGGGCGTACGCCGCGGAGTACGCGCCCGAGGCCGACCTGGTCAACATCCTCGGCGAGCACCTGCACGGCCGCGAGGGCATCGCCACCGCCCTGCAACGCTACTTCCGCACCAGCCTGCGGCACACCCGGCCGCTTGTGACCGAGGAGACGGTGCGCTTCGTGTCGCCGGTGACAGCGGTCATCGTCCGCAAGGGATGCGTGCTCTACGGCGCGGAGAAGGCGTGCCGCGCGGACACCCTGTCGGTCAACACCTCCGTCGCGGTGAAAAGCGGCGGCGAGTGGCTGCTCACCTCGTTCCACAACACCCTGGTCCGCCCGCCCGGCCGGAGCTGACCTCCGCTTCGGCCGTCCCTGCGCCGGTGACCACCGGCGCAGGGACGGCGGCGCGATGGACGACGCGATGACGCCCGGCCTCGCGGCCCGGGCAGGGAGGAGAACGGCGTGGGGGCGCATACGCGCGCGCGGGCACGGCTGTGCGCGGTCGCCGCGCTGGCGGCGAGCGCCTCCGGGGCGGCCCCGGCCGGCGGAGGGGCCGCGGACGCCGCCTTCCCGGTGTCCGGGATGACCGGTCTGACCGCGGTGAGCGGTGTGGTCACCCGGGACGGCGCCGCGCTGGAGGGAGCGGCCGTCCTGGCCATCGCCTACCCGGCGGGGGACGCGCTCGACGTCCCCGAGGGCGGCTCGCTCGGCACCGTCGTCGCCGGAGCGGCCGGCACCGACGCACGCGGGCGGTTCTCGGTCGCCCTCGACCCCTCCGCGCTGCCCGCGCCCTACGTCGACGAGCGGGGACGGGTCCACCTGGAGGTGGCGATCACCGACGGCACGCGCGAGGTGCGCTGGATGACCACCGCGGTCCGGTCCGAGCACGCCGTGCCCATCGGCGGGCGGGCGGCCCGGTGCGGCGCCGGCACACCGCGCGCCTGCGACCCCGGGGACCCGGTCTACGTCCTGCCGGCGGCGGGCGGGTCGGAGCGGCTGGTCGTCCTGGTCGGCACGGCGGAGGGACGGCCGGTGGTGCCGGTGTGGTCGACCGCCGCCGCCGAGACGGCCGGGGTGTCGGTCCCCCGGCAGCTCGTCGCCGACCTCGGCGGCCATCCGTCGGTGGCCGACGCCAACGACGACCCGGCCGCCTGGATGACCGCGCCGGCCGGGGAACCGGTGACCCCCGTGCCCGGCGGGGCCGGGTGGCGGCCGCCCGCCGGCCCGCCGCCCGCCCCGTCCACGCGGATGGGCGCCGCCGGCCGCGAGGCGCGCCGGACGGCGGTCGTACCCCGTTCTCCGGCCTTCTCCGCCGTCTCCGGCGCCCTGCGGGACGGCGCGGTGACCGCGGCGCAGATCTCGGCGGGCCGGCTGGCGGCCGCCGGCCGCTCCCCCGGCCCGTGCCTGCCGCGCGTGGTCAAGCGGTACAACGGGCGCGAGGAGACCTACATGGGCGTCTACGCCTGGTCGGGTGCGCTCGCGACGGTGACCCAGGCCGACGGCGCCGACCACACGCTCGGCGTGGGCGGTGCGGCCGGGCGGGGCAGGTGGTCCTCCAGCGGCTCGCTCACCCTGTCGGTGCGGGCGGGCGACAGCCACACCGTCTCCCGGGTCGCCGACGCCTGGGCCATCGGGACGGTGAACTACGGGGTGGTCGCGAACGGGTGCGACGGCCGGCGCGGCCTGGTGCCGCTCAGCCTCGGCGACCCGATCAAGCGCTTCGCCCGCGCCTACCACCCCCGGCTGAAGGCGCAATGCATAACGCTCTACGGCAATTCCTCGGTATGGGACAAAGACCAGGCGCGCAACATCGTGATAGGCGGCGGCGTCAGCGTGGCGGGGTTCAGCGCCTCGGCGCAGAGCGGATACGATGTGCGCTCGAAACTGTCGTTCCGGCCGAAGAAACTCACCCGGCTCTGCGGCGACAAAGGGGTGGGAGTACGGCTTTCGGCCATCGTCGAGGCGCACAAGGGCTGAATCATTTCCGACCGGACGATGACCACCAAAAGGCAGAGAACGGCGGCGGGGAAGAACGCCGCGCGCCGGGTGGTGCCGGCCTGCGTGCAGGCGGGCCTGGCGATGCTCGCGGTGGCCGCGTGCGCGCACCTGCGCGCGGCGGACGCCGTGCAGGCGGCCGCCCCCCGGCTGGTCGAGCCGGGCGACGGCGGGCGGCAGTCCTTCGCCCTGCGGCTGACCAGGCAGGGCACGCCGTACCTCTTCGGCGGCTTCGCCGTCTGCCTGGACCGGGCCGGGGCGGTGGAGGTGACCCGCGTCGACTTCGAGAATCCCATCGGCGGGCTGTCGGTGCAGGAGTTCGCGCTCCGGCCGTTCTACCGGGGCTTCGGCGAGGACGGCGTGGGCTGGGGCGAGCCGCGGAGCCTGCGCCGGCGCGGCGTCTCCACCGCCCTGCGCACGGTCACCCAGGTGTGCGCTCCGGACGGCTCGCCACGGGTCGAGTTCAGCGAGGTCGTCCTGCAGACCTCCCGCCCGGCGGCGGTCAGCGCGTCGAGCTCGGGCTTCGTCATCACCTACAGCGCCGGCCGTGCCGAGGGCACCGTCCGCGTCCCCTTCGGCATCACGCTGTGCGCCCCGTCCGACCACAGCCTGCCGATCTGCGGGCCCCGGTCCCCGGGCTGAGCGCGCCCGGCCCGCCGGCGCGCCGCACGGGCACCGGCGCGGCCGTGGCCGCCGATGCCCGTGGGAGTGGAGCGGTGCCGCGTGACCGTCCGGGTCATCCTCGGGGCTTGAGCACCGAGTCGATGATGTAGACGGTGGCGTTCTTGGTCTGGATCGGGCCGCAGGTCACCTTGGCGTCGTTCACCTTGAGGGTGTCGTCCTCGCGCTTCACCGTGACCTTGCCGCCCTCCAGGGTGGCGATCTGCCCCTTCTCCAGGTCGGCCGGGGACTTGCGGCCCTGGACGACGTGGTAGGTCAGCAGCCGGGCGAGCTCGTGCCTGTTGCCCAGGAAGCGGTTGAGCTGGTCCTGCGGGACCTTCCGGAAGCCGGAGTTGTCCGGGGCGAACACCGTGATGTCCTTGGCGGAGTTGAGGGTGTCCACCAGGTTCCCGCGCTTGGCGACGTCGGCCAGCGTGGACAGGTCCGGGATCTGCGAGAGGGCCGTCCCGAGCGGCTGGCCGGCGAGTTGCGCCACGCTGCCCGGCCCGGAGGTGGGCAGGGCCGCGCAGCCGGGCCCGGAGGGAGAGGCGGTGGGCACGGGCGAGGGCGACATCTCGCTCGGCGACCCGCTGGGTGAGGGCGAACCGGGCGATGGGGAGCCGGGCGACGGTGAGCCGGGCGAGGGGGAGCCGGGTGAGGGGACCGGTGTCCGGACGGCTCCTGGTATCAGCGCGCCGGTTCCCGTGCCGCCTCCGCTCGTTGTGGCGCCGGCTCCGGTCGCGGAGGCGGTGGTGAACGAGAGCGCCGTTGCCAGCGGAAGGACGAGTAGACGAGTCTTCATGGATCTGTCCCCTTTTGCGTTCTAGGGAAGGGCGGTCACCGGTCAGCGGCCACCGAAAGCGGTCACCGGCGGTTTCCTCGACTTTGCGCCTGACGGCATGGGAGATCGGCTGAACGGCTGTGGCGATCCGGGACGGCCGGGGCGACCGGCCTGATCATCGGAGCTCGATCACGGCCCGGCTCGCCATGAGGGGGGGGTCACCGGCCCTTCACACCGGCGACGCGGCGGTTCGGCGCCGCTCCCGGCCCGCCCTCCGGCGGACCTCGTCCCCCGCGAAATCCCCGCGGCGAGGAGCCCCCTATGAGAGGGCCGTCCGAGCGGCCCCCGCTCAATCAACTCGGCCATGTGCGCGATCGTGGCGGCGGGCCCTTCGCACACAGCGTCCCTCTCATTATCGCCGGGGCCCCTCCCCCTACACCCAAGGCGACGACCGCGAACCGACAAGGCTCTCCCATGACGGGAGGCCCTCGCGCCCCCGCCGCCCCATCGCCCCGGCAAGCCCCTGTCGTCCCATCGCCTCCGCGCGGCACACCCGGACACGGCTTTGGAAGCGGCAATTTCCCCTTTGCCGGCCGGCTACCCGGCCGGTGTCCCGCTCGCCCGCGCCCGGGCGGCCGGGGCGTTCACAGACCGGCCAGGCCGGCGAAAACGCGGACCCTGGCCATGGCGAGGCCGGCGCCGGGGACGTCGTGCTCGGCCATCCACAGGGCCATCTCGACGCCGCGGGCCACCGCCCACGCCTGCAGCCGCCGCGCGTCCTCACCGAGGGCGCCGGCCACCAGCGCGCAGCGGGCGGCGAGCACCGGCCGCGGGACGGGATGGCGGAAGGGGTCGTCGATCTGCTCGACCAGCGGCCAGGGGTCGTAGGCGGGGTCGCCGACCATCGGCTTGGCGTCGATGGCCAGCCAGGGACGGCGCCGGGCGGCGAGCACGTTGCCGGGGTTGAAGTCGCCGTGCAGAACGACCTGCCGGGCGGCCGTCCCGGGCAGCTCGCGCAGCAGGCGGACACCGTGCGCGACCAGGCCGGGGTCGAAGCCGGGCCGCAGCCGGTCCATCCGCTCCCCCGCGAGGTCCGCCCACTCGGCGGTGACCGCGTCCAGGCGTTCCAGGCCGGTCTCGGCGGGCGGCGATGCCGACCACAGCTCGCCGAGCACCTCGGCCCCGATGAGCAGGCGTTCCTCCGCCGCGATGTGGCCGGCCGCGCGCAGCGGGCCGCCCGGCTCGCAGAGCTCCAGCAGCAGCGCGTACCTGTCCCGGTCGTGGCGGTACACCTGCACCGCGCCGCGTCCGTCCCAGCGGCGCAGCGCCTCGGCCTCGCCGGCGGCCTCGCGGTGCGGCCAGCTCACCTTGAACACCGCCGCGCCGCCGTCCGGCAGCCGGGCGGGCGCCACCCACGAGCAGGTTCCGCCGTGGAAGGGTGCGCCCAGCTCCAGCGACCAGCGGCGCCGCAGCTCATCGACCAGCGCCGGCAGCGCGGCGAGCCAGGAACGCCCGTCACCGGTCCGCGCCATCGTCTCCATGATCGGCAGCGTGGGCGGGAAGAGGTCGTCGGTCACCTGTCGTCCCCCGGACTCCTCGGCACGCCACGGGACGCCCGCGCTCGCGCGCGGCCCGCATCTCCGTCCTCCTCATGCTCGCATCGGCCCCGTACTGCCGCCGCACCGCCGCGGCCGGCGAGCGCGCCGCGCCCGCCACCCGGGCATCCGGGCATCCGGGTCCGCCAGGGGCGGACCGTGTGGCCGGGCTCGCGGGCGGAGCGGCGTCAGAGCGCGGCGGCCACCTGGGGAAGACTCCTGGCGAGGAAGTCGCGCATGAGGGCGGCGACCTCCTCCCCCGCGCTCTCCAGCAGGAAGTGCCCGCCGTCCAGCAGGTGGATCTCGGCGTCCGGCAGGTCGGCGGCGAACGCGCGGGCGCCGTCCGGGCCGAAGATCTCGTCGTTGCGGCCCCAGACGGCCAGCAGCGGAACCCGGCTCGCCCGGAAGTACTCGTGCAGCCGGGGGTAGAGGGCGAGGTTGGTCGCGTAGTCGGCGAACAGGGCGAGCTGGACCAGGTCGTTGCCGGGCCGGGAGACCAGGGCGTGGTCGTGCAGCCAGGTGTCGGGACTGACCAGGCTCGGGTCGGGGACGCCGTGCAGGTACTGCCATCTGATGGCGTCGAGGGTCAGCGCCGCCCGCACGCCCGCCTCGGTCTCGGCGTTGCGATCCGCCCAGTACGCCCGGACCGGCCGCCAGAAGTCCTCGACCAGCCCGGCCTCGTAGCCGTTGCCGTTCTGGGTGATGATCGCGGTGATCGCCCCGGGGTCGTCCAGGGCGAGGCGCCATCCCACCGGCGCGCCGTAGTCCTGGACATAAATCGCATAACGCGTGACGCCGAGCCGTGCCAGCAGCCCGGCGGTGAGGCCGGCCAGGGCGTCGAAGCCGTAGGCGAACTCGGTGACCGGCGGGGCGTCGGACAGGCCGAAGCCCAGGTGGTCGGGCGCGATGACGTGGTAGCGGTGCGCCAGGGCCGGGATCAGGTCACGGAACATGAACGAGTTGGTCGGGAAGCCGTGGAGCAGCACGACGACGGGCGCGCCGGCCGGACCGGCCTCGCGGTAGAAGATCCGGTGCCCCTGGACGTCGGCGTAGCGGTGGTGGACTGCGGTCATTTCTAACCTCCATGGCTCATTTCACCGGTTACAAGACACAGCCAAGCATCGCGTCGGGTAACCTGTCAAGTTAGTGAATGTGGTTAGGAGTGGGAATGGCGGAGACGACGCCGGACGAGGATCTGCTGCTGGAGGTGCTCAACAGCACCCCGGTCGTGGACGGCCGGGTCCGCGACATGTACGCCGACGCCGATCAGGCCCGCGCCCGCCTCGCCGCTCTGGGCGGCCGCGGCACGGCGGAGGAGCTGGGCGCGGTGCTCTCGGCGCGGCGGGCGTTGCAGGCGGTGGTGCGCGGGCAGGAGCCGGCGACCGCGCTGGCGCCCCTGCTGGCGGGCGTCACCCGTGTGCCGGTGGTGACCGGCGAGGGCGTCCGCTGGTCACTGGAGGCCCCGCCCGGCCGCGAGCTGGCCGTACGGGCGGTCCTGACCTGGGCTCATCTGGCCGAGCACAACCCCGGGCGGCTGCGGCCCTGCGCCAACGACGAGTGCCTGCTGTTCCTGATCGACCACAGCAAGGCCGGCACCGCCCGCTGGTGCTCCATGGCGGTGTGCGGCAACCGGATGAAGGCCCGCCGCCACCACGAGCGCTCCAGAGCCCAGGACCGCTGACCCCGCGACATGCGCCGGGACGCGCGAAGGCCCGGACCGTGCGGTCCGGGCCTTCTTGTCATCGGGCTCGCCGCCGGCTCACTTCAGGCCGAAGGCGCGCACGATCGTCTGGGTGACGGTGTTGTGCTTGGTGTCCCCCGCGTGGGTGCGCAGGGTCACCGTACCGGCCGAGCGCGGGGCGTCCAGCCGCGTCGTCCACCCGCCGGCCCTCCGGGTGAGCGGGGCCTTGCGCCAGGTGGCGCCGTCGTCGTAGGAGAGCTCGACGGTGACGGTGCTGATCGGCCCGGCGTCCACCGCGTACGGCAGCTGCCGGGGAGTGACCGTCAGGTCGGCCTTGCGGTGGGCCCGGCCGTCGGCGTCCAGGTCGACGTCGTAGTCCACCTGGATGATCGGCAGCGTCAGCGTGTGGTCGGTCTCGACGTATCCGCTGGTGAAGTTCCACTCGGTGAGGGTGCGCGTCGAGTACGGGTACAGCGACGCGTCCCGGGCCGCCTCGTTGACCAGGCGGTAGGGCAGCCGGTCGGGGCTGACGATCGGGGCCAGGTAGACCGAGCGGTCGGTGCGGTCGTTGGTGACGCGGTCCACCAGGGTGTCCCCCTGGTACAGCGACGCCGTCTGGGTGACGTGCTCGTTGAACAGCATCTCCCCCTGGTGGTCGCCGCCGGAGCTTCCCCAGGAGGGCAGGAAGAGGACCAGGGCGTCGCCGCCGCGCAGCGGGAACCAGCCGGTGGCGTCGTTCATCCGCGGGCGCACGATCGGGCCGAACCAGCGGGAGTCGCCGGTCTCGCCCCCCTTGTAGGTGACCAGGTCGGACTGCTCCTGCGCCCCGCCGTCCAGGGCGAGCGCGTACTCCATCCACCGCACGCCGCCGTCGGCGGACACCCAGTCGGTGCGGGTGCCGCGCGCCGGCCCCTCGGTGAGGTAGCCGCTGAATCCGCTGGGCCAGTCGGGCAGCTTGTCGGTGCGCATGTCCCGCGCCGTGGCCTGCTTGTGGTTGGCGAAGGACATCTCGACGCGCGCGAGGTCACGCTTGCCCGGCCGGTAGGTCGGATCGGCGGGCACCGCACCGGTCCACTTGTGCACCAGGTCGAACAGGTAGTCGGCCGCGGGGTGCGAGGTCACCTGCAGCGGGGCCTTGCCCTTCTTGAGGATGCCGCCGATCAGGCGCTCGCCCTCGTCCATGGTGACCGACGCCACCGGCATCGGGGCGGGGGTCTGCACCGCGTCCCAGGCGTCGAGCCTGCCCCGGCCGTTGCCCACCAGGAGCAGCAGCCTGGCGCCGGCGGCGCGGGCGGCCTCGGCCATCGCGACCGGGTCGGCGGCGTCGCTCCAGCGCACGACCGCGACCTTCCCCTTGACCTTCGCCGCGGCCAGCTCGGCGGCGCTTCCCTGCCCGGCGAAGACGGCGTCGAAGGAGTAGCGGCCCTCCGGCAGCGGGGTGTACCGGGACTGGATCAGCAGGTCCTCGAAGTCGTCGTCCTTGGAGGACACCGCCAGGCGGGGCTGCTCGTCGCGCCAGCGCGCGGCGAGGCCCAGCCGGCCGCCGCTCACCTTGCCGGTCGGCAGCGCCCACATGCTGTCGTGCTGGACGCCGAGGAGGCGGCTGTCGGCCACGGCCTCATCGCCGCCGAAGCCGCGGACGAAGTCCACGCGGGTGTCGACCGTGGTCCGCGGCCGGTCCATGCCGTTCGGCAGGACGGAGGAGAGCCGCCGGACACCGCGGGCGTCCAGGGTGACCTCGGTGTCGGCCGAAAGGTCGATGACGGGCTTGGCGAGCAGCGCCACACCGAGCGAGTGCGGGCCGTTCGCGCCCTGCACCTCGCCCCACATCCAGATGGAGTACGTGCCGGTCGGCAGCCGCAGCGTGCGGGTGCCGGACTCGCCGATCGCGTACGCGTCGACGCTCTGGTGCCCGTTGGGCAGCTGACGGGTCACGACCAGCTCGCCGGCGAGCGGCTTGCCGGAGCGGTCCTTGGCGTTGACGGTGAGCCGGGCCCGCTCGCCCTCCTTGTAGTAGCCGAGCACGGTGTGGGCGCGCAGCACGCCCTCCTCGTCCACCGCGTCGAGCCGCGCGGCCAGGTGTCCGTCCAGCTCGGCCCGGTCGACGTCCAGCGTCACCTCGACGGTGGCGGTGCCGCGGGCGGGGACGGTGACCGTGCCGGCCGACGGCTCGAACAGGCCCTCGGGCGCGCCGCCGGTGACGTTGAGGTTCAGGGTGACCGGGGCGTCGCCGGTGTTGGTGTAGGTCACCTGCCGGGTCGCCTTCTGGCCGGAGGTGTAGGGCCAGTGGGTGGCGATGTAGGCGGTGCCGGTGGCGAAGACCGTGCCGCCGACGGCGGCGGCCGCGTCCACCAGGCCGCCGCCGGCCTGGTAGGGGCTGAACTGGTTGAGGACCTTGCTGCTGCTGATCAGCGCGTCCTTCAGCCGCTGCCCGGTCCAGTCGGGGTGCGCGGCGGAGAGCAGCGCGGCGACCCCGGCGACGTGCGGGGTGGCCATGGAGGTGCCGCTCATCGTCTGGTAGGCGCCCTCTCCCTCGGGGGCGTACTGCGAGCGGGCCGCCAGCACGTCCACACCGGGTGCGGAGATCTCCGGCTTGAGGCCGTAGTCGCCGACGCGCGGGCCCCTGCTGGAGAAGGCGGCGAGGGAGGTGCCCTTGCCGCCGACGCTCACCGCGGCGACCGAGAGCGCGGCGTCGGCCGTGGACGGCGCGCTGACGGTCTCGTCATCGGGGCCGGAGTTGCCGGCCGCGATGGTGAACAGCGCGCCGGTCTCCTCGCTGAGCCGGTTCACGGCCTGGCTGAGCGGGTCGGTGCCGTCGGACGGACCGCCGCCGAGGCTCATGCTGACGACCTTGGCCTTCTGGTCGCGGGCGGCCCATTCCATGCCCGCGATGATCCAGGAGTCCTGGCCGCTGCCCGCGTTGTCGAGCACCTTGCCGATCAGCAGGTCGGCGCCGGGGGCCACGCCCTTCTCCACGCCCTCGGACGCGGCGCCGGTCCCGGCGATCGTGGAGGCGACGTGGGTGCCGTGGCCGTTGCGGTCGGTCACGTCCTGGCCGGGGACGAAGGTCGCCGAGCCGGTGATCCGATCCTTCAGGTCGGGGTGCGCGGCGTCGACGCCGGTGTCCAGCACGGCCACCTTGACGCCGGTGCCGGTGTTCCCCGCCGCCCACACCTCGGGGGCGCGCACCTGGGCGACGGTGTCGGCGAGGTCCGCCTTGGCCTTGCCGTCCAGCCACACCTTGGCGATGCCGCCGGCGAGCGCGGTGCCGGGTGCGGCGCTACGGGCGGAGGCGCCGGACGCCGTGCCGGTGAGCGAGTTCCAGAAGTCCGCGGCCCGGTCGTGGCCGGCGGTCAGCGCCGCGCCCTGGATGCTGCTGAGCGTGCGGACCTTCGCGGCGCCGCCCGGTACCGGCTCGGCCTGCTTGCGGGCGGCGGCGTCGGTGTAGGTGACGATCAGCGGGATGTGGTCGCTGCTCGCGTCGTCGTAGCCGTAGGCGGCGAGCTTGGTGACGTCGAACAGCGACCGGTCGAGCAGCCCTGCGGTCACGTACGGGGCGGCCGTGTCCGGCAGCACGTACACCTCGTCGCCGGCGGTGGTGATCCGGGCCGCGGTGCGGCCGCCGTGCGGCCCCTGGACGGAGACGATCGCCGGGGTGGCGCCGCCGGACCGGTAGGTGACCTTGTCACCGGTGATGAGCGTGACGGTCCGCGTGCCGGCGGCCGGGCCGGTCGCGGCCCGGGAGGCGGCGGCCGCGGCGAGCCCGGAGCGGGGGGCGGCGGCGGAGGCGGTCCCGCCGGTGAGCGGCGAGGCCGCCAGGACGAGCGTGAGTCCCGCGGCCAGGGAGGTGAACCCGAGCCGTAGGGAAGGGGGGCGGTGCACGAAGCCACTCCAAAAATTAGGCAAAGCGCCAGAAATAACTGCAATCGTGACGATGCGGATGTGACCTGAGCAACTGGAGTGACGTGTCGAAAATATGACATGGCACATCTGCGACAGCCGCCCTGGCGCGATCACGATCGTCAGGCGGGTAGTGCGGGCCGGCGGACGCGGGAACTCGCGGGCGGGAAAGCGCGGCGGAACCGCTCAACGGCGGGAAGTGCCGGCGGGGACACCGGCGGGCGGCACCCCGCGGCGAGGCGGCCGGCGACATGTGAGACGCACACGGGGATGCCGAAAGGGCTTCCCATGCGCAGCCCCGGAGACGCAGCCCGTGCCGTGGAGGGCGGGCGCGTCAGCGCAGCTTGGGGTCGAGCGCGTCGCGGACGACGTCGCCGAGCAGGAGGAAGCTCAGCACGGTGGCGGTGAGGAACATCGCCGGGAAGACCAGCAGGTGCGGGTAGGCGGCGAAGAACGACTGGGCGACGTTGAGCTGCAGCCCCCAGGACACCTGCGGGTACTGCAGGCCGACGCCGAGGTAGTCCAGGGTGGCCTCACCGGAGATCACGTTGCCGACGTTCAGCATGGCGACCACGAAGACCGGGGCGAGGGAGTTGGGCAGGATGTGCCTGACCATGATCCGCAGGTCCCCGGCGCCCAGGGCGCGCGCCGCCTGTACGTAGTCGGCGTCGCGCACCGCGATCACCTGGCCGCGCATCAGCCGGGTCATGGTGGTCCAGCCGAGCAGCACCAGCACGCTGGTCATCGCCCAGATGCCGTGCCCGGGGAAGGCGACCAGCACGACGGTCGCACCCAGGACGAACGGAATGCCGAAGAACACGTCGGTCACCCGCGCGATGATCGCGTCCAGCGTGCCGCCGTAGTAGCCGCCGAGCAGGCCGAGCACGATCGCGATCAGCAGGGCGAAGACGGTCACCGCGACGCCGATGAGCACCGAGGCGCGCGTACCGTGCACGATCTGGGACCAGTAGTCGCACCCCTGCAGGTCGTAGCCGAACAGCGCGCCCGCGCCCGGGCCCTTCTTCGACATCCGCAGGTTGCACTGCTCGTTCGGGCCGAACCGGGCGAACAGCGAAGGGAAGGCGGCCATCGCGCAGGCGACGAGCAGGATGGCCACCGAGATCCAGAAGAGCACCCGGCCGCGCAGCTCCAGCCAGGCGTCGTGCCACAGCGAGCCGCGGACCTGCCGGGAGGTCTCGGGCTCGGGAGCGGCGGACTCCACCGCCGCCTTGAGGTCAACCACGGCGGATCCTCGGGTCGAGCACGCCGTACAGCAGGTCGACGAGCAGATTGGCCAGAATGAAGATCATCACCAGCAGGGTGGTGACGCCGACCACGACCGGCCCCTCCTGAAGCTGGATGGACTGGAAGACCTGCTGGCCGATGCCGGGCAGGTTGAAGATGCCCTCGGTGACCACCGCCCCGGCCATCAGGTTGCCGAAGTCGACGCCGAGGTAGGTCACCATCGGGATCAGCGAGTTGCGCAGCGTGTGCCTGCCGATGACCCGCGAGCGGCGCATGCCCTTGGCGGTGGCGGTGCGCACGTAGTCGGCGCGGAGGTTCTCCACGACGGACGTGCGGGTCAGCCGGGCGACGTAGGCCAGGCCGAACGAGCCGAGCACCATGCCGGGCAGCAGGTAGCTGCCCGGCCAGCCCTCGTCGGTGCCGGCGGTCGGGAACAGGCCGAGGTTCAGGCCGAGCACGATCTGCGCGGTGTAGCCGACCACGAAGACCGGGACCGCGATCACGAACGTCGTGCCGGCCAGCACCGCCGTGTCGGCCAGCCTGCCGCGCCGCAGCGCCGCGAGCACGCCGAGGCCGATGCCCACGACCAGCTCGAAGACCCACGCGGTGACCGCGAGCTGCGCGGTGATCGACCACCGGTCGGCGAGCAGCTCGCTCACCGGCTGTCCGGTGAAGGTCTCCCCCAGGTCGCCGCGCAGGAACACCCCCGCCATGTACAGCCCGTACTGGACGATCAGCGGATCGTTGAGGTGGTAGTGCTCGCGCAGGGCCTGCAGGACGTTCTCCGGCAGCGGTTTGTCACCGGCGAGCGCGAGGATCGGGTCACCCGGCAGGGCCCACACCATCGCGTAGATCAGGAAGGTGGTGGCCACGAAGACCGGGACGGCCTGCAGCAGGCGCTGGACGGCGTACCTCACCGGGCGTCCCCCGCCGAGGGCTCCGGGCGGCCGGGAGCCCTGACCGCGTCCGGAGTCCTCATCGTCGTCATCCCCGCCCGGCCTACTTGACGGAGATGGTGTCGAGGTTCGGGCTGTAGGCGTCGATGCGCACGCCGGTGATCTTGTCGCTGTAGCCGGCCTGGTCCTGCCAGTTCCACAGCGGGATCATCGGCATCTCGGCGAGCGCGATGTCCTCGGCCTGCTGGTAGAGCGGGATGCTGGCCTCCATGCCGGATGCCGCGCCCGCCTGGGCGATGAGCTCGTTGAATCGCTTGTTCTCCCAGCCCATCCGGTTGCCCGCCCCCCACATCGACTCAAGGTAGTTCTGCGGGCTCGGGTAGTCCATCACCCAGTTGTTGCGGTACGGGCCGTCCTCCTTCTTCTCCCGCAGAGTGGAGAGGTAGTCGGCGGCCGGGATCTTCCTGAACTGGATGTCGGCGATGCCGAGGTTCTGCTTGAGCTGGTTGGCGACCGCCTGCATCCACTGCTCGTAGCTGGGGTCGGCGTTGGAGAAGTAGAGGTTCAGCGTCCCGGAGAACCCGCCGGCCTTGTCGTACAGCGCCTTGGCCTTGGCCGGGTCGTAGGTGCACGCCTCGCCGCAGGCGTTCTCGCGGTAGCCGGGCACCAGCGGCGCCACCAGCGAGGCCATCGGCTTGAACGCGCCGTTGTAGACGGCGTCCACGATGCCCTGCCGGTCGATCGCCATCGAGAACGCCTTGCGCAGGTCGGCGCTCTGGAACCGCTTGTCGAAGACGGGGAAGCCGAGGTAGTCCATGGTGCCGCTCGCAGTGGGCACGAAGCGGTCACCGAGCAGCGTCTTGGCCTCCGGCGCGCTGGCCGGCGGGATGGTCTGCAGCAGGTCGACCTTGCCCGCCCGCAGGTCGGTGTACGCGGTGTCGCGGCTGGCGTAGATCTTGAACAGCACGCCGCCGGACTTGGCCGCGCGCGGGCCGGTGTACCCGTCGAATTTCTTCAGCTCGATCTTCTGGTTGTGCGCCCACTCGCCGTCCAGCGCGAAGGGACCGTTGCCGATCGGCTTCTGGTCGTAGGCCTTGAGATCGGTGAAGGCGGCCTTGGGCATCGGCGCGAAACCGGTGTAGGCCAGCGTGATCGGGAACTGGCTGAACGGCGCGGTGAGGTGGACCTCGAGGGTGGCGTCGTCGACGACCTTCAGGCCGCTCAGCTTGTCGGTCTCGGGCTTGGCGCCCTCGGCCTCGGGGTTGAGCTTGTCGTAGCCCTCGATGTTGGCGAAGTAGTAGTTGTTGGTCCACGCGTTGGGGGCGTAGGCGGCGGCGTTCCAGGCGTCGGCGAAGCTCTGGGCGGTCACCGGCTCGCCGTTGTGGAACTTCTGCCCGGCCTTGATCTTGATGGTCCAGGTGCGCTGGTCCTGGCTGGTCACCGACTCGGCGGCGCGCATCTGCGGCTTGCCCTGCGGGTCGATGACGACGAGCGTGTCGAACAGCGCCTGCAGTACGGTGATGGAGTAGCTGCTGGAGCTGTTGCCGGGAGTGAGATGGTCGGGTTCGTTGAGCGCCACCGAGAACCGCTTGGGCCCCTGCCCGCCGGCCGTGCCCCCGCCGGATCCGCTGGACCCGCCGCACGCGCTCAGCGCGAGCGTGGCCGCGAGGAGGACGGCGGCACCCCGCGCCTTGTTGTGGACCGTCACTGGACCTCTGCCTCTCCGTCGCTCCGGCGTGATGCCGGAGAGGCTAAATAGCAGGGCAGCGGTCTGCATCGGATGGTTTACGTATTCCTGGCAAGGATCTTCTGGGGCAAGCTGAGCGCGGAGGACGGATGGATTCGATCACCCTGAGCGCACGCCACCTCCACGCCTTCACCGAGGTCGGCTTCCAGGTGGCCGGCGGATCCGGGGCGCACGGCGCCATGGCGGCCCTCCGGAAGATCATCCCGGTGGAGGCCTACGAGTTCGTGGCGTTCGACCCGGCGACCGGCCGGCACCGCAGCCTGCTGTCCTCCGGCTACACCCGGGTGGACGAGGACGCCGCCGAGGAGTACGCCCGGCTCGGCCCCTACCGGCGTGCCATGAGCACACGGGTGCCGCTGACCATGGGCTCGCCCGGCACCGAGCTGTACTACCGCAGGCACCTGGAGCCGTACGGCTGGCGCTCGGGACTGACGGCCCCGCTGTTCGTGCAGGAGGGCCGCTACACCGGCCTGCTGCACGTCGGCAGCCGCGGCGCGCTGCCGCCCGAGACGGCCACGGTGATCAGCGCGGTCTCCGGCACGCTGGCCCACGTCACCGACCTCACCCGGTGCGTGATCGACCCGATGGGCCTGCCGCCGGGCTTCCACGCGGTCGCGTTCGAGCGCGGCGGCCGGTGCCGCGCGGTCGCCGGATGGCCGCCGTCGGAGGCACTCGGGCGCGAGCCGGCGATGGCCGAGCTGGCCAGGGACTTCATCGACTCGCGTGAGCTGTCGCGGCGGGGCCTGTGGCTGGACTCCGGCGGGCAGTGGCGCGAAGTGCGCGTCCACCGCGCAGGGGTCGGCTTCCACGGCGCGATCCAGGGCGCGATGATCGCCGAGCGGCCGTGCGAGCCGCCCTACGACCTGACCGCGCGCGAGCTGGAGGTGCTCACCCGGGTCGCGCTGGGCGACTCCAACCCGCAGATCGCGGCGGCGCTGGTGCTCAGCGTCCGCACGGTGACCACGCACCTGGAGCACATCTTCGCCAAGCTCGGCTGCGACAGCCGCACCCGCCTGACCACCCGGGTGCTGGCCGAGGGGCTGTGCCGCCTCGACCTGCCCTGACCGCCCCGCCGGCGTCACTTGTGCCCGGCGGGGTGGCGGCCGTGGTCAGCGGGCGGCGCGCAGGGACCCGTTGGCCGGAGCCGGCGGGGTGAGCATGTCGGCGTGCATCTCGAACCAGACGTTGTTGGTGCCCGCCTCCCTGGTGAACCCCCAGCGGTGGGCGAGCGCCTCCAGCAGGAGCAGGCCGCGTCCCCCGGTGTCCAGCGGTGAGGAGGGCCGCCAGCCGAACGGCGGGTCGAGCGAGCCGGCGTCCTGGACGGCGATGCGCACCCACTCGGCGGAGTAGGAGACGCTGAGCGTGAACGTGCCGCCGTGGCCGGAGTCGGAATGGACCACGGCGTTGGTGGCGATCTCGCTGGTCAGCAGCACGCAGTCGTCGTGCAGCGGATGGTCCTTGCCCAGCGCCGAGGACACCAGCCGCCGGGCGCGGGCGACGGCGTCAGGATCGCCGGCCAGGTGCAGGACACGGTCGCTGTCGTGCTGTGTCCTGCCGAAACCCGATGAGTTCATCCAACCCCCCGGTAGTGATCTGCCCGCACCCAGTTAAGGACGTCCGGCTCGCGCTGTGCGATGTCGCCGGAAGGTAGGAAAGCCGTTCCCCCCGGGAGCGCTCCCACGGGCCGGTGGGCGCCCGCGAGAGCCGCGATCGGGCCGGTCACCCGGTGGTCGCCGGGCCGTCGCCGGGCGGGGGAAGATGGAACGGCGTCTCCCGGTCGGAGTTGTCCTCCTCGACGATGTCGGCGGCCGAGCGGACGATGAGCGGATCGGGGGCACCGACGACCTCGTGGTCCTTGTTGGTGTACTCGAACAGGCTGAGGACATGACGCATGGCCTCGACGCGCCCGCGCTTCTTGTCGTTGCTCTTGATGACCGTCCAGGGGGCGTCCTCGGTGTCGGTGTTGAGGAACATGTCCTCCTTGGCCTTGGTGTACTCGTTCCACTTGTCCAGCGAGGCCAGGTCCATCGGGGACAGTTTCCACTGGCGGACCGGGTCCACCTGCCGGATGACGAACCGGGTGCGCTGCTCGCGGCGCGACACCGAGAACCACAGCTTGACCAGGTGGATGCCCTCGCGCACGAGCATGCGCTCGAGCAGCGGGGTCTGCAGCATGAATTCCTGGTAATCCTCGGGGGTGCAGAAGCCCATCACCCGCTCCACCCCGGCCCGGTTGTACCAGGACCGGTCGAACAGGGCGATCTCCCCGGCGGCCGGCAGGTGGGCGATGTACCGCTGGAAGTACCACTGGGTGCGCTCGCGCTCGCTCGGCTTCTCCAGCGCGACGACGCTCGCCCCCCGCGGGTTGAGGTGCTCCATGAACCGTTTGATCGTGCCGCCCTTGCCCGCGGCGTCGCGGCCCTCGAACAGGATGACCAGGCGGCCGCCGGTGTCCTTGATCCAGTATTGCAACTTGAGCAACTCGATCTGCAGCAGCCGTTTGGTCTGGTCGTACTCCGCCCGCGACATCCGCTCGCCGTAGGGGTAGTGCTCCCGCCAGGTGTCCACTCTGCGGCCGTCCGGGTAGACCAGGACGGGATCGTCGTCGTCACCGTCCTCCACCCGCAGGCCGGGTGTGCGGGACAACAGTTCGTCGGTGTCGAAGGTCAGGGGATAGACGGTGTCCGAGGATGCCGGGTCCATGGCGCCAGCATTACACACCGCAGGTGAGGTCCCCGACCGCGCGTTCCACCGTGCGGCCGGGCTCGGCGGGTGGCGTCGCGGCCGGTACGCATCATTCACCTGATCTTGGCCGCTCATGGGCGTGCCGTATACTCGGCCGCGGAGCAGCGGCGCCGATCTCGGCGGTGACGGAGGGGAACATGACGGCACCCCAGGAATCGGCCGAGTCCGTTTCGGCGCCCCCCGCATGGGTGCGACGCCCCGCCAGCCTCTCCAAGGCGGTGACCGCGGAGCTGGTCGAGCGCATCGTCCGGGGCGTGTACCGGCCGGGGACGCCACTGCCTCCCGAGCCCGCGCTCTGCGAGACCTTCTCGGTGAGCCGGACCGTCGTCCGCGAGGCCGTGAAGATCCTCCAGGAGAAAGGGCTGGTGCAGGTCCGTCAGGGGGCCGGCACCATGGTCACCCCACCGGTGATGTGGGACATGCTCGACGAGGTGGTCCTCGCCGTGACCATCGCCGAGGACGAGACCCTGACGATCCTCGACGACCTCGTCGTCACCCGGCGGGTGCTGGAGTCCGACATGGCCAACGTCGCCGCCCGGCTGGCGGACTCCGCCACCGTCGAGCGGCTCCGCTCCCTGGTGGATCGGATGGACGAGCTCGTGGACGACCCCGTCACCTACGCCGACCACGACCGCGCGTTCCACGACATGATCATGCAGACCTCCGGGAACCGCATCGCCCGTGGCGTGGTGCGCTCGCTGGAGAGCCAGGTCATCAACACCGCCCGCTATCTGGGACGCACCGAGCGTGCCCTGTGCGTCGCGTCCAATCTCGGCCATCGCCGCATCTATGAGCGCATCGCCGCCCACGACCCCGAGGGCGCGGCGCAGGCGATGTTCGGCCACATCACCGAGGCGTGGCTCGTCCGCCGCGCCGGGCCGGCCGATCCCGTGCGCCTGCGGCGCTAGCGCCGGAGACCGGCCACCCGCCCCTGTGGGGGATGGCCGGCCTCCGATCATCAGGCGCGTTCCGTCAGGTCGCGCGCGGTCAGCGGTAGCCGGCGGCGATGATGCTGGCCTGCACCGCGTTCTCGGTCGCGTCGGTGGGATACCCCGCGACCATGGCGCCCTCGTAGAAGGTGCCCGCGCTGAGGTTGGCCCCGCCGTCCGGCTTGCAGCAGTCACCGCCACTGCCCAGAATGATGGCGCCCTGCTTCTTCATCGGGCTGTATCCCGAGGGAAGCGCGCCGTCGTAGAGCGTGTAGAGGCCGCCGGACGTCGCGTCACTGCCCTTGATCGCGAACCGCGAGGTCCCGTTGTTCTTCAGCGTCGCGGTGACGAACTTGCTGGTGAACGCCCGCTGGTTGGGGTTCCAGCTCTGGCTGCCACCGGGGAAGAGCCCCCATTCGAGGTCGGCCTGGACCCACGGACCCGATCCCGAGCACCCGCCGAACCAGCACTGCTTGCTGAAGTTGATGGCGTCCATCGCCCCCGCGGCGTCGGCCTTGCGCGTGGTCTCGCTGTTGCCGTAGTCGAAGCAGCAACCGCTGTTCACGTGCGTGCCGCTGGTCACCATGTACATGCCCTCGGGCGCGCTGCCGGTGGGCACGCCGGTCAGGTGACCGTCGCGCCAGTAGCTGTTGCCGGGGTTGATGTACAGCGAGTAGGCCTTGTTGCCGCCGACCGTCAGCGATTCGGTGGTCGCGACGGCGGGCTTGCTCTGCGGCGAGCCGGGGACCACGCTCGATCCCTGGTACCACAGGTCGTTGCCGCGCCCGGACTGGTCGTACACGACGGTGATGACGCAGGAGGTGCCGGAGCAGAAGGAGTCCTGCGCCGCCGCGTTGGCGACGCCGCCCGCGGTGAGCAGGCCGATGTTCCTGGTCGTGTTGTCCGACGAACGCCTGACCTGGTACAGGTTGCCGTTGTAGGAGCCGAACAGCGCCCGGGTCGTGCTGTGCGCGGCCACGCAGGGCGTGCCGCCCGAGGCGTAGATGTCACACGGACGCGCTCCCGGCGGCGGGGGCGTCGGGGTGACGGTCGGGGTCGGCGACGGCGACGGATTCGCGGAGGTGGTCCACTTCTGGTTGGCGGCGCCGTGGCAGGTCCACAGGATGACCTGCGCGCCGTTGGCGGTGCTCGCCCCGTTCACGTCCAGGCACAGCCCCGACTGGATCCCGGTGATCGACCCGTCGGAGTTCTGCCGCCACTTCTGGTTGTTCTGCCCGTTGCACGACCAGATGACCGCCTGCGTCCCCGGCGAGGTCCCCTGGGCATAGGCGTCGACGCACCGGGTGCCGTTGAACGTGCGCAGCTCGCCCGCCGAGGTGAACTCGAACGCCTGACCGGCCGTGCCGTTGCAGTCGTAGATCTGCAGCGCCGCCCCCGCCGTGTCCGTACCACCGCGCACGTCCAGGCACCGCCCGGAGGCCGAGCCGACCAGCGGTGCGGCCGCGGCCGACGCCGGCGTGGGCCACACCAGGCCGGCCAGCAGGAGCGCCGGCACCGCCAGGAGGGACGCGACGACGCTCCGTGCGCGCCGCCGGCGATCCGCGCGCCCCGGAGGACGATCGGATGAAGACCTCATTGTCATGCTCCTTCATGTTGCGTCGTACTCATTCGACCGGTGGAGGCGGCGCGACGGGCGACGCGACCCGAGGTCTTCCAGCGCTAGTCGAATCGATTCGAACGTGGGCGGCGGCCCAGGGTCCGAGCCGGCCACTCCGCCCGAAGACGGCGGAGCCATATTGTTAGCGCTAACTTCGGTCGGCGCCCGGCGCTCCCACCATCGGCGGATTGGAGGGGACGCCACGCGCAGTGAAGCACACATGACGCGCGTGTTACCTGTCAAGATCCCTCTCACCCTCCGTGGCGCCGCCGAAGCCCGTCCACCCGCTCTCACCAGGGGCGTCGGCCCGGCACGCACCGTGAAGGTGATGAAACATTCACACCCCTGCCGTGGATCGGGTGATCGAACCGGTTCGCCCCATCGGGCGCCCGACCGGGAGGATGCAGACATCCCACGTTTAGTCTGAAACATTCCGGCAGCGCAGATCGGCGGACACCGCCTCCGGCGTGCGGTGGACGCCGTTCAGGCTGGTGAACAGCGGGATAACACCGGGTACGACCCGAGTCGGCCAGACCTGTCGGAAAAATAGGCATGCCTCGGGTCTTGACGTGCCGCAGCCAGCGGAACGTAATTGGTAGCCAAGACTCCGGGGGTCTCCTCCCGGGGCCTGCACGGCTGGACCACTCGGCGGATGTGGAGGCGCTTCGCGGCCCCTTCGCATCGTGGTCGGCCACGTCGGCTTCCACTGCCTCGCGCCAGTGACATCCCATGTCGCGCCGCGAGGCCGCGCCCAGCTTGGAGAAGCACGTGACCGATCGACACGATACTCGCGCCCGCATCCGGGCCTCAGGCGGTGTGCCGCCCGTCCGTCCGCACGACGGTCAGGCGGGGCTTCCCCCACACCGCGGCTGAACGCCGTTCGCAGACCGGCGGCTCCCGCTTCACGGGCCGCCGGGATGCCGGAGTACGCGACCACATCCGC
Organism: Sphaerisporangium melleum; assembly: GCF_014646695.1. Lineage (GTDB taxonomy): Bacteria > Actinomycetota > Actinomycetes > Streptosporangiales > Streptosporangiaceae > Sphaerisporangium > Sphaerisporangium melleum. The sequence continues at coordinate 70,812 of NZ_BMNT01000044.1, forward strand.
CGGCTCGTCATCCTGACGGCACAGGAGATCACCGCCGGTCATCGGTCACCGTTCCGCCCGGCGACGGTCCGACCCGCCGGGGAGCCGATCCGCGCACCAGGCCACCACCGCCGCACGCCCCCGTGCGGCGGCCTGGCCTGCACCGCAAGGGCGTGACCCGACCTCCCTCTCTCCGTATCCGCCACCGCGGGACCGACCAGAGGGGGGCCTGCGGCCGAGGCCGGCCACAAGCGTGCGCCGGGGCGGGCGACCATCCCGGCGCCGGGACCAGAGACGGCACCTCTGGTCCCACCCCCATCGGCAACAGCGCGGCGACGCGCCTTGCCCTCGCTTTGCGTTCTGCACGTCAGGAAGGAACCCCCCTCTCATGTCTCGACATTCGTGGCGCGCCTTGTTGGCCACGATCGCGTTGGTCACTCCTGGAGCGGTGGTCGCTGCTGCTC
>NZ_BMNT01000045.1:0-20611 GCF_014646695.1 Sphaerisporangium melleum
CGGGACTGGGTGCGTTTCGCCGATATGGACGGCGACGGCCGCGACGACTATGTGATCCTCCAGGACCTGGGGCAGGTGCGGGTCTGGCTGAACGACGGCGACGGCCAGAGCTGGACCTGGAAGGGGGAACTCAATCCGGGCTATGGCTACCCGCGTGACTGGGTACGCCTGGCGGACATCAATGGCGACGGCCTGGACGACTATGTGATCCTCCAGGACCTGGGGCAGGTGCGGGTCTGGCTGAACAACGGCCCCGGCAAGGGCTGGACGTGGCAGGGCGAGGTCAACCCGGGGTACGGCTACCCCCGTGACTGGGTGCGTCTTGCGGACATCAACGGCGACAAGAAGGTCGACTACCTGGTCGTTCAGGACAACGGCCAGGTCCGCGCGTGGCTCAACGACCTCGGCGGCAGGGGGTGGATCTGGCAGGGCGCCGTCATCGGCGACGTCGGGGTCGACCGGGGGAACGTGCGGCTGGCCGACGTCAACGGCGATCGGAAGGCCGACTACCTCGGGATCGGCCCCCTGGGCCAGCTCGGCGCCTGGATCAACAACCGCTACTCCGGCGGCTGACGATAACGGGCAGGATCACTAGGTACGAGAAGGCGCGGGGGCTCGATGAGCCCCCGCGCCCATTTCGTGGCCCGTGCGGACCTCGATCATGCGCTCAGAGGCCGAACTTCCAGCTCTGCCAGTCGCCGTAGTCGGCAGTGGCCGGGACGACGTCGCCGGCGTAGTTGGTGTGGACGGCCATCATCCCGGAAGGGCCGGCCGCTGCGAAGACGACTCTGCTCCAGCCGGAGCCGACGGCGTAGAAGGTGTTCTCGGAATCCCAGGTGGGGTCTTCGTCGCACTGGATGGACGTCGCGATCTCGCCCGACCAGTGGTAGACGAGGCATCGGCCCGTCGCCGCGCTCTTCAGCGTCACGTTGTGGTATCCGCCCATGTGCCCCCGGAAGAGCGGCTCCCAGAGCTTTCCAGGAATCCCGTAAATGCGCATCGATGTTCACCGGTCCGGCTCGGCACCCGCCGAACCTGCGTTATCGTCGGTCGTCAGTCCGCGTTCCGGCCCAGGGCCGTTGATATCTGGGAGACCGGTCGCCAGTCGCCGAGGTGGGTCCGCACGGTCCGCTCGGCGGCCTGCTCAGGGGTGAGCTGTGGGCGGTTCTCCGGGACGGGAATCGCGGCGCCCGGTCCGTGATCGCGGTATTCGGCGAAACGCGCGTCCTGCCAGTGATAGCCGGAGCTCATGTCCACGTACGGCGTGGCCGGGTCGAGGCCGGGGCCGATCCAGGTCTCCCGCACGGTGAGCATCGGGACGGCGGTGAGGTCGCTGCTCGGCCGCCACGGGCGTGCCAGCCCGTACGAGGCGTCCGGCACCGCGCCGGTGATCGTGCAGCGCGCCGCCAGGTAGCCGTGCGGGTTGGCCGCCGCCGTGCTGGGCGCGAACACGAAGCCGTAGGGCCGGAACGTCACGTCCCGGGGCAGCATGGTCAACTCGCAGCGGTCGAAGACGGCGGTGGCCCGGCCGAAGACGAAGTCGACGTCGCCCTCGACATGGCAGCGGTGGTAGTACTGCCGGGCGAAGGTGGCGAGGTTCACCGTGTCGGCGTAGAGGGTGTCCTGGTGGCCGAGGAAGCGGCAGCCCTCGAACACCGAGCGGTCGCCCATCACCTTGATCGCGACCGCCTGGGTCGCGGTGATCTCCGGATGGTCGGCGCGCAGCCAGTCGTTGGCGAAGGTCACGTGCAGCGCCGTGAACCCGTCGGCCTGGACGGTGGTCGTGGCGCTGCCGCTGGTGCCGTAGGTGCCGCCGCCCGGCTTGGCGGTTCCGGCCGCGTTGCCGTACACGATCTGGACGTCGCGTGGGTCGCCGGTGGCGCCGACGAACGCCAGGCCGGTCTTGGCCCGGCCGGCCGTCACCGTCTCCCGGTAGGTTCCGGCGGCGATCACCAGCGTCCAGCCCTCGGCGGGGGAGTCGGGCGTCGCGTCCACGGCCGCTTGGACACCGGTGTGGTCCCCACGCCCGGCGGCGTCCACGTAGAGCGTGCGCTCGGTCAGTCGCCGCCGCGGCGACCCGTACCGCCCGAACGCACCGGACGGACCTGACGACGGGACGCCGGCCCGGGATGGGGGCGTGCCTGCCGCGGCCGCGGCAGGGGTGAGCGCCAGACCAGCGACCGCGGCCGCGGCGCCGGTCAGCACCTGGCGCCGTCCGAGCGGCCTGAAGGGCGAGGACATGGCGACTCCTGTACATGTATATGAACGGCTTACATGTATACGAACCGCCGCGAGTGTAACCCGCAACCGCACGCCTGGAAAGCGCAGACTGTGCGCCAGTCGCGCGAAGTGTGGTTCAGGCGGGCAGCGGACTTCGTCGTAGAGCTGACCGAAGGGAACTGCGCGGTCGTGCTGTCCGGTAGCGGACTCCTTCCCATGTGGTGAGCCTGGCCTCGGCCAGGGCCGTCGCGCCGGCCAGCGCGAGGGTCGCCTCGGGGTTGATCGGATGGAACCGGCCGGCGCGGACGTCACGGTAGGCCCGATCCAGGGGCGACCTGCGGAAGAACGCCGAACCGCCCACCACCTCCAGCGCGAGGTCGACGATCGCGTTCGCCTCGCACACCGCGTGCCTCTTGGCCACCATCAGGGTGGTCAGCGTCCGCTCGTCCGCCGCGGGGTCCTCTCCGGCCTCCGCGACGGCGGCGAGCAGCGCCCACTTGGCGACCCGCAGTCGGGCGCTCATCTCACCCAGCCCGCGATCGGTGGAGCGCGGCCGGAGGCGCCTGCGGTCACCGCCGCCTCCGGCCGGTGATCACCGGACTTCGTAGATGGCGGTGGTGCCGCTGACCTCGTTGCCGACGATCAGCAGCGGCCGGTGGGTGGGGCTGTCGCCCGCGGGCACGAAGAAGACGCCCTCGGGACCGACGTCGCCCGCCGTGCCGTCCGCGACCGAGCCGGCGAAGTCGCGCGTGTTGAGGTAATCGGCGAGGACCGGGCGGCGGGGATCGGTCACGTCGTAGGCGACCACACCACTGATCCGCTCCAGCCCGGCGAACGCGTACGTCCTGCCGCGCACCTCGCCGACCGTGACACCCTCGGGCTCGGGGCCCTTGTTGTCACTGCGGGTGTCGAAGGAGTTGTTCTCCTCGTTGTCGGCGTTGAAGTTCCCGGGCAGCTCACGGGCGATCAGCTGTTCGAGTTCGTCCCCGGAGTCCCACACCAGGGCGCCGGTGGCGGACCTGACGGAGATCGACCGCCCGCCGAACGCGTACAGCTCGGTGTAGGCGCCGGAGGCGTCCTTCGGCGAGTCGGCGGCGACGGTGAGCCGGCCCAGCTCGGCGTCCTTCTTCAGCTCGGCGGCGTTCGGGAAGGCCTGCGCCGACAGGGTCAGGTTCTTCACCCGCACCTCGTCGGAGTGGCAGTCCCAATCTCTGCCGTCGCCCTCGTTGGCGGTGACCAGGTAGGTCCGGCCGCGCGAACGGAAGTGCGTGATCGCGTCGGGCATGTACAGGCCCTTGACCCCGGGCCGGGGACGGATGTCGATCTTGCCGTCCTTGTCGGAGGCGTCCAGGCCGACCTGGCCGAAGTCCTTGACCCCCAGCGGCACGATCTGCATGATCTTGGCGCGGTCCAGGTCGACGATCGCGACGGCGTTGTTCTCCTGCAGCGTCACCCACGCGGTGTCCCCGGACACGGTGACGTACTCCGGCTCCAGGTCCTGGGACACCGTCGCCCCCGGCCCGGAGATCCGCACACCCGCGGCCCTGAGCTGGTCGGCCTTGCCGTCGAAAGCCCGGAAGCCGGCGGTGCGCACGGTGCCGCGCGCGACATCGATCACGCTGATCGACCCCTCGGGGTCATCGACGGCGCCCGCGCAGTAGGACGTGGGCTCACCCTCGTTGGCCACGACCAGACGGCGGCCGTCCTCGGTGAAGGTCACCATGTCGGGGAGTGAGCCGACGGTGAACTCCTTGAGCTTCTTGCCCGAGCGGGCCGCGAACAGCGACACCTTGCCCGGTCCGGTCTTGTTCTCGGCCTGCTGGGCGACGGCGACCAGCCCGCCTCGCACGGCGACGCTGTTGGCCCCTGGAGCGGCCAGGGAGGCGACCCGCCTGGGCGTGCGCGGGTCGCGGATGTCCAGGACCTCCACCGTCCCCGCCTGCGCGTTCACCACGAACACCTGCCTCGTGGCGGGATCGTAGGAGGTGATCTCCGAAGCGCCCGTGCCGACCGAGCCGGTGGTGAACCGTCCAAGGAAGGCCAGGGAGATGCTCTTACCGTGCTGGTGGTCGGCGGTCGCGTGGGCGGGAGCGGCGGCCGGCACGACACAGAGAGCGAGGGCGGCGGTGACAGCGGTGATCCGGAAAGGGTGAGTGACCTGCATGTCGGCAGATCATCGCGAGCTTTGATGACCGTTCGTTCACCGGAAGATGGACCGCCGGTGAACGCGCGCGGGCGCCGTACGGCTCAATAAGTGCGGCTGGAGTACTAACCGACGCCGGCCGCCGACGCCTGGCCCGGGTGACTTGAGCGTACGGTCGGCCATCGAGTACGCCTGCAGCTCGTGGTCAAGCGGCAAGCAACCTGTCGGGTCCCTCGGCGGGGATCAGGCAGCGAACCTGCTTTCCGATCGGCGTGAGCGCGACATCCCACCCGGGGGCGAGGGCGCGGCCTGCTGCAAACCGCCGCCTATGCCCGGGAGGCCATCGCCTGCATCAGCATGACCCGAACGTCCGAAGAGATCGCGGCACTCGCGGAGGTACGTCAAGCGCGCCAGGCCGTGCTCAGCCGTCCTGACAGCGCCTTGGAGTTCTGGGCGATCATCCACGAGGCCGCTCTGCACCAGCGATTCGCCGTCCGCCCAACCACCATGCGGGAGCAGCTCCGTCGCTTGCTCGACGTCGTAGAACTGCCGAACGTCACCATCCAGATCATGCCGCTGGACGCGACCCCACACCCCGGCGTCATGGGCGGCTTCAGCCTTGTCGCTTTCCCCGGGGCACTCCCTGACATCGTCCTCCTGGAGAACCTGAGCGGGGCCACTTACCTTGAAGGCGAGGAGGCGATTCCTTTCGCCAGAGGCATTGAGCGCATCCGCGCCTCTGCGCTATCTGTGGAGGACTCCCTCGCTCGCATCGCCTATCTCGTAGAAGGAACCCAGACATGAGCGACCCCCCGGCCGACTCCCTCACCTGGCGCAGATCCACCTACAGCGGTGCAGAGAACAACTGCGTCGAGGTGGCCAACCTCTCCGACGGCGCCAAAGCCATCCGTGACTCCAAGAACCTGGCCCTCGACCCCTTCCGGGTCTCCGCTCAAGATTGGCGAGACTTCACCCGAATGATCCTGGACCTGACATGAGTCGCGCCCTGGACGGCTCCCTCTCCTGGCGCAAGTCCTCCTACAGCGCCGCTGAGAACGACTGCGTGGAGGTGACCGATCTTTCCGAGGGCGCCAAGGCCGTCCGTGACTCCAAGAATGCGGCGCTTGGCCACTTCCGGGTTTCTGCTCAGGGTTGGCGAGACTTCACCCGAACGATCAGGGATCTGACATAAGCCGGCATCCTTCGGTAGTCGGAGGCGACGGTGATTCGGACCAGTTTGGCCGTTCTTCTTCAGTTTGGCGGCGTCTGGGAAGGCCTGCGCCGACAGGGTTCCGTTCTTGACCCGTCGTACGGCCCGCTATCGCCGCACGCAGTCGGAGGTCGAAGTCCAGGTGGGGGAGTGCTCACTCATCAGAGGCTTCCCTGCCGGGGCGAGTGACGGGTAGCCGCGTGTGTCAGGCGGCGAGGCGGGGCTGGATGAGGAGGGTGGGGAGCGGGGTGCCGAGCGCCCATTCGGCGAGGACGCCCCGGTCGATCATCGCGAGGGACGCCGCCTGACCCTCACGCCAGGCCGGTGGGGTGAAGCCGCTGGAGGTGACCAGTAACCCCGTGTGCCCGGCGTAGGTGTGCGCGAGCGCGCCGAGGAACTCGCGCACGTGCGGCGCACCGACGTTGCCGGACCAGCGCTTGCACTGCACGGCGAACGGCACTCCGTCCGGCGCGACGGCCAGGACGTCCACCCCGCCGTCCCCGGCCTTGCCGACCACGCGGACCTTGCGGAAGCCGTCGCGCCGCAGCAGCTCGGCGACCAGATGCTCGAAGCGCTCCCCGGTCATGCGGTCGATGGTCTCCAGGCGGGCGTTGGCCCGCAGGAAGTGGTCGCGGTGACGGCGCGCGCTGCGGACCGCCAGCAGGGCCACACCCAGCACCACGAGCCCGGCGGCCAGAGTGGCGACCAGCAGCCACGGCCAGGACGCCTGGACGAACTTCACCGCCGCGCTGAGCAGGGGGACCGCCGCCACCAGCCCCGCCGCCGCCCACATGATGCGCTCGCCCCTGGGGCCGCGCCCCCGCCGCCGGGCCGGGCGTCGTCGTGCCATCGCCGAACCTCCTCGGAAGTCAGGTGGTCACCTCCACGAGTGTGACCCCCGCCACCGACAATTCCGCGACCCCGCGAAGCGCCCCGGGACTCTTCCTTGGTCAGGACCGTACGGCGCTTTCGGCATCCGCAGCCGGTGGCCCCTGGTGCTACGCGGCACTGCGGCATTCCGGTTCATCTGGCCGAGACCGACGCCACTCGCCTCGGCGACGTGAGCGCACCCCGCCTGCTCGGCTCCGCCCAAGCTGCGGCGCCCGCAGGCGGTGGCGTCAGGGGCTATCGGCACCGGCGCGAGAATTCAGTCTCGCTGCTCCGATGCCGCGACCGGCACATCCGGACACGCCGCCGCCGTATGACCACTCTCCTTCGCTGGTATGTCCCTCACGTCGTCCGAACGTGGCCGGCTGAGGTCACTGGGTGGCGGCGGTGCGCAGGGCCTGGAACTGGTCGAGCAGCGCCTGGTCGCCGGACAGGCGGACGGCGTCCGCGCCGCCGCGGTTCCACAGCCACAGCAGCAGCGGCCCGGGCTCGCCGCTCACCAGGGCGTCGCCGTCGAAGCCGGTCTGGGCGTCCTGGACCTCCACCTCGCCCGGGTTGGCCCGGAGCGTCCACGCGTGGTGGCTGCTGGAGACCGACACCGGGCGCGGGTCGGGTGAGTCCAGCAGGGTGCCGAAGTCGTCCTTCCAGTGCGAGCTCCCATAGCCCACGAAGAGCTTCAGCATCTCGTCCACGCCGTCCAGGGCCAGGTCTGCGGGGATGGGGGAGACGGCTCCGCCCGCGGCCAGTTCGGCGTCGACGCGGTGGATGACGGTCTCCTGCGTCATGCGGCGGATCCAGAACCCGACGGTCTGGTCGGGCTCGTACCAGGTGGCCGCGGGGTCCGCCGGGGTGTGCGCGGTGAACGTCTCGATGAGCCGGCCGTAGTACCGGTCGAGCGCGGTGAGCGGGTCGGCGGGGATCTCCTCCGGCCAGTCGTCCGGGAAGGCGCCGAGCCGGATGCATTCGATCTTGTGGAGGTACACCTGGGCGACGTGCCGGGTGAGATCGGCGACCGTCCAGTCGGGGCAGGACGGCACCTGCGCCTCGGGCCCGGCGGCGACGGCGGCCGAGCGCAGCAGGGAGAAGTTATCGGTAAGGCATTCGATGAGTCGCGAGGAATCCATGCCGCACATCGAACCAGTCTGCGCTGACTCTTCTCCTCGCACCCCCGCCTTTCCGGGCACCGGGCCTCAGAGGCCGGCCAGGGTCTCCAGGTGGGCGGCGGCGACGCGTTTGGGCACGACCATGCGCCAGGCGTCGATCACCAGCTCCCGCATCTCGTCCAGGGTGAGCGCGGCGAGCCGGGCGTGCACCCAGTGATAGCGCATATCAGAGGGGCGCGGCATGAGGAACTTCTCCGGCTCGGCGGCGACCAGGGCCTCGCGCTCCTCCTTGGGGAAGCCGAAGCCCATCAGCGTCTCGTCCGGAGAAAGGGAGCAGTAGACGATGCTCCGGACGCGGAACTTGACGTGCTCGCGCACCAGCGCCTCTTCGGTACGAGGAAGCGACCTCGCCACCCGCCGCACGTCCTCAGCGGTGACCGCTGCCTGATCTCCAGTCGTCACGCCCCGCACCCTAGCCACCCGCACCGACATTCCCGTCCGGCTCGGGTGGCTTCGCGATCACGACCGCCAGGAACCGGCCGCTCGGCGGCGATCGGCTCGGGCGTGCCAGCGGCGATCGCGGTATTCGATCCGGATCGGATGGTCGAAGGCCGTGCCGATCAATTCGGAGGTCAGCACATCGTGTACGGGCCCGGCCGAAAGGGTCCGCCCCTGCGTGATGAGCATGGCGTGTGTGGTCGTCTCGGGTAGTTCTTCGAGATGGTGAGTGACGAGGATCGTCGCGAGCTCTGGTTTCGACTGATGCAGGTGATCCACGGTTTCGAGGAACTGTTCCCGTGCGGCGACGTCCAGGCCGGTCGAGGGCTCATCGAGCAGCAGCAGGGCCGGATCGGGCAGGAGGGCTCTGGCGATGAGAGTTCTGCCGCGCTCACCCTGGGACATGGTGTGCCAGGTCGCGCCGTTCAGCTTGTCGAGGCCGAGCAGCTCGATGAGGTGGTCCGCGCGGGCGAGGGTGGCACTCGTCGGTTCCCAGCGATTCATGAGCTCGGTCGTGCCGGTGGCGCCGGTGAGGACGACTTGTCGGACGGTGAGCGGTGAACGTACCGGGTGGCGGGGGTTGACGTGCCCGATGGACTCGCGCAGTTTGCGTATCTCCACGCGACCGAGTCGATGGCCGAGAACGTGCACCGAGCCGGCGGTGGGGTGCTGCTCGGCGCCGCACAGACTCAGGAGTGTGCTCTTGCCCGCCCCGTTGGGGCCGATGAGCGCCCAGTGCTCACCTGCTCGGACCGTGAGGTCGATGCCGGTGAGGATCTTCTTGGACTCGCGGACGAAGTGCACGCCGCTCAGTCGCAGTATTTCCGTGGCTGCCAATGGGATTTCCTCGTGCAGGGTCACGCGAGACCGTCGCGCAATGTGAGCAGGTGGGCGCGGCTGCGTTCGGCGGCGGCGACCTCATCGCGTGCGGCGATCGCGTCGGCGAGCTGGGCGTGGGCGGCGTGGTCGCTGTCGCCGCCGAACTCCTTGCGGATGCGGAGCATGTCGATCATGGCTTCGCGCAGTCTGGGGGTGAAGGTGTCGAACAGTTCGATGAGGACGGGGTTGTGCGCGGCGGCGACGATCGTACGGTGGAACACGGTGTCGGCGTCGACGTGGGTCTCGATGTCGAAGCGGTGCTCGGCTCGCCGGGCGAGGGCGCGGCGGATGGCGCGCAGGTCCGCGGGGGTGCGTCGTGCGGCCGCGAGGGCGGCGGCTTCGCTCTCGATGGCGATGCGTGCCTCGATGACCGAGATGATGCCTGCTCTGCGTAGCACGGCGTCCCAGTCTTCGGGGGCGTCGAGCGCGGTGACGAACACGCCGGAGCCTTGCCGGGAGGCCAGCACTCCGCGCCCGGCGAGTTGGCGGATCGCTTCGCGGACGGTGGAGCGGCCGACGCCGAGTTGTGGTGCGAGGGTGGTCTCGCCGGGCAGCTTCTCGCCCAGCCGCCACTCGCCGGACCTGATCCGCTCCAGCAGCAACTCGGCGGCTTGATCCGCAAGCGGTGCCCGCCTCACCTGTGCCATGCCCGATCTCCACTGCTCTGCTTGTCTGAGGAGTTGGCTCGAAGTCTACCCGTGCCCACGACGAGGGGCGGCGGTGAGGCCTTCGGGCACGACCAGCACCGGGTCCCGCAGCGGCCGGCCGAGCGGGTACCCGGTGATGGCGCAGGTCAGAGGGTGAGGCGGATGCGTTCTACTTGAGGCGGATGATCCCCTTGGAGACCGTGATGCCCTTACGTGGGAGCGGCTTGCGGGCCGGGCCGTTCGCGACGGCTCCGGTCGCGATGTCGAACTTGCTGCCGTGGCAGGGGCAGTTGATCGTGCCGCCGCTGACGCTCGCCACCGCGCACCCCTGGTGGGTGCACTTGGCGCTGAACGCCCGGAAGACGCCCTTCTTCGGCTGGGTGACGACGTACCTCCCCTTGATGATCTTCCCGCCGCGCACCGGGATGTTCCTGGTCCGGGCGAGGACCGGACCGGCCGCCGTCTCGTCGGCGGCGTCCGTCGCCGTCCCGGCCGCCGCCCACGCGGGCCGTACGCCGACCAGGCCCAACGCGGCGGCGAACCCTCCCGCGAGGCTCCGGAAGATCACCGAACGACGTGTCGTCCTCGTCTCATCGGCCGACATGCGACCTCCACTCCTGGGGGGTAAAGAGAAGACCTGTCCCGGAAATTTACGCCGCCTGCCGGCGGCCCGCCCGGAAGACGCGCTGAACACCCGGCCACTCCGGGGGGAGGTGTGGGTGCGGGGGTGGGTTTTCGCAGGTCAGGTAGGGTTGGCGGTGCACGGGGAAGAGGGGCCGGGGAGCCGGGCGCGGGGGATGTACGGCGTCGGGTGCGGCTCGGCAACCGGATGTCGGAAGAAGGTCGCCGTGGTGATCATCCTGATCTCCCTTGTCGCGGCGTGCCTTCTCGGCCTGGGGTTCGTCGCCCAGCAGCATGCCGCCTATCGCCGGCCGCTGGAGGAGATGCTGCACCCGCGCCTGTTGCTGGATCTGATCCACATGCCGTTGTGGCTCGCCGGGATCGGGCTCATGTTCTGCGGCCAGGTCCTCGGCGCCGTCGCGTTGCAACGGGCGGACGTGGCCAGGGTCGAGCCACTGCTCGCGACGAACCTGCTGTTCGCGCTGGCCGCGGCCCATGTCATCTACCAGGAGAGGTTCGGCCGCATGCTGCGGCTGGGCGCCGTGCTGGTGTGCGGCGGGGTGGCGCTGTTCCTCGCCGCGGGGCAGCCGCGTGGCGGCGGGCCGCCGGATGTGGTCTCCCTGCGGTGGCTCGCGGCGCTCCCGGTGGTGATCGTGGCGGCGGCGCTGGTCGGCTACGGGTGGCGGCGCTCCTTGCGGGTCAAGGCCGTGTCACTGGCCGCCGCGGCGGGCGTGCTGTACGGGCTGCAGGACGTGCTGACCCGCAGTTCGCTGCTCACGCTGAGCGGCGGGTCGAACGTGGCGGCCACCTGGCAGCCGTACGTCCTGCCCTGCGTCGCCGTCGTGGGGCTGCTGCTCAACCAGAGCGCGTTCGACGCGGCCCCGCTGCAGATCTCGCTGCCGGCCACCACCGCCGCCGAGCCGATCACCGGCATCGTGCTGGGCGTGGTGGTCTTCGCCGAGCGTCTGCAGACCGGATCCTGGCCGCTGGCGGGCCAGGTGGCGGGTCTGGTCGCGATGGTGGCGGGCAACGTCATCCTCGGCCGGTCACCGTTCCTGGCCAAGCGCGCACAGGCGGACGTCAGGAGCGCGGAGGAGGCCAGATGATCGCCGTGGTGCTGGCGTTGTTCGCCGCGGCCAGCAACGCCCTGGCCTCGGTGCTGCAGCGCCGCGCGGCACGGCTGGTGCCCCAGGAGAAGGCGTTCCGGCCGGCCCTCATCGTGGCCCTGGTCCGCCAGCCGGTGTGGCTCGGCGGGATCGCCGCGCTCATCAGCGGGTTCATCTTCCAGGCCTGGGCGCTGGCGGAGGGGGCGCTGGCCCTCGTCCAGCCCTTGCTGGTCGTCGAACTGCCGTTCACCATGCTCGCGATCGGCTGGCTGCTCGGCGTGCGTCTCGACCGGCGGTCGTGGCTGGCGGTGGGGACGATGACGGCCGGGCTGGCGGTGTTCCTCGCCAGCGGTGCGCCGGGGATGGGGCACCGCTCGCCCACTTCGACGGAGTGGACGCTGGCCGCCATCGTGACCGTCGCCACCGTGATCGGCCTGGTGATGCTCACCCATGTGATCACCACCCCGGCCGGGCGGGCGGCCGTGCTGGGGGTGGCCGCCGGCATCGGGTTCGCCTTCACCGCCACGTTCATCAAGGAGAGCACGATCATCTTCCAGCGGGACCCGGCGGTGCTGGCGACGTCCTGGCAGCTCTACGCGATGGTGCTGGGCGGTCTGTGCAGCCTGTTCCTGCTGCAGAACGCCCTGCAGAGCGGCCCGCTGGTGGCCGCCCAGCCGGCGCTGACCACCACCGACCCGGTGGCCAGCGTCCTGTACGGCCTGATGATCTTCGGAGAGCAGCTCCGGCTGGGCGGGTGGCTCGTACTGGAGGCCCTCGGCGCCGGCATGATCATCTATGGCAGCTTCCTGCTCGCCCAGTCGCCTCCGCTCAGAGCCCAGGCGGCCGCGGCGCCGGGGTGAACGCCGCCTCGGCCGGCATCGCGGCGAACAGGGCCGACGCCCGGGCGATCTGCCGGCGGCGGCGCCGCTCGTCGGCGAGCCGGTCGAGCGCGCCGAGCAGCTCCGCGCCGTCCCGCGCGTGCAGGCTCGCCCCCATCCGGGCCATCGCCAGCGCGCCGTCGCGGCCGTGCCCGGCGATGGGGCGGTAGGAGACGACGGGCAGGCCTGCGGCGAACGCCTCCTCGCACGTCAGCCCGGCATTGCTGTCGACCAGCGCGTGGGCCGCCGCCATGAGGTCGGGCACGTCGTCCCGCCAGCCGAGGACCAGCCTCCCCCGGACACCGGTCAGGCGGCGGCGCAGCTCGGCGTTGCGCCCGCACAGGATGACCGGGGTGAACCGGCCGGATTCGGCGAGGATGTCCGCGGTCTCCGCCAGCCGCCCGATCCCCCATGAACCCGCGGCGACCAGCACCAGCCGGTCGTCCGGCTCCCCGCCGATCCGCAGCCGGGTCCGCTCCGGAGCGGCGGCCGGGCGGAAGAACGCGGGTCCGACGACCGGCGCGTGGGCCACCGCCGGGCGGCCGGTCGCGGCGGCGATCCGCGGGATCATCGCCGGATTCGGGCACAGATAGCGGTCGTTGCCCGGATGCAGCCACAGCCGGTGCACGGCGAAGTCGGTGACCAGCACCGTGGCCGGAGCCCGCAGCAGGCCGCGCCGCCGCAGCTGACCGGTCGCCTGGGCGGCCAGGTGGAAGGTGGACACGACCTCGTCCGGCGGGCGCCGCCGTACCAGGCGGTCGAGGCGGGCCGCGATCAGGGACGTCAGCGGTGAGGTCGAGGGGGCTCGTTTGGCGACGAAGAAGACCTGGTAGATGGCCTCGTAGAGCCACGGCGTGCGCCTGATCGCCCAGTGGTAGCCCTGGCGCAGCGCCAGGCCGAGCCGGAACGGGACCAGATGGAGGACGTCGATGACCTCGACCTCGGCGCCGTCCTCGGCCAGCCGCCGCGCGAGCTCCGCGGCGACGCCGTCGTGCCCGGCCCCCATGCTCGCGCTGAGGATCAGCACGCGCCGCCGGGTGGCCGTCACCATGCCCGCCTCCGGGTGCTGAGATGGTGCGCCGGTCCGTAGCCCCGCTCTCCCCGGCCACGCCGTCGTCCCGCCCGTCCGATGCGGTCCTCCCAGCGGCGCCGTTGCCCGGTCACCGCACGTGGAGACCGGTCGCGCTGGCAGGGGTTGCGCTGGTGCATGCCCTTCCGGCGGCGACCTGGCTGCCCGCCGTACGGCGGCTGCTGCCCGCCCTGGCCGGGGAGGGCGGCGCCGGCCACGTGGCGCTGACCTTCGACGACGGCCCCGACCCGCGGTCCACCCCGTTGTTCCTGGACGAGCTGCGGCGACTGGGGTGCCGCGCGACGTTCTTCGTCCTCGGCGAGATGCTCGAACGGCACCCCGAGCTGGGGCGGCGCATCGTCGCCGAGGGGCACGAGGTCGGGGTGCACGGCTGGCGGCACGTCAACGCGCTGCTGACGCCCCCGGGCCGGGTCACGGCGGAGATCGGCAGGGCGGCCGCCCTCGTGCACGCGGTGACCGGTGTACGTCCCGGCTGGTACCGGCCGCCCTACGGGGTGCTCAGCGCCGAGACGCTCGCGGCGGCCCGCCTGCTGGGGCTGCGGCCGGTGCTGTGGACGGCGTGGGGCCGCGACTGGACGGCCGCCGCCACCCCGGCCTCGGTGCTGGCGGCGTTGACGCCGGGCCTGCGCGGCGGCGCGACCCTGCTGCTGCACGACTCCGATCACACCTCGGCTCCCGGGTGCTGGCGGTCGGCGCTCGGCGCCCTGCCCGTCCTGGTGGAGCGCTGCGGCGCCATGGGCCTGCGGGTGGGGCCGCTGGCCGAGCACGGAGTGGCCACGGCCCGGCAGCGCCCGTCCGGGCATGGCGGCTGACGGCCGCGACGGGTGCGCGGCGAGCACATGGAACATCGGGGACGTCGTCTCCGCCGGCGGGTCTCGGCAAAACCATCTCTTTCTCAAATCCCGTCCAGGCGTGCCGGAGAGGAATTCGGCCGGGCGTGGCGAATAACGCCGGACTCGGCCCGGGTAAATGATCTGCCGGGGGCGTGCAATGAATTCCGGCGGGCGGGTACGGCCCTGTTTCACGGCCGGGAACGGCGGAAATCCCGTAACGGTGTCATCGTGGCAGGAGTGTGTACAGGGCGTCGTGTCGAAAGCCGCCGGCGAGAATTTCCCGGTCGCTTTGCGACTGCTGCCGCGAGGCCGCCGGGACCACCTTCTCGCGGTGTACGCGTTCGCGCGGTACGTCGACGACATCGGCGACGAGGCCGAGCCGGCCGACCGGCTGCGCCTGCTCGGCGACGTCGACGCCGACCTCGACCGCCTGTACGCCGGGACGACCCCGCGCCTGTGGCCGGTCCGCGGGCTGGCCGAAGTGGTCGAGGCCTGTTCGGTCCCGGCCGAGCCGTTCCGCCGGCTGGTGGAGGCCGGCCGGCGCGACCAGACGGTCACCCGGTACGGCACCTTCGACGATCTGCTGGGCTACTGCGAGCTGTCGGCCAACCCCGTCGGGCACATCGTGCTGCATGTGTTCGGCGCGGCGACCGCGCAGCGGGCGGCCCTGGCCGACCACGTCTGTACGGCGCTGCAGGTCATCGAGCACTGCCAGGACGTCGGCGAGGACTACACGCGGCACGGGCGCGTCTACCTGCCCGGTGCGGACCTGCGCCGGTTCGGCTGCGCGGAGGACGACCTCGCGCGAGCCTCGACCCCGGCCCGGCTGCGCCGCGTGGTGGCGCTGCAGGTCAGCCGGGCCCTGCGCCTGCTGGAGCACGGCAGGCCGCTCGTCGCCTCGCTGACCGGGCAGGCCCGCCTCGCGGTCGCGGGGTACGTCGCGGGCGGCCTGGCCACCGCGGCCGCCCTCGAACGGGCCGCCTACGACGTGCTCGGCCGCGCCGTGCGCCCGCGCCGCGGCCGGTTGCTGGCCGCCTGGCTGGGCCTGGTCACGGCGGCCGGGGTGGGCCGGTGAGCGTCCAGCAGGCCTACCGGGTCTGCGAGGACATCGTCCGCACACGTGCGCGCAACTTCTCCTACGGCATCCGCCTGCTGCCCCCGCCCAAACGGCGGGCGCTCAGCGCCGTGTACGCCTTCGCCCGCCGGATCGACGACATCGGCGACTCCGACGGGCCCACGGCGCCGCGGCTGGCCCGGCTGACCGAGGCGCGGGACGCGCTGCGCCGGCCGGACCTCTCCCACGACGACCAGGTCATGGTCGCGCTGGCCGACGCGGCCCGCCGCTACCCCATCCCGATGGCGGCGTTCGAGGAGCTGATCGAGGGCTGCACCGCCGACGTGCGCGGCGCGACGTACCAGACCTTCACCGACCTGGAGGCGTACTGCCGGTACGTCGCGGGATCGGTCGGCCGCCTGTCGCTCGGTGTCTTCGGCGCCGATGATCCCCAGGCCGCCGCGCCGCTCGCCGACGCCCTGGGCGTGGCGCTGCAGATCACCAACATCCTGCGGGACGTGCGCGAAGACCGGCTGGGCGGGCGCGTCTACCTGCCGGCGGAGGACCTGGCGAAGTTCGGCTGCACCCTGGAGATCGACGAACGCGGCGGGTTCACCGATCCGCCGCGGCGTCTTTCGGAACTCGTCCGGTTCGAGGCCGACCGGGCCCGCGAGTGGTACGGGCGCGGCCTGCGCCTGGTGCCCCTGCTGGACCGGCGCAGCGCGGCGTGCACGGCGGCCATGGCCGGCATCTACCGGTCCCTGCTCGACCGCATCGCCGCCGACCCCCTGCGGGCGCTGGCCGCGCGCTCCTCCCTGCCCACCTGGCGCAAGGCGCTGGTGGCCGGGCGGGCGCTGTCGGGAGCAGGCCGGTGAGCGGCGCGCAGGCCCCACGGGTCGCGATCGTGGGCGGCGGACTGGCGGGGATCGCCGCCGCCGTCGCCCTGGGCGAGGCGGGCCACGCGGTGACGCTGTACGAGGCGCGGCCCAGGCTGGGCGGCGCGGCCTGCTCGTTCCAGCGCGACGGGCTCACCGTCGACAACGGCCAGCACGTGTTCCTGCGCTGCTGCACGGCCTACCGCGGCCTGCTCGACCGGATCGGCGGGGCGGGCAGGGTGCGCCTGCAGGACCGCTTCGACGTGCCGGTGCTCACTCCGTCCGGCCGGGCGGGACGGCTGCGCCGGTCCGTCCTGCCCGGTCCGTTCCACCTGCTGCCCGCCCTGGCGGCCTACTCCCTGCTGTCCCCGGCCGACCGGCTGCGGGCGGTACGCGCCTCGCTCGCCTTGACCCGGCTCGACCCCGGCGACCCGGCGCTGGACCGCGTCGACCTGGCGAGCTGGCTGGCCGCGCACGGCCAGCGCGGCCCCGCCCAGGAGACGCTGTGGGGGCTGTTCGCGGTGGCGGCGCTCAACGCCGCCCCGGAGGAGACGGCTCTCGGCGCGGCGGTGCGGGTGTTCCGGACGGCGCTGCTCGGCCGGGCCGGCGCCGCTGACATCGGCATCCCCTCCGTACCGCTCGGTGAACTGCACGACACCGCCGCCGGGGCCGCGATCCGGCGCACCGGTGGGGAGATCCGGCTCGCGGCGAAGGTCGAGGCGGTCGCGCCCGGCCCGGCGATCATCGTGGACGGCGTGCGCGTCGAGGCGTCCGCGGTCATCGTGGCCACGCCGCACCAGCAGGCCGCGCGGCTGCTGCCCGTGGAGGCGGCGCCCGGCCGGGACCGGTGGAGCGCCCTGTCCGCGGCCCCGATCGTCAACGTGCACGCCCGGTACGACCGCCCGGTGACCGGCCTGCCGTTCGCCGCCGTCGTCGACTCGCCCGTGCAGTGGGTCTTCGACAAGACCCGCGTCGCCGGGCTCGGCCAGGGGCAGTACCTGGCCGTCTCGGTCTCGGCCGCCGGCCGCTGGATCGGCGAGCCGGCCGAGAAGATCCGCGCCGAGTTCGTTCCCGCTCTGGAACGGCTGTTCCCGGCGGCGCGGCGGGCCCGGCTCACCGACTTCTTCGTCACCAAGGAGCCGCGCGCCACCTTCCGGCAGGCGCCGGGCAGCGGCGCGCTCCGACCTCCCGCCGCCACCCGGTGGCCGGGGCTCTACCTCGCCGGCGCGTGGACCGACACGGGCTGGCCCGACACGATGGAGGGTGCCGTGCGCAGCGGACTCCACGCGGCCCGCCTGGTCAGGCGCTTCCTGCGGCAGGCGGCCGCCCGGTGACCGCCGCCGTCCCGCCACAACTGACCGGCGCCCGCGCGCTGATCGACCCGGTGCTGCGCGAGGCGGTCGCCCGGCTCGACCCGGCCACCGCCCGCGTCGCCGCCCACCACTTCGGCTGGACCGACACCGCCGGCGGTTCCGTACCGGGCGGCAAGGCGCTGCGCCCGGCGCTGGCCGTGCTGTCGGCGCGGGCGGCCGGTGGCTACGCCGAGGAGTGCTCGCCGGTCGCGGCGGCGGTGGAGCTCGTCCACGCCTTCTCCCTCCTGCACGACGACATCATGGACGGCGACCGGACACGCCGGCACCGCCCCGCCGCCTGGACGGTGTTCGGGCAGGCCCACGCCATCCTGGCGGGCGACGCCCTGCTGGCGCTGGCCGCGGAACTGCTCCTGGAACACGACACCCCGGGCCACCTGCGGGCGGCGCGCTCCCTGAGCCTGGCCACCCGCGGGCTCATCGCCGGCCAGGCCATGGACCTTTCGTTCGAACGGCGCCAGGACGTGACCGTCGAGGAAGTTCTGCGGATGTCGATGCGCAAGACCGGCGACCTGCTCGCCTGCGCCGCCTCGATCGGCGCGGTGGCGGTCGGCGGGCCCGACGACATGGTCTTCGCGCTGGCGTCGTTCGGCGCCGAAGCGGGGCTGGCCTTCCAACTGGCCGACGACCTGCTCGGCATCTGGGGCAGCCCCGAGACGACCGGGAAACCGGTGCGGTCCGACCTGCGCGCCCGTAAGAAGACCCTTCCCATCGTCGCCGCCCTCACCAGCCGCACCCCGGCGGGCGACCGTCTCGGCCGCCTGCTCGCCTGGCCGGAACCGCTGTCGGACACCGACCTGGACGACGCCGCGCGGCTGGTCGAGGACGCGGGCGGCCGCGCCTGGGCCGAGCAGGAGGCCAAGCACCGGCTCGACGCCGCCGAACGCCATCTCACCGCGGCCGGGGTGCCCATCGACGTCCGCGAGGAATTCTGCGACATCGCCCGCTTCATCGCCTCCCGGGACCACTGACCCATGGCAGAGCACATGCGGGCGGCGGCGCACGGCGCGGCAGGAGCCTCCGAGCACGAGAAGAGCCTCCGTCCGGACTCGCGCGGACAGGGGGCACCGAGATGACCACGGCCGGGGAACTCGCGTCCACCATCGGCGCCAGGGCGGAGCAGGCCCTCGGCGCGGCGTGCGACCACCTGATCGGCCTGCGCTCCCCCGAGGGGTGGTGGAAGGGCGAACTGCGGACGAACGTGACGATCGACGCCGAGGACCTGCTGCTGCGCCGCTTCCTCGGCATCCTGGACGAGGACGACACGGCCGAGACGGCCCGGTGGATCCGCTCCCGGCAACGCGACGACGGCACCTGGGCCACCTTCCACGGGGGGCCGCCCGACCTGTCCACCACGGTCGAGGCGTACACGGCGCTGCGGCTGGCCGGCGACCCGCCCGGCGACCCGCACATGCGCGCCGCCGCCGCCTTCGTCCGCGGGGCCGGCGGCATCGAGGCGACCCGCGTGTTCACCCGCATCTGGCTGGCCCTGTTCGGCCAGTGGCCCTGGGAACGTCTGCCGGTCCTGCCGGCCGAGATGATCTTCCTGCCGCCGTGGTTCCCGCTCAACGTCCACGACTGGGCGTGCTGGGCCCGGCAGACGATCGTCCCGCTCACCATCGTCAGCGCGCACCGGCCGGTGCGCCCGCTCCCGTTCGACCTGGCCGAACTCCGCACCGGGGTCGCGCCGCCGCAGGGCCCCCGGCGGGGCTGGGAGGCGGCGTTCGACCACCTCGACCGGCTGCTGCACCGCTACCAGCGCCGCCCCGTCAAGCGGCTGCGGGAGGCCGCGCTGCGGCGCGCCGCCGAGTGGATCGTGGCGCGGCAGGAGCTCGACGGCTCCTGGGGAGGCATCCAGCCGCCCTGGGTGTACTCGCTGATCGCGCTCGACCTGTCCGGGTACGACCTCCGCCACCCCGTCATGGCCAAGGGGATCAAGGGCTTCGAGCGGTTCATCATCCGCGACGCCGACGGGCGCAGGCTGGAGGCGTGCCAGTCACCCGTCTGGGACACCGCGCTGGCGATCAACGCGCTGCTGGACGCGGGCATCCCCGCCGAGCATCCCGCCGTCACCGAGGGCGCCGACTGGCTGCTCGGCGAGGAGGTCCGGTGCCCGGGGGACTGGCAGGTGCGGCGGCCCGGCCTGCCCCCCGGCGGCTGGGCGTTCGAATTCGACAACGACGTCTACCCCGACACCGACGACACCGCCGAGGTGATCCTCGCGCTGCGCCGCACCCACCGCCCCGGCGTCCGCCCGGCCATCGACCGCGGCGTGCGCTGGATGACCGGCATGGCCTCACGCGACGGCGGGTTCGCCGCCTTCGACGCCGACAACACCCGCACCCTCTGCGAGAAGCCACCGTTCTGCGACTTCGGCGCGGTGATCGACCCGCCGTCGGCCGACGTCACCGCGCACGTCGCCGAGGCCCTGGCGTACGAGCGGCCCGGCTCGCCCGCGCTGCGCCGGGCGGTCCGCTGGCTGATCGACGCCCAGGAGCCGGACGGGTCGTGGTTCGGCAGATGGGGCGCCAACCACGTGTACGGCACCGGCGCCGTGGTGCCCGCCCTCGTCGCGGCCGGAGTCGCCACCCGGGCGCCGTGCGTACGGCGGGCGGTCGCCTGGCTGGAACGCCACCAGAACGACGACGGCGGCTGGGGCGAGGACATGCGGTCCTACCGCGACCCGTCCTGGATCGGGCGCGGCGCCTCGACGGCGTCCCAGACCGCCTGGGCACTCCTGGCCCTGCTCGCCGCACGGGAAAACTCGGCCGCCGTGGAGCGGGGCGTGCGATGGCTGGTCGACCACCAGCGCCCGGACGGCACCTGGGACGAGCCGCACTACACCGGAACCGGCTTCCCCGGCGACTTCAACATCAACTACCACCTCTACCGGCTCGTCTTCCCGATCACCGCCCTCGGCCGCTACCTGCACGCCCACCGTGGCGACCGGTCGCGAGAGGACGCCCAGGCTTCGAAGGATGTTCAGGCTCCGAAAGGCGGCCAGGTTCCGTGGGGCGATCAGGTCTCGGCGGGCGACCACGGCCAAGAGGGCGGTCAGGCTCTGGAGGGGGTCCGGTGATACGCCTGGTGGTGTGTGCGGCCCTGGGCATCGAGGCCCGGGCCGTCCGGCGTGGCCTCGGCCTGGAGGGGGCGGCCGTGCAGGTGCTCCGCACCGGGTACGGGCCACGCCGGGCCG
>NZ_BMNT01000045.1:20671-68811 GCF_014646695.1 Sphaerisporangium melleum
CCCGCGCGGCGGCCGCGCTGCCCCCGTTCGACGCCCTGGCCGTGGTCGGCTTCGGCGGTGCGCTCGACGCGCGGCTGCGGCCGGGCGAGGTTCTGGTCGCCACCGAGGTCCGCTACGGCGACCTGGTGATCCCCTGCCCGTCGGCGCGGCGGCTCGCCGCGGAGCTGGCCCGCGCCGGACTGCCCGCCCGGCTCGGCCCGCTGCTGACCAGCGACCACCTGGTCCACGGGGCACAGCGCGCGCGGGAGGCCGCCGGGGGAGCGCTCGCGGTGGACATGGAGACCGGCCCGCTGGCCGCCGCCGCGGGCGGACGGCCACTGGCGGCGGTACGGGTCATCGTCGACGCCCCCGGCGCGCCGCTGCTCAGCCCCGGCACGCCCCGCCGCGCCGCCGCGGCCCGTCGTACCCTCCGCCGCCTCGGCCCGCCCCTCACCCGCTGGTCCGCCGCGGCCGGTTCGTCCATCCCCGCTGTCCCGCCGGCCGCAGAGCCGTCCAGCGCCGTCATCCCGTCCGCCGCCGGTTCCTGCGCCGCGACCGGGCCACCTGCCGCCGATCCGGGCGCGCCGGAGCCGGCGCGTACCGGGGAAGCCCGCCGGACCGTACGGGTTCCGCCCCCGAAGGAGATGCGGTCATGACGATCCCGGTTCGGCAGGGCCTGCGCGTCGCCGGCTACATCCTTCGCCAGAAGCTGCGGCGGAGGGCGAAGTTCCCGCTGCTGGTGGAGCTGGAGCCGCTGTTCGCCTGCAACCTCAAGTGCGCCGGATGCGGCAAGATCCAGCATCCCGCCGACGTCCTGCGGCGGCGCATGCCGGTCGAGGAGGCGGTGGCCGCGGTCGAGGAGAGCGGCGCCCCGATGGTGTCGATCGCGGGCGGCGAACCGCTCATGCACCCGCAGATCGCGCAGATCGTCCGCGAGCTCATCGCCCGGAAGAAGTACGTCTACCTGTGCACCAACGCGCTGCTCATCCCCAAGAAGATCGACGAGTTCGCGCCGTCCCGGTACTTCGCCTGGACCGTGCACATCGACGGCCTGCGGGAGCGCCACGACGCCTCGGTGTGCAAGGACGGCGTGTTCGACGAGGCGGTCGCCGCGGTCCGCGAATGCCGGCGGCGCGGCTTCCGGGTCACCACGAACACCACCTTCTTCAGCACCGACACGCCGCAGACGGTGATCGACGTGCTCGACTACCTCAACGACGACCTGGCCGTGGACCAGATGATGATCTCTCCCGCGTACGCCTACGAGAAGGCGCCCGACCAGGAGCACTTCCCGCACGTACGCCAGACCCGTGAGCTGTTCCGCCGGGCCTTCGCGGGCGGGAACCGGCGCAGGTGGCGGTTCAACCACTCGCCGCTGTTCCTCGACTTCCTGGAGGGCAAGGCCGACTTCGGCTGTACGGCCTGGGCGATCCCGTCGTACTCGCTGCTGGGCTGGCAGCGACCGTGCTACCTGATGGCCGACGGGTACGCCCGGACGTACCGGGAACTCGTCGAGGACACCGAGTGGGACTCCTACGGCCGCGGACGCGACGCGCGGTGCGCCAACTGCATGGCGCACTGCGGGTATGAACCCACGGCCATCTTCGCCACCCTCGGCTCCCTCAAGCAGTCCCTGCGCGCCATCCGCAGCCGCTGACCGGAGTGCGCAGGCGGTCAGCCGAGGCGGCGGACCAGCCGGCGGAACGGGCCGGGGGCGGCGCCGCGCAGCCGGGCGGGCAGACGGAGCCAGCCCGGTACGAACGACTCGGCCCGCTCGTGGCGGATCGCCGCCACGATGCCGCGCGCCACCCGCTCGGGCGGGACCGGCCTCGGGCGGCGGCGGCCGTACGGGACGCCGCGCCGCTGGAAGAACGGCGTGTCCACCACGCCGGGAAGCACCACCGAGACCCCGATCTCGCGGAACGGGCGCAGCTCCTCGTGCAGCGCCTCGGCGAAGATGAGCAGCCCGGCCTTGGTCGCCGAGTACACCGCCTCGTTCCCCACCCCGATCGCGCCGGCGATCGACGCCACGAACACCAGATGTCCCCGCCCGGCCTCGACCATGCCGGGCAGCAGCAGCCGGGTCAGCCCGATCGGAGCGATCAGGTTGACCGCCGCGAGCTCGGCCAGCCGGTCGTGCGGCATCGCGACCAGCGGGCCTGCCCACCCGGCCCCGGCATTGCTGACCAGCACGTCCACGGCCCCGGCGCTCTCGGCGACCCGGCCGGTGTCCGTCGCGAGGTCGGCGACGATCGCCCGCCCGCCGGTCTCGGCGGCGACCGCCTCCAGCCGCGCCCGGTCGCGCCCGGCCAGCACCAGCGCGGCGCCGCTGCCCGCCATCTCCCGGGCCACCGCCGCCCCCACCCCCGAAGAGGCTCCAGTGATCAGCACCCGCGCCCCGGCCAGCCTCACGCCACCCGCCCCCTCGGCCACCCGCCCCCGCATGCCGGCCGTCACCAGGACGCTAGTGCAGACCAGGCCCGGCAGCCCCGCGCCACGCCACCGATGCGGCGGGCCGGACCGTACGAGCCTTCGCCTGGCATCGGCTCGTGGTCATGCGTCCCAGGTGACCGGGAGGCTCTTGACGCCGTAGATGTCGGCGGTCTCCGGGCGCAGGGCGACTTCGTCGGCGGGTACGGCCAGGCGGAGCGTGGGGAAGCGGTCGAACAGCGCGGGAAGCGCGACGCGCAGCTCCACGCGGGCGAGCTGCTGGCCCAGGCACTGGTGGATGCCGTGACTGAAGGCCAGGTGGCCGCCGTCCTGCCGGTTGAGCTTCAGTACGTGCGGGTCGGGGAAGCGGCCGGGGTCGCGGTTGGCGGTGTTGAGGGACAGGATGACCGTCGTGCCGGACGTGATGGTGTGGCCGCCCAGCTCGACGTCCTCCAGCGCGACCCGGTGGAACTGCTTGGCGACGGTCAGGTAGCGCAGCAGCTCTTCCACGGCCTGGTCGGTGATCGCCGGGTCGGCGCGCAGCGCGGCGAGCTGCTCGGGGTTGCGCAGCAGCGCGAAGGTGCCCAGCGCCAGCATGTTGGCGGTGGTGTCGAAGCCTGCCGACAGCAGGATCAGGGCCATGCCCTTCAGCTCCTCGTCGGTCAGGTCACTGTCCAGCAGGTCGCTGAGCACGTCGTCGGTCGGGTCGGCGCGCTTGGCGGCCACCAGTTCGGCGAGGTACTCCTGGGTCGCCACGTAGGCCGCGTACAGTTCCTCGTCGCCGGCCTCTCCGCCGAGGAACGTGTCGATGTTCTCCTGGAAGCGGTCCCGGTCCTCGTACGGCAC
Source organism: Sphaerisporangium melleum (assembly GCF_014646695.1). Lineage (GTDB taxonomy): Bacteria > Actinomycetota > Actinomycetes > Streptosporangiales > Streptosporangiaceae > Sphaerisporangium > Sphaerisporangium melleum. Next base: position 23,927 of record NZ_BMNT01000045.1, read on the forward strand.
GCCCAGCAGCTCACAGATGATGACGGCGGGGATGGGCTTGGCGAACGCGGTCACCAGGTCGGCCGCCGGCCCGGCCTTCTCCATCGCGTCCAGGTGCTCGGCGGTGACCTGCTCGATGCGTTCGGTGAGCAGCCGCATCCGCCGGACGGTGAACTTGCCCACCAGCGGTTTGCGGTAGCGGCCGTGCCGCGGCTCGTCCATGAGCAGGAACTCGCCGGGCGGTGCCGGGGGCACCTCGATGTCGCCGTAGTCGATCAGCGGGTGGTGGCGCATGAGCTCCTTGCGCGAGCTGAACCGCGCGTCGGCCAGCACCGATCTGACCAGGTCATAGCCGGTGACCAGCCAGCCCTGGTGCCCGTCGGGGAAGGGGAACCGGCTGATCGGGCCGTGCTCGCGGGCCTCGATCAGCTCCTTGGGCGGGTCGAACGGACAGCCGGGCCGGCGCTCGGCCGGCATCGCCTGGACGGTGTGCAGAGATTCGGTCATGACTTTTCCTCGTCTCGCGATCAGGCGTGTCGGGTGGAGGTCGCGGTGTCCTCGCCGGCGGCGCGCGCGATGGCGCCGGTGAAGCGGTCACGCTCCCGGGTGCGGTACTGGCCGAGGGGGTAGTTGGCCATGAACGCCTCGACGAACTCGATCGGGTCCTCGCCGAAGACGTCGCGGATCGGGGTGCCGTCGGCCGCGCTCTGCTCGAACAACTCGGCGAGGTCCTCGTACATCGTCATCGCGCCGGCGCCGTCCCCCGGCCCGAAGTGCATCAGGTACCGCTCCAGCGCTTCGACCGCGGTGCGGTAGTTCTCGGGAAGCCGCTTGATGCGCGCCTTGTACTGCCGGTAGCGCTTCTTCTCCTCCAGCGACCCGGTGACGACCTCCAGGTACTGCAGGTAGCGGCTCTTCGGCTCGGTCGATTCTCCGGTCATGGTCACTCGCCCTCCTTGCGGAGCTGTTCGAGCCGTTCGGCCAGAAAGCTCCAGGTCCGCCAGAACTCTTCGAGGTACTCCCGTCCCTGAGCGTTCAGGGAGTACACCTTGCGTGGTGGCCCCTTCTCGGACGGGACCTTCTGCACGTCGACCAGGCCGCGCTGCTCGATCCTGACGAGCAGCGCGTAGATGGTGCCTTCGGCGATGTCGGAGAAGCCCTGGTCACGCAGCCGCGCCGTGATCTCGTAGCCGTAGGCGGGACGGGCGGACAGGATCGCGAGGACGATGCCCTCCAGCGTGCCCTTGAGCATCTCGGTCACGAGCTTGCCCATGGTGGAACACCTCCTCTCAGCTACTCGGTGTCGCTGACTACCGGTACAAAGTAACACTGACTACCGGTACCTAGCAACACCAAATAGCGCCCCGGTGAACCCGCCCCCCGTCTGCCTGGCGCCTCTGTTGGCTCGGCAGCGGGCAACCAGTGGGTCAGCGTCGGCCGGAAGTGCTGGGACGTGCGGTCGCACCATGTGCGCGCGGATGTGCGGCAGCTGACCGTCCGCTACGGCCGCCATAGCGTGCACCTGCGGCGACTGCTGCAGACGATCGGCCTGGCGCTGGGCGGCCGAGCCGGAGCCCGACGACCATCCGGGCCTGTGGAACTCCGCCACCCGACGCGACAGTCGGGCCGTCAGCACGACCACCCGCTGAAAAACAAAGTCGGGTTCGGTCGCTACGCGACCGAACCCGACTAACGAAAGCTCGAGGCTAGCAGGAGCTCCATCTCTGCTTCAGGTGGCTTGGGACTATTCCTCCGGAAGGAGGGTGACGTTCTGTTCGAGCAGGTGGTCGACGAGGGCGGCGTACCGCTCGGGGCCCCACGCGGGTGGCTGCTCTCCGGGCTGGGGTTCGTCTCCGTGCTCGACGAAGAACTTCTCGTGCCCGCCCGGGGTGAATAGGACGAGCATCCTCGCGTCCGAGTCGCCCACGTTCGTGAACCTGTGCCGGTTTCCCCGGGGGATGAAGACGAAGTCACCGACTTCCGCCACCTGGAGCTCATCACCGTTGAGGAACTCCAGCCGGCCCGACAGGACGTAGAAGGCCTCGTCCTCGTTGCCATGGCTGTGGGCGACGGGTCCGGCACCGGGCGGCACGGTGGCCTCGATGACTCCGAGGGAACCCTTCGTGTCGTCCGCGGTGACCTTGATGGTGTAGTTGTCACCCGCGAGCCATCGGTGGATGCCCTCGGACCGCCGGACGAAGACACCGCCTCGTGCGGTCCACCGCGGGTCGTTCTTGTCGGGTACCGGGAACGGGAAACTCATCTGTTGCTCCTTTGATCTTTTGCAGGTGACAGGGGGCCGCGTTATAGTGCGCAGCCCCGCGCGGAGTTGGTCGTGGTGGACGGCATCTGCCCGGTGTCGGGGTGCAGATGGGCGGGGGAGACCAGGTCCGATTACGGCACGATGTGGGCCTGCTGGACCGAGACCTCGCCGATGCCGAGCAGCGGTTGGAGGGCCTGTTGGATGGTGGCAGGGCTGTCCGAGACCACGGCCGCGGTGATGGCGGCGAGCGCCGGACAGACCGTGCCCGCCGCTGCGGACCGCGAGCGGGAGATTCCGCTCGCGGGCCGGCCGCAGCGCCGCGGTGACGTCGTCGGCGGATGCGGCGAGGACGACCGCCGCCGGTCGACCCGTGGTGGTGTACGTGGAGCGGAGCAGGGCGTAGCGGCGGTCATCCGGGTGACGATCTTGCCCGTCAGGCCTGCCGGCACCATAGCGAGGCCGGTCGTCATCGCCCGCTCCTCACAGTCTCGACGCGCTCGCGCACCGCCGGGGCGACCTCGGAGGCGAAGAGTGCGAGCTGCTGCTCGGGGTTGACCACGGGCCAGAAGACGAAGGTGTCGAACCCGAGGACGACAGCCCACTCGGTGAGCGTGTCCACCCACTGGCGCACGTCGCCGACGAGCCCCTGGCCGCCCCCGCCGCCCGCGCCGATGACACCGATCACGTTGTAGACGCGGCGGACGGACTGCGGGGAACGTCCCGCCGCCGTGGCCGCCTCGTCGATGATCTGCTGGCGGGAGGGCACCTCTTCCGGCGGGACGTAGATGTTCAGCGGGGAGATCCAGCCGTCTGCCGACCGGCCCGTCACCGCCAGCATCTTGGGCTTCTGGGCGCCGAGCCAGAGCTCGACGGGCTTGGGGGGCACGGGACCGGCGTGATAGCCGGTCACCGCGTGATGAGGGCTCTGCAGCCGTACGGTGTCTCCGGCGAAGGCCCGGCGCATGAGGTGGAGCGACTCCTCGGTGAAGGCGACCATCTGGTCGCCGCGCCGTGGCGTGCCGCCCATGGAGGCGATGGCCTCCGCGAAAGCACCGCCGCCGACGCCGAGTTGGATGCGACCGTCGGTGAGCACGCTCAGCGAGGCGGCGGCTTTTGCGAGCATTGTCGGCGGGCGCAGTTGCAGGTCCGCTACGTCGGTGAAGAACGAGATACGTTGCGTGGTGGCGGAGAGGTTGCTGATGAGGGTCCAGGTGTCGAGGTGTCCCGGTTGGTAGGGATGGTCCTGGACGGCGAGGAGGTCCAGGCCGCCGTTCTCGGCCTGGAGCGCAAGGCGCCGGGTCCGGTCCAGAGCCCCTACCGCAGGGTCGAGACTCAGCCCGAAGGTGAGGGGATGTCCGTAGTCGGTCATGCGTCCACGGTGCCGCAGGCCGTTCCACCTGGCAAAACAGCGGTAAGATACTAATATTTAGTAAGTAGATCGGAATTCGGGAGTGACACAAACGTGGTGAACGCCCAGCCCCAGCCCTCGTCGTTCCTGCGCCTGGAGCGCAGCTCCATCCACGACGACTCCTGCCCGAGCTTCGTAGGCGCTATCGAGCTGGTCGGGCGCCGCTGGGTGGGATCGATCCTGGTGGCAGCAGCCCGAGGTGCCGGCCGCTTCGGTGAGTTCCGGGCCGTGATCGACGGGATCTCCGACCGGCTGCTCGCCCAGCGTCTGAGGGAACTCGAAGCCGAGGGGATCATCGAGCGCACGGTGATTCCCAGCACACCGGTGCAGATTCGTTACGGCCTGACCGAGGAAGGCCGGGCTCTGATCGGTGCCCTGCAGCCGCTGACGCAGTGGAGTGCAAGGCGTGCCGCCCGGCTGGCGCGGTAGCGAGACGTGGTAGCGGAGCGCCGCGGTCGGGGATTCCAAGCGTTCTAACTGACGCTGAACGGAAAATCGATCTTCGGTCATCGTCACTGTCTCGATCTCCGCCGAGGCAACGAGCACGGCTCCGGCCTGGGCAAACAGCGCTGGGTCGTCGACAAGCCTTCGCCCTGCTGCATTACTTCCGACGCCTGCGGATCCGCTGGGAAGTCCGTGAGGACATCCACCGCGCCTTCCGCAGACTGAGCAACGCCGACTAGCAGCACGGCGAAGCCGCCGTACCCAACGCGCTATCGCAGATCCGCAAGGGCGAACACCCCGGTGCCGTGCTCGGCCAGCAGGGCGGCGACCTCCTCCGGCACCAGCGTGATCGAGGTGATACCCGCGGTCGTGAGCGGAACCTCCTGAACGTGGTACTCGCCCCGAGACGGGTCCGCGAACTCCGGCCCGCTGCGCCTGGACAGGTCCCACTTCTCGATCGTGGCCAGGAAGAACAACTGGCGATCCTCCGGACCCTCCAGCACGTGAATCAGCGACCGGACGGACGCCTCACCACCCAGCTCCTCGCGCACCTCACGCAGCAGCGCCTCCGTAAGGCTCGCGTCGTCATCCTCCACGCCGCCACCCGGCAGCACCCAGTACGGAGCCTTCCCGGGGCGTACACGCTTGATCGTCAGCACGCCGCCCCCCGGCGTGACCAGCACACCCCGAACCCGCGTCTTCACGCGTCCCCCTCCGCTCCCGCCGCGACATCAGCATCCCGCGCCAATGCTCGACACGCACGAAGTCCGCGGCCGACCGTCTGGATAAGGATTCTGTGGCCACCCCTGAATCAAGCGAGTAACCTTGATTCAGGAGGTGGGTGCGCATGGATCTGCAGCAGGTGGGCGCACGGGTGAGGCGGGAGCGCGAGCGTGCAGGTCTCACGCAACGAGAGCTGGCGGAGCTGACCGATATCTCGCAGCCGACCCTCGCGCGCATCGAGCTGGGGACGCGGCCCCGCCTCACCATCGCCGAGCTCGATCGACTGGCCATGGCCATCGGCGTCCCCCTGCGCGAGCTCACCTCCGGCAGCCCGGTGAGAGACAGAGTTCGCATCGCCGCACGTACAGCGGGAGTGCCGGCCGTCGCTCTCGAGGCCGCTCTACGGCGAGCCGTCGACATCCTCGTGCTGGACGAGCGACTTGACCGGCTGGTGCACGGTGGGCGGCCTTCAGCTGCAGGGATACGTCCCTTGGCGGCCGATCTCTCTCTTCCCGATCCAAGCGCGTCCGGCGAAGACCAAGGCCGCGTTCTCGCCTTGGCGGTGCGGAGGCTGCTGGACCTTGGCGGTGCCCCGCTGGCGGACCCCGCCGAGCTCGCGGAGCGGCTCGCGGGAGTGGATACCGCGGTCGTGGATTTCCCCGCAGGAATCGATGGGTTCACCCTCACTGACCCCGTCCGCGCCGTTACCTTGATCGTGGTGAGTACGAATGCGGTAACCGAGCGACAGCGATTTACATATTGCCATGAATTGGGGCATTTTATTTTCGGCGATGGCACCGAGACCCACCTGCTGGATGGTGGTCGCACGTCGGCCGAGCTTCGTTGCGATGCGTTTGCGCGTCACCTTCTCGCGCCCCAGGACGGAATCAGAGCATGGCTCGGCGTCAACGGCCCCGGGGGGGAATCCGCCTTCGACGAACGCAGATGTGCGCTACTGGCCCGCCATTTCGGGGTAAGCCTGATGGTGATCCTCATCCAGTTGGAACGCATGGGCATGATCACCGGCAGGCAGGTGGAGCGGCTCCGTGGGCCCAGTGGCGCACAGCTGGCGTGGCGCTATGGATGGGGCCCTCAATACGCCGGTAAGCAGGAGATCAGCCGAACCGTCCGTCCACCGCAGCGAGTGCTCGAAAGGGCCACAACCGCCTACCAGGCCGGCAAACTCGGCATCCGTGTGCTCGCCGACCTGCAGGGCCAGGACCCTACGGTCACCGAAACCGCCCTGACGGCGGCAGGCGTCATCCCCGAACCTCCACGGATCCGCCGTGCGGACATGCACCGTCTCCTCACCCGCACCCGCTCAGCGGCACCTCTACAGCACCCATCGCGCGAGCAGGAGGAGTAGCGGTGCTGGAAGCGGAGGAAGGATCTTCCTGCCTATCCGAAGAGATATGCATCCTCGATGCGGTGGTGTGTGTTCACTTTGTCGGCGCCAACCTGCAGTCAATCCTGATCGACGTACTGCACAGTTCTGGCCTGGTGCTACAGGTCCCTGAGGAGGTATGTGATGAGGTCGCCGCGAAAGACCGAAAGTATCCGGGGATACGGCAGCGCTGGGCGAGACTTCAGGCCAGCGATCACATCAAGGTGCTCCCACGCGTAGAGGTCGAGACCGCGCAGCCTCGAGTGGTCGAGGTGATCGAAGAGATTCGTGGGATGGAAATCGAAGAGGCTGTCCTCGTCAGGCGTGATCTAGGTGAGGTAATCGTCATCGCGCACTGTGTCCATCTCGCGGAGCAGGGATGGAACGTTACAGCTTTGATCGACGACCAAGGTGGCCAACATATAGCCGCGCGTTGGAATGTCCCTGTTCTCACCATCGAGGATGTGCTGACACTGGCAATTCACAGAGGACATTTCCCAGGTCGAGCCGATCTGCGCAGGGTATACGACAAACTGCGCGAGTACGGTGACGGCATGCTCCCGTTGGAGAAGAGCGGCCTAATCGAAGAACATCAGCAATGGGCGGCACAGGCCGTGTATGGGAGCGCTTCATAGGCAATAGATTGTCATCTGTGTGATGTGGCCATCAGCCTGGGCAGCCCCGACGTCGGGGGTCGTGGCTGCCTGAGACGTCTTCTTTCAGGTGATCGCGGTGAGGTCGATGACCAGGAACGTGTCGTCGCGGGGGAAGGTCAGCAGGCGTCCGTCGGCGCCGGGGAGATAACGTCCCCTTTCCGTGCCGAGCTTCAGTTCCGCCCCGGCACCGGTGGCAGTGTCGTAGAGGGCGGTCCATCCTGGGCCGTCGGCCGTGAGGAACCGGTCGCGGAGAAGCACCTGGGGGCCTGCCGGCGGCAGTGTGAGCTTTCGCTGCTCTCGCCCGCCCCGGTCGAGGACGGTGGCCGTCCCGGCTTGGGGGTCTCGGGTGACGCATCGGGTGATTCCGCATGCCAGCACCTGAGTGTTCTGGATGCCGCTGAGGTCGTGCCGTTCGCCGGTTTCCACGTTGAGCAGGGACTGGAAGGGCGCCGCGTCCCTGGCGCGCGGACCGGGTGTGCCGATCCACGGCCAGGTGAGGATGTGCTTGCCTTCGGTGCCGTCTATCTTCTGGGCCTGGCCGCCGGTCAGCGGGGCGCGGTACACGCCGGTGGTTCCCGCCGACCAGGCGATGCCGTCCGGTGTGACGGTCAGGTTGTTGATCAGGCCCGTCCGTGACCGTGGGGGCAGCTCGGCCGAGGTGACGACGGCAGGCTTGCCGCCGTTCACCGGGACCGACCAGATGTCGGCGATCTCCTTGCCGTTCACCCTTCGCGCGGTCCACCAGATGATGCGGTCGTTTCCGGTGGCGAATCCGTCGGCGTACAGCACGGTGTCCTTGGGAGTCGGGACGTCGGCCAGCTTCGTGGCCTGTCCCTTTTCCAGGTGGTAGGCGTAGAGGGCGGCCGCCTCCTCGGAACGCGATTCGACGGTGATCAGCAGAGTGGAATCGTCGAGGAACAGACGCGGCCGGAGCTTGCGGCCGTCCGGCAGCGCGCGGGGGATCTCGTGAGCCGCGCCCGGCCACAATTGCTCGATCGTCTGCGGTGGGCGTGCCGGCGCCACGTCGGCTCCAGCGGCTCCGGCGTTTACGGCGGAACGCGAGGCCGAAGCGATGTATGCGCCACCTGAGCCTATGAGCACAATGACGGCACCAACGGCGAGCGCGGTCATGAGCGCCTTACCGCGCCTCTGACGCGGAGCGCTCACCACGGAAGTGTCGGATAAGTTCTCCTCGAGCGTCGTCATATTTGACCTCTCTTGCCGCATCGACAGGACCGAAGCCGGTCGGCCCTCGGTCGTCCAAGCATCGTGCTGCTCAAGCTTTCTCGCACCCAGATGACGCCCACCACACGTGCAGGGCTTCCCGCACACAGCCCGCCGGGCCGGACGTACGCAGGCAATGGTGCACCCGGGCCGGCTCGGACTCTCCGCGCGGAGGCAGGCCGTATCCCCGGCTGTGGTCGCCTGCCGGCTCTTCGTATCCCCGGTTGCGATCGCCGAACGGCTTGCAGACCCGTGTGACGTCCTTCTCGCTACTCCGATGTTGTCGCGGAGCCGGCGGGTACGGACCCTGACGTGAGGCCTCCTGGTCAGGCGGCGAGTTCGGCCTTCAGGTGGTCACGGAACTCTCGGACCATGACCGTGTCGGCGTACGGCTCCAGGCGTTCGGCGAACTGGTGCATGAGGTCGGTTGAGCGGTTGGAGGTGAGGCTCTTGGTCAGCGGGATGGCGGCGCGGGCGCAGGTGAGGGCCTGCTCCAGCTCTCCCATGCCGAGGTAGGCCTCGGCGGCGTGGATCTGGTTGAACTGGGCGGTCCGTGGCACCCGGTCCTTGAACTCGCGTACGGCCTTCTCTGCGCGGTCCGCCGCCCGCTGGTGCTCGCCCAGAAAACTCCAGCAGCGCCCCGCCTGGGCGTCCAACTCGGCCACCTCGTACAGGGCGGTCCAGGTGGGGTCTCGGTCGGAGGTGCCTTGCTCATGGGCGCGCTCGGCTTCGGCGAGCAGCCGTTCGATCTTCTTCGCGCTATGGCGGTCGGCGGTCTCTGCGGGCTTGGTCTGCAACGAGGTGGCCCATGCCTCCCTGACCAGGACCAGCGACATGGCACGCGGAGGCGCGCCGGCCCGGCGGGCGGTGTCCACGGCAGCCCTAGCCAACCAGACGGCCCAGGTCGGCTGCTCCAGGTGGATGGCCTGTCTGGTCAAGGTGGCCAGGATCCAGGCGCCGGTGAGGGGGTCGTTTGCGGTTTTGGCGAGGTGGAGGGCGTGGCCGAAGTGGTGTTGGGCTTGGCCGTGGTGGTTGATGTCGAAGGCGGTCCAGCCGGCCATCCAGCTCATGCCGGCCGCGGCGCTCATCAGCGCCGAGCCGACCTTGTCGTCGTACCGGCCGCGGAGCAGTGGTGCCACGTTCTCATTGAGGTAGCGCAGCACCACGGGTCGTACGAGTCCGGCGCCGAAGCGCTGGTCCATCTGGCTGAAGGCGGCGCGGGCCTGGTTGATGCGCTCGACGTCGGCCAGGCCGACGGCTCGTCCGGGGCCTTGGTGCGCGGCGGACGGCGTGGGGGTGCCGTAGTTCCAGGACACCAGCCATTCGGCCAGGGCCGAGGGGACGAAGGGCAGCGTCGCCAGCAGGTGACGGCGGGACGGTTCCATCTCCAACCTCCACAGATGCGCGGCGGCCTTCACCGTAGCCACCAGCGCGTCGCCCGCGCTGTCGGTGGACGGCCAGGTTGATGTCGCGGTGAAGGCCGAGCCTTCTATCCACTCCTCGACCTGGGCGGGTTCGGCCTTGAACGCGGCGGCGATGCGGGCCCGGTAGCAGGCCCGCACCCCTTGCTCGCCGCGTTCCCATCGGGCCCAGGTGTTGACGGCGACTCCTACCGCTTCGGCGGCCTGTTCCTGGTTCATGCCGAGCAGCTTGCGAGCTCGTACCAGCTCGGGCCGTCCGGGCCGTCGCCGCGTGTCCCCCACGATCGCCTCCCTGTGATCGGATGACTACACATTGTCATTAGCGATCCCTGGCCGCCGCCACCATCCTGGAAAACGACCAGCAATCGACCACCTTCCGGCGGGTCGCCCTCCCGCCGGTCAGGTGTATGTGGATGGCGGTAGGTGGGCCGCTTCGACGTGTCCCTACGGTCGCCCGGCGACCACCTTGGGCAGCCGATCGTCCGCTGCGGCGGGTACGGACGGTTGTCGGCGTTCAGCTCGCCGCCCTCGGCGCGTTTCCTTCTCTCACGGCAATCGACAGTGAATGGAGCGCGCCAATGCGGCCGGTCGAGGGCATCCCCCCGCACACCCCCCACCTCATCACGCCAGGAGTTCCCGAGCGATCTTCGCTAGAACCGCCACCGCGATCCGCCTGGCCGGAGCCGGGTGGTCCGCACTCCACGCCGCATCCCGGGGCCGCCCGGGTGCGGGTGCTGGTGCGGACGCTCCAGCCCGGGTCGGCGTCCCGGCGGGCACGGGAGGTGATCAGGGAGGTGCTGGAGGCGGCCGGGGTGGCGGACGAGGCCGTGTCGGACGCCGAGCTGATCGTGGCGGAGCTGGCCGCCAACGCCGAACGGCACGGCCGCCCGCCGTACGAGCTGCGGATCTTCACGGCGGACGGCGTGCCGGCCTGGGGCGAGATCGTCGATGGTGACCCCGACACCCACGAGGTGGCCCTCATCCTGAACCTGCTGCGTTCGGTGCGGGAGATCGGCCTGCCGCTGCTCGCCGAGAACGGCCGCGGCCTGCTGCTGGCGCACCGGCTCTCCGGCGGCCGGTGCCACGTCCACTCCGTCGCCCTTTCGGGCACCGGGGCTCCGGGCAAGGCCGTCGCCTTCGCCCTCCCTGCCCCGCCGGAGGCCCGCCGAGAATGCCGCACGTAGTGGCTGAAGCGGAGGCCGCCGTGGCTCCGTCGCCTCGCCTGCCGGCGCGGCGACGGAGCCTTCACCGCCTGGAACCGGACAGGTGCCAGGGATCGCGAGCCGGAGGTAGTGCAGCGGTGGGGCTAGGGGAGGGTGGGGTCACCGGTCGGGGGTGGAGCGGCCGGGGGGCTCGTTGTAGAGGGTGATGGTCCACTCTTCGGTGAATCCACCTTGCGGTGCGGGCTGGAGTCGGTTGACGAGTTCGACGCCCAGCCCTATGGTCGCCGCGGCGCGGACCAGTTCAACGAACTGCTCGAAATCGCTGCCGATGACGCGCTTGACTACTTTCGGGGTGTAAGAGGTGTCGGTCGAGTCGGGATGGGTGGACAAGGACCCTCCTGTTGGCCGCTGAGCTGCGTGGACGCCATGCCATGGCGTCCATCATCCCTGTCGTTTCGCCGTGCAGGAGATTGTTTTCGGGTGATTCGTGCGTTGGCGCATGCTCGCATCGGCCGGAGAACACCCCGGCCTGAGTGGCGAAGCTGAGCCGGACCTGATGCCGGTGTTCGCCTGTGTAGGGACGGCCTGGCCTGGTCAGGAGGGAGGTGTGGTTCGGGTGAGGAGGAGGGCCACGTCGTCGTCCCGGCGGGGGAGTGCGGTCATGATGGCCTCGCAGGTGGCTTCCAGTGTGTCGCGTGGCGCGGCGAGCGCGTCCCGGAGGGTGGCGATGCCGCGGTCGATGTCCTGCTCGCGGCTCTCGACCAGGCCGTCGGTGTAGAAGGCGAGGGTGCTGCCGGGTGGCAGGCTGATCTCGACGGTGGTGAAGTCCCGGGGGAAGGCCGCGTCGCCGAGGCCGAGTGCCAGCCCCGGCGGCAGGTCGATGACCGAAGCGTCGCCGCCGGGGCCGGCGAGGATGGGGGGCGGGTGCCCGGCGCAGGCCAGCGCGCAGGTGTGGGTGGCCAGGTCCACCACGGCGTACAGGCACGTCGCGCACTGGATGGAGTCCATGTCCTCGGCCATGCGGTCGAGCCGCCGCAGCACCTGGTCGGGCGGATGGTCGTTGTCGGCCAGGGCGCGCACCGCGGCGCGCAGTTGCACCATCGCGCCGGCGGCGGCCGGGCCGTGTCCTATGGCGTCCCCGATGACCAGGGCGATGCGGGTCTCCGACAGCGAGATCACGTCGTACCAGTCGCCGCCCACCCGCTCCTCGCTCGCGGGGTGGTAGCAGTGGGCCACATCGAGCCCTGGCGGGCCGGTGAGCGTGGGCGGCGGCGCGAGGTTCTGCTGGAGGGCCTGCATCGTGCGGTTCAGGCGGGTGTAGAGGCGGGCGTTGTCGATCGACATGGCCGCCCGGAGGGCGAGGTCTTCGGCGAGCGCCTTGTCGTGCTCGTCGAAGGGAGGGCGGTCGGGGAACCGGGTGAGTCCGATGAAGCCGACCACGATGCCGCGCGCGGTCAGCGGCACGGTGAGGAACGAGGACATCTCCAGGAAGCGCGCGGCGGGCTCGCCGAGCACCGCGACGACCCGGTCGAGGTCTTCGACGCGCAACTCCGGGGCAGTGCACCGGATCGGGGCGTTGCCGGTCATGCAGCGGGTGGCGGGATGCCAGGCGGGGTAGGTCACCACCTCGTCCAGCGGGAAGGCGTCCAGCCACAGGCGCTCGTCGGTCTGCCGGGTGCCGAGCTTGAGGGCGAGCCGGCGGACGCGTACCGAACCGTCGACGGCGAGCCGGGGGCGCGCCTCGTCCCTGAGCAGCCCCTCGACGACGTAGAGGTTCGCGGTGTCGGCGAGGCGGGGGACGGCGACGTCCACGAAGCCCGCGGCGGCCTGGCGCGGGTCGAGCGGGGCGCCGATGTGCACGCTGAGCGCGTTGAGCAGGGCCACGCGTTCGCGGGCGGCGTCGTCCGCGGCGTCGTGACGAGGGGCCTGGGACAGCGCGGTGTCGGTGGCGGTGACCATGACGGCTCCCCAGACGCCGGGCAGGTCCAGCGGCTCCCAGTGGAAGGTGAGGTCGCGGAGGTGCCCGCCCGAGCATTCGGCGGGGAGCAGGTCGCTCCAGGCGCGGCCGGCCACCGCCTCGGCCAGTGCGTGGCGCACTCTCTCGCGGGCGGTGCCGCGCAGCAGCAGGTCGCAGATGTGACGGCCGACGGCCCTTTCGGGCGGGAGCCCGAACAGCCGCACCGCCCCCGCCGGCCACTGAGTGACCCGGCCGACGGTGTCGAGCAGCATGGCGGCGTACCCGGATGGGTGCCGCACCCCCGGATGCGGACGCGTCATGTCGTCCACCGGTGACCCTGTTCTCGCCGTGCGCGCCACCAGACCCCCTGGAAGACAGAAGGGATATCGAGTCCGGTACCGCGACGATGTGCGAGGACCCCTCTCCCCGCAGGTCTGCGGCTACCGAGAGTAAATTAGCACCCACGCTTCGGCGTCTTTCGTGAAAACCCCTCAAGCCCGGCCTGGTGGGCGGGACGACGCGACAGCGGGTGGGCCTGAGGTGTGTGCTGTGGAACGGGCCACCGGTTTCGCGGACGCGCACTCCGGCGGCTTTGAGCAGGGCCGATTTGGTCGGTGTGTGGCGCGGGAGCCGGCGAACGGGTGGGTCGAGTGGCCGGTGTCACACTGCTCTACGGGAATTGTGCGACCAGGTGGAACGGTTGGCCCGGACGTGACGCCTGCCCTGCCGTTGACCTGGCCATTGCTCGAGGCCATGGGTTCGCCGTGCATGTGCCGCTGTCGCCGCCACCCGGTCTGACGCGAGATCTCGCGCTCCCGGCCTCTCCCTCTGGCTCTTATCTTCGCACGCCCGCCTCCTAATTCAGGATATAACCTACCTGTGATACATGTTTCCGGCCTGCGCAAGGTCTACGGCAACGGCGTCGTCGCGCTCGACGGGGTCGACCTCGACGTCCGTGAGGGCGAGATCTTCGGCGTGCTCGGACAGAGCGGCGCCGGGAAGAGCACTCTGCTGCGATGTGTCAACCTGCTCGAACGTCCCACCGCCGGCACCGTGACCGTCGACGGCCGGGAGCTGACCACGCTCGGCCAGGCGGAGCTGCGCCGGGCCAGGCAGGGCATCGGCATGATCCACCAGCACTTCGCCCTGCTGTCCTCCCGTACGGTCGCGGGCAACGTCGCCTTCCCCCTGGAGGTGGCAGGCGTGCCGCGCACCCGGCGCGCCGCCCGCGTCCGCGAGCTGCTGGAACTGGTCGGGCTGGCGGACAAGGCCTCGGCCCGCCCCGCGCAGCTCTCCGGAGGGCAGAAGCAACGCGTCGGCATCGCCCGCGCCCTCGCCGCCGGGCCCAAGGTGCTGCTGTCGGACGAGGCCACCAGCGCCCTGGACCCCGGCACGACGCAGTCGATCCTTGCCCTGCTCAAGCGCCTCAACGCCGAGCTGGGCCTGACGATCATGCTGATCACCCACGAGATGCACGTCATCAAGGCCATCTGCGACTCGGTGGCGATCATGCGGGACGGGCGGATCGCGGAGGCGGGCACCGTGGCGGAACTCGTCGCCCGGCCCGGCTCGCTGCTGACACGTGAGATCTTCCCGCTGCCCGAGCCGGCGCCGTCCGGCACGGTCACCCTCACCTTCGCCGGGCGGGCCGACGAGCCGGTGATCTCCGGGCTGGTGCGCAGGTTCGAGGTGGACGTCAACGTGCTCGGCGGCTCGCTGGAGGAGCTCGGCGGCCGCACGGTGGGCCGGCTGCGCGTACGGCTGGACGGTGGCGACCGCGCGGGCGCGCTCGCCTACCTGCGCGGCCGCGGCGTGCTCGTCGAGGAGGCCGGGCCGGAGGAGATCTCCGCCGAGTCCGCCGGAGGCACCGGGACCGCAGAGCCGATCGAGGCCGCCGGCGTCGTGGAGGAGGCCCGGTGAACGCGGACGAGTTGATGCCAGCCCTGGGGCAGGCGACCGGCGAGACCGTCCAGATGGTGTTCTGGTCGGCACTGCTCACCCTGATCCTCGGCCTGCCGCTGGGCGTGCTGCTGGTCATCGCCGACCGCGGCGGCCTCGTCCCCGTCCCGCCGGTGAAGGCCCTGCTCGGCGGGGTCGTCAACGTCGGCCGCTCGCTGCCGTTCATCGTGCTGATGGTCGCGATCCTGCCCTTCACCCGCCTGGTCACCGGCACCACGATCGGGACGGTCGCCGCCATCGTCCCGCTGACCCTCGGAGCCGTGCCGTTCTACGCCCGGCTGGTGGAGACGGCGCTGCGCGGCGTGGACCGGGAGGTCGTCGAGGCCGCCCAGGCCATGGGCGCGAGCCGCCTGCGCGTCATCGGCCGGGTGATGCTGCCCGAGGCGCTGCCCGGCCTGGTCGCCGGGCTGACCGTGACCATCGTGGCGCTGATCGGCTACTCGGCCATGGCGGGCGCGATCGGCGGCGGCGGGCTCGGCGACCTGGCCATCAGGTACGGCTACCAGCGCTTCGACACCGCCGTCATGGTCGTCACGGTCGTCCTGCTCGTGGTGGTCGTGCAGGTGGTGCAGAGCGTCGGCGACCTCGTGGCCCGCCGGCTGTCCCACAAGTGAGCCCGCTCGCGAACCCCTGTGAATGGAATGTCCCGATGAGAAGGAGAAGTCCGGATGCGTAAGTTGATCGGAGTCGTGGCCACCGCCGTGCTCGCCCTGACGGTCGCGGCGTGCGGCGGGCAGGGCGGTTCCGAGCCGGCCGCCGCCGGTGACGACGTGCTGACGGTCGGCGTCAGCCCTGTGCCGCACGGCGAGGTCCTGAAGTACGTCAAGGACAAGCTGGCCCCCGCCGCCGGGCTCAAGCTGGACATCGTCGAGTTCACCGACTACGTCCAGCCGAACGTCCAGCTCCAGGAGGGCAGGCTGGACGCCAACTACTTCCAGCACCGGCCCTACCTCGCGGACTTCCTGAAGTCCAAGGGCGGCGCCGAGCTGACCTTCGTCCAGGCGGTCCACCTGGAGCCGCTCGGCCTGTACTCGCGGAAGGTCAAGAGCGCCGGCGAGCTGGCCTCCGGGGCGACCGTGGCGGTGCCCAACGACGCCACCAACCTCGGCCGTTCGCTGAAGCTGCTGGAGGATAACGGCCTGATCAAGCTCAAGCCGGGCGTCGGCACCGCCGCCACCGAGCGGGACGTGGCGGACAACCCGAAGAAGCTCGAGTTCAAGCCGCTGGAGGCCGCCCAGCTTCCGCGCTCCCTCGAGGACGTGGACGCCGCCGTCATCAACGGGAACTACGCGCTGGAGGCGAAGCTCACCCCGGCCTCCGACGCCCTGGTGCTGGAGAAGGCCGAGAACAACCCCTACGCGAACGGCCTGGTCGTCCTCAAGGGCCACGAGAACGACCCCCAGATCAAGAAGCTGGCGCAGCTCCTCGCGGGCCCCGAGGTGAAGAAGTTCATCGAGGACACCTACAAGGGCTCGGTCATCTCCGCGACCGGCTGACGCCACCCCCTGCGGACGCGTCGTGGTGGGCGGGCGTCAGGTGGGGCGGGGGAAGCGGAGGCGCCAGCGGCCGCCGGCGGTGGTGAGCCGGACGGTGGCCAGGGGTTCGACGTCGATGGCGGAGAACGCCGTGGTGGCCGCGTCCAGGACGTGGACGAGGGCGGCTCTGATCACATCGGGGTGAGTCACGGCGATCACCCGCCCGGACGGCTCGCGGCGGGAGGCGAGCCAGGCGGCGACCCGCTCGACCAGGGCGAGGACGGATTCGCCGCCGTGCGGGGCGGCCGCCGGGTCGGTGAGCCACGCGGCCGGCCCCGCAGGGTCCTCCGCCTGGATTTCCGCCAGGCTGCGGCCGGCCCACCGGCCGTGGTCGCGGTCGCGCAGCCGATCGTCCACGACCGCGGCGGCCAGGCCCAGGCCCTCCGCCGTCTCCCGGCAGCGGCGTGCGGGCCCGCACAGGACGACGCCTTCCGGTCGCCCGGGGGAGGCGAACGAAGGGGCGGCACGGGCGGTGTCGCGGTGGCCGCCCTCGTCCAGCCCGTCGTCGTCGGTGGGGAACACCGCTCGCCGGAGTGCCTCCGTGGAACCGTGGCAGACGAGGGTGATTCGGACGGTCATCGTGCGTGCTCTCTGTCGTCGGGTGGGGATGCCGCTCGCCGGTGTACTTCCGTTGAACCGTGCCAGAGCAGGGTCATTCGGACGGTCGTCGTGGGTGCTTTCTGTCGTCGAGCGGGAGCGTCGGCCGTCGGCGCGCTTCTGATGGGCCGTGGCCGACCAGGGCGATTCGGGCGGTCGTCGGGCGTGTTTTCTGGTGGACGGAAGGGGGGTTTGTCGGATTCGCCGCATTGACGGGGTGGCCGTTCCCGCGTACCGTCCAAGCGACATCGTTGACGGTGTGGGGAAGCCAGCGAAATTCTGGCACGGCCGCGCCACTGTGACCGGTCCCGCGGGACCGGAAGTCAGACCCTCCGTCGTCGCAGCCCCATCCACAGGGACGCGTGATCCCAAGGAGGCGACTTCCATGGCCCAGCCTGCCATTTCTCACCCCCGGTCTGTTCCGCTCAGCATCCCCGTCCGCGACGTACTGCCCTGGGCGATCTTCGCCGGCGTGCTCGCCCTCGCCCTGATCTACTTCGTCGGCGCGGAGCAGGGAGCGACCTCGCTGATCTCCGGCGACCTCGTCCACGAGTTCGTCCACGACGGGCGTCACCTCCTCGGCTTCCCCTGCCACTGACCCGGCGACCGGTACTCACAGCATGGTCAAGAACCTGCTGGTCCGCGGCATGCTCGCGGGCCTCGCCGCCGCCGCCCTCGCCCTGGTGTTCGCCTGGATCTTCGGCGAGCCCCAGGTCGGGGCGGCCATCGCCCTCGAAGGCCACACCCCGCACGGGGGGCATGACCCCGTGGCCACCGTTCCCGAGGCCGGGGCCGATGACGGCCCGGTCAGCCGGACCGTCCAGTCCACCATCGGGCTCGCCGCGGCCGTCGGCGTCTACGGCGTCGCCGTCGGCGGGATCTTCGCGCTCGTGTTCGCCCTCGTGTACGGGCGGCTGGGCGCGTTCGGAGCCAGGGCCACGGCCGCCCTGCTCGCCGTGGGCGCGTTCGTCACGGTGAGCCTGGTCCCGTTCCTGAAGTACCCCGCCAACCCGCCGGCGGTCGGCCACCCGGACACCATCGGCCGGCGCACCGCCCTGTACGTCACCTTCGTGACGATCGTCGTCCTGCTCGGCGTGGGCGCGGTGCTGCTGGAGCGGTGGCTGGCGCGCCGGTACCGCAACGCGGACGCGGCGGTCCTCGCCGTGGTCGCCTTCCTCGCCGCGGTGACCGCCGCCGCGCTGCTGATGCCAGGAGTCGAGGAACTGCCCGCGGAGTTCCCCGCGGGGTTGCTGTGGCGGTTCCGGCTCGCGTCGATCGGCACCCATGCCCTGCTGTGGAGCGGTATGGGGCTGTTCTTCGGCCTGCTCGCCGAACGACTGCTCACCCCGTCCGCTATCAGGGCGAACGCCCCGTCCACCGTCTGAGCGCCCCCCGGGCGAACGCGTCCACCCCTTCGATCTCCGGGCGAACGCCTCGTCCACCGCGTGAGCGCTCTTAGGTGAACGCCTTGTCCACTGCCTGAGCGCTCCTGGGTGAACGTCCCGTCCACCGCCTGAGCAATTTCCGGGCCAACGCCTTGTCCACCGCTTGAGCCGATCTCCCTCGTCCGGTGCCCGCCGGCCCCGTCGGCTCCGGCGTGGGCGCCGCTGGAAGGACCATCTGACATGCCGGACCGGCCCACGACGGCCGTACGTCACACTCCGCAAGCTGCCCGCCCGGCGGAGCCCGCCGGTTCCGCCGGGGTCGCGCACTATCCGTTCACCGCGGTCGTGGGCCACGACGACCTCAAGCTGGCGCTGATCCTCAACGCGGTGTCCCCGCGTACCGGCGGTGTGCTGGTCCGCGGGGAGAAGGGGACGGCCAAGTCGACGATCGTCCGGGCCTTGGCCGCGCTGCTCCCGCCGGTCGCGGTCGTCGCGCGATGCAGGTTCTCCTGTGACCCGGCCGCACCGGACCCCGGCTGCCCGGACGGCCCGCATCACCTGGACGGACCACACCATTCGGAAGGTCCACGCTCCGTGGACGGTCCGCGTGCCCAAGATGGCCCGCACGATTCCGACGTACCGCGTTCCCAGGACGGTCCGCGCTTCCAGGACGGTCCGCGTTCTCTGGAGGGTTCGCGTGACGAGGCGTCCGCGGTCGTCCGGCCGGCCCGGCTGGTGGAACTGCCGGTCGGCGCCTCCGAGGACCGCCTCGCCGGCGCGCTGGACCTGGAACGGGCGCTGACCGAGGGCGTCAAAGCGTTCGAACCGGGTCTGCTCGCGGCGGCCCACCGGGGCGTCCTGTACGTGGACGAGGTCAACCTGCTGCACGACCATCTCGTGGACCTGCTGTTGGACGCCGCCGCCCTCGGCACCTGCTACGTGGAGCGCGACACCGTGTCGGTGCGGCACGCGGCGCGCTTCCTCCTGGTGGGCACGATGAACCCCGAGGAGGGCGAGCTGCGTCCCCAGCTCCTCGACCGCTTCGGCCTGACCGTTGAGGTCGTGGCCTCCCGGGATCCGGCCGAGCGTGCCGAGGTCGTGCGGCGCAGGCTGGCGTTCGAGGACGACCCGGACGGCTTCGTCCGGCGGTGGCGGGAGGAGGAGCGGGCCCTGGCCGCGCGCATCGCCGAGGCGAGGGCACGCCTGGCCCGCATTCAGCTGCCGGACGCCGCCCTGCGCACGATCGCCACGGTGTGCGCCGGTCTGGGCGTGGACGGAATGCGCGCCGACCTGATCACCGCGCACGCCGCGGCGGCGCACGCGGCCTGGCGGGGGGACATCCGGGTCACCGAGGAGGACATCCGGCAGGCCGCCCGGCTCGCTCTGCCGCACCGGCGCAGGCGCGACCCGTTCGACGCGCCCGGCCTGAACGAGGACGAACTGGACGACCTGCTCCGCGACGCCGCCTCCGGCCTGGACGACGACCCGGATCCGGGGCCTCCCGGTGGTGGCCAAGACGGCTCCGAGGCGGTGCCAGGGACGTCGTCCGATCGCGGGACGGACGCCGACCGACGGCAGGACCCGCTGCCGGAATCAACCGTGCCCCACGGCCGAGCGTCGGGCCAGGGACGTGATCGATCTCAGGCCGACGACGATCTCCATCACGGCCCGGAGCGAGACCGAGGCCGGGACCACGAGCAAGGCCGGGAGCAAGACCCCGGCCGGGTTCAGCAGGACGGTACGGGTCAGGGGCAGGACGTCCGGCCGGGAGCGGCGGCGGCACCGAACGGTGCGGCGGCGGACGTTCCAGGACAGCCGGCCGCGCCGCCCGGGGACCCGTACCGGGTACGGGCGCTCACCGTCCCCGGGCTCGGTACCGGCGCCCCCGGACGCCGGTCACGCGCGCGCACCTCGCATGGACGGGTCACCGGGGCACGGGTGCCGTCCGGCCGTCCCGGTGTCCCGCATCTGACCGCGACGGTCCGCGCCGCCGCCCCGTACCAGCGGGAACGCGGCAGGACCGGGCCCGGGCTGGTCATCCGGCGCGCCGACGTCCGCGAGGCGGTACGCGAAGGACGGGAGGGCAACCTCGTGCTGTTCGTCGTGGACGCGAGCGGATCGATGGCGGCCCGCCGCCGCATGGGAGCGGTCAAGGGAGCCGTACTGAGCCTGCTGCTGGACGCCTACCAGCGCCGCGACAAGATCGGCCTGGTCACCTTCCGCGGGGCCGGCGCCGAGCTGGTCCTGCCGCCGACCTCGTCGGTGGAGGCGGGAGCGGCCCGGCTGCGCGACCTGCCGACCGGAGGGCGCACGCCGCTCGCCGAGGGGCTGCGCCGTGCCGCCGGGGTGGTCCGCGCGGAACGCCTGCGCGACCCTTCGCGCAGGCCGCTGCTCGTCGTGGTCACCGACGGGCGCGCCACCGCGGGCACCGAGGGGGACGTGCGCCGCGCCGCCGCGCCGCTCAGGGGCGTCGCCGCCGTGGTGGTCGACTGCGAGACCGGCCCGGTACGGCTGGGGCTCGCCGCGCGCCTCGCGGCACTCCTGCGCGGAGAGTCCGTCCACCTGGCGGACCTGGCGGCCGGCGGGCTGCGCGATCTCGTCCGCGAACGACGGAAGGCGGCCTGACATGCGGGCGGACCGCCCCAGGGCTGCCGCGCCGACCAGGGGAAAGGCAGGCTGAGGATGCCGCAGGGGAAACCGGAACAGGTGCCGGACGACGGCCTGACGACGCGGCAGCGCCGCAACCGCCCGCTCGTCCTGGTGCACACCGGGCCCGGTAAGGGCAAGTCGACGGCCGCCTTCGGGCTGGCCCTGCGGGCGTGGAACCAGGGCTGGCCGATCGGCGTGTTCCAGTTCGTCAAGTCCGCCAAGTGGCGCGTCGGGGAGGAACGTGCCCTCGCGGTACTCGGCGCGTCCGGGGAGGGCGGCACCGTGGCCTGGCACAAGATGGGCGACGGCTGGTCCTGGGTCAGGAAGGGCGGGACCGAGGAGGACCACGCGGCCGACGCGCGCGAGGGCTGGGCGCAGATCAAGCGGGACCTGGCCGCGCAGACGTACCGGCTGTACGTGCTGGACGAATTCACCTATCCGATCAAATGGGGCTGGATCGACGTCGAGGACGTCGCCGCCGCGCTCGCCGCCCGCCCCGGCGGCCAGCACGTCGTGATCACCGGGCGGGACGCGCACCCGCGCCTGCTGGAGGTCGCCGACCTGGTCACCGAGATGACCAAGGTCCGGCACCCGATGGACGCGGGACAGAAGGGTCAGAAGGGCATCGAATGGTGACCGCGCTTCCCCGGCTGGTCATCGCGGCGCCGTCGTCAGGCGCGGGCAAGACCACGGTGGCCACCGGGCTGATGGCCGCGTTCGCCGCGCAGGGGCTCGCGGTCTCACCGCACAAGGCCGGGCCCGACTACATCGATCCCGGGTACCACTCCCTGGCCACCGGCCGTCCCGGGCGCAACCTCGACCCGTGGCTGGTCGGCGCCGACCTGATCGCCCCGCTGTTCCTGCACGGCGCCGCCGGGGCGGACATCGCGGTCATCGAGGGCGTCATGGGCCTGTTCGACGGCGCCGCGACCCCGGCGGACGACCACCCGGCCACGTCCGGGACGCACCACTCCGTCGAGCCCAGGACGGACCAGGTCGCCGCCTCCGGAGAGCACCAGGTCCGCACCGGCGGCGCGCGGCATCCGGCCGCGTCCGCGAGGGAGAAGGTGATCACATCCGAAGCGGATCGGGTGGACGACGTGGCGTCCACGGCGCATGTCGCACGGCTGCTTTCGGCTCCGGTCGTTCTTGTGGTGGACGTGTCCGGGCAGGGCAGGTCCGTGGCGGCGCTCGTCCACGGGTTCATCGCGTACGACACCCAGGTCCGGATCGGCGGGGTGATCCTCAACCGGGTCGGCTCGCCCAGGCACGAGCGGATCTGCCGGGACGCGCTCGCCGACACGGGCGTCGAGGTGTTCGGCGCGATCCCGCGTACCGAAGTGGCGCGGACGCCGTCCCGGCACCTCGGCCTGGTGCCGGTGGCCGAACGGGCGACCGCCGCGAGCGCGGCCGTGGCCGCGATGGGAGAGCTGGTGGCCGCCACCTGCGACCTCGCCGCCCTCGCCCGCCTCGCGCACAGCGCCCCCCGCCTCGCCGCATCCCCCTGGGACCCGCACGAGGCCGTCGCGCACCTCGTCCCGGCCCTCGGCGCGCCGGAACCCCACGCCGAGGACGGGCGTGCGTACGGCGGCGGGGAGGTGGTGGTCGCGGTGGCCGGTGGGAGGGCGTTCACCTTTGGGTACGCCGAGCAGGCCGAGCTGATCCAGGCCGCCGGAGGGACCGTCGCCGCGTTCGACCCCCTGCGCGAGGAGAGCCTTCCGGAAGGGACGGGCGCGGTCGTCCTGCCCGGCGGCTTCCCCGAGGTGTACGCGGCGGAGCTGTCGGCGAACGAACCGCTCCGCCGGGCGGTGGCCGCGTTCGCCGGGCCCGTCGTCGCCGAGTGCGCCGGCCTGCTCTACCTCTGCCGCGAGCTCGACGGGCTGCCGATGTGCGGGTTGCTGGACGCCGCCGGCACGATGACCGACCGGCTGACGCTCGGGTACCGCGACGCCGTGGCCGTGCGCGACTCGGTGCTGACCCGCGAGGGCGAGCGGTACCGGGGCCACGAGTTCCACCGCACGCGGGTCGTCGCCGCCGGGGATCTCGCGCCGCTGTTCCGGTGGCGGGGCGGCGCCGACGGGTACGGCGGTCGCCGGCTGGCCGCGTCCTACCTGCATCTGCACTGGGCGGGCAGCCCGCATCTCGCCCCGAGGCTGGTCGCCGATGCCCGCCGATGACCTCTTGGCCGGCCGCGCGGAGCAGAGCGGACGCCCGTGCCACCCCACACCCGCGCCCGGCGCAGGACACATGGCCTCGATGCAGGCACACCACGTTGCCGACGCGGGTCCGGCGGCGGTGTCTCCGGACGTGCCCGCGGGGTGCGCGGTCACCGTTGTCGGCATCGGCGCGGACGGCTGGGACGGGCTGCCGCCCACCGCACGCGCCGAGATCGACGCGGCGGAGGTGCTCATCGGCGGCGCCCGGCAGCTCGCGCTCGTACCGCCCGGCGTGCGGGCCGAGCGCCTCGCCTGGCCCTCGCCGATGCTCCCCGCCGTCCGCGAGCTGCTGTCCCGGCACGCGGGCCGGCGGATCTGCGTACTGGCGAGCGGCGACCCCATGTTCCACGGTGTCGGCACGACGCTCGTCCGGCTGCTGGGCATCGGACGGGTGCGGATACTGCCGCACCCGTCGTCGGTCTCGCTGGCCTGCGCCCGATTGGGGTGGCCGGTCGAGGACACCCCGGTCGCCAGCCTGGTCGGCCGTCCGCTCGAATCGCTGAACCGCTTGCTGCGGCCGGGTGGGCGCGTACTGGTGCTGAGCGCGGGCGCGGCGACTCCGCGCCTCGTGGCCGGCCTGCTGTGCGCCCGCGGGTACGGCGCGACCGCGATGACCGTGCTGGAACAGCTCGGCGGGCCCGCGGAGCGCGTCCTCGCAGGCGCGGCGGATCGGGTGGACGAGTGGGCGGAATCCGTCGATTCCCTGAACATCATCGCCCTGGAACTCCGCCCGACGCCCGGCTCGGTCTCCAGCGTGGCCTCCGGCTCAACGTCTGGCGTGGTGCCTTGCTCGGCTTCAGGCCGGACGTGCGGCGTGGTGCCCGGCTCGGCTTCTGGTGTGGTGTCTGGCTCGGTCTGCGGCGGCGAGTCCGGCGTGGTGCCCGGCGGGGCTTGCGTACCGGTGCCGTCGTCCTTCGTCGCCGGGCTGCCGGACGAGGTGTACGAGCACGACGGGCAGCTCACCAAGCGGGAGGTGCGGGCCGTGGCGCTCGCGTCGCTCGCGCCGCTGCCGGGCCGGCTGCTGTGGGACGTCGGGGCGGGCGCGGGCAGCATCGGCATCGAGTGGATGCGCGGCGCACCCGGCTCCCGGGCGATCGCGGTCGAGGCGCGGGCCGATCGCGCGGAGCGCATCACGCGTAACGCCGCGTCCCTGGGCGTCCCTGGCCTGCGCGTCGTCACGGGTACGGCCCCGGCGGCCCTGGCCGGACTGAAGGCGCCGGACGCCGTCTTCGTCGGAGGCGGCGCGACCGTCCCCGGCCTGGTGGAGACCTGCTGGGACGCGCTGCGCCCCGGTGGCCGGCTGGTGGTGGCGGCGGTGACCGTCGAGTCGGAGGCCGTCGTGGCCTCCTGGCACGCCAGGGCGGGCGGCGATCTCACGCGGGTGTCGATCCAGCGCGCGGGCCGGATCGGTGGCTTCACCGCCTGGCGTCCCGCGATGCCGGTCACCCTCTGGACGGCGGTCCGGCCATGACCGGGGCGACCTGTTCGATGGCCGGCCACGGCCGGTGGAGACGCGCCCGGAGGGACCGGGCGGAGGAAGGAACGACGGCGTGACCGTGCATTTCATCGGAGCCGGGCCCGGTGCGGCCGATCTCATCACCGTGCGCGGGCGCGACCTGATCGCCGCCTCGCCGGTGTGCCTGTACGCGGGTTCCCTGGTGCCGGAGGAACTCCTCGCGTACGCGCCCACGGGGGCGAGGCTGGTCGACACGGCCCGGCTGACGCTGGACGAGATCGTCGCCGAGATGCTCGACGCGCACGCCGCAGGGCGGGATGTCGCGCGGCTGCAGTCGGGCGACCCGTCGATCTTCAGCGCCATGGCCGAGCAGATGCGCCGCCTGGACGCGGCCGGGGTCGCGTACGACGTCACGCCGGGCGTGCCCGCGTTCGCGGCGGCCGCGGCGTCACTCGGCCGGGAGCTGACCGTGCCCGGGGTGGGCCAGACCGTGGTCCTCACCCGTACGTCGGCCCGCGCCACTCCGATGCCGGAGGGCGAGGACCTGGCCACGCTCGGTCTGAGCCGGTCGACCATGGTGCTGCACCTTGCGGTACAGCGCATCGAGGCCGTCGTGGCCGAGTTGGTCCCCGGCTACGGCGCCGGCTGCCCGGTCGCCGTCGTCGCCCGGGCGAGCCGCGACGACGAGATCGTGCTGCGCGGCACTCTCGGCGACATCGCGGAGCGGGTTCGCGAGGCGGGGATCGTCCGCACCGCGGTGATCGTCGTGGGGGCCGTTCTCACGGCCTCGGAGTTCCCCGACAGCCACCTGTACTCCCGGGAGCGGCTCCGTGACCGATCCGCCCTCTGAGCAGCGGGTGCCCTTCGCCGGAGAGGGAGGTGCCGTGGCGTACGAGTACGAGCGGGACGGGGGTGAGATCTATCGGCGGTCGTTCGCGACGATCCGGGCGGAGGCCCGGCTGGCGGGGCTGCCGGACGATGTCGCCCGCGTCGCCGTCCGCATGATCCACGCGTGCGGGATGGTCGACCTGGTCGACGATCTGGCCTGGTCGCCCGGCGTCGTGTCCCGGGCGAGGACGGCGCTGCTGGCCGGGGCGCCGGTGTTGTGCGACGCGGCCATGGTGGCCTCCGGGGTGACCCGGCGGCGGCTGCCCGCCCGCAACGAGGTGATCTGCACGCTCGGCGACGCGCGGGTGCCCGAGCTGGCCCGCAGGCTCGGCACCACGCGGAGCGCGGCGGCACTGGAGCTGTGGCGCGACCGCCTGGACGGGGCCGTGGTGGCCGTCGGCAACGCGCCGACCGCGCTGTTCCGGCTCCTGGAACTGGTGGCCGAGGGCGCGGGACGGCCGGCGGCCGTGCTCGGCGTCCCGGTCGGGTTCGTCGGTGCCGCCGAGTCGAAACAGGCCCTGGCCGAACATGGCGGCCTCGCGTACCTGATCGTGCGCGGGCGCCGGGGCGGAAGCGCGATGGCGGCGGCCGCCGTCAACGCGATCGCGAGCGAGGAAGAGTGATCGGGCTATGAGTGACCTGCGCGCGACCGGGCAGGTGGGCGGGTCCATCGGGGCAGGTGAACCGGTGAAGCCGGTCGACCCCATGGAGACGGCCGACCCGGCGGAGACGGCTGAGCCCGTGCAGACCGGTGAACCCGTGGAGACGGGTGACCCGATGGGGGCGGGTGAACCCGTGCAGGCCGGTGACTTCGCGGAGATGGGTGACGCGGTGCGGGCGGTGGGACGTCTGTGGGGGGTCGGGCTGGGGCCCGGTGATCCGGAGCTGGTGACGCTGAAGGCCGTACGGCTGATCGGGGCGGCGGACGTGATCGCCTACCACAGCGCCCGGCACGGCCGCAGCATCGCGCGCGGCGTCGCCGAGCCCTACCTGCGGGCCGGCCAGATCGAGGAGCCGCTGATCTACCCGGTCACCACCGAGACGACCGACCACCCCGGCGGCTACCGCGGCGCGATCGACGAGTTCTACGCCACCTGCGCCCGACGGCTCGCCGCCCACCTCGACGCGGGACGGGACGTGGTCGTGCTGTGCGAGGGCGATCCGCTCTTCTACGGCTCGTACATGCACCTGCACAAGCGGCTCGCCCACCGGTACCCGGCCGAGGTCGTCCCGGGGGTGACTTCGGTGAGCGCGGCGTCGGCGGCGCTCGGGCGTCCCCTGGTGGAGGGGGAGGAGACGCTGACCGTCCTGCCGGGAACGCTGCCGGCCGACGTCCTCGCCGACCGGCTCGCCGCCGGCGGGCCGGCCGCCGTCCTGAAGCTCGGGCGTACCTTCGGCTCGGTGCGCGAGGCGCTGGCCCGGTCGGGGCGGCTGGCGGAGGCCTGGTACGTGGAGCGGGCCAGCACGGGCCGTCAGCGTGTCGCCCCGCTCGCCGAGGTGGACCCTGCGGAGGTGCCGTACTTCTCCATCGCGGTCCTCCCCAGCCCGGCGGCCCAGCCCGCAAGCCGTCCGGCCCTCGCGAGGGGCGCGGGGGTCGGGGTGGCCGTCGCAAACGGGGCCCCAGGTCAGGACCCGCTGGTCGCCGCCATGCGAACGAAGGGCGAGGACGGCTCCGTGCGCGACAGAAGGCAGGCCGGGTACGCGACCTCCCACCGGAAGACCGCGGAGAACTGGAGCGAAGCGGCAACGGTGGCGGCCGGTGGCCAGGCCACGTCGAGAGCGGCCGGCGAGCCGCGCCGCGTGGCGGCCGTTGAGGCGCCCGGCGGACTGGACGGCCGGCCAAGGGGGGCGCACGACGAGGCGGTCGGCCGACCGCACGGCGTGCCGCACGACGGTGCGCACGGCCGGCCGCATGGCGGCGCGGACGGCGGAATTGACGGTGGTGGGGTCGGCGAAGCGGGTGGCGGGCGGGGGGAGGTGGTGGTCGTGGGGCTCGGGCCCGGCGGTCGCGCCTGGCTCACCCCCGAGGCGCAGGACGCGCTGGCCACCGCGGACGACCTGGTGGGATACGGGCCGTACCTCGACCGGGTGCCGCCCAACCCGCGGCAGCGCCGGCACGCCTCGGACAACCGGGTGGAGGCCGAACGGGCCGCGCACGCCCTGGAACTCGCCGCGGCCGGGTCGCGGGTGGCCGTGGTGTCCTCGGGAGATCCCGGGGTGTTCGCCATGGCGAGCGCCGTCCTGGAGGTCGCCGGCGCCGACCGGTTCGCCGGGGTGCCGGTGCGCGTGGTGCCCGGGCTGACCGCGGCGCAGGCGGTCGCCGCGCGGGCGGGGGCGCCACTGGGGCACGACTACTGCGTGGTCTCGCTGTCCGACCGGCTCAAGCCCTGGGAGGTGATCGCCGGGCGGCTCACCGCCGCGGCGCGCGCCGACCTGGTGCTGGCGATCTACAACCCGGCGTCGCGTGCCCGCACCTGGCAGGTGACCGCGGCACGCGACCTGCTGCTGGAGCACCGAGCGCCGGACACCCCCGTGGTGATCGGACGGGACGCCGGCCGGCCCGGTGAGAGCCTGCGCGTCACCACCTTGGCCAAACTGGACCCGGCCCACGTCGACATGCGCTGCCTGCTGATCGTCGGCTCGTCCACGACCCGCGTCGTCGAGCGGCACGGCCGCCCCGTGGTCTTCACCCCGCGCCGCTACCCCGCCTGACCCTCCGGCCTGACCCTCCGGCCTGAGCCGGGCGGTCCTGCCGGAACGGGGGCACAGGGGCCGTCATCCTCGCAGCAAGCGAGGCTGTGCTCCTTCGTCGCCGCACGTCCGGTGCGCACGGCCGATGGAGAGGGTGTCGAGCCAGGTCAGGGCGTCGGGGATGGTCGTGGCGGTGTGCATGCCGCCGGTCGGCGGGGTGGGGAGGGGCGGGCGGCGGACGATGACGACGGGGAGGCCGAGTTCGCGGGCGGCCGTCAGTTTGGCCGCGGTCATGGTGCCTCCGCTGTCCTTGGTGACCAGCACGCCGATGCCGTGGGCGCGCATCAGCGCCCGCTCGCCCGTCACCGTGTACGGCCCGCGGTCGAGCAGGAGGTGGTGGCGGCGGGGGAGCGGCGGCTCGGGCGGGTCCACCGTACGGATGAGGAACCACGACTCGTCCAGGTCGGCGAACGCGGGCAGCCCCTGCCGCCCGGTGGTGAGGAAGACCCGCTCGCCGAGCGCCGGCAGCGCGTGGGCCGCCTCGGTCAGGGACGTCACCCAGTGCCAGTCGTCTCCCGGCTCGGGCGTCCATCCGGGGCGGCGGAGCACCAGCAGCGGCACGCCCGCCGCGGCGCATGCCCGGACGGCGGAGGCGGTGATCCGTTCGGCGAACGGATGCGTGGCGTCCACCACCGCGCGCACCTCGTGTTCGCCGAGCCAGGTGGCCATGCGCTCGGGCCCGCCGAACCCGCCGACGCGCACCTCGCCCTCGGGCAGCTTCGGGTCGGTCACCCGCCCCGCCAGCGACGACACCACCCGTACCCCGGGCCGCCCGGCCAGCTCGGCGGCCAGCCCCCGGGCCTCCCCGGTGCCCCCCAGGACCAGAACGGTCCCCGCCACTCCTGCGCGCCGATCGTCCACGGTCCCTGGCCCTCCCTTCAAGTGCGCCACTATTCTCCCTGAGCCGGTGCGGGGGTGACGGTTTTCCTTGAGCCGGTGCGGCAGTGGCGGTTCTCCTTGAGCCGATGTGGGGGTGACAATTCTCCCCGGGCCGGTGGGGGTGACGTTCTTTGCGGGCCGGTGTGAGGGGGGCGGTGGGCTGGTGCGGTGACCACGTACGTTCGCCGGGCGCGGCTCCGCTCTTCGGCCATGTGCCGGTGTGTTCGCGCGACCCCGGGCCGGCGGGCCGTGGTGCCGCGATGCCGGCGCCGGCTACGGCGTCCGGCCCGGTGAACGTTCGTGGAGAGTCCACCGGGGAATGTATGGGGGTGGCGGTGGGGGCGTAGGAGAAATATGGGGGCATCGCCCCCATGTCGCGGGTCGCGCGGGGACGCGATACTCAACGCCGTGAACCGATCCAGCCAGTGCGTCACAGAGCCGCCCCAGCCTCCGGCCCCGGCCGGGGACGCGGCGCGTCCTCCCGCCTGGAACGCCGCCCTGGAGGCCGTCCCGGACCTGCCGGAGGGCTCCACCGGGCGGACGGCGGGCCTTTCGGACGCCCTGCGGCCGCTCGTCGGTCACGCGGCGGACCGTCTGGTCGCCGGCGCCGCGGGTCTGGACACCGAGCTCCGCGAGCTCCGCGAGCTCAACGGGCTAGGCGGGCTTCGGCTCGACTCGATCAGGAAGCGGTTCGCCGCCGACCTGTCGGCCCGGCTGACCCGGATCGCCTCCCGCGTGCTGGTGTTCGAGCTGAACGCCCGGCGGGTCAGAGGAGAGCTGGCCGGCGGCACCCCCGCCGAGCGGTTCGCCCACTTCGTCGGCCAGATCGGCGAGGGGGGAGGGCTCGTTGCGCTGCTGGTGGACTATCCCGTACTGGGCCGGCTGCTCGACCAGACCGCCGACCAGGCGGTGCGGGGCGGGCTGGAACTGCTGACCCGGTTCGCGGGCGACCGCACCCACCTGCGCGAGTTGGTGGGTGCCGACGCCGGGGACCTGGTGGAGTTCACCGCGACGGGCGACACCCATCACGACGGCCGGGCGGTCGCCGTGCTGAGCCTGTCCGGCGGGGCGAAGGTCGTCTACCGGCCGCGGCCGGTCGAGGCGCACCTGCGCTTCGCCGAGGTGCTCGGCTGGCTCAACGAGCGCGTGCCGGGCCTCGACCTGCGCACGCCGAGGGCGCTGTGCCGGGACGGCTACGGCTGGAGCGAGTTCGTGCCGGCCGCGCCGTGCGCCGACGCGGCCGAGGTGGAGCGGTTCTACCTGCGCGCGGGTGCCCTGCTCGCGCTGCTGTACGCGGTCAACGCCATCGACGTGCACTACGAGAACCTCGTCGCCTGCGCGGGCCAGCCCGTGCTGGTGGACGTGGAGACGTTGTTCCACCCGGCGCTGCCCATGGAGGCGTCCGCCGACCCGGCGCTGACCGCGCTGCGGGACTCCGTCCAGCGCACCGCGTTGCTGCCGAAGGTGATGGTCGGCGACCAGGGGGCGCTGGACATCTCGGGGCTCGGCGGTGACAAGGACGGGGTGTATCCGTTCTCCACCCCGGTGTGGGAGGGGGACGGGACGGACACGATGCGGCTGGTGCGCGGGGTCGCCCGGTTCACCGGGGGCGTCAACCGTCCGCGGCTGAACGGGGTGGACGCCGACCCGGGCGACCACGTGCCGAGTCTGCTGGCCGGGTTCCGCCGGGCCTACGACGCCATCGCGGCGGGGCGGGAGGAGTTCCTGTGTGGGCCGCTGGCGCGGTTCGCGCAGGCCGAGGTACGGGTGCTGCTCCGGCCCACCCGGTTCTACGCCGAGTTGCTGACCGAGTCGACGCACCCCGATGTCGTACGGTCGGCCGCCGAGCGGGACGCGGTGTTCGGCGTACTGGACAGCGTGTCGGCCGGAGACCCGGCGCGGTCGGCGGCGGCGCCGGCCGAACGGGCGGACCTGTGGGCGGGGGACATCCCCTGCTTCAGTGCGAAGCCGGGCATCGCGGAGATCCGCGACAGCGGGGGAAGGCCGCTGTCGTGGCGCCCGGCGCAGAGCGGGCTGGACGTCGTCGCGGCCAAGCTCGCACGCATGGGCGCGGTCGACCGGGACCACCAGGAATGGCTCATCCAGGCCTCGATGGCGGCCAGGGTGACCGCCAGGACCGGCGGAAACGACCGGAATGTCGGGAACGGGCGGCACGAGCCGGGGGAGCCGTCCGACGCGCCGCTGCAGGCCATGGTTCCTCATCCAGAGGCGCTGGTGGCCGCGGCACGGGGCATCGCCGACCGGCTGTGCGCCACCGCGCACCGCGAGGGCCGGACGGTCAACTGGCTGGGCCTGGAGCCGCTGGAGCACGGCCAGTGGTCGGTCATGCCGCTGGGGGGCGGCCTGGCCACCGGGTACCTTGGCGTCGCGCTGTTCCTGGCGCAGGCCAGCCGGGCCACCGGCATCTCCCGCTATCTGGACTTCGCCCGGATGGCGGTGGAACCGCTGCCCCGCCTGCTGGAGCAGATCACCGCGCACGACGCCCTGCTGCGCGCGGTGGGGTGCGGCGGGTTCGGCGGGCTGGGCGGCATCGCCTACGGCCTGTCGCAACTCGGCGTGCTGCTCGGCGACGGCGAGGTGGCGGGCTGGGTGGAGCCCGCGGTGGCCGCTGCGGGCGCGGCGGTCACCGACGAGGCGCCGCTGGACGTCCACGACGGCCTGGCGGGGTGCCTGGCCGCGATGCTCGCCGTCCGCGACGGCACGGGGTCGGCGGCGGCCGGTCGCGTGGCGGAGGCGTGCGCCGAGCGCCTGACGGCGGCGGCCCCCTCGGCCGCGCTGCCGCCGGGGTTCGCGTTCGGCGCGGCCGGCGTCGGATGGGCCCTGGTCAGGAACGGGCCGAGCCTGGAGGGCGCCCGCCTGCTCACGGGCGCCGCCGCGCAGGTGACCGAGGGGGGCACCTGGTGCCATGGCCGGGCGGGAGTGCGCCTGGCCCTGGCCGACGCGGCGATGCCGGGCGACACCGCCGGTCGCCCCGCCGCAGACGTTCCGCTCGGCGGGCACGGCCTGTGCCACGGCGAGACGGGACGCCTGGAGGCGATGAGCGCCCTCGCCAAGAGGGGGGACACGGGGGCACAACGGTCACTGCGCCGCCACGCGGGCAGGCTGCTGGCCTCGCTGGACACCCACGGAGCGCTGTGCGGCACTCCCCGCCACGCGCCCACACCGGGCCTGCTCGACGGTCTGGCCGGCATCGGCCACGGACTGCTCAGGCTGGCCCTGCCCGAAAGAACGGCTTCGGTGCTCCTGCTGAAGCCCACTGTTGAAGGAGAGACCCGTGGACTTTGAGAACAACGTGACCGCCGAGAGCGCGGCACCGTCGTGGCAGGAGCGGCTGGGCAAGCCGGCCGGAGAGATCATGATCAGGGTGGCCGGGGTGTCTCCGGTGACCCGGGCCCTGGTGCTGACCGGGCTGGCCGCGGGGGCGACCCTCGCGTTCGGCTCGCCGGACACGGCGGCGCACGCGCACGCGGTGCTGGCGGCGGGGAACGAGGACACCGTCAACCCGGTGACCATCAGCACCAGCTGACGCCGGACCGGCCGCCGGGTGACCCTTGTGCCCGGCTCGCCGGAGACGGCGGCGCCCGGGCACGCGGTGCCGGCCGCCGCGTACGGCGACAGCCGCCTGCGGTACCCGCTGAAAGCGGGCCGACCACGGGGGGACACGCGTGGTCGGCTCGCCGGACGACGGCGGCGGGTGCGTACGGGCGCGAGGCCGGCCGGTGGGAAGGACGACACCGTCGACCGGATCGCTATACACCGCCTACTAAAACAGTATATTTCGTGACATGGCGGCAGATAATCTGTCGCCATGTCATTCACCGCCCCCATTCTGGTGGGTCGAGAACGTGAATTAGCGCTGCTCGACCATCGCCTGGCCGCCGCGCGCGAAGGCCGCGGCGGCGCGGTGTTCCTGCTCGGCGACCCCGGAATCGGCAAGTCCCGCCTTTCCGCGGAGTGCGCCTACCGGGCGTACGACGCCGGAATGACCGCGTTACGGGGCCGCGGTGGCGGGGTCAGCGCGGACATCCCGTTCAAACCGCTCTGCGAGGCGCTGCTCTCCTACACCCGGACCAAGGAACCGCCCGACGACCCGGCCCTGCTGCCCTACCTGCCGGCGCTCACCAAGCTGGTTCCCGAATGGCGGCGCGCCGGGGTCGCCGACCACCTGGAATCGGTGGTCGTGCTCGCCGAGGCCGTCCTGCGGCTGCTGGCCGTGATCGGCCGCGACGGCGGCTGCCTGCTCGTCCTGGAAGACCTGCACGAGGCCGACGCCGACACCCTCGCGGTCGCCGAGTACCTGGCCGACAACCTCGACGGGGTGCCCGCGGTCCTGCTCGCCAACCTGCGCAGTCACGCCGGGCCGGCCCGCGCCGTCGCCGAGGCGTGCGCGCAGCGGCGCAGCGCCGCCCTCATCGACCTTCCCGCCCTGCGGCCCGACCAGCTCGGCCGGCTGACCGCCGCCTGCCTGGGCACCTCCCCCGACGACCTGCCGCAGCAGCTCCTCACCCGCTTGGAACGTGACACCGGAGGCGTCCCGTTCGTCGTCGAGGAGCTGCTGGCCGCCATGGCCGGCGTGGGCGCGCTGGAGCACGACGGCCGGCGCTGGCACCTGAACGGCGACCGGGCGATCGACGTGCCGACCACCCTGGTGCGCAGCATCACCCTGCGCGCCGCCCAGCTCGGCGCCACCGCGCAGGAACTGCTGCACACCGCGGCCGTCTTCGGCTCGCGCTTTCCCATCCCGGTCATCCAGGAGGCCACCGGCCTGGACGACCGCGAGGTCATGGCCTTCCTGCGCGCCGGGACCGCAGAGCGGCTCATCATGCCGGACGACTCCGCGAGCGACTGGTACGCCTTCCGGCACGCCCTGATGGCCGAGTCCCTGCTGTCGTCGCTGATCCCCGCCGAACGGGCCGTGATCGCCAGGCGTGCCGCCGAGGCGCTGGAGCGCCTGCACCCCGGGCTGCCGGGCGAGTGGTGCCAGATCGCCGCCACCCTGCGCCTGGCCGCCGGCGACACCCTCGGCGCCGCCGGGCTGCTCGCCGACGCCGGCCGCCGCCTGCTGGGCGAGGGCGCCGCCGACCTCGCCGTCACGCTGCTGGAACGCGCCTACGGCATGCTCGGCTCCGCCCCCGCCGACCTGCGGGCGGGCACCCTGCAGGCCCTGCTGCACGCGCTGACCGAGAGCGGGGAGGCCGACCGCGCGTTCGCCCTCGCCAAGGACCTCCCGGTCACCGGCGGCCTGTCCATGACCATCCCGTACGAGATCGACCTGCGCACCAAGCTGGCGTGGGTCGCCGCCGAGATCGGCGGCACCGCCGACGGCCTCGCCCACGTGGCGGCGGTCCGCAGGCTCCTCGAGATCAGCCCCGACGAGGCCCGTACCGCCGCGATCGACGTGATCGAGGCCCAGCTCATCGTCCCCGACCACGGCGTCCTGCAGCAGAGCCCGCAGCGGATGGCCACCGCCGAGGCACTGGTACGGCGCGCCGCGGAGGTCGCCGAACGCGTCTCGCTCCCCGAGGTGGCCTGCCAGGCGTGGGAGCGCATGGCGATGTTCTCTCGCGTCCGCGGGTTCGACGAGCCCGACCGGTGCCTGACCCGGGTGCTGTCCATCGCCGACGCGAGCGGCCTGAAACTGTGGAAACTGCGGGCCATGCTGCGCCTGGCCGCCAACCACGCGCTGCGCACCGGCGAACGGGCCCCGCTGGAGGAGGTCGGCCGGGCCGCCGCGCACGCGGGCGCCATCAGCCTGGTCCACGCCACCCAGGCGTCCCTGGTGATGACGGCCGTACTGCGCGGCGAGTACACCGACGCCCACGAGCTGGCCGTGCCGTGCGTGGAGTCCACCATCCGGCTGGGCCACACCGCCTACACGCAGTACCTCCTGCTCGCCCAGGCCACGCTCGCCGCCCACCAGGCCAAACGCACCGAGATGGAGCAGGCGCTGGAGCGGTTCCGCCGGTGGGGCGGCGAGAGCAGCCTGCACATGCCCGTGGTCCACGGGCTGTGCCAGGCCGTGTGCGCCCTGCTGGAGGAGGACCGCGGCCAGTGCGCCGAGATGCTCACCAAGGCGCGGGAGTGGGAGGACGACAACCCCACCGTCTACTACCTCACCGGCAGGCACGGCCTCGGCGTGCTCATGGACGTGCTGGCCGGCCGGGCGGGCATGGCCGAATGGGAGGCCGCCGACCGCACCTCCGCCGCCGAACTCGCCTGGAACCGCCACTTCCTGCACCTGGCCAAGGCCGTGCTGCTCGGCCGGCAGGGCGAGGCCGAGGCGGCGTCCGCGGAGTTCGGCCTGGCCGCCGCCGTCGCCGGTCCGCACCCGCTGGCCCGGCACCTGGGCCTGCGCCTGGTCGCCGAGGCGGCGCTGGCCGACGGCTGGGGCGAGCCGCTGGTCTGGCTGCGCACCGCCGAGGAGTACTTCCACCAGGCCGGCGTCCCCGCCGTCACCGGGGCCTGCCGCGCGCTGCTGCGCGGAGCCGGCGCCGCGGTGGCACAGCGTCGCACCGGACGGGAGCAGGTGCCCGGCGTGCTGCGCAACCAGGGCGTCAGCGTGCGGGAGTACCAGGTGCTGACCCTGCTCGCCGAGCGGCGCGGCAACGTCGACATCGGCAAGCGGCTGTTCATCTCACCCCGCACGGTGGAGAAGCACGTGGCGAGCCTGCTGCAGAAGACCGGCCTCCCCGACCGCGCCGCCCTCTACGACCACGCCGCCGACCTCATGCGCGCCACCCCGCCGTGAACCGCCGCCCGTGTACGGTCGCCCCCGCGTGATCGTTCCCGGACCGTCGCGACGGGCCGCGCCGCTGAGTACGGTGCGGCCCTCGCCGACCGGCCGCTTTCTCGGTGAGGGCCGTTCGCAGGCGTGCTGCGGCCCGCAGGGGTACGGCGCCGGCCTTCGGGGGATCTCCGCTCAGCTGCTCGCGAGCCCCGGCAGGACCAGCCGCGTCTTCGGGTGGTCGGCCAGCAGGCGGGCCCGCCCGGTGCGGGTGTCGACGCGGTAGGCACGCGTGCTCGCCTCTTCGATCCACACCGTGAGCTCCGATCCACTCCGCCAGAGACCGGTGATCCAGACGGGTTGCCCCTTCGGGAGGCCGCGGATGGGCACCTTGGCCCGTTCGCGCCCGGTTCTGGTGTCCAGCAGGGTGAGGGTGCGCATCTCCTGCACCCAGTCCGACATCGTGTCGTCGTTTCTCTCGAAGGCGGCGACCGTGCGGCCGTCCGGAGCGAGCTCGCTGAAGCCCATGAACGTGCCCTTGAAGCGCACCGGCTTGGACCCGCCGGTGACGGGCATCAGCCACAGGTCGGTCTTGCGGTACCGGACGAGCTCGGCGACGCCGTTCCGCACACTGACCGCTTCGTACTTGCCGGACACCTCCACCGTCTTGCCGGTGCGCATGTCGATCAGCAGCCCGGGGTCCTTGCTCCCCTCGCGCGGGTCGAACATCAGGTGGCGGCCGTCGTCGGAGAGCACGAGCATCGAGCCCGGGCCGATGCGCGTCTCCTTGAGCCGAACAGGGGACGTCACCTGCGAGCCGCTCACCAGGTCGCGCACCACGTGCGCCTGGGCCTGCGGGCTGTAGTAGGCGAGCATGCGCCCGTCACGGCTGATCGCGATGGGCGCCTGATTGTTCTGGGCGGTCCTGGCGAGCGCCTGCCGCAGCCGGTAGGTCCTGCCCGTGTGGGTGACCACCCGCCACCCGGCGACACTGCAGTCGAGGTGCCGTCGCTCCCCGTCGACCTTGCAGGGCGTCTCGTACGCGTAGTCGAGTGGCCCCACATCGCCCGCGGGCAGGTCGGGCACCGCTTCGGCCTGTCGCGGCGCGGCCGGCTGGGGGGACCGGGACGGCACCAGGGCGGCCGTCACCGTACCCGTCGCCGCCACGGTGGCCACCGTGGCGACGGCGGCAAGCAGGGCGCTCGCGCGCCGTTTGCGCCGGTGCCCCGCCACGGCCAGGTCGACCAGGCCGTTCAGGTCCACGGCGGGTGCCTCCTCGGCGATGCCGCTCAGTGCTCTGCGAAGCCTCGTCATGGTGCCACCTCCTGGAATTCGGAAAGAGACCGCGAGTCGGTCAATTCAGGCGCGAGTGTGCGTAACCGGGCCAATGCTCGGTGGGTCTGGCTCTTGACGTTGCCGACCGAGCAGCCGAGCGCCTCGGCCGTCTGCGCCTCGGTGAGGTCCTCCCAGAAACGCAGCACGATCACGGCACGCTGCTTGCGCGTCAGCTTGGCCAGGGCCTGGCGCAGCACGATCCGGTCGACCGACTCCTCGTCGTAGGAGACACCGTGCTCGGGCGGATCGGCGCTCGGCCACTCCCGCCGCAGCCGGCGCCGCCACGAGATGTACTGGTTCACCAGCGCCTTGCGCGTGTACGCCTCGGGGTTGCCGTTCGCGGACAGCTTCGGCCACTGGCCCACGACGTTGATCAGCACGCTCTGCAGCAGGTCCTCGGCGAGGTGAGCGTCTCCCGTGAGCAGGTACGCGGTCCGCGTCAGCGACTGCCGGCGGGCGAGTACGAACTCGCGGAAGCCGTCATGACGATCCAATGTGATCTCCTCTCGCCCGTTCCCAACGCGATCCGCCGGGCGAAAGGTTGCAGGGGGGCGGTGGCCTGCGCCGCCGCGCGCCGATGCGGTGCGCGCCCCCATCGGCCCCCATCGCGCGGTCGCAAATATGGGGGCGGCGCCCGCATGTGGGGGCATGCCCGCCACCGGCACAGTTCTTGCCATGAGCGCAGATCTGATGACCCCCGGGGCCACGCGCGCCGGGCTGGACACGGCGTGGTGGGCGGGCGGCCTGACGCTCGCCGAGCGGCTGGACCGGTCCGGCGGGCGCTTCCCCGCCGGACGGTCGCCGGAGTCGGCCGGCGAGACGGCGCGCTGGCGGCTGCGGGAGTGGCAGAACGCGCACCACCTGCTGGAGGAGGGGCAGTTCGGCCGGCGGCTGGCCGCGGCCGGGCTGACCGTCGCGGAGCTGACCGCGCTGCTGGAGGAGGACTCCGCGGCGCTGGCCCGCCGGGTCACCCGCCCCGCCTGGGCCAGGTGGACCACCGAGGCGATCGCCGCGGCCATCGACCCGGCCGCCGTTCGTACGGCGACGCCGGCCGATGAGGGGTTCGGGGCGATCGTGGCGCCGTTCGCCGAGGAGGCACTGCGCCGGCTCGCGACCGCGCTGAACGCGTGCGGCCCGGCCGTACAGGCGGACGGACTGCTCGCCGACTGGGGCGTCGAGCTGCGGCAGCGGCTGGTGTCGCTGGCCTCGCGCACACTGGTGCTGGAGCTCAACGTCATGCGGGTCTCGCGCCGGCTCGCGGGGGAGACGCCCGAGGAGCGGTTCGCCGACTTCGTCCGGCACTTCCAGCGCCCTGAGGCGCTCGCCGCGCTGTGCGAGGAGTACCCCGTGCTGGCCCGGCTGCTCGCCGAGACCGCCGGCCGGTTCGCCGTCGCCCGCACTGAGATGCTCCGGCGCTACGCCGCCGACCGGGACGCCATCGTGCGCACGCTGCTCGGCGGCGCCGACCCCGGCCCGCTGACCGACGTCTCCGGCAGCGGCGACACCCACCAGGGCGGCCGGGCGGTCAGCGTCCTGACCTTCGCGAGCGGCGCGCAGGTGGTCTACAAGCCCCGCCCGCAGGCCGTCCACCGGCACTTCAACGACGCCCTGGCCTGGCTCAACGAGCGGGTCACCGGCCTGGACCTCACCCGGCTCGCCGTACTGGACCGCGGCGGGTACGGCTGGGTGGAGTTCGCCCCCCACCTGCCCTGCCGGAGCCGCGAGGAGCTCGGCCGCTACTACCACCGGCTCGGCGCGCTGCTCGCGCTGCTGCACGCGCTGGACGGCGCCGACTTCCACTGCGAGAACCTGATCGCCAGCGGCGAGCAGCCCGTGCTGGTCGACCTGGAGGCCCTGCTGCACCCGGTGGTGCCCGGCCCTGGGTACGAACAGCTGACGCAGGACCCCGCGTCGGTGGCCCTGGAGGCGTCGGTCAGCCGCAGCGGCCTGCTGCCCGAGCTGATGGTCGGCGAGAACGGCGTCATCGACCTGTCCGGCATGGGCGGCGACAAGGACGCCATGCTGCCGATGAAGACCCCCACCTGGACCGGTCTCGGCACCGACGAGATGCGGCTGGTCCGCGACCACGTGGCCTTCCCCGGCGGGCGCAACCGCCCGCGCCTGGGCGAGGACGAGGCCGACCCGGCCGACCACCTCGACGACCTGCTCGCCGGGTTCGGCCGGGCGTACGAGGCCATCGTGGCCGACACGCCGGCGGTGGTCGGCCTGCTCACCGCGTTCGCCGACGACGAGGTCAGGGTCGTCCCCCGGGCCACCCGCACGTACGGCAAGCTGATGATGGAGGCCACCCACCCGGACGTGCTGCGCCACGCGCTCGACCGCGACCGCGTGCTCGACTACCTGTGGGCGCTGACGCGCGGCGACGAGACCCGCGAGCGGCTGATCGGGTACGAGATCGCGGACCTCTGGGCCGGCGACATCCCGATCTTCACCACCCGGCCGGGCAGCCGCGACCTGTGGACCTCCGGCGGCGACCGCGTCCACGACATCCTGCCCGAGTCCGGCCTGCGGCGCGCGATCCGCAAGGTCCGGACCATGGGCCGGGCCGACCGGGACCGCCAGGAGTGGGTGATCCGGGCGTCCATGGTGACCCGCGACCGCTCCGGCCTCGCCGGCGTCGCCACCCCTACCGCTTCCGTCGCAGGCGCCGAGGCGCCCGCGGGCGGCGGTCCGGCGCCCGATGTCCTCGCATACGCGCCGCCCCCCGCCCACACCGGTACGGCCCCCGAGGTTCCCGGCTCCGCGAAGGCCGCCGAGGGCGCCCGCACGGTGCCCGCCGTCCCCGGCCCCCTCCGGCCGTACGAGGACCGGCTCATCGCCGCCGCGCGAGACGTCGCCGACCTCGTCGAACGCCACGCCTGCACATCCGGCCCCGGCGGGCGGGTCAACTGGCTGGGGCTTGAGCTGGTCGACGAGAAGTACTGGATGCCGCAGCCGCTGAACTGGAGCCTGTACGGGGGCTACCCCGGGGTGGCGCTGTTCCTGGCGCAGGCCGCCGCCGTCACCGGCGAGGAGCGGTACGCCGACCTGGCCCGCCGCGCGGTCACCCCGCTCGCCCGGCTGGCCGACGACCCGCCGCGGGAGGGCGTCATGG
Source organism: Sphaerisporangium melleum (assembly GCF_014646695.1). Lineage (GTDB taxonomy): Bacteria > Actinomycetota > Actinomycetes > Streptosporangiales > Streptosporangiaceae > Sphaerisporangium > Sphaerisporangium melleum. The sequence goes on from NZ_BMNT01000045.1 coordinate 64,059, forward strand.
GCGCCTTCACCGGCCTCGGCGGCGTGGCCTACGCGCTGACCCACCTGGCCGTCCTGCTGAACGACCCGGGGCTGGCCGATCCGGTCGAGGGCCTGGTCGAGCTGTGTGCGAAGGCCGCCGGCCAGGACGAGGCGCTGGACGTGATCGGCGGCAGCGCCGGGACCCTGGCGACGATGCTCGCGGTCCACCAGGCCACCGGCTCGGCCGCGGCCTGGCGTACCGCGCGGGCGTGCGCCGAACGGCTGCTCGCCACCGCCACCCCCACCGGAGCCGGAGTCGCCTGGCACACCCCGATGAGCGACGGCCGTCCGCTGACCGGCTTCTCCCACGGGGCCGGCGGCATCGGCTGGGCGCTGCGCCGCTACGCCGACGCGGGCGGCGACCCGCGTGCCCGTGAGACGGCCCTGGCCGCGTTCGCCTACGAGAGCGAGCACTACCGGCCCGACCTGCGCGGCTGGCCCGACTACCGGAAGGGGCAGGGGCCCGACGACGTGCTGCACGCCTGGTGCCACGGCGCCCCCGGCATCGGCCTGGCCCGCGTCGGCGGCCCGCCGTCCCCCGACCTCGACCGCGCGCTGGCCGCCGAGCTGGAGCGCGACCCGATGCCCAACCACAGCCTCTGCCACGGCGAGCTCGGCAACCTCGAACCGCTGCTGCACCTGTGCGACCGCCCGGAGGCCGCCGAGCTGCTGGCCGCCCGTACGGCCCACCTGCTCGGCGACCTCGCCCGCCGCGGCCCCCGCTGGGGCGCGCCCGGCGCCGCCGCCACGCCCGGCCTGATGAACGGGCTGGCCGGCATCGGCCACGGCCTGCTCCGGCTCGCCCGGCCCGGCAGCGTCCCGTCCGTCCTGCTGCTGGAAGCACCCGTGAGGAGTGACCGCTGATGGCCAGGGTCCCGCTCAGACACCAGCTCACCTCCACCGAATGCGCCGCCGCCTGCCTGGCCATGATCGCCAGCTTCCACGGCCGGGACACCCGGGTCGCCGAGTGCCGCGAACTGCTCGGCATCGGACGCGACGGAGTGTCGGCGGCCCACCTGATCTCCGCCGCCCCCGGCATCGGCCTCTACGCCCGCACCGAGCGGGCGGCGCGGGTTGAACGGGTGGACGCGCCGGTCATCGCCTACCGGACCGACCACCACTTCGTGGTCGTGGAGAAGGCCACCGCGCGGCGGGTCCGGGTGGCCGACCCCGGCGCGGGCCGCATGTGGCAGAGCAGGGAGGACTTCGACCGGCGCTACGGCGGCGTGCTGATCCACGTCGTGCCCGGCCCGGAGTTCACCCGGCGGCGCACCCCGGTGCGCGAGTGGCTGATGCTCCGCTACCTCAGGGACTTCGTGGCGATGCCCGGCAGCCGCGGCCTGCTCGCCGCCGTGCTCGCCTGCGCCGCCGTGCTCAAGCTGCTGGCCCTGGTGCTGCCGTTCGCCACCCAGAAGGTCGTGGACTCCTTCGTCCCCGCGCACCGGATCGACGTCCTGCCGCTGTTCGCCGCGGTGGTGCTCGGCACCACCGTCCTGGCCGGCCTGACGACGCTGCTGCGGGAGATGGCGGTGCTCACCCTGCGGGTCCGCGCCGAGGCGACGCTCGGCAGGCGGCTGATCCGGCACATGCTGCGGCTGCCGCTGTCGTTCTTCATCCAGCGCCGCCGCGGCGACCTGCTGGCCCGGCTCGGCAGCGTCTCCACCACGCGGGAGACCGTCACGCAGCGCCTGCTGATGCTGGTGCTGGACGCCGCGCTGCTGACCGGATACCTGATCGGCCTGATCGTGCTCGCCCCCGGCTACGTGCCGGTCGTCCTGGCCCTCGGTACGGCCCACGTACTGCTGGTCGTCCGCATCTCGCCGCGGGTGGCGGCCGTCTACCAGCGGGAGCTGACGACCAAGGCCGAGGAGCAGAGCTACCTCACCGAGACGCTGGAGGCCGTCGTCCCGGTCAAGGCCAACGGGGTCGAGGAACGCGCCGAACGGCACTGGGCCGGGCTGTTCGACACCTACCGTGGCGCCCTGGTCGTCCGCGGCCGGATCACCGCCGGCCTGGAGGCCCTCCACCAGGCCCTCGCCACCGCGGCCCCGCTGCTCCTGCTGCTCACCGGCCTGGCCCTCGTCCTCAACGGGAGCATGACGATCGGCTCGGCGCTCGCCGCGAGCACCGTCGCACTGGCCGTGCTCGCCCCCCTGCAAGGGCTGGCCAGCGCGGGCCAGAGCTACCCGATGCTGCGCAGCCAGATCGAGCGGGTGTACGACATCGTGGACGCGGCCGAGGAGCCCGCCGGCCCGGTGCGGCTGCCCGCGCACACCGCGAGCGGCATCGCGGTCGAAGAGCTGGTCTTCACCTACCAGGCCGACGCGCCGCCGGTGCTGTCCGAGCTGACCTTCGCCGTCCCGCCCGGCGCCAAGCTGGGCATCGTGGGCCGTACCGGCTCCGGCAAGAGCACCATCGCCCTGCTGCTCCTCGGCCTGCTGCGCCCCACCGCCGGCACCGTGCGCCACGACGGCCACGACCTGGGCGAGCTCGACGTCCACGACCTGCGGTCCAGGTGCGGCGCGGTGTTGCAGGACCTCAACCTGTTCAACGGCACGATCAGGGACAACCTCGCCCTCGGCCGCGAGGACGCCACCGAGGCCGAAGTGGTGCGCGCCGCCCGCATCGCCGGGCTGCACGACGACGTGACCGCCATGCCCATGGGGTACGGCACGCTCGTCGGCGAGGCCGGGGCCGCGCTGTCGGCCGGTCAGCGTCAGCGGGTCGCCCTGGCCCGCGCCCTGGTCCACCAGCCCCGTCTGCTCATCCTGGACGAGGCCACCAGCCACCTCGACCCCGAGACCGAACGCCGCGTCGACGCGGCGCTGTCCGGGATCGAGGTCACGCGGATCGTCATCTCACACCGGCTGAGTGCGATCCGCGACGCCCACCAGATCCTCGTGCTCGACCGCGGCCGCATCGTCGAGCGGGGCACGCACGAGGAGCTCATCGCACGAGAGGGGACCTACCACCAGCTGTTCGCACACGACGCGGCGCCCCGGCGGCACGCCGAGGCACTGAACGCGTAAGCCGCGCGCAGGGCTCCGCCCGCGCGCATGGACCGAACTCCGGTCACCACGAAACCCAGATGCGAAATGGAGAGTCCGCCATGTCCGAGAACGAGCTGATCCGTCAGTGGAAGAACCCGCAGGCCCGTACCGCTGACCTGCTGCACCCGGCCGGGGAGATCGCCCTGGACGACGCCAAGGTGGTCGCCGGCGCCCCGCCGCGCACCGAGTACGCCTTCTCCCTGGGCTGCTGCCCCACCGGCACCTGGTGCGGCGGGCTCTGATCCCCCCGGCCTTCGCGGCCGCCCGCCGGATTCGCCGGCACCCATTCACGAACACCTCTCAACCTCAACGAAGACCAAGGAGTCACGAAATGTCCGACAACGAGCTGATCCGTCAGTGGAAGAACCCGCAGGCCCGTACCTCCGGCCTGCTGCACCCGGCCGGGGAGATCGCCCTGGACGACGCCAAGGTGGTCGCCGGCGCCCCGCCGCGCACCGAGTTCGCCTTCTCCCTCGGCTGCTGCCCCACCGACGCGTTCTGCGCCGGCGGCTTCTGATCACCACGACGTAGCCGAAGGGGCCACGAAATGTCCGACAACGAGCTGATCCGTCAGTGGAAGAACCCGCAGGGCCGCGCCGAGGGCCTGGTCCACCCCGCCGGGGAGATCAGCCTGGACGAACTGGTCGGCGGGATGCCCCCGGCCACCGAGGGCATCGCCTCCTGGGGCTGCTGCCCCACCGGCGTGTACTGCAGCTGAGCCGCGTACGCCACGGAGGCACCAGATGTCCGACGACGAGCTGATCCGCCAGTGGAAGGACCCCCGGTCGCGTGCCGGGGGAGCCGGCCACCCGGCGGGTGAGATCGACCTCGACGAGCACATCGCACGCGTCGTCGGCGGCATGCCGCAGGAGACCTGGCCGCCGGTGATCTCGCACAAGTGCTGCACCCTCGAGATCTGCTAGCAGGCCCGGAGCGCGGCGACCGGTGACGGTCACCAGAAGAACGCCGGCCCGCCCGAGCCACCGGACGGGCCGGCACATCGAACACCAACTCTCGAACAGGAGACATCATGTCCGACAACGAGCTCATCAGCCAGTGGAAGAACCCGCAGACCCGCGCCGCCGACCTGGTCCACCCGGCCGGTGACATCAGCCTGGACGACGTGGTCGGCGGTATGCCCCCGCAGACCGAGTCCTTCATCAGCATCGGCTGCTGCGCCACCCGCACCCTCGCCTGCCCGGTCTAGCGGCGCCGGGCGGCCCCGCCGCCCCTGACGCACTCCGGCCCCGCCCTGTCGCGGCGGGGCCGTACCCCTCGCCCGAAACCAAGCTAGGAGCTGTGAAATGTCGGACAACGAGCTGATCCGTCAGTGGAAGAACCCGCAGGCCCGCGCCGAGGGCCTGGTCCACCCGGCCGGAGACATCACCCTGGACGAGCAGGTCGTGGGCGGCATGCCGCCCGCCACCGAGGGCCTGTTCACCTGGGGCTGCTGCAAGCCCACCTGGGGCTTCTGCATCTGACCCCCCTCCCCGGGCGAACTCCCGGGGAACCGAGCGACCGAGATCCCGCCCGGCCACCGGCCCAGGCGGGATCTCGCGTTCCTTGGGACCTGAAGACCCCGAAGGGCGTCGGACGCGTCGAGCGAACGGAGCCGTACACATCAGGCGGAACCGGATGGGCGGGCGGAGGCGTCAGGCCACGGGAGCGCCGAACCAGTGGGGG
>NZ_BMNT01000046.1:0-58494 GCF_014646695.1 Sphaerisporangium melleum
CGACCAGGCAACCGCATGGTCACACCGCAACCACGACCTCGCCGCTTGACATTCAACGTCCAGGGATGTCTGACACCGCCAGGTCACCGAGCACCGTGTCTCCTGCGCGACTGGTCACCTAGGCACCGGGCTCCTGGAATGGTGGTCGGGCAGGCGCCAGCGGGCCCAGATGGTCTTGCCGAGGCCATCCGGAAGCGAGGTGACACCGGTGTCGGTGGCGAGGGCCGCGACGATGGCCAGGCCGCGACCGTGGACGGCCTCCAGGTCCAGCTCCAGATAACGCGGCTGCTCGGGGCCGTGGTCGGTGACCCGCACGCAGAAATCGCCGCCGCTGAGCCACAGCGACAGCCGGATCGGGGGCGCGCCGTGGCCAACGGCGTTGGCGAGTAGCTCCGCGACGGCGAGCACCACGTCATCGGTGAGCTCGGCCAGATCCCACGCGCCGAGGACCTCCCTCACCATGCCCCGCATCTTGCCGATCACGGACAGGTCGTGGGGAACGTCCCAGCAGACGGTACGCAGACCGCCGTCCCGCATCTCGGGCATCGGTACTCCATCGATCATCGAAGGGCCTGGACGGGCCTCGGGGAATGAATCGGCCCGGCCACTTACCCGGCCGGTAGGGCACTTGGCAGGTGACTCGTAGATCAGGCACTGCTCGGCCTCCCGCATCACCTCGCGCAGCTCGCCGACGGTGACCGCCTGGACGAGTAATGGCCACGGCACCGGCCAGGTCGCGGCGGCGTAGAACCGCCGCGAGCCCACGCCGTACCAGACCGCCCAAGTGGGCTCCAACTGGTCCAACTGCTGGGCGGCTGCCCGCTCAGCCGTATCCCACCGCCGAGGGGCGACAGTCGTGGGTGGCGTTCCCGGCCGGTGCCGCCCGCGTGCGGAAGTGCTCGGCCCTTCGCTCACCCGCCCACCTCCGTACGCCGCCGATGCCGTCCGCCCCGCACACCCCGCGTGCCCGAAGCTCGTGTCTGCCCCACCGCCCCGCCCGCCGCTCCCACTGGCTCCAAAAGCCGGTGCCGTCCAGCCGGTCCGGCGACGACGCTGTGCTCTTGCGGGCCTCCGTCGTATACGGCACCGCCGGGCCGAGCCGTATCGCCCCCGGCGGACGGGACCACGAGACGCCGCGACGGGCCGACGGTCCGAATGCCGCGCGGCGCGGACGTCCGGGTATCCGACCGCGAGGCGGGCGTCCGAATGCCCGGCGACGGAGTGGACATCCGAGTGTCCGGCCAGGAGGCGGATGTCCGTGTATCCGGCGGCAGGATCGGGCGTACCGGCCGCCGTGGAATCGGCGGGCCGGACAGGCCGAGACGCCGTCGTGCGGCCATCCGGGCCTGGACCTGGGCGGCGGTGGGCTGTTCCCACTCGTGGCGCGGACGGTGCGGAAGGCTCACCGCCTCGTGCGCGTACGGCGGGTGCCCGCACCAGCGACAGCCGAGCGGCATCGGCGGCTCGCCGGCGTGCCAGCGGACGCGGATCGCACGGACTCCCCTGCTCGGCGGGCATCCTCGACTAGGGTTCTGCATCGGATCGGACCTCCAGAGTCCGGTCAAGGGGCTTGCCCGGCCTCCACTGCCGAGGCGAGCCCCGCTTCATCTACGGGGTCAGTTCGCGTCCGCCCTGCCTGGGTGTCCAGGCAGGGCGGACAGTGCTAGGTGCGGTGGTACGGGTATCTGGGCTGTCAGCCCGCGCTGAGATTCAGAGCGACGCCTATGTCTGGTCGGGGGCTCGCCGCCATGGTCGACCAAGTCCGGGCGCGCCCCTGCCTCGTGCTGAGGCAAGGGCGATCGGCACCGTACGGGTGGCTGGTGGAGCGGCAATTCGGGCGCTGTCGCACGGTGGCTGTCCCGCGGAAGTAGGTCATCCGGCATGGCTTACCGGCGGGCGAAAAAATTGTTCCCATCGGCAGGCCGCCCACCAGTAGGAAGAGGCACCAGCCAAAGCAATCGATCACTAATCCACACCTCCTTATCCGGACATGTCCCGCTATTCCTCACGCCAGCCAACGCTCTTACGCCCCATATACGAGTGCGTCACAGCAATGGCAGCACCTTTGACCGAAGCCCTTCACAGCCTGCTCCCGACCGGCTACCTTTTGCAGTCCGACGACAGGACACCCTGAGGACGCTTTTCGTATTAGGCGACGTCCAATTGGTGTGTGATCGATGTATGACCACCGCTGATGGAGGAAGCGTGCCTGCTCCAGCCGAGCTTCACCCAAACGCCGGCCCTCTCGCATTCTTCGGTTCCGAGCTGCGGAGATATCGACAAAAAGTTGATATGTCACAGGAGGACCTAGCGGACAAAATCAACTTCAGTGCCAGTCTGGTCGGCTTCGTGGAGAGGGCGAAGCGCTTCCCCAGCCGCGACTTCGTGGAGCGCTGCGACGAAGCACTAGCCTTGAACGGTGACCTGATCCGCTTGTGGCCGCTTCTCACACGAGAAGCGAGCCCACCCTGGTTCCATGGCTGGTTGGATGTCGAACAGCAAGCGCACACGATTCGTACGTGGCAGCCGCTGGTGGTTCCCGGACTACTCCAAATTGAGGAGTATGCCCGCGCTGTCATCCGTGGTGAGCCGCACATATCCGAGGATGAGGTGACCAAGAAGCTTCAAGCTCGCATGGAGCGTCAGGCGATCTTCGCGCGCCCCACGCCGCCCATTCTCTGGGTGGTGATCGATGAGTGCGTTCTACTGCGCCCGATCGGTGGCAGAACGGTCATGCGACGGCAGTTGGAGAGGCTGCTAGAAGCAGTGGAGTCCCCGCGCATCAGCATCCAGGTGGTGCCGATGGCGCTGGGTGGCACCACCGGGATCGCTGGGGGCTTTGTCATCGCACAACTGCCGGGACGCTCAGACACGGTCTATATCGAGTCCGCGACGCATGGGTATGTTACGAATCACGCCGAAGAGGTCGAAGCCATCCACAACCGGTACGACACCATACGGATCGAAGCACATCCCCAGCATGTCTCCATCGATCGGATCAGAGAGGCGATAGTGGCATGGAGTTGAGCGAAGAACTTGCGACCGCGGCCTGGCGCAAAGCAACGAGAAGCGCATCCAACGGCGGTGACTGCCTGGAGGTGGCGCCACTGTCCGGGGGGCGGGTCGGACTGCGCGACACCGAAGCTCCGGAGAAGGCTCCGTTCGTAGTGAGCGCGAGCGTGTGGGACGCCTTCATCGACGGAGCCAAGAAGGGCGAGTTCGACTTCTGACGCCGACCCTCCCGCGACAAGGTAGCCCTTGGCCGCAGCGCTGTCACCAAGGGCTACCCAACGCTCCAATCCGCCGCGCAGCCCAGTCGCCGGGCGTGGGGCGGGCAACCCCCGAGCAGGTAAGTACAGTAACCCCTTCCACACAAAGCCCAATCACCCCAGAAACAGTCCGAAATGTCCAGTTTTTGAAAAGTGAGGAATTCCCGCCCCTGCGTCGGATAACGCCGCAGGTCAGCCACTGTGCTCCCCGCGCACGCGGGGATGGTCCCGGCAGCCTCAAACCGGACGCCGCAACCATGCGGTGCTCCCCGCGCACGCGGGGATGGTCCCGCCGGAACACCAAGGCCAAGCCGCTCGTCCGGTGCTCCCCGCGCACGCGGGGATGGCGCCAGCACCCGCTCGGCGGCCGTGCTGCGCACCTGACTGGGTAAGCGCACACCGGGCCGGAGCCGGCCGTGCTCGTCCAGCCACAGACAGCCGGTGCCGGACCATCCGGGCAGGTAGCGCGGGAGGCCGGCGAGAGTCCAGGGCCGCCCGCCCAGTCCGCCTTGATCTGCTGGCCGAGGCGTTATCTGGCCGTGCAGGTGATGGGCGACGGAGTCGCGACATTGCCGCCGGACCAGCCGACCGCGAATTTCACCGTCACCGAATTGCCCGGCGGCAGTACGCCGTTCTGGGTCATGATCACCGGGGATCCTGGCGGGTTGTAGCCGTTCCACTGCAGGTAGGTCAGTCCGCTGGGAACCGTGAAGGCGACGGTCCATGAGGTGATGGGCGATGTCCCTGTGTTGCGTACCGTCAGTTCGCCCCAGGAGGCCGTCGTGTACTGGAGAACGAACCGGATCGTCGCTTCGCAGGAGGGTGTACCCGTGGACGGCGAGGGACTGGGTGTCGGTGAAGGGCTGGGTGTCGGCGAGGGGCTGGGTGTCGGCGACGGTGACGGGCTAGGTGTCGGCGATGGTGAAGGGCTGGGCGTTGGCGAGGGGCACGGTGAAGGGCTGGGCGAAGGTGAGGGGCTAGGCGAAGGTGAAGGGCTTGGTGAGGGCGAAGGGCTGGGCGAAGGGAAGACGCTGGGGGACACTGACGGGCTGGCGGTCGGCGACGGTGACGGGCTCGGTGTCGGTGTCGGTGTCGGTGACGGTAACGGTGACGGTGACGGGGTGGGTGTCGGCGACGGGGAGGGGCTGGGTGCCGGCGAGGGGCACGGCGGAGGGCCGCCCGGCGACGGGCTGGGCGACGGGGAGACCCCCGGGCCGGACGGTGAGGGCGATGGGCAGGATGGGCCTACGGGCGGGATCCGGATGATCAAGTCGTCGCCGGGGCCCACCGTCCCCCTGCCGTCGCGGTTGCTCGTCGCCACCCAGAGCCAGCAGTCCGGACCGACCGCCACGGTACGCAGTCGGCCCACCTTTCCCTGCAGCTCGGCCACCGGAGTGCCCACCCTGTTGCCGCCGCTGACCGGCACCGTCCACAGACGCTTACCGGCGAGGGCCGCGGCGAACAGCGTGCCGTTGGCGTACGCCAGGCCGCTGGGGGACGCCTCGCTATCGTTCCAGGTCACCAGGGGGTTCGTATAGCTCGAGCTGCCGCACATGCCTTCGCAGGCGGGCCAGCCGTAGTTGCGACCCGGCCGGATGTGGTTGATCTCGTCTGTGGAGTTCTGCCCGAATTCCGTGGCGTACAGCAAACCGGCCTCGTCCCAGGCGAGCCCCTGAACATTGCTGTGGCCGTAGCTGTAGACCGGTGAGCCGGAGAACGGGTTGTCCGTGGGAACCGCGCCGTCGCGGGTGATGCGCAGGATCTTGCCGGCGAGGTTCGAGCTCTGGGCGTACGCGGGATAGCCTGCGTCGCCCGTGGCCACGTACAGCATGCCGTCGGGGCCGAAGGCGATGCGCCCGCCGTTGCGGTACTGGCCCCGGGGGATGCCGGCGAGGATCGCCTGCTGGTTCAGCGGAGCGCTGAGCCGGAACCGGACCACCCGGTTGTCGTAGGAGGTGCTGATGTACGCGTAGACCAACTGGTCCTGCGCGAACGTGGGGGAGAGCGCGATGCCGAGCAGGCCCCCCTCACCTCCGGGATACACGTTCGGAACCGTGGCCACCAGTACGGGCGAAGAGCCGGGACGCACCCGCGCGATGGTCGCGGTGTCGCGTTCGGAGACGAGGGCGCTGCCGTCGGGGAGGAAGGCCATGCCCCAGGGCACCCGCAGCCCTCCGGTAGCGACCTGTGCCCGGGTGAAGTCGAACCCGCCCGTCCCCGCGACCGCGGCGGCAGGCCGGGTCACGACGAGCGCCGTGGCGGCGATCACGGCGCAAAGGGCGATGGAGAGTGCCGAGTACAGGTGCTTGGGCATCACACGCTCCGGGGGACGGAGGCTACCGGCTGTTTCCATCGAAAGCGCCGGCCGCGCCCGGGTCAATCATCGGGCGGACACCCGCGCGCTGACCTGCGCGTACGCAGCCGGCCGAGCCCAGGGACCGGAAACTTTCACGACCTGGGACCTTGCAGGCGGCGGGCCGGAGCACCGCGGGCACCCGACGACCATAGAGCCGGGGCGGTTGCCGGCGGCAACCGCCCCGGTCGGGGGTGGGTCAGTTCCAGAGGGAGGCGTTGCCGAAGTTGGGGGGTTCGGTTTCGCTTGGTGCTCCGACCGCGTCGGTGGTGGTGATGGTGATGGTGGCGTCGGGCAGGCCCGCGGACTTCGCGGTGATGGTGGTGGTGCCGGCGTAGTAGGAGTGGAACTCGATCGCCATCTTGCCGTTGAACGCCGAGACGTTCGGGGTGAAGGTGTACGACTTGCCGCCAGGGAGGATGCCCGGGCCGCTGGTGACGGTGAGCGTGACGTTGCGGGTGTCGTTGACCCAGGCGCCCGAGGAGTTCCGCATCGTCACCACGAGCTGGGTGTCCGTGGTGCCGTCGTTGGTGATGGTGGTCGAGGAGTTCTTGCCGGCCTCCAGGGTCATCCGGGTCGCCGCTCCGCTCGTGGCCTGTTCGCGGGCCACCTGGGTGGGGTCGGCGATGTTGGTGATGCCCGACCACCTCGATTTGTTGGCCCGGTACCAGTACCACTGGTCCTTCGGCAGCCGGTAGAAGTCGATCATGCCCATCCGGGCGTAGGTGGCGCCGAAGATCGTGCCGTGGTCGAAGCCCGCCCAGATGGCGAGGCCCGCGCTTCCGGTGGTGAGCTTGTACTTGGTGCCGTCGGCCGGGTCCTTGACGTCGCCGTACGTCGGGTTGTACGTACCGGGCCGGTCGGAGGTGTAGCTCCCGTACTCCGAGACGACGTTCGGCATCCAGGTGTTGGTGATCTTCCCGCCGTCGCCGTTGTAGCCGGCGACGTCACAGACCGAGAGCTGGTCGAGCGAGCTGCGCTGCACGCCGCCCATCGCCGCCTTGCGCGTCGGGTCGAGCTGGTGGGAGTAGTCGCGCATCTTGCTCACCAGCGCCTTGGCGTTGGCCAGAGTGGAGGAGGAGGTGAAGAACACCTCGTTGCCCATGGACCAGGTGATGATCGAGGGGTGGTTGCGGTTGACCCGGATCATGTCGCGGAGGCCGTCCATGGCGCTCTGCTCGAAGGCCGCCTGGTTGGCCGCCTTCTGCGGGTAGCCGTCCGCCTGGTAGTCGTTGACGGTGCCGGTCGGCGTGGGTTCCTTGCCGGCGGTCGCGGTCGCCCAGAAGGTGGCCTCCGACCAGAACATGACGCCGAGCTTGTCGGTGGCGTCCGCGAAGGACGGGTCGTGCGGGTAGTGCGACCCGCGGATGAAGTTCATGCCGGCTTCGCGGATCTGGCGGACGTCGCGGTCGAAGCCGGAGTTGGGGACGGCGTTGGCCCAGCCGCCGTGGTCCTGGTGTACGTCGGCGCCGACGAGCAGCGTCTTGACGCCGTTGAGGTAGAAGCCGCCCACCTTCCACTGTGCGCTGCGGAAGCCGAACGTGGTGTCGTAGCCGTCCACGACCGTGCCGTCGTTGACGACGCCGTCCGGAGTGCGGTCGATCACCAGTGAGGTGGTCACGGTGTAGAGCGCGGGGTTGTTCGGCGCCCACAGGTCGAGGCCCTGCAGCATGGCGGAGGTGTTGGTGAGGGAGCCGCTCAGCGCGTCGAGCGTGGTCGTGGCCGCGGCGCCGAGCGTACGCACGGGCGAGTTGAAGGTCGCCAGCACGGTGTTCGCCCCCTGCCTGCGCACCTCCTGGCGTGCGTAGACGTCGACCGCGGCGGAGCCGTCGTTGCGGACCTCGGTCTGCGCTCGCACGTTGGAACGGCGGGCGGAGATGTTCGCACGCAGGTCGGTCTCGCTCGGGTACTGCGACAGGTCGATGTTCCGGTAGTACGCGGCGTTGCTCGTGTCCCACGTCGGGTTGGTGAGCGCGGGGGTGGTGACGAAGGTGCCGTACCAGGTGACGTGCACGTTGTCGGTGACGTTCAGGGAGACGTCGCGGTAGAGGCCGCCGCTGAACTGGTGGTCGCCGGTCCGGGGGGCGAGGTCCGGCTGCCAGCGGTTGTCCACGCGGATGGATATCTCGTTGTCACCGGTGCGGAGGGAGGTGGTGATGTCGAAGGCGAATCCGGTGAAGCCGCCCCGGTGCGTGCCGATCTTGGTGCCGTTGACCCACACATCGGTGACCGAGAACGCGCCCTCGGACTCGAGTTCGACGCGCTTGCCGTTCCAGGACGAGGGAACGGTGAAGTGCTTGCGGTACCAGCCCGCACCCGTGTAGAAGTTCTGGCCCCCGGCCGAGCCGCCCACGTCGTAGGGGGCGACGAAATCGTGGGGCAGCGCCACGGGGACCCACCGCGAGTCGTCGAAGTCGGGGTTCTGGGCCCCGGCCACATCCGAGCGGATGAACTTCCATCCTCGGTTGAAGTTGACCTTCTGCCGTGCGTTCCCGCCGGGCGACGGGCTGGTCGACGGTGTCGGGGTGGGTGACACGGACGGCGTGGGGGTGGGGGTCACGGTCGGCGTCGGGCTGGGGCCTCCGGCGGTGCTCCACTTCTGGTTGGGCTGGCCGCTACAGGTCCACAGGATGACCGCGGTCCCGTTGGCCGTGCCGTTGGCGTTCACGTCCAGGCACAGGCCCGACTGCACGCCGGTGACCGACCCGTCGGCGTTCTGCCGCCACTTCTGGTTGTTCTGCCCGTTGCACGACCAGATGATGACCTTCGTGCCGGGCGAGGTTCCTGCGGCGTTGGCGTCCACGCACCGCGTGCCGTTGAACGTACGCAGTTCACCGGCCGAGGTGAACTCGAACGCCTGGCCGGCCTGCCCGTTGCAGTCCCAGATCTGCAGGGCGGTGCCCGTCGCGTCGGTGTTTCCCGCCACATTCAGGCACCGGCCCGAGGCGGCGCTGACCAACGCCGACGCCGCCGCCGACGCCGGCGCCGCCCATGTCAGCGCCGCCGACACCATCATCAGCGCGGCGGCGATCGCGGCGAGCAAGGTTCTCCTGCGCGACGGTAAGGGGGAATGCAACGCGATCCTCCTGGGGGTGGGAGCTTGACCGCGGCGGCGGCCAAGCGGCGGCGTGCCTCGAGACTCATGTGAGCGCTAACGTCCGAGGTCCAGAGGTGGCTCCCGCTCCGATTGGCTCGGCCCGGCTACCAGAAAATTTTTCGATATCGAGGCGGAATTTTCCTGATAGGGAAGCTATGCAGCTCAGCCATCTCCGTCAATACATCCGATCAGTGCAGGGAGGGGAATCGCGCCATCGCCGCATCATGAGTACGGGACTCGGGTGCCGAATCTCCAGGTCATGACATGTCTCACGCCATCAGTGATGCAGTGAGGGAAGGCAGAGACCTCCGATGAGTACATGGAAGTTTCAGGTAATGGTCCGCTTGATTTCCTGAAAAAAGCGCACGCTCGACTGAAGGCCTACCTGTCCATCGCCCCCATCGCCACTCCGCTGCGATCATCATCGACCGGGCACGCGCATGACCGGCCGTCTCTGGCCGGATGACTCTCCGTAGCCCCTGATCGCGGCGACAATGGACGTGACGGCCGGGTGGAAAGGTAGCGACGCAGGTGGATTTCCGCGATGACGTAGATCTGGACGCATCACAGGTGGAGGACCGGGGCGGCGGCGGCTTCCCCGGTGGCCCGATCGCGATCGGCGGCGGGGTCATCGGGCTGGTGGCGCTGGTCGTGGCGCTGTTCACGGGGGTCGATCCGAGCCGGCTGCTCGGCTCCGGCGACGTCGCGCCGTCCGAACGCCGAGCGCCGGCGTCCGATCTGAGCACCGAGTGCAAGAAGGGCGCCGACGCCGACCAGTCGGAGAAGTGCCGGGTGGTCGGCGTGGTCAACAGTGTCCAAAGGTACTGGCGATCCGCCTTCACCGAGCGCGGCAAGGAGCCGTACCAGAACGCCAGGACGGTGCTGTTCACCGGAGGCGTGAACACGGGATGCGGCCAGGCGAGCTCGGCGGTCGGGCCCTTCTACTGCCCGGCCGACCGCCGGGTGTACCTCGATCTCGGCTTCTTCACCGATCTGGAGCGGCGGTTCGGCGCCAAGGGCGGGCCGTTCGCCCAGGCGTACGTCATCGCCCACGAGTACGGCCACCACGTGCAGAACCTGATCGGCACCACCCGGCGGGTGGGCGGCGACCGGCAGGGGGCGGGCAGCGCCTCGGTCCGCCTGGAGCTGCAGGCCGACTGCTACGCCGGGGTGTGGGCGAAGAACGCCGTGGACACCGGCTTCTACGAGAAGCCCTTCACCAAGGCCGACATCCAGGAGGCGCTGGACGCCGCCGCGGCGGTCGGCGACGACCGGATCCAGGAGCGCTCGCAGGGCCGGGTGGACCCGGAGGGATGGACGCACGGCAGCGCCGAGCAGCGGGTCCGGTGGTTCACCACCGGCTACACGACCGGCGCCCCCGCACGCTGCGACACTTTCGCGGGCGACATCTGACCGGGCCACCGGAGATCAGCGGGCCCTGCCCCTCGCCCCGTAGGATCTCGCCCGCCTATGGCCGTCGCACGCGGCCACGGCGGAGGTCGCCGACCGTGTCAGGCGGCGTGAAGTGCTCGATCGGGATCGACCGGCCCCTCAGATGGGACCGCCGTGCACCCCGCCGTCAGGCGGGGCACACGGCGCGGAGGACTCGCCGGCTGGAGGCCGGTGGGTCAGGGGGTGGCGCAGGTGATGGCGGCGGGGGTGGCGGCGGTGCCGTTGGCGAGGTAGCCGAACGTCGTGGTGCCGCCCGCCGCCAGGGTGCCGTTGTAGGAGGCGTTCGTGACGCTGACGGCGCCGCTGGTGCCGGTGTTGACCCCGTTCCAGATGTTGGTGATGCTCTGCCCGGAGGGCAGCGTCATGCGGACCGTCCACCCGTTGAGGGCGGCCGTGCCGTTGTTGCGCACGGTCACCTCGGCCTGGAACCCGCCGCCCCAGCTGTTCACCGTCTGGTACGTCGCGGCGCACCCGCCGCCCGGGTTCGGCGTGGGAGTGGGCGTCGGGGTCGGGGTGGGCGTCGGCGTGGGAGTGGGGGTCGGCGTCGGGGTGGGAGTGGGCGTGGGGGTGGGAGTGCCGCCGTCGATGCTGCCGGGCACCGTGCGCAGCGCGTTGTACCAGGCGGTGGCCATCTTGCCGTAGCCGGTCGCGTTGGGGTGGATGCCGTCGGCGAGGTCGGAGGTGGTCACCGCGCTGAACATGTCGACCAGGTGCACGTGGCGGCCGGCGTTGGCCCGGGTCTGCACGATGCCGGGGATGGCCGAGTTGTACGACCGGACGGCCGCCTCGGTGCCGTTCCGCGGGATGATCGTCGCCACGAACAGCTCGGCGTTCGGCGCGGTGCTGGTGATGCGGTCGATGAGGTTGGCCAGCCGGGTGGGGGCGCCACTGGCGTTGTACATGTCGTTGGTGCCGATGTGCAGCAGGATCGTCCGCGGGGTGTAGCGCTGCAGCCAGGTCACGATGTTGTTGTTGATCTGGTCGATGGTCCAGCCGGAGTGACCTTCGTGGTCGTGGTCGCCCAGGGACGACGGCCCGTTGAACATCGAGCCGACGAAGTCGACCTTGTACCCGCCGGCCACCAGCTTCTGCCACAGATCGATGCGGTATCCGCCGGGGACGTTGAAGCCGTCGGTGATCGAGTCGCCCAGCGGCATCACCCGCACCCCGCCGTTGGACTCCGCGCCCGCCGTCCCGCCGGTGAACACGGCCGCCACGACCAACGCCGCGCCGGCCATCAGACCGGCCAGCCGCCGTGTCATCCTCGCCATGGAGGTTCCCTTCTCCCGCGCCGTCGCCGTGGGCGGACGAAGACGTCACATGAATGGCTTGAGAGCGCGCGATGGCGAACACCGTCGGAGGGGCTCCGTGGGTGGGCGTCGGTAGCGGCTTCGGGCAGGAGCCAATCCCAGGGCGAGCGGCTCGTCAACGGCCCGCGACCGGGACGGCGGGCGCCGCGTCCGCGCTGGTCCGCTCACCTGCCCGGGTTTCCTCCGCGAGCCGAAGGTTTCGGGGATCGACTTGAAATTTTCAGCCCGGCGGCGGTCGATGGGGAGGTCTTGGACGTGTGCTGACGGATTCCGGCGGCCGGCATCGCCCGCCGCTGGTCCGGCCGGTGACACGGTGCGTATACGCCGACCGGCGGACCGCCACAGAGGGGACGAGGCGATGCAGGCACTGACCGTCATCCCGCACGCCGCCGGCTCGCTCGCGGTGCGCGAGATCTCCGCTCCCGAGCCGGGCGCGGGTGAGCTGCTCGTCGAGGGACTCGCCGTCGGGGTGTGCGGCACCGACAAGGAGATCGTCGCGGGCCGGTACGGGTGGGCGCCGCCGGGGCGGGAGCGGCTGGTCATCGGGCACGAGTCGCTGGGCCGGGTCGCGCACGCGCCCCCGGACTCCGGCTTCGCCGCGGATGATCTCGTGGTGGGCGTCGTGCGCCGGCCCGACCCGGTGCCGTGCGGCGCGTGCGCGCACGGGGAGTTCGACATGTGCCGCAACGGCCGCTACACCGAGCGCGGCATCAAGGAGCTCGACGGCTACGCGAGCCGGCACTGGAAGGTGGAGACCTCCTACGCGGTCCGGCTCGACCCCGCGCTGGCCGAGGTCGGCGTGCTGCTGGAGCCCACCAGCGTGGTGGCGAAGGCGTGGCAGCAGGTGGAGAAGGTCGGTTCACGGGCCTGGTTCGAGCCGCGGACGGTGCTGGTCACCGGGGCGGGGCCGATCGGCCTGCTGGCCGCGCTGCTGGGCGTGCGGCGTGGCCTTGAGGTCCACGTCCTGGACCGGGTGACCGAGGGCCGCAAACCGCGGCTCGTCGCCGGGCTCGGCGCCACCTACCACTCCTCCGGGCTCGCGGCCGCCGTCGAGAAGGTCCGGCCGGACGTGGTGATCGAGGCGACCGGGGCCGCGCAGGTCGTCTTCGACGCGATCGCCGCCACCGCGTCGTACGGCGTCGTCTGCCTGACCGGCGTCTCCCCGGCCGGCCGGGCCATCACCATCGAGGCGGGCACCCTGAACCGGGAGATCGTGCTGGAGAACGACGTGGTCATCGGGTCGGTCAACGCCGGCCTCGGGCACTACGCGGAGGCGGCCCGCGCGCTGGCGGGCGCCGATCTCGGCTGGCTGAACGGTCTCATCACCCGCCGCGTCCCGCTGTCGCGGTTCCACGAGGCGTTCACCCCCGAACCCGACGACGTGAAGGTCATCATCACCCTCGACGCGCCCGCGCGGTGAAGGAGCGCAGGGTCAGGGGAGTTCGAGGCCGAGTTGGGCGTAGATCTCGAGCTGGTCGTAGTACTCCCGGTTGGTGATGATCTGCCCGTTCTCCACGTGCACGATGCCGGTGCCGCGGATCGCGATACGGCGGCCGGTCGGGTCCAGCAGGCGACCGCTGGACAGGAGGAACGGCCCGGTGTGGGTCCCGGTGGCCGTCCACTCGGTGGCCGCGGAGTCACCGTAGGACAGGATGTGCCAGTTGGTGATGCGAAGGTCGGCGAACGCGGCGATGAGGTGTTCGTAGTACCAGACGATCTGCTCATGACCCTCGGCGACGCCGGCCGGTGAGACCAGTACGGCGTCCGGGTGGTGGCAGGTGCGCACGGCGGCCATGTCGTGCGCGTTGAGCGACTGGACCAGGCATTCTTTGACCTCTCGGGCGTCCTGCACGAGAGACCTCCTCGCTGGTAGGCCGGTGACGTGTGGTCCGCGATGGCCCCTCGACGGTGCCCCGGCCGGCCTCTTGCGGAGCACTACCCCTCTGACATGCGACGATACCCCTTGTGCCGGACGCTCAGGCGTCGTCGCCGCCGCGCCAGAGGGCGAGGCGGCGGGGCCGGTGGCGGCGGTGCCTGCCGCCGGAGACGGCGGAACGCCGGGTGCGGGCCATCTGGTTCATGACCAGGGCGGACCCGAGGAGGAGGGTCACCACCCCGCTCGCCAGCGCCGCGCTCTGCGCACCCGGCCACTCGAACACCGGGTGGCCGCCGATGACCCCGGCCGCCGCGGCGTTGGAGCCGCCCGTCCCCTCGCCTCGCAGCACCAGGACGTCGGGTCCGGAGCCGGTCTTGTTCTCCATGACCTTGCGCGGCAGCCCGTAGCCGACCACTTTGCTCTCGTCGCGCACCTTGCGCTTCAGCCACACCTTGTCGACGTTGCCCTCGATGGTGTGGATCTTCCCGTCGTCCGCCACCTTCTCGACCACGCCGACGTGGTCGATCGCCCCGACCTTCTTGGAGCCCGACCAGTCGTAGAAGACGATCGCGCCCGGCTCGGGGGTCTCGGACCACGCGTTCTGAGCCTTGAACCAGTTGGCGTGGGACGGCGTCCAGGCGAACGTGCCGACGTAGTCCCGGACTCCCGCCTTGTCGGCCGCCCAGGCGATGAACATGTCGCACCAGGGGGCGTTCTTGTACTGCGGGTCGCGGTCGATGTTCTCCGCGTACCAGTCGCCGAATTTGGTGTGCTGCCCTGCCTTCTCCCGGTATCCCAGCTCCGAGCGCATCGCTTCGAGCAGGCCGTCCGCGATCGGATCCGCCACCCCGGGGTCCCCTCCGTCCATCCGCCCATCGGGAGGCCACGCCGGTCCCGCTCAGGAACGTTCCGACCGTGCCGCCGACCGGCCGCGTCGTCGCGGCCTCTCCCACAGATCGCGGGCCCCGCTCACCGAATCTCCCCGGCAGGGCCCGCCCACGGCGACCGGCTCAGCGGCCGGTCACCCATATAGCACTGTAAAAGATGATTTACGAAACGACGCCGGAAACGACGAAAGGATCTCGCCGGCCCGCGGCCAGGTCACGCCCGCGTGCCGGGGCCGGAGACCCGCCCTCTCTGCAAGATGTCGAGCCGCGCGCGGTACTCCTCGGTGTCGATCTCACCCCTGGCGTAGCGCTCGGCCAGCAGCTCCTCGGCCGACGAGAACCCCTGCGGCGGCGCGGCCCGCTCGCCGCGCGGTGCGCCCGTGAAGGCGCGGACGAGCAGCACGATGCCGGCGATCAGCAGCCCCCAGAAGGCGATCATGCCGAGGGCCATCAGGGTGTACCCCCAGCCGCCCATCCCCCATCCGTCCCAGTCCATCATCACGATCACCCCGGCCGATCTGGACGTGCTCTCCATCCCTCACGATCGGCCGCCGCCGAGGGGGCCGAGAGAGGCCAATGTCACACACAGCCCCGGTCATTGGTCACCAAAGCCCGTGGCGGCG
Source organism: Sphaerisporangium melleum (assembly GCF_014646695.1). Taxonomy (GTDB): domain Bacteria; phylum Actinomycetota; class Actinomycetes; order Streptosporangiales; family Streptosporangiaceae; genus Sphaerisporangium; species Sphaerisporangium melleum. Next base: position 14,868 of record NZ_BMNT01000046.1, read on the forward strand.
TCCGGGGCGGGAGAAGCCCGGGAAGGCAGAGTCCATCGGGGCCGGGAGAGAGGACTTTCGGCGGCTCCGCCAAAGGCCGCGGCGGTGGTGGAGTGAGGACGACGGCGCTGCTCGGACGGGCGCGCCGGCCGGGATCCGGCCGCGAAGGCAGGCCGGCGGCGCGGAGGTGGCCCATGGGAAGACCGGTCGTCGTCGGAACCGACGGCTCCGCGTGCTCGTCCACCGCGGTGTCGTGGGCGGCGCGGGAGGCCCGGCTGCGCGGGGCGCCGCTGCGGGTGCTGTACACCGCGCTCCGCTGGGAGTACCACCTGCCGCTCGTCCCCCAGCCCGCCTCGTGGGGCCCGGCGGCCGAGGCCGCGGCGCGTCACATGCTGGACGAGGCGGTGGCGCTCGCCCGGGAGGCCGGCCAGGGGGTCGAGGTCACCTCCGCCGTCATGGACGGCGCCGCGCAGGACGCGCTCACCCTGGCCTCGCAGGACGCCCAGCTCCTCGTGGTGGGCCATCGGGGACGCGGCGGCCTCACCGGGCAGTTGCTCGGGTCGGTCGCCCGGCACCTGGCGGCCTGCGCCGCCTGCCCGGTCGTCATCGTGCGCGGCGAGGAGCCGGGCGGTGGCGGCGAGGTCGTCGCCGGGGTCGCCGGACGGCCGGACGACGCCGCCGTGCTGGAGTTCGCCTTCCAGGAGGCCATGCTGCGGCGCGGCCGGCTGCGCGCCGTGCACGCCTGGACGCATCCCGCGCTGCGGGGCCCGGGGGACATGCAACCGCTCGTCTACGACATCGACGCCGTCGGCGAGGAGGAGGCGCGGTTGCTCGCCGAGACGCTGGCCGGATGGCGGCGCAAGTACCCCGACGTGGACCTGATCGAGGACGTGGTGCGCGCCCATCCGGGCGAGGCGCTCCTTTCGGCGTCGCGGGGTGCCGGCCTGCTGGTCATCGGGGCCCGTTCCGGCCTGCGCGCGGTCTTCGGCCTCGGCGGGACGGCGCACGCCGTCATCGGCCACGCGACGGTGCCGGTCGCCGTCGTCCGTCCGTGACGGGGTCTGTCATGGCGCGCCGCGGACACCGCGAACCTGAGGTGAGATCAGGGGAACCGGGCCGGGTCACCGGAGCACAGGAGGGCTCGGACGGACCGGCCGGCGCGGCTCCCATCGAGGCGCAGGCCGGCGCGGGGACGGATGTGAGCGGGGAGCCGCCGACGGTCGATCCGACCGAGCGGGTGGAACTGCTGCTACGTGACCTGCGCAGCAGCCGATCGGGCCTGCCCTCGCGGGAGGCGGCGCGGCGGTTCATCCACTACGGCGCCAACGAGATCCGCCGCCGCGGCGGCCGGCGCTGGCCGCGCGAGCTGCTGCTGCAGTTCACCCACCCGCTGGCGCTGCTGCTGTGGCTGGCGGCGGCCCTGGCGTGGGCGGCCGGCATCATCCCGGTGGCGGTGGCGATCCTCGTGGTGATCGTGATCAACGCGGTGTTCGCGTTCGTGCAGGAGGTACAGGCCGAGCGGGCGGTCGAGGCGCTCGCCGCGTACCTGCCCGCGCAGGCCAAGGCGCTGCGGGACGGGCGGGTCCAGGTGCTGCGCGCCGCCGAGCTGGTGCCGGGCGACGTGCTGGTGATCGAGGAGGGTGACCGCATCTCCGCCGACGCGCGCCTGCTGGAAGGCGGCATCGAGGTGGACCTGTCGGCGCTCACCGGCGAGGCGATGCCGGTGTTCCGCTCCGCGGACCTGGCCGACACCGGGGTGGGGCTGCTGCAGGCCCGTGACCTGGTGTTCTCCGGCACCACGTGTACCGAGGGAGCGGCGCGCGCGGTGGTGTTCGCCACCGGGATGCGCACGGAACTCGGCCGCATCGCGGCGCTGTCGGAACGCGTGGAGCGCGAGGAGAGCCCGCTGGAGCGCCAGGTACGCCGGGTGGCGTGGCTGATCGCGGCGATCGCCCTCGCGCTGGGAGTGGCGTTCATCCCGATCGCGGCCTTCGGCGCGCACCTGCCGCTGGGGGACGCGGTCGTGTTCGCCGTCGGCCTGCTGGTCGGGAACGTGCCGGAGGGCCTGCTGCCGGTGATCACCCTGGCCCTGGCGCTCGGCGTACGCGGGCTGGTGCGCCGGGGCGCGGTGGTGAAGCGGCTGAGCGCGGTGGAGACGCTGGGCTCGACCAGTGTGATCTGCACCGACAAGACCGGCACGCTCACCGAGAACCGCATGCGGGTCACCACGGTGTGGACCGCCGCGGGCGACCACGTCCTCGCCCCGGCAGAGCGGCGGGCGGGGCGGGACGCGGCGGCCGGCGGGCTGGCGGTGGTGATGGCGGCGTGCAACAACGCCCAGCCCGGGGCCGCGGGCGGGCTGGTCGGCGACCCCACCGAGGTGGCGATGCTGGAGGCGGCGCGCGTGCTGGGCGACGGCCGGCCCGGTACGCGCCTGCGGCAGTTCCACTTCGACCCGGTGCTGAAGCGCATGTCGACCGTGGACGAGCGCGACGGCGGGGTGTGGGTGGACACCAAGGGCGCGCCGGAGGCGGTGCTCCCCCGCTGCGCCACGATCATGGAAGCGGACGGCGTGCGGGCGCCGCTGACCGCCGAGCGCCGCCGTGCCGTCGAGCGGGTGGTCGACGCCCGCGCCCGGCAGGGGCTGCGGGTGCTGGCGGTGGCCGAACGGCCCCTCGCCGCAGACCGTCCCCCGCCGGAACGGCGTGACGACGCCGAGCGGGAGCTGACCCTGCTCGGGCTGGTGGCCATGCAGGACCCGCCCCGGCCCGGCGTGGCCGAGGCCGTCGCGCACTGCCACTCCGCCGGCATCCGGATCATCGTGGTCACCGGCGACCACGCGCTGACCGCGGCGGCGATCGCCGCGCAGGTGGGCATCGTCGGCGACCACCCGACCGTGGTGACCGGGGACCGGCTGGACCGGATGAGCGAGGACGAGCTGGACACGCTGCTGCGCGATCACCACGAGCTGATCTTCGCGCGCAGCTCGCCGGAGGCCAAGCTGCGCATCGCCGACGCCCTGCGGGCCGAAGGGCACGTGGTGGCGATGACCGGGGACGGGGTCAACGACGCCCCGGCGCTGCGCCGGGCGGACATCGGGGTGGCCATGGGCCGCTCGGGCACCGACGTGGCCCGTGAGGCGGCCACCATGGTGCTCACCGACGACGACTTCTCCACCATCGTCGCCGCGGTCAGGTCGGGCCGGCAGGTCTACGACAACATCCGCAAGTTCATCTGCTATATCTTCGCCCACAGCACTCCGGAGATCGCGCCGTTCCTGGTGTTCGCGCTGGCCGGCGGGGCCGTGCCGCTCCCGCTGACGGTGCTGCAGCTGCTGGCCTTCGACGTGGGCACCGAGACTTTGCCCGCTCTCGCGCTGGGCCGCGAGCCGGCCGAGCCGGGGATCATGAAGCGCCGCCCGCGCAGGCGCTCCGAGGGGGTGATCCGCGGGTCGATGCTGGTGCGGGCCTGGCTCTTCCTCGGCGTGATCTGCGCGGCGCTCACGCTGGCCGGTTTCTTCTACGTGCTGCTGCGGGCGGGCTGGCGGCCGGGCGACCCCACCGGTCCCGGCACGCCGCTGAACCACGCCTACCGGCAGGCGACCACGATGACGTTCCTCGGCATGATCGCCGGGCAGGTCGGCACCGCGTTCGCCGCGCGGACCGAGCGGGCGTCCCTGCGTTCCATCGGCCCGTGGTCCAACCCGCTGCTGCTGTGGGGGATCGTCTTCGAGCTGGCGCTGGCCGCCGTGCTCATCTACGCGCCGCCGTTCCAGGCGCTGCTCGGCACCGCGCCGTTGAGCGCGGACATGCTGGCGTTCGTCGCCCCGTTCCCGGTGATCGTGTGGGGCGCCGACGAGGTGCGCCGGTGGGTGCTGCGCCGCCGCGAGGACCGGGATCGGCAGGGCGCGGCGAGCGTCCCGGGCTGACCGGGGGCGAAATTTCGCCAAAGAAGCGGCTCTGCCTGGGCAAATGGGGCGGTGGAGAGGTGAGCGGGAACCAAAGGCAGGGGATGACAGCCGGTGTGATCCACAGGTGTGGCACGTTCGTGGATGACGAGGGCGGGACCAAGCGGGAGCCGGCCGGTGCCCGGATGACCCCATGGACGCTGGTCTACGACCGCTTCGACCCGGTGGAGGAGCGACGCCGGGAGACGCTGTGCACCCTCGGCAACGGCTACTTCGCCACCAGGGGCGCCGCGCCCGAGTCCAGCGCGGACGGCGTCCACTATCCGGGCACCTACGTCGCGGGCTGCTACAACCGGCTGACCTCCCGCGTGGCGGGGCGCGCGGTGACCAACGAGGAGCTGGTCAACGTGCCGAACTGGCTGCCGCTGGCCTTCGCCACCCCCGGCTGCGCCTGGTTCCACACCGGCACCGACACCCTCCTGGACTTCCGGCAGACGCTCGACCTGCGGCACGGCGTCCTGTACCGCCTGCTGCGCTACCGCGACGGGCACGGCCGGGTGACGCTGGTGCGGCAGCGCCGCATCGTATCCATGGCCGACCCCCATCTGGCCGCGCTGGAGACGACCTTCCTCGCCGAGAACTGGTCGGGGATCATGCGGGTGACCGCCGCGCTGGACGGCTCGGTGGTCAACGGCGGCGTCGAACGTTACCGGGGGCTGCGCGGCGACCACCTGGTGGACCACGCGACCGGGCGGCGGGAGGCGGTGACCTGGCTGCGCGCCCGCACCAGCGAGTCGGAGATCACCGTCGCGCTCGCCTCGCGGGTGCGGACCGGCGCCGGGCCCGGGGAGATCGTCCAGGCGCCGGCCCGCATCGCCACCGAGCACGAGATCTCCCTGGAGCAGGGACGGCCGGCCGTCGTCACCAAGACGATCGCGCTCGCGACCTCCCGCGACCACGCCATCGCCGACGCCCGGTCGGCGGCGGTGCGGCGGGCCGCGCTCGCCCCGGGCTTCGGGCACCTGCTGGCCCGGCACCGGCTCGCCTGGGCGCGGCTGTGGCGGCGGGCCCGGCTCCAGGTGGACGACCCGGCGGGGGCGCGCATCGTCCACCTGCACACCTTCCACCTGCTGCAGACCCTCTCCCCGCACACCGCCGACCTCGACGTGGGCGTGCCGGCCCGCGGGCTGCACGGGGAGGCGTACCGGGGGCATGTGTTCTGGGACGAGCTGTTCGTGCTGCCGTGGCTCAACGTGCGCTTCCCCGAGACCGCCCGCGCCCTGCTGCGCTACCGGTGGCGCCGGCTGCCCGAGGCCAGGGTGCACGCGCGTGCCCTCGGCCTGCCCGGGGCGCTGTTCCCCTGGCAGAGCGGCAGCGACGGGCAGGAGGACACCCAGCTGCTGCACCTCAACCCGCGTTCGGGCCACTGGACGGCCGACAACTCCCACCTGCAGCGGCACGTCGGCCTGGCGATCGCCTACAACGTGTGGCAGCACTTCACCGCCACCGGGGACCTGGAGTTCCTGCGGACGTTCGGCGCCGAGCTGCTGGTGGAGATCGCCAGGTGCTTCGCGGGGCTCGCCCAGCGTGATCCGGCGACGGGGCGGTACGAGATCCGCGGCATCATGGGGCCCGACGAGTACCACGACGCCTACCCGGGCGCCGCCGCCCCCGGGCTGGACAACAACGCCTACACCAACATCATGACCGTGTGGCTGCTGCTGCGCGCGCGGCGGACCCTCGCCCTGCTGCCGGTGCGCGACCGGGCCGACCTCACCGCCCGGCTGGAGCTGTACCCGGCGGAGCTGGAACGGTGGGAGCAGATCACCCGGCGGATGCGGGTCGACTTCCACGACGGGGTGATCAGCCAGTTCACCGGGTACGCGGGCCTGCTGGAGCTCGACTGGGAACGCTACCGGGGCGTGCGCCGGCTCGACCGGGCCCTGGAGGCCGAGGGCGACAGCCCCAACCGGTACCGCGCGTCCAAGCAGGCCGACGTGCTGATGCTGTTCTACCTGCTCCCGGCGCGCGAGCTGCTCGGCATCCTGCGGCGCCTCGGCTGCCCGCACGAGCCGGAGCTGGTGCCGCGGACCGTCCACTACTACCTGCGGCGCACCTCGCACGGCTCGACGCTGAGCGCCGTGGTGCACGCCTGGGTGCTCTCGCGCTCCGACCGTCCCGGGTCGTGGCGGTTCTTCACCGAGGCACTGGGCAGCGACGTCAACGACGTCCAGGGCGGCACCACCTCGGAGGGCGTCCACCTCGGCGCGATGGCGGGCACGCTGGACCTGGTGCAGCGCTGCTACCTCGGCCTGGAGATCCACCGGGACGGGCTGGGGCTCAACCCGCTGCTGCCCGAGCCGCTGGCCCGGCTGTCGCTGCCGCTGCGCGTGCACGGCGCCTGGCTGACCATCGACGTCGACCACGACCGCGTGCTGGTGTGCCGGGGCGACGACGGGCCGGAGCTGCTGAACGTCGTCGTGCGCGACCAGAGCGCCGAGGTGGGACGGGAGACCACCTGCTACTTCCCGGCCCGCCAGCGGCGGCGGGCCCATGAAAGAGGGAGAGGACCATGACACAACGGGAGTCCCGGCAGCAACGGGCCAAGAGCGCGCCGGGCGATCTCGGGCGCCGGGTGGCCCACCTGCGGGAGCGCCTCGGACTCACCAGGGAGCAGGTCGCCGAGCGGGCCGGCATGGCGCCGGGGTTCGTGGGCTACCTGGAGGAGCGGACGGCGACGCTGGACGAGGGGAGCCTGCTCCGGCTGGCCGCCGCCCTGGAGACCACCTGCGAGGAGCTGCTGGGCGGCGAGGTGGAACGGCCGCCCGGCCGGGGGCGTCCGCCGGCCCATCCGGCGATGGAGCCCCTGGACGCGGACGAATGCCTGCGCCTGATCTCTCCCGGCGGCATCGGCCGGGTCGCCTTCGCCGGCCCCGGCGGCCCCACCGTCCTGCCGGTCAACTACCTGCTCCAGGGCGGGGTGATCGTCTTCCGTACCCAGGCCGGCGGGCCGATCGACCAGGACCTGCGCACCGGCGTGCGGGGCGTCGAGATCGAGATCGCCTTCGAGGTCGACCGCATCGACGACGCCCGGCGAGGCGGGTGGAGCGTCCTCATCCGGGGCCCGGCCCACCACATGGCGCCCGAGGAGTTGCCCGAGGTGGCCGGTGCCGCGGTCCACCCCTGGGCCGGCGGCCCGCGCGAGATCTACGTACGGGTCGTGCCGCGGCAGATCACCGGCCGCCGCATCGAGGGCTTCTGACTCACGGATCAGCCGGGGATCAGCCGCACCGCGGTGACCTTGTACTCCGGGCAGGAGGTCACGGTGTCGGCGTGGCCGGAGGTGAGGGTGTTGACCCCGCTCGACGGGAAGTGGAAGGCGCAGAACACCTGCCCGGGGGCCATCTGGCCGGTGAGCCGCGCGGTCAGCTCGGCCCGGCCGTGCCGGCTCTCCACCGCGACCGGTTCCCCGTCGCGCACGCCGTACCGCGCGGCGTCGCCGGGGTTCAGGTCGAGCAGGTCCACCCCGTCCAGCCGCAGGTTGCCGCCGCGCCGGGTCATGCTGCCCGAGTTGTAGTGGGCCCAGCGCCGCCCGGTGACCAGGACCAGCGGGTAGCGGTCGTCCGGCTCCTCCCCCGGCGGGAGGTAAGGGACGCTCGCCAGGCGGGCGCGGCCGTCCGGCGTGGCGAAGCGCTCGCGGTACAGCGCGGCCTCCCCCGGCGCGCCGGGGTCGGGGCAGGGCCAGGGGACGGCCCCTTCGCGGTCCAGGCGTTCGTGGCTGAGCCCGGCGAACATCGGGACGACCCGCCCGCATTCGGCCAGCGCGTCCGCCGGGGTGCGGCAGCCGAGATCGGCGCCGAGGGCGGCGGCGAGGGCGTGCACGACGGCGAAGTCGGTCACCGCCTCACCGGGCGGCGGGAGTGCGGGCCGCACTCGCTGGAAGCGGCGGTCGAAGTTGACGAACGTGCCGTCCTTCTCCAGCCAGGAGGCGACCGGGAACACGACGTCGGCGCGCCGCGCGGTGTCGGACAGGAACAGTTCGTTGCACAGGACGAGCGGGCAGGCCGTAAGCGCCGCGGCCACGCGGTCGGCGTCGGGGTCGGTCGCGCACACGTCCTCGCCGATGACCCACAGCGCCCGCAGGGTCCCGGAGCGGGCGGCGGCGAACATCTCCGGGATGCGCAGGCCGGGCCGCTCGGGCACCGGGGCGCCCCAGGCGCGGGCGGCCCGCTCGCGCGCCGCGGCGTCGGCCACCGGCTGGTAGCCGGGCAGGACGTCGGGCAGCGCGCCCATGTCGGAGGCTCCCTGCACGTTGTTCTGGCCGCGCAGCGGACTCAGCCCGTACCCGCGGCCGGTGCCGGCCGCGCCGCGCAGGATGGCCAGGTTGGCCAGCGCGCGCACTCCATCGGTGCCGTGCAGGTGCTCGGTCACGCCGAGCCCGTAGAAGATCGCCGGACGCTCGGCGCGCCCGTACAGCCGGGCGGCGGCGACCAGGTCCCCGGCCGGGACGCCGGTGATCGCGGCCACCCGGTCGGGCGGGTAGCCGGCGAGCAGCGCGGTCAGCTCGGGCAGCCCGGCCGCCCTGCGCCGCAGGAAGTCCTCGTCCACCAGCCCTTCGGCCAGCAGGACGTGGGCCAGCCCGTGGAACAGGGCGACGTTGGTGCCGGGCCGGGGCCGCAGGTGGACGTCGGCGTACCCGGCCAGCCCGACCGTACGGGGGTCGGCGACGATCAGGCGCGCCCCGCGCAGCGTCCGCTGGAGCAGCCTGGCCCCGACCACCGGGTGCGCCTCGGCGGGGTTGGCGCCCACCACCAGCAGGCAGTCGGCCAGCTCCGCCTCGTCGAAGACGTCGGTGCCGCCCGGCAGGCCGAACGAGGCGGTCAGCCCGGCCGCCGACGGCGAGTGGCACAGCCGTGAGCAGTTGTCGACGTTGTTGGTGCCGATCACGACCCGCATGAACTTCTGGACCAGGTAGTTCTCCTCGTTGGTCGCCCGGGCCGAGGAGATCGCGGCCACCGCGTCCGGGCCGCCGGCGGCGACGGCCGCGCGCAGGCCGTGCGCCGCGAACTCCAGCGCCTCGGCCCACGACACCGGTTCCAGGCGGCCCCGCCGCCGCACCAGGGGGCGGGTGAGCCGGTCGGGCGAGCGGACGAAGCCGTGGGCGAACCTGCCCTTGACGCAGGCGTGCCCGCGGTTGACCGGGCCGTCGTGGCAGGGCAGGACGGCGGTGACCTGCTCGTCCCGGGTCAGCACCTCAAGGGCGCAGCCGACGCCGCAGTAGCCGCAGGTGGTCCGGGTGCGGGTCAGGTCACCGCGCGGCGCGCCGACCGGCAGGCCCGGCTCGGTGAGGGCGCCGGTCGGGCAGGTGTCCACGCAGCCGCCGCAGGCCACGCAGTCGGAGTCCAGCCAGGCCCCGCCGGTGCCCGGGGTGACGACGGTGTCGGCGCCCCGGCCGGTCAGGGTGAGGGCGAAGGTGCCCTGGACCTCGGCGCACATGCGCACGCACCGGCCGCAGGCGATGCACAGGTCGCGGTCCAGATGGACGTACGGGTGGCTGTCGTCGCGGCCCCGCCCGCCCTCTGCCTGGGCGGTCTCCGGGACGATGCCCAGCGCGTGGCAGACCCGGGCCAGCTCGCTCGCCTCCGGGCCGCCTTCGAGCGCGCGGGGCGGCAACGCCGAGACGGTCAGCTCGACGGCGGCGCGGCGCAGCGCGAGCAGCTCCTCGCCCGCGACCTCCACATGGGTGTCCTCGTCCGCCGGGGTGACGCACGCGGCCACGACCGCGCCGCCCGCGCGCACCAGGCACGCCCGGCAGGAGCCCGCCGGGGTGAGCCGGTCGTCATGACACAGGGCCGGCAGGTCGAGCCCGGCCGCGCGGACCGCGTCGAGCAGCGTCGCCCCGGCCGGCACCGTGACCGCGATCCCGTCGACACCGACCCTCACCGTGCCCACCCACCAGGCCGCTCCCCGGTGCCGCCCTGCCGCGCAGGGCCAGGCCCGAGGCCGTCCCAGATCCCAACGGCAGCCCGCATCGGCCGCGTTCCCCGGAGTCCACCGCCCGGCGACACCGGGTCCATTCCGCCGGGCCCGCACCCGATCCGGCGCCCACCGTCCGGCCTCACCAGGCCCTCCCTGTCGAACCGGAACCCGGCACGATCCCGCCGCCCGGCCTCACCGGGCCCACCCCGGGAGGGCGTCGCCGTACGCGCGGGCCAGGCTGCGGACGGCGGGCGGCACCCGGCGGCCGAACGCGCACAGGCTCGCCTCCTCCATCACCCGCAGCAGCCGGGCGTACGGCTCGCCCGCCTCGCCCCGGGACACCAGGGAAAGGCCGCGCCGGGACCCCACCCGGCACGGCGAGCAGGCGCCGCAGCTCTCGGCGGCGGCGAACTCCCACACGTGCCGCAGCACGTCCACGGGCGCGACCCGGTGGTCGAAGGCGACCAGGCCCGCGTGGCCGAGGGCGGCGCCGCGCGCGGCCAGCGCCGCCTCGGTGAGCGGCACGTCCAGCTCGCCCGGGCCGAGGAAGCCGCCGAGCGGCCCGCCGACCTGCAGGACGGCCAAGGCGGCGCCGTCGCGCAGCCGGCCGCCGAGCTCGTCGACGATGCGGGACACCGGGGTGCCGAGCTCGACCTCGTAGCAGCCGGGCCGGGCGAACAGCTCCGACAGGCAGACCAGCTTGGTGCCGGTCTCACCGGGCGTGCCCCGGCGGGCGTACGCCGCACCGCCGCGCCACACGATCCACGGCACGGCGGCCAGCGTCTCGACGTTGTTCACGACCGTGGGGGCGTCCCAGAGCCCGTGCTCTGTGGGGTACGGCGGGCGCGGATGCGCGCATCCCCGCGCTCCTTCCAGGCCGGAGATGAGCGCGGTCTCCTCGCCCGCGATGTAGGAGCCGGCGCCCGCCACGATGTGGACCTCCAGGTCGGTCCCGCTGCCGTGGACGTCCCGTCCCAGGTGCCCGTCGGCGTACGCCAGGCTCGCCGCCTCCCGCATGCGGGCCAGCGCCCGCGGGTACTCCGAGCGCACCAGGACGACGCCGGTGCTCGCGTGGCAGGCGAAGCAGGCCAGCGCCAGCCCTTCGAGCACCCGTCCGGGGTCGCGTTCCATCAGCAGCCGGTCGGCGTAGGACCCCGGGTCGCCCTCGTCGCCGTTGGCCACCACGACGGTGCCGGGCGCGCCGCCCGCGGCGGCCCACTTCGCCGCCACCGGGAAGCCGGCCCCGCCCCGGCCGCGCAGGCCCGCGGCGGCCACCTCCGCGCGCACCCGCTCGGGTGCGCCGGTGCGCACCGTGCGGGACCAGACCTGCCAGGCGGCCTCACCGGCGACGATGCCGGCGAGTACGACGGGGTCACCGGTGGTGTCGGCGGCCGGGATGGCGGGGTCGCGGGAGGGCGCGCGACCACGCAACCGGCCGGCGAGGTCGGGGCCGGCGAGGGGGGTGTCGCCGTCGAGGCAGGCGGGGCCCGCGTAGCAGTATCCGAGGCAGCGCACGGTCTGCAGCGACACCTCCGGCCCGGGGTGGGCGTCGTCGGCGGTGACCCCGAGCACCTCCTCGACCTGCGCGAGGTGCCGGCCGCCGTCGGCGGCGAAGCAGGCGGCGGCGGTGCAGACGCGCACGTGGCGCGCGGCGTGCGGGACCGCGAGGTCGGCGTAGTACCCGGCCGGGCCGAGCCCGGCCGCGGCGGGCAGCCCGAACCCCCGGGCGACCTCTGGCGCCCACGCGGCGAGCTCCCGTGGCCCGGCCGAGGCGGCGGCCGCGGCGAGCGCGTCCAGCAGCCGGACGCCCGGACGGCCGCGCCGGTCCGCCAGCGCCCGGAACGCGTCAAAGCGCCCATCCGGCCCCATAGCCCAATCATGCGCAGCGCACCGCTGCCCCATACGCCGGGTAACAGCGGCTTGACGCACTTTTGGCAGCGCACTGCCATTGCCGGCGAGGGCCGCGAACAGGACGTCTGTCCTGCCGACTCGTTCCAGTCGGATGCCCTGGAGGGCTCAGGTGCGGAACAGGAGGTCGTCGAGGGACTCGTCGCGGTGCAGGCGGCCGATGGCGTCGGCCAGCAGTGGCGCCGACGGGCAGACCCTGATCGGCAGAGTCGTCGGGGCGTCCTGCGGCAGGCTGTCGGTGACCAGCAGGGCCGCGATGCGCGGCCCGCCGAGCCGCTCGGCGGCGGGCGGCACGAACAGGCCGTGCGTGGCCGCCACCAGGACGGGCGGGATCGCCCCGTTCTCGAGCAGGACGTGCACCGCGGCCTCGATCGTCCCGCCGGTGCTGATCATGTCGTCCACCACGACCGCCTGGCGTCCCCTGACGTCGCCGACCAGCTCTTCGGCGCTGACCCGGGTGCCGCTCAGCCGCGTCTTGCGGACCACCGCGACCGGCCGGGACAGCAGCGCGGCGTACCGCTCGGCGAGCTTCACCGCGCCGAGGTCGGGCGCCACCACCACCGCGTCGTCCACCGTCCGCTCGCCCAGGGCGGCGGCGAGGACGGGCACGGCGGTGAGCATCTCGACCGGCATGGCGCACACGGCCTCCAGCGCGGCGGTGTGCGGGTCCACCACGATCAGCCGCCGCGCCCCGGCGGAGGCGAGCGCGTCGGCGACGACCCGGATGCCGATGGCCTCCCCGGCGCGGCCCCTGCGGTCCTGCCGGGCGTACCCGAAATAGGGCACCACGGCGGTCAGGCGGGCCGCGCCGCCGCGCCGGCAGGCGTCCAGGAGCAGCAGCAGCTCCATCACGTGCTCGTTGACCGGCGGCCCCGTCGGCTGGACGAGGTAGACGTCGGCGCCGCGCACGCCGTGGACGACCGGACGCAGCTCGCCGTCGGGGAACCGCTCCACCGAGGTGACGGCCGGTTCGGTGTACAGCCCGGCGGCGACGGCACGGCCGAGCGCCGGGCCGGCCGTGCCCACCGCGATGCGCAGCGTCATCGGCGGTCAGTGCGCGGGACGAGGCGGCGCGGCGGCGACCAGCGGCCGGAAGTGGCCGGCGAACCAGTCGCGGGCGAGGTCGGCGACGGCCTCCAGCGTTCCCGGCTCGGCGAACAGGTGGGTGGCTCCCGGGACGATGCGCAGCTCGTTGTCGCAGTGCAGCCGCTCCTGGGCCGCGCGGTTGAGGTCGAGCACCACCTCGTCGCGCCCGCCCACGATCAGCAGGGTCGGCGCCCGCACCAGGCCGAGCCTGGCCCCCGCGAGGTCAGGCCGGCCACCGCGCGAGACGATGGCGGCGATGTCATGGTCCGGCTCGGCCGCGGCCCACAGGGCGGCGGCGGCCCCGGTGCTGGCCCCGAAGTAGCCGATCGGCAGCCCGGCGGCCTGCGGCACCTCGCGCAGCCAGGCCGTCACCTGCAGCAGCCTGCGGGCGAGCAGCTCGATGTCGAACACCTTGCGCCGGTCCAGCTCCTCCTGCCAGGTGAGCAGGTCGAACAGCAGGGTCCCGAGCCCGGCCCGGTTGAGGTGCCCGGCCACGTACCGGTTGCGCGGGCTGTGCCGGCCGCTGCCGCTCCCGTGGACGAACACCACGATCCCCGCGGCCTCGTCGGGGACGGTGAGGTGGCCGGGCAGCCGAACGCCGCCCGCCTCGACCTCCACCTCGCCGAGCGGGATGCCCGGCGGGGAGGCCGCCGGCTCCGTGCGGCGGCCGTGCGCGAGCGCCGCGGCCCTGCGCAGCAGCTCGATCACCTCGTCGTCGCCGGTCTGGGTGAAGTCGGCGTACCAGGAGCCGATCGCGTGGAAGGAGGCCGGAGTACGCAGGCACACCACCTCGTCGGCCACGTCCGACATCGCCGCGACCGTGCTCGGCGCGCCCACCGGCACCGCGAGCACGACGCGCCTGGCGCCCTGCGCGCGGGCCACCTGGCAGGCGGCGCGGGCGGTCCCCCCGGTGGCGATCCCGTCGTCGACCACGATCACGGTGCGCCTGGCGAGATCCACCGGGGGACGGTCACCGCGGTAGCGGCGCACGCGCCGCAGCAGCTCACGTTGCTCGCGTACCTCGACCGCGGCCATCTCCTCCTGCGACAGGCCGGCCATGCGCACGATGTCCTGGTTGAGGACGCGCACGCCGCCCTCGCCGATCGCGCCGAATCCCAGCTCGGGCTGGAACGGCACGCCGAGCTTGCGGATGAGGACCACGTCCAGCGGGGCTCGCAGGGCCCGGGCCACCTCGAAGGCCACCGGCACGCCTCCGCGGGGCAGCCCCACGACCACGACGTCCCCGGCGCCGGTGAACTCCCGCAGCCGTTCGGCCAGTTGCGCTCCCGCGTCCTGACGATCTGCGAACATCTTCCCGCACCTCCCCTCGGCGGGCGCCGGACGGCGCGGCGGCGGCCGTCCGGTCATGGGAACCCGACGGCCGCCGCCTCGATCCCGTGCCGTCGTCCGGTGATGCCCTCACCACCAGACTCCGCCACCGGCGGCACGCGCGGTAGGGCAGAAGGTCCCGGCCGGGCCCGCCGGTGACGGGCGGGCGCACCCCCCGGGCGGCCGCCGGTTCCGGCCGGACGGGACCTTCTCCCCCGCGGCGGTGGCTACCAGCGGCCGCCCTTGTGCAGCTGACCGCGGACCGCGCCGTCGGGGAACTGGGAGCTGTGGAAGTTGCTGTACCAGTTCTTCGGGTTGTTCTTGATGCCCTTCAGCACGCTGAGGTCGTCGACCACGACCGTGCCGGAGAGGGTGTTGCCGCGCCGCTTGCCCTTGGACAGGTCGATGACGACCGGGCCGTTGACACCCGCCTTGCCACGGTGGATGTGGAACGCGGTGGGCTTGCCGGTCCGCTTCCACTGCACGATGTAGGACAGGCGGTTGCCCTGGATGCGGAACTTGGCCACGGCCAGGCCGTCGCGGTCGTTGACCTTCTTGCCGGGCTCGCGCACCTCGTTGCGGCCGAGGAGCACGGCGGCGAAGTAGTAGCTCTTGCCGTGGACGATGTGCTGGGAGGAGGTCGGGTGGGAGGTCGTGGTGTGGGAGCTGTGCCCGCTGTGCCCGCCGTGGGCGGCGGTGGCCGCGCCGGCCGGCAGGGTGAGCGCGCCGAGGGCCAGCGCCGCGGTCGCCGTGCCCACCGCCACCCGGCTCATCGTCTTGCTCCAGGAGAGGTTCGCCTTGCCGGTCTTGTTGGTCTGCTCGACGTTCATCGGATTTGAGTCCTTAGTGCTTGCTCGGTTCGGACATCCGAAAAACTAGGCCCGCGGAGATCACGGCAATACGTACAAATCCACACAGGGCGCGAGTGTGGGCCACGCCACACAGAACCGGCATGGGAACGGCGGCCCGCGTCCTGGACCAGGACGCGGGCCGCCGTCGCCGCGGGGCGCGCCGGGTCAGGTCGAACGCGCACCCGTCCTGCGCGCCGAGATCAGGCGCTGGAGCAGGATGAACACGAAGAGCAGTGCCCCGATGAAGATCTTGGTCCACCAGGAGCTTAGCGTGCCCTCGAAGCTGATGATCGTCTGGATCAGTCCGAGCACGAGCACGCCGAGCACGGTGCCGAGCAGGTAGCCGCTGCCACCGGTCAGCAGCGTGCCGCCGATGACCACGGCGGCGATGGCGTCCAGCTCCATGCCGACCGCGTGCAGGCCGTACCCGGAGAGCATGTAGAACGACAGCAGCAGCCCGCCGAGCGCCGAGCAGAACCCGCTGATCGTGTAGACCGCGATCTTCGTGCGGGCCACCGGCAGGCCCATGAGCAGCGCCGACTGCTCGCTCCCGCCGATCGCGTACACATTGCGGCCGAGCCGCGTGTAGTGCAGCACGTAGGCCGCGACCACGACGACCACCAGACCTGCCACCACGCTCGGCGTGATCCACAGCTCCCCGCCCAGCGGGATCGTGGCCTGGGCGAACGCGGTGAACGACGGGTCGGTGATCGGGATGGAGTCGGTGGCGATCGTGTAGCACAGCCCCCGGGCGAGGAACATGCCGGCCAGCGTGACGATGAACGGCTGGATCTCGAAGTAGTGGACGATCGCGCCCATGCCGAGGCCGAGCACCGCGCCGACGACCAGCACCAGCCCGATCACCGCGACGACCGGCCATCCGTCGCGCAACAGGACGGCCGCCAGCATCGTGGAGAGCGCGACGACCGAGCCGACCGACAGGTCGATGCCGCCGGTGAGGATCACGAAGGTCATGCCGACGGCGACCACCAGCAGGAAGGCGTTGTCGACGAAGACGTTGAGGATGACCTGCCCGGTGCCGAACGCCTCGTAGCGCACGCTGCCCGCGGCGAACATCGCCACGAACAGGCCCGCGGTCACCAGCACGGGCACGTACTTGCGGGGGATGGTCTGGCCGCCGATCCGCAGGCGGCCGGTGAGGGTGGTCATGCGGAGACGCTCGCCTTCTTCTCTTCTGGCACCGGTCGCGCCGACGCGGAGGGCCGCCGTCGCCTGCCGTGCAGCACCTTCGCGCGGAAGGCGGGAGACTGCAGCAGGCAGACGATGGTCACCACGAGCGCCTTGAACAGCAGCGTCGTCTCCGGCGGCACGCCGATCGAGTAGATGGTCGTGGTCAGGGTCTGGATGACCAGGGCGCCGAGCACGGTGCCGCCGAGCGAGAACCGCCCGCCCGCGAGGGAGGTGCCGCCGATGACGACGGCGAGGATGGCGTCCAGCTCGATCCACAGCCCCGCGTTGTTGCCGTCCGCGCTGGAGACGTTCGAGCTGATCATCAGTCCGGCGATGCCCGCGCACAGGCCGCAGAAGGCGTACACCGTGAGCAGCACGCCGCGGGCGCTGATGCCCGCCAGGCGGCTGGCCTTGGCGTTGCCGCCGACCGACTCGATCAGCAGGCCGAGGGCCAGGCGCCGGGTGAGGAAGGCGGCGAGCGCCAGCACGGCGGCCACGATGATGATCCCGAACGGCAGCGTCAGCCAGTAGCCGCCGCCGATCAGCTTGTACGGCGAGCTGTTGATCGTGATGATCTGGCCGTCCGTGATGAGCTGGGCGAGGCCGCGCCCGGCGACCATGAGGATCAGCGTCGCGATGATCGGCTGGATGCCGGCGGCCGTGACCAGCACGCCGTTCCACAGGCCGAGCACCAGCGACAGCGCCAGGGCCAGGCCGATCGCGCCGAGCACCCCGCCGACCGAGTTCTGGTCGCCGAGCAGGCTGATGCGCAGGCAGGCCAGCGCGCCGGCGATCGCGACCACCGACCCGACCGACAGGTCGATGCCGCCGGTGGCGATCACCAGGGTCATGCCGAGCGCCACCAGGATCAGCGGCGCGCCGAACCGCACGATGTCGATCAGGCTCCCGTACAGGTGCCCGTCCTTCATCTGCACGTTGAGGAAGCCATTGGTGAAGACCACGTTGACCAGCAGCAACGCGGCCAGGACGGCCGACGGCCAAAACAGGCGGTGTCCCAGCAGGCGGCTCACGACCGGCCTCCGCTCGCGATCGTCTCGGTCAGTGCGTCGGTGGTGAGCTGCTCGTCGTTGTCCAGCTCGGCGACCATCCGGCGGTCGCGCAGTACGGCGATCTTGTGGCTGAGCCGCAGGACCTCCTCCAGCTCCGCCGAGATGAACAGCACGGCCGTGCCGCCGTCGGACAGTTCCACGACCAGGCGCTGGATCTCCGCCTTGGCGCCCACGTCGATGCCCCGGGTGGGCTCGTCCAGGATGAGCAGCCGGGGCTGGAGGATGAGCCAGCGGGCCAGCAGGACCTTCTGCTGGTTGCCGCCGCTGAGGTTGGCGATCGGCCGGTCGGGGTCGGCCGGGCGGATGTCGAGCGCCTTGATGTACCGCTCGACCAGCTCGTCCTGCTTGCGCCGGGCGATCGGGCGGGTCCACCCGCGCGCGGCCTGCAGGGCCAGGATGAGGTTCTCGCGGACGGTGAGCTCGGGGATGATGCCCTCGGCCCGCCGGTCCTCCGAGCAGTAGGCCAGCTTGTGCCGCACCGCCGCGCGGGGAGTGCGCAGCCGGACCGGTACGCCACCGACGCGCAGCGTGCCGCTGCCGGCATGGTCGGCGCCGAACAGCAGCCGGGCGACCTCGGTGCGGCCCGAGCCGAGCAGCCCGGCCAGGCCGAGCACCTCGCCCTCGCGCACGGTCAGCGAGAACGGCTCGATCGCCCCGGGCCGGCCGAGCCCGTCGGCCTCGACCAGCGGGGCGGCGGCGTCGGCCTGCTCGGCGGCGGCGCGGCGGTCCTCCAGGCTCTCCAGGGCGGCGAGCTCGCGGCCGATCATCTTGCCGACCAGCTCGACCTGCGGAAGGTCACGGGTGAGGTACTCGCCGACCAGCGTGCCGTTGCGCAGCACGGTCATCCGGTCGGAGATCTCGTAGATCTGGTCGAGGAAGTGCGACACGAACAGGATCGCGATGCCCTGTTCCTTCAGCCGCCGCATCACGCCGAAGAGCCGTTCCACCTCGCCGGCGTCCAGGCTGGAGGTCGGCTCGTCCAGGATCAGCACCTTGGCGTCCACTTGGACGGCGCGGGCGATGGCCACCATCTGCTGGACCGCCAGGGAGTAGGCGGACAGCGAGGCGGAGACGTCGAGGTCCAGGTCCAGCGAGGCGAGGATCCGCTCGGCCTCGCGGCGCATCACCCGCCACTGGAGCCGGCCGAACCGGCGCGGCTCGCGGCCGATGAAGATGTTCTCCGCGACCGACAGGTTCGCGCAGAGGTTGACCTCCTGGTAGACGGTGCTGATGCCCGCCTGCTGGGCGGCGAGGGGGCCGGAGAAGGCGACCGGACGGCCCTCCAGCTCGATCGCGCCCGCGTCGATGTCGTAGACGCCGGTCAGGACCTTGATCAGTGTCGACTTGCCGGCGCCGTTCTCTCCCATCAGCGCGTGCACCTCGCCGGGGAACAACCGGAAGTCCACGCCGTCGAGCGCCTTGACACCGGGGAACTGCTTGTCGATCCCGCGCATCTGCAGGATCGGTACGGGTTCGGTCATGGGCACCCCCTCTCATCCTCCTGGCCGGATGGTCCGTCGTCCAGGCCGCCCGGCCGCCGGGCCGCGCGTGCGGCCCGCTCCTCGCCTGCCGCCGGGCGGCGGTCTCACGGGATCCCCGCCGGTCACGGCCGCCGACGCCCCGCCGCGGCCCGGCCACCGGCCGGAACCACCCGCGGGGACGGGGGGAACCGGGCCGGTGACCGGGCCGCGGCGCTGGGCCTCACTCCGTGACCGGCGGGGCGCCGGTCAGTACTTCCGCTCGGGCAGGGCCTGCTTGGCCTGCTCCTGGGTGAAGGTGGTCTCCTCGGTGACCACGCGGGGCTCCACCTGCTCGCCCGCGAGGACCTTCTTGCTCAGGTCCATGAGTTGCGGGCCGAGCAGCGGGCTGCACTCGACGATGTAGTTGATCTTCCCGTCGGCGAGGGCCTGCATGCCGTCCTTCACCGCGTCAATCGTGACGATCTTGATGTCCTTGCCGGGCACCTTGCCGGCGCCCTCGATCGCCTCGATCGCGCCGAGTCCCATGTCGTCGTTGTGCGCGAACAGCACGTCGATCTTGGGGGTGGACTTCAGGAAGGCCTCCATGACCTCCTTGCCCTTGGCGCGGGTGAAGTCACCGGTCTGCGAAGCGGCGATCTTGAACTTCGGATCGGCGCCGATGACCTCCTGGAAGCCGGCCTTACGGTCGTTCGCGGGCGCCGAGCCGGTGGTGCCCTGCAGCTCGACGATGTTGACCGGGTCCTTGCTGTCCTTGTACTCGTCGACCAGCCACTGGCCCGCCTTGCGGCCCTCTTCCACGAAGTCGGAGCCGAGGAAGGTCTTGTAGAGGCTCTTGTCCGGCGAGTCCACGGCGCGGTCGGTCAGGATGACCGGGATCTTGGCCCGCTGGGCCTCCTTCAGCACGGTGTCCCAGCCCGACTCGACCACCGGCGAGAAGGCGATGATGTCGACCTTCTGCTGGATGTAGGACCGGATGGCCTTGATCTGGTTCTCCTGCTTCTGCTGCGCGTCGGAGAACTTCAGCTCGATGCCGGCCTGGGCCGCGGACTCCTGGATCGACTTGGTGTTGGCGGTACGCCAGCCACTTTCCGCGCCGACCTGCGCGAAACCCATAACGATCTTGTCGTTACCGCCGCCCGCACCCGCGGACGAGCCGGTCGCGGCTCCATCGGTCCCGCCGCCACCACTGCAACCGGACATGGCCAGCCCCGCCACACCGACCAAGATCAGAGAAGAGAGCTTTCGTAGCACTAT
Organism: Sphaerisporangium melleum; assembly: GCF_014646695.1. GTDB lineage: Bacteria > Actinomycetota > Actinomycetes > Streptosporangiales > Streptosporangiaceae > Sphaerisporangium > Sphaerisporangium melleum. The sequence goes on from NZ_BMNT01000046.1 coordinate 34,903, forward strand.
CTTGTCCTTTCTAGCTGTTAGCGTTAACACTCCTACCGAACACCTATGAACGCCTGATTCAGCCGGGCGGGCCTTTGTGAGTGTTCCTCGCGGACGGCTTGCCATGACTGTGAGCGTTAACACCGACCAGCGTCAAGCGGGTCGACGTTACGGTCCGGTCACATCGAAACACCCCGTTAACCCGCCCGCCACGGGACTCCGGGGGGCTTGCGGGCATCACCGCAGGAAGAAGCGGGAATCCCGCCGGCAGAGGCGAGTCGCCCTCCCTTCGGCGGCCCGCTCGCCGGTTTTTGGGCCTTGACCGGACGCGCCATCGCACGGAAACTAGGCGACGACCTTCGGGAAACACGTGGGCGACCGCATTCGCACGAACTGACGGATTTGTTATCGTTAACAGCGACCATTCGTCGTCCGTGCCCGAAGGTAGGGGCCGTCGGCGTGTCATCCCACTCCGGCCCCGGTGGACGCGCCCCGCCGCCTGAACGGGTCTCGGTCCACGATTTCCACAGACTCGTACACAGGTTCGAAAGCGATCTCCGACGCGGCTCGCGTCCCCTCCTCCCCCGTGCCGACCTGCCCGCACTCCCCGCCCTCCCCTTCGCCCGGGCGGTCCGGCAGGCGCGCCGTCATCCACAGGGGCCAGGGTTATCCACAGGTTCGTACACAGGTTCGAAAGCGCCGCCGCGCGCGACCGCCGCGCCCGGGGGCGTAGCAGGGGCGTCAAGATTCCCCCGAGCCACGTACGGAAGCCGTCAAGAGCGGCGATAAGTGACGATCCTCGCGTTTTGCTAGTTGTGCGGCCGTCCGTCCGGGGCGGCCGCACGCATGCCGAAATCGAATCCGAGGAGTCTGAGGATGGCCGACGTCATCTTCGTCGCCCTGACGGTCGCGATCTTCGCGATCTTGGGGCTCGTCGTCAGGGCGGTGGAGCGCCTGTGAGCGCCGTCAACGCCGCCGGCCTGGCCGTCTCCGCCGTACTGGTGGTCTTCATGGTCGCGGCCCTGCTCTTCCCGGAGCGCTTCTGATGTCACCTGCCCTCGCGGGCGTCCTGTTCATCGGATCGCTCGTCGTCGCCCTGGCGCTCACGCACCGGCCGCTGGGCGACCACATGTACCGCGTCTACAGCGGCACCCGGCACCTGGCCGTCGAGAAGGTGGCCTACCGGCTGATCGGGGTGCGCCCGGAGACCGAGCAGCCCTGGCCGGTGTACGCCCGCGCCGTCCTGGCGTTCTCCGCCGTGTCCATCCTGGTCCTGTACGCCTTCCAGCGCCTGCAGGACCGGCTCTTCCTCAGCCTCGGCCTCCCCGCCGTGCCCGGCCACCTCGCCTGGAACACCGCGGTCAGCTTCGTGACCAACACCAACTGGCAGGCGTACTCGGGCGAGTCCACGATGGGCCATCTGGTGCAGATGGCCGGCCTGGCCGTGCAGAACTTCGTCTCGGCCGCGGTCGGCATGGCCGTGGCGGTCGCACTGGTGCGCGGGTTCGCGCGCAGGCGCACCGGCGACCTCGGCAACTTCTGGGTCGACCTGGTGCGCGGCATCGTGCGCATCCTGCTGCCCCTCGCTTTCCTGGGCGCACTCGTGCTGCTGGCCGGCGGCCTGGTCCAGAACCTCTCCGGTGGCCACGAGGTCGCCGCCATCGCGGGCGGCACCCAGCAGATCACCGGCGGACCGGTGGCGAGCCAGGAGATCATCAAGGAGCTCGGCACCAACGGCGGCGGCTTCTACAACGTCAACTCCGCCCACCCGTTCGAGAACGCCACCACCTGGACGAACTGGGTCGAGGTGTTCGCCCTCCTCGTGCTGCCGTTCGCGCTGCCCCGCACGTTCGGCCGCATGGTCGGCGACCGGCGGCAGGGCTACGCGATCGCCGCCGTCATGGCCGTCCTGGCGATCACCAGCGTCGCCGTGCTCACCGGCCTGGAGGTGGCCCACAACGGCACCGTCCCGCAGGCCGTGGGCGCCGCGATGGAGGGCAAGGAGGTGCGGTTCGGCGTGCCCGACTCCGGCGCCTTCGCCGCCGCGACGACCCTGACCTCGACCGGCGCGGTCAACTCCTTCCACGACTCCTTCACCGCGCTCGGCGGCGGGATGACCATGGTGAACATGATGCTGGGCGAGGTCGCGCCCGGCGGCGTGGGGTCGGGCCTGTACGGCATGCTCGTGCTCGCGGTGATCACCGTCTTCGTCGCCGGCCTGATGGTCGGCCGCACCCCCGAGTACCTGGGCAAGAAGATCGGCCCCCGGGAGATCAAGCTCGCGTCGCTGTACTTCCTCACCACTCCGGTGCTCGTGCTGGCCGGCACGGCCCTGGCCATGGGCTCCGCCGAGCAGCGAGCCAGCATGCTCAACCCCGGCGCGCACGGCCTGTCGGAAGTGCTCTACGCCTTCACCAGCGCCGCGGCGAACAACGGGTCGGCGTTCGCCGGCCTCACCGCGAACACCCCCTGGTACGACACCGTCCTCGGGCTGTGCATGGCCTTCGGCCGCTTCCTGCCCATCGTCTTCGTCCTGGCGCTGGCCGGCTCGCTGGCCCGGCAGTCCCCCGTCCCGGCCTCCGCCGGAACGCTGCCCACCCACCGGCCATTGTTCGTCGGCATGGTGACCGGCGTGACCGTCGTCCTGGTCGCGCTCACCTTCCTCCCCGCTCTCGCGCTCGGACCGCTCGCAGAAGGAATCCACTGATGATCCCCGGGATCCACGCGCCGGGCCGTGCCCCCGCACCGCCCGCGCGCACCCCCACCCCACGGGACGGGAAGGTCGGCGGCGGACTGCTCGACCCCGCGCAGCTGCTCACCTCGCTGCCGGACGCGCTGCGCAAGCTGAACCCCGCGACGCTGTGGCGCAACCCCGTCATGTTCATCGTCGAGATCGGCGCGGCGTTCACCACCGTCCTCGCCGTCACCCGGCCGTCGTTCTTCGCCTGGGCGATCACCGCCTGGCTGTGGCTCACGGTGGTCTTCGCCAACCTGGCCGAGGCGGTCGCCGAGGGCCGCGGCAAGGCGCAGGCCGCCACGCTGCGCGCCGCCAAGCGCGACACCACGGCCCGGCGGCTGCGCGACTGGCGGCCCGGCCGGGAGCCTGCCGCGTTCGACACCATCGGCGCCACCGAGCTGGCCCAGGGCGACATCGTGGTGGTGGCCGCCGGTGAGATCATCCCTGGGGACGGCGACGTGGTCGAGGGCATCGCCAGCGTGGACGAGTCGGCCATCACCGGCGAGTCCGCCCCGGTGATCCGCGAGTCCGGCGGCGACCGCTCGGCGGTCACCGGCGGCACCAAGGTGCTGTCCGACCGCGTCATCGTCAAGATCACTCAAAGGCCTGGCGAGAGCTTCATCGACCGCATGATCGCCCTGGTGGAGGGCGCGAACCGGCAGAAGACCCCGAACGAGATCGCGCTCAACATCCTGCTGGCCGCGCTGACGATCATCTTCCTGGTCGCCACCGTCACCATGCAGCCGCTGGCCATCTACGCCAAGTCCGTCAACCCCGGCGTCCCGGACTCCCTGGCGCTGACCGGCGACGGCGTCAGCGGCATCGTGCTGGTGTCGCTGCTGGTCTGCCTCATCCCGACCACGATCGGCGCGCTGCTGTCGGCCATCGGCATCGCGGGCATGGACCGCCTCGTCCAGCGCAACGTGCTGGCGGTGAGCGGCCGGGCCGTGGAGGCGGCCGGGGACGTCGGCACGCTGCTGCTGGACAAGACCGGCACCATCACCCTGGGCAACCGGCAGGCGTCCGACTTCGTGCCGGTGGCCGGGGTGAGCACGGGGGAGCTGGCCGAGGCGGCGCAGCTCGCCAGCCTCGCCGACGAGACCCCCGAGGGCCGCTCGATCGTGGTGTACGCCAAGCAGGCGTACGGCCTGCGCGAACGCGCGCCGGGTGAGCTGGCGCACGCCGAATGGATCCCCTTCACCGCGCAGACCCGTATGTCGGGGGTCGACGTGGACGGCCGCCAGGTCCGCAAGGGCGCCGCCACCTCGGTCATGAAGTGGGTGCGCGACCACGGCGGCCACCCGACGGCCGACGTCGGCGCCCTGGTGGACGGCATCTCGGCCTCCGGCGGCACCCCGCTGGTGGTGGGCGAGATCACCGGGGGCACCGCCCGCGTGCTCGGCGTCGTCCACCTCAAGGACGTCGTCAAGGAGGGCATGCGGGAGCGGTTCGAGCACATGCGCCGCATGGGCATCCGCACCGTGATGATCACCGGGGACAACCCGCTGACCGCGCGGGCCATCGCCGACGAGGCCGGAGTGGACGACTTCCTGGCCGAGGCGACGCCGGAGGACAAGCTCGCGCTGATCAGGAAGGAGCAGGAGGGCGGCCGGCTGGTCGCGATGACCGGAGACGGCACCAACGACGCCCCCGCGCTCGCCCAGGCCGACGTCGGGGTGGCGATGAACACCGGCACCTCGGCCGCCAAGGAGGCCGGGAACATGGTGGACCTGGACTCCAACCCGACCAAGCTCATCGAGATCGTCGAGATCGGCAAGCAGCTCCTGATCACGCGCGGCGCGCTGACCACGTTCTCCATCGCCAACGACATCGCCAAGTACTTCGCGATCATCCCGGCGATGTTCGCGGCGGTCTACCCCGGCCTGGACACGCTGAACGTCATGCGGCTGCACAGCCCGCAGTCGGCCATCCTGTCCGCGGTCGTCTTCAACGCGGTCGTCATCGTCGCGCTGATCCCGCTGGCCCTGCGCGGCGTGCGCTACCGGCCCTCCAGCGCCGACAAGCTGCTGTCCCGCAACCTCTACCTGTACGGCCTCGGCGGGATCGTCGTCCCGTTCGCCGGCATCAAGCTCATCGACCTGATCGTCCAGTTCCTTCCGGGGATGTCATAGATGGAACGCCTGCCAAGCTGGATCCGCCGCCACCTCGCCGCGCTGCGCGCGCTGCTGGTGCTCACCCTGGTCACCGGCGCGGTCTACCCGCTGCTCGTGACCGGGGTGGCCCAGGCCGTGTTCCACGACTCCGCCAACGGCTCGATCGTGCGCCAGAACGGCAAGGACGTGGGCAGCGCCCTGATCGGCCAGAAGTTCACCGGCCCCGACGGCGCCCCGCTGAGGAAGTACTTCCAGAGCCGCCCGTCGGCGGCCGGCGACGGCTACGACCCCACCGCCACCGCCGCGAGCAACCTCGGCCCCGAGGACATCGTGGACACCCTTCCGGCACCCGGCGCCGAGGGCGGGCGACGGAGCCTGCTCACCCAGGTCTGCGCCCGCAGCCGGGCCGCGGGCGAGCTGGAAGGGGTCAGCGGCACCCGGCCGTTCTGCACCCCCGACGGCGTGGGCGCTGTGCTGAAGGTCTTTCCTGCCGCAGGCACACCCACCCGGGTGGTCAGCGTCAACCAGGCGTGCCCGGCGGCCCCGTTCGCCGCCGAGTACCAGGGCGTCCGGGTGGAGTGCGCCCGGCCCGGTGAGGACTACGCGGCGGGCCGGACGGTGCCGGTGCGCGGGACCGCCAGGGCCGTGGTGCCCGCCGACGCGGTCACCGCGAGCGGCTCCGGGCTCGACCCGCACATCTCGCCGGCCTACGCCGCGCTACAGGCCCCGCGGGTGGCCAAGGCGCGCGGCCTGGACCTGGGCACGGTCACGAAGCTGATCGCGCAGCACACCATCGGGCGCGCCCTGGGCTTCATGGGCGACCCGGCGGTGAACGTCCTACGACTCAACCTGGCCCTGGACCACCTCCACGGCTGAGCCTCCCCGTGCGGCCCGGTTCCGGGGGCCCGCACCCCGTTCCGATCCCGGCCGGGCTCCGGAGCACCATCTCGGAGTCCGGCCCCGGAGCAAAGGCGGCGCCGGCCGCCGTTCACGACCGGGGACTCGTGCTCCGCGGGCACACACCCCGGCCCGCCGCCACGACCGCGCGCCGGACGCCGCCCGGTCACCGAGGAGCGGGCGATGGGCCGCAGGGCGGGCGGTAGGGCTCCCCGGGGAGGTACTGCGCCCACTCCGCCTCGGTCACCGCCGCCGCCCCCGCCGACGCGCACAACCGGGCGGCCAGACGCTCGGGCGCGGTGTCGTACAGGACGACCTTCCGATCCCGTGAGGCGGTGGCCAGCAGCCCGCCTGGACCGAAGGCCACGCCGGCGACGTCGTCCGCATGGGCGTCGAAGGTCGCCAGTAAGTGCGGCACCGCCGGGTCGGCGACGTCCCAGACGCGGGTCACGTCGTGCCCTGCGGCCGCCAGAAGCGTGCCATCCGGGCTGAACGCGACTTCGGCGATCCAGTCCTGGCGGTCGTGCAGGACGGCGAGCAGCCGGGGAGCCCACGGCCGGGACAGATCCCACAGTGCGAGCCGACGCTCGTCGTCGACCCGTTCCAGCGCGTTGGCGCCGGCGACCGCAAGGATGTGCCCGCCCGGGCGGAACGCCAGCGTCGAGGCTTCATCGTTGTTCGCGTGAAACGTCGCCAGCCGTTCCGGACGGCGGGGGTCGGACACCCGGTAGACCTGGACGTCCCCCCGCTGGTCACCGACCGCCAGCAGCGTGCCGTCGTCGCTGAAGGCGACCGCCTTGACGAAAGTGCGGGTGTCGGCGGGCAGGCGGGCCAGCAGGGCCGGCTCCTCGTGCTCCACCGGGGTGGCGACGTCCCACAGGGCGGGAGTCCCGCCACTGGTGGCCAGGACGCGGCCGTCCGGGCTGACGGCGGTCCGCCACACCTTCTTCCCCGGATCCGGGGTGAACTCGGTGACCCAGTGAGCGTCGCCATCTGGTGTGATCGTGGACACCACCACGTAGGCGTCGCTGCCCGCGGTGAACAGGCGGCGGCCGTCCGGCGAGAAGACGACGCTGTTCACCCAGTCGTCATGGGCGAGAAGCGTCCGCCGGGACACCGGACGCCGGCGGTCGGCGACCGACCAGATCCGGGCGGTGCCGTCCATCGCGGCCACCGCGAGCGTCCGGCCGTCCGGGCTGAACGCGACGTCCCGCAAGGTGTCCTCGGCGGTGGTGAAGGACGCGACGCCGCCGGGCCGGGCGAGGCCGGCGGCGTCCCAGAGCCGCACAGAGCCGTCCTTGGAAGCGGTGTAGACCTTCGAGCCGTCCCGCAAGAACCCGACGTCGTTCACGCCGCCGGTGTGCTCGGTGAGGACGCGGACCAGGCGCGCCTTGGCGGGGTCATGGACGTCCCACACCCGGACGGTCGTGTCGTTGGCGGCCGACAGCAGCAGGCTGCCGTCCGGCGAGAAGACCAGCCCGTACACGAAGTTGGTGTGGCCGATGAGCGTCGTGACCAGGCGCGGGCGGGTGGGCGTGGAGATGTCCCAGAGCCGGACGGAGTCGACTCCGTCCAGGTAATCATCGATGTTGCCGTCGCCGGTCGCAAGCCATCGCCCGTCGGGGCTGAACGCCAGCCCGTATATGGTGCCGGCGCCGTAGTCGATCGTGGCCGTCCTGCGCGGCCGGTCCGGCCGGGAGACGTCCCACAGTTGGGCCTCCCCCGCCACCGTGGTGGCGACCATCGTGCCGCCCGGGCTGAAGACCAGGTTCTCGACCGAGCCCGGCCTGATTCGTGCCTTGGCGGACAGCCGCCGCGGGTGGGCGGGATCGGCCACGTCCCACAACACGAGCGCCCGGTCCTCACCGGCCTGCCTGGAGACGGTCGCCAGGCGCCGGCGGTCGGGGCTCAGCGCCACCGCGTGGTAGGTCAGGCGCTTCTCGGTCCGGCCGAACGCGGCCGACAGGTCGGCCTCGACCACGGGCCGGTCGGGATCCGACACGTCCCACAGCAGCGCACCGCCCTTGCGGGTCACCGTGAGCAGACGACCACCATCGCCCACGAACTCGGCGAGCCTGATCACATCGTCTCCCCAGTTCAGTGCGCCGCGGACGGCGCCGCGTGCCACGTCCCACAGCAGCGCTCTGCGCCTGGCCGCCACGGCCATGAGCCCGCCGTCCGGGCGGAATCCGACGGCCTGGACCGACGCGCCGAGGGTGACCGCCGTCGGCGCGTCCTGGAGGGCGAACAGCGCGGCACGCGCCTCCGGCGTCGGGGCGACGCGGTAGGCGAGGACCGCGAGCTGTCCGGCCAGGTTCGGCCGGGCGGCGGCCAGGTTCACGGCCGTCTGCCCGAGGCGCTGGGAGCGGGCGGTGTCCCGCTCGGTCACCGCGATCCGGTTCGCCCGCTCGGCGGCGTCGGCCTGCCGGAGCGCGGCCACGGCCGTGGACGCGACCAGGACGAGCGCGACGCTGAGCGCGGCCACCAGGCGCCACACGCGGCGTCTGGCCCGCCGCTCCACCGCCTCTCCCGCCGCCAGGAAGGCGGTGATCAGGGGCGGCACGTCGTCGCGGGACCTCGCGAGCGCCACCGCCTCGGTGAGGATGTCGCCCCGGTACACCTTGGCGTCCCCGGCGGCCCGCCAGGCGGCCGCGTCGGCCTCCAGCCGGCCGCGCCGCCGGATCCAGTCCCGGTTCGCCGCGATCACGTCGCTGAGCAGCGGCCAGCTCGTGGTCAGCGAGTCATGGACGATCGAGACGTGTCGCTCGGTGTCCACGGTCAGCAGCCGGGCGCCGGTGAGCACCTCGAGCACCCTGCCCGCCGCCCGACCGTCCTCCCCGTCCAGTAATCGCACCAGTGGGACGGTCCGGCACAGGACGGTCCCCTCATCTGGGCTGACCAGCAGGGCGAGCAGCATCCGCCGCGCCACCCGCCGCTCCGGATCGGTCAGCCGCCGGTCGGCCTCCTCGGCCGCCTGCCACAGCGCACCGGCGATGCCGCCGGTCTCGCGGTAGGCGGCGACGGTCAGCACCCGGCCGCTCTTGCGCAGCCAGGTGGCGGTCAGCGCGTACGACAGTTGCGGCAGCGCGGGCGCCCGCCCGGCCCGCAGCGGTTCCAGGAGGAGCTCGACCAGCCCGTCCTGCAGGTCCAGCCCGGCCGCCCTGGCCGGCCCGCGGATCGCCTCGCGCAGCTCCGGCTCGCCCATCGGCCGCAGGAAGTACGGCCCGTCGTTGAGCAGGTCCGCCAGCGGCGGGTGGGCCACGCAGTGCTCGGTGAACTCCGGGCGGACGGCGAGGACGGTGCGCACCGGGCCCGGGTCCGGTGGCAGTACGGCGCGGATGAACGCCTCCCGCTCGGCCTCGGGCGCGGAGAACACCGCCTCGAACTGGTCGACGACCAGCAGGGCCCGGCCCTGGTCGCCGAGGGCCGGCCGCAGCAGCCCGTGCAGCGCGGTGGCCGGATCGGCCTCCAGCGCCGCGGCGGCCTCCTCGGGAGCGCGGCCCGCGGCCCTGGCGAGCGCGCCGGCCAGGGCCGCCAGCGGGGCACCGCCCGGCTCGACGACCACCTCGATCGCCGCTCGGCCGTCGATGCCCCGCCGCCGCACCTCGGGGATCAGCCCGGCGCGCAGCAGCGACGACTTGCCGAACCCCGACGGGCCGATCAGCAGGAACGGGCCTCCGCTCTCCTGGATCCGGTCGGCCAGGGCCGCCACGTCGGCGTCCCGGCCGTGGAAGTACCGGGCCAGCTCCGTCCCGTACGGCGCCAGGCCGGGGTAGGGGCAGGCGGCGTCGGCGGCCTCGTCCCGCTCTGTCCCCTCCCGCTCCGCGACCAGCGGCACCTCGGGTGCGCGGTGGGCGGCGTTGTGCGCCACGAGGAGGTTCTGGACCCGGTCACCGGACCTGCGGTGCGGCCGCACCTCCAGCGTGCGCGCGAGGTCACGGTAGAGGTCGTCCAGCGTCAGCGCGTACGGCCCGGTGGGGACGCCGTCCCGCAGCAGCTCGATGAGCCGTCCGGTGAACGTCGTGTGCCGCGCCCCGGCGGGTGCGAGCGCGAACTCGTCGCGCCCGGCCGAGGCCAGCAGGTAGTGCGCCTCGTTCGCCAGCTCGGCGCTCCCGGAGAAGCAGCAGTCCAGGACCACCACCGCCGCGCCCACCGCGCTCTCAAGCGACCTGGACACCATCGCGAAGTCCAGCCAGCGCATCTCCATGTGCTCGGTCCGCTGGTCGGAAGCGGCGGTGCCCAGGTAGAACGCGCTTCCGCGTCTGCTCGTGGCCCGGTTTCCGTGGCCGGCGAAGTAGAGGAGGAAGACATCGCGGCTCCGCTCGACCCCCGCCACGATGGCGGCGTGCAGTTCGTACGGGCCTGCCGGGTTCAGCAGCACGGTGATCGACTCCGGTGCCACGCCGCACCGGGAGATCAGCGTGTCGCGCAGATCCTCGACCGTGGTCTCCACGGCCGGCACATCGGGCAGGTACCGCTGGTCGGCCGCCGGATATCGGCTGACGCCCACCAGCAGCACCTGGACCCCGGGACCGGTGAGGTCGGTGGGCCGTGCGTTCATCGGCCTTGCGCGCCAGGGCCGGACCGGGCCCGTGAGGCCCGCCCGCCACCGCCGGTGCCGCCGCCGGTACGGGGAGCTCTGCCGGCACCGCCCGGTGCGTCCTTGGAGCCCGGCAGGGCGGGCGGCTCGCCCGGGTCCGCCACCGCTGGGGCACCCTCGCCGTTCAGGATGGCGGCCGCCCGGTCCATGTACCGGGCGATGAGCTCGCCGTCCAGGCCGTCGAGGTCGGTCCCCGAGACCTTCAGCGTTCCGCCGTCGGGCCGGGTCACCTCCACCGTCACGTTCGGGTGGGGCCGGCGGCGCACCCAGGTGACCAGCACCGCCACGAGACCGGTCACCGCGCCCGCCGGGCCGAGCGCCACCAGGAGCACGTCCACCACCGGCCCGAGGACGCCCTCCGGCGGCGGCGCGGGAACGGCCGTCACCCGGCCGCGCAGGTCGCGCTCACCGTCCAGCCAACCGCGCAGATCGTCCAGGTCGAGGGCCGGCTCATCCGAGACGACCGTGATCGAAACCTCCACGCAGGCCCCACCTCTCAGTCCCGCCGCCCCGCTCCCTTGGGCGGCCGCCCTTTCGTCCCGCCGGCACCTGATCGGGACGCCCTGGTTCTTCGACGTCCGGCGCGCCCTGCCCGTTGTCACCGGCACCGCCCGCCTGAGCCGGTCCTTCCCAGGCGAGCCGAGGTGGGCGAGGCTGCGGGGGCACTGGAGAGGGGCGGACGGCGCGGATCGCGGCCTCGGGGCCGGGGAATCGATGGGACGCACGGGGCGGCGGGTCAGGTCGCCGCCCCGTGCGTCCGGCCCCGGCGCCGCGCGGCAGGGCCGTGCGCCGTGCGCCAGGGGTGTGGGGAAGGGCTTGGCGTCCTCCACGTTCGCGGGTGCCCGCTGGGCGTCCCACGGTCAGGGAACGGAGGACGCTTTGTTAGCGCTAACAATTGCGTCTGGCAAACCACCTCGCGTATCAGGATTTCCCGTCCGCGCGGGCACCGGAGGCGCCGCGCCGGCCCGGCTTCGCGGGAAGGGCTCGACCGGGCCGTGCCCAGACGGCGGCACGTCGAGCGGACCGCGGTTCCCGGTGATCGACCGGTACGGCCGCCGCGCCGTCGAAAGTGTTTCGGTAACACCGATGAAAGGAGGGCGTCCCGGCTTTGTCAAGGACCCTCCTCCCGCGCGAAACCGGGCTCCCGCACGGCCCGACCTGCCGGGTGGCGGCGGATCAGCACTTCAGCGCGCCCGCGCCGCACCGGCGCACGGGCATCCGTTCAAGCCCTCCGCCGGGGGCGTGCGGTGACCACCGAGATGAAACGTTCACCCTCGCTCCCGTCCCTTCCCACCGGCGCGCCACCCGGCCGTGACCGCCCGGCCGCCGCTCCCGCACGCCCGCCGCGGCCACACGGAGGCGCCTCCCAAGGAGCCGGATCGGCCACGCCGGTTCCGCTCACACGTCCCGCGTTAGCGATAACAAGGCGGCCGATCCGGCGCCCCACCGCCCCGCCTCGCGGATCGCCATCACCCGCGAGAAGGCGCGCCCCACCATGCGAACCCGACCGGCGTCGTCAGAGACACCTCAAGGCCTCCGGGAACGACCGGCCGCCCGACGCGCGCACCACCCGCCCTCCCGGGTTCCACGTGCCCCCGGGAACGACCGGCCGTCCGACGCGCGCACCACCCGCCCTGGCGGGTTCACATGCCCCAGGGAGGACGCGGCCGCCCGACGTGCGCACCACCGCCCTCCCGGGTTCACGTGCCCCCGGGAACGACCCGGCCGCCCGACGCCTGCACCACCGCCCTCCCGGGTTCACGTGCCCCCGGGCTCGGGCGAGCAAGTTCCTGAGAACCGCCGCCTCCCCCTACCACCCGTGCTGTTACGGTAGTTCGGGTCGGTCGCCGAGCCCGCCCCGCGCGGGCCGCAATGGCTGCGCCGGCGGGCGTCCATCTCGACGGCGGGGGCGGAGGAACGGTGGCGCTGCAGGCGCGATCACGCCGGCGATCGCCGGCCGTGCTCGACCGTTTCCAGCACCCGGCCCAGATGATCGTGACCGGCTTCGGCGGCGCGGCACTGCTCGGCACCGCACTGCTGTGCCTGCCCGTGGCCACCACGGCCGCCAAGCCGGTGGACCTGCTCACCGCCCTGTTCACCGCCACCTCCGCCGTCTGCCTCACCGGCCTGGTGATCGTGGACACGGCCGCGCACTGGTCGGTCTTCGGCGAAGTGGTGATCGCCCTGCTCGTCCAGGTCGGCGGTCTCGGCATCATGACCATGGCGACCCTGATGACCGTCCTGCTCTCCGGCCGGCTCGGCCTGCGCGCCCGGCTGTTCGCCCAGGCCGAGACCAAGGCGCTCAGCATGGCCGACGTCCGGCGTCTGCTGCGCAACATCGTGCTGTTCAGCCTCATCGTGGAGGCCGTGGTGACGGTCGTCCTCACGGCGAGGTTCGCCATCGGGTACGGCGAGCCGCTGGGCCGCGCGGCCTACCTTGGGGCCTTCCACGCGATCTCGGCGTTCAACAACGCCGGGTTCGCCCTGTGGCCGGACAGCCTGGTGCGGTTCGTCACCGATCCATGGATCTGCGTGACCATCGCGATCGCGGTCATCGTCGGCGGGCTGGGCTTCCCGGTGGTGTTCGAGGTGCTGCGCTCGTGGCGTCGTCCCGGCCGCTGGTCTCTGCTGACCCGCATCACCCTCGGCGTCAGCGGGGCGCTCCTGGTGGTCAGCATAGGGATCTTCACCGTCACCGAATGGCGCAACCCCGGCACGCTCGGGCCACTGGACGACAGCGGCAAGCTGCTCGCCGGGTTCTTCACCGCCGTGATGCCGCGCAGCTCGGGCTTCAACACCATCGACCTCGCCCAGATGCATCCGTCGAGCTGGCTGGCCACCGACCTGCTGATGTTCGTCGGCGGCGGCAGCGCCGGCACCGCGGGCGGCATCAAGGTCACGACCTTCGGCCTGCTCGCGTTCGTCATCTGGGCCGAGCTGCGCGGCGAGACCTCGGTGAACATCGGCCACCGCCGGGTGGCCGAGGCCACGCTCCGCCAGGCGATCACTCTCGCGACGATCAGCACGGTGACCGTCGCGGTGTGCACGTACGCGATGCTGGTGCTCACCGACCACGACCTGGACGAGGTGCTGTTCGAGGTCGTCTCCGCGTTCGCGACCGTGGGGCTGTCCACCGGCATGACCGCCGACGCCACCCCCGCCGGGCACGTGCTGCTCACCGTGCTGATGTTCATCGGCCGCATCGGCCCGCTCACCGTGGGGTCCGCGCTCGCCCTGCGCGAGCGCACCCGCCGCTACGAACTGCCCGAGGAGCGAGTGATCGTTGGCTGACATCAGGAACGACCCCGTCGTCGTGATCGGACTCGGCCGCTTCGGCACCTCGCTGGCGCTGGAGCTGACCCGGCGCGGCACCGAGGTGCTGGCGATCGACCACCGGCCCAAGGTCGTGCAGAGCCTGGCCGGGCAGATCACGCACATCGCCACCGCCGACGCCACCGACCTGGAGGCGCTGCGGCAGCTCGGCGTGCCCGACTTCTACCGCGCCGTCCTTGCCATCGGCAGCGACCTGGAGGCGAGCATCCTCACCGCGTCGCTGCTGGTGGAGCTGGAGATCGACGACATCTGGGCCAAGGCCGTGACCCGCCAGCACGGGCGCATTCTCAGCAGGCTCGGCGTCAAGCACGTGGTGTTCCCCGAGCACGACATGGGCGAGCGGGTCGCCCACCTGGTCAGCGGCAGGTTACTCGACTACATGGAGGTCGACGAGGACTTCGCCCTGGTCAAGACCCGTCCACCCCGGGACTACGTCGGCACCCCGCTCGGCCGGTCCAACCTGCGCCGCAAGTACGGCGTGACCATCGTGGCGGTCAAGAGCCCCGGTGAGCGGTTCACCTACGCCACCGCGGACACCGAACTTACCTACGACGACGTCATCATCGTCTCGGGCTCCACCGAGGAGATCGAACGCTTCGCCGAACTCCCCTGACACCCCGCTCCCCTGACCCCGGCTCGCGGCGGGCGGCCGGTGAGAAGGTAGGGTCGTAACCGGTGTGCCGGGAAGTCTGGTCGGCTGTCTCTGACCCGACCTCTCCTCCGGAGAACCCATGCGACGTGTTCCCCGTCCCACCGGCACGCTCTTCGCCCGGGCGCTGCCCGAGCTCAGGCGCACCGCCGAGATCCTGCGCAGCGAGACGATCGGCGGCGTCCTGCTGCTGTCCGCGGCCGTGGCCGCCCTGATCTGGATCAACAGCCCGTTCGCCGCGGCCTACACCTCGCTGCGCGAGCTGCGGGTCGGCCCCGCGACCCTCCACCTGGACCTGACGCTCGGGCAGTGGGCCGCCGACGGGCTGCTGGCGATCTTCTTCTTCGTGGCGGGGCTGGAGCTCAAGCGGGAGTTCGTGGCCGGCGACCTGCGCGATCCGCGGCGGGCCGCCGTACCGGTCGCCGCGGCGGTCGGCGGCGTGGTCGTACCCGCCCTCGTCTATCTGCTGGTCAACGCGGGCGGCGGCGCCCCCCTGAAGGGCTGGGCGATCCCGACCGCCACCGACATCGCCTTCGCGCTGGCCGTGCTGGCGGTGATCGGCCGGCACCTGCCTTCGGCCCTGCGTACCTTCCTGCTCACGCTCGCGGTCGTCGACGACCTGCTCGCCATAGCGATCATCGCGGTCTTCTACACCCAGCACCTGGCGGTGGCCGCGCTGCTCGGCGCGTTCGTGCCGCTCGCGGTGTTCGCGGTGCTCGTCCAGCGCGGGGTGCGGTCCTGGTGGGCGCTGCTCCCGCCGGCCGCCGCCACCTGGGCCCTCGTCCACGCCTCCGGTGTGCACGCCACGGTGGCCGGGGTGCTGCTGGGACTGGCCGTGCCGGTGATGAGCCGTGACCGGGCCGGCGGCCCTGGCGACGGCATCGGGCTCGCCGAGCACTTCGAGCACCGGTGGCGTCCCATCTCGGCCGGCTTGGCGGTGCCGGTCTTCGCGTTCCTGTCGGCGGGCGTGCCGATCGGCGGCTTCGGCGACGCGCTGACCGACCCGGTGGCCCTGGGCATCGTCGCGGGGCTTCTGGTCGGCAAACCGCTCGGCGTCATGGCCGCGACCTGGCTGGTCTCCCGCTTCACCAGGGCGAGCCTGGACGAGGGCCTGTCGTGGGTGGACGTGCTCGGCCTGTCGGTCCTGGCCGGCATCGGGTTCACCGTCTCGCTGCTCATCGGGGAGCTGGCCTTCGGTTCCGAAGGCGAGCGGTTCGACCATGTCAAGATCGCCGTACTGGCCGGGTCCGTGCTCGCCGCGGCGGTCGCGGCCGTGATCCTCCGCCTGCGCGAAGGCGTCTACCGCCGCCTGACGCAGTCCGAAGCCGCCAGAGCGGCCGGCCCCACCTGACCCGCCACCCACCGCCCGACCGGCCCCGACAGGCGAAGTGGTCTCTGGCCTTGGTGGAGCCGAAGAATGTGATCGGGCCTGGTCAGCTCACCTTCAACTGTTCGTCCCCGAAGTCTGCGACGAGTTTCAGAACGCCACCGAGGGCGGCGACGTAGCGGTCCAGAACCTCGCGAGTGGACACATCCCCCTTCTCGATCTGGGAGACGCGCGCCACAGAGATGCTCATGCGCTCAGCGACCTGCAACTGGGTGAGGCCGCGGCGCTTGCGCATCTCGGCGAGTCGCCATCCTTGCGACTCCTCACGCATTTGCCTGACCTCGTCCTCGAACCGCTCGGACCCCCCGGCGGTCTCGATCGCGCGCTCCAGATGATCGCTGTCACGCCACTTGCGGTAGCTGCTCACTGGTTCATCTCCTTGTGCCGCTCCACCAAGTAGATCTCGTACAAGTGCTCCGCTCGTGGGATCGCGTCGCGGTACCAGCGTTCCCAGCTGCCTGCTTTGTCTCCCGCGACCAGCAAGATGGCCGCCCGCCACGGGTCGAAGACGAACAAGATGCGGATCTCACTGCGGCCCGTGGAGCCAGGTCGCAACTCCTTCATGTTAGGAATCTTGGATCCGGTGATGCCGTCCACCAGCGGCCGACCCTCCGCAGGGCCGTTGCGCTCGAGAATCAAGATCGCCTGATTGACCAGCTTATGAGACTCACGGTCCGACGCATAGAGGGCTTCAAGGAACTCCCCCACCTCCTCGGTGAAGAAGATCTCCCATTCCCCCACTGCAACCCCCTCCGTCATCACCTGACCAGATTCAAGAATATCCTAAAGTCGGCCAGAACCGAACCGGCTGCGACCCATGCCGCGCGCGAAGCTCTGGTGAAGGGCAGGCGTCGCCGGGCCGGGGGTCATCGGGCAGGCGGCATTTTCTGTGGGGAGTCGGCGCGGTGGTGGGTGGCGGCTTGGCGGTAGGCGTCGCGCAGGCCGTCCGCCAGGGCTCCCGAGTCGTACGCGGCGGCGGCCGAGGAGGCGAGGCGGGCCCAGGTGGCGCGCACCTGCGGGTCCTCCAGGCCGCGCAGCAGCTCGGTGAACTCCGGCACCGTCCGCGCGTGCAGGTAGGCGTCCTTGAGCCAGTCGCGGTAGCAGGGGAGGTCGGGCACCACCACCGGCAGGGCGGCGGTCGCGGCCTCCAGCGTGGCCAGCCCGAAGGTCTCGTGCTTGGACGGCAGGAAGAACACGTCGGCGGCGGCGCACCGGGCGAAGACCTCCTCCCGCGGCACCAGGCCGGTGAAGGTGACGTTCTCCGGCGCGGTCTCGCGCAGCCGGGCCAGGTCGTGCCGGGCGTCGGACAGCATGCCGAACTGCATCCCGCCGACCCAGACGAACCGCAGGTGCGGCAGGCGGCGGGCACAGGCGACGAACTCCTCGACGCCCTTGCGCGGCTGCACCTGCCCGACGCCGAGGACGACCAGGCGCTCGTCCCAGCCGAACTCGCGCCGCAGCTCCGCCCGCCGCCCGGCGAACGCGCGGATGCGCCGATCGTCGACGGCGTTGCTCATCAGCACGACCGGCCTGCGCACGCCGAGCTCCTCCAGCTCGGCCGTGGTCGCCTTGCTCACCGACAGCACGAGCGTGGCCAGATCGAAGACGCCCCTCATGTAACGGTTGACGAGGCCGCGCACCAGGTGGGCGCCCTTGATGCTGCCGATCAGGGTCTCCGGGGTCACGTGGGCGCTTATCAGCCGGGGGCCGCGGTGCGCCATCATCCGCAACGCCGCGAACGGGCCCATCGTGTGCACGTGGAGGATCACGTCCTTGCGATAGGCCCGCAATCCGGAGACCTTCCGGATATCCGGCATTCGCTTTATCGCGTGCAGGCTTTCCTCATAGACGCTGTGCACGCCGTGCCCGCGTACGGTGAACACCGATTCGGACATCACACTGACCGGGACGGGCTCCGCCGCAGGTGCACCGGGGGAAGAGTGGTCACCGGCGGACGAGGAAACCGCGTCTTGGGGGTCGAGGAGAAGGGGGGAAGCAGTGGAGCGCCGCCGGGCGACGCGGCGAATACGTTTACCGATCACGGCCACGCGCTCATGCTAGGACAAAAGCCCAGGAAAAGCCATAGAACTATTAATCACCCGGAAATCAATAAATGGTCGCCCATTCGTTAGATAAAACGGTGATCCTGTTAACCTCGCCCGCATTATCAGCCGGATGCACGCTTCTCCAGCACCGCCAGGCGTCACCTCTCCCCGGGTGATCCCCCGTTCCCGGCAGCCGGCGAGGCCGCTGGACGACGGCGACGCCCGGTTCATGAGCCCCACCGGCGGCGCGGCGCGGGTCGTTCACGATGGAACGGCTTCCTGTTCCCTGTCACGCACGTGGCCCGGAATCACCTGGAAGCCGTCATGCGGCGCCCCGAATGGAGGCCCAGTGGGGTCGACCATGCCTTGCCTACTCGGCCCGGCTCGACATCGTCGCGCAGCGCAGCCGGGTGACCCTGGTGTCTCCATTCGCGCGCGGCGCCGCGCTCCCCGCCAGGGACGTCGTCCCGCGGTGCTCTCAGGGGCCGTACGGCTCGCTCGCGGGGCTGCGCTCAGCGAGGAATGGTCGGATGTCTCCGCCGCAGCACTTGATCTGGATCTTCCGGCCCCCTACTGTCCACCTATCCGACAGTTTCGGAAACCCCATCGAAACTTTCAAGAGGCCCGCCAGATGACAGAGACGCCCGGTTCATGAGCGCCATCGGCGGCGGTGCGGCGCGCACTCCGGCTCTGCCCGCGCCCGCCCGTCCTCCCCCGGCCCCCGTGGGCTGTGGTCCGGTCCGCGCTCCGGGCGTGGAGCGGGTCGCCGTACCCCTCGGCACGCACGCAGCCCTGACTCGACCGAACTCAACACCATTGGCTGTCCAGACCCCGGTACGGCATCGGCATTCCCGGTCCGCCGGGTGCGGTGATGCCGTCCATGGTGCCCATCCTGTCGTCTATCTGTTCGCCCGCTGCGCCCTGCTCCAAGGGCTGATGGGCGTCGGAGGAAAGTGACCGCATCGTGTCCGTAGAGACAGACCCCGCCACTCCCCTCTGGCAGGACCCCGGCCAGGACGCCGAGACCCGCGTCGAGGCGCTCATCGCGGAGATGACCGTAGAGGAGAAGGTCGCGCAGTTGTTCGGCGTCTGGGTCGGCGCCTCCCGCGAAGGCGGGGAGGTCGCACCACACCAGCACGAGTTGACCGACTCCGTGGATCTCGAAACCCTGCTGCCCGCCGGAATCGGGCAGCTCACCCGCCCGTTCGGCACGGTTCCGGTCGACGCGGCGGTCGGCGCGCTGTCCCTGCTGCGGACGCAGGAGCGGATCAGGGGCGCCAACCGGTTCGCCATCCCCGCCCTGGCCCACGAGGAATGCCTGGCCGGCTTCGCGGCCTGGGGGGCCACGGCCTACCCCGTGCCGCTGTCGTGGGGCGCCACCTTCGACCCCGCGCTGGTCCGGGAGATGTCCGCGGCCATCGGCGCCGACATGCGCGCCGTCGGGGTGCACCAAGGGCTGGCCCCCGTGCTGGACGTGGCGCGCGACGCCCGGTGGGGCCGGGTCGAGGAGACGATCGGGGAGGACCCCTACCTGGTCGGCACCATCGCCACCGCCTACGTCCAGGGCCTGGAGTCCGCCGGCATCGTCGCCACGCTCAAGCACTTCGCCGGGTACTCCGCCTCGGTGGCGGGGCGCAACCACGCCCCGGTCGCGATGGGCCCGCGCGAGCGCGCCGACGTCATCCTCGCCCCGTTCGAGATGGCCGTGCGCGAGAGCGGCGTACGGTCGGTCATGCATGCCTACACCGACACCGACGGGATGCCGTCCGCGGCCGACGAGTGGCTGCTGACCGGGCTGCTGCGCGACACCTGGGGCTTCGAGGGCACGGTGGTCGCCGACTACTTCGCCATCACCTTCCTCAAGATGACGCACGGCGTGGCGGGAAGCTGGGCCGAGGCTGCGGGCACCGCACTGGCCGCCGGGGTGGACGTGGAGCTGCCCACCGTCAAGACGTTCGGCACGCCCCTGCTGGAGGCGATCGCCGACGGGCGGGTGCCCGAGGCGCTGATCGACCGGGCACTGCGCCGGGTGCTGCTGCAGAAGGCCGAGCTCGGGCTGCTCGACCCCGACTGGAGCCCGCTGCCTCCCGGACTGGCGAGCGCCGACCTGAGCGACCCCGAGGCGCTGCGCGGGACCATCGACCTGAACTCCCCGGCCAACCAGGCCATCGCCCGGCGGCTCGCCGAGCAGGCCGTCGTACTGCTCGGCAACGACGGGACGCTGCCGCTGCGGAACCCCGCGAAGATCGCGGTCATCGGCCCCAACGCCGACGACCCGCTGGCCGTGCTCGGCTGCTACTCCTTCCCCCTGCACGTGCTGGTCAACCACCCAGACGTGCCCACCGGCATCGGGCTGCCCACACTCCAGGAGTCCTTGGCCGCCGAGTTCCCCGGCACCGAGATCGTCACCGCGCCGGGCGCCACCCATGGCGGCACCGACACCGGCGGCTTCGCCGAGGCGGTCGAGCTGGCCCGCGGCGCGGACGTCGTCGTGGCGGCGCTCGGCGACCGTGCCGGACTGTTCGGGCGGGGCACCAGCGGGGAGGGCTGCGACGCGGAGTCCGCCGCACTTCCCGGCGTGCAGCAGGGGCTGCTGGACGCGCTCATCGCCACCGGCACGCCCGTGGTCACCACGCTGCTCGCCGGACGGCCGTACGCGCTCGGCGACGCCGTGGAGGGCTCGGCGGCGATCGTCCAGTCGTTCTTCCCCGGCCAGGAGGGCACCGCGGCGATCGCCGGCGTGCTGAGCGGGCGGATCTCCCCGTCCGGGCGCCTGCCGATGAGCATCCCGCGCCGGCCCGGTGTGCATCCCTCGACCTACCTGTCGGCGCGGCTGGCGCACGCCACCGAGGTGTCCAACATCGACCCGACCCCGGCCTTCGGGTTCGGCCACGGCCTGTCGTACACCACGTTCAGCTGGTCGGACCTGGAGGTCGAGGCCGGACAGGCGGGTACGGACGGCGAGCTGCGGCTGGCCTGCACCGTCCGCAACACCGGGGAACGCGAGGGCACCGAGGTCGTGCAGCTCTATCTGCACGACCCGGTGGCCTCGGTGGTGCAGCCGGTCCAGCGGCTGATCGGCTACGCGCGGGTGCCGCTCGCCCCCGGACAGGCGAGCCGGGTGCGGGTCACCGTGCCCGCCGACCTCGCGTCCTTCACCGGCCGGGAGGGCAGGCGGATCGTCGAGCCCGGCGAGCTGGAGCTGCGGTTCTCCGCGTCGAGCACCGACGCGCGGCTGACCGCGACCGTCACGCTCACCGGCCCGGTACGCCAGGTGGACCACACCCGCCGCCTGCACGCGGTCGTCACCGTCTCCGCCCTCGGCGGCGCGGAGGACCCCGCCTAGACCACCGCGGGGCGGCCGGCCTCGGGGGTCTGGCCGCCCCCCGGTGACACAGATGGCCGGGTACGGCTAAAGGGCTATGGGAGCGCTCCCAACTCCCGTAGTTTGCTCCTGACATCACCCGTCACAAAGGAGCATTGTGATGCGCAGATGGTTATCCGCGGCCGTGGTGGCCGCCCTGCTGCCGCTCACGGCCACCCAGGCCGCCTCCGCCGCCGGGCACGGCGCCGGCACCTGCGGGAGTAGAGCGCTGCTGTTCTGCGAGGACTTCCAGGACCTGCCCCTCGGCGGCGCCGCCAGCCTCGACTGGGGCATCGACACCAAGCACGGCACGCTCACCGTCGAGCGCGGCGGGCACGGAGATCGCGGCGGCCAGCAGGTGCTGCACATCCGCACGCAGGGCAACGGCCGCGCCTTCCTCAAGGTGGACGACTTCGCCCCGCCCGGCAACGGCTTCTACGGCCGGGTGCGACTGCGGGTCAAGGCGTTCCCCACCGCCCCCGACTGGGCGCACTACACCCTCATCGAGGCCACCGGCGCCGGACCCGAGATCGTCCGCCCGCTCGGCGGGCAGTACGTCCCCGTCGTGAACGGCGGCACCGCCCTGTGGGGGGTCGGCGCGGACGGCGGCCCCACCGGCGACTGGACGAACTGGCGCGAGTCGGACCCCTCGCGGGCCGGCGTGTGGCAGTGCGTGGAATGGCGGATGAACCCCGCCGACAACCGGATCTCCGTGTGGTTCGACGGGGTGCCGCGACCGGGGCTGAGCGCGTCCACCCGGGAGCACGGCGGCAACGACGTCGACTTCGTCTTCCCCCGCTTCGACACCGTCAAGCTGGGCTGGCAGCTCTACCAGCCGAATCCGACGCCTGCCGCCTATGACGTGTGGATGGACGACATCGCGCTGAGCACCCAGCGGGTGGGCTGCGCCACCTGACCGCGCAGCCCACCGGTCCCGGCCCCTCGCACCGCCGGCGTCCGCCGAGCCTCCTTCCGGGGGCTCGGCGGACGCCCGCCACGAGCAGTCCCGCGTCGAGCGGGCGGCCGGGCGAAGGCTCAGAGTTGGGACACCCAGTAGGGGGCCACGTCCATCCAGCCGTTCCCCCGCGCGCCGTACAACCGGCCGCTGCTGGCGGTGGACAGCGTGTACCAGGAGTCCACGTAGTCGGGGTCGTCGGTCCACCAGGAGGTGGGGATGGCCGAGATGATCGCGCTGACCAGCGGGATGTACGCGCCGCCGTCGGCGATGGTCAGCAGCGCGGTCGCGATGGCCTGGGCGAGTTGCTGGTAGTTGGTGTCGCCGTCGTCCTCCATCATCACGATGTCGGCCAGGTTGTACTTGTAGCCGTTGAAGTGGACCAGGAGCTGGTTCGGGTAGTAGGTGGTGCCGTCGTTGTCCAGGTAGGGCATCTGGACGACGTTGACGGTCGCCTTGCCGTCCAGGCCGAAGCCGCCGACGATGCTGAAGATCTCGGCGTCGCCCTTGATCCACGGCTCCTCGTCGTCCGACAGCCGGACCGCGTTGACCTTGGTGGCCCAGTACCCACCGGCGGCCTTCGCGGTCGCCGTCGGCCGCAGCGCGGTCACCCCGCGCGCCGACAGGGATTTGCGCATCAGGTCGAGGCCCAGGGGCAGGGCCTTGGCCACGTCGACCTCCACCACCAGCACCGGCCGCTCGGGGGCCTTCGCCGGGTCGAGGGCCACCGTGCCGCCGAGCGGGTCGTACGCGGTGATCGAGGCGGCCTCGTCGTCGGAGGGGGCCGCCGCGACCAGCGGAAGCTCACCGCGGGCCAGCCCGGCGCGCATCTCGTCGGTGGCGAGGCGGAGCCGCAGCAGTGAGCCGCCGGTGGCGGGGAGCCCCTTGGCGGCGAGCACGGCCTCGTTGGCCGCACGCGCGGCCTGCGCGACACCGGTGCTCGCGGTGATGCTCAGCAGGTCCGCGGACGCCGAGGCGGTCGCCGATGTGGCACGGTCGCGGACCTCCCGGTCGGCCAGCGCGGCGGCGACCTGCCCGGCGAGACGGTCGGTGATCGCCGACACCGTGCCTGCGGCGGCGGGGGCCGCGGACGAGGCGGCGGGAGCCGGATCGGTGGGGGAGGCGAGGGCGGTTCCGCTGGTCAGGGCCAGCGCGGCCACGGTGGCGAGCGCGGCCGTGAGGACTCGGGTCACGAGTCTTCTCCTTCGGTCAGGGTTCCGGCCGGAGGGGGTGTCCTGGCCGGAGCAGCGAGACAGATGGAGAGTGACAAACGGCGACAATTCGGGAAATGTGGATATCTGCCAGGGAGCAGATCATCCTTCTGTCTGCCTTTACGCTATCCCCACTTGGACAGTCAGCCCGGCGCACAGGCCCCTCTCGCGATCAATCGAACACGATGCCCACCCGCCCGCCATCGCCCCCGCTACCACCTCACCGCCCAAGCCCGCAGGCCCCCTCACGGCTCACGGCTCACGGCTCACGGCTCACGGCTCACGGCTCACGGCTCACGGCTCACGGCTCACGGCTCACGG
>NZ_BMNT01000046.1:58543-67197 GCF_014646695.1 Sphaerisporangium melleum
TCGAACAGGATCATCTGGGCATGCCTCGGAGCGACCCTCGGCAGAACGTCCCACGGGGGCCTACGAGCGTCGCCCGAGAGAGGAACGAACCTCTCCCATCGGCCGGCGCGGCATATCATCGCCGGGGAGGTGGCGGCATGATGAAGAGGGCCGAGTGGGACCAGCGCTACGAGGCGAGCGGGCTGCTCTGGACGGCCGAGCCCAACCGCTTCGTCGCCGAGCACCTCGCCGCGCTGACACCCGGCCGCGGCCTCGACCTCGGCACAGGTGAGGGCCGCAACGCCGTCTGGCTCGCCGAGCGGGGCTGGCGGATGACCGGCGTCGACTTCTCCGCCACCGGGCTCGCCAAGGCGGAGCGGATGTCCGCCGATCGAGGTGTTCCGGTCGACTGGGTCCTGGCCGACCTGTGCACATACGTCCCGGAACCGGAGGGTTTCGACCTGGTGCTCATCGCCTACCTCCACCTGCCCCAGGACGACCTGGCCGGGGTGCTGGGCCGGGCGGCCGCGGCGGTCGCACGCGGTGGGCGCCTGTTCATCGTCGGGCACGACCTGGCGAACCTGGAGGACGGCGTGGGCGGCCCGCGCGACGCTGGCGTGCTCTACACCGCCGACACGCTCGTCGCGTCCCTGACGCCGGCGCTGACGGTGACCCGTGCCGGGCAGGTGCGCCGCCCGGTCGCCACCGAGGACGGCCCACGCGAGGCCATCGACACCCTGGTCCTGGCCACCCGCCCCGTCTGACCCGCTCGTCCCGCGGCGCTGACCTTATCGCGACGTGAAGGCGGCAAGTAGCACCTCGACGTCTCGGTGCCGGGTTCGGGACTGCATGCCGTCTCCACGGAGCTCGTCAACGCCTGGGACCATCAGCGACGGCCCGCCCCGGCGACCACGCCGGACCCGACGGCAGCGGCGACGAACCGGGGCGTGGGCGTAACCGTCTCGAACTCTGCAGTGCCGCGCCGCAGCCGGAGGTCACAGGCCGTCCACCACCTCCGAGACCGGGCGGCGCACGCTCGGGCCCCCGTCGGGGACCCTGCCGAGCCTCATGATCATTTGGGGGTACTCCCCCGAGCACACCTGCTCGCGGAGGAACTCCCGCAGGTGGGGCAGCTCCAGTGCCTGGGTGTGGAAGGCGGCGTGCACGCCGTGTGCGGAGGCGTGCAGCAGGACGCGCTGCAGCGCCTGACCCGCGGCCAGCCAGTCTGCACGGGAGTCGCCCGTCGTGGTCAGCACGGCGACGAGCCCGGTCGTGACGGCCTCCGGGTGGGTCTCCTTCGTACCCCAGCCATGGCCCCGGGCGTAGTCGCGCTGCGCGAACCGCTGAGGGCTGGTCCGCGGCGGCTCGCTCGGGTAGGCGTCCGCGGGCACGCCGTCCCGCCTGGTGCTGCCCGGCGGCCGGCTCCAGCGGATCAGCTCCAGCGTGAACAGCCGATCTTGCGCCTGCGCCTGCTGCGCCGCGTCGGTGATCGCCCCGAGCAGGCGTACGGCGGCCGGCGACCGCACCGGGGTCAGGCGTGCTCCCTCCATGCCCGCCTGCCCGACCAGGGCCTCGACCAGCGCCTCCGCCATCGGCTCGGCAGTGAAGCCCGCCCGGTGTGTCCGGCGCCGGGTGATCTCGGCGTACAGGTCGAGGGCGTGCTCGTCGGGCGGCGTGCTCTCCCCCGGACGCACCCTCGCCAGCAGCGAGGGCCGGTCCGGGTCGGGCAGCAGGTGCACTTCGGGGTGGTATCCGAGCGCGAGCAGCGCGATGCGCACGTCCAGTAGCGCGGCCCCGCAACTGATCAGGAGTTGCCGGCCCTCGGGGTCGGCGACCGGCAGGAGCCGGTCGAGGTCCGCCCGCAGACTGATCTCGTCACCGGCCACGGTGAACGACCACGGCTGGGTGTTGTGCACGGAGGGGGCGTGGATCGCCGCCTCCACCGCCGACCGCACCGCGTGCGCCACGTCGCCGGTCGACGTGCGACCGTCCATGGGTCTCCTCCCTTCCCTCTGCTCGCGCGGGTGCGGCGAGCGTCCGCCTCACCTGCTGTTCTGCCCTGCCCGGGCGGCGCCACCCGCGGCACAGGTCCTGAAGCGGCGGGCCGAAAGGCCCTGAACGTCCCTGGTTGCGAGCTCTGCCCGCCGCCAGGGACGAAGGGCCCCGGCGGCGGGCGCAACGACCCGCGAACCGAGGACTTGCGGCACTCCCCGCGGCCGCCACGGCGAGATGGACTCGGAGGAGAGACAGGCACGAGAAGCGAGCTGGAGGGCACCATGCGGGTGAAGGTCAGCGAGGTCATGACCCGGGACGTCGCCTCGGTCAACGGCAGCACGCCGTTCAAGGACGTCGCCGAGGTGCTCATCGCCCACGGGGTGAGCGCGGTACCGGTCGTGGACGGCGAGGACCACGTCCTCGGCGTCGTCTCGGAGGCGGACCTGCTGCGCAAGGAGGAGTTCAAGGAGCAGTACTACCGCGAGGGCTACCAGCCGCCGCTGCGGGTGCGGCTGCGCCACCGCCTCGGCAAGGAGGGCGCGTGGGCGCGCGAGAAGGCGAAGGGCGAGACGGCCGCCGAGCTGATGACCAGGCCGGCCGTCACGACCCGGCCGCGGGCGTCGGTCGTGCAGGCCATGCGGCTGATGGACGAGCACGGCGTGAAGCGCCTGCCCGTCGTGGACGAGGACGGCGTCCTGCAGGGCATCGTCAGCCGCACCGACCTGCTGAAGGTCTTCGTCCGCGCTGACGCGGACATCGCCAGGGAGATCGAAGAGGACGTTCTCACCCGGTCGCTGTGGATGGACGCCTCCCGGGTCAAGGTCACGGTGAAGCGGGGCGTCGTCACGCTGGAGGGCACGATGGACCGGCGCAGCAACGCGCACATCGCGGCCCGCGCCGTTCTGCGGGTCAACGGCGTGGTGGACGTGATCGACAGGCTCACGTGGGAAGAGGATGACAGTCCCGGCTGGGATGCGCGATAGCCCGGCACCGGCACCACGAAGGAGAGACCATGTACGGGCTTGTCACGGTCGCGGTCGACGGTTCCACCTCCGCACTGGCGGCGGTCGACTGGGTGGCGGACGACGCCGCCCGCTCGGGGAAGGCCGTACGTGTCGTGCACGTCCGCGAGCCCTGGGCCGGTGAGTATCCGTTCCACCGGGTCGAGGGGTTCGACCAGTCGATGACCGACTACTGCGAGGGTGTGCTGGCCAAGGCCGCCGCCCGCGTCGCCGAGCGGGCTCCCGGCGTGAAGGTCACCACCGAACTGGCCACCGGGGCGGTGGTCGAGCGGCTCAAGGACGAGTCCGGCCGGACCGACGTCCTGGTGCTCGGCAGCCGCGGCATGGGCGGCTTCACCGGCCTGGTCGTCGGATCAGTGGGGATAGGTCTGGCCGGGCACGCGGCGGGCCCCGTGGTGATCGTGCGCGGTCCGCTGGGCGAAGAGCACGGCGAGATCATCGTGGGCGTCGACGGCTCGCCGCACTCGGAGGCGGCGCTGGAGTTCGCCTTCGAGCAGGCGAAGCTGCGCGGCGCGCGCCTGCACGCGGTGCACGCCTGGGCGATGCCCGCGTTCTCACCGCTCGCGGCCGGCTACACCGATGTGTTCAAGGACGTCTTCGAGTCGGCCACCCGGCAGGCCGGGCAGTGGCTCGCGGCCTGGCGACAAGAGCACCCGGAGGTGACGGTGGCCGAGACGGTCGTGTGCGGGCACCCCACGCCGGCGCTGGTCGAGGCGTCCGAGAAGGCCGACCTGGTCGTCGTCGGCTCGCGCGGGCTCGGCGGGTTCAAGGGGGCCGTGCTGGGCTCGGTCGGCCACGGCGTGCTGCACGGCGCGCACTGCCCGGTCGCCATCGTGCGTCCCCGCGAGGCGCAGCCCCGTGAGGAGCGGCCCGGCGCAGCGGAACGCTGACCGCACACCGGCTCCTCGCCGTAACCGGCCAGGTCGGCGCGCGCCGCGGCGGCGAGGCGCCCGGCGATCACCTACCAGAGCCGGCCCCGGCCTTCGGGCGATCGGGTCAGCCTTGGACGTTCGTGGCGGCGTGCGGGGCGCCGACCGCCTTGGACTCCGGTGAGCCGCGCTGACGCAGATACACCGACAGGGCCACCACGGACAGCACCGCCAGGGACTCCAACTGCCAGTCCTGCAGGGTGCGGTTCCACAACTCGGCCGACTGTACGTAGTCGAGCCAGCTCACCGGAGGATTTCGCTAGCTCCAGTGCGGGCGGCGCGGGCCGGGACCCCCCGAAGGGCCGCAGCCCGGCCCGCCGATCGCCCAGCGCGGCAGACCGCGAAGCGGACTGCCCTTGACCATAGAGAAAAGATCCCCGTGAAATGGAGCCGGCCCAAGATCGATGCCGGTCTTGCCGGGCGATCTCAGGCCAAGGTGATCGTGAGGCTGCTGGTCTACGCCTCGCCGGTCGTCAGCCCGATGGGACAACCGACGCCGGTGCCGCCTATGGCGCAGTAGCCGTTGGAGGGGGCGGCAGCTGCGTACGCTGCAGCTCTAGAGATGTCTCTGTCTCGGCAGCCGTGTCTATACCACCATGGATTTCGACAATGATGCCAGAGTCGGCACCGAGGAGGCTCTCGATGAGCTGCAGCTTCCTCGGCGCCTCGCCACTCTGGTCGGTGCTCTCCAGAGGACGGCGGACCTTGCGTCCATCATGACCGGTATCTCACCTGTCCTCGCCGCGAGGAGTCCGACGGAGCGATCATCGCGTGATCCTCTGTGACACGGGTCCCCTCGTCGCCGCATTCAATAGAGCGGACAAGGATCACGCCCGCTGCGTGCGATTTCTCGCACAGGCCCGACGCGGTTCGGCGACCTCTGCCCGCAGTCGTTTGATCTCAGCGGCGTTCTCGCTGGTGATGCCAGGCCGCTGCCCGCGTCCACCTCTGCCTTGCGGACCCAGGTGCGCACCGTCTCGGGTGCCGATGCCCAGCGACCGCCTTCTTCGCGGCCCACTCAAGGGGGTAGTTAGGACGAACCTGCGCGACCATACGCACCGCACGCTCACGAAGCTGAGCAGCGTAGGGAAATGGACGTGACCGCCTGTGCGCGGCCGTCGTCGCTCGGTTCCGGGCCGCGACAAAGCCTCCCGCAAGGCCGCTGCCTGCGGTGCTGTCGGTCGATCATGTAGCCGGGGTCGACGTCGGTCTGCACAGATACGGGTCGGCTCTCGGGCCGCGTACGAGGCAAGACAGCGGTCGGTGACCTCGAACTCCGTGAGGGCAATTACTTGATCGCCAGACCGGCTCGTCCGCGTTAACGTGGATCATCACATGGCTCGGCTACGGAGGTTCGATGCCCCGTTTACCTCGATTCCTGGCGTCCGCCGCCGTGGCTGTGGCGATGGCTCTCAGCGCGACGGCCGCTGTGCCGGTCGGCCCCGCGTCGGCCGCCTCGCTTCTCACCGATCCCGTCCCCATCGCCGCGTACGGCATGGAGGAGAGCAGGGGTACCGCGGTGGGCGACTCCATGGGCGGTGACACTGGCACGGCGGTGGCAACGTCGTGGACGGCGGGAAAGTACGGGAAGGCCTTGTCCTTCGCGGGAGAGGACTACGTCGAGAGCAAGGTGGCGATTCCTCCCACCCCTGCTTGGGCAGCCCTTGGGGCCCTCACCTTCGAGGCGTGGATCAAGCCGGCGGCCGACGCCTACGGCAACCTCCTGGAGTTGCAGTCCTCGGACTCCTCGAACGGCTTCTTCGTGGTGGACTACAGCTCGCGAACCCTGTACGCAGCCTACTGCGGGGTCGAAGGATGCGCGGTCATCTCGGGGAGCGAGCACGGGTTCGAGGTGCCGGAGGGCGCATGGAGCCATGTGGCGGTCACCCATGACGGGACGGCGCTCCGCATCTACCTGAACGGGACGCAGGTCGCCGTGCAGGAGGCGACCGTGCCGCTGCCGTCGTTCGACGGCCAGCGCACGATCGGCGGCGCTTACGACACCTCGGCCGACTTCGACGGCGTGATCGATGAGGTGCGCGTCTACGGCACCGCCATCGACGAGGCACGGGTCCGCGCCGACATGGAGACCCCCGTCACCGCGGCCCTTCCAGACGATCCGCCCTCGGCGGTGGGCGCCTTCACCGCGGCCGGTGGGAAGGCCCGTGCCGACCTGTCGTGGACCGCGGCGACCGACGACTTCGGGGTCACGGGGTACGAGGTCCACCGCTCGTCGACGGCCGGCTTCGAGCCCACCGCCGAGACGCTGGTCGCCACCGTCACCACGCCGAAGTACGCCGACACCGGCATCGAGCCGGCGGGCAGCTACTACTACCGCGTCCAGGCCCGGGACATTCTCACGAACGGCCCCCCGTCGCAGGAGGCGGCCGCGGACGTGGGACCCGTCGACCGGCCCGCCGAATCCCTCCTGGCCGCTTACGCGCTCGACGAGGGGAGCGGCACCCTGGCCCGGGACGCTTCCGGCAAGGGCAACCACGGCACCGTCGACAGGGCCACCTGGACCGCGGGGAGGCACGGCTCCGCCCTGGACTTCGCGAGGACCGGCAGGCGGATGGTCGTCCCCGACCCGGCGAGCCTGCGGGTGACGAGCGGGCTCACCCTGGAGATGTGGATGCGGCCGAGGGCCGTCGAACCGTACGACCGGCCGCGGTACATCGTCGCGAAGAAGGCGTCAGGCTCCTCCTACCCGAGCTACTCCGTCAAGACATGGGGGCCGAGGGACTACCAGGTGCTCCTGACGATGGCCGACCGGACACCCCTCTCCGTGACCCTCCCGACTCCGCCGATCGACCAGTGGACCCACCTCGCCATGACGTTCGACTACTGGGCCGGCCGCTACACCCTGACGGTGTACGTCAACGGCGCCGTACATCAGTCCCTGGAGACGTCGAGCGCCATCCTGTACGCCCCTGGCGACTTCCAGCTCGGATCGGACGGGTTCGCCGACGACCTCTACATTCCGGTCACGCTCGACGACGTGCGCGTCTATTCCAAGGCGCTCACGGGTCCGCAGATCAGGGCGGACATGCTCGAACGCGTCTCGTGACGCGTTTGCCGGTGAAGGGTGCGGCCGCCGGGGGCGCGGTCCCGGCGGCCACGCTCGCGGGCGGGTCGGTCTGGCAGGTGGCCCACTCGGATGGGTCACCTAGCTTGACGTTGGTGCCACCGATGCCGCAATACCCATTTGACAGCTTAAAAGGTGCTGCTGTAACACTCGGCTTCGCGCAGCAATAGTCGGCTATTCGGTGTCTTTGGGGTGCCGGGGCGATGCATAGATTACCCAGACAGTTCGAGTGGCATCATCGATGGCATAGCGGACACGCCCGCCGCTGGTGACCTCGAATTCCCACTGCTCCAAGTCCTTGCCGTTGTGACGATGAGTCGCGAGATCGCCGCGTAGGCGATGCTGACGGTCGTGGCTGGAGCCTGAACGGGGATCAACCCGCAGCACCTCGAAGCATCGGCGCGTATTGGCCAAGGCGTGACGGCACAGCTCTTCCCAGCCCCTGACCGCTTCGCCGGTACCGAACCGGACATCCCACTCGCCATCCGGTGGTGGCACCGTCACCCGATCTCCACGCTTCGGACTCATGCCGAAACCTGTACCGGCCCGAAGTCACCGCTGGTGGGCTTGCGAGCCTCGGCGTAGCGTGCGGGGTCGGCCTTGATCCTCGCAGTGGCTCGCCAGCCGGCGATGACCTCCTGTGTGGTGGCATCGACCTCCAACTCGGCCGCATCGGAGAGCGCCTCGACCAGTTCCAGAGTGAAGGCACGCAGTTCGTCCGAAGACAGGTGGCGAACCCAAGGGAAGACCTCCGGCATGGCTATGACCAGCGCACGCGCAGTGGGATCGTGCTTGATCAGAGCAAGAAACAGCCGGGAGGCGGTGGTGAACGTCTGTTCGCGCTCCTCTTCACGGTCGGCTGCCGTCAAGTAGAAGTCTGGAGCATCCCGATGCGTGACACGCACGCGTCCCAGGCGTGCCGCGCGCTCGGCGACCGCTCGGGGATTTCTCGACAGGTCAGAGAAAGTCACTGCGTCGGCATGGCTAGTGCTCACACCGTCAGGTTACATCAGAACACGTTCTGACATGAGCGATCAAGGAACTCCATGGCTATCGATCGAGAGCGTTCCCCGCCTCAGCTCTCCAGCGGTAAGCGGGTTCGGACTGTAGCCGCCCTGGTACCCGGCAGCGGTGGAGACGAAGCCGGGAGTCCGCCAAGCCTTCCACTCAACGCCCCAAGCAGCCCCGAGCCCGAAGTCGGCCATCTCGGTCTCCGGGGTACGGCGGGGCCAGGGGCGCGTCCACGACGGGTCGATGGCGGCCGGCAGCAGGACGGCTCACGCTTAAGGGGTGAACGCGAGAGTACGAGCCGTACAGCGAGATCTGTAGAGCTACTCGTCACTCAGCACCAGGCCCGTCTGGCAGGCGGCCCACTCGGATGGGTCACCTAGCTTGACGTTGGTGCCACCGCTGCCGCAGTAGCCGTTGGTGGAGGCACTATAGGAGTGGTTGTAGCTTCTCGTCCGCAGATGCGTTACGACCTACGATGCCTCGACTTGAGATAGTCTTTCACCCACTTCTTGCTGCTCCGCCACATGCCATCATCCCCCTTGACCGCACGGAGTCTTCCCCTGGCAGCGGCCACGCGTAGTGCGTTTTCGGTGACGTCTCGCGTGGTGAGAGCAGGCAGGGGGACAAGCTTGA
>NZ_BMNT01000047.1:0-29489 GCF_014646695.1 Sphaerisporangium melleum
GAGAGTGCTCACTCACCGACGGCTACCAGGCACCGAGTCTGCCCAATCAGGCAACCCGGTAACTCCCATTAGGAGGCTCCTCGCGGATGCCGGGACCGGAACACCTGGTCGGCCCGCCTGAGACGCCGCCCCCGGCGACCGCCCCTTCCGGGACCGTCCGCCGGGGGCGGTGGAACGGATGTGGTCAGGAGGCCGGAACCGTCCGCGGTTCCCAGGAGAACACCTGCGGGGTGGACGGGTCGACCTTGACGCGCAGCCACTCGCTCGCGGTGGCGCCGAAGGTCTCCAGGCGGGTGAGGTTCGGCACGCCCGCATAGCCGGGCTCGACCTCGTACTTGTGCTCGTCACCGTGCACCAGTAGCACCGGCTTGCCGAACGCCCTGGCGTGGTCGGCGACGCGGGCGCGGATCTCGGTGAAGCCCAGGCCGTCGACCGGCTCGGCCTGCATGAGGAGCAGCACGCCGGGGGCGTGGGTCTGGCGCGCGGTGGCGAAGGCCTCGTCGATCCACGCCAGTGCCGCGGCCTTGCGCGCCTCGTACTCGGCCTGCCGCTCGGCCGGACGGTCGCCGCCCGGCAGCTGCGACCACGGCGCCAGGTCGTTGTCGCTGCCGACGACGTGCACCGTGGCGAACACGACCCGCTCACGGCGGAAGATCACGTTCTCGCGGTAGTCCCGGTAGCGCCGGTCGGACGCCTGCGTCCGCACGACCATCGGGTGGCGGCCCAGGGTGCGGCCGGGCTGCGGGTAGAAGACCTTGCGCAGGGCCTGCAGGCGCTCGGTGGGCAGGTAGCCGCCGGCGGCCGTGCGGTGGCAGTCGGTCCAGTCGTTGTCGCCCGGGGTGAGCACGAACGGGTCGGCGAAGGTGCCGAACAGGCCGGCCAGGTCGGCGAACCGGGCGTCGTCGCAGGTGGAGGAGCCGTCCTTGATGTCACCGGCGTGCATCACGAAGCTGACGTCCCGGTCGTCGTTGACCGCCTTGACCAGGGCGGGGAACGTCTGCCGCTGGGCGTCGCCGTAGGGGGTGTCGCCGAGCAGGGCGAAGCCGAGCGAGTGGCGTCCGTGGGAACCGGCGGGAGCCGGGGTGGCGGCGGAGGCGTCGGCCGCGGCGAGCGCGCCGTGGCCGGTGGCCAGAGCCGCGAGGAGTACGGCGGTCGCCAGTGCTGTTTTGCGCATGGGGAATTCTGATCAGAGCAAGACGACCGGGACGCGACGTCCGGGCGTCACCGCGGCGACCTGGCGGTTGCCGTTGACGGATCATGCCAGGTCTCCCACCCACACGCGTGTCCGTCCGGCGGCCACGGCCGGCGCACCATCCGTCCGCCCGGTCCCGCAAACCCCAGCACCGGCAAAGACCTGCACCCACTTCGACAAAGGCCTATAAAACCACCCATAACACCATGGCAGCCTGGAGGTCGTGCGCAATCGCAACCTCCTCGCCGGCCTGTGCGTCACCGTGTCCGCCCTGGTCACCGGGGTCGTCTCGCCGGCCTCCGCCCAGCCCGCCGCCGCGCCGGCCCTCTCCCGGCAGGCCACCGCCTGGACTGGAGGGATCTCCGCTCACGGCCACGCCGCCCGTCGCGCGCCGGATGTGTACGGGCGGGCCACCTACCTGCTGGACGCCTCGACCGGCACGGCACTGCTGGACGACAACGGGGCCGAGCGCATGCCGATCGCCAGCCTGACCAAGGTGATGACCGCCTACGTCGTACTGCGGGAGGCCAGGACGACCGACCAGGTCACGATCACCGCCGCGGACGTCGGCCACGCCGACGACAACGGCGGCACCAGCGCCGACCTGCGACCGGGCGAGCGCCTCACCGTCGGCCAGCTGCTGTACGGCGTGATGCTCCCCTCCGGGGCCGACGCCGCGCACGCCCTGGCCCGCGTCTACGGGCCCGGCGTGGACGGGTTCGTCGGCAAGATGAACGCCGCCGCGAAGGATCTCGGCCTGCGGGACACGCGGTACGTCAACGCCGACGGCCTGCCGATGCCCGGCGG
Organism: Sphaerisporangium melleum; assembly: GCF_014646695.1. Lineage (GTDB taxonomy): Bacteria > Actinomycetota > Actinomycetes > Streptosporangiales > Streptosporangiaceae > Sphaerisporangium > Sphaerisporangium melleum. The sequence goes on from NZ_BMNT01000047.1 coordinate 2,000, forward strand.
CGACGGATACTCCACCGCCCGCGACCAGGCACGCCTGGCCGCGGCGGCGCTGCGGGACCCGGCGTTCGAGAAGATCACCTCCACGGAGACCTACTCGGTCGGCGAGACCGGCGACCACCGCGCGCATACCTGGACCAACAGCAACCACCTGCTCGGCGACCCGGGCGTGATCGGCGTGAAGACCGGCTTCACCAACGCCGCCGGCTTCTGCCTGACCTTCGCCGCCGACCGGGAGGGCCACCGGCTGATCGGCGTGATCCTCGGCGAGGACGTCTCCAGCCGCCGCTTCTCCACCGCCGAGTCGCTCCTGGACTGGGGCGCGCGAGCCACCGGCTCCTGACCGGCGCCCGCGCGGGCAGGGACGGTCAGCCCGGAAAGCGCAGGAACCCCGGCGGGACGTGGTCGGCCAGCCACACGCCGTTCGCGCTGACCCGGAACGTGTGCCCGGCGGCGCGCATCGCGGCGGCGTCCACGACCAGCACGACCGGCGTGCCGCGACGGGCGCCCACCCGTGTCGCCGTCTCCCGGTCGCCGGACAGGTGGACATGGTGGCGGCTCATCGGCCGCAGCCCCTGCTCACGGATCGGCGCCAGGTGGCGGGACACGGTGCCGTGGTACAGGACCGCGGGCGGCTCGGCGGCCGGCAGGCCCAGCTCGACCGGTACGCTGTGCCCCTGGTTGGCGCGCACCCGCCCGTTCTCCAGCGTGTACCGCTGCTTCCCGTCGTGTGCGACCACCAGCTCCAGCTCGCGTGGCGTGATCCGGAAGCCGTGGGCGGCGGCCGCCGCGAGAAGCGCGTCCACCTCGGCCCAGCCGCACTCGTCCAGGGTCAGCCCGATGCGCGCGGGCTCGTGCCGCAGATGCCGTGCCAGGTACTTGGATACCCGGACTCTCCGTCGTTCGTCCATCACGGGCAAGTCTTCCTCGCCCCGCCCTCGCCGGTCGAGCCGTTTTCCCGTTTCCCGGCCACCGGAGCCGGTGGCGGTCCTCCGGTCAGGAGACCCGGGAAGCGGCCACCTCGGGCAGGACGATCTCGGCGGGACGCGGCCTGAGGCGTTCGAGAACCGCTGCCGCCGACCGCACGCCGGCGAGACGGGCGAACGCGGCGGCGGCCAGCACCGTGGCCATGACCGTCGCCAGGCCGGCGAGCTGGAGGGTGGTGCGAGGGCCCAGCGTGTCGCTCATCAGACCGAGCAGCGGGCCGCCGACCGCCCCCGAGGCCGCGGAGACCACGCCGAGCACCGCGATGACCCGGCCGCGCATGTGGTCGGGGCTGCCGAGCTGTGCCCGCGCGGCGACGGCGGTGTCGAGGACGACGGCGCCGGCGGCGATCGGCAGCATCAGGGCGGCGAAGGAGGTGAGGCCGGGCATCAGGCCACTGGCCATCTGGGTGACGCTCGCCAGCATCGCCGCCCCGAGCAGCAGGCGCACGCTCAGCCTGTTCCGGGACGCCACCGCCACCCCGCCGAGCACGGTGCCGACGGCGAAGACCGTGGACAACAGGCCGTACCCGGAAGCCCCCGACCCCAGCGGCCCCGCGCTCATCGCGGCCATGGTCACCTGGTAGTTACGGCCGAGACCGCCGAGGACGAAGGCGAGCGCGAGCAGCACCAGCAGCCAGGGGGTGCGCATGACGTACCGGACGCCCTCGCGCACGCCGAGGTCGGTGGATCGCCCGGCCCGCGCAAGGACGTGCAGCTCGCCGCGGCGCATGCGGAGCACGGCGGCGATCACGGCCAGGAAGCTCACGGCGTTGACCACGAACAGGCCCGTCGTCCCGGTCAGCGGCAGCAGCGCGCCGGCGAGGCTCATGCCGAGGATGCGAGCCGCGGAGCTGATGACCGAGCCGAGCGCCATGGCGTTGGGCAGGTCCTCCGGCGGCACGACCTCCGCGCCGAACCGGCCGAGCGCGGGACCGGTGATCGCGCCGACCAGGCCGGAGGCGGCCATGATGCCGTAGACGGCCGCCATCGGCGGGAGCCCGCCCATCGTGATCAGCGCGAGGCTCGCGGCGAGGGCGGCCTGGGCGACCTGCGCGGCGAGCACGACCGGCCGGGAGGGCAGCCGGTCGGCGAGGGATCCGCCCCACAGGCCGAGCAGCAGCGTCGGCAGCGCCTGCAGGACGAGGCTGATCCCGACACTGGCCGCCGACCCGGTGACCGTGAGGATCAACCAGTTGACGCCGAGGACCTGAGCCCACGTGCCGGACACGGAGACGAAGTCCGCGACCGCCCAGAGCCGGTAGTTGCGATGGCGCAAGGAGCGCAGCACCGCTACGGGCAAAGCCACCGTCTCGTCCTTCCATGCGCGGGATTCACGCAGGGACGAACACGGCGCTGAACTGCCACGATTCCGATATGTAAGCGTATGTGCCAATAGTCACATTAAAAGGAGGTTTATCCACAGGTATCCACCTCGGCCAGCGGGACGCGCCACGGAGCTCCTCAGCCGCGTACACCGTCCCGCGCGCCGGACCGCCGTGCACCGCCGAGGCCCACCAGCCGCTCACCGGGAGCGGCGGCCGCTCCCGGGTCGCGCGGTCTGCGCGAATCCGGCGATGCGCGCCACCGCGGCTTCGGCGACGGGATGGTCGGCGGTGAGGCCGGTGACGGCCAGGTGCGGGGGCAGCAACAGCGGCGGGCGCTCGGGGGTGAAGGTGATCTCCAGGCCGCCGATGCGCGCCCGCAGCCGGGTCACGTGCAGCACGACACCGCCGGACATCGTCATGACGGGCAGGGCCTGCCGGAGCGTGACGCCCGGCAGATGTGACCACTGCTCACCTGCGGCGATCCGCAGCGACTCCATCGACAGCCGCAGATAGCGCCGCGGACCGTCCGCGGTGGGCCGGTAGGCGACCCCGTCGAAGCGAGCTCCGCGCATGATGAAGGTGCCGGCGCTGAGTCCGGACTCCGCGGCGGCCGGTGGGACCGCGCCGGCCGGCGGCGCGCCCGGTCGCTGGAGCGGCAGACGATGTCCCTGCCCGCCCGGCGGGACGCTTTCCGGCCTGGCCGGGAGGATCGTGGCCCCGGACGTCGTCAGGACGAGCGCCAGCGGCAGCGCGGTGACGGCCGGCAACCGCCCGTACGCGCCGGGCCGGTGCCCGCCGTCCGCTCCGGGCGTCGCCGCTCCGCCGCGGCCCGGCATGGGTCGGGCGTACCCGCCGGCTGTGGGAGCGCCATCGGTCGCGGCGCGAGAAGAAGCGCACGCTTCGCCGGCCGAGCCCCGTGGCGGCCGTGAGCCGATCGGGGATGGGGCGTCCCCGGGGAGCCAGGCCAGCAGGAGGGCGGCGCCGACCAGGCCGAGGAGCATGCCCACCCCGAACCCGCCGAAGTCGGACGTGACGAAGGACGCCAGCGCCAGCAGCATGGCCACGACGCCGAGGAGATGGCGTTGCGCGGGCTGCAGCCAGCTCAGCGGGCCGGTGGCCAGGAGCGCCAGGCCGGTCAGGTAGCCCGAGACGCCGGCGACGCCCTGGTGGGCGATGAGATGCAGCGGGGCGAGGGGCGCGGCCAGGATCGTGACCCCGCCGAGAAGCAGCCAGAGGCCGCCCCAGAACGGCCGGCCACGGCGCCACCGCCGGAACGCGGCCAGCGAGGCGCCCGTGCCGCGCGCCCGTCCAGCACCAGGCCCGGCGGGAGAACCGCGCCGCGCGCCGGCCTTGCCCCGCCAAGCCCGTGCCCTGCGCCCGGCGCGTCCGGCGTGCGGGCGGCGCCGGGCTCGCCGTTCGGCCGATGGGGTGCGTTCCGCGCGTCCCGGCATGTCTTCGGGTGGGGGAACATTCTGCACGCCAGCGGTGGCGTGCGCCGGCGCTCGCCGCGGGACCCGGTCGTCTCGGCCGGTGCGGGACGCGTGCCGCGCATCGTCGGGGAGGCCGGGCATCGGGTCAGAAGCACTCATGGTCGCCGCGCCGGACGCTCAGATCGAGGCCGGCGAGGGTGAACGTGCCGGCGTTGACCGCGTAGGCGGTCTGCCGCAGATGCCTGACGCGCACGGTGGCGGCCTGCTGGCCGAAGGCGCCGCGCCCGCCGGTGGCACCTGTGGCGTTCTCCAGGGTGCCGGCGTCGCGCCCGATCTGGATGCCGGTGAACTCGGCGTCGCCGGAGAGCTGCCGCAGGTCGATCACCAGGTGCTCCGCCCTGACCGGCCGCTCACCGCGCCCCGCCCTGATCAGGAAGGTGACCTGGCCGGCCGGGGTGTCCATCAGCACCGACTGGCACAAATTCACCAGCGTCGCGGCGTCGATCACCGAGATCGCGACCGGACGCCGGACGCCGCCGGCCGTCACGGCCACGTCGCCGTACTGGGCGAACCCCTGGCCGCGCAGCTCGTCGGCGGACACCTTGAAGCGGTGCCCGGAGACGGCGAAGGAGGCGGCGATGCTCCCCCGTCCGGTCAGGGCGACCAGGAGCGCGGCGGCCGCGAGGGCCGGCAGCAGGATGAGGGCGAATCTCGGCCAGGACGTGCCGCCCGGCGCGGGCGGCATGGCCGTCGTGTCGTCTGACATGGGTCTTCTCTTCTCCGGAGCCCGAGCCGCGGGGGCGGCCGGGCAGAGCCGGGCCGTCTGGGGGGTGTGCCGCGTCAGCCGCCGGCGCCTTCGGGGGCGGGCGAGCGCAGGAAGGAGCCGATGGCCGGGACGAGCCGCTCGTGCGCGTCCTCCAGCAGGTAGTGGCCGGCGCGGGGCAGCGGGAGGAACCGGGCGCCGGGAAAGCGCCGCCGCCACTCGTCGAGGACCGCCCGGTCGAGCACCGGATCACGCAGACCCCAGGCGATCAGCATCGGCCGGTCGGCGAACTGCGCCAGCGACGCGCCCGTCGCCTGGAGGAGAGGCCAGGACGGGTCGCCGGGGCGCAGCGGGATGTCCTGGACGAACCGCTGGATGGCCAGGCGGTGCTCCGGCCGGTCGTACGGGGCCAGGAACGCCGAACGCACCCCGGCGGGCATCCGGCGCCACACCCCCAGCGGCCGCCGGGTGGCGCCGCGGGCGAAGGCGTTGTGGCGCAGGAACAGCCGGGCGCCGAGGCGGGTGTCGCGCAGCACCCGGAAGGGCAGCCGCAGCAGGGGGCGCACCCGCTCGCCGCGAGGATTGGGGAAGGCCGCGGTGTTCAGCACGACCAGGCGGGCGACGCGGCGCGGGTGGCGGCACGCCCAGGCCATGCCGATCGGGCCGCCCCAGTCGTGCAGCACCAGAGTCCAGCCGCTTCGCGGAGCGCCGCGGACCTCGATGAGATGACCGATCAGCGCATCGAGGTCGTCGACCCGGGAGGCCAGGGTGTGCTCGTAGCGGTCGGCGCCGGGTTTGTCGGACAGGCCCATGCCGATGTGGTCGGGGGCGACGCAGCGGAACTCCTCGCGCAGCGCGGCGATCGGGCGCCGCCACAGGTAGCTCCACGACGGGTTGCCGTGCAGGAACAGCACGGGCGGCCCCGTCCCCTCGTCCAGGTAGTGCTGGCGCAGTCCGGATGCGTGGCGGAACCAGCGGCCGGTGAAGGGATAGCCGGGGTACATCGTGATCACCGCCAGGTGTCTTCGGGGTGGGCGATCAGGTGGGCGGTCAGCCGGGCCATGCCCTCGGGGAGGCTGACGGCCGGCCGGTAGCCGAGGTCACGGCGCGCCGCGGAGATGTCGAACCAGTGCGCGGTCGAGGCCTGGCTCACCACGAGCCTGGTGAGCGGGGGCACGTACCGTCCGCCGAACAGCCGGCCGAGATGCTCCAGCAGCCGGGCCGCCGTCCAGGCCGGCCGGACGGGCAGGCGCCGGGTCACCGGGGGCAGCCCGGCCGCGGCCAGCAGGGCGTTGACCCACTGGCCGAAACCGACGGGCTCGCCCTGGGCGACGAAGTACGCGCGCCCGGTCAGGGGCGAGCCGGGACCCAGACGGTCCAGGGCCAGCAGGTGGGCGTCGGCGGCGTTGTCGATGTAGACGGTGTCGATGGTCTTGTCGGCGGGGCCGAGCAGCCACAGCCGGCGGCGGTGCGCGGCCAGGCGGGGCAGGAAGTGCGGGTCTCCGGGCCCCCAGATCAGGTGCGGGCGCAGCACGACCACCGGCACCCGGCCGGCGGCGGCCAGCACCAGCCGTTCCGCCGTGGCCTTGGTGCGCGGGTAGGCCGCCAGGTGGCGGCGCGCGTAGGGTGCCGACTCGTCCACTCCCTCCAGGTCGCGCCCGTCGTGCACGACACTCGGCGAGGAGGTGTGGACCAGGCGCGCCCCGGTGCGGGCGCAGGCGTCCAGTACGTTGCGGGTGCCGCCCACGTTGATCTCTTCGAAGTCGCGGTCGCGGCCCTGCACGCCGGCCTTGGCGGCACAGTGCACCACCGCCTCGCACGACCCGGCCGCCACGCGCACCGCGGCCGGGTCGCGTATGTCGGCCAGGTGCTGGGTGACCCCGAGGGCGTCGAGGGCGGGATTGCGGTGACGCTGCAGGGCGTGGACGGTGTCGCCGCGGGCGGCCAGCCGCCGGCAGACGGCCAGCCCCAGGAAGCCGCCACCCCCGGTCACCAGGACCCTCACCACCGCCCTCCCTTGACCCGCCGGGCGGCCCAGGTGGCGAGGAGGTTCCGGCGGATCTTGCTGTTGTGCCGGGCGTCGACCGGGAACCCGCGGTGGAACAGCACCTCGCCGATGCCGGCGGTGTGCGGGTGCCGGGCGGCCAGCCGCAGGATGCCGGCCTCGGCGCGGGCGCGTCCCCGCCGGGACGTCCCGGGCTCGCACTCCACGATCAGGACAGGACACCGGGCGCCGTCCGGGCCGACTCCGACCAGGGCGGTGCGGCGGACCCCGGGCACGGTGGCGAACACCGGCTCGACCTGGTCGGGGTACAGGTCGCCTCCGGCGGTGCGCACCCGTTCCGATTTGCGCCCGGCGCACCACAGCCGTCCCCGTTCGTCGAACCGGCCGAGATCACCCATGCGGTGCCAGACCACGTCACCGTCGTGGATGCGGGCCGACGCCGACGCCTCGGGGTCGTCCAGATAGGGGTCGGCGACGGCCGGCGAGGCCACGACGATCTCCCCGACGGTGCCGGTCGGGACGGCCAGGTCCGCGCTCCATCGCTCGATCGGCTCATCGCTCGTGGCGATGACCGACACTCTCGTCCCCGGCAGCGGCAGGCCCAGGCAGGTGCCCGCCCCGGCCGCGGTGGCCGCCGCGGTCGCGGCCAGCTCGCGGCCGTCGATCGCCGCCACGGGCATGCATTCGGTCGCACCGTAGACCGACAGCACCCGGGCGTCGGGGCGCAGGCACCTGCGCACCCGGTCGAGCACCGGCATCGGCAGCGGCGCACCGGCCACCACCACGTCGTCGAGCGTGTCCAGCACCAGGCCGCGGGCCGTGCAGTGGCGCGCGAGGCGGTCCAGCAGCGCGGGGGCGGCGAACATGCCGGCCACCCGGTGACGCCGGATATCGGCGGCCAGCGCGGCGGGGTCGGCCCGTGCCGGGTGCCGGGGGTCGATGTCGGGGAGCACCACGGTGGCGCCGAACGCCGCGGCGGCCAGGGCGAACGGCACGAACGTCGACAGCACGACGGCCCCCGGCTCGACCGTGCCCAGCGCGCCCAATAGCTCGAGTTGCGCGGCCAGGTGGCGGTGGCGCAGCGGCACGCCCTTCGGCGGGCCGGTCGCCCCGGAGGTGAAGGCGATCAACGCCAGGTCGCCGGGCCCGGGAGGCGGCCAGGGCGGTGGGGTGCCGGTCGTCCGGCGGGACGTGGCGCCGCGCCCGTCCCGCGGCCAGGGCCCGGAGACCGTGATCGTCACGCGGACGCTCCGCCGGCACCAGCCCAGGAGCCTGCGGGCGGCGTGCGCGGCGGGGATCGCGATGAAGGCCTCCGGGGCGGCCCGGCCGAGGCAGCGTCCGATCTCGGTGAGCGGCAGCCCGGGATCGACCAGCACCGGGACGGCGCGAAGCTTCAGCAGCGCGAGGGCCAGGGCGCCGAGCTCGGGCCCCGGCGGCACCAGCAGCGCGGCGCGCATCCCCGGCCGCAGGCCCGCCTGTGCGAGGGCCGCCATCGCGCGGTCCACCAGCCGCGCCATCTGCGCGTACGTGGTCGCCGCGGGGGCGCGGCCACCGGTCCGGCAGGCGATCGTGGCCGGCTGTTCGCGGGCCCAGCGTTCGGCCCGGACGATCAGCTCGCTCACCGGCCCGGCCGCCACCCCGTCCCCCGCTCCCACGGCCGCGGCGCCCGCCTCAGAGCTCCGGCCGGCTTCGGCGCCCGCACTCGGGCCGCGGCCGGCCGTGGGCGCGGCGCCGGCCACCCGGCCGGTCGTCGCGACGGCCTCGGGCCCGGCCATCGAGGTCGTTCCCGTGCCGGCCTCGGCGTCCGCTGCTGGGTTCACGACCGGAGCAGGGGGCGCCTCGTGGGGGCGTACCGCCCGCCCTTCGCCCGGCCGTGGCGGGCCGGCCGGGGTGCTCTCGGAGGTCACGGGTCACCACCGGACCACGACGATGCCGGCGCTGGCCCCGCTGGCCAGGCCCACCAGCGCGACCAGGTCACCGCGGCGCACCCGGCCCGCGGCCACCACCCGGGCCAGTTGCACGAGCAGGGTGGCGGCGACGAGGTTGCCGTGCCGAGTGACGGTGACGACGACCTTGCCCTCCGGGATCCCCGCGTGTTCGCAGAACCACCACAGCCCGGGCAGCGTCGCCTGGTGCACACAGATGGCCGCGAAGTCGTCCCAGGTCAGCCCGAGGTCGGCGAGCGGCTTGTGGAACACGGCGGGGTCGATGTCGCCGATGCCGCCCACCAGCGCGGCGGTGTCGACGACGAGCGGCCCTATCGTGGGCCGGTCCGCCCATGGGTCGGTGGTGAGGTTGAGCACGGGTGCGACCGCCGCCTGCCATCCGGCGGAGTGGGCGGCGAACCGGTGGGCGAGTACGCCCGGGGCCGTCGCGGCCTCCAGCAGCACGGCAGCGCCGACGTCGGAGACGGTGTAGGAGGCGGCCACGGTGATGAACTCCTCCACGCCGGAGACGACCCAGGGCGTCCCCGCCGTGGGCATCTCACCGCAGCAGACCAGGACTCGCCGGTGCCGGCCGGTGGCGATGAGCGCGTCGGCCACCTGGATCGCGTTCAGGACGCTGTTGCAGGCGTTGCGCACGTCGAACACCGGGCAGCCGGCCCCGAGCTTGGCCGCGACGACGTGCCCGGTCGCCGGCTCCACGGCGTCGGACGACACCCCGGCGTACAGGATCAGGTCCAGGTCGCCCGCGAGGACGCCCTCGTCGTCCAGCAGCCGCCGGGCGGCGCGGACGGCCAGATCGGACGGCTTGTCCTGGGGCGCGGCGACGTGACGGCGCCGGACCCCGCTGTGGTCGGCGATCAGCCCGCGGGGCAGGTCCAGGCCGGGGTTGCGCTCGGCGAGCAGGTCCTCCAGCTCGCTCGTGGTCAGCGTGGTCTCGGGCAGGTAGGCGGCCACCCCGGCGAGCCGGGTGTGCGTCCGCGGCCGGGCCGTGGTCATGCGGTCTCCTGTCGATCGTCCGTGCGTGGCCGTGCCGGGCGGCCGGCGGGGGGAACGGTGCGCGCCGTGCCGGGATCGCCCTCGGCCGCGGACGGGGCGGGCCGCCGTCCGATGCGCAGCAGCACGTTCTGGGTGAGGTCGGCGACCGATCCGCCGCCGCGGACCAGCTCCAACGGCGGGATGTCGATGGCGAAGGTGTCGCGGACCCGGGCGAGCATCTCGGTGGCCATGATCGAGTCGAACCCGTACTCGTCCAGCCGCCGATGGGCGTCGATCTGCTCGGCCGGGACGAGCAGCACGGTGGACAGCAGCCGGGTGATCCGCCCGGCGACGTACGCGTGCGCCTGCTCGTCGTCCATGGTGGTCAGCAGGGAGAGCAGCTCGGCCTGGCCGGGGCCCGTGTCGCCGGAGCCGGGTGGCAGCACCGGCGACAGCCATGGGCGTCCCAGTCCGGGCAGGACGCGGCGCAGCCTGCCCCAGTCGCAGCGTCCCACCATGCCGGCGCCGGCCCGCTCGCCGAGCATGTCGTCGACGGCGGCCAGCGCCGTCGCGGGAGACATCGGCTCGATGCCCGCCCTGGCGAGCGCCTCGCCCTGGGTGCCGCGGGTCAGGACGCCGGTCTCCCCCAGCGCGCCGAGGCCCACCGCCAGCGCGGGCAGGCCCGCGCGGCGCCGCCGCCGGGCCAGCGCCTCCAGGAACAGGTTGGCGGCGACGTACGACGACTGGCCGATGTTGCCGATGGTCGTGAAGGAGGAGTACAGGACGAACATGTCCAGCGCGCGGTCGCGGGTCAGCTCGTCCAGCACCAGCGCGCCGGCGATCTTGGGGCGCAGGACGGCGGAGACGCGGCCGTCGGTGAGATCGATCAGCGGGGCGTCGTCCAGGTGCATGGCGGCGTGCACGACGCCGCGCACCGGGCACCCGGCCTGGTCGAGCTCCGCGAAGATCCGCCGCATGGCGCCGGGATCGGCGGCGTCGGCCGCGTACGCGTGGACCTGGGCGCCGAGGCCCTCCAGCTCGGCCCGCAGGGCGGCCGCCTCGGGTGCCCGCGCGCCGCGGCGGCTCACCAGGGCGAGGTGACGGGCGCCGCGGCGGGCCAGGTGGCGGGCCGTCGCCGCGCCGAAGCCGCCCAGGCCGCCGGTGACCAGGTAGCTGCCGCCGGGATCCGGAGCCGGAGCGGCCGGCCGCGTCCGCACGGTGACCGGCTCGTCGCGCGGGTCGAGCGAGACGATCACCTTGCCGATGTGGCGGGAGTGGCGCATGGCGGCGAAGGCGTCGGCCACGCGGGCCGCGGGGTACACGGTGTGCGGCAGGGGGCGCAGCTCTCCGGTCCGGTAGCGTCCCGCGGCCTCGGCCATCTGCGCGGCCGACACCTCGGGCGCCTTCCACATCAGCGTGCCGATGTCCACGCCGAAGAAGGCGATGTTGTCGCCGAAGGGCCGCATCGGCAGCGAACTGTTCTGGTAGATGTCCCGCTTGCCCAGTTCGATGAACCGGCCGCCGTGCCGCAGGCACTCCAGGCCGCGGGCGACGGCCTCGCCGGCCAGGGAGTTGAGCACGACGTCCACGCCGCGTCCCCCGGTGAGGTCGATGACCTGCTCGGCGAACCGCAGGCTCCGTGAGTCGAGTGCGTGGTCGGCCCCCATCGCGAGCAGCAGGTCGCGTTTGGCCGGCGTGCCGGCCGTGGCGATCATCCGGGCGCCGTGGAGCCGGGCGTACTGCAGGGCGGCCAGGCCGACGCCACCGGCGCCGCCGTGCACCAGGATCGTCTCGCCTGGCCTGACCCGCGCACAGTGGGCCAGCGACTGGTAGACGGTGGCGAACGCCATCGGCATGGTCGCGGCCTCGGTGAACGACATCCCGTCCGGGACGGCGTAGGCCCACCACTCCTCGATCAGCGCGTGGCTGCCGAACCCCACCGGCCCGGCGGCCATGACGTGGTCGCCCGGCCGCCACCGGGTGACGCCGGGGCCGGCTTCGGTGACGACGCCCGCGCATTCCAGGCCCAGTTCGTGCCCGCCGAAGACCGCCTCGACCGCTTCTGCGGGCAGCAGGTTCACCGCGCGCATCACGTCGCGGTAGTTCAGCCCGAGCGCCCGCACCTCCACCACCACCTGACCCGGGCCAGCGAGGGGGATCTCGGCCTCCTCCCAGTCGAGCCGGAAGGACAGGCCGGGCTCGCGGATGGCGAGACGGCGGGCGGGAGCGGAGCCGGCCGGCGCGGTGACGGCGTGCTCGGACGCGGCCAGCAGGCGGGGGACGAACCGGCCCTGACGGGTGAGGAGGATCTCGTCCTCGTCGTCCGGTGCCGGCAGTTCCGCCGCCAGGCGTTCGGCGTCGCGGCCGGCGTCCCCGGTGGGGTGCAGGCACACGCGCCGCACCTGCGGCCGTGACTGCTCGTTGGCCAGCGAGCGGGTCATCCCCCAGGTGGCGGCGTCCTCGGGGTGCAGCGGAAGGCCGGCGAGGTGCGGTTCGGGAAGCGCGCCGCAGGGACGGGCCACCAGCCACAACGTGACCCGCAGGTCCTGGGGCAGCTGCTCGCATGCCAGGGCGATGGCGCGCAGCGCCGCGGCGCGCCGGGTCACCTGCCGGACCACGAGGTCCGGCCCTGTCCCCTCGCCCTCGCCCTCGCCCTCGCCCTCGCCCTCGCCCTCGCCCTCGCCCTCGCCCTCGCCCTCGCCGAGGATCATCACGAATGTCGCGCTCTCGGCGGCGGGCGGCACCTGGGCGGCCCAGTGGTCCGGATCGTCGCTGAGCACCGACGAGGCGACCTCGCCGCCATGCGTCTCCAGCAGAGCCCCGAGCCGTTCGGCGAGCGGAGCGGCGCCGCCCTCTCCGGCGATGATCCAGGCGCCTGCGGCGGGCCCGGGCGCCGCCCTGTCCGCTCCGGCGGGACCCTCGGTGCCTGCCGTCCGCGTGGTCTCCCGCTCGTCGCCGCGGGGCCGCGGTGTCTCCGCCGCCGCCGGGAGGTACGGGGCCGATGGGGCGGTGGCGAGCAGCACCGAGACGTCGGCGGACGCGGGGTCCTCGTCGTCACCGATCTGGGCGACCTCCAGATATCCCGCTTCGGCCAGCAGCGCCGGCCAGCGGCCGGCGGGTGGCAGCGGCGAGCGCGGGCGCACGTCGTGGTCGGTGCCGGCCCAGAACTCCTCCGCCATGCCGAGGAACGGCAGCAGCGTGCCCAGGTGGTGGGGTTCGGCGATGAGCACCTGGCCGCCGGGGGCGGTCAGCGTGGCCAGGTGGCGCAGGGCGGCGGTGAGGTCGCGGGTGAGGTGCAGACAGCCCGCCGCCACCACCAGGTCGAAGCCCTGCGCGGGCAGGCCCTGGCCGAGCGGGTCGGCGTCCAGGTCCAGCAGCTCGTAGTCGGCGAAGTCGGCCTCGGTGAAGCGCTGCCGCAGGCGCGCCAGGGCCGTCTCGGAGCGGTCGGTGACCGTGTAGCGGGTGCGATCGGCGGGCAGCACGGCCAGCAGCGCCGCGGTGGTGCCCCCCGTTCCGGCGCCGACCTCCAGGACACGCAGCGGCCGGTCGGCGGGCCAGCCCCGGACGACCTCCTCGACGAGCGCGGCCATGAGACGCCCTGCGAACAGGGCGGCCGGGCCGACGTCGTGGAACTGCTCCATCAGCTCCTGGCCCCCGCCCGCGGCCAGCACGCCGGAGGCGTCGCACTCGCCGCGGAGCAGCTCGGCGAGGCGGCGCCCGGCGCGTACGGACAGCGCGGTCTGGGCGGCGAAGGCGGCGCCGTCGGCGAGCAGCTCGGCGTGCAGCCCGCGCACGCGCGCCGCGGGCGGGACCAGCAGCCGGAGCTCCCGCTCTCCGGACCGTTCGAGCAGTCCGTACCGCTCCAGCAGCGGCAGGGCCGCCTGGAGCATCCGCCTGTGGTGCGGTGCGCGGCACACCGCCAGAAGATCTGCGACGGTGTGCGCCTCCGCGCCGGTGGTCAGCTCGCCGAGGGCGGCGGCGAGGGTGTGGGCGAAGGCCTCTTCCAGTCGTGCGGCGTAGCGCGGGTGGTCCAGCTCGCGCCATCGCGAGCGGAGCGCGGCGACGCGTCCGGCGGCGGCGTGGACGATCTCCCGAGGGCCGGGCGCGGGCCACGGCGCGGCCGGGGTGCCCGGGCGGGGGGCGGCGCGCAGCGCCAGCTCGTACCGGGTGACCGGGGTGCGGTGCAGGCCGGGCATGCGGCGCAGCCGGCAACCCTCCATCTCGGCGGCGACGCGGCCGTCGGCACCGGCGATGACGATGTCCCAGCAGACCTCCTCCACGCTGCTGGAACGCTCCCGCACGTACACCAGGCCGTCCGGGGGTGGCGTGCCCCACAGGCGGACCGCGCCGATCGCGGCGGGCATGTAGCCCTGGCCCGATCGCAGGGCGTCCACCAGCCACAGCACTCCGGCCTGCAGCGCGCTGTCCAGCACCACCGGGTGCGCCTGGTAGCGCCCCTCCTCCTGCTCCGGGCAGGAGTAGGCGCCGAGGATCTCACCGTCGCCGCGCCACAGGCCGGTCAGGACCTGGAACGCCGGCCCCCACACCATCTGCCCCTCCGCCGCGGCGGCGTAGTGCCCGGCCACGTCGACGGACGTACGGATGCGGGCCCGCAACGCCGTCACGTCCAGCGGAGGCGGCGCCGGCCGCAGCAGCGGGCGCACCCGGGCCCGGAAGTGCTCACGCGCGTGCCGGCCGTCCCGCCCGACGGTGGCCACGGTGACCACGCCGGTCTCGGCGCTCAGCGAGGTCTGGGCGTACACCGGCTCGGCGCCGGCCTCGGAGGGCACCACCATGGCCCGGCTGATGTCGGCCCCGTCGACCTCGACCGCCTCGGCGGCCTCCGGCATGGCGAGCCGCCCGGCGGCGAGGGCCATCTCCACGTAACCGGTGGCGGGCATGACGGCCGCACCACCGGCACGGTGGTCGCGGACCCACGGCGTCCGCGCACGGTCGATCTCTCCGTGCCAGGTGGGGTCCAGCACCGGGAGCCGCTGCCCGAGCAGCGGGTGCTGGATCGCGGGGTCGCCGAGCGTGCGCACCCAGGTGCCGGGTCCGCCGATCCAGTGGCGTTCACGCTGCCAGGGGTAGGCGGGCAGCTCCCGCACCCTGCCCGGGCGGGGGAAGTGGCGCTCCCAGTCCACCTGGGCCCCGGACGCGATCAGCTCGGCGACGGCCTGGCGGACCCGCGCCGGGCCGGGCTCACCGCGGCGCAGGGTGGCCACGATCGCCGAGCGGGACCGCGCGGCGGCGGTGGCCCGGCGCAGGTAGGTCCGCAGCACGGGATGCGGGCCGATCTCCACCAGCACGTCGATGCCCTCGGCGAGGACCTTGTCGACCGCCGCGCCGAACCGGACCGGCTCGCGGACGTTGCGCCACCAGTACGCCGCGTCCAGCTCGGGCCCGTCAACGGGGACGCCGGTGACCGTGGAGATGAGCAGGACGTCCGCCGGGGACGGCCGCAGGCCGGCCAGCCGCTCGATGAGGGGGCCGCGCAGCTCGTCCATGGCGCTGCTGTGGAAGGGGTGGTCCAGGTCCAGTTCGCGGAAGAAGACCTCGCGCGCGGCGAGATCCTCGCCCAGCGCCTTCAGCGAGTCCCGTGGCCCGGCGACCGTCACGTCGCGGCCGGAGTTGATCGCGGCGACCTCCACCCGCGGGTGGTCGCCGAGGATCTGCCGGACCGCGTTCTCGGGCAGACCTACGGCCGCCATGCCTCCCCGGCCCCGGGTGACCGACTGTGCCAGGCCGCGCTCGGCGATGACCCGGGCCGCCTGGGCCGGCGACAGCGCGCCGGCGACGCGGGCGGCGGCGACCTCGCCCACGCTGTGCCCCAGCACCGCCGCCGGACGCACGCCGGCCGCCTCGAGCATCGCGACCAGCCCGACCTGGACGGCGTAGAGCAACGGCTGGGCGACCTCGGTCGCCGACAGGCGCCACCGGCCGGCCGGCAGGTCCAGCTCTTTGCGTACCGACCAGCCGAGCCTCGGGCCCAGCTCGGCGTCCACCGCCGCCACGGCCGCCTCGAAGGCCGGGTCGGCCAGCAGGTCGGCGCCCATGCCCGCCCACTGGGACCCGTTGCCGGCGAAGACGAACGCCACCCGCCCGTGCTCCACCGCCTCCGCCTCGGCGACGGAGGCGTCCGGTGTCTCCGCCAGGCTCGCCAGACCGCGGGCCGCCGCGGCGGCCGTACCGGCCAGCACGACGGCGCGGTGCCGGTGCCGGCCGCGCCGCCGGGTCGCGGTGTAGGCGACGTCGTAGAAGTCGCGCTCGTCCACGCCCGCCAGATGCTCAGCGGCCCGGGTGGCCGCCGCGCGCAGCGCCACCCGGTCGCGGGCCGACACCACCACCGGCAGCACGCCGCCTGACCGGACCGCCGGCGTCACCCCGTCCACGACCGGCCCGCCGAGGGCATCCGGGCTCGCCGGGGTCTTCTGGCGTCGCGCCGTCTGCGGGGCTTCCCGAACAGGAGGAGCCACCGGGGCGGGCGGGATGAGCGCGGCGGACAGGGCGACCGGCTCGGGCCGGGCGAGCGGAGCGGGCCATGTGTCCGGGGCGGCCAGAGCGAGGTGAACGTTGGCGCCGCCGAACCCGAAGGAGTTGACGCCGACCACCGGCCGTTCCACCGTCTCGTCCAGCGGCCGTGGCCGGGAGGCGACGCACAGGCCGAGAGCGTCGAAGTCGATCGCCGGGTTGAGCCTGTCGGCGTGCAGTGACGCAGGAATCATGCGATGGCGCAGCACCAGCAGGGCCTTGAACAGCCCCGGCATGCCCGAGGCGGGCTCCAGATGCCCGAGGTTGGTCTTCACCGAGCCGATCGGCAGCGGGCCCCGCACGCGCCCGCTGCCGAGCACCCGGCCCAGTGCCCGGCACTCGGCCGGATCACCCACGGGGGTGCCGGTGCCGTGCGCCTCCACGTACACGACGTCGCCGGGATCGATGCCCGCCGTCGCGTACACCCGGCGCAGCAGGGCCTCCTGCGCCTCGGCGCTGGGCAGCGCCAGCCCCATCGTGCGGCCGTCGTTGTTGGACGCGGCGCCGACGATCACCGCGTGGACGCGGTCACCGTCGGCGAGGGCGTCGGCCAGCCGCTTGAGCACGACCACCCCGCCGCCCTCGGCGCGCACGAACCCGTCGGCCTCGGCGGAGAACGCCCGGCACCGGCCGGTCGGCGACAGCATGGACGCCTGGCTGAACCCGATGAACCCGCCGGGGCCGAGCAGCAGGTTGACCCCGCCGGCCAGCGCCACCCGGCCGCACCCTTCGGCCAGCGCCCGCCAGGCCCGCTCGACGGCCATCAGCGAGGAGGAGCAGGCGGTGTCGATGCTCATGCTCGGCCCGCGCAGGTCGAAGAAGTGCGACAGCCGGTTGGCGGCGATGGACAGGGCGCCTCCCGACATGGTGTACGGGCCCATGGCTCCCGGCTCCAGCGCCTGCATGACCCCGTAGGCGGGATCGGAGATGCCGATGAACACCCCGGTGCCGGAGCCGGCCAGGGCCGCGGGGTCGATGCCGGCGTCGTCCAGTGCCTCGGCCGTCATCTCCAGCAGCAGCCGCTGCTGCGGGTCCATGGAGGCGGCCTCTTTGGGGGAGATGCCGAAGTACGCGGCGTCGAAGGCGGTGATGTCGCCGCCGAGGAACCCTCCGGCCCGGGTGTAGCTCCTGCCCGGCCGGGGCACGCCCTCGTCCACGAACCGCTCGGCCTCGAACCGGCCGGGCGGCACCTCGCCGACGAGGTCGGCGCCCGCCAGCAGCGCGGCCCACAGGCCGTCGAGATCCGTGATGCCGCCGGGCAGGCGGCACCCCACGCCCACCACGGCCACCGCGTGCTCCGGCCATCCCCGGCCGCCCACCTGCTCAGCGCTCACCCGCACCCCTCCCGCTCGCCGCCGCCCGACCGGACGCCACCACTCTGGGTGAAAAGATAGACACTCTTTGCGTTCAGCGGAGGAAATGCCGAGGCACAGTTGGCACCCCAGGCCGGTCCGAGGAGGCTCAGGACAGAGCCCCGCGGGTGGTGCGCTCGCCGCCCGGCCGAGGGGCACTCACCACCTGCGGTCGCGTGAGCCGAGGAGCGCTCGCCACCCGAGCAGTGACGTGAGCGAGGGCGCGAGGCCCTCCCCCACACCGCCGGACGCCCCTTCAGGACGGGCCCGGACCGAGAGCGCCGGGTCAGGCGTCCTTGGTCAGGGCGCGGGAGATGACCAGGCGCTGGATCTGGTTGGTGCCCTCGACGATCTGGAGCACCTTGGCCTCGCGCATGAGGCGCTCGGCCGGGAAGTCCTCCACGTAGCCGTAGCCGCCGAAGACCTGCACGGCGTCGGTGGTGACCTTCATCGCGGTGTCGGTGGCGAAGAGCTTGGCCATGGCGGCGCGGGTGCCGTACGGGCGGCCGGCGTCGCGCAGGCGAGCGGCGTCCAGGTACAGGGCTCGGGCGGCGGCGACCTGGGTGGCCATGTCGGCCAGCATGAAGCCGAGGCCCTGGAACTCGGCGATGGGCCTGCCGAACTGGCGGCGCTCACGCGCGTAGGCGGTGGCGGCGTCCAGCGCGGCCTGCGCGACGCCGACGGCGCAGGCGGCGATGCCGAGCCTGCCGCCGTCCAGGGCGGCCATGGCGATGCGGAAGCCCTCGCCCTCCTCGCCGATCAACGCGTCCGCGCCGAGCCGCACCCCGTCCAGGCGCACCTGCGCGGTCGGGGACGAGCGCATGCCCATCTTGCGCTCGGGACGGCCGAACGACAGGCCGGGCGTGCCGGCCGGCACGTGGAAGCAGGAGATGCCCCGGGGGCCGTCGGCCGAGGTGCGGGCCATGACCGTGTAGAAGTCGGCGACGCCGCCGTGGGTGGTCCACGCCTTGACCCCGTCCACGACGTAGCCGCCGTCGGCCGCCTGGGCGCGGGTGGTGAGCGCGGCGGCGTCGGAGCCGGACTGCGGCTCCGACAGGCAGTACGCGCCGAGCAGCTCGCCGCCGAGCATCTGGGGCAGCAGTTCCGCCCTGCGCTCCTGGTCACCGTAGGCGGCCACCGGGAAGCACGACAGGGTGTGCACCGACACTCCGAGCCCGACGGCGAGGAACGCGCCCGCCAGCTCCTCGACCACCTGCAGGTAGACCTCGTACGGCTGGGCGGCGCCGCCGTGCTCCTCGGGGTAGGGCAGGCCGAGCAGTCCGGCCCGGCCGAGGAGGGTGAACAGGTCGCGCGGGAAGCGGCCCTCGGTCTCGTCGCGGGCGGCGCGCGGCGCGATCTCCTTGGCGATGATGTCCCTGACCAGGTCCAGCAGGTCGTGGGCTTCGGGCGTGGGCAGGGCGCGGTCGACCGCCATGGTGGCACTCCGGTTCACGAGAGGGGGTGGGTACGGCATCCGCCGCCGGGCCGCGGGGCGCGGTAGCGCGTGACGGCTCGGCGGAGGAGGGAGTGTCGGGGTAACGATGGGCAGGGGGTACAGGGAGCTTCCTGGGTCGCATCCCCGCCAGGGGGACGGGGACCGTCAGGGAGCGTGCCCCGGCAGGGGGACGGATTCCTGGAGCGCCCTGGCAGCGGGTGCGGGGCCTT
The DNA here is from genome assembly GCF_014646695.1 of Sphaerisporangium melleum. GTDB lineage: Bacteria > Actinomycetota > Actinomycetes > Streptosporangiales > Streptosporangiaceae > Sphaerisporangium > Sphaerisporangium melleum. The sequence continues at coordinate 20,975 of NZ_BMNT01000047.1, forward strand.
CCTGGTGCGATCGAGTCCCCTGCGGGGTACGGGGGAGCTTCTTCACGGGATCGCGTCTCCGACGGGAGGTCCTCGCCGGGCAGCGGGACACCGGAGGCGGTGCCTGCGGCCCGACCGGCGGGAAGGCCCGCGCCGGCGCCTCCGGAGAGGACCGGCGGCGCCGGGCCGGCCGATCGGCCCTGTGGCGGGCCGGTCGGCCGGGTGGAGGCTGCCGCGAGCAAGGGCGCCCCGCCGCGATCAGACCTCGACCAGGCCGCGGGGGCGGTCGTTGAGGCGCGCGCCGCCGGTCTCGGTGCACACCACGATGTCCTCGATGCGGGCGCCGTGGCGGCCCGCCAGGTAGATGCCGGGCTCGACGGAGAAGGCGAACCCGGGCGCGAGCGGCTCGGTGTTGCCCGCGACGATGTAGGGCTCCTCGTGGGTCTCCAGGCCGATGCCGTGGCCGGTGCGGTGGATGAAGTGCTCGCCGTAACCGGCGTCGGCGATGATCTCGCGGGCGGCGGCGTCCACGGCCTCGCAGGTCACACCGGGCCGCACGGCCGCGCAGGCGGCTTCCTGGGCACGGCGCAGCACCTCGTAGTAGGCCGAGAAGTCGGCGGGCGGCTCACCGACGCTGTAGGTGCGGGTGGAGTCGGAGCAGTAGCCGCTCGGCATCTGCCCGCCGATGTCGACGACCACCGGGTCGCCGGCCTGGATGACCCGGTCGGACAGCTCGTGGTGCGGGCTCGCGCTGTTGGGCCCGGAGCCGACGATCACGAAGTCGACGGTGGCGTGCCCGGCGGCGAGGATGGCCTCGGCGATGTCCTTGCCGACCTCGCGCTCGGTGCGGCCCGCCTTGAGCAGGCCGGGCACCTGGGCGTGGACGGCGTCGATGGCCGCGCCGGCCTCGCGGAGCGCGGCGACCTCGGCCGGGCTCTTGCGCATGCGCAGGCCGCGCAGCACCGACCCGGCGAGCACCTGCTCGGCCCCGGGCAGGGCGGAGCGGAAGCGCAGTGACTGCATCGCCCACATGCGGTCGGCAAGGCCGACGCGCGCCACCGGGCCGAGGCGGCGGGCGACCAGCGCGAACGGGTCGTCGGTCTCGTCCCAGGCCACGAACTCCACGCCGAGACGGCCCGCCGGGGAGTGCTCGGCGGCCGGGAGCTCCAGCCGTGGCACCACCAGGAACGGCTCCCCCTCGGCGGGCACCACCAGGCAGGTGAGCCGCTCCAGCGGGAGGGCGTCGTATCCGGTCACGTAGCGCAGGTCGGGGCCGGGGGTGAGCAGCAGCGCGTCGATGCCGGCGGCGGCGGTGGCCGCGCGCACGTCGGCCACGCGGGTCACCGGGTACAGGTCCAGGGACGTCGTTGTCACATCGACCAATGTATTGCACCCTTCGTGCCCGCCCCCACCCCGCTTCCCCGCTTCCCCGAACGTCGTTCCGTAACCCCTCGACCTGGTGGTGACCGGCTGCGGGGGCGTCCTTCTTCCACGGCGTCCGGCGATCGATGTCGACAGTGGGGCCCCGGCCACCGGTTCACCGCCTTCTCCGGGCGATCTCGGCGGCCGGGGTTTCCCGGAGACCGGCCGGCCACGGGTGCGGACACCGGGGCCGCTGCCGCCGGGAAGGCCACGGACGGCCCGGTGCCCGGCGGTGGTCCGATCCGCGGGGACGTCCCGGCTGGAGATCCGTGCACCCCGGCGTGTCATCGCCGGCCTCCGCGATGCGGGCAAGCCCCTTAGCCCTCACTCTCCGCCCCTGTTCGGTGGTGGAGCGCCGTGCCGGACGTGTGCCAGTGCGGACGGATGCTGGGAGGATGGGGCGCATGCCAGGGTTGCTACTGCTCGACACCCCGTCGCTGTACTTCCGCGCCTACTACGGCGTGCCCGAGTCGATCACCGCGCCGGACGGCATGCCGGTCAACGCCGTCCGCGGCCTGATCGACATGATCGCGACGCTCGTCCGGGCCCACACGCCCGCCGAGCTGGTCGCCTGTATGGACGCCGACTGGCGGCCCGCGTTCCGGGTCGCGGCCATCCCGTCCTACAAGGCCCACCGGGTCGCGACCGGCCACGAGGAGGAGGTGCCCGACACCCTGGCCCCGCAGGTGCCGGTGATCGAGCAGGTGCTCGACGCGCTGGGCATCGCCCGGGTCGGCGTGCCGGGGTACGAGGCCGACGACGTGATCGGCACCTACACGGCGCGGGCCGCCGGCGCCGTGGAGATCGTCACCGGCGACCGCGACCTGTTCCAGCTCGTGGACGACTCCCGGCCGGTCCGGGTGCTGTACACGATCAAGGGCATCCGCAATCTGCAGGCGATCGACGAGGCCCACGTGACGGCCAAATACGGCATCCCCGGCCGCGCGTACGCCGACTACGCGACGCTGCGCGGCGACCCCAGCGACGGGCTGCCCGGCGTGCCGGGGGTGGGTGACAAGACGGCCGCCGCGCTGATCACCCGGTTCGGCTCGCTGGAGGCGATGCTCAGGGCGCTGGACGACGGGGCCACCGACGGCTTCCCTGCGGGCAGCCGCCTGAAGCTGGTCAAGGCCCGCGACTACCTGGCGGTCGCCCCGGCGGTGGTCAAGGTGGCGCACGACGCGCCGCTGCCGGAGGTCCCGACCGCCGTCCCGGCCGCGCCGCGCGACCCTGAGGCGCTGGTGGCGCTGGCCGACCGGTACGGCCTGGACGGCCCGCTGAACCGCCTGCTCGCCGTCCTCAAGGAGGTCTAGCCGACGGTCCCGGCCCTTCGGCTTCAGCGCTGGGGGGAATGGCTTGCTCGCCTCCGCCCGGACGCTGGTCTGGGCGATTCCGGTCGTCGACGTACTCGCGGATGATCTGGAGCGATGCGCCGCCGCAGGACCGGCGGAGCATGACGGCGACCACAGGCCGGGTGAGCCGGCCGCGAGACGCCCGGCGAAGGAGCCGCACGGCAGCGCGGCCCAGGGCGGCGGCCGGTCCGTTCGGCCGGGCCGGCGCTTTTGGGCCGGCGCCGGCGTCCGGACGAGCGGACACCCGCCCCGGGCCGTCCGCGGCCGCTATGCGCGCCGGGCGATCATCGCCCAGACCCGGTGGGGGATCATCAACGGCTCCTCGGGGAACCGCTCGCGGAGCACCCGGGCGAGGTCGGCGTCGAAGGCGGCGACCTCGGCCTCCGGCAGGGTCGCGCCGACGCCGTTGCAGCTTCGCATGCGCCCGCGCCAGGCTTCGTGCGTGAACGGGATGTCGATGTCGAAGCTGAAGGTCTCGATGTCGCCGAACCCGGCAAGGGCGAGTTCGACCGACCACTCCGCGTGGATCCCGCCCCGGCCGGCCATGCGCCAGCCCGGATTGTGGGCCAGGACGAGTTCCTCCCCGGCCTCGCAGACGTTCCCGGGCAGGATCACGTAGTCACGGTGGCAGATGGCGAGGGCACCGCCGGGCACCAGCAGGCGGTGTGCCTCCCGCGCGGCGCGGGCCTGATCGAACCAGTGCCAGCACTGGCCCGCGCTCACGACGTCCCACGCCCCTCCGGGCAGCCCGGTGTCCTCCGCCGGGGCCACCCGGTAATCCGCCTCCACGCCGGCCTCGGCGTCCAGGCGGCGCGCCTGCTCGATCAGCTCGGAGGACAGGTCGACCCCTGTCACCGCGCATCCGGCGGCGGCCAGATCGCGCGCCAGCGCCCCCGTGCCGGTGCCCAGATCGACGATGCGCTGGCCGGGGATTCCCACCCCCATCTCGGCCAGCCGCGCGAACAGCCGCGGCGGGAACCCTGGCCGGTAGGCGGCGTAATCTCGGGCGGTCGGGCCGAAGTCCACGCCTCGATTATGCGCGGCGGCCTGTTCTGCCGCGCAGAGGGGGCATGCCTCCCGTCCGATTCTCGCCGTTTTCGCCCATAGGATCGCTGGTTGTGAGTCATCCACGGATTCATGTGTCCGGCACTCCCCGGCTGGCGGAGGGCTTCGAGCGCATCCGCGGCGAGCTGGAGCTGCCCGAGGCGTTCCCGGCGCCTGCGATGGAGGAGGCGGCCCAGGTGGCCGCGGCCTCGATGCCCGAGCTGCCCGACCGCACCGACCTGCCGCTGCTGACCATCGACCCGCCGGGCTCGATGGACCTGGATCAGGCCCTGTGCATCGAGCAGGGCCCGCGCGGCTTCCGGGTGTGGTACGCGATCGCCGACGTCGCCTCCTTCGTCCGGCCGGGCGGCGCGCTCGACGCCGAGGCCAGGCGGCGCGGCGAAACGCTGTACATGCCGGACGGGCGTGTGCCGCTGCACCCGCCCCTGCTGTCGGAGAGCGCCGCCAGCCTGCTGCCCGGGGTCGTCCGCCCGGCGGCGCTGTGGTGCCTGGACCTCGACACCGACGGCCGGACGATCGGCGCGGACGTTCAGCGGGCGCTGGTGCGCAGCCGCGAGCGGCTGGACTACGACTACGCGCAGGCCGCGGTGGACACCGGCACCGCGGACGGCACGCTGCGGCTGCTGCCCGTGGTCGGCGCGCTGCGCCTGGCCCTGGAGCAGGAACGCGGCGGTGTGTCACTGCCCTCACCCGAGCAGGAGGTCGTCCCGGACGGCGACGGCTATCGGGTGGAGTTCCGCACGCCGCTGCCCGCCGAGACGTGGAACGCGCAGATCTCGCTGATGACCGGCATGGCCGCCGCGGCGATGATGCTGGACGCCGAGATGGGCGTGCTGCGCACGCTGCCGCCGGCGCCACCGGGCACTCTCGCGCGGGTGCGCATGATCGCCAGGGCGCTCAAGGTGGCCTGGCCGGACGGCGCCGGGTTCGGCGAGGTGGTGGCCGCGCTCGACCCGGGTACGCCCGGCGCCGCCGCGTTCCTCAAGGAGGCGACCGTCCTGCTGCGCGGCGCCGGGTACACCGCCTTCAACGGCGAGCCGCCCAAGGACGCCACGCACGCCGCGGTCGCCGCGCCGTACGCGCACGTGACCGCGCCGCTTCGCCGCCTGGTCGACCGGTTCGGCACCGAGGTGTGCCTGGCGGTCGCGGCGGGGGTGCCGGTTCCCGAGCCGGTGCAGGAGGCCCTTGCGGCGCTGCCGGCGCTCATGGCGGGCAGCGGGCGCCGCGCCTCGGCGGTGGAGCGGGCCTGTGTCGATCTGGTCGAGGCGTTCGTGCTGCGCGAGCGGGTCGGCCAGACGTTCGAGGCGGTCGTGGTGGACGTCCAGGACGGCAGGCCCGGAGGTGTGGTCCAGGTGACCGACCCCGCGGTGGTGGCCCGCTGCGACGGCGACGCCCTGCCGCTCGGTGAGAAGGTGCAGGTGCGCCTCACCCGCGCCGACCTGGTCACCCGCGAGGTCCGCTTCAACCTCGCCTGACGGTGACCCCCCGCCTCGGCCGGGGCGGGCGTCTGCCCCGGCAGGCCGCTGACCGGACACCCTTCCGGCCTGTGCCTCGCCGCAGGCGCGGGTCCGCAAGTAAGGCCGGGAGCGGGCCGGCCCCCCGTTCAGCACGACCAGCCGGTCGCATGTCTCCTCCAGGTCGTAGACGACGTGCGAGGACGGCAGCGAACGTGTCCCCCATAGGCGAAGTCCCTTGTCAGAGGGCCAGGACGATACGGCCCCCCACCGAGCCGTTCTCGACGCGGCGGTGCGCTTCCGCGGCCTGCGTCAGCGGCAGGACCTCGGTGCGGATGTCGACCAGGCCCTGACCGATGGCCTTCAGGGCGGCCTGGGCCGCCGGGCGGACCATCTCCGGGTGGGTGGGGAGGTAGAAACCGGCCGCGAAGCCGAGCACCGCGAGGTTGCCGCCCCAGAGCGCGTTGCTGGGCAGCGTGTGCCCCCAGTCGCCGCCGGCGTTGCCGACCAGCAGCATCCGGCCCATCGGGGCCATCACCTGCAGGCTGTCGGTGCGCAGCCGGCCGCCGACCGGGTCGACCACCACGTCGAAGCGCCGCTCGCCGACGGCCTCGATCAGGTCCTCACCTGCGACGACCTCGTCGTAGGGCAGCGAAGAGGCCCTCGCGGCGTCCAGTGAGGCGCGGCGCGCGGTGCCCACCACGGCGGAGGCGCCCAGGTAGCGGGCCATGCCGGGGAAGGCGGAGCCCAGCCCGCCCAGGGCTCCGTGTACCAGCAGCCGCTCGCCCGGCGTGAAGCGGGCCACCTCGGTCAGGGCGAGGTAGGCGGTGGCGGCGTTCGGCACGGCCGCCACCGCCGTCGCCGGGTCCACTCCGGCGCCGTCGAGGCCGGCGGTCATCGCCGCGTCCACGACGGCGATCGAGGCGTAGCCGCCGTCGGCCCCGGTGCCCGACAGGGTCACCACGGGTTCCCCGATCCGGAAGCCCTCGACGCCCTCGCCCAGGGCGCGTACGGTGCCGGCCACCTCCAGGCCGGGTACGTACGGCGGTCGCGGCAGGCCCGCCCTGTCCTTGTACAGGCCCTGGCGGACATAGACGTCGATCAGGCCGACGGCGGCGTGGGTGACGTCGATGGCCAGCCGGCCGGGGCCTGGGACGGGATCGGGCAGCTCTCTGACCTCGAAGACGTCCGGTTCCCCGAAACGGGTGACGACGGCGGCGCGCATGGCGGTCTCCTCTCATGGACTGGTCGCGGGCGAAAGGGGAGCCACGCGATTTAACGCAATCAGATTGCGTTATTCGCCAGACGGTAGCACATCCATCGCCAAATAACGCACTCCGATTGCGTTACAGTGGCCGTCATGCCGCAGCGTGCCCGCTCCCAGGAGGCCAAACTCCGTCGCGCCGAAGACCTCCTCGACGCCGCCCGCGCCCTGGCCGCCGAGCGCGGCGGGGTCCGCCACGTCACCCTCGCGGCCGTCACCGAAGCCGCCGGGCTGCACCCCTCCGCCGTTCGGCGGTATTTCGACAGCAAGGAGGAACTCCTGCTGGAACTCGCCGAACGCGGCTGGCACCAGTGGCGCGATGCCCTGATCGCCCACCTCGGCGGCGCCCATGGCCTCCCCCCGGCTCGGATCGCCGACGCCGTGGCCACCACGCTCGCCGCGCAGCCGCTGTTCTGCGACCTGCTGACCCACGTACCGCTGAGCTTGGAGGGCGAGGTCGGCATCGACCGCGCCCGCCGCTACAAGACCAGCTCGTTCGCCGCCTACGACGCCATCGTCGACGCCCTGACGGGGGCGGGCACCATGACCACCGGCCAGGTTCAGGACCTCATCACCATGGCGCTCGGCGTGACCGCCAATCTCTGGCAGCTCGCCCATCCGACGCCCACGCTCGCCGAGCTCTACGCCGCCAATCCCCGCTGGGGACACGTCGCACTCGACTTCGAACCACGCCTGAATCGCCTGCTCCAGGCCGCCGCCGCAGGCCTCGCCGCCACCGGTGTCCCCGGATAGCCGCCGGCGCGCTGGGACGCACGTCCGGCGGCGGGGCCGAGGTCACAGCAGGCCGCGCACCTCGGCCAGGAGATCGACCTGAGCCCGCCAGTCACCGTCCGATATCCCGATGACCGCGTGCTCCGCACCGGCGTCGCGGTAGGCGTTCAGCCTCTCGGCGGCCTCGGCGGGACGGCCCATGAGCGGGATGTCCATGACATCCTCCAGCGGACGGCCGTACGCGGCGCTCATGCCGGTCGCGATCTCCCGCCGGGACGGGACGTCCGGCCCGCTTCCCAGGGCGGCGGCGCCTCCGATCGCGATGACGGGAGCCGGCCGGCCCCGCCGTGCGGCGAGCTCGGCCAGCCGGGCCTTTCCCGCGGCGAGTTCTCCGGGCGAGATCAGTGAGGGGAACCAGCCATCGCCCAGCCGCGCGGCCCGCCCGATCGCCACCGCGGACGCGTTGCCCACCCACACGGGCGGCATGGCCACGGCGGGCTCCAGCGTGACCACGGGCTGCCCGGCCTCATCCGGCAGGCGGGTCTCCTCGCCCGCGAGCAGCCGGGGAAGCAACTCCAGGGCCGTGTCCGTACGGGAGCCACGCCGGTCGTAGGGAACCCCCGCCGCCGCCCACTGCGCGGGCCCGGCTCCTGAACCGACTCCCAGCACCAGGCGGCCTCCGGACACGTACTGCAAAGTCGCGATCTGTTTGGCGGCCAAGGCCAGGGGCCGGATCGCGGGGATGAACACGCTGGCGCCGATCACGACCCGGGAGGTGACCGCGGCGGCGGTGGCCAGGGCGATCGTCACGTCCAGCGACGGCATCCCGGCGGCCAGATGGTCGCCGTGCCACACGCTGTCCAGCCCCGCCTGCTCCGCATGTCGTGCGGCCTCGGCCAGGCCGATGCCGTCCCTGTGCTGTACGGCGACTCTGGGCAGGATGACGCCGATCTTCAACTTCTCCATGGCGCAACCGTGCAACTGAAAGCATGGTTGAGGTCAAGTCGTGACGCCCCCTCTCGGCACTCCGCCCGGCCACGCCGGGGCTCTGGCCATCGCCGGGCCGGCGCGTGACCTGGTGGCGTCGATGCCGATGTGACCAGCGCAGGTCCAAGGCCGTCAATCCTGACGCCCTTCACCTGGTGGATCAAGCAGCAAGACCACGAAGGTCAGGGCACGCTCGCGCCCTAACGGGCACTCCCGCGCGGGCCTTCACCCCCGGCGTGAACACCGGAGCACTGGCCCGC
>NZ_BMNT01000047.1:29531-61383 GCF_014646695.1 Sphaerisporangium melleum
GGTAGACGGCGCTCAACTCCGCTGCGGCAGCGGAGGCGAGCCGCCCGATCAAGGTGTTCACATCGACACCCGCTCGCTCGACGACTTCGCGCGCACTGATCATGTCGGCTCCAAGCGGGTCAGACCTCGCAGGGAGGCGCTCACCTACATCATCACTGTCAGGTGTGGGAGAGTTCCAGCGGGGCGCGTTCCTTGGGGTTGAGCGCGAGGAAGGCCACCCCGGCCAGGGCGCCGCCCACCAGCTCGGCCAGCAGCCAGATCCAGATCTTGCCCCAGTCGAACAGCCCTATGGAGGCGGCGCCGACGGCGACAGCCGGGTTGAAGGCCCCGCCCGACACGCCGCCGACCGCGAATGCGCCGGCCGCCACGGTGAACCCGATGGCCAGACCATAGAAGCTGTTGCCCGGATGATCCCTGCTGGTGGCCGAGTTCAGCACCACGTACGCGAGCGCGAAGGTGAACAGCGCCTCGGCCAGCAGCGCGACCCCCAGCCCTCGGCCTGAGGGCGACAGCGCCGGCACACTGCCGGGATCGACGAGGTAGGAAGCGGTGAGCGCGGCGACGACACCTCCGGCCAACTGGGCGATCCAGTACGGGACGGCGTCTGACAGGCTGATCCGGCCGCGAAGCAGCACGGCCAAGGTCACGGCGGGATTGTAGTGGGCACCGGAGACGTGTCCTCCTGCGTACACCATGACCATCAAGATCGCCCCGATGGCCACCGGGGCCAGGGGTGTCTTCGTCAGAGCGGTGGCACCGACCGTGAGAACCAGGAAGAACGTTCCGATGAACTCGGTGATGTAACTGCGCATGGACAGTCCCCTCAGCTTGTGGACCGAGACAGATCACGCTCCCCGCCGGCGCATCCAGATCGTGCCATTCACCTCACCCTCTGGAGATCACGGAGTGCTTACGGACGTTTACGGGCTCCTTACGGCCCGCCGAACCGCAAGCGTGGGCCTTGCATGAGGGCCCGGCATCCGCTTGAATGCGCGCCTCGACCGCTTCCACCCCGTGCACTGATCGGCATGGCGGCGTCGGCACGAGCAGGCAAGCGACGGCGCCTTGCAGCCTGTCAGCGCTTGAGGACCGCTCACGTGACTTGGCTGCAAGACGCCAGGTATCGATCGACGAACCGGGGCGGCCGGAGTTCGTACACAGCCCGGCCAAGGGCCTGTGCCGACCGCGAGCCGCCACGATGCCGGCGGCCCGCCGGTCTCCGCGATGTTTCCTCCTGCCGCTGATATACCGCGGGCCCGTCCGGTGCCGACCACAGCAGCCGGCTCGCCGAGGCCCGGCCCGGCCGCCACCGCGGCGCGGACGGGCCGGGGACGTGCGGGGTCAGGTGACCGAGGAGTAGGCGACGACGCCGCGGCGGATGGCGTCGATGGCCTTGCCGGAGTTCTGCCGGACCTTGCTGCTCTGCGGCGCCGCCTTGCCCACCTGGTCGAGCAGGTCGATGAGCTGCTTGGCCCAGCGGACGAAGTCGCCCGCCGCCAGGTCGCCGTCGGTGAGCACGGCGTCCAGGCTGTGCCCTCTGGCCCAGCGGAAGGCCGGCCAGGCGAACCCGAAGTCGGGCTCACGGACGAACGACAACCCGTGGCCGCGCTCGACGTCCTCCAGATCGGCGAACAGGCGCACCATCGCCGCCAGCGCCTCCTTGGCCGCGCCCGCCGGGATCTTGGGGGCCCGCGCGTCGTCGGCCTGCCGCGACTCGTACACCAGGGACGACACGCAGGCGGCCAGCTCGGCCGGGTCGAGGTCCTCCCAGATGCCGGCCCGCAGGCACTCGGAGGTCAGCAGGTCCAGCTCGGTGTAGAGCTGGGCGAGCCTGCGGCCCTCGGGGGTGATCGTCTCGCCGTCCAGGTAGCCGAGCTCGTCGAGCACCCCGCACACCCGGTCGAACGTACGGGCGATCACGTGCGACCTGCTCTCGACCCGCCGGCGCAGGCCTTCGGTCTCGCGCAGCAGCTTGTAGTACCGCTCGGCCCAGCGGGCGTGGTCCTCGCGCTGGTCGCAGCCGTGGCAGGGGTGCAGGCGCAGCCTGCGGCGCAGGTCGTTGATCTCCCACTCGGGGGTGCCGGGGGTGGCGGCGCGGGTCTCCTCTGCGTCGTGGTCGCGCACCCGCACCGGGCGGCCCAGGTCACGGTCGCCGATCTTGGCGTGCAGGGTGGCGACGAGGTTCGCGCGGTCCTTGGGCGCCCTGGGGTTGAACCCCTTGGGGATGCGCAGGTGCTCCACCGGCTCCACCGGCACCGGGAAGTCGGCGGCCGACAGCCGCTTGACCTGCTTGCCGATGGTCAGCACCAGCGGCGAGGGCCCCTCGGTGCGCATGGTCAGGCCCGGGTCGAGGATCACGGCCAGGCCGGCCCGCCTGCCTCCCGGGACGCGGATCACATCGCCCGGCTTGAGCGCCTCCAGCGAGCGCACGGCCTGCGCCCGCCGGGCGGTGCCCCGCTGGCGCGACAGGTCGGACTCGCGGTCGGACAGCTCCCTGCGCATCCGCGCGTACTCCTGGAAGTCGCCCAGGTGGCAGGTCATCGCCTCGGCGTACCCCTCCAGGGCCTCCTCGGCGCGCCGCACCTGCTTGGCGATGCCGACGACCGCCCGGTCGGCCTGGAACTGGGCGAAGGACGCCTCCAGCAGGGTGCGGGCCCGCGCACGGCCGACCTGGCCGACCAGGTTGACGGCCATGTTGTAGGAGGGGCGGAAGCTGGAGCGCAGCGGGTAGGTGCGGGTGCTGGCCAGGCCGGCCACCGCCACCGGGTCCATGCCCGGCTGCCAGACCACCACGGCGTGGCCCTCGACGTCGATGCCGCGCCGGCCGGCCCGCCCGGTGAGCTGGGTGTACTCGCCCGGGGTGAGGTCGGCGTGCGTCTCGCCGTTCCACTTGTCGAGTTTCTCGATGACCACCGACCTGGCGGGCATGTTGATGCCGAGGGCGAGGGTCTCGGTGGCGAACACGGCCTTGACCAGGCCGCGGGTGAACAGCTCCTCCACGACCTCCTTGAACGCGGGCAGCATGCCGGCGTGGTGGGCGGCGAGGCCCCGCTCCAAACAGTCGCGCCACTCCAGGTAGCCCAGCACCGACAGGTCCTCGTCCGGCAGGTGCGCGGTGCGCTCGTCCACGATCTGGCGGATCTCGTGGCGTTCGCTGTCGGTGGTGAGCCGGATGCCGGCGTGCAGGCACTGCAGTACGGCGGCGTCGCAGCCGTTGCGGGAGAAGATGAACGTGATCGCGGGCAGCAGCCCTTCGGAGTCGAGCTTCTCGATCGCGTCGGAGCGGCTGACGGAGCTCATCGAGCGCCGCGGCCGCGAGTAGCCGCGGCGGCCCCGCGCCTGTGCCAGCCGCTGCTCGTCCCGGGAGATGCGCATCAGGCTGGGGTTGATGCGCGGCCGGTTGTCCTCGTCCACGAACAGGTCGTACAGCCGGTCGCCGACGAGCATGTGCTGCCAGAGCGGCACCGGGCGGATCTCATCGACGATCACCGTGGTGTCGCCGCGGACCTCACCCAGCCACTCGCCGAACTCCTCGGCGTTGCTGACCGTGGCCGACAGGGCCACGACGCGCACCGACTCGGGGAGGTGGATGATGACCTCCTCCCACACGGCGCCGCGGAAGCGGTCGGCGAGGTAGTGCACCTCGTCCATCACCACGTGGCTCAGCCCCGCCAGCGTCGCGGAGCCGGCGTAGAGCATGTTGCGCAGCACCTCGGTGGTCATGACGACGATGGGGGCGTCGCCGTTGACGCTGTTGTCGCCGGTGAGCAGGCCGACCTTGCGCGCCCCGTAGCGGCGCACGAGGTCGTTGTACTTCTGGTTGGACAGCGCCTTGATCGGCGTGGTGTAGAAGCACTTGCTGCCCTGCTCCAGGGCCAGGTGCACCGCGAACTCGCCCACGACGGTCTTGCCGGAACCCGTGGGGGCCGCGACGAGCACGCCGTCTCCTGCCTCCAGTGCCTTGCACGCGTCGATCTGGAACTCGTCCAACTCGAAGTCGTAGAGGGCGCGGAAGGAGGTGAGAGCGGGCCCGGCGGTCGAGTGCTTGTCACGGAAGGCGGCATAGCGTTCCGCAGGCGTCGTCATGCACTTCAGCCTACCGATAACCGCTTTCCGGTCCCCTCCCCCGCTGTGACGATCTCCGCCGCACCGCCGCCGGCCCGCAAGATCGGGTGGCACCGTTCACTTCCCTCGAGACTCTCCCCGGACTGCCACGGGCCGCCGTCGCCGTACCGGGTCCTCGTTCAGGCACCACGGGCCGGCCTCTGCACGGCCTGGCATCGTGCCGCTGCCGGTGCTCGCCCGGCGGCGGTCGATACGTGGTCGATACACGGCTGAGCGGTGGTCGATGCGCCGTCACGACGGTGCGGACATATGCCTCGCCAAGGGTTGCGAGTGCGCCGATTCGGGCGCACCGATCTTCCCCGAGGTGGTCCTTCGATGCTCCCCGTCCCCGCAGCGGGCATGTCCATGCCCGCCTCCGGCGTACCGAGAACGGCCCGGACGGCGACCCTGCCGGCGGCGGCGCGGTCATCGGACGGGGCACCGTCAGCGCCTGCGGCCCGCTCGGCCGGCGACGTGGGCTCGGCGCGGGCCCGGACGGCGGCGGGAGCGCGGGAGGTGTGGGCCGATGTGGCCAAGGGGGTGTGCATCCTGCTTGTGGTGCTCTGGCACGTGATCACCAAGGACTACCTCCAGATCGACTGGCACGCCGGCACGCCCCTGCCCGGGATGTGGGGCACCCTGGGCGACCAGCTCCTCACACTGCGCATGCCGTTGTTCTTCACGATCTCCGGCGTGTTCGCCGCCGGCGCCCTCCGCCGCCTCTGGCGGGTGGTGGCGCGCTCCCGGGTGGCACGGTTCCTCTACCTGTACGTGCTGTGGACGGCGCTCCACACGGTGCTGCTCGGGCTGACCCCGGGGTTCGACACCACGACCGCGCACGGCGTGGCGGAGTTCGCCGCACAGCTCGTGCTCGCCCCGCCCAACCTGTGGTACCTGTACGCTCTCGCCCTCTATTTCACGGTCGCGAAGGCCCTGCGCCGGGTGCCCGCGCCCGTGATGCTCGCCGCCGCCCTCGCCTTGTCGGCCGTCGCCGCGGCCGGGGTCGTGCCCCCCGCGGGCAACCGGGTCTCGCTGCTGCAGAACCTCCTGTTCTTCCTGGCCGGGCTTCACCTGCGGCCCCACGTGCTGCGGCTCGCCGCGAAGGCGCGCGGCCGGCGGACACTGCTGATCGGCGCCGGGTACGCGGTGGCGCTGGCCGCGATGGCGGCCACGGGAGCCCAGCGGCTGCCCGGAGTGTGGCCGGCCGTCTGTGTGATCGCCACGGTGTTCGGTGTGTCGGCCGCCCCGATGGTCGCCGCGATCCCGGTGATCGGCGCCGGACTGGCCCGGCTGGGCCGGCGTACCCTCGCCGTCTACGTGATCCACATGCCGGTGCTCGCGCTGCCGCATCAGCTTCTGGCCGGACCGCTCGCCCACGCCGGGGCACAGGTGCGGTTCGCGCTCGCCGCCGTCCACCCGGTGCTGATGACCGCGCTGGTCGTGGCGCTGTGCCTGCTGCTGGAGACCGGGTTGCGCAGGTCACGGGCCCTCTGGCTCTTCGACCTGCCCTCGCGCCTGAGGGCGCGGTCCGCGGGGCCCGCGGACGGAGATAGGTTGGCAGCGATGTCCGTTTCAACCGCCCACGACGTCCCCGAGCCGGTCACGATCCTGCTCGTCGAGGACGACGAGGTGATCCGCAAGACGGTGGCGATGGCCCTGGAGCGCTACGGCTACCGGGTGATCGCGGCGGGCGACGGCCTCAGCGGGCTGGAGCTGTTCCGGGAGCGGCGGCACGACCTGCTGCTGCTCGACGTGATGCTGCCCGGGCTGGACGGCATCGGGCTGTGCCGGAAGGTCAGGGAGTCCAGCCTGGCGCCGATCCTGATGATGTCGGCCCGCGGGGACGCGCTCGACGTGGTGTCGGGCCTGGAGGCCGGCGCCGACGACTACGTGGTCAAGCCGGTCGACATCTCCGTGCTGGTGGCCCGGATCCGCTCGCTGCTGCGCCGCGCGACCTTCACCCCGCTCGCGCCGGGACCGTCCCATCAGCCCCGCTCCCCCGGTGCCCCGGAAGGCCCCGGAGCACCGGCCGAGCGGGAGATGACGGGCGACGCTCTCCGGTCCGGCGCTCCCTCGGGCGGCGTCCCTGGATCCCGCGATCCGTCCGATCACGCTCCCGGCCCGGGTGATCTGCTCGTCTTCGGCGACCTGGCGATCGACACCGCCGGCCTTGCGGTCTTCAGGGCCGGCGAGCAGGTGGCGCTGGCGCCGACCGAGCTGCGCCTGCTGCTGGAGTTCGCCGCCAACCCCGGCATCGTGCTGGACCGGCGGACGCTGCTGCGCGAGGTCTGGGACTACGGGTGGGACGGCGACAGCCGCGTCGTGGACCTGTGCGTGCAGCGGCTCCGCAAGAAGATCGGGGCCGACCGCATCGAGACGGTCCGCGGCTTCGGCTACAAGCTGCGGCGTTGAGATGGACGGCATCGTCGCGCGGGCGGCCCGCGGCGCGCTGAACGTGAGCTCGCTGCGCTGGAAGATCGCTGCACTGGTGGCGGTGGCGTCCTGCTCGGTCGCGGTGGTCATCGGAGTGCTGGTGCATCGCAGCACCTTCGACCGTTCCCTGACCCTCGGCCGGGAACGGGCCACCAGCGCGCTGATCTCGGCGGTGGACGACTACCACAACGGCCGCTCCAGCACCGGCGGTAAGATCGCCACCCCGGACCAGATCCCTCCGGCCCTGGCCCGCAGGGCAGGCCGGACGTGGGAGATCATCACCTGGTACGACGACCGCAAGCCCGGCGTCCCGTGGATGTGGGCGGCCGTGCGGGTGGACGACAGGGTGCTCGCCGTCCAGGTCGACATGGGGACCGACCTGCGCAGCCTGATCGCCCTCGACCGGCACATCGTGCTGGCGTCGCTGGCCGCGCTCGGTGTGGTGGTGCCACTGGCCGCGCTCGCGGCCGAGCTGCCGAACCGGCGGCTCAGACGGGTGGCCCGTACCGCCCGCCGCATCGCCGCCGGCGACCTGGACGCCCGGACCGGCGATCCCGCGACCAGGAGAAGCGGCGGGCACCCGCACACCGGAGACGCCCTCCATCACGGCCAGGGAAGCGTCCCAAGCGGCGCGTACACGCACCCCGGCGGTCAGCCGAACGTCCGAGATGACGGCTATGCGAACGTCCGAGGAGGCGGGCACGCTGGGGCGGCCGGGACCGCGATACCCATCGGCCGGCGGGGCGACGAGATCAGCGAGATCT
This sequence comes from Sphaerisporangium melleum, assembly GCF_014646695.1. GTDB lineage: Bacteria > Actinomycetota > Actinomycetes > Streptosporangiales > Streptosporangiaceae > Sphaerisporangium > Sphaerisporangium melleum. Next base: position 36,833 of record NZ_BMNT01000047.1, read on the forward strand.
CGGCCACCGTCGACCTGATGGCCGACAGCCTGCGCGACCGCCTGCTCAGCGAGCGGCGCTTCACCGCCGACGTCGCCCACGAACTGCGCACTCCGCTGATGGGCCTGGTGACGGCCGCGGGACTGCTGCCGGAGAGCGAGGCGACCGAACTGGTCCAAGACCGCGTACGGGTCCTGCGGACGCTGGTCGAGAACCTACTGGAGATCTCGCGGCTGGACGCGGGGGTCGAACGGGCCGACCTCGCGCCGGTGCCGCTGGGCGAGATCGTCGCGGAGTCGGCCGCCCGGACCGGGCTCCCGGCGCGGATCACGACGGACGACCCCGCCACGGTGCTGACCGACCCGCGGCGGCTGGACCGGATCATCGCCAACCTGGTCATCAACGCGCACCGCCATGGCCGCGCTCCGGTCGAGGTCACCGTGACCGGGACATCGGTGGTGGTGCGCGACCACGGCCCCGGATTCCCTGTGTCCGTACTCGACGGCGGGCCTCAGCGGTTCCACACCGGCGCCGCCGAGCGCGGGACCGGCCACGGTCTCGGCCTCACCATCGCGCTCGGCCAAGCGCGGGTCATCGGCACCGAACTCACCCTCGCCAACGCCCCGGACGGCGGCGCCATCGCCACCCTCCGCCACCTACCCGCCGTGGACTTCCTGGTAGGTGGCGCGGCGGGTGCCGGAGGCGGAGGAGCCGAGCGGATCGCGGTCGGGTGGGGGGTCGGCGGGGGTGAGGATGAACCAGACGGTGCAGCCGGTGGCGTCCCTGAGGTAGCCCCAGCGCCGCGACAGGGAGCGGACCAGGGCGATGCCGCGCCCTGACTCCGCCAGGTCGCCGGGCGGGTCACCCTCCAGGTGACCGGTCAGGGAGGCGGCCGGGGCCTGGGTACGGCACACGCAGGGGACCGTCGTCCCGCCCTGGTCGGTGACCTTCACCTCCACGGTCCGGTCCCAGCCGACGGTGACGGTCACCGGGATCTGTGGGGAGCGGGTGTAGGCCACGGCGTTGGTGAACACCTCCGACAGCAGCAGCACGGCGTCGTCGCAGCGCGGGTGGTCGCCGAGGAACTTGCGCAGCCAGCGCCGGGCCTCCCCGGCCGATGCCTCGTCACCGGGAAAGACCGCGCTTTCCTGCTGCCCGTCGTAGGAATGGATTCTCATTCGGCCGGCCGTCCTTCTTGGAGGGAAATCCTGCCGCCAAGACAACAGGGCAGGCGCCGGACTCCGGCGATCTTCGTCGCGTCCCGAGATCTGACCTTTCTTCGGCAATGGGCTTTCCCTGGCCGGACTTTCGATTACGCTCCGCGTTGAGACGGTCACCGGAGGTGGGCATGGGGCGTCAGCGGACGCTGTTCGAGCAGGCGTGCATCGATCGGGGATGGGGACGACCGGCCGCGTTCATCGCCGCGTTCAAGCAGGCGGCGTACATGATCGGCGAGCCGGTGGAGCTCACCGACCGCCAGTTCCGCCGCTGGTGCCTGCCCGGCCCACCCCGGCCGCGGCAGAAGGCCTGGCGGGTGCTGTTCGCCATGTTCGGCGTGAACCCGGCCGACCTGGGTTTCCCACCCGCGCCATACGGTGAAATAAATCCATGTACGTTCCAAATAACGGACGAAATTGAGGAATCGGACGTGAAACGTCGTACATTCGTGACGGCTGCAATGGGAACGACGGCCGGCGTCGCCCTCGGCGCCATCACCCCTGCGGAAGCCGTCGGCACCCCCCACGTCCAGGAGCTCCGCGCGGGCCTGCGCTCCCTCCTCACCCTGGGCGACGCCCACGGCGGCACCGAAGTTCGCGGGCTCGCCGTCCGGCACCTGAACCGCATCCGCCGCGTCATCGAGACCGGCACCTACTCCGACTCGATCGGACGCCAGCTCCGCCTGCTGGCCGGGCAGGCCGCCAACCGCTGCGCCTACCTGCACTTCGACGCCTGCGACCAGGAGACGGCCCGGCACTACTGGAACGAGGCGCTCACCATCGGCACCACGCTGGAGGACGACCAGCTCAAGGCGCAGGCACTCGCCATGCTCGGTCTCCAGGCCAACTACGAGAAGCGGCCGCGGCAGGCTCGTGACGTCCTTGGGGCCGCCCGGCGGCACGCCGAGTCCGTCGGCTCACCCGTGCTGTTGTCCATCATCTTCTGCCGCGAGGCGGACGCGCTCTCCCAGATGGGCGACCACTCGGCCGCCAACGCCCGGCTCGCCCAGTCCATGCGCCTCATGGAGAACCCTCAGCGCGGCCGGCCCGCCCCTGAATGGACGGCCTTCTATGACCGTGCCGAGATCGAGGTCTACCAGGCACATCTGCTCAGCGCGGCGGGGAAGCACAAGGCGGCGCTCCCCTACTACCAGGCAGCTGTGGCGCACACCCGAGACTCATACGGGCGCAACCGCGCCGCCAGGCAGGTGGTCCTCGCCGAGAAGCTCATCAAAGCAGGCGAGGTGGAAGAGGGAGCGGCAGCCGCCGTGACGGGCGTGAATCATCTGACCGAGGTCTCGTCAGGCCGGGTGCGCCACCGCATGATCGAGGTGCGGAACGCGCTGGCCTCCATCGACTCCGCCCCCGCGCGTGAAGCCGCAGACACGCTGACCCGGCACCTCGCGCCGGCCTGACCTCTCCCCCAGCCACGCGAAGTGCTCGGTGCCCCACGGGCGGCGACGACCTTTAGCCGATGAGAGCCGGCAGGGCATCCGTGCAGCGCGGATCGAGAGACGGCACCTGCTCACGGCCTTGCCCAGCGGCGGTCCCGCACCGCTCTGGGCTCGCGGTGGGTACGGGACAAGATCGGCACCGAGGTCCTCGGCCTGACGACAGGGCCAGGGGCGTGTTCAGGAACAGGTCGGCAGGTGCCAGATCTTCAGTAGGGCCTTCGGGACCTTGGCCAGGCAGCCGCCGGTGTCGCCGCGGTAGGCCCAGGCTCCGGAGCCGCGCTTGCGCCAGACGTGCGGCCCGTCCTGGTAGCTGATCGGGTCGCCCTTGATGCCGATGGAGCCGACCGCCCAGTACACGTCCTTCCCGGCGGTGGCCCCCTTGATCTTGCCGTAGTAGACGCGCTTGGGCCCGTCCACCTTCGTCCGGGATGCGCGCGGGTGATACGGCTTGTAGTACTGGTTCCAGTAGGCGTCGGCCAGCTTGCCCCGGATCGTCTCAGTGATCTTGAGGTTGACGGCCTTTCCGCCGGCCTGTGCCGTCGCGGACGGGGACACGGCCCCCGCCGTCGCCGGGAACACCGCGATGCCCACGGCCGCCGCCACCACGGCGACCGACGACCTGCCCACCCACCTGGTCATCCGTACCCCTCCCTGCCCCGTCCCGACCGGCCGCGTACGCGCGCCGAGTCCGCCTGCCGTGCGAGATGCCCCTCAGTGCCCGTGCCGGTGACCGGCGCGGCCCCGTCCTCCCCGCGATCCCTTGAACGGTAAAGGCACCGCTACGAAGCGAGAGCGGCCCGCCGGGACTTGAGTCCTCCTTGTTATCGACCCGTACGGCACCGTCGTTCGACGAGGGGTGCCATGGTCGCTCAGCGCGGCGTGAGGCTATGGGCAGATTCGTTGAAATGGCTGTCCAGGGACATGTTGCCGCCATTCGTCCGGAGTGAGGGAGCGCTTCACGATGGCGCAGAGTTTCAGGAACGGATCAGCGGGGACATCCACTCTCCAGAAAAAGACGTTGCCGGCCTGCCCCGCGCCGGCCAACATGGTGCCACCCCGGTTGAACGCGACCTCACGAACTTCGCGCCTCTCATTGCCGGAATGGATCAACGGGGTGCCGATCTGCCGACGTACGGCGAGGTCCCATAGCCGGATGCCGTCACTCGCCGCGCTCGCCACCATAGTGCCTTGAGGATTGAATCTCACCGAAGTGACCGGATCGGTGTGGCCGGCCATCGGAGTACCGATTGGGCGCTGGGTGGCGACGTCCCACAACTGGATTGAGTTACTTGCCGCACTGGCCAGAACGGTACCTTGAGGATTGAAGGCTATGGAAGCGACAGAACCGATGTGGCGCGTCAGTGGATCGCCCAGGGGACGATGAGTGACCGCATCCCAAAGGCGGACCGTCCTATCATCACCCGCACTGGCCAACACGCTGCCACTGGGACTGAAAGCCACCGACCGAACAGCACCGCTGTGACCGGTCAGGAGAACACTGATCGGACGATGAGTGGCCACGTCCCAAAAACGGACCGTCCTATCATCACCCGCACTGGCCAGCACATCCCCATTGGGAGTGAAAGCCACCGATCGGACAGCACCAGTGTGTCCCGTCAATGGGCCGCCAAGCGGACGATGAGTAATCGCGTTCCATAAACGGACCGTACCGTCATCACCGGCACTGGCCAACACGGCGCCATTTGGACTAAAAGCCACTGACCGGACGGGAGCAGTGTGACCGGTCATCGGGATACTGTTCGCGAGATGCGTGTTCGCATCCCATGAACGAACCGTCCCATCATCACCGGCACTGGCCAACACGCCACGGGTAGGACTGAAAGCCACCGACTGGACAGAACCGGTATGAGCGACCGGTTGCGCACTGAGCGCACGATAGGCACCCACATCCCACAAACGAACTGTGCCGTCGGCGCCGGCAGTGGCGAGGGTGGTGCCGTCCGGGCTGAAGGCCAACGTGATGACAGCGGTCGACTGGATCTTCAGAGGAGATCCCAGCATCCGATGAGTGCTCACATCCCATATTTGGACGCTGCCGTCGCCTCCTGCGGTGGCCACGACACTGCCGTCTGGACTGAAGGCCACGCCCAAGGTCGCGTTGGCCCCGGCCCGGAGAGGATCACCGATGACATGGCGCCGGGCGATGTCCCACAACCGGGTGTTTCCGTCGCTTCCCGCGGTGGCCAGCTTGGTGCCGTCCGGACTGAAAGCCACGGAAGCGACCGGCCCGGCGTCGCCGGTCAGCGGCGCGCCGATCAGGCGGTAGGTGACGGTGTCTCGCAACCGGATGGCGCCATCACGATCGCTGGTGGCGAGCAGAGTGCCGTTCGGGCTGAAAGCCGCGCGGGCGAAGCCCCCGGGGCGGCCGGCGCGAATGGCGCCGACCGGGCCGCGGGTGGCGACGTCCCACCGCCGCACGACGCCGTTTTCCACGGTGACCAGTTGGGTGCCGTCCCGGCTGAAGGCCACGGAGGTTACCGGCCCGCTGTGAGCCAGCGGAGCGCCGATGGGATGGTGCCCCTTGGTGTCCCACAGCCGGACGGTGCCATCGCCCCCGGCGCTGGCCACTGTGGTGCCGTCGGGACTGAACACCACCTGGTTGATCCAGTCGCCATGGCCTCTCATGGGGGCGCCGATGGGACGGCGGGTGGCGGCGTCCCACAGCCGTACCGTCCCGTCGTGACCGGCTGTGGCGAGTTCGGTGCCATCGGGACTGAAGGTCACTGAGGTGACAGGGCCGCTGTGGCCATTCAGGACACCCCGCAGGCCGGTGGACAATGCGGACAGCATGCCGTGGCGGGCCTCGGCCGTCGGCTGGAAATGCCAGGAAGCGGCAGCGAGCAGTCCAGACAGGACAGGATCTGTGGCGGCGAACTCCTCGTCGCGGAGCACCAGAAGGCGTGCCAGCGCCTCTCTTTCTCGGGCGTCGGCTCGACGGGCGGCACTGACCGCGGCCATGGCGGCCGCCGAGGCGGTGAGCGCCATGACGGACAGCGTCGCCACCGCCAGACGCGCCAGTCTCCTGCGCCGTACACCAGCCCGCTTGGTCTGGGCGGCCGCGTCCAGCGAGGCCCGCAAGAAGGCGGTCTCCAGTGGTGTGAGCTCTGGTGCCCGGGCCAGCAAGAGGCGAGCGGCGTCGAGTCGAGCCCCCTGGTACAGCGCGCCGGGGTCACGTCCGAGCTCCTGCCAACTGGCAGCGGCCTCGGTCAGGCGCCGCTGTACGCGTAAGAGATGGCGTTCCTGATCGATCCATTCCCCCAGCCGCGGCCAGGAGACGATGAGGGCCTCGTGAGCGAGCTCGACGGTGCCCTCGTGCATGGTCAGCAATCGAGCCGCGGCCAGTTGCTCCAGAACCGCGGCGGCATCCGAGCGCGGATCAGGGATGAGCTCACTGTAAGAGGCGGGACGGCGGGTGTCGGCCTCGTGCTCGCCGGGAACGATCAGACGCAGGAAGATGCGCCGCATCTCTTGCGCTTGAGCGGCGGTCAAGTTGTTGTAGAGCTGTTCGGCTGTGGCCGTGATCGCCCCGTGCACGCCACCCACGCGCTCATAACCCGAGAGAGTGAGCGTGTTGCCGCGGCGGCGGCGCCATGTCTCCCGCAAGGCGTGTGAGACGAGCGGCAGTGTGCTCGGCCGGCCGACGGCATCGGCGATGATGCGCGCCAGCAGCGCACTCTCCACGGCGCAGCCGGCCTGCACGGCCGGTTGGGTGATGGCCCGGCGTAGCTCGTCAACGCTCATCGCTCCGACCAGCAGTTGGGCCTCTTGCAGCGCCTCTTCCAACTCGGGATGCTCCGCGCAACGAGCGTAGAAGTCGGCGCGTACCCCCAGAACGACGCGAGTACGGCTGTTGGCCGCCTGGGTGGCGGTGACCAGTGCCTCGATGAAGCATCGTCGTTCCTCAGCGCTGCGACAAAGGGTGAAGATCTCTTCGAACTGGTCCACCACGACCAGCAGTTCCTCGTCATCGGGCCCACCGGCCAGCGTCTGCAGCACGGCCAGGTGCAGGGCGCGACGGTTCTCCCCCAGTTCATCGCGGATGGCAGGGGCCGATCCTCCCGTCAGTGCGGCCAGGTGGGCGGCGCATTGGTCCAGCGGGTGCGGGCCGGGAGTGAACAGCGACGTGGACCAGGCGGCGGTCTCCGATCTCTTCCCGATCTCGGTCAGCAATCCGGCTCGCAGCAGCGATGACTTGCCCACCCCCGAAGCGCCGAACACCACGAGGAGGCGACGGTCCCGTACGCGGGTCAGCAACTCGTCGGTAAGCCGCTCGCGGCCGAAGAACCGTCCCGTGTCCGCCACTTGAAATGCCGCCAGACCGACGTACGGACTTTGGGTCTCCTCTTCTTCTCCAGGTGCGAAATGACGATCATTCAGTGGTGCTCCCGCTGCCACTCCGTGCCAGCGCGCCTCCCATTCGGCTGCATCGCCATCGCACGCCCGCACATAAGCGCGCGTGACGGCCAGGCTCGGGAGTCTCCGGCCCGCCGCCGCGTCGGCCAAGGTGGCCGGCGAGTAGTGAGCACGTTTGGCCAACTCGCGATATGGCGGGCTCCCGGCTTTCACCCGCAATAGCCGCAGGTCAGCGGCGAACCGCGTCAACTCGCTGCCGTCATCGTCCAGTGGGCGTTCGCCTCGCGGCATCTCCATCCCCCGTTCATCCGACTGCCGATCCGTTATCTGGAGCTTGTTGTCCGGCGCTCGGCCGCCGACACCAGACAACGCGGAGTGGGTAGAAACGACCCTGCAGTGAAGCCTGCAGGTGAACGTCCGGCCCGCAAATCGGCACCGCGGACAGGTATTTCGGGGCCGTTGGTGACGACGAAAGGAGGGGCAATGCATTGACCGAGCCCGCGCGTGGCGAAAGTCGATCGCGTTCGCGGCGGCCCGGCGATCCCCGGGGGCGATCGCCGGGTGGCCGACCGGTCCGGCGTCCGGCATCAGCCGCTACGCCGGTGGATGCGCCGAGCCGATCCACCGAGGAGCCGCGTCGACCACCGAGACCCGGCGGATCGCCGGATCGGATCGCGGTCCAGCTCACGTCAGAAGCCGGACGCCTCCCATCCACGAACGACGGACGAAAGGAGAACAGTCTTAACGGCACGCCCTATTGCCCCCGCTTGGATGTCCGTATTCGGATGACTCGTGAATCCGTCAGGCCGTCTGATTCCATGCTCGCACATCATGCGGCGTCGTCAAATGACACGTCGGCCAGGAAAAGACCTGACAATGGTTATTCGTAATCGAATCAGTACCCTCGCGAAAGTGCGGCTCCTGAACGCTCAGGCGCCGGCCGAGGTGATGATGCGCAGGGACCCGGGGTGGATGGTGCAGGTCAGCGGGAGGGGGGCGATGCGCTCGCCGTCGGCGTAGGCGACGACGTCGGGGGCCTCGACGGTGACCGTGCGGGCGCGGTGCAGGGTGATCGCCGGGTGGCCGAGGTGGGTGCCCCGGTAGACGCGGGGGAAGGCGCGCAGGAAGGCGCCGGTGGGCAGCGGGCCGACGATCAGCACGTCCAGCAGGCCGTCATCCGGTACGGCCTCGGGGCACACGCGCATCCCGGCGCCGTAGGAGTGGGTGTTACCGACGGCGACCATCATGGCCTCCTGCTCGATCACCTCGCCGTCCACGGTGAGCCGGAACGGGATCGGGGTGAAGGCGCGCAGCTCCTGGAGGGTGGCCAGCAGGTACTTGGCCATGCCCGCCGGGCGGGTCATCCGGTTGGCGCGCTCGTTGACCTTGGAGTCGAAGCCGCAGGCCACGACCCCCGCGAACCACTCCTCGCCCGCAGTGCCGGCGTCCACCGTCCGGACCGTGCCTTCGGCGACGATGGCGGCGGCGGCCAGCGGGTCGTTCTTCGGGATGCCGAAGGCGTCGGCGATGTCGTTGCCGGTGCCGGCCGGGATGATGCCGAGCGGGACGTCGGTGCCGGCGACGGCCTGGACGGCCAGGTGGACCAGCCCGTCCCCGCCGAACGCGACCAGCGCCTCGGGGCCCTCGGCGACGGCCGTGCAGGCGAGTTCCAGGGCGTCCTGGGCCGAGGTGCCCACGATCACCGAGACGGGCCGGCCTCCGTCGCGCAGGCGCCGCACGACCGGGTCGAGCAGACGCAGGGTACGGCCGCCACGGGCCGCGGGATTCACGAGGACCACCAGCTCACCAGCCACAGCCGGAACCTATAAGTAATGTCCCGGTAAAGCCAGGGTCACCTCCGCTTGACCACCGCCTGCCGCGCCCGGACCCGGCCCGCAGCGGCGGGGTCGTGCCGTGGCATCGGCCGCGCGGGAACCCGGCATCGGCACCACCCACCATCGCACCGGGGACGGCGCCGCTTCGGGCCACGGGCGAAACGATCCGGTCTCGACCGTGTACTGGTGGGGTTCTGATTTGTACCGTCGAGGTACGCGCGGCTCTGTCGGGGACCAGGGCCCGCCTCGGGGAGCCTGTCAGCTGTGATCGTGCCTTCGTGAGGGTGTGGTCTCCATGTCCGGGGAAGCCGAGATGCCCGAAGCCGCCGGCCAGGCCGGCGTGCCGGCAGCCGGGGAGGAGCAGCCGGCCGGGCAGGCCGCTGAGCCGGACTCTGATCTGGTGGCGACGTTCGCCAAGGCCAAGCGTCTGAACGCGACATGGCCGATGTTCGCGCGAGGGCTGGATCCGGCCGTCGAGACGGCGTGGTTGCGGAGCCGGTACCGGACGGTGGCGGCCCATGCCGCTCAGCGGTCGGTGCGCCGAGCGAACATCGAGGGGTACCTGGCACTGGTGGGGCTTGTGGCCCTGGGCGTCGGTGGTCTCGCCGCCTTGATAGGGCTCTTCTGGACCAACTGGTGGAACCTCGTCAGGGCGGTCGTCGCCTTCGGGCTGTTCTTCACGGGCGCGCTGTGGGCCGAGGAAAGACTCCAAGGCGGCCGGTTCCTTGGCCGCCTGACCGACGCACTGATCAGCGCCGTGGCCATTGGCTGCTTCCCGGCGGCGCTGTATGTCCGGTACGCCGATGGCCCGGCGTGGGTCGTGGATCTGAGGCAGGAATCGTGGATGAGCGCGGTCCAGGGCATCGGCACGTTCACCGTGGCGATCCTGATCGCGATGCTGCCGATGACGGCGGTGAACTGGCTGGCCGACCGTGGGGAGCGCACTCCTCCGACGGAGGCGCTGTTCGAGCAGCTGACCACGATCCTCACCCATCTTGAGCCCGACCGGCGGGGGCTCGTGACTCCCGAGGCGCGGCAGAAGATCCTGGCCGCGTTGGGCAGGACGGCATCGGTGCTTCGTACCGGGATGCCCGCGGCGGCGCTCGGCGGCACCCAGGTGACCCGGGCGGTGGTGCGCGCCCGGGCGGTCGAGGCGTCCCGCGCGGTCACCGATCTCCAGTTGTGGATGGCCCTGCCGTCCACGACCAGCCATGAGGACTTCCGGGCCCGGATCTGCGACCTGCTCCGCACGGTCCTGACCGGCGAATACGACCGGCTCCCGGTCCGGGAGACCACCCCGGAGACCGTACGCAGAGCCTGGCACGCTCGCGTCCTGGACGGCATCCGGACCCTGGTCATCGCGGCCGTGCCGTGGACCGCGCTGTTCGTCACCCACCGGCTGGGCCTGACCCTTCCGGCGCCCTACGGCACCGGCGCCTCCATCGTCGCCTCGGCGTGGGCGATCATCCTGGTGCTGGGCTGGCTGGATCCGGGCTTCTCCACGCACCTGTCCGCCACCCGCGACCTGACCGCCCTCAACTCGCTCTCCCGCGGCTCCACCAAAGACCAGGGTGGGTGAATCATCCACGCTCGGGCGAGTGCCCGGGACGCTGGCGCGGTGGGTTTCGCCGTCGAGATTCCCCGGCCGGCCGGTGAGCGACGCCGTTGGGATGTCGCGACGAGGCGGGGTGACGGCCGGCCACCCGGCGGACCCCGGGGTGAAAGTTTCACTACCTCTCATCGCGATGGTGCGAACACGTCACGGTGAGCGCAGGCAGTGCCCCGGCGGCACGTCGGCGTCCAGGAGGTCTGATCTGCGTTCTTGACGCCGGGACCTTCGTTGAATTGACTCCACCCTAATTGCCCACCCGCGAATCGGTTGTCGGACGAAATGTATTGTTAGCGCTAACAATCGCCTGGCCAGGCCCGCCGTACCGGCGCCGTCCGATCACGATTCTTCATTCGAGAGAAGAACGCATGATGCTTTTCGGGAACTTGAGAAGGGCGCTCACGGCGGGGGCGAGCACGTTGCTCGCGGCCGTCTGCCTGGTCGGCGGTGGTACGGCCCAGGCCGCCACCACCGGCCCGTGTGACATCTACGCGGCAGGCGGCACGCCGTGTGTGGCGGCGCACAGTACGACCCGTGCGCTGTACGGCGCCTACAACGGCCCGCTCTACCAGGTGCGCCGATCGTCGGACAACGCCACCCAGGACATCGGCGTGCTGAGCGCCGGCGGAGTCGTCAACGCCGCGACCCAGGACTCCTTCTGCGCCGGCACGAACTGTGTGATCACCATCCTCTACGACCAGTCCGGCCGCAACAACCGCCTCACCCAGGCGCCGCCCGGCTACTGGAAGGGCCCGGCCGCGGGCGGCTGGGACAACCTCGCCGACGCGAAGGCGGCCCCGATCACCATCGGTGGCCAGAAGGCCTACGGCGTACGGGTCGAGCCCGGCACCGGTTACCGCAACAACAACACCAACGGCGTCGCGACCGGCGACCAGCCCGAGGGCATCTACGCCGTCGTCGACGGCACGCACTACAACCAGTGGTGCTGCTTCGACTACGGCAACGCGCAGACGGACGGCCAGGCCGACGCCCCCGCCATCATGGAGACCGTCTACTTCGGCGCCAACAAGCAGTGGGGCTACGGGGCCGGCGCCGGCCCCTGGATCATGGCCGACCTGGAGTGGGGACTGTTCTCCGGCGTGAACGCGGGCTACAACAACCTCGCGTCGATCAACCACCGTTTCGTCACGGCCATGGTCAAGGGCGAGCCGAACCACTGGGCGATCCGGGGCGGGAACGCCCAGTCGGGCGGCCTGACGAACTACTTCGACGGGCGGCGCCCCAACGGCTACAACCCGATGAAGAAGGAAGGCGCCATCCTGCTGGGCATCGGCGGTGACAACAGCGTCTCCGGCCGCGGCACCTTCTTCGAGGGCGTACTGACCTCCGGCTACCCGACCGCCGCCACCGAGGACGCCGTACAGGCCAACATCGCCGCCGCGGGCTACGCGCCGGCGGGTGGCGGCACCCCCCAGCAGGGCGTCCAGATCGTGGGCGGCCAGTCCGGCCGGTGCGTCGACGTGCCGAACTCCAGCACCACCAACGGCACCCAGGTGCAGTTGTGGGACTGCGGGAGCGCCACCGGCCAGCGGTTCACCTCCACCTCGGGCAAGCAGCTCCAGGTGTACGGCAACAAGTGCCTGGACGCCAACGGGCAGGGCACCGCCAACGGCACCCAGGTGATCATCTGGGACTGCAACGGCCAGGCCAACCAGCAGTGGAACGTCAACTCCAGCGGCACCATCACCGGAGTGCAGTCCGGGCTGTGCCTCGACGCCAACGCGGGCGGCACCGCCAACGGCACGAAGCTCATCCTGTGGTCCTGCAACGGCCAGGCCAACCAGCGGTGGACCCTGCGCAGCTGATCCTGGCCATCGGGTTCGGCGCACGAGAACGATCAGGTGAGACGCCCCGGGCGAAGGTCCGGGGCGACCTGGGTGCAGCGCGCCGAACCCGATCGCGGGGCTCAGCCGGAGCCCGCACCTACCCCGGGACCATCACTCTCGCGGCCCTCGTCATCCGGCTTCGCGCCTGATCCGGCGAGCAGGCCTAGTCGAGGGGGGTCGAGGCGGTGCCGTCGAGTTCCTCTTCGAGCTCGCGCTGGCGCTGGGCCTCGATCTCGTCCTTCTTGCGGTCGTGCAGGTACATGATGAACTCGGCGAGCAGGAACATGCCGACCATCGGCAGCGCCAGGGCGAGCATGGTGATCGGGTCCTGGCTCGGCGTCGCGACGGCCGCGAAGACGAACATGCCGAAGATGGCCATGCGCTGGTGCTTGCTCACCAGGCGGAACGGCAGCACGCCGATGAAGTTGAGGAACACCAGCAGCAGCGGGACCTCGAACGACAGGCCGAAGATCACCAGCATGGCGAGCAGGAACCCGACGTACTGGTCCATGCTGATGAGCTGGATCACGTTGTCCGGGGCGAAGCCGAACAGCAGCGACAGGCCCTTGTCCATGGTGATGTAGGCCAGCGCGGCACCGGCGGCGAACAGCGGCACCGACAGGCCGAGGAACGACAGCGAGTAGCGCCGCTCGTTGCGGTAGAGGCCGGGGGTGACGAAGGCCCAGATCTGGTACAGCCAGATCGGCGCGGCCACCACCGCGCCGAACATGAGGGCGACCTGGAGGTTCACCATGAAGCCCTCGAACACGCTCTGCTGGACGAGTGTGCACTCGCCCGCTTTGAGCTTGTAGGCGGCCGGCAGCCGGCAGTACGGCCCGACCATGAAGTCCCAGAGACGGTCGAAGAAGACGAATCCGACAACGGTGCCCAGGGTGAGGCCGAGGATCGCCTTCACCAGGCGGTTGCGCAGCTCACGGAGGTGATCCATGAGCGACATGCGGCCGTCGAGATCGGCGGCGGGCCGGCTCTCGCCGCCGGCCGGGCTGGACCGTTTGAGCAAAGCCATCGGGCGTCCTGGTCTTCCGAGCTGTCAGGGACGGGACTTTCGCGAGCGGTCGAAGACCGGCGCGGCGCCGGTCAGGCGGAGCCCTGCTCCTTGTGCGCCTGGGAGAGCGGAGCGCCGTTCACCGGGGTGTCCTGCGGGCGGGCGGCAGCCTGGGCGCCGCGCAGACGGGCGTTCTCCTCCTCCAGGAGGCGCAGCCGGTCCTCGACGGACGGCGTCGGGGTCGGCAGGGCCTGCTGCGGAGCCGGAGCGGGCTGAGCGGTCGCGGTCGTGGTCTGGGCGGCGGCCCGGGCCTCGTCCTCCTCGCTGAGCTTGCTGGTCTCCTTCTTGAACAGGCGCAGCGACTGACCCAGCGCCTTGGCGGTGTCAGGAAGCTTCTTGGCACCGAAGAGAAGGACGAGGACCAGCAGAATGAGGATCCATTCCATGGGACCAAGTGTGGGCATGACACATCCTTACGCCGAGCGACGTGCGTTCTCAAGCTCGATCGTACGCTGCCGCCACCCCTTCCTTCACCCCTGTGCCCGGCGAGATGTGCCGATCAGGGCCTTGAACCGGCTTTCTGCTGGTGCGAGACGGTCGTTGGCCCGCTCGATTTCACGTGTCAGACTCCGGGCGGCCACCACCACGCGGGACGAGAGCACGGCCAGCGGCACCAGGCCCGTGACGGCCAGGCCCACCGCGACGAAGATCGAGGTCATGACCGCGAACTCTACCGAAGCCCGCCCGAGCCACGCCGCCGATCGCTCGTCCCGGACGCCGATCTCGACCGTCTCTCGCGCCGTCTCTCCCCGGCCCGCCCGGCACCGGCGCAGCCGCGATGAAAGTTCCACCCGGACCCACCGGACAGGTCCCGAACGGTCACCCGGCGGCGCGGGACGGAGGGCGGCGGGTCATACACATGTCTCGTAGTGGGCCAGGGCCGCGGAGGCGGTCTCGCGCACCCGGTCGGCCAGGGAGACCGGGGAGATGACCCGGCCGCTGTCGCCGAGACGCAGCGCGAGCCGGACGATCCAGCCCTGGTCGCGGGCGCGCAGGGTGACCCGCAGCCGGCCCTCCCCCAGCTCGCTGACCTCCTCGCACGGGTAGTACTCGGCGACCCAGCGCCCGGCGGGCGTCAGCTCCAGCACGACCAGCTCGTCGGTCGGCGAGGGCCGGAACACCCCGTCGGTGATGTCGATCGGCTCGGCGTCCTCCGGCAGGTCGGCCGGGACGTCCAGCATCTCCACACCGATCATGCGGTCGAGGCGGAACAGCCGCATGCCGTCGGCGCGGTAGCACCAGCCCTCCAGATAGGAGCGGCCGTCGGCCATCACCAGCCGGGTGGGGTCCACCTCGCGCGGGGTGATCTCGTCCCGTCCGGGCACGTAGTAGCGCAGCGACAGCCGGCGGCCCGCGCGCAGGGCCTGCCGGACGGTGGCCATGGCGTCGGGGGCCGGGTCGAGGTCGAAGGCGACCTGGCTGCTGACCGCCGCCGCGCCCTCGCCGGCCGCCCGTTCGAGCTTGGCGATCACCCGGGCCAGGGCGTCGCCCTCGGCGAACTCGGGCAGCTCGGCGAGCATGCGCAGCGCGACCAGCAGGGCGCTCGCCTCGTCGATGCCGAGCCGCAGCGGGCGGGCGATGGTGTCGGCGTTGTCGATGAGGATCTCGCCGCCGTCCCAGGAGACGTCGATGAGGTCGCCGGGGGTGTGGCCGGGCAGGCCGCACATCCACACCAGTTGCAGGTCGTCGACGAGCTGCTTCTCGGTCAGCCCGAACAGTTTGGCCACCTCGGGCACCTGGGCGCCGGGGTGGGACATCAGGTAGGGCACCAGGGCGAGCAGCCTGGGCAGCCGGTCGGCGGTGCTCACGCGGGCACTCCCTTCGCCTCGTGCGTCCGGCCGGGCGCGGGCGCCCGGCGACATGGACCGTTCACGCGAGCGCTCCCTTCAGGCGGCGGATCACCGCGTCACGCAGGTCCGGCGGGTCGGTCACCTCGGCGTCGGCGGCGAAGCCGACCACCGACCCGGCCAGCCACTCGGGGTCGGCGAACTCGACGGTCACCTCGTCCCAGCCGCCCTCCCCGGGCCGGACGGAACCGATCTGCCGCAGCCACTGGCAGGTGTGCTCGCGGATGCGGATGGTGGCGGTGCGCTCGGGGGCCAGGCTGTCGTCGCGGTGGCCCACCATCGAGCGGATGTCGACGTCCGCGGGGACGGCCACCACTCCGGGCCGCCCCACCGGGGTGACCGGGCCGGTGATGCGGCTGAGCCGGAAGACCCGGGGGGCGGCGCGCTCGCGGTCGTGGCCGACGACGTACCAGCGCCCACGCCGGCTGACCACGCCCCACGGCTCGACGGTGCGGGTGAGCAGCACCTCGCTGCCCGCCGCGCGGTAGTCGAAGCGGACCACCCTGCGGTCGCGCACGGCCTCCCACAGGGCCGGGAAGGAGGGGTCGCGGGTGTCGACGCGCAACTCCAGTGGCCCGCCTGCGGACTCGTCGGTCTCCACCCCTGCCGCGCGCAGCTTCAGCAGCGCGCCGCCGGCGGCCTCGGCGAGGTTGGCCCGCTGCCACACCTGGGCGGCCAGGCCGAGGACGGCGGCCTCGTCGGCCTCCAGGGTGATCTCGGGCAGCTCGTAGGCCTGCCGCGGGATGCGGTACCCCGGCTCGTCCTCCCACGGGTCGCGGTGGACCTCGATGGGGATGCCGATCTCGCGCAACTCGTTCTTGTCGCGCTCGAACATGCGCTGGAAGGCCTCGTCGTTCCCGGTGTCGTAGCCGGGGACCGCCTGGCGGATCTGCTCGGCGCTGAGCGGGCGGCGCGTGGACAGCAGACAGATGACCAGGTTGAGCAGCCGCTCGGTCTTCCGCCGGGACATCGGGCCTCCCTTCTCCCTGTGACGCTACCCTTGGCCCGTGATCAGATGGCGCAAGGGCGAGGTGGTCGCGGTCCGGCGCGAGTGGCCGGGCGCGGTGGAACTGGACGTGACCCTGGCCGAGGGGAACTGCCGTGCCCTGGCCTACCCCCCGCTGGTGGGCCGCCCCGAACCCGGCGACACGGTGCTGCTGAACACGACCGCGCTCGCCATGGGCCTCGGTACGGGAGGCTACGCCATGGTAGTGGCCCTGCCGGACCGTTTGCCGGAAGATCCGCAAGGACCCGGGCACCTGGTCAAGGCGCGGTACACGCCGTTGCAGGCCACGGTGCTCGGCGCCGACGAGCAGGACTCCCCGCATCACGAGATCCTGCGGGAGGCCGACTCGCTCGACGGGATGCCGGTGGTGGTCGCCGACCTGCACTCGGCGCTCCCGGCGGTCCTGTGCGGCCTGTACGGCGCCCACGGCCCGCAGGGCGGGACAAAGGGGCCGGAAGGCGTCCCGGAGCGCCTGCGGGTGGCGTACGTGATGCTGGACGGGGGCGCCCTGCCGGGGTGGTTCTCCATGTCGGCCGCCCGGCTGCGCGAGCTCGGCTGGCTGTGCGGGGTGGTCACCACCGGCCAGTCGTTCGGCGGCGACGTCGAGGCGGTGACCGTGCACACCGGGCTGCTGGCCGCGCGGCACGTGCTCGGCGCGGACGTCGCGGTGGTGGCCCAGGGCCCGGGCAATCTCGGCACCGGCACCCGCTGGGGCTTCTCCGGGGTGTCGGCGGGCGAGGCGGTGAACGCCGCGGCGGTGCTCGGCGGGCGTCCGGTGGCGGCGCTGCGGGTGAGCGAGGGCGATCTGCGCGAGCGGCACGTCGGGGTGTCGCACCACTCGCTGACCGCCTACGGGCGGGTGGCCCTGGCCCGTGCCCAGGTCGTCGTTCCCGACCTGCCGGGGGCGTTCGGCGAGAAGGTCAGGGAGCAGGCCGCCGTCCTGGCCGAGCGGCACGAGCTGGTGCGGGTGCCGGTCGAGGGGCTGCGCGATGCGCTCGCGACCTCTCCGGTCCGCCTGTCGACCATGGGCCGGGGTCTGGACGAGGACCTTGCGGGGTTCGTGGCCTCGGCCGCCGCGGGCCGCCACGTCGCCTCACTGCTCGCCTGAGCGGCTCCCCCGATGGGCGGACCAGGGCGCCGCGTCCAGGTCCGGCTCGCGGCCTGTCCTCGTCCCTGAGACGTCTCAAGCCCGCCCCGGCTCCCGCTCGCCGAAGTTTCCCGCGGCGCTGGCACGCAGGTCAGGCGACGCGCCAGTGGTCGGCGTCGGGTTCCTTGAAGGTGAGGCCGTTGCCCGGGGCGCGGTGGTCGGGACGCAGCTCGCCGCCCTCGGCGGGGCGGGCGCCGTCGAACAGCATGGCCTCGATGCGCGCGTGGTCGTGGAACCATTCCAGGTGCCGCAGGTTGGGCACGGCGGCGGCGACGTCCAGGTGCTGGTGGGGTGCGCAGTGGCCGGACACCTGCAGGCCGTGGGCGGCGGCCACGGCGGCGGCGCGCAGGAACTCGCTGATCCCGCCGCAGCGGGTGACGTCGATCTGCTGGCAGTCCACGTAGGGGGCCATGCGCTCGAAGTAGGCCAGGTCGTAGCCGTACTCTCCGGCGGCCACGTCGGCGTCCACCGCGTCGCGGACCACGCCGAGGCCGGTCAGGTCGTCGGAGGAGACCGGTTCCTCCAGCCAGTGGACGTCCAGGTCGGCGGCGCGGCGCATGACGCGGACGGCCTGTTTGCGGGTGTAGGCGCCGTTGGCGTCCACGAAGAGCTCGGCGTGGTCGCCGATGGTGCGGCGTGCGGCGGCCATCCGGCGCAGGTCGCGGTCGGGGCGCCGGCCCCACGACTCGCCGATCTTGATCTTCACGCGCGGGATGCCGACTTCCTCCGTCCAGTGCGCGAGCTGCCGGTGCTGGCGTTCCTCGTCGTAGGTGGTGAACCCGCCGCTGCCGTAGACCGGGACGGTGGCGCGGGCCGCGCCGAGCAGGCGGGTCAGGGGCAGGCCGTGGCGGCGGGCCTTGAGGTCCCACAGCGCGCAGTCGGCCGCCGAGACGGCCATCCCGGCGATGCCGGGCCGCCCGGCGTTGCGGACCCGGGCGGCCATCGCGGTCCAGGCGGCGGGGACGTCGTCCGGGTCGAGGCCGGCGACCGCCGGGGCCAGCAGCCCGCTCACGACCCCCGCCGTGGCGGCCGGGGCGTACGTCCAGCCGAGGCCCCGGGCCCCCTCGGTGGTGGCGTGCACGACGACGATCGTGGTGCTCGTCCAGGCGAGGGTGCCGTCGGCCTCCGGTCCGTCGGTCGGGATCCGGTAGGCGCGCGCGTCCAGCGCGATCGTCACCGCCCGCTCCGCGGCGCCCCGCGGCCGCGTGCCCGGACGAGTCGGGCACGGGTGCGCACCGCGCGGGCCAGGGCGGCCAGGCCGGCCGCGGATCCGCCGAGCGCCGCCACGGCGAGCCCCGCCACGGCACCCGCGGCGGTGACGCGCGCCGCGGTGGATGGCGCGGGAGGCCGGGCGGCGTAGGTCCGCTCGGGCCGGGGCGAGACGCCCCGGTCCCGGTACAGGCCGGCCCGCAGCACCTGCGCCAGGTGCAGGGCCCGGCGGCCGCCGGCGTCGCTCTGTTCGATCTGGGTGCGGCAGCTGAACCCGTCGGCCAGGACGACGGCCTCGGCGGGCGCGTGGCGGACTGCGGGCAGCAGCACCCTTTCGGCGCACGCCTCGGAGACCTCGTAGTGGCCCCGCTCGAAGCCGAAGTTCCCGGCCAGCCCGCAGCACCCGGAGTCGAGCACGTCGAGGTCGACCCCCGCGTCGCGCAGCAGGGCCCGGTCGGCGGCGTACCCGAGCACGGCGTGCTGGTGGCAGTGCACCTGTGCCAGGGCCGTACGCGGCACCTGAGGCGGACGCCAGCCCGGCGTGTGGTGGTGCAGCAGCTCGGCCAGGGTGACGGTCTGCGCGCGCAACCGCCGCGCGTCCTCAACGTCGGGGAACAGCCCGGCGATATCGTCGCGGAAGACGGCGGTGCAGCTCGGCTCCAGCCCGACGACCGGCGTGCCGGCCCGCAGGGCGGGCGAGAGCTCCGAAAGGGTGCGGCGCAGGGCCTTCTTGGCCAGGTCGAGCTGGCCGGTGGAGATCCAGGTCAGGCCGCAGCAGACCGCCCGCTCGGGGACGCTCACCCGCCAGCCGGCCGACTCCAGCACCTCGACGGCGGCGATGGCGATGTCGGGGTGGAAGTGGGCGGTGAAGGTGTCCGGCCACAGCACGACCTCGCCCCGGGCCCCGTTCCCGGCGGGACGGTGGCCGGCGAACCAGTCCTGGAAGGTCCGCGGCGCGAACAGCGGCAGGGTGCGGCGCCGGTCGACGCCGGCCGCCGCCTTGGCCAGGCGGTCCAGGACCGGGGCGTGCGACAGGGCGTTCACCATCCGCGGCGCGCGGGAGGCGAGCACGGCCCACACCGGCAGCCACCCCATCGCGTAGTGGCCGCGGGGCCGCAGCCGCCCCTGGTAGTGGTGGGACAGGAACTCGGCCTTGTAGGTCGCCATGTCGACGTTGACCGGGCAGTCCGATTTGCAGCCTTTGCAGGCCAGGCACAGGTCGAGCGCCTCGTGCACGGCCTCCGAGCGCCATCCGCCGGTGACCGCGCCACCGCGCGCGGAGCCGTCCAGCATCTCGAACAGCAGCCGCGCCCGGCCCCGGGTGGAGTGCTCCTCGGCCCGGGTGACCATGTACGAGGGGCACATGACGCCGCCGTGCTCGCGCCGGCACTTGCCCACTCCCACGCAGCGCAGCACGGCCCGGCCGAAGCTCCCCTCGTCATCGGGGTAGGCGAAGTGGGTGGGCACGTCTCCGTGGTCGTAGTCCACGCCCAGGCGCAGGAACCCGTCCAGCGGGTAGGGGTCCACGACCTTTCCGGGGTTCATCATGCCGTCCGGGTCGAAGATCGCCTTGAACCCGCCGAAGGCGCGCACCAGGTCGGCGCCGAACATCTTGGGCAGCAGCTCGCCACGCGCCTGCCCGTCGCCGTGCTCGCCGGAGAAGGACCCGCCATAGGAGACGACCAGGTCGGCGGCGTCCTCGATGAACGAACGGAACCGCCGCACCCCCTCGGCGCCGGTCAGATCGAACGGGATGCGGCTGTGCACGCAGCCCTGCCCGAAGTGCCCGTACAGCGACGCGGTCTGGTAGCCGTACCGCTCATAAAGCGCCCGCAGGTCGCGCAGGTAGCCGCCGAGCCGGTCCGGGGAGACCGCCGAGTCCTCCCAGCCCGGCCAGGTGTCCGGCAGCCCCGGCACGCGGGCGGTGGCGCCGAGCCCGGACTCGCGGATCAGCCACATCTCCTCTTCGAGCCGTTCGTCGTCGAAGATCCCGACGCGGGGGTCGTCCCGGGTCGTGCCGAGGGCGCGCAGCATCGCGTCGGCCGCCCGGTCGGCGTCCCGCTCGTCACGCCCGCCCATCTGGACCAGCAGCCACGCCCCTCCCTTGGGCAGCCGGGCCACCGCCTCGGGGTTGAGGTGCTTCATCCGCTCGAAGTTGATCAGCTTGTCGTCGATGCCCTCCAGCGCGATGGGCGCGTGCGGCAGGATCGCCGGTACGGCGTCCGCGGCGGCGGCGATGTCGGGGAAGGCGATGTAGGCCATCGTGCGGGCCGGCACGACGGGCACCAGGGTGAGCCTGGCGCGCAGCACGACCACCAGCGTCCCCTCCGAGCCGACCAGGGCCCGGCCGACGTGGAACCCGCGCTCGGGCAGCAGGCTGTCGAGGTTGTAGCCGGACACCCGGCGTGGAATGTCGGGATAGCGGGTGCGGATCTGCCCCAGGTAGGCGTCGCGCAGGGCGCGCAGCCGCTCGTAAACCTCCGCCTCGCGGCCACCCCGTTCCCGGATGCGCGCGTACCGCTCGTCGCCGGTGGCGCCGACCCACATGCGGGTGCCGTCGTACAGCAGCACCTCCATCTCCACCAGGTTGTCCACGACCTTGCCGGTGCGCTGCGCGGTGGACCCGCAGGAGTTGTTGCCGATCATCCCGCCGATCGTGCAGTGGTCGTGGGTGCTGGGCCGGGGACCGAACTCCAGCCCGTACGGGTGGAGCAGCTCGTTGAGCCGGTCCAGGACGATGCCCGGCTCCACCAGGCAGGTGCGGGCCTCGGCGTCGACCTCCAGCAGCCGGTGGCAGTACTTGGACCAGTCGAGCACGACGGCGGTGTTGGTGGACTCCCCCGCCAGGCTGGTGCCGCCGCCGCGCGACAGCACGGGGACCCGGTGCCGGCGGCAGACCGCCACCGCCGCGACCGCCGCCTCGACCGTCCGGGGGCACACCACGCCGAGGGGGATCTGCCGGTAGTTGGAGGCGTCGGTGGAGTAGGCGCCGCGCAGGGTCGCGTCGAAGCGGACCTCGCCGTCCACGGCCGCCGCAAGGTCGCGCCGCAGCGCCGCCACGTCCACCGGCGGCGCGGCCCCCGCGAGTGGGAACGGGGCCAGGCCGGGCGGGCGCCGGGTCGTGGCGCTCATGGCCGCAGCTCGCTGAACTTGTCACGGGCGACGGTCGCCAGGATGTTCGCCTTGTGCGGCTGGCCGCGCAGGAACGCCTCGGTGAACGCCTTGGCCTGCTCGTACTTGACCCTGCCTGGCATCGGCGGCTCGTCGGGGTTGACGTCGCAGTCGACCAGGGCGGGGCCGTCGTGCGAGAACGCCCTGCGCAGCGCCCCCGGCAGCTCCCTGGGGTCGGAGATCTTGACGCCGAACGCCCCGCAGCCCCGGGCCCAGGCCGAGAAGTCCGCCTCGGGCCGCCGGTGCCGCACCGCGTACTCGGGGTATCCGAGGACGATCTGCTCCCAGAGGATCTGCCCGTAGGAGTTGTTGTTGTTGATCACCACCTTGATCGGCAGGTCGTGCCGCACGGCGGTCAGGAAGTCGGCCATGAGCATCGCGAACCCGCCGTCGCCGACGAACGCGATGACCTGGCGGCCGGGGAAGGCGTGCTGCATGCCGATCGCGTACGGCAGGCCGGGGGCCATGGTGGCGAGGTTGCCCGACAGGTAGAACTCCCGGCCGCCGCGGATCGTCCAGTGGCGGGCCGCCCAGGTGGCGATGGTGCCGGAGTCGCAGGTCAAGATGGCGTCCCCGGACGCGGTCTCGTCCACGCAGCCCATCAGGTACTGCGGGGCGATCGGGTCGCGGGAGGGGTCCTGAAGGGCCTTCATGTCCGCCCGCCAGGCGTCCATCTTCCGCTGGTACCTGGCCAGGAACGACCGGTCGGCGGCCGGCTCCAGCATCGGCAGCAGCTCCCGCAGGGCGAGCCGCGCGTCGGCCGCGACCGGCGCCTCGGTCGGCCGGCGCATGCCCACCAGGCTCGGGTCGACGTCGATCTGCACCACCCGCGCCCGGCCGGGCGCGGGCAGGTAGGTGGAGTAGGGGAAGGAGGTGCCGACCATCAGCAGGGTGTCGCACTCCTCCATCAGCTCCTCGCTCGGCCGGGTCCCGAGCAGGCCGAGGCCGCCGGTGGTCAGCGGGTGGTCGTCGGGCACCACGAACTTGCCGGGGAGGGTCTTCACGATCGGGCTGGCCAGCCGCTCGGCGACGGCCAGCACCTCCTCGCGGGCGTGCCGGGCGCCCACGCCGACCAGCATCGCGACGCGTTCGCCGTCCGACAGCACCTCGGCCGCCCGCGCCAGGTCCTCCTGCTCGGGGCGCAACGGCGGGCGCGACCACGTGGGCAGGCTGCTGGGCGGGCCGCCCGGCCCGACGTGCCGGTAGGGGTCCTCGCCGGCCACCGCCACCTGGATGTCGTTGGGGAAGCTCAGGTGGGCGACGGTGCGCCGCGACAGCGCGGTGCGGATCGCGAGGTCGACCACGCCAGGAAGCTGCTGCGGGTTGGTGATCACCAGGTTGTAGGCGGCGAGATCCTGGTACAGCCGGTCGAGGTGCACCTCCTGCTGGTAGTAGGTGCCGAGGACCGAGGTCTCCTGCATGCCGGTCAGCGCCAGCACCGGCACGTGGTCCAGCTTGGCGTCGTACAGGCCGTTCAGCAGGTGGATGGCGCCCGGCCCGGAGGTGGCGGCGCACACCCCGAGCCGCCCGGTCGCCTTGGCGTAGCCGGTGGCCATGAAGGCGGCGGCCTCCTCGTGGTGAACCAGGACGAACCGGAGTCTCTCCCGCTGGCGGCGGAAGCCCTCCATCAGGCCGTTGATGCCGTCGCCCGGCAGGCCGAAGACCGTGTCGACCCCCCACTCGACCAGCCGCCTGGCCAGGCTCTCTCCGACGATCTCCTTCATGCCGGCCTCCAGGTCGTCGCGCCGGCCGTGCCGTCCGATCAGCGGGACGCGGTCCGCCTCCCGCACCGCCACCCCAGGACGTACGCCAGCGCCAGGCCGGCGCCGACGGCGAGGGGTTTCGGGGAGAGCAGGGACGCGGCAAGGCGGCGCAGGCCCTCACGCGGGTCGGCCACGGCGCCCGCGACGCCGCCGATCGCCGACACCACGGTCTCGCGGGCGTCGCTGGTCCACCTTCGCTGGTCGCTCATGGTCGGCTCCGGCCTGCCGCGCCCGTCCCCTCCCGGGGAGGACGGCGGCGCAATCGGTGCTCTTGTCGTCCGCGGCTCAGGCGGCCGCGGCGAGCGTCACGGACCGCCCTACCCGAGACCGGCCGACGGGGCACCACAGAAGCCGCAATCGTCCGGTACAGCTCTGGCCAACTTCCCGTTCCCCGAAAAGCAGGCCGGGCCGGCCCGGGAGGCGGGCCGAGGGACGTCTCGGCGGCCGCCTCCGGTACCGGCCCGGCGCTGTGCCCACGGGAACGAGGGCGCTTATTGGAAGGAGGCGTCGTCGATGGAGAAGCCGTCGGTGCCCGACGCGGTCTCGACGTAGAACGAGGCGCTGGACAACGTCCCGGTCCACGACACGGTCGCCGTGCCGGAGAGCTGGATCCAGCCGCTGGTGTTCGCGGTCGCCGCCGGGGTCAGCTGGAGGTACCGCGTCGTGCCGTCGGCGGTGAGCGCCAGGGTCGCCTTCACGCTGGGTGTGCCGCTCTGCGCGCGGACCCAGACGCTGGTGGTGTAGCTCTTGCCGTTGGTGAGTCTGGCGGTCACGTTCTGGTTCGGGCCGTTCCACGAGGCCGTGCGCCCGGTGATCGACAGCGACCGGGTGCCACCGTGCGCGGCGCTCGTGCTGGACGACAGCGTTCCGCCGGACGCGGTCCAGCCGGTCGTGCCGCTCTCCATGTCGCCGTTGGTCAAGACGTTCTGGCCGCCGCCACCTCCGGCGGTGAACTGCCACCAGTTGACGTTGAACAGGTTGCCGCTGCCGCCGGTGAAGCGCAGGTACAGGTCCTGGGTGCCGGTGG
>NZ_BMNT01000048.1 GCF_014646695.1 Sphaerisporangium melleum
CCGCCGACGGTGACGGCGCGGTCCAGCGTGGCTTCCCCGTATACCTGAAGGCTTCCGTTGAGTCTGGTGTCGCCGTTGGCGACAAGACGTCCGGAGGTGAGGCTGTTCGAGACGGAGAGGTCGTCGTGCGCCGTCAGCTTCCCGTTGACGCCGAGCGGTCCCTTGACGGTGAGCTCGCTGAGGGTCGGGTCGTTGATGGTGATGGTGATGGTGGCGTACCGGTAGCTCGTCTCGAAGCCGCCGGTGACGGACGCCCTGAGGGTGAAGGTGGTGTCGCTGAAGATCTTGCCCGCCGGGACGGTCCAGGAGGTCTCGCGGCATTCGTGGAGAACCGTGCCGTCGCCGTCGTACAGGTGGAAGGAGTCGCCGTTGCTCTCCCAGGTGAGGTGGACCTCGTCGCCGGCGTTGAACCTGGTCCTGGGGACGGTCGGCCGATCTGGGGCGCCGGCCAGGAAGTTGTGCAGGTAGAAGGCGGGTTTCGCAGTGCCCCAGGTCAGGTCCTGAGGTGTCTTGGGGGTGTATTTGCCACTGGTCGTGCCGGAGGTTTCGGTGGTCGGGCAGGTGAGCGTGCTGCCGGGGGTGGCGGCGACGTCGCCGGTGATGCTGATGGTCAGCGGTTTGTCGATGAGGTCGAAGCCGGGTATGGGCGGGGCTTGGAAGATGACGTGGTAGTAGTTCGTGTCCGGTTCGAGGCCGAGTTCCCGCCCTATCTTCATCCGGGCGGACTTGGTGCCCCATTTGCCGGTGATCGAGGACTGTGGGTTCTCGGTGAAGTACGCGCCTCCGTCCTCGGGCGCGCTGATCGGGACGGCGATTTCGAGCTTCTTGCAGTAGATCTTCTGGCCGGCCGGGCTGGAGACGGTGATGTCGATGGTGTTGGCGGTGGGTTTGTCCGGGCTGCCCGCCTGGAGGGGTGCGGTGCTGGTGCTGTAGTGCAGCAGTGGAGCTTCGGACATGGTGGGAATGCTCCTTGCGGTTGAGGGATCGGATGTCGGCTACTGCTCTGGTTCGGTGAGCAGGCGGAGCAGGCCGTCTTGGAGGGTGGCAGGGCTGTCGGGGAACTGGGCGTCCGGCAGTGCCGAGGCCAGCTCGTACGGCATCCAGGGCGCCTGTCCCGGTGCGGGACGCAGCCAGGACCAGGCGCCGTGTCTCTCGCCCGGCCGGGGGAAGGCGATGCTCTGGGCGTGTTCGGTGGTCAGGACGGGACCGAAGCGGAAGACGACCTGCAGATGCCGCAGCGCGTCATCGACGTGCTGGAGAGGGACCGTGATGGCGGCGGTGGGGGTGATCCCCGTGGTGGCGTGAACGGCGGCGCGCGGGTCCAGGAGCAGCAGCAGCCGGGTGGGGGCGGGGTCGGCGAAGGTCAGGTGGAGGTAGTCGGCGTCCTGCGGGGTGGCGGCGGGGCCGAGCGGGCCGATCTGCGTGACGTGGTTCTGCAGGTCGTCGGGCTCGGTGACGCTGTGGAAGGTGTCGTAGCGGTATCCGGCTGCGTCGTCGGCGGTGAAGTAGCCGATCAGGCCGTCGTCATGGGCGGCTTGGTCGCCGAGGCGGACCGCGAACCGGTAGGCGGTGAAGGCGGCCGGTGGCGGGTCAAGGGTGGCGGCCCAGCGGGGATCGGGCAGGGGTGGTCCTTGCAGGGTCAGCCGCAGTTGTGCGGGGACCAGGGCCAGGGGGCGTCCGATGAGGACGGACAGGTTCCGGTCGGCGCGCTGGCCGACCGGTTCGGTGGTTCACAGGGTGGCGTCGATGGCGTCGAGGAAGGCGGTGAAGTTGGCTTCCGAGGCGAGGCGGGGAGAGCGGATCAGCCCCGCGACCAGGGGGGCGAGCGCCGCGACCTGGTCCAGGGTGGTGAGGGTGCCGTCCGGTGGTGGCTCCCATTGGCCGGTGCGCTCGCCGTGGAGGCCGGTGAGCAGGCGGTAGGTGCCGAGCAGGCGGCCTGCCGGGTCGTAGAGCAGCAGGCTGTGGTCAAGGTGGTTGGGCAGGATCCAGCCGCCGATGGGGTTGGGGTCGGCCGCGGTGCGCACGATGCGGCTGCCGGTCTGGGCGTCGAGGAGGTCGAAGTCGAGCCGGGCGGGCTGGAGGGGGCGGGGCGGTAGCTGGGCGACGGAGGCGATCGTGGGGGTGAGGGACGTCTCGGCCGCCAGTGGGGTGTCGATGACGAGGGGGAAGTTGCGGTAGTCGTGTAGTCCGCCGGTTTCGGTGTCGGGGCTGACGACGTCGAGGACGCGGCCGAACTTGTCGTAGAGGAAGAGCTCTTCGATGTGGATCTGTCCTTGCCGCATCTCGTGGAAGGGGGCGTTGGCGCCTCCGGGCAGGTACGGGGCGCTGGTGACGTGGCCGCGGTAGCGGGCGGGCAGGCCGTCGTCGGTGGCGGCGTCGGGGTAGCCGGCCAGGCCGGCGATGTGCGGGTGGTCGGCGTCGTCGGTGGTGGGGCGGCGGAAGGCGCGCAGGTCGCGGGCGGCCAGCCGCTGGTTGAAGCCGGTGAGTTCCTGGGCGAGGAAGGCCCAGTCACCGATCGCGGTCAGCCATGCGTCGAGTCGGTCTCGCTGGTCGTCGGTGCCGTGGTGGGTGATGAACTCTTTCAGCCGGGCGGCGAACAGCGAGCGGGGATGCGGGCCGAGGCCCGAGATGCCGGTGACGGTGACCCGGTCCGCTTCGATGCCGGCCGCGCCGGTGAAGCGGTAGTCGGTGCCGTCGAAGGTCCAGCAGCGCCGGGTGCCAACCGTGTAGGGGATGTGGCGGTAGGCGACCTTCCATTCCATGATCAGTGGTTGCCAGGGCTGGGTCCAGGCCTGCAGGCCCAGGGCGGGCAGGGTGCCGGTGTAGTCGGCGGGACGGTGCGCGGCGATGACGGCGCTGATCTCGCCGGCCGGTAGGCCGGTGGCGGCGGCCAGTGCGGGCGCGTTGCCCGGATCCAGCAGGAAGTACTCCGCGAGCAGAGCGGGGATCTCCTGCGGGAGCGCGTCCAGGCCTGGAACGGCGGGCATCGGCCCCTGGCCCGGCGTTGCGGTGATCGTCGTGCCGGTGACCGTGACGGCGCCGACCAGGAACGCGGGGCCGTCGTCGGTGAGCGGCCGCACGGGCAGCGGCTCATCGGGGACGGTGGCGTCGGCCGGCGGCAGGACGCCCGACAGGCTGACCACCGGGTCATTGGCCTGCCAGTACGGGTGGCGCGGGACGGCCTTGAGCGTGGCGCCTTCGACGAGCCCTCGGGCTTCGGCGAAGGCGTTGATCCCGGCGAGGAGCGCGTCGTGGGCGCCCGCGTAGGAAAGGGTGTCATCGGGCTGGGGGACCTTCGCGGCCGAATCCCGCACCTGGGCGGTCACCGCGCGCACCGTGTGGGCGAGCGAGCCCTCCTGGTCGGGGTCCAGTTCCTGCCGTATCCGGTCCGGATCGGGCGCGTCGCCGGGACGCGGGGACAGCGCGTCGGCCAGGCCGCTCTTCAACCACAGGGCGTTCAGCCGCCACTGCAGCGTGTACAGCTCGCCCACCTGCTCGTCAAGCCGGTGCTGGTCGTCGTTGAGGGTGGCAAGCCAGGGCGGCGGGGTGAACAGGGCGGGCGTTGATGCCGGATCGGCTGTTTCCTCAGCGGTGGTGTCGTCGGCGGTCGTGTCGGCAGGGGGCGGTATCACGGTCCAGTGGTGGCCTCCGGCCGAGGCGCCGAACGCGGCGTCGTGGATGTGCCGGTATACCCGCGCGTCGCCGCCTTTTTCGTCGGCGATGTCCAGGACGTTGTGCAGGAAGGTGCGCAGCAGTTGCAGGTCGGCGGCGGAGAGGGAGGCGCCGGCGGCGTGCAGAGTGCGGCCGGCGAGTGCGGTGAAGGCGTCTTCGGTGGTGTTGCCGATGGCGAGGTTGAGCGCGCCGCTGTCCTGGATGGCATCAAGGGGGTCGGGGGCGGGTGCGGAGGTGGCGTTCGGGTTCCAGGGGATGGTCAGGGCGGTGCCGCAGTACAGGCTGCGGGTGGCGGGGGTGACCGCGCCGTCCTGGTCGAGGCGGGGGTCCTGCCAGCCGAGGTGGGCGAGGTGGTCGGCGTAGGAGGTGCCCGCCCGGATGGTGGCGAGGACGTCGGCGTCGGGGTTGGAGTACCAGCCGATGACCTGGTAGCCGAGCGTGTCGGCGGAGTGGACGTCGGACAGGTCGTCGAGGAAGGAGAAGACGTTGCTGTTATGCGGAGTGTAGGTGGTGAAGTACGGGTCACCGGTGTCCATGGCGGTCACGAACAGCGGGTCGCCGCCGGCTCGTTCCGTCCAGGGCGTGGCGTCGCTGAGCGGGAAAGCGAGCCCCATGAGGATCTGGGGGACGTCGGGCGTCATGGTGTTGCGGTACGGATCGGGGCTGGTCTGCCAGGCGCGCAGTGTGTCCGGGGAGACCAGGTACGGGCTGGACCTGTCGTAGGAGTGGCCGTCTTCGTAGGCGGTGGTGCTGTAGGGGCAGTCGCTTTCGATCACCCAGGCCTTGGCGCGGCGGGTGGTGGTGCCGCTGAACCGGACCACCAGCCACCGGTTGGGCAGCAGCGGATAGCGGACCCGCCCGGTCTGCGGGTCCTGGACGCCGTGGCGAAGCCCCCGGGGCAGCGTCCAGTGCAGGTGTACGCCGGTGTGGTTGTGGGCCTGGTCGTTGCTCTGCCGGTCGCCCTCGTCCGGCTCGGGGCTCATGTAGTCGTCCAGCGCCTGGTAGTTGTGCTGCCAGGTTCGAAAGCCGTCCCTGCCTTGCAGGGCGGTGTTGACCACGAGTGCGTCCAGGCCGACGGGCACGACGAGTGTGGGGAGGGTGGTCAACCGCGGTCTCCGTTCGGGCCGGTGAAACGGATGGCTTCGGGTACCTTGACCATCTGCATGGCCAGGTCGGCAGGGCCGACGTGACCGACGGTGGTGCCGTGTGCGGCGTCCAGGGCGGCCTGCAGTGCGGGGATGAGCGAGCCGATGTTCAGGACTCGCGCGTTGCCGGTGCCGGTTCTCAGGTGGTCCAGGACGCCGAAGGTGACGTCGGTGCCGATCTGCTCGCCGAGTCGCAGGTTCGCAGGCGGGCGCGGTGGCAGCATGTTCCGCAGCGGTATCAGGCCGTGGTCCTCGACGCCGAAGCGGAAGCCCTCTTGGGGTTCGCGCAGTTCGACCGTCGCGGGCAGGCCGTCGAACAGGCACAGCAGCACCGAGGGCGCCAGGCGGTCCATGCGCAGCACCGGCAGCGGCGCGCCGCTTGGGCCGGCGGCGCGGACGGCCAGGTTCGGCCAGCCGGAGACCAGCGCCGAGCGCAGCAGCAGGCCGGAGACCGGCCGGGTGGCGCTTCCCAAGCCGTCCCCCGCGGTGGCGTCGTCGGATGTGGCGCCGCGCAGCGTGTCCCGGTGTGCCGACGCTACCCGGGCCGCCGCCGCCCGGACGGTGGCGGCCACGATCTGGTCCTGGAGGGTGTCTCGGCTGGACTGGGCGCCGATGCTCAACGCGCCGGAGATCAGCGCGTCCAGCCAGCTGGGGTCGACGTGGAAGAAGCGCAATGATTCCTGCGGCAGCATCCCTTCGCCGGGCACCAAGTGCGTGAACGGCACGGGGTAGAGCAGCATGAGCCGCCCGAGCCACTGCGCGATGGGGGCGAAGTGTTCGGCGAGTCCGTCGCCGTCGGCCGGCGCGCCGGCGAGGGTGGCCCGGGTGGCGTCCGACCGTAGGAAGTCCTCCAGCGCCTGGCTCACATCAGTCGGCGGCGCGGCCGGCGCGGGCGGTGACCACGGGGTGTCGGGCCTGCCCGGCGGGGTGCCGAGGGTGGTGAGCAGGTGGCCGTTCAGGAGTGCGCCGAACGCGGCCCGCGCCGTCCTCGGCCCCCGCGGCCCGCCGTCGTGTGGCGGCAGGTGGTTGCTGGTGGCCTGGTGGTAGAGGGTGTCGACCAGGTGCCAAGCGGTGTGTTTGAACGCCAGCAGGTGCCGGCCGAAGGCGCCGTCGGCCAGGGCGAGCGCCCGGCCGGTCTCGAACGCGGTGGCCAGCGACACGTCGAAGCCGCCCCAGACGGGGTCGTAGCCGAGGAGCGCGTCGGCGGTGGTGGCCTGGGCCGCCCGGGCGGTGGCCACGGGCATGACGGGGGTGAGCGGGCCCCGGTACCAGCCGTAGGTGGACTCACCCGAGCGGGTCAGGTACGGCAGCGGCACATAGCCGTCGTTGAGTCGCCGCGCCACGTGCCGCCGGGGGGCCGGGGTGGCGTCGGTGTCGGGGTAGGGGGAGGCCAGCCGCAGCCACATCTGTTGGCGGCCGGCCTGGGCTCCGTCCGGGGTGCGGGTGAGCCCTTCGGCCAGATCGGCGAAGCCGGTCTGGAGATCGGGGTAGGCCCAGAACGACCAGCCGGCCAGCGACAGCAGCGCCACCGACGTGCGGCCCCGGAAATCCGGATCGTCCACGAGGATCTTCTCGTGGCCTTCCAGGGAGACCAGGTGCACGATGTTCTTGGTCGGGGTGGCGGAGGCGGGCGGGGCATCGGCCGGCAGACGGTTCGCGATGACGACGGCGAACAGCCCGTCCTCCTCCAGGCCGAGGATGGGCCGGTCTCCGGTGTTGGCCGCGCGGCAGTGCGCGAGCAACCGCAGTTCGTCCAGGCGGGGCGTCACCGCGTGGAACTCCTCGGCCAGAACCTGGATGTAGGTGCAGGGGTCGGCGTCGCCGAGGTCGGCTTCCACCCTCAGCTCGGGTTTGAGCACGGCGGCATCGGCGGCCAGGAGGTCCCCGACCGTGCCGGAGATCGTACGGGTCGGGGCGTCCGTGCCGCCGACGAACTGGTCGTCGGTCAGCACCAGCAGCGCCAGCCACGGGGTGCCGGCCGGGGCGCCTTCCAGCGCGCGTTCCCACGGCAGCATGGGGTCGCCGAGCACCACGTGCGGCAGCACCTCGGCGAACCGGCCGCTGGAGGCGTCCGGCGGCTGCATGGCGACCACCGCCCCCGTGTCGATCGCGACCTGCGGGCCGCGGACGGTGAAGCTCTGGGTGGCGGTGAAGGTGTCGCCGATGATGGAGGCGTCGTCGTTCCGGCCGGTGCGCAGGGCGTGGGTGACCTCGACGCGGTAGTCCCCCGCGGGCAGGGCGGGCAGGTAGTCGTCGTGCAGCTCGATGTCGCCGAAAGGGACGGTGTCGCGGGCGGGGTGCTGTGGGCTCGGGCTCACGTCCGGCTCCCTGCGTTCTGGGTCATGGGGGCCTGGCTGAACAGGTGACCGGCGCCCTGCGCCAGGCCGGTCAGGGTGTCGTTGGGACCGGTGTACAGTTCGGCGTCGGCCAGGGCCGCGTACACCTGGTCGCGGCCGTCCTTGGCCTCCCCCCGGTCGGTACGGCCGATGAGGTCCGCACACGACGGATCCTCGGCGGAGACGAAGTCGTGATTGGCGGCCGGGTGCAGGGGCAGCGGCGACAGGCCTGGTGGCAGCTCGTCCTCGGTGTACTCGCTGAGCGGGAAGACCCCGCGCGAGGGGGCCAGCGACGGTCGCGGGGCCTGGACGTCGAAGCCGACCGGCCGGTCGGGCACCATGTCGGCGCTGGGCCTGGCGGAGGCTTCCTCGATCAGGGTGAGCGGGGTCCCCCACAGCGACGCCGGCAGGTTCCGGGTGCGAGGCGTCAGCATCCAGCCGTCGGTGGGCGCGAGCTGATTTTGGAAGTACAGCTTCAGGCGGTGCTCGCCGACCAGGCCGCCGCGTTTCATCGGGCGCACGTCGACCAGAGGGCCGTCCGCGGACCCGGGCGAGGCGAGCGGGTCCGCGCCGGTCCGCAGATGGCTGGCGGGAATCGCGGCCTGGGTGAAGAACCGCAGGTCGCGGGCGCGGACCAGCCACACCTTGCCGTCGGTGCCGTCCATGGTCTTGTCCAGCCCGCTGACCGGGGCGATGGTGACCATGTCCGCCGGTCCGGGCAGCATGCCGGCGAACTCCGGCCATTGCAACGTCTTGCTGCCGGATTCAGCAGGTCCGGGCCCGAAATCGACCGTCACGGTGAAGCCCAGGATGTGCGCGGAGACATGGCCGCCGGTGGGTGGCCCCCACAACTCCAAGATGGCGCCGACCGAGGCCGTAAGGGTTTTGTGGACGAACCAGACGTCGACCTGGAGCGAGACGCCGATGCTCACCGAGACGCTCGCGGCGAAGTGGAACGGCCGCCACGACAGCAGCAGGTCCGCCTGGGCCGTGAACCACGCCCGCAAGGGGCCCGCGTGGAAGACCACATCGAGCCGTCCGCCTGCCATCGCGCACGACGGCGTCACCGCCAGATACGTCTGCGCCTTGATCGAGACGCTGCTGCTGACCGCCCAGTCGATGCCCAGCCGCGGCACCCTCGGATAGGAGGCGGGCGGCTGGAAGGCCGGATGATAGCCGCCCAAACTGACCACGAACTGCCCAGCGTTCGGGTTCGACCCGAACCACACCACGGCGGCGAACCCCCCGGTCAGGTGGCAGTCGGGCGTCAGCACATACGAGGCCGGCGACAGCTGCCTGGCCACCTCGACGCTGCCGTGGGCGGGCCGGATGACGGCTTCCACGCCGAGCTCCGCATAGACGTAGGTGCGGGCAGACTCGGCGGGCAGCGGCAGCTGAAGAGTGGCGAGCCCGAGCACGGCCAGCGTCAACTCCTGGCCGAACTCCACGGCCAGGAGCACCTTGGCGTTCACCACCTCGGCCGCGCTGAACTCCACCCCCAAGGCCAGCCAGTACGAGCCCTGCCGCGGGGCGATCCACTGCCGCGGCCGGCCACCGGCGACGGCCGGCTCACGCCCCTCCAGGACCTCCAGCACCTGCGAAGGCCTGCCCTGGTCCGAGCCCGGCCCCTGCTTGTTCAAGACCAGCAGCGGGAAACCCGACACCTCCTCGGCGGAGGGCAGAGCCAGCTCCCGGTTGAAGCCGAACCCGGCCATCAGCCCGGTGACCAGGATCGGCGGCAGCTCCAGCAGCGGCCCCTCAAGCTGGGCGAACACGAACAGCGAAGGCTCGCCGTCCGTCAACTGCGCATAGGAGCCGACAGCCCCCAGTGAGAAGTTCGGCAGGGCGATCGTCGCCGCGCCGTCGTACTGGAACGCCACATCCGGGGCGAGCTGGTCCTCGGGCAGGTGCAGCAGTGCACCGGCGATCACCACCGGAGCGGCGCTGTAGCCGATGCCGAGTCCGGAGAGGTTGAAGGTCGGCTCGAACCTGTTCAGCGGCGATCCCACCGCCAGCCCGTCGAACGACAGGGACAGCGGTCCCACCGCGACCGCGGCGTCCAGCGCGAAGAGCAGCACATTGTGCTGGTACATCACGCCCACCCGGTTGATCTGGACGATGCCGAGCTTCTTCTGCACCGAGATCCAGTGGACGTTGGAGGCGGGTGCGCTCGGCACGCCGGACGGGTCGGGCGCGTTCTGCGGGCCGGGGGTTCCCGTGTCCGGCACCGCAGGGGTGCCGGTCTGCCCGCCTCCTCGGGAGGCCGGGGCGTTCGCGGACGGCACCCCCAAGGCGACCGATGTGGTCTCGCTCCCGATCCGCAGCTCCGCCAGGGCCGCCACGCCCGCCTTCAACCCGGCCGTCGGCAGCGGCACCAACCCGCTCAGCAGGCCGTTGACCACGCTGACCGCCTGCGGGGCGATGTCGCCGGAGCTGTAGAGGACCTGCAGGTTCTGCACGCTCAAGGTCCCCACCACCGACAGGAACCCGCCTACCAGGGGAAGCCGGGAAAGGTCGATGTCCGCCGACAGGTCGATACCGATCAAGAACCGGGCCGGGCCGTCCACCGGCTTCACCCGGACGAACTTGGCGTCCTTCAGCCCGATCCGCAGACTGTCCGGAACCTCGGCCGCCAGGTCGGGGGACAAGTGCGCCACCCAGTCACGCAGTACGATCTCGGTGCCCGCGTCGGAGCCGCGGAAGGTGGCGGCGACCACGTCGATGCCGGACCCGTCCTCGTCGAAGACGACGTCGAACGCGAAACCGTCGACGTCCAGCGTTCCGGCGTACCGCGTCCCCGAGGCGTCCCGGTTGATCGTCACATCGAGCGAGGCCCGGACCCCCTCCGCGATCATCATGTCCCCACGGCACGTGACGTCGTAGACGCCGGCCCCGGCACCCGTGGTGTGGGAGAACCAGACGGTTGTCAGCTCCAGGCTCTTGACCGGCCCGGGCACATTCGTCAGGCCGAGCGCCCCGGCCACCTCTGCCACGCCGAGCTCCGCACCGGCCGCGAGGCCGCCCTGGAAGATCCATCCTCCTTCGGCGCCGAAACCCTTGGCGGCGGAGACCTCGAGTCCGAGGGACGAGCCGATCGCCACGGTGCCCGAGATGTGGGCCACGAACTTCTCGACGCTGTTGTAGGACAGGTCCAGCGACAGGGAGGTGATCGCGACAGGACCGATCGACCACAGGCCGGTGACCCGCATCCGGACGATGTAGGCGTCGCCGAGCGTGGCGGCGAACGACAGGTCGCCGATGGACAGTTCGGCGGGCAGCTCACCGGCGGGGATGCCGAACGACTCCAGCAGCGACCCGGCACCGATCGGCTTGTCGCCACGCATCCGGCCGGTGACGCGCAGATCGGGCAGCCACACGGCGACTTCGAGAGGCAACTTCTTGATGTCGAGGTCGGCCACCACCGCCACGGAGGTCACCGTGTAGGCGGCTTCGCGCCCCCTGGTCAGGCGGTAGTCGAAGCCGGCGACGTCCCCGAGGTCGAACCCGAAGTCGCGCAACCCCTCCTGCGCGCTCCGCCACACGGCATCCCCACCGAAACGCCTGCCCAGATCCTCCAGCGCGGCGGCGAAGGCGCCCGGCCGGGCCGGCCGCACCGCGGCGGTCAACCGGGTAGGACCGGCCCCGGTCACCGTCGAGGTCACCTGGACCCTGTCGAAGGTTCCAGAGAGCACGAGAGTGGCCGCTCCCTTGTCCGTCACGGCCAGCGTCACACCCGTCGCCGCGACAGTCGCGGTCGCACCGGTGGGCCAGGCGAAGGACGCGCACGTCAGGGAGAGCGTCAGCGTCGTACGCCCCGCGTCCACCTGCGGCCGCCCGGACCCGGCCGCACCGGTACACGTCCCGTCCGGGAATGTGCCGAGCAGGTCGCGTAATCGCTCGGGCAGCGCGGCGTCCGCGGCGCTCAGCACCGGCAGGTCACCCAGGCCGAGAATGTGCGCGCGCAGCGCATCGAGATCCACGCCGTCTCCGCTGGATTCCCGCTCGTCCACGACTCATCGCCTGCTTTTCGAGCCGGTGCCCGATGAGGAGGGGGCCTTCGAGGAGAGGGCCGAACGGTGCCTCACCCCGTCACCCAAGATCGCCTTGGCATCCTCATGGGATATGGGGCGCAACACCTGCCTGTTCACAGACTTATCCCAATCGAGGTAGTCCAGCTTGGCCTGATTCAATTCCGGGTCGTCGCTCGCCTTCGCGGAGATCTTGGCCCACTTGAGAATGACGATGCCGAAGGGCGGAAGACCGGCGATGACCGCATCCCCCTTCCAGTAGCGCCCCTCTTCTATTCTTTCCGCCATCGCGGGGTTGACGATGTACTGATCCCAGTCGCCGCCGTACCAGTGCTTCGCGAAGGCATCGCAGTACGGTTCGAACCGAGCCATCTCCGCGGTCAGCCTGATGATCACATCGAAGGCCATCTTCGCCGAACTCGAGCAGGGTTCCACCGGACCCTGACCCGGCGCCCTCCTGCGGTAAAGGCGGAGCTCCGTCAGGTAGGTGTGGAGATTCCCCAGCGCATTCTCCATGCCTTTCCGGCCCAACTGCTTCAGATCCAGTTCCGAGTTGTATGCGGCCTTGATGGCACCGCCGTCGTCGAGATGGTCCAATCCGGAGGGCACGGGCAGCTCGGTGCCGTCGGCGTCGACGACCCGCACGCATTCAGGCATGCCATCGACCGACCACCCCGTGAGATAGAGACTCTCCTTCTGGAAGTACAGCCGTATCGACCTGCCGGGCGGTGGCACCGATCCGCCGGGACCGGGCGGCAGCTCTATGTCGACGCAACAGAAGAGCCGATCCGGATCTCTGGGCTGCGCCTGGTACATGGCATATCTCTCCCGCAGGAATTTCACCATGTCGAGAAAATCCTTGGCGCTGCACGTACTCATGTGGTCGAAATTTAGTGAGTGGGTTCCGGTGAGGACATCGGCAACGTCAAGGACCACTCGTCAACCCCTCCCGCCGACACCAAGATCGATCCGTTGACAGTCGTATGGTCTCCCACATCATCCTCGCTTGCAATACGGGCAAGCCGGCCTTTTTATGAGACACATGTCAAGGGCGAAGTCAAGACCAGCAGACTCCGGCAGAACGGCTTCTGTTTGGCGATCCGCACCCTGTGGTGCCGGTGCAGCCGTGTCACGTGGCAGGGGCGAAGGCATCGCACGGCGCAACGGGGTCGCCGGCGAAACATCGGTTTCGACGTCGAATCCGGTGCCGCAGGCGGATGCCGGCGAAGGCCATGCGATCGTCGTCGCGGGCGTTCAAGCACTTCATACGGACAGAACATTCTGTTTCATCGCCGACGCACCCGGCTTGGCCGGCGCCGGCCACGACGCATCGCGCGAGGACGTCCGGCGGTGCCCGCACGGCCGGCCACCGCCGGGGAACCTGGTATCCCGTCCGGGGTGAACCTACCGGCGGCGCGGCGGGCCGCGCTTCGGTCAGGTGACTGTGTCACCGAGCGTCACTGGTTCTGCAGGATGGCGCCCAGCTCGGCCCGGGACGTGATCCCGAGCTTGGGGAAGATCCGGTACAGGTGGGCGCCGATGGTGCGGTGCGACACGTACAGCCGTTCGCCGATCTCCCGGTTCGTCATGCCCTCCGCGACCATCTGCACGATCTGCAGTTCCTGCGCGGTGAGCCGGTCCCGGACCTCGACCGGCCGCTGCTCGCTCCTCTCTCCCGACGCGCGAAGCTCCCGCCGGGCCCGCTCGCTCCAGGGGAGGGCACCCAGCGCGTCGAAGGTCTCCCGCGCGGACCGCAGCAGCGGCTTGGCCTGCGCGACGCGCCGGCGACGCCGCAGCCATTCACCGTAGGCGAGTTGCGTATGCGCACGGGCGAACGGCCAGCGCACGGCGTCGGACGCGAGCGCCTCCTCGAAGAGCGCGGGCGCCCGCGACTCCTCGGCCAGCAGCGCCCTGGCCAGGAGCAGCCCGGCCCACAGGGCGGGGGACGGTGTCCTGCGCGCCACCTCCTCCATCTCCGCCAGGATGACCCGCCCCTCCGCGACGTTCCCGCTGTGCGCGGCCGCGTCGGCGAGCAGGCCCAGGAAGTAGCAGCGCAGCGCGATGTGGTGGCTCGGATCGGACGGGTCGTGCATGCGGGCCAGCCGATCGTGGGCTTCGGCGAACCTTCCATCGGCCAGCGCCACCATCGCGCGCGCCACCTGCACGGTCGCGAGGACCGGACGTACGCTCGCGGTCAGGCTCAGCCTCTCGGCCTCCGTCGCCAGGGCGAGGGCGTCGTCCCGCTCGCCGCGCAGGGCGGCCAGCAGCGCCTTGGTGGACACGGCCGTGCCGTACATGAGCGGCTGGCCGGTCTCCGCGGCCAGCAGTGCCGCCTCGTGCACCGCCGGGATCGCCACGTCCAGGTCGACCAGGAAGACCGCGCTCCACGCCTGGGCGCTCAGTGCCCGGGCCAGCAGCTGCAGCCGCCCGTGGGAGCGCAGGCCGGTCAGCGCGGCCGCAGAAAGCCGCTCGGCGAGGTCCAGGGCTCCCACCAGGACGGCCGCCGTGCCGAGCAGCCGGGCCGCCTGCGGGTCGACGACCGGCTGGGACGTCACCTCGCGCAGCCCGTCGATGACCACGCCGCCGCGCTCGATCGGCGCCGCGTAGGCCAGGACCGCCAGCAGTTGCGGGTGCCGGCGGTCGATGGGCAGGGCCTCGGCCACCGCGACGACGCGCTCGCGCGCCTGCGGTCCCGGCTCGACCCAGAAGCAGCGCAGCGCCGCGCTCCACAGGATGCGCAGCGCCCGTTCGTGGTCTCCTTCGGCGGCCACCGTTTCGGCGAGCTCGGCCAGGGCCAGGGGCCCGACCGCGTGGTCGCCCGTCCCGTCGTCGAAGGCGCCTCTGATCCAGAGCACGCGCGTGCGCTGCTGGGGTGACAGGTTCAGCGGTTCGGTCTGGCGCAGCAGGCGGGCGACCACATCGTGGTTGCCCAGTTCGACGGAGGCGTCCGCGGCCCGCAGCAGCCTTTCCGCGCGTTCGTGCTGGTCGTGGCTGAGCCGGGCCGCCTGTTCGAGTGCGCTGACGGCCGCCGCCGCCACTCCTCGCTGCCGGGCCCGGTCGGCCATGGCGTCCAGGGCCGCCGCCACCGTGTCGTCCGGCCTGGGGCTGGCCGCGGCCCGGTGCCAGATCTCTCGATCGGCCAGGTCTCCCGGGGCTCCGCCGGAGAGCTCGGCCAGCGTGTCGGCGATCGCGGCATGCGCCGCGTGGCGCTGCGCCAGGCTCGCCGCCTGGTAGATGGCCGAGCGCATGAGGGGATGCCGGAACACGACGCGCCCCTGGCCCGTCGCGATCAGCCTGGCGGCGACGGCCGGGGCGAGGTCCTGCTCCGCGGCGTCGCGGCTCAGGCGGGCCGCCGCGGCCAGCGTCTCGGCGAGTACGCTGCCGTCGTTGACCGCGGCGACGAGCAGCAGCGTGCGCGTGGCGGGGGGAAGCTCCGCCACCTGAGAGCCGAAGGTCTTCTCCAGGCGCACGGTCAGCGGCAGCCAGGACGTACGCAGCAGGGCGTCCCCGTCCAGCCCGTCCCAGGCACGTGGGAGTTCCATCAGCGCCAGGGGGTTGCCGGCCGCCTCGCGCAGCACCCGCTGCCGCGTCTTCGGCGCGAGTTCGAGGCCGGCCGCGTCCAGCAGGCTCCCGGCGGCCGCCTCCGGCAGGCCCTCCAGCGGCATGCCGGGCAACCCGGCGTCGGACAGGACGGAAGGGAAGCCGTCGCGGATCCCGGCGAGCAGCAGCACCGGCGCCGACTCGATGCGCCGCGCCACGAACGCGAGCACCTGGGCGCTGGCCTGGTCGAGCCAGTGCGCGTCGTCGACGACGAGCAGCGTGGGGGCGCGGGTGGCGGCCTCGACCAGGAGGTTCAGCGTCGCCAGCGCGACCAGGTACAGATCGGGAACGGCGGCGTCCGTCATCCCGAACGCCGCCCGCAGGGCTTCCCGCTGCGGGGCCGGCAACCGGTCGTCGTGGGCCTGGATCGGGTGCAGGAGCTGGTGCAGACCCGCGTACGGCAGCAGCGTCTCCGACTGCACGCCGACCGCGGTGAGGACTCTGAGCCCACGCTCGGCGGCGAGCGCGGCCGCGGCCGCGAGGAGGGCGGACTTGCCGATGCCGGCCTCGCCCCGCACCATCAGGCCGCCGCCCCCGTCGTGGATGCGGTCGACCATGCCCGCCAGCGCGCGGATCTCCGCGTCTCGGCCGATGAGAGGCGTCGTAGCTTCGCCGAACGACATGGTAGACAATGGTGCCCTATCCAGCACTGAATGCCGCTATGACCTCCTCGGCGGGCCGTGCCGGCCGTCGGCTTGGCGGTGCCACTTCACGGCCGGATATCGGCACCCGTTGTATCCGAATCGAAGAGGGCGCCGTATGTCCGCGAGCGACGAGGACCCCTGGTATCCGTTCCAGGTGGCCGCGGGTGCGGCGCTGTTGCTGGGCCGAGACGAGGAACACCGGGCGCTGGAGCTGTTCACGCAGCGGATCCGCGATGGCGTGAGCGACAGACTCGTCCTGGTCGGCGAGATCGGCGTCGGCAAGTCACGGCTCCTGGACCTCGCCGCCACCCTGTCCGCGGACCTGCGCGTCGCCAGGATCTCGGGCGTGGAGTCCGAATCACCGCTCGGCTTCGCGGCGCTGCATCGCCTGCTCGGCCCGTTCCTCGACCGGCTGGAGCACATCCCGGAACCCCAGCGCAACGCGCTGTGGGCGGCGTTCGGCCTGATCTCCGGCCCTCCGGTGAACGCCTTCCTGGTCGGTCTGGCGGCTCTCGGCCTGCTGGCCGAGGTCGCGGCCGAGCGACCGCTCCTCTGCCTCATCGACGACGCGCAGTGGCTGGATCGCGAGTCGGCGCAGGCCCTGGCCTTCGTGGCCCGGCGGCTGCGGGTCGAGGGCGTCGGCATGATCATGGCCCT
The DNA here is from genome assembly GCF_014646695.1 of Sphaerisporangium melleum. Lineage (GTDB taxonomy): Bacteria > Actinomycetota > Actinomycetes > Streptosporangiales > Streptosporangiaceae > Sphaerisporangium > Sphaerisporangium melleum. The sequence goes on from NZ_BMNT01000048.1 coordinate 16,083, forward strand.
GCGCGCGCCCGTCTCGGACACCACCGTCATCGAAGGCCTGCCGGTGCGGCCGGTGAACGGCCTGCCCCGTGCGGCGGCCCACCGGCTGCTGTCCACCGTCGCCCGCGGCCCGCTCGACGACGATGTGGCCAGGCGGCTCGCCACCGAGACGAACGGCAATCCGCTCGCCCTGATCACGCTGGCCGCCGGTCTGTCGGCCGGGCAACTCGCCGGGCACGCGCCGCTGCCGTCTCCTCTGCCGCTCGGCCCCCATCTGGAGACGTACCTGCTCACCCGGATCCGGGCGCTGCCCCTGGCCACGCAGACGCTGCTGCTGGTCGCCTCCGTCAGCCCGCCCGAGGACCAGGCGCTGCTGTGGCGGGCGGCCTCGTCGCTCGGCCTGTCACCGGTGGACGCCGACCCCGCGGTCACCGAGGGCATCCTGCAGCTCAGCGACATGCTGGGGGGCAGTGTCGCCTTCCGTCATCCGCTCACCCGGTCGGCGGTGTACGGGGCGGCGCACCCGGCCGATCGCCGCCGGGCCCATCAGGCGCTCGCGGCGGCCTGCGACCCCGAGCACGACCCCGACACCCGGGCCTGGCATCTGGCGGCGGCCACCGCGGGCACCGACGAGAACGTGGCCAGGGACCTGGAGACGTCCGCCGACCGGGCCAGGGCACGGGGCGGGTACACCGCCCAGGCCACCTTCCTGGCCCGCGCCGCCGAGCTGAGCCCCGATCCCGCCGCCCGCTGCGGCAGACTGCTCGCCGCCGCGCACGCCTACCTGACCGCCGGTGACGCCGCGGCGGCGCGGCGGCTGCTCGACCGTGCCACCGCGGGACACCTCTCGCCGGTACTGCGGGCGCGGGGGCAGCGGCTGCGCGCCGCCATCGAGATGCATCGGGAACGGCCTTCGCGGGTGCCGGCGATCCTGCTGGACGCCGTCGCCGCACTCGGTGAGCCGGACGGTGATCTGACCCGGCTGATGCTGCGGGAGGCGCTGGAGTCCGCGGTGATCGCCCGCCGGCACACGGTCGGCACCACGCTGGAGACCGTGGCTCGGGCCGCGCTCGCCGTTCCCACCGAGCACCCCGCCTCGGGCACCGACCTGCTCGTACGCGCCGCGGCCACCCGCGTCGCCCTCGGCTACCCGGCCGCCGTACCGATGATGCGCGCGGCACTGGACGCGCTGCGCACGGCCGAGCCGCTCACCGAGGAGAGCCTGCCGCTGGCCGTCCTCGGCAGCCTCGCGGCCGAGGACCTGTGGGACGAGCAGGCCCGGCACGCTCTGCTGACCCGGCTCGCGGCGTTCGACCGCGAGAACGGGGCGCTCGCCGCACTCAAGATCACTCTTGTCTGCCTCGCCAACAGCGAGCTGTGGGCCGGCCGGTTCCACGCGGCACGCGCGCACCACGCGGAGATCGCCGTCCTTGACACGATGCTCGGACCGGCGAAGGGGCTGACCTCGCAGATCGAGTTGCTGGCCTGGCAGGGCGCGGAGGCGCGGGCACGTGAGACCGCCGCCACGCTGACCGAAGGCACCGCCACGGAACACGGCGTCGCCCTCCTGGCCGACCACGCCGCCCTGTCCATGACGGTTCTGGAGCTGAGCCTGGGCAACTACCGCCAGGCCTTCGACCGGGCACGCCCGCTGTTCGACGACGATCCCCTCGGCCACGGCAACCGCGCTCTGGCCGACATGGTCGAGGCGGCGGCACGGGCGGGCGAGCCCGACGCCGCCGGGGACGCGCTCGCCCGGCTGGCCGAACGGGCCCCCGCCTGCGCGACACCATGGGCCATGGGACTGCTGGCCCGCTCGCGAGCGCTCCTGGCGGCAGGCGACCCCGATCCGCTGTACCGCGAGGCGCTCGACCTGCTGGGACGCACCCAGATGGTCACCGAGCTGGCCAGGACGCACCTGCTCTACGGTGAGTGGCTGCGCCGGCACCGGCGCCGCTCCGAGGCCCGCTCGGAGCTACGGACCGCGTACACTCTGTTCACCTCGATGGGGGCCGGGCTGTTCGCCGACCGGGCCCGCCTCGAACTGGCCGCGACCGGTGAGCATGCCGGCCCCGGGACCACCCCTTCGAGCGGGATCCTCACTCCGCAGGAGGCGCAGATCGCGGCGCTGGCCGCGGGCGGCGCGACGAACGCGGAGATCGCGACGAGGCTCTACATCACCTCCTCGACCGTGGAGTACCACCTCACCAAGGTCTTCAGGAAGCTCCGTCTCACCTCCCGGCGGCAGTTGTCCCAGTTGACCGGTCAGGAGCGCGAGGAGCCGTCCGGTAGCTGAGGCACCAGGACTGGGGGGTTCCCCCGATGCGGGGGCACCGCGCGCCGGGGTCCCATCACGTCAACATCCTTACTGAGGGAGGAAGGCGTCATGCCTGCGAACCCGGTCATCTTCATCCATGGGCTGTGGCTGCACGCGAGCTCATGGGACCCCTGGCTCACGCTGTTCACCGAGCGGGGGTACGAGCCCATCGCACCGGGCTGGCCCGGCGACCACGACACGGTCGAGGAGACCCGGAACGATCCGGAGAGCCTGGCCGGCCACGGGATCGACGACGTGGTCGAGCACTACGCCGCCATCATCGCCGGCCTTCCGGTCAGGCCGATCCTGATCGGCCACTCCTTCGGCGGCATGATCGCGCAGAAGCTGCTGGGCATGGACCTGGCCGCCGCGGCCGTCGCCATCGACGCCGCCCAGATCAAGGGCGTGCTGCCCGTGCCGCTGACGGCGCTGCGCTCGGCACTCCCGGTGTTCAAGAACCCGGCCAACGCGCACCGGGCCGTGTCGCTCACCGCCGAGCAGTTCCGCTACGCCTTCGGCAACGCCATCCCCGCCGAGGAGTCCGACGCGCTCTACGAGCGCTGGGCGATCCCGGCGCCGGGCAAGCCGCTGTTCGAGGCCGCCACGGCGAACTTCAACCCGCACTCCCCCGCCAAGGTCAACACCAGCAACCAGGGCCGCGGGCCGCTGCTGCTGATGACCGGCGGCCAGGACCACACCGTCCCCGAGGCGGTCACCCGGGCCACCCTGAAGCAGTACCGCCACTCCTCGGCGGTCACCGACATCATGGAGTTCCCGGACCGGGCGCACTCGCTCACCATCGACAACGGCTGGCAGGAGATCGCCGAGGCGGCCCTGGCCTGGCTGAAGAACCAGTCGCTCTGACATGGACCTGCACCTGTCCGGCAAGACCGCGATCGTCACCGGCGCGAGCAAGGGCATCGGCCTGGCGATCACACAGGCCCTGGCCGCCGAGGGCGTCCACGTGACCGCCGCCGCCCGCCACACCGGCCCCGAGCTGGCCAAGCTCGCCACCGACGGCCTGGTCCGCCCCGTCGAGGTGGACCTGGCCGCCCCGGACGGCCCCGCCGCACTGGTCGAGGCCGCCACCTCCGCCTTCGGCGGCCTGGACATCCTGGTCAACAACGTCGGCGCCGTGCAGCCGCGCACCGGCGGCTTCCTGTCCGTCACCGACGACGACTGGATCTCCACTCTCACGATCAACTTCCTGGCCGCCGTCCGCGTCACCCGCGCGGCGCTGCCGCTCCTGCTCGACCGGGGCGCGGGTTCGATCGTCACCGTCAGCTCGGTGAACGCGTCCCTGCCCGACCCGCTGGTCATCGACTACAGCGCCGCCAAGGCGGCGCTGGCCAGCTTCAGCAAGTCGCTGTCCAAGGAGGTCGGCCCGCGCGGCGTCCGGGTCAACACCGTCAGCCCGGGACCCGTCGCCACCGCGCTCTGGCTCGGCGACGACGGGGTGGCGGCGACCATCGCCCGCACCAGCGGCGGCGAACCCGGCGCGGTCGCCGAGCAGGCCGCCGCCGAGTCCGTCACCGGCCGGTTCACCCGCCCGGACGAGGTCGCCGACCTCGTCCTCCTGCTGGCCGGCGGCAGAGCGGGAAACGTCACCGGCGCGGACTTCGTCATCGACGGAGGCCTGATCAGCACCCTGTGATTCCCCCCTCCGGGACGGGCCCGAACGTGGCCCGGCCCGGGGGAAGGTGCCGCGAGCGCGGGACATCCGGGTTCTTCGGCGACTTACGTCATGCCGGGACGAGGACGTCCGGGTGCGCGGGCTCACCGGGGTGTGCTCCGGGCGGAGTCGCCGCGGTGCCACCGGAACGAGGGCCGTACCGCCGATGCGCACGGTGCTCGCACGCGGCTCCAGCTCGGAGAACGCGTTCGGAGACCTTCCTGTGACCTGAGCATGGGGGGTTTCCCGGATGCGACGGCGGCCCGTACCGCGGTGTCCTGGAGACCGGACGCGGCGCAGGTCCGGAAAGCACGCGGCCGGCATGAGCCGTGCGGCCGGCGCCGGCCCCTCCCACCGGATCGTCCAAGAGCGTCACTCCCAGCTCACCGGTCCGCACGCCCTCGCTTGGAACGGAATCCCATGTTCAGCAGAATTCTCGGCCGACGCGCCGCCGCCATCGCCGCGGTCGCCGGGCTCGGCCTTCTCGCCTTCGCCCTCCCCGCCTCGGCCTCCCTCCCCTCCTCGGCCGAGCACGCCGGCGGCAAAAAGCCGACGATCGTGCTCGTCCACGGCGCCTGGGCCGACGCCTCCAGCTGGTCCAAGGTCACCGAACGGCTCCAGAGCCGTGGATACACCGTTCTCGCCGCCCCCGATCCGCTGCGCGGCCTGAGCGATGACGCCGCCTCGGTGGCGGCGTTCGTCGCTCAGCGGACCACCGGGCCGGTCGTCCTGGTCGGCCACTCCTACGGCGGCGCGGTCATCAGCAACGCCGCGGCGTCCGACCCCGATGTCAAGGCGCTGGTCTACATCAACGCGTTCGTCCCCGACAAGGGCGAGTCGATCCTCAGCCTGCTGGGCGGAGGAGACCCGAGCGCCCTGTTCGACACCGTCGCCTACCCCGGTGCTCCGGCGGGCGACGTCGACCTCTACGTCAAGCAGGCGGTCTTCCCGCAGGTCTTCGCCGCCGACCTGCCCGCACGGACCGCCGCGCAACTGGCCGCCTCGCAGCGTCCGATCACGCTGAGTGCTCTGCAGGAGTCGTCCGGGACTCCCGCCTGGAAGACGCTGCCGAGCTGGTACCTGGTCGGCACCAAGGACGGCATCCTGCCGCCGGCTCTGCAGCGCACCATGGCGAAGCGGGCACACAGCCGGATCACCGAGGTCAGCGCCTCGCACCTGTCCATGCTGTCGCAGCCGGCCGCGGTCGTGGAGACCGTCACCGCGGCGGCCAGGTCCATCGGCTGAGCCACCCCCGGCACCATCACTTCCGCCCGTGGCGGCCATCGGCCGTGAACGCGATATCGCCACGGGCGGCGGTCAGCGCCATATTCGCGACGTGACGGTCTCGAAGTTCGACGATAGGGGATACAAGCGGTGTTCCCGGTGATTTCTAACCATCAACCCATATCGACAGGTCATCGGCCGGCTCGTGGTCCGATATGATGCCATTCGCGCGGCAACTCCCCGGTCAAGCAGTCGGTCACGCTCATCAACGAAGCGGTGAACCGTGGTGAATGACCACCCGACACGATGTCCGCCATACTCGTCAGGTGCGACCATCCCGTCTTTCGTCAGCCACGGCCCGGGCGGTGCAAGATTGGTCTCACCATGAGATGAGCCGGCGCTGATCGCTAGCATGAGTCAGATGCTTACGGCTCAGGAAGTACCGCGGCGAACCAGGAGACGTCTGGCGTGGCTCGACGCCTTACGCGGATTCGCGGCGCTGACGGTGGTCTTCGAGCACAGCCTCGCGCCGTTACTGCCCGAAGCGCGATTACCGGTGAAAGCGGTGTTCGAACCCGGTTGGTACGGGGTCATGGTGTTCTTCTTGGTGAGCGGGTACATCGTGCCGGCGTCCCTGGAGCGGCGGGGCAGCCTGCGCGCGTTCTGGATCTCCCGGTTCTTCCGGCTGTACCCGCTGTTCGCAGTGGCCGCGGCGGTCATGGCGCTCATGGTCCTTTTCGGCCTGGTCGATCCGCACATCTGGTGGCGGTCCCGGACGGTCTCCCTGGCTCTGGGCCATCTGACGATGCTGCAGAACCTGCTGCACATGCCCAACCTGATCAATGTCCTGTGGACGCTGTCGTACGAGATGGCCTTCTACCTGCTGCTGACCGCGATGTTCACCTTCGACGTCAACCGGAGGAGCACCACCGTCTCCCTCGGTCTCACCGCGGCGGCCGTGCTCGGCGCGGGAACGCTGCCGGTTGCCCTGTTGTCGGTCGGCGGGCCCGGCCGGATGTTCACCGTCACCGTGGTGGTGACCGTGCTGACGGCGGCGGGTCTGGCGCTGGCGATCAAGGGTTCGGGCGCGCTGCGGCGCGCGGGGGCGATCGCCATCGGACTGACCGTGCTCACACTCCTGGCGGTCAACCAGAGCTATCCCGGGCCATGGCAGGGGTTGCTGATCCTCGCCACCATGTTCGCCGGTACGGTGCTGTACCGAGCGGAACAGGGCGAACTCTCCTGGAAGCAAGCAGCATGGGTGGCTCTGGTGCCGCTGGCCGCGATCTGGCTGGCACGAGATGACCTCGGCACCCAGACCGCCACGGCCGCCGCCTGGCTCACCTTCCTCGCCGGGATGGCGCTGCGGCACCAGCACATGCCCCGCGTCCTGGCATGGCTCGGGCTGGTCAGCTACTCGATCTATCTCCTGCACCCGATATTGCTGGAAAGCGTCGAGTGGTACTGGCCGGAGCCGCTGACCGTGCCGTTGAGCCTGCGCCTCGCGGCGCTGGCGTGCGTGGTGGCACTGCTGCTCGGGCTCTGCGCGCTGACCTGGCGTTTCGTGGAAGCCCCCGCACAACGGCTCGCCAGGCGTCTCACCTCATCGGACGCGACCACGTCTCGGTGACCTCGGCCGCAGGGTGCGGGTGAGCCCTTTCCCGCCGGGCACCGTCCTCGCCTTACCTGTCGGTGCCACGAACGCCGCCACCCGGCCCATCGACCTGGCCGACTCCGACAAGGAAACGGCGGCCGGCCCCGCAAACAACTGATTCCCCGCCTGAGAAGGGGATAATTCGGCTCCGCACGGCCATCGGCCGCCGTCTCGGCAGAACCGGAAAGTGCAGAAATCTGAATAGGAACGCCCGATAACGTGCCGTGAGATCTCTCACATGACCTGGGAATATTATTTGATATGACCAGGTTGACGGACACAAATGACTCTGAGTCACTACACCATGACTCGATATCCCTTGACTTACTTGGCGACGTACACTCGAATGGAAACCGCGCCAACACGCCCTCTGCGCCGGTATCACCAGGTCGATCCGACTTATTCGCCCGACTGGTCGCGCAGACTCCGATTCGGCCTGTGCACCATCGCCACGGCGTCGCGATCCAGCCCAGTCGCCAAGGAGCGCCATGCACGTCTTTCTGGAAGACAATGATCTCCATGAGGCACTTCGCAGGGATGTCGCGCTCGGACTGACCTCCGAACCCAGGACCTTGCCCCCCAAATGGTTCTACGACGAGCGTGGCAGCGAGTTGTTCGACCAGATCACCCGGCTCGAGGAGTACTACCCGACCAGGTGCGAGCGAGAGATCCTGCTCGAGCGGGCCGACAACATCGCGCGGCTGACCCAGGCGCGGACGCTGGTCGAGCTCGGTGCGGGCTCCTGTGAGAAGACCCGGCTTCTGCTCGGCGCCCTGCGACTGGAGCGCTACGTACCCGTGGATGTGAGCGGCGACTATCTGGGCGAGGCGGCGGCGACGATCGCCGCGGAGCATCCGGAGATGGCCGTCCATCCGGTCGTCGCCGATTACGAGCGCCACTTGGAGTTGCTGCCGCGAGGCCCGCGCAAGGTCGTCGCGTTCCTCGGCAGCACGATCGGCAACATGCTCCCGGCCGAGCGGCACCGGTTCCTGGTCGATGTCCGGCAGATCCTGGAGTCGGGTGATTTCCTGCTGCTCGGCGCCGACCTGGTCAAGGACCAGGACCGACTCGTGCGTGCCTACGACGACGCACTGGGCGTGACGGCCGAGTTCAACCGGAACGTGCTCCGGGTCATCAACCAGCGACTCGACGCCGACTTCGTCCCCGAGGCGTTCGCGCACGTGGCTCTCTGGGACCCGGCCAATGAGTGGATCGAGATGCGGCTGCGCTCGCTGACCAAGCAGGACGTGCGCATCGCCGGCTTGGGCATCACGGTTCACTTCACCGACGGCGAAGAGGTGCGTACGGAGATTTCCACCAAGTTCCGCAGAACATGCCTGGAGCAGGGACTGGCCACGGCGGGCTTCGCGCTCCGCGAGTTCTGGACCGACCCGGGAAGTGACTTCTCCCTCGTCCTGGCCCAGCCCAACTGAGCCACCCGTCACCCGACCGCATCGAGAGGTTGACAGATGACCCGGTCGTCGCAGAGCGAGATCACCCGCCGCAGCAACGATTACTACCGTGCGGGCGCGCTGGACCACGAACGATGGGCGAAGATCGCCGAGTTACCCGATTACGACCGGGTCATCGCCGGCTTCGACTGGGCGAAGGCCCTCGACGTGCACCGCGGAAAAACCTCTGCCGCCATTCTCGACTGCGGCTGCGGGATCGGATACTTCCCGCGGCGACTACGCGAGAAGGTGCCCTTCCCGCCGCACCTGACATTCGACTATGACACGTTGGACCCGTCATCGTACTCGCTCACCGAGCACCGGAAGAATCTGCCGCACCCTTTCAAGGCGAGACACTCGATCAACAGCAGCATCGAGGACTTCCGTCCAGAGTCATGGCTTGGCGCATACGAGATCATCTGGTGTATGCATTCGCTCTACACCGTGCCGCGCGAACGCCTGCGCGGGGTGCTGAGCACGCTGGCGTCGCTGCTCACCCCCGACGGCAGGTGTTTCATCTACCTGCCGAAGAAGCGGTCGGCCTACATGGCCCTGTTCGACCTCTACCTGAAGGAAACGGGGCACGAGCGGATCCAGCCCTACCTGACGGCGGAGGAGGTCCTGTCGGAGCTGACGGGACCGAACACCCTCACGGTGGCGACCGTCGACTGCGACTTCGACCACTGGATCGACGAGGCCGAGCCGCAGACGCTCGCCACCTATCTGAATCAGATATCCCTGCGCCCGGTCCGGCTCACCTTCGACGAATGGCAACGGAACACCGGCTTCGCGTCCTACCTCGACGAGGCGTTCGACCCCGAACGGTCGGCGTGGCGTTTCCGGCAGGAGATGAGTCTGATCTCATTCTCCCGGCGAAGTGGTGCCCAAGGGTCCGCATGAGGGTTCTGTACCGGATTTCCGGAGAGCCGGGCCGCCGTCTCCGCACCCCTCTGGAGACAGGGCGCGATCGGCCGTGCCCGGCCCAGGCGCGAACGACGACAGGGAGGGTCTGATGAAGAAAATCGCCTTGTGGGCCATCCCCAGAGCCGTGGGAACGGCCTTCGAGCGTGTCTTTCTGGAGAGGGATGACACCACCGTCGCACACGAGATCTTCATGCCCTCGCACTACTACAGCAGCCACCGGGCCAGCACCCGCTACAACGGGACCGTCGCGCCGAAGCCGGAGTACGAGTACGCGTACATCAAGCAGAGCATAGGGGGGATGACCGGCCGGCCCGTCCTCTTCTTGAAGGAGATCGCCTTCCACATGCGGGGGACCTTCGAGGTGGATTTCTGGTCGGACTTCACCCACTCGTTCATCATCAGGGACCCGCGGATCTCGATACCGTCTCTCTACCGGCTCATGCCTGACGCGACTTTCGAAGAGACCGGCTTCGCGTGCATCAAGGACATTTTCGACCTGGTGCTCGAAAAATACGGGAAGACCCCGATCGTGGTCAACGGCGAAACCTTCCGCCGGCACCCGAAAGAAACCCTGGAATCCTACTGCCGCCTTGCGGGAATCCCCTACCAGGACACGACCACCTGGCACACCGGGAAAGTGATTCCCGAGTGGCGGCAGTGGGAGGAATGGCACGCCGAGGCGCTGACCAGCTCCGGCATCTTCGAACCGCCGCCCAAGCCGCGCCCCGTCGAGCTGCCCGCCCATGTCGAGAAGATGATAGCGGACGCCCTGCCCTACTATAGGGAGATCAACCGCTATTCGATCACCGTCTGATCGGTCCCGCTTCGGCTCGGTCCCCGATAGGAGCGGGCGGCCCTGAAGGCGAGCCCGGCGGTGATCGCGATGATACCGCCCAAGACCATGAGCATTGCGATCGAGTGGTCGGCGATGATACCGCCCAGCACGGCAGCGGCGATATTCGAAAGAAAGAACATCGACGCGATGGCGCCCATCAGCTTGCCCTGCTCGACATACGCATACGAATCGGACAGCCAGGCGTTGGAACTGCTGTTGAAGATGGCCAGCGAGACACCGAACGCCACGAAGACGGGGTAAAGGGCGAGCAGTCGACCCGGTACCACGAAGAGGGCGATGCTCACACCGATCAGCAACATACTGCAGAAATACAACTGCCCCGTGTTCCATCGACGCAGGATCGGTCGCATGGCGACCACACTCACGGTGATCATCGTGGCGGTCGCGACAATGGTGGCATAGCCGATCTGCTCGGGCGTCGCATTCCATTTCTCCACCATCAGGGCCGGAAAGAACTCGTGATAGATGTTTATCGTGAAGGTGATGAAGAACTGGACGGCGAGAGACGCCGTCAAGCCGGGAGCCCTCCAGAATGAGACCGAACCCCGCCTGGGGGCTTCGCCGATCCGGATCCGGGTCTCCGGCATGTAGGCTCTGCACGCGACGGCGGCCAGCACGCACAGGGCTGCCGCGAGAAAGAACGGCGAAGCGAAGTGCAGGTGTGACAGGAATCCGCCGAGCAGTGGTCCCGTCAGGTAGCCCGCGTAACCGGCCGAGCTCAGGTAACCGAAGGCCACCGCCTTGCCGGCCCCCAGATCAAGGTCGGCCACCACCGCCCTCGCCACACTGACATTACCTTCGCAGACACCGGTGAGAAATCGAGCGAGGAACAGTAACGCGTAGTTCTCGGCAACGATCGCATATCCCGCGAGTGCGTTGGTGAACACGCCCATGATCAAGGTGAGGAAGATGACCCTTCTTCGTCCCACACGGTCGGACAACTGCCCGAGATAGAAGCTCCCGATGAGCGTCCCCAACGGGTAAACGGCCACGAGCAGGGCGAAGAGCATCGTCGGGGTCAATACGCCGGACCGCGCGATGGCCGAATCCGTACCCAGGAACAAGGGAGCGAACACCGGGTAGGGCATCGCGGTGCCCACGTAGCCGAGCAGGGTCACGGCGATGACCGACCAGAGCGCAGGAGTCATCGTTTTATCGGCGGGTCCTTCTTTGCCGACCCTTTGACGCGGACAACTCATCAACGAATGCTATCAACACATGATGGCATACCGATAGTTCGACGATGAGTCAGATATGCGCGCCGATTCGTACTCCAGCTCGGGGCCGGGCATTCTCGCGTTATCTGGAGGACTTTCGCACGGCCGCCGCCGTCCGGCGCCATCGAGGGCGGCGCCTCGCATCCGCACACCGGGCTCGCGCCGGAACGCCCCCGGCCGGGCCCGCATGGAGCGTGGCGACCAGCAGATCCTCGGTCGGGAGCGCCGCCGGCATGGCGTCGCGGGCTTCAGCCTCCAGTCCGGCCTCACCCTCCCCCGAGCCGCGTTCTGCGCCCAGGCGGTCCATGTCTCCCGCAGCACGGCATGCCTCCGCACGATGCGAGCCTCGCAGAGAGCGATCGCGAAGCTTTCACGAGAATTGGTTTGTGCATCGAGTTCACATGTGCTCTCATGAGAGTAGCTGCACATCACCGATCTCCGGAAGGACGCGTATCGTGATCACCCCCGTCACGCACCTGGACGAGTTCCGCACCCGGGCCTCGCGCACCGGCCGCCGTTCCCGCCGGCTGAAGCACGAGGAGTCGCTGCGGCACGGCCGGGCCATGCACCTGCTCGACATCGAGAATCTCGTCGGCTCGACCCGGCCCACGACCAGCGAGGTCGAGGAGGTGATGACGATCTACGAGGCGCTCGTGCCGACGGGAGCGATGGACCACCGCGTCGTCGCGGTGAGCCACCTGGCGCTCCTGCCGGCCGGGATCGCGTTCCACGGCGTACGGCTGCTCGCGCGCTCGGGCCCCGACGGCGCCGACCGGGCGCTGGTCGAGTCCGCGTACGACGACCGCATCGACCGGCGGTTCGAACGGGTGGTCATCGGCTCGGGTGACGGCTACTTCACCGGCCTGGCCACCTGGCTGACCGAGGCCGGCCTGCACGTCACCGTCGTCTCCCGCGCCGGCTCGCTGAACCGCCGCCTCGCCGCCGCCGTCCCCGACGTCATCCGCCTCGAACCCCCCGCCTCGCACGCCGCCTGAGAGCCCAGGAGCGGGTGTCGCCCGGACCAGCCCGGCGACACCCGCCTCCCTGCCCAGGCCGGCCAAGGCGAGGCCCGGCCGTACGCGAAAGGACCCGTGTCATGCACGTCACCGCCCATCTGGACCTCGACGTGGTCCCTCTCGACCAGCAGGACGAGGTCACCGTCCTCGTCCAGGTCACCGCTCCGCGGCCGGAGGCGTCCGCGTCCCGGCGGCCCGCCACCCTCCAGGTCGTGCTCGACCGCAGCGGTTCCATGGCCGCCGGGCGCCTCGCCGGGGCTCAGCGGGCGCTGCTCGCCCTGGTGGACCGGCTCGACCCGGCCGACGACTTCGGCCTGGTCACCTTCGAGGACACCGCCGTGGTGAACGTGCCGACCGGCCCGCTGACCGACAAGCGGGCCGTCAAGCACGTGATCGCCGAGCTGCGCCCGGGCGGTTCCACCGACCTGTCGAGCGGGCTGCTGCGCGGCGTCCAGGAGGCCCATCGGGCCTCCGGCGGGACGGGCGCCGCGCTTCTTTTGATCTCCGACGGGCACGCCAACCTGGGCACCACCGACCCGGTGAAGCTGGGCCAGGTGGCGATGGCCGCGCACCGCCAGGGCGTCACGACGACCACCCTGGGCTATGGCCTCGACTACGACGAGGAGCTCATGGCCGCCATCGCCGACGGCGGGGCCGGCAGCGCGCTGCACGCCGCGGATCCCGACACCGCCGGGCAGCTCATCGCCGGTGAGGTCGACGGCCTGCTCACCAAGGTCACCCAGGCGGCCTCCCTGGAGGTCGTCCCGCACCATCCCGTCACCTCCGTCCTGCTCTACGGCGAGCTGCCCTCCTCCCGGCTGCCCGGCGGCACGGTCATGGCCGAACTCGGCGACTTCTACGCGGGTGAGACCCGCAAGGTGCTGCTGCGGCTGCTCGTGCCCGCGGTAGCGCGGCTCGGAGTGGTCTCCATCGCCGAGCTCGTCTTCCGGTACGTCGAAGCCGGGACGCTGACCGCCTACACGGTCACCGTCCCGGTCACCGTCAACGTGGTCCCCGGGGACGTGGCCGCCGGCCGGGCCCCGGACCTGACCGTACGGGCCGAGCGCCTGTTCCAGGAGGCGCAGGACGCCAAGCGCCGCGCCTCCGACGCGCTGCTACGCGGCGACGTCACCGGAGCCGAGCGGCTGCTCAGAACCGCCGGAGACGAACTCGAGAAGGGCCTGTCCTGGGCGCCCGACGCGGCGGAGCTGACCGCCGAGATCGAGGAACTGCGCCGGTACGCCCGCGACTCGGCAGTGGACCGCAAGCGCGTCTCCAAGGAGGCACGCGCGGGCTGGCACCGCGCCACCCGCAAACGCGGCCGCCCCGCCCCCGGACCCTCCTCTAACGAGAGCTGAACCCTACCCGGCCTGACCGGTTCCCCCTGTGAGGAGTTTCGTCATGCATGGAGACCGCCGCAGCGACGGCGTCCCGCCGTACGGCTACGCCCAGCCGTACCCGCAGACCGTGGTGGTGCGCAAGAAGGGCGGGGGCTGCCTGCGTGCCTTTCTCATCGGCGCCGCGGTCATGGCCGGCCTGATCATCCTCGGCTCGCTGCTCAGCAGGGGCGGCGACGCGCCGGAGTCCGCCGGGACCGGCCCCGCGGCGGCGTCCGCGCCCGTGAAGAAGCAGCCCAGGCCCAAGCGGGCCGGCATCGGCGACGTCGTCAAGGACGGCAGGTTCGCCTTCAAGGTGACCAGGGTCGAGAAGGGCCTGACCCAGGTGGGCGAGGGGTTCACGATCTCGAAGGCACAGGGCCGGTACGTGCTGGTCCACCTCGTCGTGAAGAACATCGGTGACGAGGCGCAGCTCTTCAGCGACTCGGCGCAGAAGCTCATCGACGCCAAGGGGCGCCAGTATGACGCGGCGTCCGGGGCCGCGGCCCTCGGCCTGAAGGATTCCAACGCCTTCCTCAACAACATCAACCCGGGCAACTCGGTGCGCGGCATCCTGCTCTTCGACGTACCGAAGGACCTCCACCTCCGAGCCGTCGAGCTGCACGACTCCATCTTCTCCGACGGCACCACCGTCACCCTGCCCTGACCTCACCCCCGCCCCCCGCATCACCGGCTTCGGTCGGCTGTCCTGCCCACCGCCCTGGGCAGCGAACCTCTGGCCGGGGGGTTCGGGGCGGCGTGAATGGGTTTCACGTGTCCCCGAACCGTGACGCCGGGGTTTGGCGTCCTAGACTACGGTTGCTTCCAGCGGAGGAAGTCCGGCATCTGACGCGCCGGGGGCAAGACCGGGAGGCCGGCGATCAGCGGAGACGAGGCGACCGTCACCTCGGCCGACATCGCGCGCATGGCGGGTGTCGGGCGGGCCGCCGTGAGCAACTGGCGGCGGCGGTACGAAGACTTCCCCCAGCCGGTCGGGGGCACGGCGACCAGCCCGACGTTCTCGCTGAAGGCGGTCGAGGCGTGGCTGCTCGGCCAGGGCAAGGTCGAGGAGCTGCCGCTGCGCGAGCGGGTCTGGCAGCAGATCAGGATGGCGGCCGACGACCTGCGGCTCGGCGACGTGGTGGCCGAGGCGACCGAGCTGCTGCGCGGTCAGGGCAGGCCCCACCTGGTGCCCCGGCCGGCCTGGAAGCTCATGCGGGAGTACGCCGGCGAGCAGGGCGCGCAGGAGGCCGTCCGGTTCCTGCTGGACCGGTTCGCCGACGTGCAGTCGCGGCGGCTGGCCGAGACACCCGCCGAGGTGGCCGCGTTCATGGTGAAGCTGGCCGGTCCCGAGGCCCGCACCGTCCTGGACCCCGCGTGCGGCCTCGGGACGCTGCTGGCCACCGGCGGCGCGGCGGAGCACGTGTACGGGCAGGAGAGCGAGGAGGCGCTGGCCCGGCTCGCGCAGGCACGCCTGTCCCTGGCCGGGGCCAAGGGCTCGGTGCGGACGGGTGACTCGCTGCGCGAGGACGCCTGGCCCGGGGTGACCGTGGACGCGGTGGTGTGCCACCCCCCCTTCAACGAGCGCAACTGGGGGTACGAGGAGCTGGCGGGCGACCCGCGCTGGGAGTACGGCCTGCCGCCCAAGTCGGAGTCCGAGCTGGCCTGGGTGCAGCACGCGCTGTCGAAGCTGAAACCCGGCGGCGTCGCGGTCATGCTCATGCCGGAGGTCGCCGCGAACCGGCGATCCGGTCGCCGGATACGCAGCAACCTGCTCCGCCGGGGCGCGGTGCAGGCGGTGATCGGCCTCCCGCCGAAGCTGGCCCCCGGGACCGGCCTGCCGGTCCACGTGTGGGTGCTGCGCAGGCCGGCGCGGGACGACCGCACCCCGTCCCGGGTGCTGATGTGCGTGGCCGAGCCGGCCGGCTTCGACGCGATCGCCGAACGCTGGCAGGCGTTCCACCGCGATCCCGACCAGGTCGTGGACGTGCCGGGCGAGAGCCGCACGGTGCCGATCATCGAGCTGGTCGACGAGGACGTCGACATCAGCCCCGCGCCGCATGTGGGCGGAGCGGAGCGGACGGCGGGCGACTACGCCGAGGTTCGTACGACTCTGCTGAGCGGGCTCGAACGGCTGCCCGCCCTCGTGCCCGACGTGCTTTCCGGCCCGGCGCGCGACCTGCCCATGGCTCCTCTGGCCGAGTTGGAGCGCACCGGAGCCCTTTCCCTCCATCAGTCGGGCCGGTACGACCTCGACGGCTCGGGGGAGCTCGTCCTGGAAGCGGCGCAGGTGTTCGGCGGCGAGCCCGCCACGTCCCGCACGCGCCCGGAGGACCGGATCGTCATCGAACCCGGCGACGTGGTGGTGGCCAACCGCGATCGTGAGGTCGCGACCAGAGTGGCCGAGGCCGGTGACGCCGGGCTGCTCCTCGGACCCCGCCTCACCCTGCTGCGCCCCGCCCCGGACCGGCTCGACCCGTACTTCCTCGCCGGGTTCCTGCGCATGGTGCCGGTCACCACGGGCACCCAGTCGGGCATCACCCGCTTCGACGCCCGGCGGGCCCAGGTGCCGCGGCTCCCACTCGACGAGCAGCACCGGTACGGGCAGGTGTGGCGGCGGCTGTTCGCCTTCGAGGCCGGGCTTCGCGAGGTACACGAGCAGGGACGCCGGATGGCCGAGTCGGTCACCCTGGGCCTCACCGCCGGCACCCTCCACCCCCCCACCGCCGAACTCTAGACGTATCTGCTGGTCATGCGGGCCATGCCCGACCGCACTCAGGAGGAGCGCGCCGTGCCGGATTACAGCGGTCCCTGGCCCCCCGATGAGGTCGAACTCACCCTTGACGCTGCCACTGACGTCGATCTCGATGCCGAAGAGATCCTCGATCGGCGAGGCAACCGCATCGATCGGGCTTACGTGGACGCCGCCGTGGACCATGTGCGCCGAACCGTCGGCCGCGTTCCGCTTCGCGCATCCGGCAGGCGTTCAGGTGGTGGGGAGGGTGACCAGGAGGAGGGGCTTGGTGGTGGGTTGCGAGGAGCCGCCGGCGGGTTCGACGGTCACGCCTAGCTTGGTGGCACCTGGCGTGGGGGTGGTCACCGTGGGGGGCGTCGCGCCGGTGGGGTCGGTGCTGAGCAGGCCCGCAGAGCGGATGCGGTCCGGGGCGATCTGCCAGAGCTGGTAGGTGCGGTCGCCGGGCAGCGGCGCGAGTCCCGATGCCAGGAACACCATGCCGCCCCTGGAACGCGAGAGGACCACGGTGCCGCGGCCGTTCTTGCCGGTGGCCGTGGCCAGGCGGGCGTCGGGGGCGGCCAGCACGGCCGAGACCTGCTCGCCGGCCCGCCGCACCTGGTCGAGGCTGCTCTGCAGGCGCACGGTCGCGATGCCCAGGACGACCACCGCGACGGTGGCGGCCGCGGTCACCACGGCGAGCCAGGGGCGCCGGCCCGCCGGACGCCGACCGGACGGGCGCCTGGCCGCTGAACGCGAGTCCGCCCGTCGCCCGGTCGCCGCCCACGGGTCCGCCGGACGCACGGCCTCTGCGCGCGGGTCCGCCGGGGGACGGTTCGTCTGGCGGCGGCGGCCGCCGCGGCGCTCGCGGCCGGCGGGCTCGGGGGTTTCCGGCGGAAGCCGGCGTACCTGCTCGATCGAGGCCATGACGCGGCTGCGCATCTCGGGTGGCGGCGCGACGGCCGCGGCCTCGCCGAGCCTGGCCGCCGTCTCGGTGAAGGTGACGAGCTCCGCGGCGCACTCGGCGCACTCGGCCAGGTGCTCCTCGAAGCCACGGCGTTCCCGCTCGTCGTCGATGGCGTTCAGCGCGTAGGCGCCCGCGAGCGTGTGCGGATCGGGGTTCATCGCTCCACCCCCAGGCAGTCGCGCAACCGGATCAGCCCATCGCGCATGCGCGTCTTCACCGTCCCCAACGGGGCCTGCACCAACTCGGCGACCTCACGATAGGAGTATCCGCCGTAATAGGCCAGGGTGACCGCTTCGCGCTGTAGCGACGTCAGCCCTTGCAGGCAGCGGCGCAGCCGCTCGCGCTCCAGCCGGCCCTCCACGGACTCGGCGACCTCGTCAAAGGGCCGGTGAACCTGCATGCGCGCCACCTGCTCCTCCCGGTCACCGCCGGCCTTCGCCGAACGTACGCAGTCGATGGCCCGCCGGTGCGCGATCGTCATCACCCACGCCGGCACCGATCCCCGGGCGGGGTCGTAGCGGGCCGCGCTCCGCCACACCTCCACCAGTACCTCCTGGGCGACCTCCTCGCTCAGCGCGCGATCGCGCAGCACCCGCAGCACCACTCCGTAGACGCGGGGCGCCAGCACGTCGTACAGCCGCTCGAACGCCACCCGGTCGCCACGCGCGACCGCGTCCAGCAGCTCTTCGAGGGCGGGCGGCGGCTGCGTCGCACGCCACCCCTCCCCCTCGCGCCGCTCACCATCAGATCCCATTCGCCCTCCCGGCCGAAGACCACCGCGCACGACTCGCACAGAGGGGTACGCAGCAGCGAGCGCCATGGATGAAAGAGATGTCAGATGACCCCGGCGAGGCTGCGGACCGTGAGCCCCGCACCGAGGACGACCACCAGTGCGGCCGTGCCGAGCGGGGCGAGCGCGGCGATCCGGGCCGTCCATCCATTGCGGGCCACGGCCAGCCGGTCGAGGCGGGCGGCCAGCTTCACCAGCAGCAGTCCGGTGACCGTGAGCGTGGCGGCCAGGCCGAGCCCATAGGCTCCGACCAGGGCGACACCGAACCAGGTGCGGCCGAGCGCCGCCGCGCCGAGCAGCACGATCAGCGCCGACGGGCTCGGCACCAGGCCGCCGGCCACGCCGATTCCGATCAGCGAGGAATGGCCGTGTCCATGCCCATGGCCATGCCCATGGGCGTGTCCATGCCCATGGCCCGGATTGTCGCCGGGGCGGAGGGCGGAGCGGAGGAGGCCGAGGCCGACGAGGCCGATGAGCAGGCCGCTGGCGAGGCCGAGCCAGGACAGCACCGACTCCCCGGCCACGGTCGTGAGGGCGCTGATCAGCAGGCCCACCACCAGTACGCCGGCCGTGTGCGTCGCGGTGACCGTGGCTCCGACGACCAGGGCGTCACGCGGACGTCCCCGGCGGCCGGCCAGGTAGGCCGCCATGATGGTCTTGCCGTGCCCGGGCGCCAGGGCGTGCCCGGCGCCGAGCACGATCGCGAGCAGGACGGCGAGCAGGCCGAGCGGCACGGTGAGCGTCGACCTGCCGACCAGGCCGGTGAAGGTGCGGTCCACCGCTTCGAGTGCCTCGCCGACGGGGCCGCCGACGCCGAAGACGGCACCACCGCCGATGCTCGTCCCACCCCGGCCGGCGCGGTCGCCTTCCTGGGGGAGGCCGGGAACCGCCGGGCCCGTCCCCGCGACATGGAGGGTCACCGAACGCTGGTCGAGCGGGTCGGCGAGCAGGTCCGCGGGGTACCTGCGCAGCTCGTCGCTCGAACTGACCGCGGGGACCGGCGGCCGGTCGAGCCGTACCCCGCGGGAGACGGCGGTGATCTCCCGCCAGCCGATGCGCTCGCCGAGGAAGGCATCGGCGAACACCACGGTGGACGAGACGGCCGCCGGGGCAGAAAGGGCACAGGTCAGGCGGCTGGTGCGCAGGCCACCCTGGCCGGCCTCGTACCGGAAGGCGGCCCGGCCCACCTGCCAGGGCACCTGCGCGCCGTCCACGGTCAATCGCTGGGCACGGGCGAGCGCCGCGCACGTGGTGGTGGCGTACGCGGCCGTCTCCTCGGCCGAGGCCGCGCCGGACCGGTCGGTGTCCACCTCCGGTGCCGCCTGGAGGGTCGGCAGCTCGGCGTAGTCGACGATGGCGGTGTTCTCCACGCGGTCCGGCAAAATCTTCAGGCCGTTGTAGTGGTTGACGGTGAAGTTGCCGAGCGGATGGGCCGCGACGACCGCGGCCAGCACCAGGGCGATCATGAGAACCTCGCGAGGGCGGGCAGCTTCGGGTCGAAGCGCGGGTTGTCCGCCTTGGCCTTGGAGAACGAGCGGCCGGAGCCGCGCCCGAGCGCCCGCTCGATCGTGCCGCGGTGGTGCAGGAACAGCGCGTTGCGCCAGCCACGCGCGGTGGCCTTCTTCGCGTACGGCAGGGCCCGCGCGGACCGCCCGGCCTTGTGCAGCGCCCAGGCCAGGGCGTCCGCGGCGACCATGTTGGGGTTCCTTGCGTACTCGGCCTCGGCGTGCCGGACCGCCTGCGCCGGCGAGCCGTGGTCGGCCTCGAACTCCGCCCAGGTCAGATCGTCGCGCACCCCGTTCGCGGCCATCAGCGTCTTCTGCGCGCGCAGCATCCGCCACTGCTCCCCGGGGTCCCGGCCCAGCTTCAGCAGCACCTCGCCGTACTCGATGACGTACTGAGCGAGGGGGAGGCGCGCCACCACGTCCGCGTAGCCCGCGGCGGCCTGGTCGAGCCGTCCGCCGAGTGCCGCCACGCGGGCCCGGCCGGCGAGCGCCGGGACGTACTGCGGCACGGCCCGCAACGCCTCGTCGTACCGCCGCTCGGCCCGGCGAAGGTCTCCGCGGCGCAGGGCCAGCTCGCCGAGGTAGTACTGGCAGTACGCGATGTCGTGTGGGTCGAACGCGTCGCGCAGCGCCGCCTCCAGCAGCTCGCCCGCCCGGCGTACGTCACCGCGCAGTTCGGCGTCGTAGGAGGCGCGGGTGAAGGAGGCGACGCCCGGTTTGAGGTCCATCATCCGCTGGACGGCCTCGGAGGCCTGCCGGTACTCGCCGAGCTGGGTGTGCGCGTCGGTCAGCACGCCGTAGGCCGCCGCCCCGTACGGGTTGACGGCGGTCGCCCGCCGCGCCAGCCGCACGGCCTGGGCGAACTCGTGGCGTCCTGCGGCCAGCGCGGCCTGCCCGGTGAGGACGGCGGCGTCGTCCGGGGCCAGCGCGGCGGCCCGGCCCAGCGCCGCCTCGGCCTTGGCGTAGGAGGAGGGGTCGGCGGTGACCCTGGCCTGCTCGACGTACGCCGCGCCGAGCGAGGCCCACGCCTGGTGGTCACCGGGCAGCCGCTTCAGCCTGGCCCGCAGGCCGGTCACCGCCTGGGCGAGACCGGCGGACGAGACCGGGGTCTCGGCGTACGCGCCCGCCGCCGGGGCGATCGCGGCAGGGGTGGTGGCGGCGTCCCGGCCGGCGGGCGGGAGCAGCGTCGCGCCGGCCGCGACCGCCAGCGCGCCCGCACCGGCCAGGACGGCCGTCCGGACCCACCCGCGAGGTGTCCTGATCCGCCGGGGAGGGCGGTCGGGATCGGACATGGTGGTTCTCCTGATGGTTGCGTGGTGGTTCGCGGGCCGGCCGGCCGTGCGGCTCAGCGCTGCTGGTTGACGGCGGCGGTGTGCGGCAGCGGGACGTACGGGAAGCGGCCCTCCAGCGGCCGGTCGTTCTCGTTGACCTGGTCGCCGGTGGCCAGGGCCTGGACCAGCTCGCCCGACTGCGCGGCGCCCTCGACGGCCTGCAGCGAGATGTCCACCACGTCGTCGCCGAGGCGGCGGCCGTTCGGGAAGCCCTGCAGGTCACCGGCGAGCACGCCGAGCCGGTTGGGGTCACGGGCGGGCGGGACGGCCATGTTCAGCCGCAGCATCTCCGAGGGCCGGAAGGCGCGGGCGCGCGCGTCCCTGTTGAGGAGCTGCGAGTTCAGGTCGGCCTTGATGGGGCCGTTGGCCTTGGCGATACCGGTCAGGAAGATCTCGACGAGGTCGGCGCGCGGGGTCTTGGGCGCGGGGATCTTGTAGATGGCCTCGATCAGCTTGGGCAGCTCGGGCTTGGTGACCCGCTGGACGACGGCGGCGATGCCGGCGTCCTTGTCCGGGCTGATGGCGTTGAAGGTGTCCTTCAGACCGGCCGGGAGGACCACCTCGTTGACCAGCGGGTTCCCCAGCCGCGACACCTGGCGGTAGCCGCCCGGGCTCCACTTGTCGGTGGTGCTCCAGACGCCGACGACCGGGTTGCGGCGCGCGTCGCCGTTCAGCGCCAGCTCGTGCTTGGGCACCTGGAGGGCGATGCTGTGCACGTTGTACCCCTTGAGGGTGTCCTGTCCGACCTCCGACAGGTCACCGCCGTACAGCAGGTCGAAGACGCGCAGGTCGAGGAAGAACGGGTCGTCGGCCTGGCCGGCGAAGGTGCGGCCGCCGTTCGGCAGCCCCTTGACGGACTGCGCGCGTAGCGTCGCGTAGTCGGGCATGGACGCGGCGCCGGTGTTGGAGGGGGCGACGACGCCGTTCCTGACCAGGGTCACCGCGCCGCGGCGGGTGAACTTCCTGAGCGTGTAGCGCTGGCGGAACAGCAGGTTCTCGTCGTCGATGGAGGTGACCTGGCCGTTGTTGTAGAGGAAGGTCGTGGTGCCGCGCCGGTCCTCGTCGCGGAAGGTCCACTGGTAGACGACGTCCGGCTTGGCGTCGCCATCGTTGTCGATCTTGATGTTGTAGCGGGACCGGGTGTCGAAGGTGTAGAAGTTCGGCCCGCCGGTCGGCTCCTCGAAGGGAAGCCAGTTGGCGATCAGCGTCACGGTCTCCGGCCTGTCGGGGCTGGTGAACGCGTACAGGTCGGTGTTGTCGTTGCGCGGGTCCCCCGCGATGAGCGGGGCCTCGCGGTGCGAGGACGCGCCGCTGGTCTCGGGACGGAGAAGGGCGAGCGAGGAGGCGGACAGCGCTCCCGCGACGCCGAGCGCGATAAGGGCTCGCCGGTTGATCCGGAGCTCCATGTCGGAGAAGGTCCTTTCGGCGGCCGGTCGGCGTACGACCGGGCGTTGGCTGAGCGGAGAGGTCCGGCCGGGATCCTCATCCGGGCATACGCAGCCGCGGCCGGTTCGGATTGGTCATCGGGCCGATCTTTTTAAAAAATCCCCGCCACACCCGAAAGTCGCCCGCCGCGTCGCCCACCACGGGACGCCGCCCTCGCGTGGCCGCCGGCCGGGCTAGTGCGGCAGGCGCAGGCCGGCGATGAGGAGGGCGACCAGCCGGCGCGCGTCGTAGCCGGGGTCGCTGTCCGCGCCGATGCAGAGGTTGCCGACGCCGCGCATGAGCTCCTCGGCCCGGTAGCCGGCGCGGATCTCGCCGGAGGCGACGGCGGCGTCGAGCAACCGGGTGCACACGGGCACGAGGTTGTCCAGGAAGTAGGCGTGCAGCGCCTGGAAGCCGGTGGTGTCCGTCCTGTCCGCCCTGTCGGCGAGCAGCACGTCGGCGAGCCGGTGCTTGGTGACCAGGAAGTCGACGAACAGGTCGATCCATCGCTCCAGCGCGGCGTAGGGCGTCGCACTGGTCGCCAGCAGGGCCGGACCGGCCTCGGCGCAGGCCTCGATCTGGTGCCGGTACACGGCGATGATGAGGTCCGCCCTGGTCGGGAAGTGGCGGTAGATCGTGGCCGTCCCGACGCCGGCCTTGGCCGCGATGTCGCGCACCGGCGCGTCGACGCCCTTGGTGACGAAGATCGCGGCGGCCGCGTCGAGCAGGGCCTTTTCGTTGCGCCGGGCGTCCGCACGCTTGGGCCGGGCCGCGCCCCCTTCGCATCGGTCGCCGTGATCCATCGTGCCGTTCCTTCCACCACCGGGATTGCTAAACGGGACATCGTTCCGTATCGTCAATCGGGACAACGTTCCGGTTAACCATGATGCCATGAGCGACGGCTCGGCGACAGGCGGGCGTTGTGAGCACGCATTCCCCACTCCCTGAGGAGACACCGTCATGCAGTACCGCACCCTGGGCCGCACCGGCGTACAGGTCAGCACCCTCTCGCTCGGCGCCATGAACTTCGGCGCGATCGGCCGCACCCTCCAGGAGGACGCCACCGCGATCATCGACGCCGCCCTCGAAGCCGGGATCAATCTCATCGACACCGCCGACCGGTACAGCCAGGGCGAGTCGGAGGAGATCGTCGGCAAGGCCATCGCGGGCCGCCGCGACGACATCGTGCTGGCCACGAAGGCGGCCCTGCCGATGGGCGACGAGCGCAACCACAAGGGCGGCTCGCGCCGCTGGCTGTACACCGCGCTGGACGACAGCCTGCGCCGCCTCGGCGTCGACCACGTCGATCTGTACCAGATCCACCGGTGGGACCCGACCAGCAGCGACGAGGAGACGCTGTCGGCGCTGACCGACCTGCAGCGCGCCGGGAAGATCCGCTACTTCGGCTCCTCGACCTTCCCGGCGTACCGCATCGTGCAGGCCCAGTGGGCCGCCCGGGACAACCACCTCGGCCGGTACGTCACCGAGCAGCCCGGCTACTCGATCCTGCAGCGCGGGGTCGAGACCCACGTCCTGCCGGTGACCGAGCAGTACGGGCTCGGCGTGCTGGTGTGGAGCCCGCTCGCCTCGGGCTGGCTGTCCGGCGCGGTGCGCGAGGGCCGGGAGATCACCACGCACCGCTCGGCCGTCCTGCCGGAGCGCTTCGACCTGTCCCTCCCGGCCAACCGTGCCCGGCTCGACGCGGTGGAGCGGCTGGCGAAGGTCGCCGACGAGGCCGGGCTGACGATGATCCAGCTCGCGCTCGGCTTCGTGAACGCCCACCCCGCCGTGACCAGCGCGATCATCGGCCCTCGCACGCTGGACCACCTGCACTCGCAGCTCGCCGCCGCGGACACGGTGCTGCCGGCCGATGTCCTCGACGCCATCGACGCGATCGTCACGCCGGGCGTCGACCTCGCCCCCGAAGAGAAGTACGACACCCCGCCCGCCCTGCTCGACCCGTCGCTGCGCCGCCGCTGACCGCCTCGGCCGGCCGCGCGGCGGGCGTCCGGCACGAAACGGGGGCCGTCGCCGGGCTGCACCGGTGACGTCATCGTGCGGGAAACGGGAAGCGGTGCGGCGCCTGTCGTGTTGACGATGGGCGTGGACGATCGTTTCGCGGATGAGCGTGTCATCAAGCGGTTGCTGAACGAGTCGCAGATCTGGGCCTTCGTCGGGCTCGGCGACGATCCGGGCCGGACGGTCTACCAGCAGGCGCGCCTGCTGCAGCAGAGGGGCAAGCGGATCGTCCCGATCCATCCGGCGGCCAGGACGGTGCTGGGTGAGCAAGGATACGCCTCGCTGGCCGAGGTACCGGTCAAAGTCGACGTCGTCGGCGTGTACCGGCGGACGGAGTTCGCCGGGCAGGCGGTCGACGAGGCGATCGCGGCCCGCGCCGGCGCCGTCTGGCTCCCGCTGGACGTCATCGACGAGGCCGCCGCCCAGCGCGCCCTCGACGCCGGCCTCGACGTGGTGATGAACCGCTGCCCCGGAGTCGAATGGGTCCTGCGCGGAGGCGCCTGACGATGCCATCGACGCGGGCGATCGCCGCTTCGCGCAAGGGGAGCGGACGGGGCCGCGTACGAGGGTGATCGCCGTCGATCACCCGAGGCCCGATGCCGGCCGGGACGGAGGGTGGCGGCCTACTCCGTGGCCGGCGTCATGTGGCCCCTGCGGCGCAGAACGACGCCGCCGACGAGGGCCAGGAGAGCTGCGACCAGGGTCAGCGCGAAGAGCACGATCATCGGGTTGACCCAGGGCGGCACGAGGTCGTAGGCGGTCCCGCCGTCCCACAGGCAGGTCGCGGCCACCGGGAAACCGTAATGGGTCGCGACGCGGACGAACTCGCCGTGCGCGTACACCTCCGCGGGTGCGGCGGCCGCCGCGCACATCTGATCGGGGTCGAGCACGTAGATGCCGGACCCGATGCCCCACGCCCAGCAGAGCGCGACGCCGAGGGCGGACATCGCGGCGAGTTCGGCCAGCGGTTTCGCCGCCAGGACCTCCGCCGCCGAAGGCGGCCGTCCCCTGAGCAGCGTCCGTACCCCGCGCAGCACGAGCCGGATGGCCAGCACGAGGAAGACCAGAGGCGCGACGAGCAGAGAGCCGACCATGATCTCAAGCATTTGCGCCCGTCCCTTCCCGTGATTCGTGCCGATCGCGCAGGTCCTGCGGGTCGTGCCCGACCTGCGGGTGGTGCAGGCCACGCCGGGTCTGCGGGTTGTGCCGGGCTTGCGGGTCGTCCCGGTCGTGCGCATGTCGTCCGGGTGGTCGTACGGCGGCGGCGGAGAGGACCGCGACCACGGCGAGGCCGAGCAGGGCCGCGTTCGCTCCGTGGCTGCCGATGTCGAACAGGCGGCCGACGGCGAGACCGCCCACCAGTGCCATCGCGCCCGACAGGAAGCTGAGCAGCCCGAAGTACGTGCCGAAGCGTCCGGACGGCGCGCGGCGCGTCACGGTCTGGAACAACGCCGCCTGTATCAGCCCGGAGGCCAGTCCGTGCAGCACGGCGGCCATGATGAGCAGGGCGATCGCCCCTGCGCCCTGCGGGACGCCCAGTGGCAGAACGCCGGCCGAGATGACGCGAGCCGGCGGGCCGCCGGCCAGTGGAATGCCCCCGGGAGGGAGGGCGAGGAGGATCAGGTAACCCGCTCCGGCGCAGAGCAGCCCGCTTCTGAGTACCCAGGGACGCTCGGCGGCCCGGCCGCCTGCGGCGCACCAGGGCTGAACGGCGGCGGTGGCGATCGCGACCACGCAGAAGAACAGGGTGCTCGCCTGCCCGCCGACCTCCTTGAGCGGGACCACGGTCACGACCTGATCGGCGAGCAGCGTGCTCGGCGCCACCGTCGCGGCGAAGATGAGGAACCGCCGGTCACGGAGCACCGCCGACGTGCGCTGCAACGGCCCGCCGGAGCGGCTGGTGCGGAGCGTGGCCAAGGTGCGGCGGAACGACCCGGCAAGGTGGCCGTTGCCGGCTCGCGCTTCCGTGGCGGCGCCGCGTGCCCGGTCCGGCGCCGGGCATCGGACGCCGGCGTGGAGCGGGCAGGATGCGTCGCGGGCCCGTGTTCGTCTCGCGGCCCGGTACGTGCCGCCGCGTGCCGGGCGGAGGAACAGGAAGATGAGGGCTGCGGTCCCCCAAGCGACCACCGCCAGCGCCGCCAGGGTCCCGAATCCGCCGGCGGTGAGCAGGAGCAGCCCTGCCGGTGGCCCGGCCACCGCACCGACCTGCCCGGCCATCAGGTAGGCCGCGAAGCCCCGGGAACGGCGCGCCCGTGCCACGCCGGCCAGCAAGGACTGAGCGGACGGGTGGAACAGGGCTCCGCCGGCCGCGAGCACAACCGCGGCGACGAGGAGCCCGCCGAGACCGTTGGCCGTGCCCAGAAGCGCGAACCCGGCCGCGCGGAGGGCGCATGCCAGCGATCCGGCCCGCCCGGGTCCGATCGTGTCGGTGATCGCGCCCGCCGGCAGGAACAGCATGTACTGGACGGCGACTCGCAGGCCGAGCACCAGGCCGATGGTTCCGGCGAGCAGGCCCAGGTCGTGGCGCAGGTGCGTGACCAGGTGCGCCATGACGGCGAAGAAGCCGATCGATATGGCCAGTTGCACGACGATGACGATCACGATCACCCTGCGCCCAGCGGCCGGGGCTCCGCTCTCTTCGCATTCGTCGGGGTCGGGTGTCATGGCAGGGGTACCGCTAGGTGTGCGGGACGCCGGTCTACCGCCGCGCAGACGCGGGCGAAGGCCAGATGGGCCGGCGGAGGGGCGACGGGCGGGCCCGCGATGGAAGGCCGGTGGAGAGGATTCACGAGACGGCGGAAGGTCCAGTCGATCGGTCGGGTCTCCAGGGCGGCGGAGCGGCGAGGTCCGGTCGCCACTGGCTGGATTCGGATGGTCGGGCAGTCAGGGTTCCTGGATAGGACGCTGGGCCCCAGTCCGGTCACCTGCCCGCCGAGCAGACCAGATCTGTCGCCATATGTCCAATATCGCGGCGACGGTGCATTCGATATCGCTCCCGATATCCCCCCTGCTCACCGCCCCGTCCGAGTCGCCAGAGCAGTGGTCGACACCCTGCGACATGGCTCGCCGTCATCCGGTGCGGCGGGGGCGGCACCGGATGACGGCGGCGGTTACGAAATCGTCCCGACGACCCCGCCGCGCCTCTCCCGGGCGGCAGGTGCACGGACGGAGCGGATGGTCACAGGGTGGTCAGGTGGACATGGCCGTCGGTGCCGTTGACGACGGCGGAGATCCGGCCGTCCGCCGCCGGGGCGACGCCGAGAGCGCCGGTGAAGGTGTCAGCGGCCCAGCTCGCCGGCTGGTACCAGCCGCCCCACTGGCCGCCGGCGAAGTCCCTGCGCCAGAGCTTGTAGTCGGCGGCCCTGGCGAACACCGACATGCCGGTGGGGGTGGCGGTCAGCGTGGGGCTACCGCTGATGGTGCCGTCGCCGAGGACCCACCCGCTCCACTGCCCGCCGGAGAAGGTCCGCAGGTAGAGGTGGTCGTCGTTGCCGCGTACGGCCAGCTCGACCCCGCCGTCCGGGCGCACCGCCGCGGACGGGCGGCCGTAGACCACCCCACCGGCGGGCGAGCCGAGGTCGGTCCAGTTCGAGGCCGCGGTCCGGTACTTCACCCGTCCGTCGGTCCCGGTGACGAACAGTGTCCAGGAGTCGGGCTCGGTCCATGCGACCGCCGGGCCGTCGGCGGCGCTCCCGCCCCGGGGACGCCAGGGCCCCCACTTCTTGCCGGTGTGGGTGCGCTGCCAGACGCCCCGGTCGATGCCGCGGACGAACACGTCGATCCGGTCACGGCCGGCGACCACGGCGGGCTGGCCGAGGATCACGCCGCCGACCGGGCCGCCGAGCCGGGTCCAGCGGCGTGACCAGGTGCCGTCCTGCGAGCGCTGCTCCCACAGGGCCCCGTCGGCACGGCGGACGAACGCGACGGCGTGGGTGGCGTCCTGCCAGGCGAAGGCGGGACTGGCCGTGGCCTCGCCGCCCAGGTCGGCGCCGAGCACCGACTCGGTGCCGGTCAGCTTGAGCAGGACCACGCCGTGCCGCGGCACCGTCGTGGTGTAGGAGTCGGAGAAGCTTCCGGCGTCCTGGCGCTCCCACAGCCTCCGCACCCTGACGGCGCCGGCCAGGCCGGTGTCGGCGAAGTTCACCGTGACGGACGCGTCGGACTCCGAAGCGTTGAGCAGCGCCACGGCGCGCGTGCCACGGACGGCGAGGCGCTTGCCGTACACCTCCAGCCCGTAACCCGGCGAGGCCACCCGCACGCCCTGGATGGCGAGCGGGTCGCGGTCGACCGCGATGACCTCGGGGTTGGTGAACAGTTCGGTGGTGGCGGCGTCGAAGGCCGTCACGTCGGTCCCGATGACCAGCGGCGCGGCCATGATGGCGAACATGCCGAACTGCGCGCGGGCCTCTTCGAACGTCAGGCCGTGGTCCGGCAGCAGGTAGTCCGGGTCGTTGTAGTGCCCAGGACCATTCGCCTCGGGGTGGTACTCGTTCACCCCGAGCGCCCGCCGGAAGTAGGACCACTCGTTGCCGTCGCTGTCGAGGAACGCGCTGTCGGTCCCGGTCCGCCAGGAGTCGGCGATCGTCGCGCCGAAGCTGTAGGAGTGGATCGCCGTGCGTTCGAGCGGGTAGTTCCCCCAGTCGGTGGTGACCGGGTTGCAGATGTTCAGGATCATGCGCCCGGCCACGGCCTGGCTGACCTGCCGGTAGGCGGTGGCGGGGTCGAGCCCGGCGGCCACCCCGCACAGGAAGTCGACCTTGACGGCGTCGAAGCCCCAGGCCACGAACCGGTCGGCGTCCTGCTTGTAGTGACCGCCGCTGCCGATGCCGCAGTTGGCGGGGATCTCGGGCCCGGCGTCGGTGTAGATGCCGGCCTTCAGGCCGAGCGAGTGCAGGTAGTCGGTGAGCTGCCGCAGCCCGTTGGTCTCGGCGTCGACCGGCCGCGCGGGGTCGAAGCGCCACCGCTCGGGGTCGTAGCGCAGGTCGCCCTGGGCGTCCCGTCCCATCGAATGCGAGAGCGGATCACCGCCGGACTCGGTGGCGGCCAGGTTCCAGCCGCCGTCGATCCAGACGATGGTGTACCCGGCCGCCGCCAGCCCGCTGTCCACCAGGTGACGGGCCACCCTCTTGATCGCCGGCGCGCCCAGGTACTTGTCCGGGTCGCTGCTGTAGGGGAGGAACCTGCCGTAGTAGGTGTTCCACCCCATGTAGGGCACGGGGGCGTGGCCGCTGTCGTAGTACTTCGGCGCGCCCTGGTCCGGGGCCGAGCCGCCGGTGTCCGCGGTGACCGTACCGGCCGTCGCCGGCGCGGCGACGCCGTCGTCGGCGGTGGCGGGGGTACCGATCGCGGCGACGGTCGCGAACAGCGACATCACCGTTACCAGGAGTGGCGTGGTGAGGCGTCGAGGTATTCGTTGCATGGTGCCGGAACCTCCGTGAGGTGAGGGGGGTGAGGGGGTGAAGGAGGGAGCGAGGGCGGGAGTCAGCCGAGGGGGAAGGGGGTCGCGGGGCGGGCGTGCGCGGCGGCGTCCACCGCGTAGACGGCTCCGGCCCCTGGTGGCGGCGGGTCGAGGCCGAGCGCGGCGGAGGTGACGAGCAGGCGGCCGTCGACGAGGCACACGCTGGTCGGTTGCGGGGTGGGCAGCGGGACGACCCGGACGAGCCGGCCGTCCGGGGCGTACCGGTGCACGGCGGAACCGCCCCACACCGCGACCCACAGGTGGTCCTCGTCGTCCACCGTCATCCCGTCCGGGGACCCTTCGGTGACGGTGGCGAAGACGGACGGCTCGCCGAGGTCGCCGGTGGCCGGGTCGACCGCGTACCGGTCGATGCGGCCCTCGGCGCTGTCGGCGAGGTACATGGTGCGGCCGTCGGCGGTGAAGGCGGGGCCGTTCGGAATCGTCAGGCCGGTCCTGACGGTGGTCACGGTCAGGTCGGCGCCGACCCGGTACAGCACGCCGGCGCCCGGCGTGGCGTCGTAGGCCATGGCGCCGGCCCAGAACCGGCCCGACGGGTCGCAGACCCCATCGTTCATCCGGGACGTGGCGGGCAGCGGCCGGGCGATCCAGTCCAGCGTGCCGGACGCCTCGTCCAGCAGCGCGAAGCCCTGCCCCGCGGCGGCCAGCCAGCGGCCGGGGGTGCGGGTGGGAGCCACCGCGCCGAGCGGTACGCCGACCTGGGCCAGGACGCGCGCCGGGCCGGGCCGGTCGGCCGGAGCGGCGAGCAGCCGGCCCGCGAGGATGTCGACGAAGACGAGTCGCCCGCCGACCCAGCGTGCTCCTTCTCCCAGCTCACAGGTGGTCGGGCACCAGACGTTCACGCGTTCGCGCCTTTCGGACGGAGGTTCGGCCGGGGGGTTCGACCTGAGGTCACATGCAGGGGAGGGAGGGCTCGAAGCGCTGGTTCGTGCAGAACGTCCCGCTCACAGCGCCGGCCCGCCGAGAGCGCGGAGCGCCTGCCCGCTCAGAGCGCCTGCTTGAAGGCCGCGATGCGGGCCTTGAGCTCGTCGATGCTCCCGCCGTCGGCCGCGTCGCCCACGAGCGGGGAGCCCACCCCGACCGCGACCGCTCCCGCGCGCAGGTACTCCCCCGCCTCCGGAACGCCGACGCCGCCGACCGGCACGAACGGCACCCGGGGGAAGGGGTCGCGCAGCGCCTTCAGATAACGCACGCCGCCGAGGGACCATACGGGGAACAGCTTGATCGCGGCCGCTCCGGCGTCGAGCGCGGCCACCACCTCGGTCGGGGTGAGCGCGCCCGCGAGGACGGGAAGGCCGAGCCGCGCGCCCTCGGCGACTCCCTCACCGACCGCGGGCGTGACCAGGTAGCCGGCTCCGGCGTCGGCCGCCCGCCGCGCGTCGTCGGCGCTGATCACGGTGCCCGCGCCGAGGCCGGCGGCGTCGCCGAGCGCCGCGCGGGCACGGCGGATCACCGCCAGGGCGCCGGAGGTCACCAGCGAAACCTCGACGAGGTGCACTCCCTCCTCCACCAGCGTCACCACCGTGCGCAACGCCGCGTCCGCGTCGCGGCCGCGGACGATGGCCACCAGCCGCCGGGCGGCCAGATCGTCGAGGAACTTCGCCTTCTCCGGCATCACGTCATCCACCGTTCGCGCTCAGACATTCGGTCATCGGTCCGTTCTCCGAAGATGCGGGCCGTCGTCACCATTCGGCCAGGCCGCCGTCCTCGTGCCGCCAGACGGGGTTGCGCCAGGCGTGCCCCTTCTCGCCGGCCTTCCGCACCGCGGCCTCGTCGATCTGTACGCCGAGGCCGGGAGCGTCGGAACGGGTGGCGTACCCGTCGGTGAAGCGGAACGTCCCGGCGTCCATGACGTAGTCGAGCAGACCGGCCCCCTCCTCGTAGTGGATGCCGATCGAGTGCTCCTGGATCAGGAAGTTCGGCGTGGCGAAGGCGACCTGGAGGCTCGCGGCGAGGGCGATGGGGCCGAGGGGGCAGTGCGGGGCGAGCTTGGCGTCCCAGACCTCGGCCAGGGCGGCGATCCTGCGAGTCTCGGAGATGCCGCCGGCGTGGGACAGGTCGGGCTGCACGACGGCGACGCCGGCCTCCAGTGCCTGGCGGAAGTCCCACCGGGAGTACAGCCGCTCCCCGGTCGCCACCGGGACGCTGCTCGCGGTGACGACGTCGCGCAGCAGGTGGGGCCGGTCGGGCAGCACCGGTTCCTCGGCGAACATCGGCTGGAATGCGGCGATGAGCGGCAGGATGCGGCGCGCGTCGGCCGCGCCGACCCGACCGTGGAAGTCCACGGCGACGTCCCGGCCGGGGCCGAGCACCTCCCTGGCCAGCGCGACGCGTTCCACCACTCCGTGGACGTCGGACTGCGTGGCATGCCGGGCGGGCATCCGCCCGACGGCGTTCATCTTGATCGCGGTGAACCCGGCCTCGACCCGGGCGGCGATGCTGTCGGCCAGCTCACCGGGCTCGTCGCCGCCGACCCACGCGTACATGCGGACCCGGTCGCGGACCGGGCCGCCGAGCAGCGCGTGGACGGGAGCGCCGTAGGTCTTGCCGGCGATGTCCCACAACGCCTGGTCGAGGCCGGCCAGCGCGCTGGACAGCACCGGCCCGCCGCGGTAGAAGCCGGCGGTGGCCATGACCTGCCAGTGGTCCTCGATGCGCAACGGGTCGCGCCCGAGGAGGTACTCGGCGAGGGTGTGCACGGCCGCGCGCACCGACTCGGCGCGGCCCTCCACGACCGGCTCGCCCCAGCCGACCACCCCTTCGTCGGTCTCCACCCGGCAGAACAGCCAGCGTGGCGGCACGAGGAAGGTCTCCACCTTCTCGATCTTCATTGTCGTCCCCGATTCTTGAACTCCTGCTCGTCCTTGGCCGCCTGCTCCAGCAGGGCGCGCATCGCCCGCTCCGCGGCCTCGGGGTCCGAGGCGCGTACGGCGTCGAGCACGGCCCGGTGCGGCGGCAGGAAGTCGGTGTGGTGGCCCTCGCCGTGGACGAGCAGGTCACGGGCGCGCAGGCCGATCTCGATGATGTACTCCATCCTGATCAGCAGCTCGTTGCGCGAGGCCTCCAGCAACTGCCGGTGGAAGGCGAGGTCGGCCTCGACGATCTCCTCGGCCGCGGCGCCGGCGCCGGCCGAGGCGAGCGTGGCCTCCAGCCGGGCCACGTCCTCGTCGGTGCGGCGGGCCGCGGCCAGGCGTGCTCCGGCGGGCTCGACGATGGTCCGCACCTCGTACAGGTCGTCGAGCATCCGGCTGCCCGCCGGGTCCTCGAACTGCCAGCGCAGCAGGTCGGGGTCGAGCAGGCTCCACTCGGCGCGGGGGCGGACGAAGGTGCCGCGTTTGGGCCGGGCGTCCACCAGGCCCTTGGCCGCGAGGACCTTGAGCGCCTCCCGCACGACCGTCTTGCTGACGTCGTAGGTGAGCTCCAGCGCCTCCAGATCGAGCGTGGAGCCGGGAGCCTCCTGGCCGCTGACGATCCGGCGGCCGATCGCCTCGACGACCTGCCCGTGTACGCCGCGGCCCGGATAAGCGCTCAATTTCGCCGTCCTCGTGTCGGATATGTGATCATGCGGAATCTTTCACCGCACTCCACCCGCCGTCCACCAGCAGGCACGCCCCGGTGACATAGGAGCTCTCCTCAGAGGCCAGGAAGGCCACCGCCGCCGCGACCTCCTCCGGCCGCCCGAACCGCCCGGCGGCGGTGCCGGCCGCGCTGCGCCGGCGGTCCTCCTCGCCGATGCCGTCCCAGGCCGGGGTCAGGATCGGCCCGGGGAGCACGGTGTTGACCCGCACCCGCGGGCCGTACTCGACCGCGAGCTGACGGCCGAGCGAGACGAGCCCGCCCTTGGCCGCCGCGTAGGCCGGATGCCCGGGCAGGCCCGCGATGGCGTGGACCGAGGAGCTCAGCACGACGGCGCCGGCGCCCCGCTCGGGGTAGCCCGCGCCCAGCAGGGCGGCGCAGGCCCGCATCGCCTGGTAGGTCGCCGTGAGGTTGACGGCGATCTGCCGGTCCCAGTCGGCCTCGGCCATCTCGTGCACCGGGGCCCGGACCACCACGCTGGCGTTGGAGTGCAGCACGTCGAGCCGGCCGAACTCCGTCCGCGCGAGGGCCTCGACCCGCCGCCAGGTCTCGGCCGCCGCCACATCACCGGTGACGCCCAGCGCCCCGGCGTGGCCGGTGGCCGGGTCGGCGACGTCCACGGCGATCACGTGCGCCCCCTCGGCGGCGAACCGCTCGACGACGGCGGCGCCGATGCCGGACGCGGCGCCGGTGACCACCGCCACCTTGCCGGTCAGCAGTTCTCGTCCCATGCCCACACCTTGTCCGTGCCGATGGCGGTCGTCTGTCGCGTCAGGCCGCCGGTCATTTCGCCGATCCGATCAGCAGGCCCGAGATGAAGTAGCGCTGGAAGCGCAGGAAAACGATCACCGTGGGGATCGCCGCGAGGACCGTGGCGGCGGCGATCACGTTCCACGAGGAGAAGTACTGCCCCTGCATGCCGAGGATGGCCGGGGTGACCGGCAGCTTGGTCTCGTCGCGCAGCAGGGTGATGGCCCACAGCAGGTCGTTGAAGGTCCAGGTGAAGGCGAGCGACCCGAGCGCGGCGAGCGCCGGCTTGGTGAGCGGGAGCACGATGCGCAGGTACACCCCGAAGGTGGTCGCCCCGTCGATCTTGGCGGCCTGGGTGATCTCGTGCGGGATCCCGCGCATGAAGCCGTGCAGGACGAAGGTGTAGAAGCCGAGGCCGACCGCGGTGAGCACCACGATCACACCGATGCGGCTGTCGAACACGCCGAACCGTTCGGTCAGCTTCAGCACGGGGATGAGCAGCAACTGCGCGGGCAGCAGGTTCCCGGCCAGCATGAGCAGCAGCAGCGTCCTGCGGAACGGGATGCGGTGCCGGGCCAGGGCGTAGGCCGCCATCGAGGCGAGGACCAGCGTCGCGACGACCACCGGCACCGTGATGAGCAGGCTGTTGCCGATCGCCCGCCACTCCCCCGCGCCGAGGGCCTGCCGGTAGGAGTCGAAGGTGAGGCCGGTGGGCAGGCTAGCCAGGCCGCGCGCGGCGAGGTCGTCGAAGGTGCGCAGCGAGGTGACCAGCACCAGCGCGAGCGGGAGCAGCCACAGCGCGGCCAGGGTGCCCATCGCCGTGTGGAACAGCCAGGGCCGCAGCCGGGCGGCCTTCGTGGGCGTCATGCGGTCTCCTCCTCGCGCAGGCTGCGTACCAGGTAGACGACGATCGTGGCCACGGTGAGCAGGAAGATCACCACGGCCAGCGCGGAGCCGTAGCCGAGCTGGGAGCCGAGCACACCGGTCGAGAACTGGTAGGTGCTGAGCAGCTCCGAGGAGTGGTACGGGCCGCCCTTGGTGAGCGCCCACACGATGTCGAACGAGCGCAGCGCGTCGATCACCGTGACCGCCAGCACGACCGTGCTGATCGGCCGCAACTGCGGCAGCGTGATGTACCGGAAGCGCTCGAGGGCGGTCGCGCCGTCGGTCTTCGCCGCCTCGTGCAGCAGCGGGTCCACCGTCTTCAGCCCGGCCAGGAACAGCACCATGATGTAGCCGACCTGGCGCCAGAGCGCGGGCAGGATCAGCGCGTACAGGGCGGTGCCGGAGTCGCCGAGCCAGATGCGCGTCTGGTCCTCCAGCCCGACCGCGGTGAGCAGGCCGTTGACCAGGCCATCCGGCTGGTAGATCATGCGCCAGACCAGCGCGGAGACCACCATGGAGAACACCACCGGCAGGAAGAACACGGCCCGGTAGACGCCGACGCCGCGCCGCGGCCGGTCGAGCAGCAGCGCCAGCGCCAGGCCGCCCAGCACCGACAGTCCGCCGAACAGCACCAGCCACATCACGGTGTTGCGCAGGGCCGTACGGAACGTCTCGTCGGACCACATGCGCAGGTAGTTGTCGGCTCCGACGAACACCGGCGGCGAGATGCCGTCCCATCGGGTGAGGGAGATGTAGACGCTGTTCAGCGCGGGCCAGAACGTCCAGAACATCTCCACCGCGAACGGGACGAGCACGAAGGCCAGCAGGACGGCCCCCTCGCGCGCCCCCCGCCGCGCGCCCCCCGAGAGGACGCCGGCGCGGGAGCCGCGCGAGAAGGTCTTGGCGGAGGCGGCCATCGTCAGTTACCGCGGGCCTTGGCCGAGTCGCTCTGCCACTGCTTGAGGATGCCCGCGGCCTCTCCCGGCTTGTCGATGAACCTCACCAGGGCCGTCGTCAGCGCGTTGAGCTGGTCGTCGTTGGAGTCGCGGTTGAAGAACTGCGTCACGTCGGCGGCGGCGGCCACCATCGTGCGGCCCTTCTCCAGCAGCGGCGTGGGATGCGGGGACTTGGCCTGGCCGTTCGCCGGGATCAGCGTGTTCTCGGAGATCTTGAGGTACAGCTCCTGGGCGGCCGGGGTGGCCGCGTACTTCAGGAACGCCAGCGCGCCGTCCGGGTTGGCGGTGTGCGCGCTGGCGATGAAGCCGTCCAGCGGCGCCTCCTCGGCCACCGGGACGGCCGGGTCGATGATGGGGAACTGGAAGAAGTTCACGTCGGCCTTCACCTCGGCCGGCATGGCGTCGGCGAGGAACGGCCCGCACAGGAAGATCGCGTCCTTGCCCTGCTGCCACTTGGCCGAGCCCTCCTGGAAGGACAGGCCCTTGCCCGCGGGGTCGAGGTACGGCAGGGCCTCCCGCCAGACGTCCAGCACCTTGGCCACCCGGGGGTCCTCGTAGCTCTCCTGCCCGGCCAGCAGCGCCCGGTGGAAGGCCGCGCCGTTGATCCGCAGGTTGAGGTAGTCGAACCAGGACGCGGTGAGCCAGGCGGCGTCGGCGAGCGGCAGGGCGAGCGGGCTGACGCCCTTGCCCTTCAGGGACTTGCAGAGCGCGATGAACTCGTCCCAGGTCTTCGGCTCCGACACACCCCACTTCTCGAAGTGGGACGT
Source organism: Sphaerisporangium melleum (assembly GCF_014646695.1). Lineage (GTDB taxonomy): Bacteria > Actinomycetota > Actinomycetes > Streptosporangiales > Streptosporangiaceae > Sphaerisporangium > Sphaerisporangium melleum. The sequence goes on from NZ_BMNT01000048.1 coordinate 52,947, forward strand.
GCGATAGAACATGCCCCACCAGTAGTAGTTGGTCGGGATGAAGATCTTCTTGCCGGAGGCGTCGGCGGACAGCGCGGCGAACTGCGGGCTGTAGCCGTCCGTAGGGAAGACGGACGTCGCGTCGAGCAGCAGGCCCTGCCCGGCGAAGTCGCTCGCGATCTCGCCGGCGAACCAGGTGAGGACGTCCGGCGGCGTGGCCAGCGTGAGGTCGGCGCGGATCTGCTGCTGGAAGGCCGCCGCCTCCATCGTGTTGAGCGACGGCTTGTACTGCGGGTTGGTCTTCAGGAACTCGTCGAGCAGCGCCTGCATGGCCTTGCGGCTCTTGTCGCTGGTCTCGCGGGACTTCAGCGTGAGGGCCTTGGACGTGGCACCGGACCCGGACGCGGCCGGCGCCGGGGTGGTGCTGGTCGCGCAGGCGCCGAGCGCCGAGGTCATGCCGAGGGCGCCGAGGCCGGCGAGGAATCCGCGCCGGTTCACAGTGAGGTGACTCATTGGTGGCCTCCGTGGTGCAAGGGGGTTGAGGGCGGCCAGGCCGAAGCACACAGTGGCATCCCGGGGGCGGCAACGTCAATAACTATTCATAAGAAATGAAAAGTTAGGTCACCGAGCGCATCGGACCATGGCAGACCGTCACCCCGGACGCGCGGAGGTGACGGCCTGCTGAGAGGGGACGGGATGGCGCCGGGCGGGGCGGAAGCGCGCGCGAAGATGCCGGGCCGCCGGCGAACGGGCCGGGAAAGCCCGCGCGGGCCGAGGCGGGACGGGACGGGACGGGGCCGCGGACACGGCTCCGGCGATCGGCGACCGGTGACGCGCGCCGCGGCCCCTCGTGCCCGGCCTGACACGGATCCGGTCGGCGCCTGCGGCACCAGGCGTCGCACGAGTCCGGACTCAGAACCGTTAGGCGCAGTTAACATCGGATGTATTTCCGCGTCAAGAGACGTCCACTCAGACCGCCCTGAGCAGGAAGCGGAGGCATCGCCCCGACGGGTAAGGACAGTCCTCAGCGTATTCAGCCGGGGACAATCCGCTCCGACATAGACGCTGCCGTCAATAGACCCGATGTATCCGGCCCAGCGAGTGCAGCCGAGACAGCCGACACGATCACAGAGACCACGCGCGCCGCCAGCTCGGGGACGGCCTTCTCGATCTCCACCCATGAAGCCACGGCGTCATCCTGCCGTCCGCCACCGACAAATCCCGGCCGCGCACGGAATTGGTTCGGGCTCGGTGGACGATTCCCCCTCGCGAGGTCACTCTCCGCTGTGAACATATAGGCCGTCCGTGACATCCGGCACGGCCGAGTTCGCGTCCAACTGGCACGGGCCCCGGCCGTACCTCTCATCCATGGCGGGACGAAGGGCAGGCAGTGAGGTCGACGACGCGGTTGTACCAGGCTGTGTTGCGGGACGCGGCCACCCCCATCCAGGGGCGGCTCCATCGCGCCTTCGGGCGGTGGAGCGAGGAGAAGGGCTTTCCGGCCGCCGACCCGGAGCGGCCGGCGACGGAGCACCGGGTGGCGGACTCGCGGCTCGGCATGCGGCACCACGGCGGGTGCGGGCGGTACGTCCTGGACGAGCCGCACGACGGTGGCACGTTGCGCACCGCGGCGGTCTTCCTGGACGGGATCGAACGCGTGCCGGGGTGGGTGATGGTGACGGTCGAGCGGCTCGGCCCAGGGCAGGCGGGGCAGGGGGCGGCGCGTGCGCCGGGGTTCGTCCCGGCCTATCTGCGCACGCAACGGATCACCGACGGGGCGATCCACCTGGAGGACGCCGCGGTGGTGCTGGCCGAGCAGGAGGTGTCCCACTTCCTGCACATTCTGACCGAGCCGCGGCGCCGCGCGCCGATCGCGGTCGTCACGCCCGGCCCGGGCAGCGCCGAGCGCGCCGACTGGCTGGCCGCGGCGGTGGCCGGGGCCGCCCTGGTGGTCCGGCTGGCCGACCGGCACACCGAGGAGCTGTTCAACCAGGCCGTCGGCGAGCGCCTCGGGGTGTACGGCGGGGCGATCCGGACCTATGCCGCGCCGTTCGACCCGGCGAGCGAGCGCCACACTCATCGCCATCCCCCCATGAGCCCGGCCAAACTGCGCGACGAGGGAGAGGCGGCACTGGCCAAGATCGCCAATGCCATGGTCGGACGGGCCGCCGGGATGGACCTTCCGGACGAGGTCCATCGCGCCCTCCCGGTGGTCCACCGGGTGCTCGCCGGACGTTCGCCGTCGGCCGCCCTGGCGACCGCCATGGACGCGCGGGCCGGGTCCGCGGCCCCGGCCCGGAACAGGCACGGCGACCGTGCGGACGGCGGGCCGGCGACCGGCTCGCGGGGGATGCCCGCCGCGCCCCCGAAACCCGGCCCGGCCGGGACCCCCGCTGGTGGCCGATCGGTTCCGGCCGCACCAGCCGGCGTTCCCGCTCCGCCACCGGGCGGTCCTCCCGAAGTCCGTGAGACCGGCGGCGGCGATGCCGGCGTCCGCGAGCCGGGTGGCCCGGGCGGGACGCCGGAGGTTCCCGCTCCTCGTCCGGGGAGTGTGCTGGTGCCCGCGCCGCGGTCCGGCGACGCCCCCACCGGACCCGCCGACCGGCTCCTCGCCGGGCCCGGCCTCCCTCCGGCCCCGAGCGCCGCGGCCGGGCCCGCCGAACGGGACGTGATGGCGAGGCCTGGGCAGGACACGGTCGCGGGGCCCACCGGGCAGGACACGGGAGCCGGATCGGCCGGGCAGCCGCCGCCGGAGCCGGCTTCGGACGAGCCGGCCGGGCGGGAGTACGCCTCCCGGCTCGCCAGGGACGTGGCCGAGGCGGTGGTCAGGGAGGTGCGGGAGGAACTGGAGACCGCGCTCGGCCTCGCGGCCGACCTGGACACCGGGCAGCAGCTCCTGCGCGAGGTCCGCGCGCTCGGCCTGCGCCTGGACGGGCTGTGCGAGCTGGTCCTCGGCGATCCCGCGCAGCAGGAACGCCCAGACGATCCCGACGGGCCCCGGCCGGCGTACGAGCTGCTGCAGGAGGAGTACGCCGAGGCGGTCGGCACGTCCCGTGCGCTCGCCGAGCGGGTCCGGCGGCTGGAGGGGATGCTGGCCGAGCTGGGCCACCCCATGTACGGGGTCGCGCCGCCGGAGGAGGTGTTCCAGCCCGACAGCCTGGCCGAGGCGCTGATCGAGGCGCGGTCGCGGCTCACGCACGTGGTGATCGGCGAGACCGACGCGCCCGCGGTGCGCCTGGACAACACCTACCCCGGGCTGCGCCGGAGCTGGGCGGGCAAGGCGTGGGACGCGCTGCACGCGCTGAACGACTTCGCCCGCGCGCGGTCGAGCGGGGAGTTCGCGGGAGGGTTCTACGACTGGTGCGCGGTCGGCGAACCGGGCCGGTACACGGTCCCGGCCGGCATGCTGGTGATGCGCGAGTCGAGGAGCGTCGCCACGCGCGACAAGTTCCGCGACCCGCGCACCTTCCCGGTGCCGGTCGAGGTCGACCCGCGCGGCGAGATCCTGATGGAGGCGCACATCAAACTGCGCGCGGTCGGATACCCGGCGCCGCGGATGCACTTCCACGACGACTCCGGCGGCGCGACGGGGAAGGTGTACGTCGGTTATCTCGGCGCGCACCTTCCCAACACCCGCACCAACTGAGCGATGCCGCGCGCCCTCCCCTCGGCCGGGCGATCAAGGGCGCGGACCGGCCCGAGCGCTGCGGCCGGTTCGACCTCTGGCCGGCGCGGTGGCCGAATGGCTGCCGGGTCCCCGTCGTAGGGCGGCGCCGACGTTCGCCGTACACCGTTGCGCCGGCGCGGCGCCGAGGAGAGGGCCCCATCTGACGGACGGGACGGCGAGGGTGAGCGGCCACGGCACCGGCTCATGCGGGCGGCCTGGTGGTTCAGGCGGCGTCGAGGCGGGAGAGTTCCTCGTCGGTCAGCTTCAGGTCGACCGCGCCCGCGGAGTCGCGGATGGTCTCCGGCCGGGAGGAGCCGGGGATGGGGATCACCACCGGCGCCTTGGCGAGCATCCAGGCCAGGCAGACCTGCTGGGGGCTCACGCCGTGCTCGCGGCCGACCTCGGCGAAGGCGGCGAAGCGCGACCCGAGCTCACCGGCCTGGGAGATGCCGCCGAGCGGGCTCCACGGCAGGAACGCGATGTCCTTCTCGGCGCACAGCTCCAGCTCGGGCTCGCTGGAGCGGAAGGACGGCGAGAACTGGTTCTGGACGCTGACCAGGCGACCGCCGAGGATCTCGTCGGCCAGCCTGATCTGCCCGGGGTCGGCGTTGGAGATGCCGGCCATCCGGATCTTGCCCGCGTCGAGCAGGTCGCGGATCGCGCCGATGGAGTCGGCGTAGGGCACCCGCGGGTCGGGGCGGTGGAACTGGTAGAGCCCGATGGCCTCGACGCCGAGCCGCCGCAGCGACGCCTCGCAGGCGCTCTTCAGGTGGTCCGGCGAGCCGTCCAGGGTCCAGGAGCCGTCGCCCGGGCGCACGTGACCGCCCTTGGTCGCGACCAGCACGTCGGAGGTGTCCCCTCCGTAGCTCGCGAGGGCCGCGGCGATCAGCGACTCGTTGTGCCCCACGTCGGTCGCGGTCAGGTGGTAGGCGTCCGCGGTGTCGATCAAGGTGATGCCCGCGTCGAGGGCGGCGTGGATGGTCGCGATGGATCGCTCCTCATCGGGGCGCCCCTCGATGGACATGGGCATGCCGCCCAGGCCGATCGCGCCGACCTGGACATCGCCGATGCGGCGAGTCTGCATGAGAGCTCCTTCTCCGATATGTGTGCTGTTCCGCAGTCTGCTCTGCCCACGATTAAGCTGTCCAACAGAAGAAACTGATCTGATTGAGCAGCGACGGTGATGGATCATGGAACTCCGGCAACTCGAGTACTTCGTCGCCGTCGCCGAGGACTGCCACTTCACCAAGGCGGCCAAACGCCTGCGCGTCGCCCAGTCGGGGTTGTCGGCGTCGATCAGGTCGCTCGAACGCGAGCTGGGCGCCCCGCTGTTCCTGCGCAGCACCCGCCAGGTGGAGCTCACCCCGGCCGGGCGGGCGCTCCTGGTGGAGGCGCGGCGGGCGCTGTCGGCGACCGACGCCGCCAAGGACGCCGTCGCGGCCGTGCAGGGTCTGCTGCGCGGCAGCCTGGACATCGGCGCGTTGCAGTGTCTGCCCGGCGTGCACCTGCCGGCCGTGCTCGCCCGCTTCGCGGACGCCCATCCGGGGCTGGAGGTGAGCCTGCGGCACGGCGGGTCCGGTGAGCTGGTCGAGCAGGTGCGCATGGGCCGGCTGGACGTGGCGTTCGTCTCCCGTCCCGTCCGGTTGCCCGACGACGTCACGGTCACGCCCCTCGCCGACGAGCCGCTGGTCGTGGCCTGCCCGCTCGGTCACCCGCTCGCCACCCGGGCACAGATCGATCCCGGCGAGCTGCGGGACGAGCGGTTCGTGGACTTCCCCGCCGACTGGATCAGCAGGGACCTCGCCGACAGCGTGCTCGCCGCGGCGGGCGTGGAGCGCCGGGTGCCGCTGGAGGTCACCGACGTGCACTCGCTGCTGGACCTGGTGACGTTCGGGCTGGGCGTGGCGCTGGTGCCGCGGTCGTTCTCGGGCAAGACCGACCGCGTCCGGTTCCTCCCGCTCGCCGGCGCGGCCCCGTCCTGGCAGATCGTCACGGTCACCGGCGACCCCACCAGCGCGGCCGCCACCGCGCTGCTCCACGAGATCAAGGCCGCCGCGAGCCCCTCCCCCGTCATCGCGACCGCGGCGCACTGACCCGGCCGGACGCGCGGATTCGACCGAGCCGGGCCCGGCGGACGCGACGGCCGGCCCACGTGCCACCGGTCAGCGCAGCGTGCCGGGCAAGCGTCCGATGCGTACGGAATTGGGCGGATGTAAAGTTGGTTGCGCCCGGCGATGGGCGTCCACGGGACGACCACCAGTGATCGATGGCGCCGTGCGGTGAGCGCGGCCGGGCGGGAGATCGACAGCGATGAGCGCCGATAGCGGCACCCCTGAGAACCGGCGGAACGGCGCGGACGCAGGCCGCAGGGCTGCGGCGCGCTACCGCGGCGCCCTCGACTCCGAACGGCAGAGCGCGGCCCTGTACCGCGGGCTCGCCGCGGGCGCCGAAGGCGAGCGGCAGGAGATCTTCCTGCAACTCGCCGCCGTCGAGGAGCGGCACGCCGCGCACTGGGCGGGCAAGCTCGCCGCACTGGGCGAGCGGGTGCCGGACCCGCGCCGTCCCAGCGTCCGCACCCGCCTGCTGTCCTGGCTGGCCCGCCGCTACTCGGTCGACGCGGTGCTGCCGTTGGTGGAGCGGGCCGAGCACGCCGACGCGGGCATGTACGACGCCGACCCCGACGCCCACCCTGGTATGGCGGTGGACGAGCGCTCGCACGCACGCGTGCTCACCCGCCTGCGGGAGCGGGGCGACCTCTCCGGCGCGGCCGGCCCGGGCGGTCCCGTGGGCCCCGGTGGTCTGACGGCGCTCGGCGGCAGGGGGGTCGCGCGGCGCGAGCGCTGGCACCGCAGCGACCGCTCCGGGACGCTGCGCGCCGCCGTGTTCGGCGTGAACGACGGCCTGGTGTCCAACACCTCGCTGGCCATGGGGTTCGCCGGGTCGGGAGCGCCGGGCCGCACGATCCTGTTCGCGGGGCTCGCCGGGCTGCTGGCCGGCGCGTTCTCGATGGCGGTCGGCGAGTACATCTCGATGCGCAGCCAGCGCGAGGCCTACGAACGCGAGCTGTCGCTGGAGGCCGAGGAGCTGCGCGACGACCCCGAGGCCGAGGCCGAGGAGCTCGCGCTCATCTACCGGGCGAAGGGGCTGGACGCCGAGGAGGCCGAGCGCGTCGCCAAGACGATCATGAAGGATCACGACACGGCGCTGGAGACGATGGCGCGCGAGGAGCTCGGCCTGGACCCGGAGGAGCTGGGCTCGCCGTGGTCGGCGGCGCTGTCCAGCCTGGTCGCCTTCGCCGTCGGGGCCGTCGTGGTCGTCATCCCGTACCTGTTCGGCGAGGGAACGCCGGCCCTGGTGACCGCGGTGTCGCTGGCCGCGCTCGCCCTGTTCACGGTGGGCGCGCTGCTCGGCATGCTCAACGGCCGCTCCGCCCTGCGCACCGGCGCCCGGCAGCTCCTCATCGGCGGAGGCGCGGCGGTGGTCGTGTACTTCATCGGGCTGGCGATCGGCGCCGGAGGCGGCGTCTGACCGGACCGGGCCCCGCCGCGCCCGCCGGGACGTGAGCGCCGGAGCGTGGTCAGACGGCCCGGCGGACGGCAGGCGCCGGTCAGAACATCAGGCGGGCCGCGGCGAGGAAGGTGAGGGCGAGGGTCACCCGTTCGAACCACGTCCGGTTGATGTGCCGGATGATCAGCCGTCCCACGACGCCGCCGAGGACCACGGCCGGCGCGGCCACCGCCGCGAAGGCCAGCGTCGCCGGGGTGATCAGGCCGAGCGCGACGCTGAAGGGCACCTTGAAGGCGTTGATGGTGAGGAAGAACCACGCCGAGGTGCCGAGGAACCCCAGCACCGGCAGGCCGGCCGCCAGGAAGTACAGGGCCATGATGGGGCCGGCGGCGTTGGCGGCCATGGTGGTGAAGCCGGCGAAGACGCCGGCGCACGCGGCGACGGCGGGGCGGTTGGCGAGCGAGGCGTCCGCCCCGCGGCTCCGGTTCCACAGGCTGAGCACGATGATCAGTAACAGGATGCCGCCGATGATCCGCCGCATCTGCGCGTCGTCCACCCACCGCACGACGAACGCCCCGGCGACGACTCCGGCGGCCACCCAGGGGAAGAGCCTGAGCAGTCTCGGCCACTCGGCGTGCCGCCGGTAGCTGACCACGGCCACCACGTCGCCGACGAGCAGCAGGGGCAGGATCGTCCCGGTGGAGCTCTTGGTCGGCAGCACCAACGCGAACAGCGCGATCGCCACCGTGCCCGCGCCGGAGATGCCGGTCTTGGCGAAGCCGACCAGGACGAGCGCGAACAGCAGCACCGCCCATTGGGCCAGATCGAGAGAGGGCATCAGTCTCGCCAGAGGGCCGTGGGGGAAGGGGCGCCGGGTCCCGCGAGCGGTCCGCGGGCGTCCGGCGCGGGACTCGCGAGGTCCGAGGCGGATCGCGGATGACCAGGAAGCAGCATCAACACCAGCACCTGGGCAGAATACGGGTCCCCCTTGATATCTCTGACAAGCGGTTGCCTTCCTCCTAATGGGAGTTACCGGGTTGCCTGATTGGGCAGACTCGGTGCCTGGTAGCCGTCGGTGAGTGAGCACTCTC